>NZ_OY763408.1:1200000-2400000 GCF_963667405.1 uncultured Sphaerochaeta sp. | reverse complement strand
TCCCACCATGGTGCGGGGAAAGAGCTGGGTCACCGCATAGCCCACCAAGATCACGGCCGTGGCGCTGAGGATGCCGAGTTTGGCAGCTTCCTTGACCCGGTCGTACTGTTTTGCCCCGAAGTTGAAGCTGATAAGCGGCTGAACTCCCTGGTTGATGCCGATGACCGGCATGAAGAGCAGGGTCTGCAGGCTGTGGACAATGCCCATTGCGGCAATGCCCAGGTCCCCGCCGTGGAGGATGAGCGTCTTGTTGAGGATTACGTTCAGGATGCTGGACATGATCTGCAAGGTGAACGGGGGAAAGCCCAGCGTCATGATCGAGCGGACCACCGAAAGACGGATGCGGTGCTTGGCAAATCTGAGCTTGACGCGGCTGCGCTTTCCCAGAAAGTAGGAGATGACCCAGATGAAGGAGAAGCTTTGGCTGATGA
This sequence comes from uncultured Sphaerochaeta sp., assembly GCF_963667405.1. NCBI lineage: Bacteria > Pseudomonadati > Spirochaetota > Spirochaetia > Spirochaetales > Sphaerochaetaceae > Sphaerochaeta > uncultured Sphaerochaeta sp. Next base: position 2,399,569 of record NZ_OY763408.1, on the reverse strand, counting down.
TGGTTGCCAAGGCCGCTCCTGCCATGCCCCAATCCAGGACATAGATGAAGATCGGGTCGAGGATGATGTTCGTCCCAGCCCCGAGGAACATCGAGAGCATCGCAACCTTCGGGTTGCCATCAGCACGAATGAAGTGATTCAGACCCATGCTGGTTACGGCAAAGACCGAGCCCATCAGGATGACCCTGAGATAGCTTGAGGCATAGGGCAGCACCTGCTCGCTTGCCCCGAACATTCTCAGAATGGTGGGCATGAAGATTTGCCCCAGGATAAGGAAGACCAAACCGCCTCCGGTGAGCAGGATGAAGGAGGTGAAGAGAGCTTCCTCGGCCTCCTCATTCCTTTTCTGGCCCAAGCGGATGGAGAAAAGGGTAGCTCCTCCGATGCCGAAAAGCACCCCCAGGGCAATGAGGATGATCATGATGGGGAAGGCGATGGTGATGCCTGCTATCCCGTTTGCCCCGATGGAGGGACTGTTGCCGATGAAGATGCGGTCTACGACGTTGTAGAGTGCGTTGACCATCATCCCGACGATGGCCGGGATGCTGAAGCGCATCAGAAGCTTGAAAATTGGTTCTGTACCCAAGGGGTTTGCATGTTCTGCTGTGTGTTGCATGTCAGTTCAATTCCTTCTGTATCATACCCAGTTGTGCACAGAGTTGTTCGTAGGTCTCGCTTCCGAACTGCTCCATCAGGTCCAGGTTCCACCTGCGTACCCGGTTGGTAAGCTCTGCTTCCAAAGCTTTGGCGTGTTCTGTCAGGTGGATGCGATTGCACCGTTTGTCCTTCTCATCCTGGGTTCGGGTGACATAGCCTTTGTCGATGAGCACTTTCAGGGCCCGTGCGGTTGCTGCCTTGTCGATGACCAGGGCTGTGGAGAGTTCTTCCTGCGTCTGTCCTTCGGCTTGGTAGAGGGACATCAGAAAGCCCACTTCCCCGCTGGTGAGGCTGTAGGGTTTGAGGACCTGGTTGAGGTAGCGTTGGTTGTGTCGGTGCAAAATTGCCAAGTGGCGTGCAAGACTGGTGTACATGTACACTCTATACCCCAAAATGGTTGATATGTCAACTAATAAGTTCTGTAGATACACCATTTGTTGTGGTATACTCACCCTATGCATGCACAACCCACCATTGCCCTGATGTATGATTTTGACAAGACGCTCACTACCAAGGATATGCAGGAGTATACCTTCATCCCCAAGCTTGGACTGAGCAGCGAGGAGTTCTGGGAGAAGGCAAACGAGCAAGCCCGGAAAGAAGGGATGGACCACATCCTCTCCTACCTCAAGCTCATGCTTGATGAGGCAAAACGATGCAACCAACCGATCCAGCGTAGTGATTTGGTTGAGCTCGGTCGGGACCTGGAGTTCTATCCCGGGGTGGAGGGGTGGTTCTCTGCCATCAATGCCGTGGGAGAAGAGCTGGGCCTCTCCATCGAGCACTACATCATCTCCTCGGGACTCAAGGAGATCATCGAAGGTTCGGCCATCGGGTCGGCCTTCAGGCGCATCTATGCCTGTGAGTATCTCTATGATGCTGAGGGTAGAGCTGTCTGGCCCAAGCTGTCGGTCAACTATACGGCCAAGACCCAGTTCCTCTTTCGCATCAACAAGGGTGTGCTTGATGTGTTTGAGGATCAGGCGCTCAATGCATATACGGCAGAGCCTGAGCGCAGCGTACCGTTTCGCAATATGATCTATATCGGAGACGGCCTTACCGATGTGCCTTGCATGAAGCTGGTCAAGCAGAACGGAGGCAAGAGCATCGCTGTATATATGCAGGGCAAAGAGGAGGCCGCCCATCGATTGATGGCCGAAGACCGCATCAACTTCTATACACCAGCCGATTATACCCAAGCAGGAGCGCTCTTTGGCTTGATCAGGACCATTCTTGAAGAGATGAAGGCCCGCAATCGTTTGGAAACTTTAAGCATAGAAATGAAATACAAAGCCAGCAAAAGTGAGTAGAAGAGCATAAAACTGATGCAGGGTGGGGTTATGAATGGTTACTGCAGCGCTCTCTGCCGAGCTTTGCTTCGATCAGCTTGATCGTTGCTTGCTTGTCTTGTAGTACATCAAACGGAAGCAGGAACGCCTTGTCCTTGGTAAGGAACAAATAGATGCTCTCCTTCTCGATATACGCATGGTGGACATCCTGCCATCGGTAGTCTGCCTTTTCCTTATCGTTGGAAATATGCAGCAACGGAGACTCCTGTGAAAACTCGAGGGTGTAAACCAACCGTGGAGGGTTGAGTTTCTGCATTGCCACCTGTCTCTTGACTGAACTGAAAAAAGTCGAAAAATATACGACCGGCACTCCCAGTCCCACCACAAGCAGCACGATTCCCAGCAAGACTGCACCCTCGACCTTGTGCATCAGAAAACTGATGAGGGCCGAGAAGGTGAGAATGGATGCAAATATGGCGGGACTTTTATACAGTTTGAGACGCTTGAGTATGTTGAAGATGAGAAATTGTCTGAAGTGGTGTTCACTGAGTTTTACTGCTATGTTCATGGCGTCACTATAGCACGCAATTATTTTCCTTTCATTCCCTTTTTGGGAATTGAATGATAGGATATCTGGGAATACTCATGAAAACACATAAGAAAAAACGCTTTCACCTGAATCTCTTCCACAGGATTTTTCTCTTTCTCGTTGTCTTCATCCTCTTCATTTTCCTGCAGCTGGCAATTTCAGCCTATCAGGGCAAATATATTATGGATCCGATACAGAAGAGTTCGGGCAATGTGCAGAAGATCAGTTTGCTGCTCAACTCCTTGGGACAGACAAGGGATGTACTTTCTTCCTATCGGTGGGATTTCGGGGATATCGCAGCCTTGGTCTCCGAGCTGAGACGGGAAAATGAGATCTCCGAGGACAGTCTTGGACAAATCGATACCGATATTGCAAGCATCGGGGTGGAGCAGTACCTTCTGGTGCAGGCGGTGAATACCACCTACAACAACTATCGCACGTATCTGTCGGCCATGCAGGAACAACTGCTAAAAATTAACATCGACAAGGCGTCAACGATATACTACGAAGAGCTTGAACCCAGCCTGAACTATCTCTATCTGTATGTTCAGCAGCTGATCGAGCGGGCGATCATGGACAACCAATCAACCTACGACCGCTTGATTCAACTCAACGATGATCTCGATGCCGTATATGCCCTGACGGTTTTGGTCATGATCCTTTTCGGATTTGCCGCCTTCAAGGAATTGATACGGCTGCTTTCTGCAGTACAGGAGATGGCACAATCCTCCAAGGCGATAACCGCTGGGAACTTTGACAGGCCGGAGATTTCCATACATCGCAAGGATGAAATCGGAGACATGGCCCGTGCATTCAATGAGATGAAATTGGCGATGCGAAACCAAGTGAGACTGCTCACGGCAAACAATGAGATGGAGAAGGAAATCCACAAGAAGAACACCGAGGCATTGGCGATGCAGAACCTGCTCGAACGGGAGAAGCTGCAACTGCTCAGAAGCCAGATCAACCCACATTTTCTCTTCAATACCATCAATGTAATAAAGTACACAGCCCAGGAGGAGCATGCAGACGAAACCGATGCCTTGCTCTCTTCGCTGGCTCGGCTGTTTCGGTATGCCTTGGCCGATAATGAGGTACAGGTCCCGCTTTCAAGGGAAATCCAGATTGTTGATGAGTATTACAGCCTCTATAAGGCAAGGTTCAAGGAGAAGGTGACACTTACCTGGGATATCGCTCCCTCGCTGGTGTTGACGGAGACGCTGGTTCCTTCCTTCTTTCTTCAACCCTTGGTTGAGAATTCCTTCAAGCACGGCCTCGGTCCGAAAGAGAGTTCCGGCAGCGTTTGGCTCACCTTGGAAGAGAAGGATGGTATCCTTTTCGTACAGGTCAGGGATGATGGGGTGGGGATGAAGAAAGTGGACTTGGAGGCGCTTCGTTCACGGCTGCTTGACTCTCCGGTTACCGGAGAGCATATAGGTTTGTATACCGTCGCCGCTCGATTGAAGCTGCTGGATGCCCGGTGTTCCCTGGAGGTGAGTTCCGAGGAAGGATGCGGAACAACAATCTCTATAGAAATGCCGTTGGTTCTGAAAAAGGAGGAAGAGGATGATCAAGATACTGATAGTTGATGACGAAAGTGTCGAACGAGAGCTTCTGTATAAAATACTCTCATCCAATCTCCTCCTGGAACTGTATCAGGTGGAAAATGGGCGGTTGGCCGTCACGTATGCCTCCCTGTACGATGTGGATGTTGTTCTTATGGATATTGAGATGCCGGCCCTCAACGGTTTGGAAGCCGCCCAAAGGATTCTGGCGGACAAGCCCTCATGCCGCATTATTTTCATAACAGCCTACAGTGTATTTTCCTACGCCCGTGAAGCTGTAAAGCTGGGGGCCATCGACTATATTCTCAAACCTGTGGATAAGGAGGACGTTCTGAGGGCTGTTAAGCGGGCGATCAGCCAGGTGGAAGCCGAACGACAGCTGAAAGCTGTTCGTCCTCCTGAAGGCGATTGTCTGGAAGAGGATGAGGTTACCGACAAAGCCTCCCTGATGATGGCCAAGGTAAAGAAATATCTGGAACACAGCTACATGAACTACGACCTCTCATTGGATTCGGTTAGCAGCCTGCTCAATATCAATGCATCGTATCTGAGCTGCATCTTCAAGCGTTGCACCGGGGTCAATTTCCTCGATTACATCACAAACCTCAGAATTTCGGCGGCAAAGGACTATTTATGCGATCCCTTCAAGTCGGCATCGGAGATCGCCTCGATGGTCGGCTATGACAGCTCAAGTTACTTCACCCGCGCCTTCAAGAAAAATACAGGGCTTACCCCAACCGAATACCGAAGACAGGTAAGTGGGGGCATGAGAAGATGAAAAAAGTCCTTTTTGTTGTATTGGTGCTGATCTGCATCTTCTTTGCCTGTCGCAAGGAAGAGCAGAGCCATCCCGAGTTGGTGCTCCGTTATGCCGAGAACCAGAGTCCCGGCTATCCCACTGTTGAAGCGGCTGCATATATGGCTGAATTGGTTAAGGAGCGGACCGGAGGGAGAATCGAGATCAGGATCTATCCCGATAGTGTGTTGGGGTCGGAGAACAGTGTGATGGAGCAGATGACGTATGGGGGCATCGATATGTCACGTTTCTCTCTGGGCACGCTCTTCCGTTTCTTTCCCGAACTCTGGACGCTCCAACTGCCTTATCTGTACACCGACAGCGAACATATGTGGAGGGTCCTTGACGGGGAAATCGGTGACATGTATCTGCGTGATATGTCGGGCAAGGGTACTATCGGCTTGGCTTGGTACGATGCCGGAGCCAGGAGTTTTTATACAAGAACCCCGATTTTCAGCTTTGCTTCTCTTCAGGACCTCACGATAAGGGTCCAGGAGAATGACATGATGAGCCGCACCATCGAGCTGCTTGGTGCCGAGGCTGTGCAGATTCCCTATGGGGATGTCTATTCTGCACTGCAGAAACTACGAATCGATGGGGCGGAGAACAACCTTCCCAGCTATGTGTTCATGGACCACAACCAAGCGGCTCCTTATTTCTATCAGGATGAGCACTTCCGGCTACCTGAAGTCGTGATGATAAGTGCCGATGCTCAAAAGAAAGTATCCGCCATCGACCCCGGCTTTGTTGAGATTATCGAAGCGTGTGCAAGGGAGAGCGGGGTATATGAGCGAAAACTCTGGCAGGAAGAGGAAAACCGGGCGTATGAGAAGGCGGTGCAATCAGGAGTCAAATTCATCATTCCCAGTGATGAGGACATGCTTGCGTTGAAGGAAGCCATGGAGCCGCTTTACCGTGAGCTGGGACAGAAGGAACGAGAAATTGTTGAAAGGATTAGAGATATCTAGATTTTTCAATTTTTTGGATAGATTGTATTTTCTTTGACTTCACCTTGTGCACGTGATTTTCCTGATTTACATTTTTCATGTACCTGTGGTAAACAGGTCGAATTTCTATTAGGAGGCTCCTATGAAACGTGTAATGGTAATTCTTTTGGCACTCTTGCTCTGTTCTTCCATGGCATTTGCCGCTGGTTCGCAAGAGAGTACTACTGCTGCTCCCGCAGCTGAAAAAAATGTAAAGCTTGTCTATGCCGAGGTTAATCCTCTTGACAGCATCGTTGGCAAGACCGGCGTCTATTTCAAGCAGCAGGTCGAAAAACTCAGTGGTGGTACGGTGACCATCGACATCCAGGCTTCCGGTGTTCTTGGTTCTGAGAACGACGTACTGGACTCCATCCTTGGCGGCGGTACCTCGATCGACATGTCCAGAATTTCTGCATTTGCGCTCACCAGTTATGGTGCCGAGAAGTCCAAGCTTCTCTCAATCCCCTTCACCTTCGAGAACAGGGCTCACTTCTGGGCTTTCGCCAATTCCGACCTGGCTCCCGAATTCCTTAATGAACCCCAGGCCATCGGTCTTCCCATCCGCGGTGTTTTCTATGGTGAGGAGGGTTTCAGACACTTCTTTACTGTAAAGAAAGTTGCAAAGATGAGTGACCTCAAGGGCTTGAAGCTTCGCGTATCCAACGACCCCGTTATGAACGGCATGGTAAGAGGCCTTGGTGCTTCTCCGACCGTAGTATCCTTTGGTGAGCTCTACTCCGCTTTGCAGACCGGTGTTGTCGACGGCGCCGAGCAGCCGATTGCAAACTACAAGGCCAACGCTTTCCAGGAAGTTGCTCCCACCATGATTCTTGATGGCCACACCCTTGGAGCCATCCAGGTTGTCATCACCGACAACGCTTGGAACAAGCTTTCCGAGAAGCAGAGAAGCGCCATCATGGAAGCCGGTAAGCTTGCACAGGCATACAATGCCGAGATCAGCGAGAACGCAGAGAACGAAGTTCTTGCAGCACTCAAGGCTGAGGGTACAAACATTGTTGAAGTTTCCAACAAGGCTGAATGGGCTGCAGCCAGCAAGGCTGTGATTGATGAGAATACCAAGAGCCAGGCAGCTTTGTATCAGAAGATTGTTGCTTTGAAGTAAGGGTTTTAAGTCAAGCTATTGGTGGGATTGGAGTTACAATCCCACCTTTTCAAGTCTCAGGAGAGTAACCATGTCAAAGTTCTTTGCAACCATGGACAAGATAAAACATGCGTATGACTGGACAGACAGGATTGTACTGATAATCTGCAAACTCTTGTTGATTGCCGACATCCTGATTACCAGCTATGCGGTAGCCGGGCGTATGTTCAATCAATACATCCCATTCCTCAAGGATCCTGCTTGGTCGGAAGAGGTTGTATTGACCTGTATGTCCTATATGGCTGTTCTTTCAGCCGCCCTAGCCATCAGGCGGGGTTCCCATATCAGGATGACGGCATTTGACAAGTACCTCCCCAAGCGTACAATCAAGTTCCTCGACATCCTTTCCGATGTCGCTGTACTCAGTCTCGGGTTGATCATGCTTTTTGTCGGCTGGCGATATGCAACGACACTAGGTGGCAGGGGGTTCTATGTTTCCATTCCCTGGCTCAGCCGTTTCTGGATGTATTTCCCTGTACCTCTCGCCGGACTTGCCATGATTATTTTTGAGCTGGAGTCTCTGTACAACCATTTGAAGTCCTTCTTTATGAAGGAAGAGGAGAAGGCTTGATGGACGCAAACAGTATTGCAATTCTGATTCTTCTGGGAAGCTTCTTTATCATGATCTTCCTTCGTTTTCCTATTGCGTATGCAGTAGGGCTTTCTTCTGTGTTCTGTATGCTCTTTCAAGGCAACAGCCTCAATGACATCTGCCGGCTCATGGTCAAGGGCATCAGCTCGTTCTCGCTTATGGCGGTTCCTTTCTTCATCACCATGGGTGTGCTGATGGGCTCTGGCGGAATATCGGATAAACTCATCTCACTTGCCAATGCGTGTGTAGGCTGGATGAGGGGTGGCCTTGCCCAGGTGAACATTGTAGCTTCCTACTTTTTCGGAGGTATTTCGGGCTCTGCCGCTGCTGACACTGCTTCCCTTGGTTCCATCCTGATTCCCATGATGGTCAATGAAGGGTATGACGCCGATTTCTCCACCGCAGTTACGATAACCAGTTCCTGTGAGGGGCTGCTTGTGCCTCCCAGCCACAACATGGTCATCTATGCAACCACCGCAGGTGGGATTTCTGTAGGAAGTCTCTTCCTTGCCGGGTATCTTCCAGGGGCACTGCTAGCCATCACCTTGATGATCGGATCCTACATTTTTGCTGTTAAGCGAGGTTATCCCAAGGGGGATAAGTTCAGTCTCAAGAACTTTTTTGTGCAATTGGGAAAATCCTTCTGGGCTTTGGCAGCCGTCATCATCGTAGTTATCGGTGTAGTAGCAGGTTTCTTTACTGCTACTGAATCGGCGGCCATTGCGGTTATCTACTCCCTAATCGTCTCAGTCTTCATCTACAAGGGTTTGACTTGGAAGGGAGTTTGGAAGGTGCTGGATGATTGCGTAGGAACTTTGGCAATTGTGCTTATTCTCATTGCTACCTCCTCGGTTTTCGGTTACTGCCTGACCACTCTTCATGTTCCTACTCTTGCTGCCCAAGCGATCACAAATCTTACCAGCAACAGGATTCTCTTGATCCTTCTGTTGAACATTATATTGCTGATTCTCGGTGCTATCATGGACATGGCTCCGATCATCCTCATTGCTACCCCGATACTGTTCCCGATTGCCACCGGTGTTTGCGGTCTTGATCCCATTCAGTTCGGCATCATGGTGGTACTCAACTGCGGTATCGGCCTCTTGACTCCTCCTGTAGGAGCGGTTCTTTTCATCGGTTCAGCTGTTGGAAAGATCTCCATGGAGCGGGTTGTAAAGGCAACGCTTCCGTTCTATATCTGTATGATTGTAGCGTTGTTGTTGGTCTCGTTCATTCCTGAGATCAGTTTGTTCCTGCCTCAGGTTGTAGGAGGATATGTCCCTGTCGGGGTATAACAGGTTGCATCTAGCATCTTGTGTCGATGAGCCGGAGGTAATGCTCCGGTTCATTTTTTGCAGGTCTTTGTTGCTTCCCGCCCTGCTAAAGCCCTAATCCCTGCTGAATAAGGTGTGAGAGGGTTTCCATTCCCTGTCTGGTGGGGTGGAGGTTGTCTGTCAACATCCCGTCTCCTGCGTGGATGGGAAAGGCTGCGAGGTCGATAAGGCGTGCCTTGGGGTGTGCCGCTACAATGCTGCGTATAGATGCGGCAAGCTCGAGCTGGGTCCAACCGTGCATGTTCGGCTCATCCAGTGCCCGGTCGGTTCTCTGCAGCGGGGTGCAGAAGTACAGCTCGCTTGTGCTGTGGCGCTTGAGCATCTGAGCAACCAAATTCTCATAGGCCTCGGTAAAGACCTCTTTTGTTGTCGGCTGGTCGGCCTGTCCCCAGTCGTTGGTGCCGCCGAAGATGATGATCAGGTCGCCGCCCAGTCGGCTCTGGCGCTTCTCATCCTGGAAGCAGGAGGTGAGCGGACGGATGCCGGTATAACTGATTCTGCTGCCCGAGTAGGACTCGTTGGTCAGGAGCCTGAGGCCTGTGCGCTGGATCAGACGGTGCCACCAGGTATGTTCGACATGGGTGACATCGACCCCTTCACGGGGGTAGAAGAGCTCATTCTCCTCGGGGACAAAGCCCGCAAAGGTGGAGATGGAATCGGCAAGGATGGAAAAGGTTGGTGTTGTCATGGAGGCAGTGTAGCGTAGTGCTTTTCCTCGCTCAAGTGTCCGTGGTATGCTCACAGCGGAGGTTCTGATGGATACGAAGATCTCACTGGTACAGAATGGTGCGCTCCAAAAGGTTGGCCCAGTCTTTGTCGAGGCATTCGGCCATACCCCGGCTCTTCTCATTGCAGACGGAAACACCCAGCGTGTGGCTGGGTTTGCTGTTGCCCGAAGCCTTGAGCAAGTGGGCATCGAGGTCCGCCAGCTCGTGTTTCCCGCCACTCCCCAGCCGTATGCTGACGAGCACTCCATCGCCCAAGCCCGGCTGAGTCTTGGACTCGACAACAGCATTGCAGTTGTTCTTGGTTCAGGGACACTCAACGACATCACCAAACGGGCTTCCTCCGAGCTCGACCGCCCCTACATGGTGGTGGCCACCGCCCCGAGTGTGGATGGCTATACCTCCTATGGTGCTGCAGTATCGATCGGTGGCTTCAAGCAGACTCTTCCTTGTGCCGCTCCCATGGTTGTGCTTGCCGATACCCAGATTCTCTGTGAGGCTCCTTCTGCCATGATCGCAAGTGGTTTTGGTGACTGTATGGCCAAGTTCACCGCCGGTATGGATTGGATTCTTGCCGACCTCTTGGGGGTGCAGGTCATCCGTGACGATGTCTGGACGATGGTGCAGAAGCCACTGAAGCAGGTGTATCAGCAGCATCAGGGCATTGCAAAGCGGGAGACGAGGGCCATCGGCCAGCTCTTTGATGCCCTGTCTGCAAGTGGGTTTGCCATGCAGATCATGCATGACAGCCGTCCTGCCAGCGGAGCTGAGCATCTGATCAGCCACATCTGGGAGATGGAGCATCTGAGCAAGGATGGGCTGCCGGTCAGCCACGGTTTCAAGGTTGCCGTGGGAACCTTGGCAGTGGCCTTTCTCTATGAGAACCTGCTTGCACTGGACATCTCCGACTGCTATGGGAATCCTTCCGAGAGTTGGGAGGAGCGGGAGGCCGCTCTCAAGGCCTTCTTTGCTGATGAGAAGGTGGCAAGCCAAAGCCTTGTCATAGCCAAGAGCAAGTTCCTGGAAAAGGAAGCTCTGTTGGACCGGAGAAAGCAGCTCATAGCCCTGCTTCCCCAGCTCAAGGAGCGTATCACCAGCCAGCTTCCTCCCTATCAGGAACTGAAGCATGCGATGCAGTTGGTCGGCTGCCCGACTCACCCCAGGGATATCAACGCAACCCTTGAGGACCTGAAGCGTGCCATGGTTGGGGCGCAGATGATCCGCAGCCGCTATACCGTGCTCGATCTCTACTATGAGCTGGGGCTTTTTGACCAAGCTCTGCTTTGCATTGAGGGAATGTAGGCGGCTTGGGATGGCTAACCATCACAGGTGATGGTATCCTTTTGCCATGGAAACCATCTATCTCGACCATTTGCACAACCAAGCCTATCTCAAGCCCTATCAGCAGAAATGCATCACCAGCGAGACCCTGATCGATCCGGGAAATCGTGAGGCGCTCAGCCTCGACGGTACGTGGCAACTCTGCCCTGACCAGTATGATACCTGCCTTCGTGCACGATGGTTTGCGTACAAGCCTCCCGTTACTTCCCCACAGGATTGTGACTTCGAGGGGTGGCAGGAGACCACCGTTCCCTCCTGCTGGAACACCCTCACCCCCAAGTGGGAGTTCTATGAGGGCACGATGCTCTACCAACGACGATTTGCCTGTACCAGGGAAGCCCAAAAGCGGTATTGGCTCTGCTTTGAGGGAGTGGCCAACCGTGCCTATCTCTTTCTCAATGGTCACTACCTGGGCTTCCATGAGGGGTCTTCCACTCCCTTCTCGGTCGAAGTGACCGATTTCCTTGAGCCTGCCAATCATCTGCTGCTGTCGGTGAACAACTCACGGCTTGCCACCTCGGTGCCTTCGGACAATACCGATTGGTTCAACTATGGGGGCATCTATCGTGAGGTCTCCCTCGTTGCCCTGCCGGCTGTTTTCATCAAGCGGTGGTTTGTCCATCTTGTTGACGAGAACACCCTCTCCATCGAGGTGGAGTGCTCGGATTCTGTGCCGGTAGAGGTACGCTGCCCTGAATTGGGCCTTGAGGAGACCCTGAGCTGTGAGGAGGGGAAGGCTACGCTGATTGTTCCTTTCACGGGCACAGCATGGAGTGTGGAGGACCCTGTCCGGTATCGGTTTGCCTTCGTTGCAGATGAGGATAGGGTGGAAGACCTGATTGGACTGCGTCTGATCAAGACCGAGAAGACAGCAATGCTGCTCAATGGGAAAGAGCTGTTCCTCCGGGGCGTCTGCCTGCATGAGGACCATCCCGATTTCGGGCGCTTCGTCAATGAGAACCTGCTCAGGCGCAGCCTTGATGAGGCGAAAAGCCTGGGCTGCAACTGCATCCGGCTCTCCCACTATCCCCACCACCGCCTGATGGCCAAGCTTGCCGATGAGCTGGGACTGCTGTTGTGGGAGGAAATAGCCGTTTACTGGGGCTTGGCCTTTGCCGAGCAGCAGACCTTGGCAAGTGCCCAAAACCAGCTCTCCGAGTTGATCGTCCGTGACCGCAACCGAGGCAGTGTCATCATCTGGTCGGTGGGCAACGAGAATCCTGATACGGATGACAGGCTTGCCTTCATGTCCTCTTTGGCTGACCTTGCGCATACCCTCGACCCTTCCCGTCTGGTGGGAGCGGCTTGTCTGGTGAATGAGGCGAAGCTGTGCATCGAGGATAGGCTGGAGGAGAAGCTGGATGTCATCGGCCTGAACGAGTACTACGGCTGGTATGATGGGGACTGGGCCAAGCTGGAAACGCTGCTTGCCAATTCTGCCAAGGACAAACCGGTACTGGTGACCGAGTTCGGGGCCGGGGCGAAGTCAGGTTTTCATGATGCGAAGGAGGCCCTCTTCTCGGAGGAGAAGCAGGCCTCAGTCTACCAACGCCAGTTTGCGCGCATCCTCAGGACAGGATACATCCAAGGCACCTTTGCCTGGATTCTCTACGACTTCCGTTCGCCCAGGCGGATGAACCGCTACCAGATGGGGTACAACCGCAAGGGTTTGCTGGATGAACGGAGGCGGCATCACAAACTCGCCTACCAGGTGGTCCAAAAGCAGTATGAGAACCTGAAGACTTTGGGAAGATAACCTTTATGCTTCGGTTCCCCAGACTTCAATCTGGGTGAGGGCGGGGAAGGGTGACGGATCATCAGCCTTTTTCAGCTCGCCCAAGGTGAGGGAAGTCATTGAGGTCGGTTCTATCGGGAAGACTTGGGGGAGCGGGCTCTTGGTCAGAGGGAGTACATACCGCTTTCCGTTGCTGTCGGTCACCACTGCCTCGGTCCACCAGCTGTCATGCGGCCAGTCGGCACGCAGGGTGAGCCGGATCTCGTCGGCGATGACGCTGCGGCCGAATTCAATGCGCATCTCTGCTTTGGGATCGCGGTTGATGCCCCAGCTTGCATAGGGATAGTCGCCATGGCTGTGGTTGGCGAACACACCATCGATGGCATTGCGAGCGGCGAATACCATCTCCCCTCGTGTCTCCACATTGGCACTTGCATGGGGATGGATACCTTTGGCCTGGTGATGGTCATAGACATTCAGGGCAAGGTTCCTGCGCTCTGTGGGTGTGAAGGGAGTGAGGGTCATCAGATGGCAATCACCGGTGAATGCAAGCTTGGGATAACAGGTTCGTTTCTCCGCCTCGGTGGGGATTTGGAAGCGGGCTTCCTGTTCAAGGTGGACGATGCATGTTCCCAGGCATTCGTCGATCTGCAGTTCATACAGCCCAACTTCCTCGATGGTCAGGAGGACGGTATCACCTGCCTGATAGCTCTGCTTGTACTCCAAGGCGACCCCGTATCCGCACGGGCGGCTGGTTGCCAACACCTGATTCTCCTGATTCACCACACTGATTTGCATATGCATCCTCCCTGCGGTTCACTATAGCACAGCTTATCTGACCTTGACACGTTGGGTTTGTTCGTCCATGGTTATGGTATGGATTGTACCTATCTGGGCCATAGTGCCTTTTTGTTGGAAACAGGGAACGTCTTTCTGCTCTTCGACTACACCAAGGGCTCTTTGGAGCTTCCTTCTTTGGACAAGCCTCTGGTGGTGTTTGCCAGCCATCGGCATGGGGACCACTTCAGTCCCGAGATTTTTGGACTTGCAAAGCGGGAGGGCAGGACGACCTTCGTCCTCTCCTCCGACATCGCTACCCACCATGCAGCCGGATTGGAGTCTGTGGTGTGGCTTGGTCCCTATGAGGAGGCAGAGGTTGAAGGCATAGCCATCAGGACCCTCAAATCCACCGATGAGGGGGTTGCCTTCATCCTGGAGGTGGAGGGGAAGACCCTCTACTTTGCAGGGGACCTGAACCACTGGCACTGGAATGGGGAGAGTGAGGCGTACAATCGTCAGATGGAGGAAGACTACCATCAGGAGCTGCGTTTGCTCCCCCTCACGCTTGATGTTGCTTTTGTTCCTGTCGATCCCCGGCTTGAGGACGCCTACAGCCTGGGGGCAAAGGACCTTTTGGAGCGGATTTCGGTACATCACTTGGTGCCGATGCACCTCTGGGGAGCGTATGAGCTCTGCTCCCGTCTTGCACGAGAGCTGAAAGAACACAACCTGAATACTGCGGTCACTGTCTTGCACGCTGAACCGCAGACATGGAGGATAGAATGAATTTCCGGTTTGTCCATAACAATTTCAATGTAACGGATCTCGACAAGTCCCTGGCATTCTACCAGGAAGCCCTTGGCTTGGTGGAAGTGAAGCGAAAGGTCGCTGAGGATGGTTCCTTCATCCTGGTTTTCCTCGGAGATGGGGAGTCGAAACACCAGCTTGAACTCACTTGGCTGCGCAATTGGGAGAAAGGTACCTACAACCTGGGGGACAATGAGTTCCACCTTGCGTTCCAGACCGATGACCTGGAAGCAGCCAGGGAAAAGCACCGTGAGATGGGATGCATCTGCTATGAGAACAAGAAGATGGGCATCTACTTCATCTCTGACCCCGACGGCTATTGGTTGGAGATTGTGCCAGTCAGAAAATAGGGTCTTTCCATACTCCTGGTGGCTTGAGCTTCCTGTGCGAAAGGACTATGCTTCGCTCGATTTGAGAGGAGTGGGGAACTACTATGGGACAGCTTCGGTTTCTTGGGGATATCAAACGTGAATTTTCCGGTTATAACGCCAATGCTTTTTCGAAGGATTTGCTTGCAGGTCTGACCGTCACGGCAGTGGCGCTTCCGCTTGCCCTGGCCTTTGGGGTGAGCTCGGGCCTTGATGCCGCCAGCGGCCTGATTACGGCCATTCTGGCAGGCCTGATCATCGGTGCTTTGGGGGGAGCTTCCTTCCAGATTTCCGGTCCTACCGGAGCAATGGCAGCGATTCTCATCTCCCTCTCCGTACGCCACGGGGTGGAAGGTGTTTTCATCGCAGGCTTTCTCAGTGGCCTCATTCTCCTCATCGCTGCACTTCTGAAAGTGGGTGCTCTGGTCAGTTACATCCCCAGCCCGGTGGTCACCGGTTTTACCAGTGGTATCGCCGTCATCATCGCTCTCGGCCAGATCGACAACTTCTTTGGCACCACCAGTGCAGGGGAGAGTGCCATCGAGAAACTGATTTCCTACTCTGAACTGGGCTTTTCGGTGCAGTTGCCCACCCTGTTCTACGGCCTGTTGGTCATCCTGTTGATGGTACTTTGGCCGAAGAAGTGGAATGCGCGCTTCCCTGCGAGCCTGTTGGGCATCATCGTCACCCTTGTGCTGCAGATGGTCTTGGATCTTCCTGTCGGTGAAGTGGGTGCCATTCCCCGTTCCCTGCTTGGCGAGAACCGTCTTCACTTCGGCTCACTCAGCCTTGCCACCTTGCTTCCCTACCTCTCCCCTGCGATTTCCATCGCTGCCTTGGGGATGGTGGAGAGCCTGTTGTGCGGCTCTTCAGGTGGGAAGATGAGAGGCGAGAAACTCAATGCTACCCAGGAGCTCTTCGCCCAGGGCATCGGCAATGTGATCATCCCCTTCTTT
This sequence comes from uncultured Sphaerochaeta sp., assembly GCF_963667405.1. Classification (NCBI taxonomy): domain Bacteria; kingdom Pseudomonadati; phylum Spirochaetota; class Spirochaetia; order Spirochaetales; family Sphaerochaetaceae; genus Sphaerochaeta; species uncultured Sphaerochaeta sp. The sequence continues at coordinate 2,383,887 of NZ_OY763408.1, read as the reverse complement.
GGGGGAATCCCTGCAACCGCAGCGATTGCCCGCACTTCGGTTGCAATCAAGAGCGGTCAGCAGACCCGCCTGACCAGCATCATCCATGCCCTTGGCCTGCTCGCTTCGATGTTCCTGCTCTCTCCCTTCATGAGCAGGATTCCGCTCGCATCCCTTGCCGGGGTGCTGCTGGTAACCTCCTGGAGAATGAACGAGTGGCATTCGATCCGCCAGATCTTCAGCAAGCGCATCAAGACCTCGATGAGCCAGTATCTGATCACCATGATAGCAACGGTGGTGTTCGATCTCACCATTGCAATTCTCATCGGCATCATCTTCTCGATGGTCATGTTCATTGTCCGCAGCCATCGCATCTCCATTGAGATCGATCCGGTAACCAGTGAGTTGGGCGAGTACGACAAGCACACCAAGGTGGTGTATGTCGACGGCTCGCTCTTCTTCGGCAGTCAGGACCAACTCACCAAGGTGGTGGAGAAGCTGCTGGGAGAGGGAGTTGAGCGGATCATATTCAGCCTCCGTGGGGTGCCGACGATAGACCACAGCTCGATCAACGAGTTCACCGAAATCGTACTGCTGTGCAGAACGCGTGAGGTGGATGTCCTGTTCTGCGGTGTGCAGGCGCCTGTCCTCACCCTGATGAAGCGGCTGGACTTTGTCAGCCTTGCAGGAGAGGATAAGTTCTTCAGTAGTGCTGTCACCGCCCTTGAGTCGCTTAGGTAAACCTGCTGGTAAAGATCCGCTGGTACTGCTTGGGGCTCATGCCCATGACCTTGCGGAACTGCCTGGAAAAATAGTTGGGGTCGTTGAAGCCGCTGGCTTCGCTGACCTGTGCCATTGAGAGGCCTCGCTTCTGGATGAGTGAGCAGGCATAGGCAATGCGCTTGTGGATGTGGAACTCAATGGGGGAGAGTCCGGTGCTCTGCTTGAAGCAGCGGTTGAGGGTGCTGGTGCTCATATTGGCTACATCCTTCAGTTCTTCTGTTGAGAGAGCCTGGTCAAGATGGTTGTCCATATAAGAGATGACCTCCCAGAGCCTGCGAGCGGTTTGGTTTGCCTCATTGGGCGTTTGGTCATAGATGCGCGCCAGAGAGACGAGCAGTTCAATAAGATAGGCATAGGCGAGTGTTCGTGAACCCGATCCATAACTCTGGTCATCAGCCTCCTTCTCCATCAATTGGATGAGAGGAAGCAACTCCGCAATCTGGGAAGGGGAGAGCGAGAGGCTGGGGATGGTGTCGGCCTGCAGGAAGATGGAGCAATAGCCGGGCAGCTCCGTGAGATCCAATGCGTGGCGGCTCACGAGGTTGCGCCCATAGATGATGTTGTAGAGCACAAGATTCTCTACATGCTTGTACCCGTGTTCGAGGCCAGGGGGGACAAAGAAGACCGAGCCTTCGCGCAGCATGAACTCTTCATCCTTGGTAAAGTTGATACCCCGTCCGCTCACCACAAAGACAAGCTCGTGAAATTCATGGCTATGCAACCGGTACGGGAGCTCAGGGTCCCGTTTGATGACTTTCAGTTGCATGGCAGGTTCATAGAAGAAGGAACTTTCGTCAAGAATGGTTTCGCTCATGCCGACATGGTTGTATATCAAAAAGTGTTTGTCAAGGACAGGGGGGCAATGATTGCCCCTCATCGTGTTGTGTGGCACACTGCACTCAGAGAAGAGAGGAACGGCCATGGACATCTTGCTGGACAGTGCCGATATCACTGCAATCGGCCATGCCTTGGAGTACTATCCGATCAAAGGGGTCACCACCAATCCCTCGATGCTCGCTTCCTTGGGGCGACAGGATGTGGTGAGCCACCTGTGCGCCATCAGGGCCCTGATCGGGGAAAAGCGCGATCTTCACGTACAGCTTACTGGCCGTGATGCTTCGACGATGATCAAGGAAGCGCACCATCTCTGTTCGAAATTGGGAGATCAGACCTTTCTTGCCGTCCCGGTGACCGAAGAGGGGCTCAAGGTGATCAAGATACTTGCCTCAGAGGGGTTGCAGGTAACCGCTTCCACGGTTTTCTCTACGATGCAAGGAATCCTTGCGATGCTCTCCGGTGCCCGATACATAGCTGTTTTTTACGACAGAATGCTGAATCTGGACATCGATGCCAGCCGTGTCATCAGAGAACTGGCAAGCCTGTTGTGGACCAACACCAGCTCTACCCAGGTTCTGGCTGCAAGCTTCCGCAATGTTGCCGAAGTAACCACGGCCTATGCCAGTGGGGCAGGATGCTGCACCGTAAAGCCTGAGCTCCTCTCAACCGGCCTTGCGATGCCCTCAATCAGGAAGGCGGTCCAGGACTTTGCCGAAGACTGGCGGAAAGTCTATGGTGACAAGGCTCTTCTGGACCTCTAGGACGACTCAGAATCTCATCATGGCCCAACGCCCGATCGTCTCGAAGCCCATGCTGTGATAGAGCTCTCCGGCAAGCGGATTGTCATAGAAGAGGCAGAGGAAACCCATCCCTTCGGCAAAGCACTGCCTGCACAACTCACTCATCACCTGTGATGCATACCCCTTTTTCCGGTATTCAGGGAGGGTGGCAACCCCGATGATCATGGCACCGCTCTGTGTCCGGGCGGTGATGTTGGCAGTGCAGACAAGCTTGTCATCCTCGAAGATGCCGAAGCCGATGCATCCTTTCTCATAATTATCCCGGGTCTGCTCGGTTTTCTCCTCCTCATGCTCGAGGTAGGGCTTGGCAAACTCCTCTATCTGCTTGTACAGACCCACGATTGCACCGGCATGATCGGGTCCCAGCTGAAGAGGTTTCTGCATCCCTCCCGGTTTGGGCCTGAATGAGGCCTTGTCGAGTTTGCACAGGTAGGTTCCCTGCACCTTGGTTGCCGGAAAGTAGGGTTGCATCTGCAGCAAGTACGCTTCCTTAGCACTGAGGCAGAGCATCTTCCGCTCTTTCAGGAAGGATGCAACCCCTGCAAGTTCTGGGTTTGCCTTGTTGCTTGCCAGCATGTAGTTCTCATAATAGCGCAGCAGCAAGCTGTCCCAGTCATCGCCGAAGGCAAACAGCTCCACTGCATCACGTTCCAGGCCGTACAGTTCGATGTCCCCCTCAATGAAGAGATTGATTTCCCGCTCGGGTGCGATATAGGCAAGAACTGCCGGAATGTCTGCGTTGGATAGCTTGTGTGGTGTATGCATGCAGCTACTATACGATAAGCTTGGGTCTCATTCAATTCCTGATTCTTCATGGTATTTATTTGACCTAAGCCCATCCACCCTCTATCATGAATTGCGTTGGGGGAGCTTCATAGCCATTGTGCGAAGTCAACTTCTCCCCCCATTCTTCTCCCTGGGGGTTCTCTATGGACTTCTTGTTGGATGGACTGCTCAGCACCACGTGGAAGCAATTGGTGATGTTTGGTGTTGGTGGTCTTCTCATCTATCTGGCGATCGCCAAAAAATTGGAGCCATCCTTGCTGCTTCCGATGGGCTTCGGGGCCATTTTGGTCAATCTTCCCTTCTCAGGGGCCGTCAATCAGATGATGGTTGGCATCGGTGAGGTGCCCGGAATCCTGGACTGGTTGTTCCATTTTGGCATTGAGGCTGCGGAGGCAATGCCGCTTCTGCTCTTCATCGGCATTGGGGCGATGATCGACTTCGGACCGTTGTTGGCCAATCCCAAGCTCATTCTCTTCGGCGCTGCAGCCCAGTGGGGTATTTTTGCCACCATCTCGTTGGCAACGCTGTTTGGCTTCAGTCTTGTGGATGCCGCCTCAATCGGCATCATCGGGGCTGCCGACGGACCTACCTCTATACTGGTAAGCCAAGTACTGGGAAGCACCTACATAGGACCGATTGCCATTGCCGCCTACTCCTACATGGCCTTGGTGCCGATCATCCAACCCTTCGCCATCAAGCTGGTGACAACCAAGAAAGAGCGGATGATCCACATGCCGTACAATCCTCGTTCCGTTTCCAAACGGTCGAAGATTCTCTTTCCGATCATCGTGACGATGGTGGCCGGTTACATCGCCCCTGCATCAGTCTCCTTGGTGGGAATGCTGATGTTCGGCAACCTGATTCGCGAGTGCACGGTTCTCGACTCGCTTTCCACTGCAGCCCAGACGGTATTGGTCAACCTCATCACCCTGCTGCTGGGGATTACCATCGCCTCCACAATGAAGGCCGAATCCTTCGTGACGATCCAGACCATCATGATCATGGCCTTGGGCTTGGCGGCCTTCGTGTTCGATACGATCGCAGGGGTGCTGTTCGCCAAGATCCTCAACCTCTTTGTGAAACAGAAGGTGAATCCGATGGTAGGGGCGGCAGGTATCTCGGCCTTCCCGATGTCAGCACGGGTGATTCAGCGCATGGGCCAGCAGGCCGATCCACAGAACCACCTGTTGATGCATGCAGTTGGGGCAAACGTTGCCGGACAAATCGCCTCGGTCATCGCAGGCGGCGTCATCCTGGGTCTTGTCCCGGGCTTGCTGTAGGGGAGGGCGATCATGTACACGACTTTTTTGAAATCCTTGACGCTGATGGGCCAGGGGATGGCGGGTATCTTCACCGTCATCCTGGTCATCTTCGTCGTTCTGTCGGTATTGGGAAGAAAGAAGGACAAGTCCTCCTAAGCCAAGGTTTCCTGATTCACCACCAGAAAGCTTTTGATCCCGTCAATCGTAGCCTGCAAGTGCTCTTCCATGAGTTGCTCGCAGGCGTTTTTGTCACGTGTCCTGAGCGAGGAGAGCAGGAGACGATGGTAACGGATACCAATTGCGCAACCAAGCAGGCTGACGATGCTGTCCATGGTGTTTGCAAGCACTTCCTCAATGCTCTGGTTGGCTTGGATGAGAATGGGATTCTTTGAGGATTCTGCAATCTTTCGGTGGAAAAGATAGTCGGCCTGGCTGAACTTCTTCACATCATCATGATGGATGAGCATCATGTTGAAGATCTCCTCGAGGTCTGCCAGATCATCGTCGGTGATATGCTGCACGGCAAGTCCGATGGTCCCTTTCTCCACGACCAGACGATACTCAAGCACCTTGACGATGTCGGTCCGCAGATTGATTCCTGTAAGCGGGTTGAGTGAGGCGACCGAACCCTTGACCCGGTTGCGGAGCACTTGGGTGCGTCCCCCTTGGTGTGTCTGGATGAGTCCCACGGCCTCAAGTTGCTGGATGGCGGAACGAATGGTTACCCTGCTCACCTCATACTCCTGGCAGAGCTGATGCTCCGAAGGGAATTTATCCCCAATTTCCCAGGTGCCTGCCTCAATCCTATTCTTCAGCTTGTGAAAGATTTGGCTTCTCAGTGACTGGGGTTTTTCGTCCGCTTTTTCCATGGCCGTTTTTCTCCTTTTCTTTAACTTATGATACAAGTATATCGTCAACAATGCAAGCTTTTTCTATCGATAAAAGAATATTCTTACAACACAAAAATGTATAAATATAACTGTAATATATAGAATTATCTATTTTATAGCAAAATTATAAAAATTTTCCTTTACAGATCAATTTTTCACTTGTATGATGACTTTATTGCTAGAATCCAAAAAGGAGAATTGTACTGCTATGAAAAAAACATTGGCCGTTCTTGCGCTTGTCGCAGCTGCCTCGTTCCTGTTCTTTGGTTGTGAAAAGAAAGCAACCGCTGCTGCAAGTACCGCTGGCACCCTGCCCGCTGCTACTGCTGCTGCCGCTCCCGCTCCCTCCACTGCACAGGAGAAAATTGCTGTCTCTGTGAAGCAGGATGTCCGTACCGTGAAGCCCGATTACACCATCCGCTTCGCTTACTATGATGCCGCTACCTGGCCCGATATCTCCAAGACACCGCTTCCGGAACATGCCTATGCATTGGTCTTCAAGAGCATCGTCGAAGCCAACTCCAACGGCAAGATTGCTGTTGAGCTCTATCCCGGCAATGCCCTCGGTGATACCAAGGCAACCATGGAAATGGCAATGAGTGGTGGTATTGAGATGGTGAACACCACCGGTACCGTCTCTTCCCTGATGCCTGAGACCCAGGTCATCTTCCTTCCCTACGTCTTCAAGAGCGACGAGATCGCCTGGGACTTCTTCGACACCAGCGATCTCTGGAAAGAGATGACTGCAGAGCTCGAGGAAATCAGTGGCCTGAAGATGATCTCCGTTGGTCAGAACGGAACCCGTCACTTCACCAACAACGTACGTCCGATCCGCACTCCTGCAGACATGAAGGGACTCAAGTTCCGCGTCATGCAGAGCCCGATCTACGTCAAGATGGTTGAAGCCATGGGTGCAAGTGCAACCCCGCTCGCTTCCGGTGAGATCTACACCGCTTGCCAGACCGGCGTTGTTGACGGACAGGAGAACCCGATCTGGAACATTGCAGCCAACAAGTGGAACGAAGTACAGAAGTACATCACCCTTGATGGTCACACCTGGAGTGAGAACTTCGTGTTGATGAACAGCGATTTCTGGAACAGCCTGCCTGAGAACTACCAGCACATCATCACCATTGCTGCATACCATGCACAGAATGCTGACCGTGCTGCAGAAGCTTTGGCATCCCGCGTACTCGACTTCGACTCCGTGAGAAACTCCATGGAAGTCTATGTACCGAATGCTGAGGAGCTCGAGCTCTTCAAGAAAGCAGCCGCTCCCACCTACGACTGGCTCCGTGGAGAAGTCGGGGATGAGATCGTCGATCGCTTCCTTGCAGAAGTGAAGAAGTCCGAAGCCAAGTTCGGCTGGTAAGCACATTGAGATTGGACGGCCGCCAAGCTCATTGGCGGTCGTCTCCCCATAATGAGGTACACTGTGGTTAAGGTATTGGATAGGATCAGTTGGGTCCTCGGAAAGATTGCCACCTATATGGCAACCATCATTCTTATCAGCGTGTTTCTGGTCATCTCCCTCGGGGTGGTCGCACGATTCACCAGCCTGCGTTTCTCCTGGACTGAGGAGTTTGCCCGCTGGGGCTTGGTAAGCCTCACCTATGTCGGTGCAAGCGCAGCACTGCGCAACAAGCAGCACTCAGGAGTCAACCTGGTCATCAACAGTCTCCCTGCCAAAATCGGCAAGATCGTGGTGGTGGTTGCTTACCTTGCGCTCATGTTCTCCGTTGTCTACTTCTTCCTCAACAGTTATGAGGCTGCCATCAAGGCAACCCGTATTCGTGGTGACATTATTCCCATTTCCATGAAGTACGTGAAACTGCTCATCCCCACCAGCTTTGGCATGATGTTTTTCCATCTGGCTTCTGGCTTGGCCGATCTGCTTTCCAGCAAGGGAATTGCTGGCAAGACTATCAGCGTATAAGGGAGTAAACCATGGGTATTCTTTTTGTGGTATTTATTGGCGCCATGGTGGTTGGCATCCCCATCGCCTTCGTTTTGGGAGTTTCCTCCCTCTACTATTTCCTGTTTCTTGGCAACATCCCCCTGAGCATGATCGGACAGAAGATGTACAGTGGCATCGACAACTACATCTTGCTGGCCATCCCGTTCTTCATTCTTGCAGGGGAGCTGATGAATCGCTCCAAGATCACCGATGCCTTGATCAACTTCTCCAATATCCTGGTCGGAAGGATTCCCGGGGCTCTGGCCCAGATCAACATCGTTGCAAGCGTATTCTTTGCCGGCATCACCGGCAGCGGTGTCGCCGATACTGCCGCCCTTGGATCGATCCTGATCCCTGCCATGGAGAAAGAAGGCTATACACCCGAGTACGCAGCAGCAGTTACGGTTGCATCTTCGGTCATTGGTCCCATTATCCCCCCCAGTGTCGTCATGGTCATCTACTCCATGGCTACCGGTGAATCGGTTGGAGCTCTCTTCGCAGCCGGTTATGTGCCCGGTCTTCTCGTGGCACTCGTATTGATGATTCTCTCGTATGTGTATGCAAAGAAGTACAACCACCCCAGAAGAGTGACCAAGCTTTCCAAGAAGGAAGTGCTCTTCACCCTCAAGGAATCGATCATCGGCATGATGTGTCCGGTGGTATTGGTGGTAGGTATCTTCAGTGGCTTGTTCACCCCGACCGAAGCCGCAGTCATCGCTTGTATCTACGCGATCATCGCCGGCTTGTTCCTGCTCAAGACCATGACGCTGAAAGAGGTGTTTGACAGCTTTGTTGCTGCTTCAGTAGCCTCCTCGGTCACCTTGCTGGTCATCGCCATGGCAAACCTCTTCGGACAGGTGCTCGCAATCGAGCGCATCCCTTCTCTGATCGCCAACTTCATGCTGGGTCTGACCAGCAACAAGTTTGTGTTCCTCCTGTTGCTCAACGTATTCCTGCTCTTTATGGGTATGATCATGGATCCGGGTGCCAGCGTATTGATTCTCGCCCCGATTTTCCTGCCCATCGCGCTTACTTTGGGAATCCAGCCGCTGCACTTTGCCATCGTGATGTTGGTCAACCTCAACCTTGGTCTGATCACCCCGCCGGTGGGAACCTGCCTGTATGTTGCGGCTCCGATTGCGAAAATCAGTATTGAACGTCTTTCCAAGGCGGTATTGCCGTTTGTGTTCATGGAAATCATCGCCCTCTTGATCATGACATTTGTTCCTGAGGTGATTCTCTTCCTGCCGCGCTTGCTCGGTTATATCTACTAGGATTGTTTGAAAGAAGGATTGTGAAATGAAAGCTTTGTTCTATGTTGCTGACAAGGTTATGGAACTGAGGGACATCCCCAAGCCGGAAGCGAAAGCTGGGCAATACCTCATCCAGGTCAAATCGAATGGCATCTGCGGTTCGGACTTTGAGGGTTACCTCGGAAAGACCGGACGCAGGACCGCCCCCATGATCATGGGTCATGAGTTCTCCGGCGTTGTTGCCGAAGCCCCGAAGGGCGGTCGGTATGCTGTCGGTCAGAAGGTTGTGGTATTCCCGAAGCCGTACTGCGGTGTGTGTGAATTCTGCAAGAAGGGAATGGTCAACCTCTGCCCCGAAGGGATCTGCATGGGCGTACTCGATGCCAATGGCTCGATGTGCGAATTTGTGACCATCGATGAGAAGTATCTGCTTCCGTTCGACGGCATCTCCTTCAATGAGGCAGCGTTCACCGAACCGTTGGCTGTTGCCTACCGTTCGGTCTACAAGATCAGCGACGAGGAACTGAAGGAAGCTGAGCACATCATCGTCATCGGTGCCGGTACCATTGGCTTGCTTGTCCTTGCCCTGCTCAAATACCGTGGGGCAAAGCATGTCATCATCAGTGATGCCACCGATTTCCGTCTTGGCGTTGCCAAGGAGATGGGAGCCGATGACGTCCTGAATCCCAGGACCGAGCCTTTCATGGATGGCATCAAGCGTCTCACTGGTGGCAAAGGTTGTGACATTTCCATCGAAGCGGTCGGCATTGCTCCGACTGCACAGAACTCCCTGGAATGCCTGAAGATCGGGGGAACCGCCATTTGGATCGGCAATGCCGCCAAGGTGGTCGAGGTCCCGATGCAGAAGATTGTCACCATGGAACTGAAGATCAAGGGCAACTATGTCTATGATCTGGAGGGCTTTGCCGATAGTCTTCGCCTTCTTTCGGAAGGCAAGATCAACACCAAGCCGCTGATGACCAACATCTATACGCTCGAGGATGGGGTCCAGGCCTTCAAGGATCTGGAAAACAACCGCGAGGGCAAGATGCTGAAAGTCATCCTGGAGAGCTAGAATGAATGTACGTGATAAAGTGATCCTGATCACCGGCGGAGCCGGTGGTCTGGGTATTGAGATGGCCAAGGTGCTTGCCGACGGCGGTGCAAAGGTGTACCTGCTCGACCTCAATGAGGAGAGCGGCAAGCGCGCTGAGGCCCAGCTCGCCAATCTTGCAGGAACGGTGAAGTTCCTGCAGATGGACATCACCAGCGAAGAGGCCTGGAAACAGGTGGTCGCTGCGGTTGTTGCTGAGCAAGGCCGGATCGACGTGCTGGTGAACAATGCGGGGATCAACATCCGCAAGCCCATCGAGGAGATGAGCATGGGCGAGTTCAGCACGATGATGAACGTGAACGTGGGCAGCGTGTTCCTGGGCACCAAGAGTGTGCTGGGTGTGATGCGCAGCCAGGGCGGCGGTTCGATCATCAACACCAGCAGCGTGTGCGGGCTGATCGGGCACCGCTACACGCCGGAGGCGTACACGACGACCAAGGGGGCGGTGACGCTCTTGACCAAGGCGATCGCGAGCCGGTACGGCAGCGAGAACATCCGGTGCAACTCGATCCATCCGAGCACGGTGGACACGCCGCTGGTGCAGGAGATGTTCAAGGATCCGGTGAAGAAGCAGCAGCGGCTGGACGAGGTGCCCCTGGGGCGCCTTGCAAGTGCGCGCGATGTGGCAAATTCGGTATTGTACCTCGCCAGTGACGAGGCCTCCTTCATCAACGGGATCTCCCTGCCGGTGGACGGCGGGGTCACCTGCTGCTGAGGAAGTATAGAACGTTATGCATAGGAGAGAGACGATGAAGTATTCTCAAGAACTCATTAAGGAACTGCAGCTGAAGGCAATCCAGGTTCGTGCAAACATCCTGGAAATGATCCCCCCGGGGAAGGTGGGGCACCTTGGCGGCAGCAGCTCGATAGCGGACGTGATGGCGGCCCTGTACTTCCACACGATGAAGGTGAGCAAGCCCGGTGCGAAGGACCCCACTCGTGACCGGCTGGTCATGAGCAAGGGCCACGCGGTCTTGGTGCAGTACGCCTGCCTGGCCGAGCTGGGCTACTTCGACCGAAGCGAGCTTGGGAAGGTGAAGACCTTCAACGGCATGCTGCAGGGGCACCCGGACATGGACCGGACGCCTGGCATCGAGGCGGTGACCGGGTCATTGGGCCAGGGCCTTTCGGTGTCGCTGGGCATGGCGCTGGGCCTGAGGCTGGACGGGAGCGCGAGCCGCGTGTACGCGATCCTGGGCGACGGCGAGCTTGCCGAGGGGCAGATCTGGGAGGCGGTGATGGCGGCGCGCGTGTTCCGCGCGGGCAACCTGACGGCGATCGTGGACTGGAACGGCGTGCAGGCTACCAGCACGACGGCGGAGATCTTCCCGATCGAGAACCTGGTGGAGAAGTGGAAGGCGTTCGGCTGGAACGTGATAGAGATAGACGGGCACGACATGGTGCAGGTGCTTGAGGCCCTGGACGCGGCGAAGGCGTACACCGAGGGCCCGACTGCGATACTGGCGCACACGGTGAAGGGCAAGTGCTTCCCGTTTGCCGAGGGGAAGGCGAAGTACCACAACGCCTCGATGACCGAGGACGAGTACAAGACGGCCTGGGAGTGCATCGCGAACATGAGAAGAGAGGTGGAAGCATGAGAACGAGCGACAGTTTGCGCAAGACATACGGCGAGACGCTGGTCGAGCTGGGCAAGGACAACAAGGACATCGTGCTGATGGAGGCGGACCTGGGCAACTCGACGATGAGCAGCCTGTTTGCCGCTGCGTACCCCCAGCGGTACTTCCAGATGGGGATAGCGGAGCAGAACATGGCCAGCACGGCCGCGGGTCTCTCGCTGACGGGCAAGATCCCGTTCATCAACTCGTTCGCGGTGTTCGCATCGGGGCGTGCGTACGACCAGATCCGCTCGTCTATCACGATTGCGGACCTGAACGTGAAGATCTGCGGCTCGAGCGCCGGCCTTTCTGACTACGGCGACGGCAAGACGCACCAGAGCATAGACGACATTGCGCTGATGCAGGTGCTGCCGCACATGACGGTGCTCTCCCCGTGCGACGCGGTGGAGACGGAGCAGATGGTGAAGGCGATGGTGTCCCACAAGGGGCCTGTGTACATCCGCATCAACCGAAACGACCTGGCTGTGGTGAGCGATCCCGCCGCCGAGTACCACATCGGCAAGATGACGAAGGTGGCAGAGGGGAGCGACGCGGTGATCTTCGCCACGGGCGTGATGGTGCAGCAGTCGATGGCCGCGGCCGAGCTCTTGAAGGCCGAGGGAGTGAGCGTGCGCGTGGTGAACGTGAGCACGATCAAGCCGCTGGACAAGGAAGCGCTGCTCGGCTACTGCGAGGGAGTGAAAGGCGTGGTGACGGCCGAGGAGCACAGCACGATCGGAGGTCTCGGCAGCGTGGTGTGCCAGGCCCTTGCCAAGAGCAGGCTTCCTGTGGAGATGCTGGGCGTGGACGACCGCTACGGAACCAGTGCGGAGAACTACGACATCCTGCTCAAGCACTACGGCCTTGAGCCCAAGGATGTGGCGCAGAAGGTTCGCGACGTACTGTCTGGCAAGTAAAGGAGAAAGAAGCGATGAAGATCGGATTCATAGGATTGGGGATCATGGGCAAGCCCATGGCCAAGAACCTGCTGAAGGCAGGGCATGAGGTGGTGTGCTTCGACGTGGTGGCTGCGAACGTAGCCGACGTGGTGGCTTCCGGTGCAGTGGCCGCAAAGAGCTCAGCCGACGTAGCGTCGCAGGTGCCGGTGGTGATCACGATGCTGCCCAACAGCCCGCACGTGAAGACCGTGGTGCTGGGCAAGGACGGAGTGCTCGAGGGGGCGGCCGAAGGGCTGATCCTGATCGACATGAGCTCGATCGCCCCGCTTGCGAGCCAGGAAGTGGAGAAGGCCTGCGCCGAGAAGGGCGTGAGGATGCTTGACGCACCGGTCTCGGGCGGCGAGCCGAAGGCCATCGACGGAAGCCTTGCCATCATGGTGGGCGGAGAGAAGGCCCTGTTCGAGGAGATGAGGGACATCCTGCTGGTGATGGGTGCGAGTGCGGTGCACTGCGGTCCCATCGGGGCGGGCAACACGACCAAGCTTGCCAACCAGGTGATCGTTGCGCTGAACATCGCAGCAGTGGCTGAGGCGTTCACGCTGGTGCGCAAGGCCGGAGTGGATCCGCACCTGGTGTTCGACGCCATCAAGGGCGGGCTTGCCGGCAGCACGGTGATGAACGCGAAGGCCCCGATGATGATGGACAGCAACTTCAAGCCCGGCTTCAAGATTGACCTGCACATCAAGGACCTCGCCAACGCGATGGACACGGCCCACAGCGTGGGAAGCCCGCTCCCGCTCACCGCAAGTGTGCGCGAGATGATGGAGACCTTGCATGCGGACGGCTTCGGCGGCGACGACCACAGCGCCCTGGCCCGCTTCTATGCAAAGGTCAGCGGCACGAAGATCGGCGAGTAGGAGCAGACGTGAAAAACTACCTGCAGTGGTTGGCATCCGAGACACAGACAATCTGGTGGCATGACTCTGCCAATCAGGATGAGCAAGCACGTGCCTTTGGATGGGGTGCGGTGGGCATGACCACCAACCCCTTCCTGGTGAACCAGACGCTTGCTGCCCATCCTGAGGATTGGCAAAAACAGCTTGCCTCTCTTGATACTTCATTGGAGGGAGAGGAGAAGGTCCTTTCGCTCATCAAGGCAGTAACCGGCCACTACGCCACTTCCTTTGCCTCCCTGCATCAGAAGGGGGAAGAGGGGAAGGGGTATGTGTGCGCCCAGACCAATCCCAACCGCTGTGGGGATGCTGCATCAATGCTTGCTCTGGCTGAGCGGTATGCTTCGTGGTATCCGAATCTGGTGATCAAGCTTCCGGCAACCAAGGCAGGCTTGAAGGTCTATGAGGAGTGTGTTGCCCGTGGATACCCAGTGGCAGCCACTCTCAGTTTCACCGTACCCCAGGTGCTTGCGGTTGCCGAAGCGGCAAAACGAGGGAAACAACGGGCTTTGGACTCTGGCATCAAGCCAGCTTTGAGCATCGCTGTTCTCATGGTGGGCCGCTTGGATGATTACCTGCGCGATGTTGCCCAGGACCAGGAGTCGGTGGCAACCGAGTCCGACATCCGCCAGGCAGGGACCGCCTGCATCAAGAAAGCATACAAGCTGTTTGCTGAACGCGGCTATGACACCTTCCTCATGCCTGCCGGCTGTAGGGGAGGGTATCACATTGCTGCTTTGGCTGGGGCAAGGATGATCTGTTCCATCTCTCCGAAAATCCAGGAGGAGTTGGTGCGCCTGGAAGGGCCTTTCTCCGAACAGATTGAAACCTGTGTGGATGATGCGGTAATCCAGCGACTTTCAACCCTTGCTGAGTTTCGCAAAGCCTATGAGGTTGAGGGAATGTCCGAGGAGGAGTTCATCACCTTCGGCAGTACCAACCGCACCGTCGACCAGTTCATCAATGATGGCTGGAATCCATTGCTTGGATATCCGCTTGGGAAGGAGAGGAGATGAGACGCAACTTGTTTGACCTCAGCGGCAGAAGTGCGGTGGTGACCGGTGCATACCAAGGCTTGGGTTTGGGCATGGCCAGGGGCCTTGCCGAGGCAGGGGCCTCGGTGATGCTGGTGGATGTGAATCCCTTGGTGACAGACCGTGCCGAGGAGCTTTGCGCAGAAGGGTTGTCCGCCAAAGGATATGCAGCCAATCTGCTGGATAGGAGTGCCCGCTTGGAATTGAAGCAAACACTCTCTGCCGATTTGGATGGAAAGCTGGATATTTTGGTGAACAATGCCGGGATACAGATTCGCCACCCTGTGCTCGAGTTTCCCATCGAGGATTGGGATACGGTACTGGAACTGAACCTCACCGCTGCTTTCGATCTTGCCCAATGGGCGGCAGCGATGATGGTCAGGCAGGGAAAGGGAAAGATCATCAACACCGCCTCGGTCAACTCTTTGGCTGCGGGGGTGAATACGGTTGCCTACTGTGCAGCCAAGGGTGGCATCATGCAGATGACCAAGGTCATGTCCAATGAGCTTTCCAGCCAGGGCATCAACGTCAACTGCATTGCCCCGGGTTACATGGCGACGGCAATCAATACGGCACTCGTGGAAGATGAGAAACGCTTTGCCGAACTGAGCCAACGCATTCCTGCAAAGCGTTGGGGACAGCCGCAGGATATGGCCGGAGCCGCGGTCTACCTGGCAAGCGATGCTTCTGAGTATGTATGTGGCATCATGCTTCCTGTCGATGGAGGGTATCTGGGGCGATAGGAACGGTAATTTTCATACAATTGGTCTCATCTGTTGAAGATATGGCAAAATAGCATATTGCTACAATTTTGCCATGTCTTTATATTTATTTGTAATACAAAAAAATAGATTTCAACAATTTTGTTGCCAGGCGCACTGGTATATCACTGGATTTGTCAATAATACATATGTAAAACCAATTATACGCATTCAAGGTTGGGCCAACTGCGCGCAGAATTGAAAACAGAAAAAGAGGTGTACAGGCGAACGTGCCCGCACACGACGATTTGACGTTACCTATAAGGAGGTTACGAATGAAACGATTGATTACCTTGGCTCTTGTCATGGTAGTGGCAATCTCCATGCTCAGCGCAGCAGGGGCTCCCGAGGCCACAGCAGCAAAGGGTGAACAGATTACCCTGAATGTTTGGCACATCGGTGTTGATGTATCCCGCCGTGCGACCATGGAAAAGGCTATCGCCCGCTACCAGGAAGCCAACCCGAACGTGAAAGTGGTTGAGCAGGCGATTGAGAACGATCCCTACAAGACCAAGCTGAAGACCGCTATGGGCGGTGGAAATCCTCCCGACCTGTTCATCACCTGGGGTGGTGGCTGGATGGAAGAGTTCATCAAGGCCGGAAAAGTGCTTGATATCACCGAGCAGGTGAAGAGCGTTTCCAACAACTATCTTGAACCCGGTCTCTCCATCAGCATGAGCGGAGACAAGGTCTATGGTCTTCCGATCACCTGCGGACCTTCCTCCGTATATTACAACCGCCAGCTGTATGATAAGTACGGTCTGAAGGAGCCCAAGACACTTGCTGAGTTCGAGCACAACTGCGACGTCCTCAAGGCCAATGGGATCATCCCCATCGCTTTGGGCAATGCAAGCAAGTGGCCCGGCGCCATCACGTTCATCTACCTTTCGATGCGCTATGGTGGAGCTCAGGTCTTCATCGATGCCTTCAACAGGGAAAATGGAAAGACCTTCGAAGATCCCAGCTTCATCAAGGCCGGCGAGAAGATCCAGGAATGGGTGAAAAAGGGTTACTATCCTGAAGGCATGAACGGCATCAACTACGACACCGGTGGGTCCAGAATGTTGTTCTACAGCGGAAGGGCTGCGCACCTCATCCAGACCAATGGTCTGCTTGGAAACTGCACCAACGAAGCTCCCGATTTCTACAAGAACAATCTTGGCTTGTTCAAGTTCCCGGTCATCGAAGGCGCTGCAGGTTCTGCTGACGAGATCGTCGGTGGCGGAAATGTCATCCACGTCTATGGTGGCACCAAGTACCCGAAGGAAGCTTTTGATCTGCTCGTGATTCTTTCCGATCTTGAGTATGGTCAGGACATGATTGATGGATCCCGCATGATTTCCGGTGTCAAGGGCATCGAGATCAAGGATCCTCTCATCCAGAGGCAGTATGATGTGCTCATGGGTGCAAAGGTCATGCAGAACTTCTACGACCAGTACATGCCTCCTGCCCTCGCAGAAGTGCACAAGGATACCACACAGGCTCTGTTTGGCTTGACTATGACTCCCGCCGAAGCTGCAAGGCTGGTGGAAGCAAAGGCTGTTGAAGTCTTGGGTCCCGCAAAATAAGGAGTGTGGCGTTGAGGCCATCCCACGGGAGGCTGCTCCTGCAGCCTCCCACTCTTCATCATAAGGAATGTATTCATGGTTCCAACGAAACGTCGAGCAACCAATCATAAGGAGATTCTCTTTGTCGTGGCAGCCCTGGTGCCAGGTCTCCTGTTTTATGGCATTTACAATCTCTACGGTATCATCATGACCTTCCAGTTCTCCACCTTGGACTGGACAGGTATCAGCCAGAACTCCGGGTTCGTGGGGTTCGCAAACTATCTCAAGCTTTTCAAGGATCCGATGATGGGGGTCGCGGTCAAGAACAATCTGATTCTGATGATCACCTCTATCGGCATCCAGTTGCCCTTCGCCCTTTTGCTTGCACTCGCCTTGAACAGTGCCATCAAGGGAACGAAGTTCTTCCGCACCATCTTCTTTCTGCCCATGCTCTTTTCCACCGTTGCAACCGGTATCATGTGGCAGCTCTTCTTTGACCCGATGTTCGGTATCCTCGCCTATGTCATGCAACAAGTCGGACTGGGCAACTACGTCATCGGCTTCCTTGCAGATGTCCGTACTGCCATGCCTTCGGTGCTGTTTGTCATCTGCTGGCAGTTCATTCCCTTCTATATGATCATCCTCAAGGCCGGTTTGACGAACATCTCCACCGAGCTGTACGAGGCTGCCACCATTGACGGTGCAAACCGCTGGCAGGCTTTCTGGAAGATAACCTTGCCGTTGATGGGACCGACGCTGCGTACCAGTGCGGTCATGTCGATGGTAGGTTCGCTGAAGTACTTCGACTTGGTCTACATCATGACCGGAGGCGGCCCGAGCGGAGCTACCGAGCTGATGGCAACGTATATGTACAAGAAAGGATTCGTGGAATTCGGCATGGGCTATGCCTCAGCCATCGCAGGCTTGATGTTCATCATCTGTTTCGTCTTCGCCTGTGTCTTCCTCTATGTCACCAGAGTGAGGGAGGCTCATTGATATGAAAAAAGAACCTATATCCGATAAGATGTTCAAGACTTTGATCTATGCCTTTTGCATCGTGGTCTTGATTTTGACTGGTTTTCCGTTGCTCTTTTTGGTCTTCAACAGCTTCAAGAGCTTGCCTGAGTACATGATGAACATCTGGCAGCCCCCGAAGAAACTCTTTTTCGGCAACTACAAGCTGGTGTTCGCCCCGACGTTCCTTCGTTACTTTATCAACAGCCTCATCGTCAGCGTCAGCGGCGTGAGCTTGGTCATCCTGGTTTCTTCCCTGATGGCTTTCGTCTTTGCGAAGTTCAACTTCCGCGTGACCAAAGGAATTTTCTTTTTGGTCATCGCCGGTATGATGATTCCGATCCATACCACCTTGATCCCCATCTATTCGATGAGCATCAACGTAAGGGTGTACGATACACTGTTTGGCCTCATTGGGCCGTATGTTTCGTTCAACATCCCGGTTTCGGTCTTCATCATGACGCAGTTCTTCAAGGAGATGCCCAAGGAGCTGGATGAGGCAGCCATGATTGACGGTGGATCGCTGTTCCTGATCTACCGTAAGATTGTGATGCCACTCTCCGGTCCTGCTGTCTCGACTGTTGGTGTCTACACCTTCCTGACCATGTGGAATGAGTTTGTCTATGCCCTGGTCATGATCGACACCCGCTCGAAGAAGACGCTTTCGCTTGGTATCCGTGACTTCTACGGCTTCCAGACGATCAACATCCCGGCAGTGCTCACCGCCATTCTGGTAGGATCGCTCCCGGTACTTACATTCTACTTCCTTGCACAGGACAAGGTCATCAACGGCCTTACCCAGGGTGCTTTGAAAGGCTAAGAGGAGATTCCATGACACGCGTAGCAAACCCGATTCTCAAGGGGTTCAACCCTGATCCTTCCATCCTTAGGGTGGGGGATGACTACTATATCGCCACCTCCACCTTCGAGTGGTTCCCCGGTGTGCAGATCCACCACAGCCGCGATCTTGTCAACTGGACACTATTGACCCGTCCCTTGGATAGGGTAAGCCAGCTCGATATGCTCGGTTGCCTCGACTCCACCGGTGTATGGGCTCCATGCCTGACCTACGACAAGGGCACCTACTATTTGGTGTATACGATTGTGCACACCAAGGAACACCTCAAGGATACCCACAACTACCTCGTTACCGCTCCCTCCATCACCGGACCTTGGAGCGAGCCGGTGTATCTCAACAGCTACGGTTTCGATCCTTCGCTCTTCCATGACGATGATGGGCGCAAGTATGTGGTCACCATGACCACCGACTTCCGCAAGGGCAAGAGCCGTTTCGGCGGCATCCTGCTTGAGGAGTTTGATGAGAAGAGCGGAACATGTTTGGGCAATCCCCAACTGATCTTCAAAGGCACCGAGATTGGGATGACCGAAGGTCCCCACCTCTACCGCATCGGATCCTACTACTATCTCTTCGTTGCTGAAGGGGGTACGTTCTACAATCACGCTGAGTCGGTTGCCCGATCGAAGTCCATCGAAGGTCCCTATGAAGAGATGCCGGGCAATCCCCTGATAACCAGCAAGGATCGGCCGGAGCTCCCCATCCAGAAGGCTGGACATGCCGACCTGGTGCAGATGCAGAACGGAGAGTGGGCGATCGTCCACCTTTGTGGTCGTCCGGTTGAAAAGCATTGCATGCTCGGGCGCGAGACTTCCATCCAGAATATTGTCTTCGACGAGGACGGCTGGCCGAGAATCAAGGGTGGTGACAATGCTCCCCGCGATTTCTTCGAATCCCCGTTCGATGCAACTCCTGCTGGTCCTGCAGACATCCACTACACTTTCGATGGGGACTCCTTGCCGCTGGATTTCCAGACGCTGCGTATTCCCCTCGGTGAAGATGTGCTTTCCCTCAAAGACAGAAAGGGTTACCTCCGCCTGTATGGAAAGGAAAGCATGAGCTCAACCTTCACCCAGGCGCTGGTGGGTCGGCGCCAGCAATCCTACCGATGTACGGTAACCACCAAGGTGGAGTTCGATCCCACCTGGTACAAGCATATGGCAGGACTGTCCTACTACTACGGGACGCGTCAGTACTACTATCTGCGTTTCAGCCACGATGAGAGCCTGGGCAAGATCATCTGCATCTTGAGCTGTGACAACGGCAAGTACGAGGAACTCTTCGATGCAGTCCCTGTTGGGGATGCCACATCCCTGTGGCTCAGGGTTGAGACAGACTATGAGGTGGTGAGGTTCTTCTTCTCCACCGATGGGGAGCATTTCATCCAGTATGGACAGGACTGCTCGGCACTTCGTATCAGTGATGATCGTCTGGACAATTCAGCGTTCACCGGCGCGTTCTTCACCCTCTCGTGTCAGGATATGTCAGGGTTCGGCAAGCCTGCGGATTTCGCATTCTTGCACTATACCGAAAAGGAATAAGGAGTAACCATGTCTACAGAAAAGAAAGCACTCTTGTTGGTCGGGGGTTGGGAAGGCCATGAGCCTGAGCTTGTTGCCAAGCGTTTTTCCGCCTTCCTGGAAGAGCAGGGATTCATAGTCAGAATCGAGCGCAGCCTCGATATTCTCCAGGACCGCGAATACCTCTTCAGCCTCGACCTCTTCGTTCCCATCTGGACGATGGGAGAGCTGAACTCCAAGCTTACCAATCACCTCGCTGACGCAATCGGAAGCGGGGTTGGTGTGGCAGGCTGTCATGGAGGTATGTGTGATGCGTTCCGCACCAATGTGCTCTGGCAGTTCATCATGGGTGGCAACTGGGTTGCACATCCCGGTTCTGATGGGGTTCCCTATACGGTGAACATCCGTCACAGCTCCAGTGAGCTGACCAAGGACATCAAGGATTTCTCCGTTTCCAGCGAGCAGTACTACCTGCACGTCGATCCGGCAGTGGAAGTGCTGGCAACCACAGCCTTCCCGACGGTTGATTGGTATCATTCCACCAACGGTGTGGTGCAGATGCCGGTTGTCTGGACGAAGAAGTGGGGCTATGGACGGGTATTCTACAACTCACTTGGACACCACGATGATATCTTTGACATTCCCGAGGCGTGGGAGATGATGAAACGTGGTCTCTTGTGGGCTGCAGAGGGGAAGAGGATTGCCCAGGAGCAAGGCCTGTCCATCGATCGATTCGCCAGTGATAGGAAGATGTTCTGATATGAAAAAACTCAGGATTGGTATTGTTGGGTTGGGGAAGATCAGCGGAATCTATCTGGACAACCTGACCAAGGTTTTCAATGATGTGGTCGAGCTCGTAGGGGTTGTGGACCTGATCGAGGCAAGGGTGAAGGAGGTCTGTGAGACCTACCACGTACAGGCGTATGCCGATGCAGCTGCTCTGCTTGCAGACGAGAGCATCGATCTGGTGCTCAACCTGACCACTCCCCAGAGCCATTACTCCTTGTGCAAGCAGGTCCTTGAGGCCGGCAAGCACGTGTATGTGGAGAAACCTCTCTCCCTTACCGTCGAACAGGCTTCCGAGTTGGTGGATCTGGCTGCCAAGAAGAACCTGATGCTTGGTGGTGCTCCCGACACCTTCCTTGGTGCCGGCATCCAGACTTGCCGCAAGCTCATTGACGATGGCTGGATCGGAAAGCCGATCGGAGCTTCCGCCTTCATGATGAATCATGGTCATGAGAGCTGGCATCCCGATCCGGAGTTCTACTACAAGAATGGCGGAGGGCCTCTCTTCGATATGGGTCCGTATTACATCACCGCCTTGGTGAACCTGCTCGGTCCTGTCGATTCGGTTTCCGGCTATGCCCAGAAGAGCTTTGAGACGAGGACCATCACCAGTGAGCCGAAGAAGGGGCAGACCATCGATGTCGAGGTGGCAACCCACATCACCGGCAATCTGCACTTCGAAAGCGGGGCAGTGGCCACCTTGGTTACCAGCTTCGATGTCTGGTATCACAGCATGCCGAATATGGAGATCTACGGTACCGAGGGTTCTCTCAGGGTTCCTGATCCCAATACCTTCGGAGGTCCCGTACTGTTCTGCCGCAAGGGTACGAAAGAGTGGAAGGAGATTCCCCTGCTCTACGGCTATGCGGAGAACTCACGCGGCTTCGGTGTTGCCGATATTGCCTGTGCGCTTGCCGACAAGAAGAAAAACCGGGCAAGCGGAGAGCTTACCCGGCATGTGGTTGCAGTCATGAGCAGTTTGCTTGTCTCAGCACAAGAGAAGCGGCAGGTAGCCATTGGGTACTCCTGCAGCAGGCCTGAGGCTAGATAAGCGTCTCGAAGATTCCCTTTTCCTTGTTCTTGCGACAGTTGTCCCAGCTGAAGATCCTTCCACTCATGGTCAGATAGACCCCGGGTGGAAGCAGCTGGACGGCTGAAATCGCACAGCCAAGATTGAAGACGGCATCAGAGCCCTCCAGGGAGTAGGGGATCATCGCTCCGGTGAGCACCACCGTCTTGGAGTTCTCCTCCCCCAGGGTCTGGGCAATGACCTTGGCCGTGTTGCACATGGTGTCGGTTCCATGGACGATGATGATCTTATCCTCGGCACTATGCTGGCATGTTTGTGCCACCTCGACTCGTTGTTCCTCCGTCATGTAGAGGCTGTCCACAGCCAAAGGCCCTTCCAGATGTACGGTCAGGGTGCATCTGCTCTGGCCCAGGATGCGCGGCAGCTGGGATTCACGGAAGGTGAGCTCCCCGCTGATCGCATCGTATTGCTTGTCGAATGTGCCTCCGGTGGTGATGATTCTCAGCTCTTGTGCCATGGCCCTCTCCTTATGTCAGGATCTTGGAATGCTCATCCTCTCCAGTATCCACGAACACCGTGAACTCATCAACTCTCAAGCTGAAGGTTTGACCTACTTCGCATACGTCGAAGGTGGTTGGTTCTGCGATGACACGGATCTGCTCGCCACCGAGATCGATGCGGCAGTCGTTCACGTCTCCCAGATAGAACTTGCTGACCAAGGTACCCTCAAAGTCACCCTTGACGCTGACCAAGCGGATGTTCTCTGGCCTGATTCCAAGCACAACATCTCCCTGCAGTGGCCCGTCGTAGGGCAGCGTCTGTCCTGATGCCTTGAGCGTGAGCACCTTGTCCTTGCTTGTTGCCTTCAGGAAATTAATCTTTCCCACAAAGTCGGCGACAAACTGGTTGGCAGGGTGACGATAGATCTCGGTAGGGGCACCCACCTGTTGGATGACACCCCTGTTGATGACGATGACCCTATCACTCATGGTCATGGCTTCCATCTGGTCGTGTGTGACATACACGACGGTGATACCCAGCTGTTTCTGGATTTCCTTGATTTCGAAGCGCATGGAGTCACGCAGTTTGGCATCGAGATTGGAGAGCGGTTCGTCCAGCAACAAGAGCCGAGGCTTGGCTACCAAGGCACGGGCGAGAGCCACACGTTGCTGCTGGCCACCGCTGAGCTGGCTGGGGATACGCTCGGCATACTGGGCAAGGTGCACGGTCTCCAGCACTTCCTCTACCAGACCCTTTATCTCCTGTTTGCCCATCTTCTTCATCTTGAGCGGATAGGCAACGTTGTCGAAGACAGTCATGTGGGGCCAGACGGCATAGGATTGGAAGACCATCCCGATATCGCGCCGTTCAGGGGGCACGAAGTTCTTTGTGGAACTCACCTCTTGCTCACCGATGTAGATTTCCCCTTCCGTGGGTTTCTCGAATCCAGCGAGCATGCGAAGCATCGTGGTCTTTCCGCAGCCAGAGGGGCCGAGAAGGGTGATGAACTCCCCATCAGCGAACTCTGCGTTGAATTGGGAGAGCACCACCACTTCCCCAAAGGCTTTCTTTACATCCTTGATGATAATATTGGACATCATGTACCTCGTTAAATGGAAAATTCACCATCGGTCAGCTTATTCAACAACCAGTTGATCCCGAAGACAATGAACAGGATGGCTGTTGCCAGTGCAGATGCAGTCTGCTGGTTGTGATAGGTCTGATACGTATACAGCTCATACCCCAGTGTCTTGGTGTTGGTGGAGTAGAGCAGGGTCGACATGGTCAGCTCATAGAAACAGGGCATGAAGATGAGAAACCAGCCTGCAACCAATGCCGGGGCAATGAGCGGCAGGGTGACGTTCTTCATGCTCCTCAGCCAGGAAGCTCCGGATATCTGGGAGGCTTCTTCCAGCGAGGGGCTGATCTGCGAGAGGGCGCTGACAACGGTACGCATGCCCATCATCATGTACTTTATCATGTAGGCGATGATCATGATGGTCAGGGTGTTGTAGATGTTGATCCCGAACTTGCCGGACATCGACATGATGAGGGCAAGGGCGATGACCACACTCGGTGTTCCGCTGCCCACCGTGATCATGAAGTCGGGAATCTTCTTTCCCTTGATGTCGGTGCGAACCAGGAGGTAGGCCATCATGTTGGAGATGATCATCCCGAATGTTGCTGCCATGACAGAGGTTATCAAGCTGTTTTTGGCTGACCCGAGGATGGATTTTCGGGTAAAGATACGCTCCCAGTAACGCCAGGTAATATTGCCATCGGCAAAAACCGACTCGCCCAGATTCACCGTGATGCTGGAAAGGCCGACGGTGACAAAAGGAATGATGACAAAGATGAGCGCGAAGATGATGACTGCCAGTGTCAACGGGATTCTGTACCTGCCCAGGTCTACGATGTTTGGGCGGGTGGACTTGCCGGAGACGGTGATGTACTGCCGTTTTCCAAGGGTGAAGGTGGAAAGATACAGCACGATGTTGGCGATGACCATCAGAAAGACTGCCAAGGTGGTGGCATCAGTCAATCCTTCCTGACTGCCGATATATACAAAGTCAATGATGCGGGTGGTTACGGTATGGACCTGCCCAGGGACGCCGATGATGGAAGGTATTCCATAGGCACTGCCTGCTGCAATGAAAACCAACAAGGCAGCTGCAACGATGGAAGGCAGCATCATGGGAAGGGTGATGGTCCTCAGGGTGGTCCAGGCATTGGCTCCGGAAATGCGTGAGGCTTCCTCCAGGGAGGGATCCATCTTCTCCATGGCTCGGCTGATGGTGATGAAAGCATAGGGGTAGTAGAACCCGGTCAAAACCCAGATCAGTCCTCCCATACTGTAGATGTTGAAGGGGGCTGAACCCAGGTTGAAGATTTTCTGCAGGAATACGTTCATTGATCCTACTGTCGGATTGAGCAGGCGCATCCACGCCATTGCCCCGACATAGGGGGGAACCATGTATGTGGCGACGAAGAGTGTTCGAAAGAACTTCTTTCCATAGAGGTTTGTTCGTCCCACGAGCCAGGCGAGGGGAAAAGCGATCAGGACACCAAACACCATGGATAAGCCTGCCGAGACAATCGTGTTGACCAAGGCCGACCAGTTGAGTGGGTAGGTATATACCCGCTTGAATGCATCCAGAGAGAAGGTTCCGGTTGAGAAGAAGGCTCGGAAGACAAGATAGAGCAGGGGAAAAACCTGGAAAACGAGGAGAAAGCCGACAATAGCAATGATGATCAGCCATTTTGGGTCAAGATACCATCGGTGTTTCTCTTGATTCAAAGATGCAGGGGAATTGAGGACTTGCATTGCAAAGGACTCCTTTGAATTATGATACGGGAGTCCTTCAGCTGAAGGCTCCCGTATCCAGATGAGAAGAGAGGTCTTACTTCTTTGCTACGGCTTCCTGGAATCTGGTTCTCAGTTCCTCACGCATGGTGACGGTTGCTTGCCAATCGACGGGAATGGTGTTCTTCAGGATTTCCTTGGTCGGGATGGCATCATAAGGAGGAGTAGGATACTTGGAGGAGACGGAGTGCATCCAAGCTTTGACAATGTTCGCCTGTCCTTCTTCAGACATGAACCACTCAGTGACAGCCTTTGCTGCTGCACTGTTTTTGTTTGGGCTGTATTGGTCATTGATCGACATGATCGGGGAGGGAACAACGATGGTTCCGTCGGTGGGATAGATGACCTCAATCTTGGAGTTGTCCATCTCGCGCTTCTGCAACACGGATTCCTCGAGGATCATGATGACCTTGCACTCACCTGTCTCCAGTTTGGTCAGGGCGACAGAGCCGCTCTCAATCTTGACTTTCTGCTGGCCAAGAGCGGTGTAGTACTCGTACCCATACTTGTCTTTCAGTGCACTGATGGTGTCCAGGGCAGTACCGCTGGTAAGCGGGTTGGACATGGAAATCATGCCCTCTACGCTCTTGTCATTGGCAAAGTCATAGAACGAGTTGGGGATGTCAGCCTTGTTGAATTTGCCGGGGTTGTAGGCAAGCACCATGTTGCTGATGCGTACCGGATACCAATACCCTTCCTTGTCATATTCGAAGGCAAGGTCGGCGGCGTTGTTGATCATGATCGGCTGGAGGACTCCCATTCCCTTGAGTTCCAAGGCATAGGAGGGGTCTGCGACCATAAGCATGTCACACCCAAGCTTTCCTGCTGCAAACTCTGCGGCAATCTTGGCCTGGAGGGTACCGGTTCCACCATAGAAGAACTCGATATCAACGGTGGGGAATACTTCTTCAAGGGTCTCGTCGATGGCTTCAATGACATCATCGTACATCGAGGTATAAATCATCAATTTCCCAGTAAGACCGCCATCCTCAGTCGCCGGTTTCTCAGCCGATCCAGCTGCGAACACGAGGGTGGATGCAATCATCAGGACACAGAGAAGCGAGAACAATTTTTTCATAGCAACAATCTCCTTTTGTTTGCCCCAAGTATACCACCACTTTTTGAGAGTTGCGGGAGAAATTGTCTACAATTTGCTGAGGATGTACAGGATCGATGGGAAGAATTAATGATTTCCGCAGGTTTGGATGAGGTAACTTTTTTGTACGGCTTATGATAGGAATATGACGTGAAAGGGGGGTGGATTCCTCCACCCCCGCCGATTGTCATTTCTGGCCTTGTGCGTTCGCCAACATTTCTTTGAAAAGAGCTTTTGCCTGGGAGAGTGGCAGTCTCATCAGAGGATCGTTGAGGAAGGCTTCCAGCAGAAGCTTGTCATCCTTTTGCAGTACTGCTTTGAGCGTCAGTTCCTGCACCTCGGCGACATGGCGTTCCAGCGTCTGGATTGCCAAGGGCGGAAGACTTGCCAAAGACGGTTTGATGTTGTTGTGGCTGATGAACCCGTTGCTTTCAACTATGTGACCCAGAGGAAGATAAGGAACCTGCCCCTGGTTGGGAACGTTGATGTTGGTGTAGAGCGTTCTGGCTCCCATGAGGGAACGTAGGATATCCACCCCTTCCTCGTTTGTTTCCTTGCTGATAAGCTCATCATCGGTGAACAGTTTTTCCCGCTTGCGAACAGCTTCCCGCTCTCTCCATGCATAGGGAGTACGAATGACTCCAAAGCTGTGCAACTCTTTCTCTTCGGAGAGATACCAGGGAACAAATTCAGCCAGATGACGGTCCCCCGCAGCCCCGAGTGCCCCGAAATTGCGGTAAAAATCCAAGGCGATGGTGTGGTCGCATTCGAACCATTTCTCTGCCTCAAGGCGTTTTTTTGCTTTTTCGGTGGTATCTGCAAAAATGTCAGGGTCATCACAGAGAGCAGCCACATGGCCCATCAGGTCCTTACCCTTCCAGCTTGCCTTGGTTGCAAAGGTGAAGTGATTCACCCCGCTGATATCGACGGCAATCTCTCTTCGATTCGGAGTCTCCACGCCGAACCAAGTACTCACTTTCTTGGCGAGGAAAGTCTGGATGTGGAACACCTCATGGCAGCAACCCATAGCCTTGATGGCGGGGAAAGCCTCATAGAGGGCTGCTGTGCAGAGTGTCATGGGATTGGTGTAGTTGATGACCCACGCATCGGGACAGTACCGCTCGATTGCCTTGCCAATGTCAAAGAACATGGGGAGCGCTCGTCTTGCGCGGAAAATGCCTCCAGGACCGGTGGTGTCACCCACCGTCTGCAAGACTCCATACTGTTCAGGGAGTATGAGGTCGTTGTAACGGTAGCTTGTTTTTCCCGGCTCGATGGAGATGACCACCAAATCTGAGCCTTCCAGGGCTTGGGCAAGGGATGATGAGCTGGTGATATGAAAGCGGTCGGCTTTCCCATTGAGACGGAAAATCCTGTTTCCCACCTCCACATTGTTGCTTGCAGCTTCAGCATCGATGTCATACAGGCAGATTTTCCCTTGGACATCCTCTGCTCCTGCAAGGTCGCGCATGAAGGTGATGGCCCAAGCACGGCCACCTCCCCCGATGATACAGATATTCACGTTGGTCATGGTTCCTCCTAACCTTTCAGACCCGTGGTGGCAATGCCCTCCACGAGATACTTCTGCAAAAAGATGAAAATGATCATGCAAGGCATGATGGACAGGGTGGCCATGGCGAACATGGCACCGTAGTCAGATGAAGAACTTGGGTCACTGAAGAGCTTCAGAGCCAAGCTTACCGGATACATATCGGATGAATTGATGTACAGCAAGGCAGAAAGGAAGTCGTCCCACCGCCAGATGAAGGAGAAGATGCCGCTGGTAATAAGGGCAGGGACCGTAAGGGGGAGCATGATGCGCCCGAAAATCCCATACTTGGAGCAACCATCAATCACTGCCGCCTCATCCAGATCCCTGGGAACCCCTTTGATGAAGTTGTAGATCAGATAGACGAAAAACCCTTGGGTTGCAAAATAGTAGGGAATGATCAGAGGCCGGAAGCTGCCTACCCAACCCAACTTCTGGTACCACAAGTACTGCGGAATCATGAGAACTTGGGCGGGGAGCATCATGGAAACGAGCATCAACGAAAAGAGGATCTTGCGACCCTTGTACTCACAACGGGCAAAACCGTATGCCACCAATGCCGAACTGGCAATGGTACCGGCGGTTGCCAGCGTGGAGATGAAGAACGAATTTCTGAAGAAAGTACTGAATCCCACCTTGGCAAAGCCTTTCCAGCCGTTTCTGTAGTTGTCCAGAATGAACTTCTCCGGTAGCAGGTTGTTGGCGGTAGCGAAGATGGTGTTGCTCTCCTTGAAGGAGCTCATGATCATCCAGGCCAGGGGATAGACCATCACGATTCCAAAGAGACAGATGATGATGTGATACAAGACCACTGAGTGTTTCTTTTGTTGCAGCATGGCTTACTCCTCTCCCTCAAAGACCCAGAATCGTTTTGTCAGGAACAGAAGCGACGTGATGAGGCCAATGATGATGAGCATCAGCCATGCCAGTGCCGCAGCATACCCTGCATTGAAGTACTCGAATGACTGCCGATAGGTATAGACCATATAGAAGAGGGTGGAATTGAGCGGTTTGCCTTGAGTGATGATGTAGCACTGGGTGAAGGCAAGAAAGCCGTGGATCATCTGCATCACTAGATTGAAGAAGATGGTCGGGGTGAGCAAGGGCAGGGTAATACGGGTGAATTGCTTCCATTTCCCTGCTCCATCCACCAGGGATGCTTCATAGAGGGTTACGGGAATTTGCTTCAGGGAAGCGAGGAAAATCAGCATGGAAGAGCCAAACTGCCACACAGAGAGGATGATCAGTACCCAGATTGCCGTATGGGTGCTGCCAAGCCAGGCGAAATCAGTCTGGATGCCTATGACCGCCAAGAGACGATTCAGAACTCCGTCGGAGGCAAACATCCGCTTCCACAGGATGGAGACTGCAACCGAACCACCGATGATTGAGGGCAGGTAGTAGACTGCTCGGTAGAGTCCTGTTGCCTTGGTGGTCTGCTTGAGCATCATGGCTACAAACAAGGCAAAGGCAAGGCGCAGGGGGACTGAGACAAGGGCGTAGTAGAAGGTGACGGCGATGCTCTTGTAGAAAAGAGGATCGTCAGTAAAAATTTTGAGGTAGTTCTTCAGTCCGATGAACCGGGCTGGTGCAAGGATATTGTATTCACTGAGCGAGTACCCGAGAGACATGACCATGGGTACGATGATGAACAGAAAGAAGCCGATGATGAAGGGCAGGGAAAATATGATTCCAGCGACATCATCACGGTAGAAAAATTTCTTGGCACTCAAGCCAGGGGAATTCGTTGTGTGTTGCATGCTATCCAACTTTAGAATGATTGGTGTACAAATCCTCGGCTCCCGAAGATGGGAGCCGGGAATATTTCAATTCTGAAACGTGTGTGTTTACGCGTTATTTGGCGAGAATCTTGTTGGCTTCGGTGAAGAACTGCTGTGCAGCCTGCTCTGCAGTAATTTTTCCGTAGCACACCTGTTCACGCAACGACCCGAGCAGACGGCTTGCTTCGTTTGCAGCAATCGGGGAGGGCGGGTTTACCGGGCTTGATTTGGGTGCAACCACGGTATTGATGTACTTCACAACCTTCTGGTTGATCTCATCAAGCATCGGAGCGATATGCTCACCGACTTTGCTGGATACCGGGACACCCCGTTCGCACAGCAGGTAGGAACCGGCTTTCTCGGAGTTGAGCCAGTAGTTGAGGAACTGCACAGCTTCGCGGGGATTCTTCGACTTGCTGGAGATGACCATGAACTGGCTCGGCTTGAGGTAGTTGGAGAGCTTGTGGTTGTCGCTCGGCCAGTTGGTGACACCGACCTCAAAGTTCTCAGCATTGGCAGCCTTCTGGGTGGCTGGAATCTGGTTGGCCCAGAAGAATGCGCACCAGGAGCGGGCATCCTTGGAAGAGCCGTATACAAGGGGATCCTGCTCGACGGAGCGAAGCACACGTTCGACGAAAATGGATGGACTTACCATCCAGCCTTCCTTGATGCCCTGTTCATAAATCTTGAAGAAGGGGACGAATTCCTGGGCGGAAGGAACACCAAGGCCTCCATCAGTGTAGAGAATATGACCCTTGGAACGCATGTAATAGTCGAGGTAGTTCTCACTGTCACCGTAGTCAATATTGGTCTTGATGCCGGTCTTCTTGTACACTTCCCGAGCGATTTCGATGAATTCGTCGATGCTCATGTGGTCTTTGGCCGTAATGCCGATACTATCGAGCAGATTCTTGTTGTACAGCAGGGCAGGGGCAGTGGTGGCGATCATCATGCCATAGACCTTGTCACCCTCAGTAGCAACACTGCTGACACTTTCAGGGATGTTGGAAAGGTCGAGTGTACCGTCTTTGATGTAGGGAGCGAGGTCAAGCAGGAGTCCATTGGTTTCATACTGGTTGATGTACTTGTAGTCCATCTGGATGACATCGGGAAGCGCATTGCCTGCAGCCGAAGTGGCTAGCTTGTTCCAGTAGTCGGCCCACTCGTTGAACTGGCCGTCAATGACTACGTTCGGATTTGCTTCCATGAAGGAATCGATGACATTCTGGGTGATTTCGTTTCTCTTCTGATTTCCCCACCATGAGACAGTCAGGTTGGCTTTCGCCTCTGCAGCTGCAGTTGCTTCTGCTTTTCCACCTGCCCACAAGGCTGTGCATGCAACCAAGATGAGACATACGAGTAACGTGCGTTTTTTCATTTCTCAAACTCCTTTGATCAGCCTTCGCAGGCTGTGTGAGTATAGTCTGGAGTGGCATATGTGAAAACACAACCCAACAAAACCGACCTCATAGGTTACGAAACCGACTGATTTTCCGTATTTCATATTTCTGGTGGAAAGGAATAGTACAATACGCTAGGCTGGTAGGCAACAATGCCCGGGAGACCCAAACGACTATGACTTTGAGCTTGGTTGCACTGAAAAATCGCCTTGATGCGTTTTCGATGAAACGGAAATTGTTTTTCATTGTCCTTCTCTGCACCACCATCATTTCCCTCGGAGGCTTATTGGGATTGCTGGTTGTAAGCCGAGCGAACAATCGGCTTCTTTACCAGGCAATCGCGGAACACCTCAGTTATGCAAGCAAGGAGATATCAGACCGGCTGGAGACAATCGAGAAGATGTCCACCATGATCATCGAGGATCAGGAGATGCAGAGCAATCTTGCGATTCTCGCAGATGATGAACGATTGGACAAGATTTCCGATGCTTCCAAGAAACTCTATTCCTTGGTGAACAGTTATTACCGAAACTTCAAGGACAGTGGGGTGCATTTCATATCTGTATATGGAGATACCTATACCACCTATTCGAACCGGGTCTGGTCTGACAAAGAGGATCAAGCGGTACTGGACCACGTGTTGGCCCGTGCAAGACAAGCCGATGGTGCTCCTGTCTGGGTAGGGGAGAAAGGTGTCTTCCTCGGTCGCCTCATCAGGAGGCAGACCTATCCGCAGTGGCTGGAGGAGGTGGGAACCCAGCTCATTTCCGTCGATCTTTCACAGGTAATGAAGACCTCCATCGTGGAGACCAGCTTTTTCAAGGAGCGGGCGTATCTCATTTTCAACGGTGACTCCCTGTTGTATGGGAGTTCTTTCCTGAAGGAAGAGGAATTGGCTTCTTTCAAAGAGCGGATCACAGATTCCTATGGCCTGATTCGGGAAGGGGGGCACCACTACTTCTATGTCAGGAAGACGATTCCATCCATGCAGTGGGACTACATCTGTCTTGTCCTCTATGACGATATCGTACGCACCATCAAGCTGTTTCAATTGCTGTTTTCTGCCTTGTTGGTGTTTAGTGTAGTGCTTTCAGCTCTCTTGGGGCATCGCCTGATCAACTCTCTCTTGCGTCATTTGGATGTTCTTCTTCGCAAGATGGCCTCATTTGGAAAAGACAGTACATCTGTTGTCGAGCTTGGCCCGGAGTACTCTGACAGGAAGGATGAGATGGGGCAGTTGCACCGGCAGTTCGATAAGATGGCCAATGAGATCCATCTTCTGATCGAAGTGAACTATCGCTCGCAAATTCTCTCCAAGGAAGCCCAGCTCAGAGCTTTGGAGTATCAGATCAATCCTCACTTCCTCTACAACACGCTTGAATCCATCAATTGGAGAGCGAAAGCTGCAGGAATTACTACCATCTCGGTAATGGTTGAGTCACTTGGTGCGTTGTTGCGCGAAACCCTCAACCAGAAAGATACCGTGCATACGCTGGGAAAGGAACTTTCAATTGTACAGTACTACATGAATATCCAGCAGCTTCGCTTTGAGGATCGTCTGGAGTTCCGTAATGAGATCGGCGAGCAGTATCTTTCACTCACGCTGCCGAAACTTGTGCTTCAGCCCTTGGTGGAGAACGCCGTAAAGTATTCGGTGGAAAGCAATACAGAGGGGTGCACCATCATTCTCAGTGCAGAGGTTGAGGGCTCTATCCTTTCCTTGCTGGTAAAGAATACCGGTTCCCAGTTCCCTGAGAATCTGTTGGAAGATCTTGAAGCAAAACGCTATACCCCTCATGGGTTGGGAATCGGCTTGCTGAATATCAAGGAACGACTGGAACTTACGTACGGTTCCCAATTCAGGTTCTCTTGCCAGAACTGCGAGGATTATGCTGTTGCCCGGATTGCTTTGCCTTATGAGGAGACAGGTACATGCTGAAAGTCATTATTGCCGATGATGAATCGATTATCCGTGAAACCATTGCCCAGATGATTGATTGGGAGAAGCTTGGTCTGCAACTTGTGGGAATGTGCCGGGATGGTATCGAGGCATACAATATGATTCTTGATGAATCTCCAGATATCGTACTCACCGATATCAAGATGCCTGGTCTCTCAGGTCTTGAGCTGATCCGTCGGGTTCGTGAATCAAAGCTTCCTGTGCAGTTTGCAATCCTCTCGGGGTATGGGGAGTTCGAGTTTGCCAAGCAAGCCATGAGTGACGGGGTGAAATATTATCTGCTCAAACCTTGCAACGAGCATCAGATTGAGGAGTGTATGCTCTCCATTCGTGAGGATTGCCGGAAAGTACGTTCCCTTGACAGCATGCAGGAACAGCAGAACAGCCTTATGGGAATGCTTCACGATGCCACCATCACCAATGTCCTGCGTGAAGTGCTGACACTCAAACAAGTGGGTTTGGACGTGTTTGTTCCCTACGAGCAGTATCTGGATATGGAAAACTGTCAGTACTACCTTACCGAGGTTGCCCTTTTTTCCCTTGCAAAGGTGGAACTTGTCCTGACTCGCCTCCAAACAATCTTTGCGGCCAAAAAGCGAAGATTGAGCCTGCATGGGGTGTATGTGGAAGGGCATCTCTTCCTCTTCTTCCCTTGGCTTGGCGGTGATTATCTCGAATTGGATGCAGTGCTGAAAGAGGTCTCCTCCCAGCTCCCCGTACGGACTTGGTTTCCCGGCTTGAAGCAACTGCTGCTCACCGTGCATGAGAAAGTCAAGTTGCAGGGAACCATTCATTGCATCCACTCATATCATGTCAGTCTTGTCTGCAATTTCAAGAATGTCATGGAGAGTTCTCTTGCAATCGTTCCCACCAAGGCTGGAGTCCCCTGGAATGTCCAAGCGATAGAAGCGTATCTGGGAGGAATTTCCAATGTGGATTTCCTCAGGCAGATGATTGCAGACCTCCTGCTCAAGTCTACTGCTCCTCCGATGGAAGTGGCCTCGTTTCTTTTGCATTTGAGCCAAGAGAATGACCATGCATCAATTCTCCAATCGGCACTGGGGGAGTTTTCTCGCCTCAATGCCGCCATGGAAACCCATTCCTCTGCATTCATGGAACGGTTGATAGCCATCCTTGAAGAGCATCTGGGAAATCCGAACCTTTCCCTCAAATGGATTGCCCAGAATCACTTGTTCATGAATGTTGATTATGCAAGCAGGAAGATCCTTCGTGAATCAGGGAAGAAATTCTCCACGCTTCTGGCTGAATTAAGGGTCCAGCATGCCAAACAGCTTCTTCTGGAAACCGACGACGTCAAGATGCAAACTATTGCCGAGCAGGTGGGATGCGGCAACAATCCCCAGTACTTCAGCCAGCTTTTCAAGAAAGTAACAGGTCAGACACCATCCGCTTTTGTGAAGCAGATGCGGTCGTAGGGGAGAAGAGCAAGAGGGGATTTCTTTTGTACAACGGTTCTCAATACATGTATTTTAATATATAATATGCCTAATTAAAAACTAGGAACCCACCCAATGGATACACATAGCCCCAAGAAACGGATGCCGCTCTATATACAGATCAAGGACTTCATTGTTGGAGAGATAGAGGAAGGAACTCTAAAGCCCAATGAGATGATCTATTCCGGACAAGTGTTGCAGGAGAAGTTCAAGGTAAGCAAGATTACTACAGAAAAAGCCTTGCAGATGCTCCTTGAGGAAGGAGTGATCTATCGAATCCCTGGAAAAGGCTC
Source organism: uncultured Sphaerochaeta sp. (assembly GCF_963667405.1). Taxonomy (NCBI): domain Bacteria; kingdom Pseudomonadati; phylum Spirochaetota; class Spirochaetia; order Spirochaetales; family Sphaerochaetaceae; genus Sphaerochaeta; species uncultured Sphaerochaeta sp. The sequence goes on along the minus strand of NZ_OY763408.1, from coordinate 2,349,310 downwards.
ATTTGTGAGTGGTACCCAGACCAAGGACCAGGTGCAGGATAATCCAAGGCTGAACATTGCTTTTGTTTGTCCAAACCTGAAAAGTCATCACATCATGAACATCATTCTTGGCTTGGAGGAGTATGTCAGTTCCCAAGGACACAACCTGTTGCTTCGGGTCACCAAAGGCTCATTCAGCAAGCAGAAAGAAATCCTTCATGAATTGCTTGAGCAAAAAGTTGATGGCATCGTGTTTTATCCAGTGGAAGGGAAATTCTATGATGATGAGATTTTCAGGATGAAACTAACCCATTTCCCGTTCGTCCTTGTGGACAAGATGTTTGACCGCATCGATACCAGCTACGTGGTTTCAAACAATGAGGAAGGCAGCTATCTAGGCACCCAGCAGTTGCTCAAGAAAGGCCATCGCAAGATTGCCTTTTTCAGCCAGTATGCCCCAGCAAGCAGCAGCAGTATTCGTTCCCGTATCCGTGGATTTGTCCGGGCCTTGCAGGATGCAGGCATAGAGGATCCCTATCATTGGGTGTTTGACAGCTTTGATGAGGAGGTGGGAGTACACCTTACCTACGATGAAGAGCATCGCGAGAAGTTTATCAAACGCATTCGGGATTTCATTCAGGCCCGACCTGGTATTACCGCAGTTCTGGCTGTCTCACCGGGAAATCTCTCCCATGTCGTACGCGGCTTGAGGGCAGTTGACTCTGAATTTGTGAAACAGGTGGAACTGGCAATTTTTGATAATGATGAGTATCTCGATATCAGCAGGACACCCATGCTTTGCATCAATCAGCTCAGCAGGAAAATCGGTAATGAGGCGGCAAGGATTATCCTGAGCCAGATTGATAATCCTCAGTTGATTGAGAAACTCATGCTTGATATGGAAATAAAGACCATATAAAAGTGGAGGACGGAGCATATACTCCGCCCTCCGGGTATTGACTCACGCAAAGTTACGTACTTCTGATCCATACAATCATCTCGCCGAGTGCCCGGTTGCTCCAGGTGTAGTAGGGGATGGCTGTGAGGCTTCGTTCCTCCCACTCCTGTTCAACCTCCTGGTAGAGTACTCCTTCCCACTGGGTTAGCGATCTGCTGGCTCCTTTGAGCCTGATTGCCTGCACGCCGCCCAAAAGATCTGCTCTCCACTCAACCTGGCTGGGAGCCTGCGTATCGAGAACCACGTCCTGGAGTCGCTTTCCGTTGTCCACCTCCTCGAAGCAGTACATCATCGGGCCGCGAGCTACTGCCACACGACCTGTGTTGTGTCGTACGGCTGGATGTGCCTGGAGGAAGCGTACCTCCATCGGGAAATCGAGGATAAGTTCATCGCCGGCATTCCAGGTTCGTTCAATCGGAAGGTATCCTTTGACCAAGTTCTCTTTTGTACATGCGTACTGTTTCCCGTTGATGCGTACCGATGGATGCTTGCACCAGGTGGGGATTCTCGCATGCAGGGTGAAGGCAAGGGGCTCATCCGTCCCTATCGTGATGAAAATCTTCCCATCCCAAGGATAGTCGGTTGTTGTCTTCAACTCTACAGTGTTTCCTGCTATGGGTGTCCTCACCGTATTGGCCGTATAGAGATGCACATAGAGATCTTTGTCAGTGGTGGAGTAGAGATACTGCCCAAGACTTGCCGTCAAGCGTGCCAGATTGGGTGGACAACAAGATACCTCGAACCAAGATTGTCGCTGGGGCAGCAGTCTGGGGTTCCTGCTTACATTGTGGGTATAAAGCTCGGGTTGGCAGGCGAGATGATTCGAATAGAAGAAATGGTCTCCGGTAAGCGATATACCGCTTATGACCCCATTGTACAGGGTCTGTTCCATCACATCTGCATAGACTGAATCCTTCTCGATCTGTAGCATTCGGTGTGCCCAGAAGATCAGTCCGATGGAAGCGCAGGTCTCGTTGTAGACACTCTCGTTGGGCAAATCGTAGTCGAAGGTGAAGCGTTCTCCGAATTCAAGCGCACCAATCCCACCGGTAATGGACATGCGTGCTTGTGTGACATTCTTCCAGAGGTTTCTGCAAGCTTGCAGCAAGGACTCATCTCCCAATTCCCCTGCAACATCGGCCATGGCGGTGTAGAGGTACATGGCGCGTACAGCGTGCCCTACAGCCTCAGTCTGTTCCCGGACAGGCTTGTGCGCCTGGTAGGAAGCGTATGGTCCCTCGGAAAGGTAGTTGCGGTTGAGGATATCCCGCAAGGGATTCTTGTCAGGATCCTCCCCACGCCCAAGCGCCTCAAGCTCGAAGAAATGAGGTTGTTTGCCCCGTTCATTGATGAAATACGCTGCAAGCTCGAGGTATGGCCGGTGCTTGGTTGCCCGATAGAGTTTCACGAGTGCGAGTTCTATCTCCTCGTGGCCGGGATAGCCATGCATCTTGCCCTCTTCCGGTCCAAAGATGCTCAGGATATGGTCGGTGTAACGACTCATCATGGTAAGAAACGCATCCTTGCCGGTTGCTTCATAGTAAGCCACAGCGGCTTCTATCAGATGCCCTGCACAGTAGAGCTCATGCATGACATAGACATTCGTCCATCGCTTGCCTTTGCCTACGGTGGAGAAGTAGGTGTTGAAATATCCATCATCCAACTGGTGGGAGCGCATCAGTTCCACCAGATGATCGACTTTTTCCTCAATTTCTCGGTCTTCCTGCTTTCCCAAAACGTAGGCGGCCGCTTCTATCCATTTGGCGATGTCGGAATCCCAGTAGTGGTGGGGCTTGTACCAATCCTCTTCCTGCCACTGATGGGAGAGCGAGGCGATCCTGCCGGTTTTTTCCAGCTGCTCATACTCTGCTTTCAGTGTCACGCTGCGATTGAGGTCTTGTCGCTGTTTCCAGAATCCTTGGGGGAAGTCGACCTGTCTATAGGAAATCGGGTTGAGAACGCTTGTGTTGGTAACGCTCATGCATTGCTCCTCTTTGTTATTCTTTTACTGCACCCGCGGTAAGGGCACCTACTATCAGACGCTGCAAGCCGACGATGATCACTAGTGCGGGGACCAAGCCAAGCACACTGGCCGTAGCCATCAGATGGATGGTTACTTCACCTTCGGTCTGGGTGTCTGCAAAATTCAGGATTCCCACGGAAATCGGGAAGAGGCGGGAATCGTTGATGAAGATGAAGGGGATGATGAAGTTGCCCCACGCGTTGATGGTATTGAAGACCAAAGCTGTAGCAATGCCCGGCATCGCCAGGGGAAGCAAGATGTAGAACAAGGTCTGGTACTCATTGTAGCCATCGATAATAGCTGCCTCATCGAGCTGTATCGGGATGGAATCGAAGAAACCTTTCAGGACCCAGGTGGTGAACGGTACTTGGACGGTGATGTAGACCAGGATCAGGCCGAAGTGTGAGTTGAGCATTCCCAACTGGATGAAGTAGCGATACAAGGGGATGGCGATGATCAACTGGCTGATCATCTGGAACATCAGGATGATGAACAGCAGTTGCTTCTGGAAGGCGAACCGGAAGCGGGAGAATGCAAAAGCTGCAGGAATCGTGACCAGTAGATTTCCCAGTGTTGCAAACAAGGTGATCTTGAAGGAGTTGAACAGATACGTGGGAATCCTGCTGTTACGGATGATGTGCAGATAGTTCTGTGCACTCCAGACCTCTGGAAAGAGTTTTGGAGGGTAAGTGAAAATTTCGGTCTTTGTCTTCAGCGAGAGCATCACCATCCAGATGATGGGCCCGATGAAGAGTAGGATGACCAAGGCAAGCAAGATGTAGAAGAACAGGATGAAACGTTTGGAAGATTTCTTTTTCATGGTCTTGCTCCTATTGGTTGTCGACGTTGCTCTCACCGAGCACGAATCGGTAGTAGATCACCGCAATGCTCAGGTTGAGGACCAAAAGCAGGACAGAAATCGCTGAGCTGGTACCCATGTCGAAGAATTTGAACATCTGTTTGTATGCGGTGAGGGTGAGTACCTCGGTGGACCTACCCGGTCCTCCACCGGTGAGGGACATGATCATATCGAATTGGTTGAAGGTGTAGATGGTGATGAGCACCAGGTTGATGAAAATGATGTGTCTCATCAGCGGAAGGGTTATGCGGAAAAACTGCTGGAATGCGTTCGCTCCGTCCACCACTGCAGCCTCATAGAGGTGTTCGGGTATCTTTTGCAGGCCGGCGTAGAGCATGATCATGCTGAAAGCGGTCCCACGCCAGATGTTGACCATGATGGTGGAGACAAGGGCCATATTCGGTGCAGAGAGGAATCCTATCCTTGATAAGCCGATCAATTCCAGCAAATAGTTTACGATGCCATAGTTGCTCGTGGATAGTATCAGTTTCCAGATGATACCGACGAGGACGCCGGGTATCATCCAGGCAATCAGGACCACGGTACGGCATGCTTCGGTCATGAAGAAGCCTCGTTTCATGCCGGTCTTGATGAGCAGGGCTATCATCATGCCGATGATGATCTGCATCACGATATTGGTTGAGACAAAGATGAAGGTGGTGGCCAATGTGTCCAGGATTTCCGGGTCGTTGAACATCTTTGAATACGATCTGAGGCTGTAGGAGTAGGTGGGTTCAAGAATGGAAGCATTGGTAAAGCTGAGGCGAATGACATCGAAAAGCGGATAGGCATAGAAAAGGCCCAGCATGATGAACATCGGCAGCAGCCATTTCAAGGGTCTTCTGTACAGTAGTGCTTGGTGCTTTTTCATAGGCTCTCCTTGCAAACAGAGGCTGTACTGCCGAGCAGGGCCCGGCAGTACAGACGGTGATGTTAGCGAATCTGGTTGAGGGTCTTCTGATAGGCGGTATCCACTGCCTGCTCAGGAGTTTGGGCTCCCAGAATTACGTTCTGCCACCCTTCCTGGACGTGCTCACTGATGATGTTGTAGTTGGAGGAGTTCGGTCTCAGCCTTGCAGTCTCCAAGGCAGCACCAAAGGCTTGCTGGAAGCGGTCGTTCTTGAATACATCGTATTCGGCGAAGACACTGTCGCGAACCGGGGTGTAGCCTGCGGTTGAGCACCAACCTGCCATACCATCCTTGCCAGCATAGACGTAGTCCATGAAGTCAACGATCAGTTCGAGCTTCTTCGGATCCTTGGTGAAGTAACCCATGGTGTAGCCACCAGGAATTTGCATCTTCACATCTGTGCTGTACTGCGGAGTGTTGGCAAAGTCCCACTTGTCCATTTCAGAGCCGAGGTTGTCCTTCAGGACACTCATCAGCCATGAGCCACCGAGGAACATTGCAGTTGATTTTGCTTTTGCTTCAGCTACCAAGTCGCCGTTGTTGTTGATGTCGAGAATGCGTCTCGGGGTCACCCCTTCCTTGACAGCGCGTTCCCAGAATTTGAAGACTTCGATCAGTTTCTCCCTATTCTCGCCCAATCCGTAGACAGGATGGTCTTTCTCATCGACCAAGTCTCCTCCAAGGCCAAAGAACATCGGGAATACCGAACCATAGCTGATCTGTTCGTTCTTGCCGCCCCAGGTCAGGAATCCATATTGATAACCATTTTGCTGGAGTTCCTTGCCGACCTTGATGAACTCATCCCAAGACTCGGGAGGATTGGGGACGGCTGTCTTGTCATACCACAAGCCTACGGTGTTGGTCAGCAGCCATACAGCCTTGAGCTTGCCGTCAGCGGGGTCCACCATTGCCTCAGTAAGACACCAGTCGAACCAATCAGCTTGGTCTTCCTTTGAGTAGAATTTGTCAACTGGCTGGAGCCAGCGATAGAAAAGTGGAACGAATTGCCCGTCAATCTGGACTGCGTCGGCAATGGTGCCAGTAGCAGCCTGCTCAAGTTGCTTGGCAAGGCGTTCGGACGGGTTGTTGGAGAGAATCTGGGGAATCAGCTTCACGTCCGGGTGTGCTTTCGCCCACTCTTCCATGCGTCTGGTCAGATACTCTTTTCTGGACGCTGTTTCAGTCTGATGCGAATAGGTCAGGTCGACTGCATAGGTGAGGGTAATCGGTGCATTGGGATTGCCGATGCGATCAGGGGTTACCCAGACAATGTCTGCAGGAACTTCAGTCGTCTTCGATTCTGCTGCACCACCTGCGAATGCCAGGGAGGTGACTGCAAACAGTACTACCAACAATGTGATCAGTTGCTTTTTCATGTGCTTCTCCTTTTGTTTGAAACTTTCTTTTGTTTGTGTGTTCATACGTTCGTGAGCCATCAATCCTCCTGTATGCTTAGTTTGAACGTTCCTTCATTGTCCAAAGTGATCTGCAAAGTGTTGCTTCCCTCATCAAGGGAGGCCTTGCAGGGCTTCCCATTAATCAGGACTTCCTTGGGAAGTTTGGTCCATCCATGACAGATGAAGTTCCAGTTGCGTGACTTGGAAACTACCTCAATACCAAGTACTGAACCTTTGCTTTCGGTGGTGATGGAAGTATCCATCTTTTGACTCTCTTCGGGGATTACTACCGTATTGGTTGCACGCCCGTAGAGGTGGACGGAAAGCTGTGGATCCCATTGCCTCACCCGGTTCGCTACCTCAGTGGTCGGGATAATCGCTCCCTCTCGGACGAAGAACGGGATTTTGTCGAGGGGAGAGACAGTTCGATAGGTCTTTGGACCTGACTGAACAAGGCCTGTGTAGTAGTCATACCATCGTCCTTGGGGCAGGTAGACTTCCACTTCGCCGCCCTCCTTCAGTACCGGAACAACCAAGAGTGAGGAGCCGAGCATGAATTGGGTTTCTACACTTCGTGATCCGCTGTCGCCTTCAAAGGCAAGGCTCATGGCACGTATGACCGGCAACCCAGTTTCTGTAGCTTGTTTTGCGGTTGCCAGAATGTAGGGCAGGAGCCGGTAGCGCAAGCGGACCGCTTCCATGACAATCTCTTGTGCTTCGTCAGAGAAGTCCCAAGGCATGCGACTGGCTGTTCCGTGGAAACGGGCATGGGAGAGCAAGAGCCCCACTTGTGCCCAACGGACATAGGTCTCTGAGTCAGGCAGACCCTTGAAACCTCCAATGTCAAAGGACCAGAACGGGATTCCTGACAAACCATAGTTCAGTCCGCTGATGATGGTTGTCCTCAGGCTGCGCAGATCACTGACCGGGTCGCCTGACCACTGGACCGGGAAGGCTTGGCTGCCTGCATATCCGCTGCGGCCCCACAGAAACGGCATGTCAGTATACTCTTGCTGCACTTCCCAGACAGTCTTGTTGTACAGATAAGCGTAAAGGTTGTGCATCTCACGGCCACTCATTCCATTGAAGAAATGGGCATCATACGGGGTGACCTCGCCGAAGTCGGTCTTGAATGTAGCGGTTCCCATTTCGATCAGGGGGCGGTGGAGGCTCTTGTACCACTCGACCGCAGCAGGATTGGAAAAGTCCACAGCGCTGCCCAATGCATAGAAGTCTTCAGCATACTCAGTCTGTTCTGCTGTTCTGCGTTCAGCAGGAACAATGACGATGTGGTAATCATAGACCGAACCATCCGCTTTCTTGATGAAGTATCCGTTGCGCTTTCCTTCCTCATAAAGCTCAGATCCTTTTTCGATGTAAGGATGTTCCCAAAGGCAGAGCCGAAGGCCCCTTTTGGCTAAAGTGTCAATGAATAGCTTGGGGTCGGGGTAGTCCACTGGGTCCCAGGCAAAGTCACACAACTTCTTGGTTTTTCCCATCCAGTAGGGATCGAGGTGGATGACATCACACGGCATCTCATGCTCGTCCAAGGAGGCGATGAACTGGAGAAACTCCTTCTGTTGCCATGAGCTTCCTGCATCAAGATAGTTGCCGAAAGGGGAAACCCATACGCCAAATGACCATCGTGGGGGCATCGGAGCTTTGCAGGTAAGCCTGGTGTACGCCCTCAATTGTTCAGCCATGGTCGGGGCAACGATGATGATCAGATCGATTCCTTGCTGGTCCACCTCGATGGAGCAGGAGAAGGTGGAGGTTGAGCCAAAATCCCAAGTGCTGCGTGCAGTTTCATGCAACAACAGGGCATACCCACTGTCAGTCACTACCAATGGGATGTTCTTGTATGCACGGTCGGTGCCCGAACCGTAAGGATTGTCATTCCATAGGGTGATGCGTCGGTTGTTCTGCCTCAGCGAAGGAAAACGCTCACCGGTTCCATAGTAGCTGGTATCCGATGAGTAGGCAAAATTCATGCGGGTGGACATTTGTTGGTCTGAGGAAGCTGTATATCCGGTTGGTGCGCTGATCCACTCACTGCGGGCATTCACATCGCCGGCAAACTCCTCAAGTACCACATGCCCATAAAGGTCCCTAATGCTGAGCGAGTAGGGAGCAGTGCTTAGGTGGGCAACAACAGGGCCTGCCGTAATGACAAAGCATGATTGCTTAGCCTCAACTTCAGCCTTGATGGGCTCGAGTTGCTCCATGTGTGCAAAGGAATGCTTCCAGCGCTGCTCTCCCGCTACCTCGATGCGGTAGCGGATATATCCTTCTGTGTAGAAGGTAAGTCCAATGAACATTTCTGTTGAGGCAACCTTTGCCGGGAAACGAAGTTCTCCGTCAACCTCTGTATAGAGTGAGCCAATCTCCTGTACGGGATAGAAACTGCTTCCATTGCGACTTTTCACGCTGCGCCTCCCCTATGAGCGATAATTATGTATATATCATATATGTAATATATGTATTACTAGTACATAATATCACATCTGCCGTATCTGTCAACAATTTTATGATTCTCTCAAGAGCCTTGATTGGTAGGGGACTCTTTCAGTTGCCTTCCTGCTGGTCTAGGCCGTACACTCAGTCTAGACCTTTGGAGGTACGCATGGATCGGAAGACCTATCACAGTAGTGTTCAGTTGTTGGTGCTTGCAGCATTCTTGGCTTTGGTGGTTGTACGGTTTTCACTTTTTGTTTCACTGTTGTCGAAGCTGTGGGTTCTCTTCAGACCTCTTCTCCTTGGATTTGTCATTGCATATCTGGTCGATCTTCCCGCCAAGCGTATGGAACGGCGGTTTCGCTTTGGTGGTGCAAGGCCGGTAGCGGTGCTCATCAGCCTGGTACTGTTTCTCCTGATCATCACCCTGGTAATGGTTTTGCTCATTCCCCAGCTTGGTTTGGCTCTGAAGCAGTTCAGCACCAACCTCCCGGTCCTCTACCAACAGAGTGTGGATGCTATTGAGGATTTCATGCAGGGTAGGGAAGAACTTGCCTCCGGTTTTCTGGTGGTGGAGCAGTATTTCAACCAAGTGGTTGGCCAGATCAAGGACTCCTCTCCCAAGGTTGCCGACTATCTGCTCTCCTTTTTGGGAGGAGCCGTCAGCGGAGTAGCCACTGCCCTCATAGCCTTCATTTTCAGTCTCTATCTGCTGTTCGGCAAGAAGCGCCTCATTGCTCAGGTTTCCTACCTGTATGACCGCTTCATGCCCCCATCGTGGAAAGGGCGCATCATGGCGGTGCTGAAAGTGGCCAACCAGACCTTCGGTAAGTTTTTTGCCGGCCAGTTTCTGGAAGCAATCATCCTGGGGGTGCTCTGTACCCTGGGCCTGATGATATTCCGTTTCCCCTACGCCCTTACCATCGGATCGGTGGTCGGAATGACCGCCCTCGTTCCCCTGGTTGGTGCTTATATCGGCGGGGCGGTTGGTTTTGTTCTCTTGTTCAGCCAAGGCTTGCGGCTGGCTCTCTTCTTCGTCCTTTTCCTGGTCATCCTCCAGCAGCTTGAGGGAAATCTCATCTACCCCAGGGTGGTGGGGACTTCGGTCGGCCTTCCCGGTGTCTGGGTTTTTGCCTCTGTGCTGGTTGGTGCGGGCCTCTTCGGCATCCCGGGAGTGCTTTTCGGTGTTCCTCTTGCAGCAACTGTCTATCATCTGCTGAAGGAAGACCGGGCTGCCAAAGGCTCTTGAAGCACACAGCGTTTTCTGGTTCCATGACAACCATCACCAAAAAGCCTAGTAAAAGTGTATTCTTCGAATGCTGTGGTATACTATGGCCTATAGACAAGGAGATGGATTTGTATGGATATGTTGCCTCATCAATTTCCCCGCCCCGATTTTCGTCGTGCTCCCTTCCAGTTGCTCAATGGTAGCTATCAGTTTGCTTTTGATGATGAGGAAGTAGGCCTCTCGGAAGCTTGGTATGGCAAAAGGCCTCTTGGGCAAAGCATTCAGGTTCCCTTCTGTTACCAGAGCCCGATGAGCACTGTCGGCTCCAACTCCTATCATCCGGTTGTCTGGTACAAACGGCTGTTCACCGTTGATGCCCCCATGCAGGGAGAGAATCTCCTGCTCCATTTTGGTGCGGTTGATTACCAGACAACCGTCTGGGTGAACGGAACGTTGGTGGGAACCCACGTTGGGGGCTATACCCCTTTCAGTTTTGAGATTTCGTCGTATCTTGTCAGTGATGGCGAGCAGGATCTCACCATTCGGGTGGAGGATCGCTTCGACCCGGCGCAGGTGCGTGGCAAGCAGTATTGGAAAACCTACAATGAGATGTGCTGGTACCAGGCAAGCACCGGCATCTGGCAGTCGGTCTGGTTGGAGCGGGTGGGAGAGCGTTGGATCAAAACCCTTCGCTGCACGCCCGACATCGACACCCATTCGGCTACGATTGCCTATCAGATCGAAGGGAAGTCGGATCATGCCTGCACGTTGCACCTTGTCCTCAGCTATGAGAATCTTGCACGCGATCCATCCAGCTACTCGATGGATCCATCCTACAAGCCTGCTGCAGCCCCTCGGATTGCCAGCGAGATCACCCTTGCCGTTATGGGAAATGAGGGGAGTGTCACCGTCCCCGTTCCCCCGATCGACAACATCAAGAATACCCACTTCTGGACACCTGAGACTCCCAACCTGATTGGGGTGCATGCAGATCTTCATTCGGAAGCTTGTTTGTTGGATACCGTGGACACGTACTTTGGCATGCGCAAGATCGAAATCCAGGGCACTGAGATCCTGCTCAACCACCAGAACCTGCGTCAGGTCCTGGTGCTTGACCAAGGCTATTGGGAGGAGAGCTTTCTCACCCCTCCCTCAAGCGAGGCACTGAAAAAGGACATAGAACTCGCCAAGCGTTTTGGTTTCAATGGGGCGCGAAAGCACCAGAAGATCGAAGATCCCCACTTCTACTACTGGGCCGATGTCCTGGGTTTTTTGGTATGGGGAGAGCTGCCTTCGACCTACCGGTTCAGCGAGCGAAGCCAGGATGCCATGCTCCGTGACGTGCGCCGGTTCATCTTGCGTGACTACAACCACCCCTGCATCATCACCTGGGTGCCGCTCAACGAGTCCTGGGGTGTGCGTGACATTGTCAGCTCCGCAGCGCAGCAGGACTTCGCCCGCAGCCTGTACTATCTCATCCGCAGCATGGACCATACCCGTCTTGTGGTGACCAACGACGGGTGGGAGCAGGTCAACGAGACCGATTTCTATGGCATTCATGACTACACCCCTGTCCAGGCGATGCTCAACCCAGCCTATTTTGTCTCACAGGCGGAAATCTTGGATACCTGTGCCCAGAAGAAGCGCTGTCTGGTCGATCATCTCAAGTCCCAGGAGAAACCGCTTCTGATCACCGAATACGGAGGCATTGCGTTCGACGACGGATCTGCTTCCAGCTGGGGATATTTCGGGAAGGTGAGTGACGAAGCCTCCTTCCTTTCGCGGTTCAAGGATATCACGCAAGCCTTTCTGGCCTTGGGCTATGTGCGCGGAATCTGCTACACCCAGCTCACCGATGTCTTTCAGGAGAAAAATGGCCTGCTCGATATGAAACGTATTCCAAAAGTCGAACCGGAGAAAATTGCGGCCATCATTCGGGGAGGGAGAGCACAGGATCTCAAACCTAATCTTGTATTATAACAAAAATCTTGTTGTAACTAACTTGTTATAAATTAACGATAAAAAAGCAGATTATTGACACATTAAATCTTATGACAAGTTTTGTTTGACAAAAATATGATTATAGTTGATACTTGTGAATATAGTTTCCAATGGATGGCAACTGCGTGAATATTTTATTCAAAATCAAACCATTGGTCACAAGGAGGTCCTTATGAAGAAGAGAGTGCTTGTATTGGCATTGGCGCTCATGTTGGTCGTTTCGACCACAATTTTTGCAGCCGGCGCACAGGAAAGTGCAAAGCCCGGTGAGAAAACGAAGATTACATTCTGGTCTCCGTTCAGCGGCGGTGATGGTGACATCATGAAGAGCATCGTTGCTGACTTCAACGCACAGAGCGAAACCAGCGAAGTGGAATTCCTGATCTTCAAGTCTGAGGAGTACTACACCAAGCTTATAGTTTCCGTGTCCTCAAACTCGGCTCCCGATGTAGCTATCCTGCACCTGTCCAGATTGCTCGAGTTCACCTCCGATGACCTGCTTGAACCGCTGAACAAGCATGCATCGGCTGTCGGTCTCAACTGGAATGATTTCAGTGGCGTATTGCAGAAGGCTGCCCAGATCGATGGCAACTACTATGCAGTTCCGCTCGACACCCACCTTTTGCTGATGCATTTCAATACCAAGTGGCTTGGTGAGATGGGAATGCTTGATGCAAACGGCAAGCCCGCCCTTGCTCGTGGTGAGAAGGCTTTCTTTGACTACTTCAACGCAGTCAAGGGCAAGCTCGGTGAAAACCAGATGCCCCTTTCCGGTACCTCCCAGTTCGGTCTTCCGCAGTATGTGTGGTATACCCTGCTGACCCAGTATGGTGGAGAGATCCAGAATGCAGACGGCACCAAGGCAACCTTGGATACCGCTGAGAACAAGAAGGCTCTGAGCGTCATGAAGCAGATGGTTGAGAGCGGCATTTGGCCGAAGGGTCAGAAGAATGGTGCTGAGATCTTCACCGGTTTCCGTGCAACCGCCACCATCAACGGCAACTGGGGCATCCCCATCTTCGAGAAAGTCAATGGACTAGAATTCATCTCCATGCCCTTCCCGCAGTTCACCGATGTGAATTCCGTCTATGCTGACTCCCACACCATGGTCATGCCCACCAGCAACCAGAGTGATGCGAAGAAGCAGGCAGCGATGGAGTTCATGTCCTGGATGGCTGACAACACCCTTGACTGGGCACAGGCCGGCCATATTCCCAGCAAGACCAAGATTGTCGACAGTGCTGCGTTCAAGGCTCTTCCGTATCGCTCCGAGTATGCAAAGAGTGCAGAGTATGCCCACTTCTATCCGAAGTCCCTTGCTCTCACCGGTATGATCGAAGTGGTGCAGAGAGAGCTGGCAACCATGATCGCTGGCGATCAGGATGTCAACACCACTGCTGCCAATATGCAGGCTGGTTATCAGAAGCTGTTGGATCAGAAGCGCTAAGCGTATGGTTATTGGTTGCACCTTCGGGTGCTTCCAATATGTTTGATGACGACGGGGCAGCCTAGCTGTCCTGTCGTTGCTCTTGCCCATGAATGCTTCAAGGAGGCTCTTGGATGGGTTCCCTTTCTAAACAGCACGATTTGCGTGCAGCACAGCGCAAGGAGAGTATCGCGGCATGGCTTTTCATGCTTCCGTTTCTTGCCTTGTATGTTGCCTTTCTCCTTTTTCCCATCTTCCGCGGACTTTATACAAGTTTCACCAACGCCCGCTTGGTAGGATCGGTCCGACTCATCGGGCTGGAAAACTATGCTGAGATGGTCGCAGACAAGGATTTCTGGGGATCGTTGGGAAACACGCTCTATTTTGTACTTATCAGTACCCCGGCCATCGTCGTGGCAGGATTCATCCTTGCCATGCTCATCAATGCGAAACTCAAAGGCACCACCTTTCTCAGGACTGCCTATTTCTCCTCATATGTACTCTCCATGTCGGTTGTCACCGGCCTGTGGATTTTCATCTTCCAACCCTATACCGGTCTCATAAACACCATTGTGACCAAGCTCGGAGGACAGGAGATTTTCTGGCTCAGTACGCGGGGCATCGTCTGGCTTGCAATTCTGGTAACCACCGTCTGGTGGACGGTTGGCTTTGATATGGTGCTCTTCCTTGCTGCGTTGCAGAACATCCCGACCGAGATGTATGAGGCTGCCGAGATTGATGGGGCTTCGAAAGCCCAGGTACTCTTCAAGATAACCATCCCCATGCTTCGGGAAAGTACGGTCCTGGTGGTGATGCTGCAGATGATCGCCTCCTTCAAGCTCTTCGGGCAGACCTATCTGATGGCAGGGGGCGGTCCTGGTACCCATACCCGCACCATCGTGCATTACATCTATGAGTCAGGCTTCACAAACAGGAGACTGGGCTATGCTTCGGCTATGTCCATAGCCTTCTTCCTCGTCGTCCTTGGCTTCTCACTCTTGCAACGCAAGCTCTTCGCAAACAAGGAAGGGAGGTAATTGATGCAGAAAACACTGAAACAACCCAGTCTGTCACGAATCTTGACCTATGCACTCAGCTACACTCTTGCTTTGTTGTGGCTCTTTCCCATTGTCTGGATGGCTTTTTCAGCTTTCAAGCCCATGGGAAGCCCGGTCAGTCTCCTCTCGGTGGCTTTCGCGCCTCCCTTCACGGCGGAAAACTTCTCGATCATCTCACAGAAGGCTCCTGTCTATACCTGGACATACAATAGTGCATTCATTGCGATTGTCGTCACCTTGATTGTGCTTCTGATTACCTCGATGGCAGCGTATTCGCTCTCCAAGTTGCACTTCAGAGGTAAGAAGATCATGTACATCGTCATCACGATGGGGCTGATGATTCCCATTGAGGCCATCATCATTCCCCTCTACAAGACGATGGCTGACCTAAGGATGCTCAACACCTATACGGGCCTGATCATTCCCAGTCTCACCGCCCCTTTGGGTGTTCTCATCATGAAGCAGTTCTTCGATGACCTGCCCAATGAGCTCATCGAGGCTGCCCGTATTGATGGAGCCGGTATCTTCAGGATCTGGTACAGCATCTGCATGCCGCTTTCGCGCAATTCGCTTGCAGCCGTAGGGATTTTCACGTTCACCAACTCTTGGAACAACTTCCTCTGGCCCTTTTTGTCCATCACCAGTGAGAAGATGATGACTTTGCCGGTAGGGATTCCCCAGTTCCAGGGGGCAAACCTCTCCGAGTTCACGCTCCCCATGACCGTCAGCCTGGTGGCCTCGATTCCGGCCATCGCGGTATTCTTGATTTTCCAGAAACAGATCATCCAGGGTGTGGCGATGACTGGTATCAAAGGATGATGTTATGAAACAAGCTTCTGCTCGCATCGAGCGTTCTGGGATGGGTATGCCCATCGATAACCGAATCTATGGATCCTTCATCGAGCATTTGGGAAGGGCCGTCTACGGGGGTATCTATCAGCCGGGCCATCCAAGTGCTGACAAGTACGGCTTCCGCACTGATGTCATTGAGCTCGTCCGTCAGCTCAGGGTTCCCATCATCCGCTATCCCGGCGGCAATTTCGTATCGGGATACAACTGGGAAGACGGAGTGGGGCCCAAGGAGGGCAGACCGACTCGCCTCGATCTTGCTTGGTTTACCAAGGAGACCAATGAGGTGGGTATGCAGGAGTTCGCCCAGTGGCTGGAAGCAGTCGACTCGGAACTGATGATGGCGATCAACCTCGGAACCCGAGGTCCGGATGAGGCACGCAATCTCTTGGAGTATTCCAATCATGCGGGCGGCACCTACTACAGTGATCTGCGCATCAGCCATGGCAGGAAGGATCCGTACAACATCAAGACCTGGTGTCTGGGCAATGAGATGGATGCCCCTTGGCAAATTTGCAGCAAGACCGCCTATGAGTATGGCCGTGTTGCCACCGAGACGGCAAAGCTGATGAAGTGGATTGACCCAAGCATAGAACTGGTCGCTTGCGGCAGTTCCAACTCAAAGATGCCGACTTTCGGAAGCTGGGAGTCGACGGTGCTCGACCTTGCCTATGACCATGTCGACTACATCAGCCTCCATGAGTACTACGGCAACTTTGACAACGACACCCCCTCCTACCTGGCAAGCAATCTGGTCATGGACAACTTCATCAGGTCTGTGGTCAACATCTGTGATGCAGAGAAGGCCAAACGTCGATCAAGCAAGCAGATCAATCTCTCCTTTGATGAGTGGAATGTCTGGTTCCACACCAAGGAGAGTGACAAGCAGATCGAGCACTGGCTTGAGGCTCCCCATCGTCTGGAGGACATCTATACGTTTGAGGATGCCCTTCTGGTTGGAGGTCTCCTGATCACCCTGCTCAAGCATGCCGACCGTGTGAAAATCGCTTGCCTTGCCCAGCTGGTGAATGTCATCGCCCCCATCATGACCGAGGAACAGGAGGGTGCCTGGATGCAGACCATCTACCACCCCTTCCTGCACGCCTCCTTGTATGGTAGGGGGGAGTCTCTTCCCGTGCAGCTCTCCTGTCCCACCTATGACTGCAAGAAGATGGAGCAGGTTCCCTATCTTGATGCCGTGTCGACCTTCCATGAAGAGCGGCAGGAGCTGACGATTTTCCTGCTCAACCGCAGCCTCGATGAGGACTTGGAGACATCCTTCGATCTTCGTTCGTTTGAAAAGATACGAGGGATCGAGCACATCGTCATGGAAGGCTTCGCCCTCAAGGCAGTCAACTCCTTCGCCGATCCTCATGCAGTGGAACCGAAGACACTGCCATTGCGTCTTGTGCAGAAGGGTGGCCTCTTCTCCCTCGTGGTGAAGAAAGCTTCCTGGAATGTACTCAGGTTTTCTACCAACTGAGCAAGCATTTCAATCTGGGTTCCCCTTCCGCGTTTCCACCGGGAGGGGTTTTTTTTCGCTAGGCAACAATACGTGCATGACTGGGCCTCTTGGTATGGTTCTGGAAAATTCCCTACGTTTTTTCTTGTGGACTCGGATATTCAATGATATCTTCTATTTGTCAGACAAATGGACAAAAGGAGCCTCCAGTGAGCTTTGTACCCGTACGCAATGAGCGACTCTCCGATAAGGTGGTGAACCAGATTCTGGACATGATCCACAGCGGGGACCTGAAGCCGGGACAGAAACTTCCCAGTGAATTGGTCTTCTGTGAGCAGTTTGCCGTGAGTAGGGGAGTCATCCGGGAAGCAATGATCCAGTTGCAGGCCCTGGGCTATATCCGTCGCAAGACCAAGAACGGTACCTTCATCGAGAAAGACATCATCGACCGACTCAGCAGACCGGTCTCCGATGCCCTGAAGGAAGCAACCTTCCAGGATCTTCTCGACTTCCGTGACAGCTTGGAGTCGAGGATGGTGGAAATCGTCATCGATCGTTGCACCGATGAGGAGATTGAGGAGATACGCCAGACGCTTGATGCCGATGCGCTCAAGCTCAACGGCCACTTCAGTCTTGACCACTACTTCCACTACAAGCTTGCCCAGGCTTCCAGAAACATCTTCTACATGAACTTCATCGATACCTACTACGATCTCATCGAGGAGCTTGCCCAAGCCAACAAAAAACAGGAAGGCTCTCTGGCAAGCATTGCCCATGAGCACCAGGCCATCGTCGATGCAATCGGACAAAGGGACAAGAACGCTGCCCATCAGGCGATGGAGACGCATATCAACAACGTACGCCAGAGACGGCAACGTCTGGAATCGGAGAGTGTGCAATGAGAAGCCTCACCATTCTTTCTCCCTGCGGCATTCTTGGCTATGGGTTCCCTGACGCATCCTTTGCCTATGGGCTCTCCCAGAAACCCGATGCCATTGTCGTTGATGCCGGTTCCACCGATGCCGGCCCGCACAAGCTGGGAGCGAAGACTGCCATCGTCAGCCGCCGGGCTGCAAAGAAGGACCTGCTGAGGATCATCAGGGGTGGCTGCGAGCTCGGCATTCCTGTCCTCATCGGTTCGGCCGGTGGCAGCGGCGGGGAGAGTCATGTTCGCTGGACGATGGATATCATCGATGAGATTCTTGGCGAACATCCCGACTGGCAACCCAAGACAGCAGTCATCTGGGCCGATATTCCCAATGAGGCCATTCTCGCGCAACTGGAAGAGAGCAAAGTTGTCCCGTTGGATGCTCTCGAGCTCCCCCTTGATGAAGAGATTCTCAGCCAAACCACAGGCGTGGTGGCCCAGATGGGCATCGAACCCATTCTGGATGTGCTTCAGGCCGGGGCGGACCTCATTGTCTGTGGCCGGGCCTACGATCCCGCTCCTTTCGCAGCAGTTGGGGTCCACCATGGATTCGATCTTGCCTTGAGTTATCATTTGGGGAAAGTTCTGGAGTGCGGGGCGCTCTGCTGCAATCCAGGGACTACCAAGGACTGCATGCTCGGAGTTCTCTATGAGGACAGCTTTGAAGTCTATCCCTGTGATGGGAAGCGGCTATGCTCCCCGACCAGCGTGGCAGCCCACACCTTCTACGAGAAGGATCATCCCTACCTGTTGCACGGTCCTGGTATTGCCATGGATCTCAGCCTCTGCACCTTTGAGGCCTTGAGCCGCAACCGGGTGCGGGTGAAGGGAAGCCACCTTTCGGCTACCGATCCGTATCAGATCAAACTGGAAGGAGCGCGCAAGGTAGCCTACCGGACCTTCGTGGTAGCCGGTGTGCGCGACCCGTTGCTTGTTTCCCGTATCGAGGAAGTGGAAGCCTTGGTCAGAGAGAGCGTGCAGGAACAGTACCCCGAGATAGAAAGGGATGCCTATTCGATCAACTTCATCAACTACGGCAAGGATGGGGTGATGGGGTCTTTGGAACCAGAATCTTGTGTTGGTCATGAGCTTGGGGTGGTCTTTGAGGTGCTTGCACCCACCCAGGAGCTTGCAAATGCCTTGTGTGCATCGGTCCGTTCGACGTTCATGCACTACGGGTATGAGGGAAGGAAGGCGACAGCCGGGAATCTTGCCTTTCCGTTCGCTCCCAGTGACATCCCGTTCGGTGCTGTCTATGCGTTCAGTGTCTATCATCTGATGGATGTCGAATCCCCTACCGCCCTATTTCCTTGGCAGTGGTGGGAACATGGAGGCTCCAATGACAAAACTGTATGAATTGGCCCGGATGCTCCGCAGCAAGAACAGCGGTCCGTTTCTCATTACCCTCGATCTCTTCTTCGATGACCTTGCAACCTATCGCAGGGTAGTTGAGAGCGGGGTGCTGTGTGAAGCTACCCTGAACTCCTGCTACCAGCTTGCCGCGGGGCAACTCTTGGGCATCTACTTTTTTGAGTCTGCCTTGGGTATCAAGATCACCTATCGTCGTCCTGTCAGTTCAGGCACCTGTGGTGATCGGGATGTGTATGGGGCGCAGCAACATGCACCCCTGATGAACCTGTTGATTCCCTAGGAGGGAACGAGTATGAGAGGAAAGAAGCTGCTACGAGAGATCAAGGCGCAGAAGGTGCTCTACCTGCTGCTCCTTCCCACCTTGCTCTACTTCGTCCTGTTCAGGGTGCTGCCGATCATCAACATGCGCCTTGCCTTCTTCCAGTTCCGCGCCCGGGGCAACTGGCCTTTTGTCGGGCTCAAGTATTTCGAGATGATCTTCTCCAGTCCTGCCTTTGCCCAGATACTGCTCAATACCCTGATCATCAGCTTCATGAAGTATGTCCTGCTCTTCCCCGGTTTTGTCTTCTTTGCCCTGATGCTCAACGAAGTGCGTTCCTTCCGGTTTCGCAAGTATGTGCAGGTAGTCTCCTACCTTCCGCACTTCCTTTCCTGGGTCGTCATTGCAGGCATCTGGATCAATGCACTCTCCCTGGGTGGGTCGGTCAACCAGATAGTGACATTCTTCGGTGGGGATGCGGTGGACTTCATGACCGACCGCACCAAGATCCGGTGGATATTGATGATCTGCGAAGCTTGGAGAAGCCTCGGTTGGGATTCCATCATCTTCTACACGGCCATCCTTGCCATTTCCCCTTCGCTCTATGAAGCAGCCCAGATTGACGGTGCGAGCCGCTTCCAGATCATCAAGTCGATCATTTTGCCGGCCTTGGTGACCCCGATGATCACCATGTTCATCCTCAACCTCGGCTTCTTCCTCAATGCGGGTTTTGACCAGGTGTTCAACTTTTCCAACCAGGCGGTGGAGAGCACCATCGACATTCTGGATACCTACATCTACCGCATCGGCATTGAGGGTGGGCAGTACTCACTTGCCACCGCAGTCAGCCTGGTCAAGGGGTTGGTGGGGGTTGTCCTGGTCTACACGACGCACGTCTTCTCCAAGAAGATGACAGGATCGGGGGTGTGGTGATGAGAAGCAGAAAACGCATATCAGTCAGTCAGCTGGTTCTGGTCATCTTCCTGTTCTTCGTAACTTTGACCATGCTCGTCCCCCTGCTCAACATCCTCGCCAAATCCCTCTCCAGCCCCACTGAATCGGTTGGCATGAGCGGGTTGGCCATCCTGCCCCGGCAGGTGGACCTGCTCAACTACCGCATCGTCTTCAGCCATCCCATCCTGGTTCCTTCCCTGATCAACTCCCTGATCATCACCTTGGTGGGGACTGCGGTGAATATTGTGCTCACCACCACGGCAGCCTACGCCCTTACCCGTCCCCGATTGGCCCTGAAACGGCCGATCATGGTGTTCCTCATCATCATGATGCTCTTCGACCCGGGCTTGGTTCCCGAGTACCTGGTGGTGCAAAAGCTGGGACTGATGGGCAGCAAGTGGAGTGTCATCCTGGTGACGGCGGTGAATGTCTACTACCTGATCATCATGATGCGCTACTTCGAGAAGGTTCCGCAGTCAATCGTGGAGGCCGCCACCATCGATGGGGCGAGTCATCTGCAGATGCTCGGCCACATCTTCTATCCGCTGAGCAAGGCAGGGGTGGCCACCATCACGATGTTCTATGCGGTGGTCCGTTGGAACGAGTACTTCCGTGCCGGCATCTACCTCACCCGCAAGTCCACCGATACGGTGCTGCAGGTGGTATTGCGCCAGTTCGTGGTGCTCGGCGACACGGTCTCGATCCTCGGACAGCAGAATGTGTTCGACTACAATGCCCTTGCCCGCGCCGACTACAGCGCCCTCAAGGGGGCCACGATCATCGTGGCGATCATCCCGATTCTGATTCTCTACCCGTTTGTACTCCGCTTCTATGCAAAGGATGTGCTCTCGGGCGGAATCAAGGAATAAGTGTGTGTTTCAAAAACCAAGGAGGTTTGTGATGAACAAGAAAGTACTCGTGCTACTGGCAGTACTGTTGGTTCTGGGCGGTCTTGTGATGGCCGCTGGATCCAAGGAAGCAGCACCTGCTGCAACGACGGGGGGCATCGGAGAACCGGGCAAGCCGGTGACGGTGACCTATTTGTGCAAGGATGTCGATCCCATCACCGATGCCGAGCAACTCGGTCTTCTGGAGAAGGCGATTGAGGAAGGCATGGCCAAGCAAGGGACCTATATCGATCTGGTCATCCTTTCGGCCCCGACCGGCAGCTATGCCACCGTGGTGCCCATTGCCTTCAGGACCGCTCAGATCAATCCCGATCTGATCTACTTCCAGGGCAATGACCAGCCGTTGGCCCAGGAAGGCCTGCTTGAGGACCTGACCCCGTATGTGGAGAAGTCGGTCAATGTGAAGGCGATCATGGGTGACCATACCAAGGCAGCGATGAAGAACTATCCCTACCTGATGTGGCTTGCTCCTGCACGCGTGCAGATTCCCGTCATGAGAAGCGACTGGTTTGCCAAGCTCAAGAGCGGCAAGGCCCTTCTTGAGAACCCGACGGTGGACAACTACTATGCCTTCTTCAAGGAGATCAAGGAGAGCGGTATGGCAAAGTGGGCCATCACCACCGATGGTGGCATCCTCAAGCTCGACTCAGTCTTCAACCATGCCTTCGGCCTGACAGCAACCATTGTCAAGGAGAACGGCAAGTGGGTCTATTCCAATGCAACCCAGGCTTCCCGTGACAAGCTTGCCTTCTATGCCAAGCTCTATAAGGAAGGACTTCTGGACAACGAGTACGTCACCAAGACCTGGGAGACGATGGAGCAGTCCTTCTACGAAGGCAGTGCAGCCTTTGTCAGCGGTACCGCCGGTGATGTCGTGAACGTCTACAACAACAAGATGAAAGAGACCCAAGGTGTTGATCTCTTTGTGCTTCCTCCTGCCAAGGGTGTGAGCCAGGCCTATCAGAGCATCGATGTCACCAAGGAAAGCCGTGGCTTTGCCATCAATTCCGACTCGAAGGTGAAGGATGCTGCGTGGGCTCTGCTCGAGTACATGGCAGGTCCCGAAGGCCGAAAGCTGGATAAGCTTGGTCTGGAAGGGATCCATTACAACGTCGAAGGCGGCAAGTATGTGCTGACCAAGCAGTTCCCGTCCTGGTGGGCAAAGTTCTGGCCGACGATGAATGGCTTGGATACCTCCACCGTTGTTGGGGAAGTGCTCTCCCAGCCGGCCATCGATTCGCTGGATGCTGCCGCCAAGTACTTTGCTGCAGACACCAATGTCCTGCTTCCTGAAGACCTGTTGCCGGCAAAGGATGCCATGGACAAGCTCTATCGTGAGTACTCCACCGACATCATCCGCGGGGTGAGGCCGATCAGCGACTTCGATGAGTTCGTGGTCAAGTGGAACGCCGCAGGTGGAACGAAGATCAGCGAGTATCTGGCAACCGTATTGAAGTAAGTGTGTTGTGAAGGTCGGGGCCTTGCCCCGGCCTCCACCATGAGGAATGTCTATGACCACCGAAACGTACCTACAGCGTGTATACGCAGGTTTTCTGGGAATGAACATCGGCATCAGGCTGGGAGCTCCGGTGGAGCCGAGCCAATGGACCAGTGAGCGCATCGAGCGCTTCTATGGCGATATCAGATCGTATGTGAAGTCCTTCAAGAACTTTGCCGCCGATGACGATGCCAATGGTCCTGTCTTCTTTCTGCGTGCCCTCAACGATACTCCACCTACCGAGGTGTTTGACTGCTCATCAGTGGCAGAGGCTTGGCTGAACTACAGCAGGGAAGGGGTGGGCATGTTCTGGTGGGGTGGCTACGGGGTGAGTACCGAGCACACCGCCTATCTGAATCTGAAAGCAGGGATCCCGGCCCCTAGGTCAGGATCCATGGAAATAAACGGAAAGACGCTGGCCGAACAGATCGGGGGCCAGATTTTCATCGACACCTGGGGCTTTCTCTTCCCCGAGGATTGCAGGAAGGCAGCCCGTTATGCACGCATAGCTGCTTCGGTTTCCCATGACGGGGAGGGACTGGAGGGAGCGGCCTTCATCGCCGCAGCCATAGCCAAGGCGTTCGAGACTGAGGATGTGGATGCAATCCTCGATGCTGCCCTGGCACAGATTTCTGCATCCTCCACGTATGCTGCTGTGGTCAACGCAGTACGGGCCTTCCATGCAAAGAATCCAGGCGATTGGCGCCTGTGCCTCAGGTACCTGCAGCAGAATTGGGGGTATGACCGCTATCCGGGTATCTGTCACATCATTCCCAATGCAGGGGTCTGCATCATGGCCTTGCTGTATGGGAAGACACTGAGCCGAGGGGTAGAGATTGCCACGATGGCTGGGTGGGATACCGACTGCAATGCAGGAAATGTCGGTTCAATCCTTGGGGTTGCCGGTTCCCTGCAGGCTGTTGAGGATCACTACCGCTCTCCCCTCAACGATATGCTGGTACTCTCCGGCATCTCAGGCTATTTCAACATCCTGGATATCCCCACCTATGTCAGACAGCTCTGTGCACTCAGTCTGAGAACACGTGGTCTTGAGGTTCCCGAGGGTTTGGATCGGAATGAGGGAACCATCGATTTTGACTTCTCCCTTCCCGGATCCATCCATGGGTTCCGCGTTTCCAACCCCAACGCATGCTCCCTTGCCAATACCGGCGATGGACTTGGGATGCGCTATGACAGGATGGTACGGCCCCAGTCGTGCAGGCTTTACTACAAGCCGTTCTATAGGCGCAGCGACTTCGATGATGAGCGTTATATGCCCGTCTTCTCTCCCACCGTATATCCGGGGCAGACAGTGAGCCTGGCCTATCGGCTGGAGAAGTTCAGCGGAGAGTCTGTCCTGATCTCGGCCTATGTACGGAACACCACAACAGCTGAGTTGGTGGTCTTCACAAATGAGGTTGTCTACGATGAGGAAGTGCATGAGCTCTCATTCGTGATAGATCCCAACCATCCCAAGCTCAAGGGGGCCATGATCGATGAGGTGGGTCTGCTGTTTGAGGCGAACTCACCGGCAAAGAACCGTGATTTCGGGGTGCTTCATCTTCAGTACTTCCGTGTGTCAGGCAAAGCTGACTATACAATAGCCATTGGCATGCAATCCAAGGAGTTTGCTTCCATCACCCCCTTCAGCCACAATCATGGTGCTTGGGAAGTTGTCGGCAAGCGATGGATGGAAGCGATGACGCTTGATCATGCCGAGGCTATGACGGGCAACTACTTTAGCAAGGATGTATCACTTCATTCCTCTTTGATTCTGCATAGCGGAAGATCTGCTTTGCTCAGTCTGAGGGTGCAGGGGGCCAGAAGAGGGTATTATGGTGGTTTTCATCAGGGGAAACTGGGAATTTTCAAGCATGCAGGTGACAAGATGATTGTCCTTGCTGCTGTGGAGCAACTTCCCGCCTTGGAAACCGAATACGAGATTGCATTCAGAGCCGAAGGTGCAAATCTATACCTTGAAGTGTCAAGCTTTGCCCCTTTGGAGGCAGTTGATGGGAGCCTTGCCTATGGGATGGTGGGCTTTGCCCTCTACGAGCGTGGTCGGGTCGGATTCGGGAACCTACAGATAAAGGAGAATTAGGATGATTACACGTTCAGCATTGGTAGCCAACCGGGAGTTGGTACGGGAAAAGGCTGTAGGGGCCCTGATCGGGCTTGCCGTGGGAGACAGCTTTGGGGATGCTGCAAGAATGCAGGCAAACCGCGAGAGCTATGGGTTCATCACCGATTTCAACGCCGGTGCCACCTGGAGTACCGATGATACCGAGTTCGCACTGCTGACTGCAAAGACTTTGATCCGTAACAAGGGAAAGCTCACCAGCGAGGCGGTGGTTGAGGCTTGGTTTGAGGATGTGGTGGTACAGGATGAGTTCAAGCGGGGTGGGGCAAGCGAGGTCGCTGCCGCCAACAACCTGCGCAAGGGCCTTCGTCCTCCACAGAGCGGGAAGTTCAACACCTTCCATATGAGTGACGGGACGGCTATGCGCATTCCCCCGGTGGGCATCATCTGTGCTGCAGAGCCCGATCGTGCCATCGAAATGGCTGGGATCGATGCCTCGATCAGCCACTATGCTGATGGGGTCTGGGGAGCACAGGCGGTAGCCGCCGCGGTTGCCGTGGCAATGGCTGACGGCAGTTGGGAAGAGATTTTCTCTGCCGCCCTCAAGCCGATTCCCAAAGACAGCTGGCTGTATCACAACATGATGCGTGCCTTCGAGATTGTCGACAAGGCTGATGGCAAGGTCATCGATTGTTGGATGGCTCTGCATGATGAGATCAAGGCAAGCACCTGGGCAACCACTGCAGAGGCAATCCCCGCGGCATTCGCTTGCCTGAGGCTCAGCAACAGTGACTTCCGTTCCTCTTTGGTATTGGCAGGGAACTTTGCCCGTGATGCCGATACCATCGGTGCAGTTGCTGGGGCAATCCTGGGAGCCAAGTACGGCCTTTCTTCCATTCCTCCTCATTGGGTGGAGAAGGTGCGCCGTCCTTCCGGCACCTGCCTGCAGTTCACCAAGGGTTTGGATATCGTAACCATGGGGGAACAGTTGGCGGAATTGGTGCGCTGATTTTCTTGGTTGCATAGAATAAGATTTATATTCTACGCATAATTGGTCGTAATGATGCGTAGAATAGGTTGTCTATTCTACGCAGACGGCGTATCATGCCACTATGAGCAACTACATTTGGCAACTACCTGATTGGCCTCGATTCACCTATGATGCTCCTTCCTTGCTCACAGTCATCAGTGAAGTATCTCATGCTCAAGGAAAAGTGGAAGCATTGCTTTCCCAATTGGGCATAGTGGAAAGAAAGGAAATGGAGGCCCAAATCCTTTCCGATGAAATCTATCATTCGCATGAAATTGAGGGAGAGGTCCTCGAGCAACGAAAGCTCTATTCATCTCTCTGTCGCAGGCTTCAGGTTCCCAATGCTTCCATGCATCTCTCTGGTCCTCATATCGAAGGCGTGGTTGAGACGTTGCTGGATGCTTTGGGACATGGTCAAGTACCACTTACGCAGGAACGTCTGTTTTCATGGCACAGAACGTTGTTTCCTCACAATGTGAATGGTCCTTGGCGTATCAATGCAGGAAGCTATAGGACTGAAAGCATTGCAGTGGTTTCCGGTTCATATAAGAATCAGGAAATCCTGTTTGAAGCACCACCTGCTCAGCAGGTACCCCAACAGATGAATGAATTTTTCTCATGGGTAAATACGCCAAGTGCTGTTCCCAATCCGATACGGAGCGCACTAGCTCATCTGTGGTTTCTCACCATCCATCCATTCGAGGATGGGAATGGAAGATTGGCCAGAACGATTGGTGACTTCACGCTCAATCAGTACGCTGCCAGTACATTGATTCTGTATAGCCTTGCCACCCAGCTGAAAAAACACCAGAAAGAGTATTATGAACAGCTGCATCAAGCACAAACAGGGAGTCTGGACTGTACAGATTGGATACGTTGGTATCTCGGACAAATACATGAAGCTCAGCAGCGAGTGATTGAGACCAGCTTGAAAACACTACAGGTCAAACAGCTGTTTGGTCGCTTTTCATTCAATGAGCGCCAAAGTGACATGTTAGGGCGTTTAACCAACGATTTCTATGGAATTCTTACCACCCAAAAATGGGCCAAGCTCATGCATTGCAGTCATGATACCGCCATGCGGGACATCAAGGATTTGATCAACAAAGGGGTCCTCAAAAAATCTGAACGTGGCGGCAGAAGCACCCGCTATGAGTTGGTATGGGAGGATTGACTGAAAAAACCTCCCTGCATTGATCAAGGAGGTTTCTTTTTTTTCCTAGTAGCGTATCGGCTTGCCCTCTCGCTGGCTCCGGTACATGCCCTCGATGAGCTTGACCGTCTCCCTTCCTTCCTCTCCTGAGGAGGTGGGCTTCTTTCCTGTGAGAATGGCTTGGGTGAAATCCTCCTGCTGGAGCTTGAAGAAGTAGGAGGTAGCATCGATGGTTGCGAAGAAGGTGGTATCTTCCTCTTTCCATTGAGTGAGGTTCTGCTCCTCCCCGGCGATGGTCCACAGGTCGTTCACCGGCGGTTCTGCGATACCGCTTCTTCCCGCGATGAACATTGCCCCTCCGTCGGTCTGCACGCCTGTCGAACAGGCAGAAGAGCCATGGATATGGACCTTTGCATAAATGCCGGGTTTCTGGGAGTTGGAGACGAGAATCGAAGCAACTGCCCCGCTTGCAAAGCGGACCGTGGCCACCGCGGTGTCCTCCACCTCAATATAGGGGTGGTTGACGTTGTCCCACTGGGCATACACCTCTTTCACCTCTCCCAGGAACCAGTGGAGCAGGTCGAGTTGGTGAGGAGCCTGGTTTATCAGCACACCACCACCTTCCTTGTCCCAACTGCCTCTCCAAGGGTCACTCTTGTAGTACTCCTCGTCGCGCCAGCCGAGCATGGTCACCTGTCCGATCATCGGCTTTCCCAGCTTGCCCGTATCGATGGCGTCACGGATTCTCCTGCAGGCAGGGTACCAGCGCCGCTGGCTGATCACGGCAAGGTGTTTCTTCTCCTGCTTTGCCGTTTCAATCATGGCATCACACGCTTCGACGGTGAGGGCCATCGGCTTCTCCACCAGGACGTGGGCTCCTGCCTTGAGGGCAAGGATGGCATGCTCCTTGTGCAGCGGATGGGGGGTGGTGATGATCACCGCATCCACGTTCGCTTGGGTAACCATCTCCTGTACATCGGTGAAGGGGAGGATGCCCCACTGGTCGGCAAAAGCGTTTGCCTTCTCCTTGTCTCTGCCCCAGACTGCGACCAAGGTGCTGTCCTTGGCCTCCTTCAGGGCTTTTGCGTGGAGCTGGGAGACCTTCCCATACCCCATCAATGCGTATCGTACCATGCGTTCCTTCTTCTTGTGTGTTACGGGACCAGGACAACCTTCAACAAGTTGTCTTCCCGGTTGTAGAGCTTATTGAACCACAGATTCCCCTCTTCAAGGGGAGCTACCTTGCTGATGAGATCGCTCACCACCAGGTGCTTGTCAGCCATCATTCTCAGAACGGTCGGGTATTCGCCGTTAATCGCGCACGAACCCTGGACCTTGATCTGTCGGGTCACCACACTTTGCAGCGGCAACTCAATGGTAGGACGGATATTGCCCACCAGCACAACCGTGCCTCCCTTGCGTACCAATCTGATTGCGGTGTTGATCGGATCGGTCGCCCCCACCGCCTCATACACCAGGCCCAGCATCTGGGAGTGGGTTGCCTGGGAAACCTTTTCCATGAGAAGCGGATCGGCAGGATCGAAGGCAAGGTCGGCGCCTGATGCGAGAGCAGTCTTTCTCCTGTTCTCATCCATCTCGATGGCTATGATCTTGCCGCTGGTCTTCGTCCTGAGCAGCTTGATCAACAGAAGGCCGATCAAGCCCGATCCCACCACCGCCACATCCTCACCCAGCTTGGGGGAGGCGAGGGAGATGGCATGGGCTGCCACCCCGGCAGGCTCTGCCATGGCAGCCTGGACAAAGTCCAGTTCATCGGGAAGGCGGAAGAGCACCCGTTCCTCGATGAGGGCGTACTCGGCGAAGATGCCATCCTGACGGTACTCCTCGCAGCTTACACCCAGGACGCGTCTGTTGTCGCACAGGTTGAACAGCCCCTCCCTGCAGTAGCTGCAGCTTCCGCAGTAGATGGTGGAGTCGAAGGTAACCCGGTCGCCCATCTTGTAGTGCGTAACCAACGAGCCCACTTCCTCAATGATGCCGCTTCCCTCATGACCCATGATGATCGGAGGCCTGCGTCTTCCGGTGGAGCCGTCGAAACCGTGCACATCACTGCCGCAGATGGAGGCCGCCTTGATGCGGACCAGTACCTGGGTGGGGGATGTGATGACGGGCTTGTCCACCTCTTTCAGTTCGAGCTTCTTGTATTCGGTGAGCACCAATGCTTTCATCTCTTACCTCTGTATGCGTGCACTGCCGCCTTGGGCAAGTGCTTCCACCTGGGCCAGGGTGGCCATGGTGGTATCTCCGGGATAGCTGGTGAGCAAAGCCCCATGGGCCCAGCCCAGTCGCAGTGCATCCTCCGGGCTTCTTCCCTCGAGCAAGCCGTAGATCAGACCGCTGGCAAAGCCATCACCACCGCCTACGCGGTCGTAGATGTCCAATTCGCAGGTCGGTGCCTGATACCCCTTTCCATCGAGGAAGAGAACCGCACTCCAGCGATGTCGGTTGGTCGATTTGACCTCACGCATCGTGGTTGCCACTGCCGACAGTGAGGGGAAGCGCTTGGAAACGCTCTCCATCATTGCATAGAAGGAGGATGGATCGAGCTTGTCAGCCTTATGTACCTCAGGGCCCTTCAGGCCAAGTCCCAGTTGCAGGTCCTCCTCATTGCCGATCAGTACATCGACATATTCGACGATGGAGGAGAGCACCCGTTGGGCTTCTTTCTGGGGGTCGGTTGACGAAGCTGCGATTGACTTCCAGAGTTTCTCACGGTAGTTGAGATCGAAGGAAATGACAGCCCCTTGGCTCTTTGCCTTCTCCATTGCCTTGATGATCAGCGAAGGGATGGTGGGGGAGAGGGCGCTGAAGATGCCACCGCTGTGGAACCAGCGGATGCCGCCGTCAAAAATGGCATCCCAGTCGAAGCTTTGCTCATCCAGCAAGGCGGCTGCCTCATTGCTGCGGTTATAGAAGACCACCGGAGCCCTCAGGCCCTGGCCACGGTCACTGTAGACATGGGCCATGTTCGGGCCCCGCACCCCATCGTGGGCAAAACGCTTGTAGAACGCCTGTACTCCCATCCTGCGGACTTCTGACTCAATCTTGGCCCCGATCGGGTAATCGACCATGGCACTTGCCACCGCCGTTCGCTGCCCAAAGGCCCTGCTCAGGTTCGCAGAGACATTGAACTCACCCCCGCTTACATGCAGGTCAAGCGAATGGGCGTACTCAAAAGGGACAATGCCTGGATCGAGGCGGACAACCAAGGCTCCAAGGGAGAGAAAATCGAGCTTGGCATCCGCTTTGTGCATAACAGTAAGGTTGGACATGTTGACTCCTTAGATGCTGTAGGTGGTGGAGGCGGTATCGCCGCCACGGCCGGTCCAGTTGGTATGGAAGAACTCACCGCGCTTGTGGTCCACCCGCTCGTACGTATGGGCCCCGAAGTAGTCACGCTGAGCCTGCAGCAGGTTGGCCGGAAGGTTCTCGGTGCGGTAGCTGTCAAACCAGGAGAGGGCTGCACTGAGTGACGGGGTGGGGATGCCGTTGAGCGCTGCCTGGGCAACCACTTCCCTGAGGCTCTGATGGTTTTCCTGCAGGATCTTGGCGAAGTAGGGGTCGAGAATGAGGTTCTTCAGATCCTCCTTGGCCAGGAAGGCCTGGCTGATCTTGTCCAGGAAAGCGGAACGGATGATGCATCCTCCTCTCCAAAGCAGGGCGATGGAGGCAAGGTTGAGGTCCCATCCATTGGTCTCTCCCACCGTCTTGATCAGGGAGAAACCCTGTGCATAGCTGATGATCTTTGCTGCATAGAGTGCAGAACCAAGGGCCTGGACAAAGGCCTTGGAGTCCGCAAGCGGCTTGATCGGCTGGGGCGGGAAGACCTTGCTGGCCGCTACGCGCTCATCCTTTTGGCTGGAGACGCTGCGGGCGAAGACCGATTCCACGATGAGGGTGAGGGGGACGCCCGCATGCAGGGCGTTGATGCCGGTCCACTTGCCGGTTCCCTTCTGGCCTGCAGAATCGAGGATCTTGTCCAGCAGATAGGATCCATCCTTTTCCTTGTATGCGAGAATGTCCTTGGTGATTTCGATGAGATAGGAGTCAAGATCACCTGTGTTCCACTGGGCGAACACCTGGTGCATCTCCTCATTGCCAAGCCCGGCCAGGCGTCTCATCAGGTCGTATACCTCCCCGATGAGCTGCATGTCACCGTACTCGATGC
The DNA here is from genome assembly GCF_963667405.1 of uncultured Sphaerochaeta sp. NCBI lineage: Bacteria > Pseudomonadati > Spirochaetota > Spirochaetia > Spirochaetales > Sphaerochaetaceae > Sphaerochaeta > uncultured Sphaerochaeta sp. The sequence continues at coordinate 2,318,336 of NZ_OY763408.1, read as the reverse complement.
CGTTGTGCACCATCTTCACGAAGTGACCTGCCCCACCTCTGCCGATCCAGTCGCAACACGGGACTCCCTCGACATGGGCTGATATGCCCTGGAGCAGGGGCTTTACCTGCTCCCAGGCTGCTTCCGAGCCGCCGGGCATGATCGAGGGGCCTTTCAGCGCTCCCTCCTCACCCCCGCTGACACCGGTTCCGATATACAGAAGGCCCTTGCTCTCCACATAGGCCACCCTGCGTTCACTGTCCTCATAGTTGGAGTTGCCTCCATCGATGATGATATCCCCTTTGTCGAGAAGGGGGAGGAGCGCTTCGATGGTGTCATCCACGGCACTGCCCGCTTTGACCATCATCATGACTTTTCGTGGGCTCTGGAGGTTGTCGACCAGCTCCTTCAGGCTGTGGGTGCCGATGATCTGCTTGCCCTTTGCCCTTCCGTTGATGAAGGCATCCACCTTCTCGGTACTGCGGTTGAATACCGCCACACTGAATCCCTTGCTCTCCAGATTGAGCACCAGATTCTCTCCCATTACTGCGAGGCCGATCAGGCCGATTGTTGCTTTCATAGCGGTTCTCCTACTTGTCTCATATGCGACGCTTCGCAATGATGCTTCTCATTTTGTTCAGGTTTTCCACTCCCTTGTCCTGCAGGATCTCCAGGATCTCCACATAGAGGACATCGATGAGCACCAAGCTGGTGATGCGGGCGGAAAACGATTCTGCGACAACCGGTGATGATCCGGTGCTTACTGCCAATACCAAGTCCCCCATTTTCGCGAGGGGGGAGCGGGTATTGCTGGTGAGGATGATGAGCTTGCACCCGTTGTTGCGCAGCTCCTCGGCAAGGGCCAGGGTGTCATGTCCCGACCCGGTATGGCTGATGATCAGGGCGGTATCGTCTTCGCTGGCTTGGCTGGCAAGCATCAGCTGGAGATGGAAGTCAGAGGCATACTGGCAGTTCAGGCCGGTCCTGATCAGTTTGTGATAGGCATCCTGGGCCAGGATATTGGACCCGCCGAGCCCCATGAGATAGAGGTTTCTGCACCCGGCAAGCAGGCTGGCTGCGTCCCGTACCGTCTTGCGCTCGAGCTTGGCATAGGTCTCATCGAGTGTCTTGCGGGTGTGGCGGAAGACGAGGTCCACCGGATCTTCCCCTTCGGTCACCTCACTCTCGAAGAGCTGCTCGTTGGAAGGGATGGTCTCCCTTGCAAGGGCGATGCGAAACCGCTGGTATCCGCTGTACCCGATCTTGCGGGCAAAGCGCACCATGGTTGATTCACTGATGCCGATCAGCTCAGCCAACTCCTCAATGCTGGGGTTCACCGACTCCTTCGGATGTTCAAGAATGAAGTCGGCAATCTTCTTCTCTTTCGCACTGAGTGTGTTGTACTTGCTTCGTATCGTGTAGATGGCACTGACTTCATGCATGCGTTGCCCCTTTGCCACAGTATAGTATGAAATAAATATTCAGGCAATTAAAACAAATATTCATTTTTACTATACAACTCGGAAAAACGGGGTATACTATGAAAAAGGTTGGTTATATTCCATCAATAAAGGAGAAATGTATGAAAAAGAGAAACGTGCTCGTTGTCATGCTTGTACTCATCGGCCTTGCAATGCCGATGTTTGCGCAGGGAACTTCAGATCAGGCTCCCAAGCAGGAGATCAGGGTTCTGTTGGCTAACCACCCGTATGGTGAGCTGTTGAAAACCAAGATTCCCGAATTCGAAGCAAAGACCGGGATCAAGGTGAACTATGAGAGTCTGCAGGAGAGCCAGCTTACCAACAAGCTGACCACCGAATTCGCCACCAAGAGTTCCACCGTCGATGTGTTCATGACCCGCCCCTTGCAGGAAGGGCTCATGTTCATCAAGAACGGCTGGTATGAGGGTCTGGACAAGTACGACTTCTCCGACTATCCCGCCAACTCGGTGGATATCGGCAGGAAGAACAATGTTGCCTACATCGTACCGCTCGTAACCGAGTGGCAGGTGCTCTACTATCGCAAGGACCTGATGAAGAAGGCCGGTCTCTCCGTTCCCACCACGTTCGCCGAACTTGAGGCTGCCGCCAAGGCGCTCAACAAGGATGGCGTTGCAGGCTTCGCAAGCCGTGGCAAGGGCGCTGCTGCAGTCACCCAGCTTTCCAGCTACATTTACAACTATGGCGGAAGGTATCTTGAGAACGGCCAGGCTGTCTTCGATAGTCCCGAAGCTTTGGAAGCAACTCGCTTCTATGGAAAGCTCTTGGGCAACTATGGACCTCAGGGTGTGACCAGCATGTCCTGGGAAAATGTGATGCCTGTCTTCCAGGCTGGCAAGGTTGCCATGTGGACCGATGCTTCCGTCTTCTACGGCCAGATTGTCGATCCTGCAAAGACCTCTATTCCCGCATCTGATATCGGCGTTGCACAGCTTCCCAAGGGCCCGAAGGGTGACAGTCCGTTCATCGTAGTCTCTTGGGGCATGGCAATGTCTTCCGCTTCCAAGAACAAGAGTGCAGCACAGCAGTTCCTCGATTGGGCAACCAGCAAGGAGCTTGCAGTGGAAGGCATGCTGAGCAACATCACCATGGCCCGCGACAGTGCTTGGGCAAACGCTGAAGTCCGCAAGATCATGAACCCCGGACTGGTGGAGACCCAGGCTCATGCGGCAAAGAACGGCTATCCGTATGACCGCCCGTTCATGAGCTCGGTCGGCCAGGCCCGCGACCTGATCGGAGAGGTCATCATCGAGTCAATCAACACCAAGGGTACTTCGACCAAGCTTGCCGCTCTTGCACAGGAGAAGGCTGACGCGGTTGATGAACTGCTGAAGACCGACGGTGAATACGGCCTCTAGACCTTACACACGTAGCGAATGGCCGACCGAATCGTTCGGTCGGCCTCTTGCGCGACAAGGAGCGTACAGATGATCCGACAAGGCTTTTTTGAAAGAAACCTCCGCTACCTCTTTCCCCTCCCAGCGGTGATTTTCGTGGTGGTCCTGATGGTTTTTCCCGTGGGATACACCTTTTTTCTCAGCTTCACCGACTGGAGTCTCACCAGCGGAAGGCCTCTCTCCGTTGTTGGTCTGAAGAGTTATCTGCAGGTTCTCCAGGAACCCCGGTTCCTTGAAGCCTTGGGCCGGACCTTTTATTTCACGTTCGGCTCGGTCATCGTGGAGATGGTGCTCGGAACGGTCCTTGCCCTGGCTTTGAACCGATCGTTCAAGGGGAAAGGCGTGGTGAAGACCTTGCTGCTGCTTCCCCTGGTAGCAACCCCGGTTGCCATCGGTATTGTATGGAATCTTTTCTATGATCCGACCATCGGCATCCTCAACTATGTGCTGAGCGTCCTCAAGCTCCCCCAAAGCGGTTGGGTCAGTGATGCAAAGACGGTCATGCCCTCCCTGATCATTGTGGATATCTGGCAATGGACGCCGATGATCACCATCATCGTGCTTGCCGGCCTTGCCGGCCTCTCCTCAGAGCCGTATGAATCGGCCATGGTCGATGGGGCGAACGCCCGTCAGGTGCTGTTCCGCATCACGTTGCCGATGCTGATGCCCACCATTCTCACAGCCGTCATCCTCAGGGCCATCGATGCCTTGAAAACCTACGACATCATCTATTCGATGACAGGAGGAGGCCCAGGGTACGCTTCCGAGAACCTCAATGTGCTTGCCTTCAAGTACAGTTTCGAGTACTTCAGAATGGGACAGAGTGCAGTCATGCTGGTCTTCCTGTTTCTCATTGTCCTGCTCTTCAGCCTCGTTGTCATGCGACTGCGTCGGGCTTTTGAGCTGTAGGGGAGGTTGCCATGAAAAAGAATCCTGTCCACTCCATCCTGTTCCTCCTCGTACTCGTCCTGATCATCATCCCGATTCTCTTCCCCTTTGTCTGGATGCTCATGAGCTCGTTCAAGACACAGGTGGATATCATCAGCTGGCCTCCGAAGTTCATCTTCACCCCGGTGATGCAAAACTACGAGCGTGTCTTCATCGAGCAGGACTTCCTGCACTATATGAAGAACTCTCTCATCGTTTCGATGGTGAGCGTGGCGTTCAGCCTCGTGCTTGGGCTTCCTGCCGCCTACTCGATCGCCCGTTACAAACAGAAGAAACTCTCCATCTTCATTCTGGTTGCCCGTCTGATGCCCGGTATCTCCTTTCTGATGCCTTGGTACATTGTTTTCTCCCGCCTGCGCCTGATGGACAGCTATGTTGCCCTCATTCTCAGCCACATGCTCATCGCCTTGCCTCTGGTGGTCTGGGTCATGTCCCCGTACTTCGACTCGGTGCCGCGTGAACTGGAAGAAGCGGCTATGGTCGACGGGCTTACCCAGCAGAGTGCCTTTGTGAAGATTCTTTTGCCGCTTTCCGGGCCAGGGGTCGTGACAGCGACGACGCTCTCCTTCATTTTCAGTTGGAACAACTTCATGTTCAGCCAGGTATTGAGCCAACAGAAAACCAGAACACTCCCTATCGCCGTCTACAACTTCCTCTCCTATGTCGAGGTCGACTGGGGGGCTGTCATGGCTGCAGCAGTGACGATCATGGCACCTGCGATCATCCTTACCATGTTCTTCCAGAAGTATGTGGTGAAAGGTCTGACTATGGGGGCGGTGAAAGGCTAATGGTTCTTCTTCAGCACGAGGTCTCGCAGCGATCCTCCGATATGCCGCATGATGACTTCACACTTGATGATGAACAGGAAATAGATGGGCCCTTCAGCATCTGAAAGCGCCTCAAAATTACCTTGGCCCTTGCTGATGATCATATCCGCCTCGTGATACAGCTTCAGGAAAGCAGGATCTGCCTTGTCGAGCAGCAAGCCGGGGGTTTTGCTCCCGCTGGAGACAATGGATGCCACTGAGTCCAGACCGCAGTCAAGGGCGTCCTTGGTCAATACATCATTGAGGATCGGACTCTCCCTGGTTACGAAAGAGAGCTCGATCTGGGGAAACTCCTGTGCGATGGTTTCCAGCAAGACCCTGTCAAAGACGATTTCCCCGGCATTGTCGCCGATATAGAGGATTCGGCGAGCGCTTTTGAGTGCCTGGTGGAAGGATGCAAAGTCAAACAGGGAGGAAGCACTGCCGCCTGGACTGCTTTGTTGGTGCAGGATTTTTGTGATTTCCGCTTGTACATCAACGCCGCTGGGAAACGCCCCGTAATCGATGATGTTGCCGGCGCATGCAAGCCTCACTGCAGTTTCCAAGGGGGTCTGTGATTCTGATACGAGTTTCCTCAAATCATCGATCACATCCAGTGCCTGCTTGTTGCTGAGATCCTTTATTTCAAGATACGGGTCTTCCTTGCCCGTCAATGCAACGAACAGGCGTTGCATGTGGTAGGACATTTCCGGAGGGCTCATTTCCAAAGGGAAGTGTTTGAGTTCGTTCCCGATCTCATCCATGAGGTGTTTGATCGAATCTGCAGGAAGTCCCAACAGTTTTCCGGCTTCCAGCGTCTGCCGGAAGAAACAGGGAAGGCAATCAAGTGAGGTTCTCATGCGTGCGACTATACCACGTACATCCTGCTTTGGAGTAGAGGCGCAAGGGGGCCCTGCCTGAAAGGCTGGTGCCCACTTCTCAGCTCTGGTATACTGAAACAGAGGATAGTGTATGAGAAGCCTCGGCATTCACTGGGAAATGCAGGCAGTGGACACCGCTCTGCTGCCTGAGAAGGCCAAGTCACTGGGCTATGGTCAGCTCGAATGTGATGGACTCTCCTTGCTTGCGATGAGCCAGTGGGGCCGCAAGCGCCTTCTCTTTGAAGCACGGAACAACCAGATTGATCTCTCTTACTCACTGACTCCTCCGCTTGGGTGGGATCTCTCCTGTCTCGATGAGGAGATGCGCAGGTCGGCAGTCCATAGGATGCAGGAGTTGATGAAGCTGCTCGGGGAGATGGGGGGAGGTTCCCTTTCGGGAGCGCTGTATGCGGAGCGTAGGTTTGATGAAGCCTACGTTGCACACAAATCGGAACATTGGGAACAGAGCGTAAAAAGCTTGAGATCGCTGACAACGGTTGCCGAAGAGGAGGATGTGGTTTTGAACCTTCGGCCGGTGAACCGCTACGAGCACTGTTTGGTGAACACCGCAGAAGAGGCTCTTCAGCTCATCCACGCTGTGAATCACCCCAACTTCGGCATTGATCTGGATACCTTCCATATGAACATGGAGGAGCGCAGCCTTTCCAAGGCAATCGAGCAGGCTGGCATTTACTTGCACTGCCTGCATGTGCGGGAGAATACCGGTTTGCCGGTTGGGCAGGGGTGTCTGGACTGGAAGTCAGTGCAAGCAGGGCTGGCTGCCATCCATTATGAGGGTCCCATCGTCCACGTCATCGGCTTTGATCAGAGCGGTGATACCACGATTCTCAACCAATTGCTGTGCGACTTTCATTGACAACTCCGAAATTGATGGTAAACTTGGTAATACCAAGTGTATACTTGGTGATACCGAATGAAAGGAGTTTGGAAATGAAAAAGCACATGACTGTTTTGTTCGTGCTCTGTGCCCTCTTGCTGGTTCTCTCCCCGGCTTTTGCCGCCGGAACCAAGGAAGAGGCGAGCGGCCCGGTCACCTTGACCTTCGTCGAGACGATGACCAGCCCGTCCCGCACCACACAGATCCAGGAACTGATCGCCAAATACGAGGCACAGAATCCCAACGTAAAGATCAACTTGGTCTCCCCTCCCTATGAGCAGGCAGACAACAAGCTCACCCTGATGCTCAACAGCAATCAGGAACTGGACATCATCGAGGTTCGTGACCATACCGTGAAGCAGTTCGTCAACAACAACAAGCTTGTTGACCTGACCAGCTACCTCAAGGCTTGGGACCAGGGCACCGATTTGCTGCCGCTTACCATGACTGCAGCCACTACGGTCAACAACACCCCCTACCTGCTTCCTCAGTTCTTCTTCGTGAAAGGCTTGTTTGTCCGCACGGACATTCTTGCCCAACATGGCTTTACCACCATGCCCAAGACCATCGACGAACTGTACAAGATGTCCATTGCCATTACCGGCAAGGCTCCCAACCAGTACGGCTTCGGGTTCCGCGGAAAGGGTAGTGCCTTCAAGATCTCCGACATTTTGATCCTCAGCGATGTGGCCAACATCAGTGTTGACAACATCTACAAGACCACCGATGGCACCTTTGCATTCTCCACCCCTGCTGCCCGCAAGGCCGTGGCCGCTTATGTGGACCTCTACAAGAAGGCTGTTCCCTCCGATGGCATCAACTGGGGCTTCAATGAGCAGGTCAACGGCTTCATCAGCGGAACCACCCCGTTCCTCGTACAGGATCCTGATACGGTGAGCATGGTCGCCGAGGCTCTCGATCCCTCACAGTGGACCGTCATTCCGATGCCCGTCGGTGCAAGTGGCAAGACCTACCTCGACTACGGCTTTGCCGGTCTGGGTATTCCTACCACCAGCAAGCACAAAGACTTGGCATGGGACTTCATCTCCTTTATGGTCAATGCAGAGAACAATGCAGACTTCTGCCGCGCCTATGGTCCGCTCCCGGTGCATACCTCGACCTACGCCAACGACCCGTACTTCTCCAGCGGAGTATACAAGTCCTGGGAGATCGAAATGTCCGATCCGGCTACCTACGTGTTTGTGAAGTATCCGCTTGACAATCCCAAGTATCCCGCATGGGCTCAGATCCAGGAACAGACGATGCAGTCCCTCTTGTTGGGCAGCACCACCGTCGACCAAGCCATCAAGAGCTGGGAAGACTACTGGAAATAAGTATTCGGCTGTATACTGCTTCCGGGGTGCGTGAACCCCGGAAGCATCTCTTGACAGGTGGTGATGATGGAACGGAAATTTTATCGTTGGATGTTGGTTCCAGCGTTGCTCTTCCTCACGGCGTTTATCTACTATCCCGTGCTGAGGGGGGCCGTCATGGCCTTCCAGAACTACAATCTCTTCGACCTGAACCAGCTGCGGTTCAATGGTTTTGACAACTTCAAGGCGGTTCTGACTGACCCGCACATCAAGTTTGCCCAGATTCTGTTCAATACGGTTGTGTGGCTCTTCGGCTCGCTCTTCTTCCAGTTTGTGCTTGGGTTTGGCCTTGCCCTTCTGTTGAAGAAGCCATTTGCAGGAAGAGGCATCTATACTGCTTTCGTCTTCTACGGCTGGGCGCTCAGCGGGTTTGCCATCGGTCTTACCTGGGCCTGGCTCTTCAACGGCCAATTCGGCTTGGTGAACGACATGCTGATTCGCATCGGGCTCTTGTCCCAACCGATCGGCTTCCTGTCCAATCCGAACCTTGCCATGATCAGCGTCATGATCCCCAACATCTGGTATGGGGTTCCCTTCTTCGGCATCATGCTGCTCGCCGCCCTGCAGTCGGTGCCCAACGAGCTCTATGAGGCAGCTACCCTTGATGGGGCTGGGGCCATCCGCAAGTTCACCTCGGTCACGGTTCCCTATGTAAAACCGACCATCGTCAGTACCATCCTCCTGCGCACCATGTGGATCGTGAACTTCCCCGACATCATCTATGCCATGACCAATGGAGGGCCGGTCAACCGGACCAACATCCTGGCTACCCAGATGATCAACAAGGTCTTCAAGGAGTATGATTATGGACAGGGCTCGGCCATCGGGCTCATCATCATGATCCTTCTCTTCGCCTACGCAATGCTTTATCTGCGACTGACCGAGAAGGGAGGCGACAACCTATGAAAAAGAACACCGTATTCTCCATCGGCCGTTTTGTCTTGTTGGCCTTCTATGTCCTGGCCGCAGTATTTCCGCTCTACTGGATCGTGGTCACCAGCCTCAAGGGGCCGAAGGAGATCTATACCATGCCCCTGCAGTACCTGCCCACCTCAGCGACGCTGGACAGCTATCGCAAGCTCTTCTCCTTCTCGAGCTTTTCCCTCTACTTCCGCAACTCCCTGGTGGTGGCACTCATCTCCAGCCTGCTGGCCATGGCCGTCTCCATACTCAGCGGCTTCTCCCTCTCCCGCTACCCAAGGCAGAGGACCAAGGGGATCCTGCAACTGGCGCTCTACTTCACCCAAACGATCCCGACCTTCCTCATCATGGTCCCGATTTTCACCATGTTCTCCAAGCTCGGCTGGGTGGACAGCACCGGGGCTTTGATGCTGGTGTATGTAGCCACGGTCATCGCGTTCTCCACGATCATGAGCAAGGGTTTCTTTGACCGTATTCCCATCAGTCTGGAGGAAGCAGCAAAAATCGACGGCTGTTCGATGTTCCAGTCGCTCTTCCATGTGGTTCTGCCCATCACTCGCCCGGGTATGGCTGCCATTTTCTGTTTTGCTTTCATCAACATCTGGAACGAGCTCTTCCTGGCCGTCATGCTCTTGATGTCCAATGACAAGATGACTGTTCCGGTAGCCCTCAATTCGTTCATCAGCAAGGCTGGCATCAGCTGGGATGTGATGAGCGCTGGTATTGTGATCGCACTGCTTCCCACCATGATTGTGTTCGGATTCGGCCAGAAGTACATTGTTGCCGGCCTTACCGAAGGAAGCGTGAAAGGATGATAGGTACGTTATGAACACCGATTTGAAAACACCTCTTACGGAAATTCTGCTGCACCAGGGAGAGCGGGATCTGCCCTTCCATGCGGTGAGCCCACCCATATTCCAGACCTCCATCTTCTGCTTCCCCTCCTATGAGGAGTTTCGGGATGCGCTGGCTGATGAGGACAGCCACTACCTCTACACCCGTGGCAACAACCCAACGGTCAACCTGTGTGAGGAGAAGTTGGCTGCCCTTGAGCATGCCGACCGTGCGAAGCTTGTCGCAAGCGGGGTAGCCGCATCCTCGCTTGCCATTCTCTCCACACTCAAGAGCGGGGACCATGCTGTGGTTGTACGCGACTGCTATACGTGGGTGCAGTACTTCTTCAACACCTACCTTGCCAAGTTCGGCATCGAGCACACCTATGTCGATGGTACGGACATCGCTGAGTTTGAGGAGGCCATCAGGGACAACACCCGCCTCATCTACCTGGAGAGCCCGACAACCCTGACCTTCAAGCTGCAACCGCTGAAGCAGGTTGCCGACCTTGCCCGCAGCAAGGGCATCACGACAGTGATCGACAACACCTGGGCCACCCCGTACTTCCAGAACCCCATCGATGCAGGCATCGATCTGGTCATCCACAGCGCCTCCAAGTACATCGGGGGCAACAGCGATGTCATCGGAGGGGTCATTGCCGGTGACGATGCCCATATGAAGGCCATCTTCGAGCACCAGTTCCTTCCCCTTGGTCCGGTTCCCGATCCTTTCCAAGCCTGGTTGGTCATGCGAAACCTGAGGACGCTGCACCTGAGGATGCCCCAGCACTACCAGAATGCCCTGAAGCTGGCAACCATGCTGGAGAACCACCCGAAGGTGGAGGATGTGCTGTATCCGCTTCTTCCTTCCTTCAACCAATACGAGCTTGCCAAAGAGCAGATGCGTGGTGGCAGCGGTCTGTTCAGCTTCCACCTGAAGACAGATTGTCTTGAGGATGTGAAGCAGTTTGTGAACAGCCTCACCCTCTTCAAGCGGGCGGTAAGCTGGGGTGGGTATGAGAGCTTGGTATTCCCTGCGGCGGTCAAGTATGCCGACACCGCTCCCATTCCCCCAGACCGGCTCACCCTGATCAGGCTGCATGCAGGCATTGAGGAGTTTGACTTGCTGCAAGCTGATCTGCTCCGTGCGCTCGAGAATGTGAGGGCGTGAAGCAATGCTGCAACGAAAGGTGGAAAAACGGATTGACCAGTATGTGGCTATGCTTGAGCAGCATGCTTATGAGGAAGTGGCCGACCTCACATTCAGCTATGCAGAGAGTGATGAGATGCAAACAGAAGGGGTGTACGAAGGCGAGTATGCAGGTATCACGTTTCCCTTCTCCTATGGCAAGTCTTGGACCGACCATTGGTTCAAGGCCACATTTGAGATCCCAAAGCATGAGCAGCGGCTCTTCTTGCTCCTGGATACCGAAACCGACACCCTCATCTACATCGACGGGGTGCCGGTAGGGGCAACCAACCCGTTCCACCGCAAGCTTGAGGTGACAGCCTACGCTGGTCGTACCATCACCGTGGTGCTGCAAGCCTGGGGCGGCCACCGCTTCCCCGGCTACCACCCCAGCGAGGGGGGGAGGGTGCAGACCTGCGTTGCTGTGAAGAAGCAGGCGTATCCCTTGATGTTCAAGCAACCCAAGCTGCTCAGACGCTGTGAAGAGACCTATGGTCTTTACTACGATGTGCTGGTTCTGCGCCAGCTCTCCAAGACACTGGATAGGGAGGGGTATCACTACCAGCATCTGGTCTCCACCTTGCATCGTGCTCTTTCTTCCTTGAGCTTGCTCTCATCACCCGAGCCGATGGCAAAGCAGGTGAGATCTGAGCTGAAAGGGTTGCTGGAGGCGAGGAATGGCAGCATCGCCCCCCAGATCCTTTCGGTGGGGAATGCCCACCTTGACCATGCCTGGCTGTGGCCCATTGCAGAGACTACCCGCAAGGCAGCCCGTACCGCCCTGAACATGGTGAACTTCTTGGAGGAGTATCCTGACTTTGTCTATCTGTTCAGCCAACCGGCACAGATGGAGGCCCTGAAGAAACACTACCCTTCGGTCTTCGCCCGCATCAAAGAGGTTTTCTCCAAGACAGGTCGCTGGGAGCCCAACGGGGTGTGCTATGTCGAGCCTGACTGCATGCTCCCCTCCGGTGAGTCCCTGATCAGGCAGAATGTCTTGGGCCGCCAGGTCACGAGACAGCTGTTTGATGGCTATGAGGGCGATACCTTCTGGCTTCCCGACTCCTTTGGGTACACCGCGGCCCTTCCCCAGATTCTTGTTGGTTGCAGGGTGAAATACTTTGTCACCAGCAAGCTGAGTTGGAATGACACCAACCGCTTCCCTTATGATATCTTCCTCTGGGAGTCTCTTGACGGCACCAGGATTCCCGCCCATATGATCCAAGGCGCCTACGAGGGGACCAATGATCCGGAGGGTATCGCCAAGGCGTACCGGAGTGTCCTGCACAAGGAGATCCAGCCGGTACTGATGCGCTCGGTGGGCGAGGGTGACGGTGGTGGGGGAACGCTGAGAAGCGATTTGGAACTGGCCAAGCGGGAAGCTGACCTGCAAGGTCTTCCCCGCAACAAGTGGAGCAGTGTCAGCTCTGCCATGCAGGAGGTGTTTGCCGATACCTCCCGTCTCCCTGTCTACAAGGGAGAGCTCTATCTGGAACTGCACCGGGGAACCTACACCAGCCAAGCCAAGCTGAAGTGGTGGAACCGAAAGCTGGAGGGGCTGTTGCACTCCTATGAGTATCTGACCAGCGTGCTGTTTTGCAGGGGTGAGAATGTAGCAGCCTTGCGCCAGACGCTTGCTGAGGTGTGGAACGTGGTGCTGGTGAACCAGTTCCACGACATACTTCCCGGTTCATCCATCCAGAAAGTGAATCAAGAGGCACAAGCCAGCTATGCATCGGCATACGAGCAACTTACCAAGGCTTTTTCTCCGTACCACGGTGACCTTCTGCTCAACACCAATGGCTTTGCCCTCCCGCTTTCCGACGGGACGCTTCTTGCCCCCCTGGAGACAGGGAAACAGGACAAGAGCATATCGGTTCAGAGTGTCTCTCCCTCCCCACTGGTGCAAACCGAATGGGGAAGCATCACCTTGGATGGCATGGGTGGCATCACTTCGTTGCTGCTTGGCCGGCAAGAGCGGGAGTTGGTCGAGGAGGCCAGGAGTCTGAACACCCTCACCCTCGGGGAGGACTATCCGGTGTTCTGGGATGCCTGGGACATTGAGAGTGACAGCCTTGAGAAGCAAGTGCGTCTGACCGGCATGGGGGAGTCCGGACGTGTTGAGGATGAGCATCAGTATCGTATCAGCTATGAGGCAACGGTAGGGGTGGGTTCGGTCTTGAGACAGACCATGATCATCCACAAGAAGCTTCGTCGCATCGATTTCGAGACTGAGGTTGACTGGAAAGAGCGCCATACCTTGCTGCGCTCCGAGTTCCCGACCACCCTCCAGAGTGATCATGCCCTCTACGATGTCCCCTTTGGGTACATCAGACGTTCCACGCATACGAACACCACCCTCGAACGGGCCATGTTTGAGGTTCCTGCGCACAAGTTCGCGGCCCTGCAGGATCCATGCTTGCTTGTTGCACTTGCAACTGACAGCAAGTATGGATATGGCGCCCATCAGGGTGAGCTTTCGGTCTCCCTCTTGCGCTCTCCTGCCGCTCCCGATCCTGCATCTGATCTGGGGGTTCATCACTTCACGTACTCGCTGGTAGTCGCTGATGACCTGCTCGGTGTGTATGAGCAAGCCTGTGAGCTGAACAATCCTCCTCTGCCTGTGAAGGAGCCGTTCGAACCGTTGGTACGGGTAGCGCAAAAGCAGTTTGCTGTAGAGACAGTGAAAGTCAGCGAGGATGGGCAGGAGCTGGTCATCCGCGTCCGTGAGTGGCTTGGCGTCGGCGGGGTGGCTGCGCTCTCCTTCAGCCCACGCTTGGATGAGCAGACGCTCATGCTGACCAATATGCTCGAAGAACCGATCGATCAGGAGAAAAAACTTCGCTTCAGACCCTTTGAGGTACAGACATATCGGATAAAGGTTCGTACACTAGGGCAATGATGAACGAGCAGTCAAAGTCCGAGACAGTCTATCAGGAGATCCTCGCAAGGATCCGGGAAGGGTTCTGGAAGCCGGGAGAGCAGATTCTTGCTGAGCGGCAACTGGCAACCCTCTTCTCGGTGAGCCGGGTCACGGTTCGCCGTGCGGTGAGCCAACTGGTGGGTGAAGGGCTTCTGGAGTACCGTGACGGGAGACTCGGCACCTTTGTGACAGCAAAGGTGGAGCAAGAGACTTCCCGGGGTTCCCGTCTCATCGGCATCGCTTTGGACAACTACACTCCTGCGTTTGCCTCCTTTTTGCTGGAAGGACTGCATGATGCATTCTGGAAACACAACTATCAGACACTCTACTGCAACACCCACCTGGAGAATGGCAACGTTACCGAAAAGATTGCCTCTTTCATCCAGCAGGGGGTGCTTGGGATCATTTTCTCCCCCTTGCTGTCACCTTCCTCGTTGTCGGTAAACAAGGCTATCCTCAATCTCTCACGCGAGGCGCACATTCCGTTGGTGCAACTGGATCGTTGCATCAGTGGAGAACCCTTCAGCAAGGTGCAATGCGACAACACCCAGGCAATGGATGACCTGATGGAGAACCTCTATGCCAAGGGCATTCGTCGCCCTCTGGTACTTTCGGGCCTTGTGACCACGAGCACCGAAGAACGGCTCTGTGGTATCCGCAAGGCCTGCGAGCGGCATGGAATCACTGCAACGCTGCTGGAATTGGATGAGCTGGAGTACTATCGTCAGGAGAAGCTGGTGTATGCTGAAGGGGATCCTCCTGGTTTCAGTGACTATGATGCGATCATAGGTCTCAGCCAGGTCCTTTCCAAGGTGGCGGTAAGGCTGGCCAAACATCAGGCCCCACACGTACTCACCGCAGGGGTAAGCGCCTCGGTGATGGAGGCCATCAACGACTATTCTGTGATCCAACCACTCTATCATATCGGCTATGCTGCAGCTCTGTTGCTCATCCAGCATCTTGAGAGTCCGAAGACGCCCTGTACCACCATACTGGTTCAGGCCCAGCAGTGGCCTAACCCAACCGACAAGGAGAGCCAACCATGAAGAAAACCCTCTACACCGAGACCAAGCTTGAAGACTTTGGTGATGGAAAGAAACGACGAATCCTCTCGTACAATGAGGAGATGATGCTGGTGGAAGTTACATTCGATCAGGGGGGTATCGGCGCCGCGCACTCCCATCCCCACCGACAGATCAGCTACGTGCAATCGGGCTTGTTTGTTTTTGCCTGCGAAGGGAAGGAGCACACGGTGGGTCCCGGCGACTCACTGCTTTTTGAGGCGAATGTGGTGCATTCGGTGAAATGCATCGAAGAGGGTGTGGTCCTCGACTTCTTCACTCCTTGTCGGCAGGACTTTCTTTGAGCGAGGATGGGCTGTGCCCATGGTATTGGCGGAAGACGCGGGAGAAGTAGTTCGTATCGGAAAATCCGGTCTTCTCTGCAGCTTCCTTGACCGTGCAGCCTTCCTCTGAGAGCAAATTGTACGCCCGTTCCATCCGTACCTTGGTGAGATCATGAGCCAGGGCGGCATCTCCCGGCGCTTGGTGGCCTTCGCCAATGCCCTCATCGGGCGTGTGCGCGGCGGTCTTGCCCAGGTGAACATCCTTGCCTCGATGTTCTTCGGCGGCATCAGCGGTTCGGCTGTTGCGGACGTCTCCTCCATCGGTGCGATGCTCATCCCCATGATGGTCGACGACGGCTATGATGCCGATTTCGCTGTTGCAGTCACCGTCACCAGTGCCTGTGAGGGCATCCTCATCCCTCCCAGCCACAACATGATCATCTTCGCCATGGCAGCCGGCGGCGGCGTGTCGGTGGGCAAGCTCTTCCTCGGCGGCCTCATCCCCGGCGTGGGCCTGGGCCTGTTGCTGATGATCCCCACGGCGATCATCGCCTACAAGCGCGGCTATCCCAAGGAAGCTCCTTATGGGTGGAGGAAGACACTGAAGATTGCATGCGATGCCGTCCTCGGCCTGTTCACGATCATCATCATGGGCGGTGTCATCAGCGGTGTCTTCACCGCAACCGAGTCGGCGGCAGTGGCTGCAGCCTCCTCGTTCGGCTACCTGATGGCTTTCCTGCGCATCCCGCAGGCGGTCACCAACGGCTTGTTGGCCGTCACTGACAACCGCATCGTGCTGCTGCTTCTGATCAACCTGATGCTGCTGGTGCTCGGCACGATCATGGACATGGCCCCGCTGATCATCATCACCACCCCGATCCTCTATCCGGTCGTGGTGACCCACCTGGGCATGGATCCGATCCAGTTCGGTATCATGATGATCCTCAATCTGGCCATCGGCCTGACCACTCCCCCGGTAGGGTCTGCGCTCTTTGTCGGCTGTTCGATCGGGAAGATCTCCATCGAGAAGGCGACCAAGGCTGTCCTGCCGTTCTACATCATGATGGTGGCGGACCTGATGCTGGTCACCTTTGTGCCGGCGATGACGATGTTCCTGCCCTCGTTCATGTAAGAAATCGATTCACACACGTTCAGAAAGCCCTGTTTCCCTACCGGAAGCAGGGTTTTCCTTACTCTTGCCTGTACGATGATTTGGCAGTACCTTGAAAACAAGCACAAGGAGAATGTTATGCTCAGTACCCACTATTTACCTACCAAAATCATATTCGGCAGCCACTCCCTTTCTCACCTTGCAGAGCAGAAGCTCCCCGGCAAAAAAGCTTTGGTTGTTATTTCAAGCGGGAAATCAACCCGATCCCATGGGTATCTCGCCCAGCTGGAGGAACAGCTGAACAAGGCACAGGTCTCTTGGGAGGTCTTTGACAAGATTCTTCCGAATCCTGTCCTGTGTCATGTCACCGAAGGATCGGAGCTGGCCCGCAAACAGGGCTGTGACTTCGTCATCGGGCTGGGTGGCGGCTCAGTCATTGATTCAGCCAAGGGCATTGCCATGATGGTTCCCAATGAGGGGACGCTTTGGGACTATATCAGTGGTGGCAGCGGCAAGGGCAAGAGCCTGGTGAACAAACCGCTTCCGGTTGTAGCGATCACCACCACTGCAGGCACCGGTACCGAGGCCGACCCGTGGCTGGTCATCACCAAGGAGGAGACCAACGAGAAGATAGGTACCGGCAACGATGATACCTTTCCGGTTCTGAGCATCGTCGATCCCACCCTGATGCTTACCGTTCCTCCCCAGTTGACAGCCTATCAAGGTTTTGATGCCCTCTTTCACAGCACCGAAGGGTATCTGAATAAGATTGCAAACACCTTCAGTGACATCCACAGCCTGGAGGCGATCCGGCTGATCGGCAGAAGCCTGGAGACGGCGGTGAAGGATGGCAGGAACCTGAAGGCCAGAGAGGATATGGCGATGGCCAACACGCTGGCCGGCATGGTGGAGACGTTCAGCGGTTGCATCAGCGAGCACTCACTTGAGCATGCCATGAGTGCCTTCCATCCCGAGCTTCCCCATGGGGCGGGGCTGATCATGATCAGCGTTGCCTATTTCACCCATATCGCCAACACCCATGTTGCGGACCAGAGGATGGTGGACATGGCCAAAGCCCTGGGCAAGACAGACGCACAGGAAGCAATGGACTTCGTGCATGCACTCAAGGACCTGCAGAAGGCCTGCGGCGTGGACCAGCTGAAGATGAGCGACTATGGCATCACCGAAGCTGAGCTTCCCTCCATGGTGCAGAATGCCAGGGAGAACATGGCGGGCCTGTTCCAGGTTGATCCCATGACGCTCAGCGATGAGGACTGCCTGGCCATCTACAAGGCTTCGTTCAGATAGGAGAAAGCCTATCCTCCTATGATACCCGCTCCCAGAACGGCAAGAACGATCAGGGGGGCGGGTATTTTTCTGGTTGCGAGAAGCATCACCGTGATGGCGGCTACCAGGAGGTTGTCCGTTTGGATCCCGCTCTTCTGCAAGAGCAGGATGGCTGCGGCTGCAATCAGGCCACCGGCAACAGCGTTGATGCCTTTCAAGGAGACTTTCACCGCTCTGATGGTCTTCAACTCCTGCCAGACAGGGTAGATGAAGAAAATCAGCAGGGTTCCGGGAAGGAAAATGGCAATGCCGGAAAGCAGTGCCCCCACGGCTTGGCCGAACGGCCCGAGGGAACGGGCAGCCATGCCTCCTGCGTAGGAACTGAAGCTGAACATCGGGCCGGGAAGGCCCTGCACCAACCCGTACCCGGTGAGGAACTCCTCATTGGTCAGATAGCCCTTGGTTTCCACCAGTTCTGCAATCATGACAGGAACCACCACCTGTCCTCCGCCGAAGACCAGGTACCCGTAACGGTAGAAGGCTTCAAAGAGGGTGACCAGAAGGTTGTGGGTAACAGCAGAAACGGCAAGAGTCCCTACGGCAAAGAGCGCAAAGAGCACAAGGTAGCGGTAGGGTGGATGGAGCTTCGCTTTGTTGAAGAGCTCCGGTTCCTTGCTCATGATGATGCTCACCATAGCTCCAAAAAGGAGCACAGAAGGGAAGATCCAGGGAGTGCGGATAAAGTAGGTGGTGACCAATCCAAAGAGAAACAAGATGATGGTAAGGGCATCGGTGACCACTTTCTTCCCGATCCTGAAGGCTGCAAGGAAGATGAAGCCTACTGCCATCGGGCCGATGTAGCGTAGGATTGAGGAAGAGATCTGCCATCGTTGCAGCAGCTGATGGAGAAAGGAGAGGGTGCTCATGACCAGGATGGCCGGCAAGGCCCACACCAGCAAAGTGAGGAGGGCAAGAAGAGGGCCTCCCAGCTTGTATCCGACTGCGGTGATGGTCTGGGTACTGGTAGGGCCGGGAAGAATGCTCGTAAGAGCCAACAGCTCTACCAGCTCCTCTTCGCTGAGGTAGTGCTTCTTGCTCACCAGATGGTCAAGAAAGACAGCGAAGTGAGCCTCGGGTCCCCCATATGCTCCCAAGGAGCAAAGCAATACATCTTTCAGAAAGTGTGCTGTGTGCATGGCGCCTCCTGATATGGGGAATGCTATATGCACAGACAAATTTTTGCAAGAAGACCTTCAATGGGTGTATGCTCTTTCAAGGAGGAATCATCATGTTGCCAAGAAGTGTGTGTGAAGCGTGGAAGAATCGTGAGAAAGCGGTCGTGTTGACTACCGTCGACGACAAGGGGATGCCCAACAGCATCTATGCTACCTGTACCGATCTCTATGAGGAGAGTGAAGTCGTGGTGGCGAACAACTACTTCGACAAGACCATGAAGAACATCGAGGCAGGTACGCTCGCCTCCGTGCTCTTTATCACCGCTGACGGTACCTCATACCAGCTCAAGGGTACGGTTAGCTATCATACCGAGGGGTTCTACTACGACTTCATGAAGGCATTCAACCCAACCAAGCATCCCGGCCATGGAGCAGTGGTGCTCCACGTCCAGGAAGCATACAGCGGCGCCAAAGCCCTGCACTAGGCAAGAATATGGGAGGTTGAGGCCAGTGTCTGGGCCATGCCCAAACGCAAGGACTCAACTTTCATGGCTGCCTTGGTGTACTGTTGCTTGAGCGAGTGCGCGGCACTGTTCATAGTCAGCAGCGCTTCTTCGTATCTCTTGGCAAGTTCATGCATGAGTTGCTGTGTCTGCACGTACTCTGTCTTCAGGGTTTCGAGCTTTGTCAAAAGACGGGCAATTTTGCTCTCCACTGCCTTTGCATAGCCACCTTGCAGTTCACTGACCAAGGTTTGTACGGGAACTATCTTCTTGATGCGGTAGGCATTCGAACCGGCAAACACAAAACCACTCTTGAGCAGGCCTTTGCGGGCGTTGTTCAAGGCAATGGAGATGCAGTAGTTCGCCTCCTGAGCCTTGCAAGTGGCCAGGCACTTCCATGCACAACGGAAGGCAGGGCGCTTGCCCTCCTCACTGTCAGTGATGAAGGAGTTTCGGATGGCTCGTCCAGGCATGCCCACAGGGCTCTTGATCAGGCCGATGTCTTCTTTCCTGCAAGTAACATATGCCTCTTTGAATCTTCTGTCGGCATCGCACTCATCGGTGGCCACAAAGCGGGTGGCCATCTGGACTGCAGATGCACCCAGGCTGAGGGTCTGGTAGATATCCTTGCCGCTGTAGACACCGCCTCCGGCGATAAGCGGAATCTTGCGTCCCTCTTGTTCCTCATAGGGTTTGAGGGTTTCCACAATCTGGGGAACGATGGTCTTGAGCTGGTAGGCCGGGTCATCCAGCTGCTCCTCGGTGAAGCCCAGGTGTCCGCCGGCTTTCGGGCCCTCGAAGACCACTGCATCAGGGACATCATTGTAGAGCTTCTTCCACATGCGGAAGATCATGTCGACAGCCCGCGAGGAGCTGACGATGGGAGCGAGTTTCACCTTTGCCTTGCGCAGTGCTTCGACGGGGATGTTCTTGATCGGGAGTCCTGCACCAAGAAAGACGATGTCGACCATCTCCTCGATGGCAACGTCCAGGAGTTGGTGAAAGTCATTGACCGCCACCATGATGTTCACTCCGATGATGCCCTTGGTCTTCTGCCGTGCCGTGCGGATCTCTCTGCGGAAGGCACGCAGGTTTGCTGCCTGGCCATCCTCATAGTAATCCGGTTCAAGCAGTCCGATGCCATTGGCAGCAATGACCCCGATACCCCCGGCATTCGCTACGGCACTTGCCAGTGAGGAGAGGGAGATGCCTACGCCCATTCCCCCTTGGACGATCGGGGTAGGGGCAACGAGATCCCCGATTCTCAGAGCAGGCCAGGTAGGTTTGGCCTTGAGGATCGAGGAAACAGTCTTTTCCAGGGGGAGATAGGAGAGGCACGAACGGGCTTCTTCCTTGAGACGGGTGAATATGGTGCTTTTGTTCATTGGTTGCATGGTGTATTCCTTGGGGTCGTGCAAGACAGACCTTGCACATAATCTAACACAAATACAAAAAATGTCAAAGTGTTAATAAAAGAAAGTTGGTACACATTTCCTTTTTTGCTCATGTGTGCAATTGGACCGTACTATGTGCATTTTTGCGTAAGAAGTGCAGAGGATTTCATATAAATTGCACAAGAAGGCAGATGCATGAAGCACAATTTTGAGAAATTGCAACAAAAATCGAAAAGAATTGTTTCAAAACCCCTTGCACTGTTGCGTTCTCTTTTCGTACGCTATGGCCCATCTTATCAATGTGGGGTTACCAATGAAACACATGAATCGTTTGCTGATGGTTGCAACGCTCCTACTTGCAGCGCTTGTCGCCCTTTCTGCCCAGCCGGTTGCGGAGAAGCAGGAAGTGAAGGTGCTTGTCCTGGGCATGTTCGAGGTGGGGGAGAACAAAGGGGATTTCGCCGGGGAGTTCCAGCACTTCTATGAAGCGTACTTCGACGGAGCAGCCTCCTACGAGCTCAATTCCCTGCCACTGACCCTCTATGTCAACGAAGAGGGGATTGCAGGAGCCGTCGCCGGCATGGGCAAGGCACAGGCCAGTGCAACGCTGACCACCATTCTCGGCGATCCGCGGTTCGATTTTTCCCAAACCTACATTGTGATCAGCGGATGCGCCGGAATGAGTCCTGAGCGCGGTACGCTCGGCGATGTGGTCATTGCCGATGAGCTGGTGGATTTTGAACTTGGTCATGCATGGAAGGAGCGTGACAATCCGGAGGGTTCTTCCTCGCTGTTCCTGCGCTCCTCTGGCTATGACCGATCTGGCTATATCAAGCTCAACAAGGAGCTTGCAGATTGGGCCTATGCGCTCACGAAAAATACAGTGCTGTTTGACGACAAGGCCGCCCAGGCCTACCGTGCCAACTATGGATCTGCTGAAGCACAGGAGAAGCCCAGCGTGCAGATGGGTGTATCGGTGACCGGTGACAGTTACTGGCATGGGAAGGGTTCTTCGCTGCATGCCGATGTCGTGACCCAGGCCTATGGGGCAGGAACCTACATGGTCACGCAGATGGAAGACAATGCCTTTGGTGTGGCTGCCATGAACGCTGACAAGCTCGATCGCCTCATCGTGGTACGTGACGTGGTCAACTATGACCAGCCGTATCCGACGCAGACGGTACTTGAGAGCCTTGATGCATCCTCGGGCGCCTTCTCCATGGGGATGAAGAACGGTTTTGCCGTTGCTTCGAAGATCATCAACACCTTGGCGGGGAACTGGGATGCCTATGGTCCCTCCACGCCCAGAAACCAATGAGCATCCAATCATCGAGAAGTGATGGGAATGGTAGGCCGGCTTCCTTCGGGGGCCGGCCTCCTTTCGCTGCTGCTGATTGCCTCAGGTGCAAGAATCCTCTACCCTAGGGTATGGATGAAACGCGCAAGGAAGAAGCACTCACCTCTCTCCGGTCCACAATCCGCAAGCTGGAGAAGGCTCATCAGAGCCAGATGTCGCGTGGCTTGCATGCCCCTGTAACGGCAGCCCGGCTCGAGGCGATGCGCATTGCCTATGCGGTGGTGGCTGAAGAGGATCTTTCCGGGTTCACCAAAGCACACATGAAAGAGGCACAGAAGGTGCTTCTCTCCCTGCTTCCCTCACTTTTCCGGATGCAAACGAAATTCGCGGACAACTCAAGTCAACATACGCTGTTGGTACGCAGGATCCGATCGATCGATCTGGCGCTCTCGCGCATGGAGGAGCTGGTTGGAGAAGATCTCTGCCAGGAGTGACCGGTAGGTTGTTTCAATCTCCTGTTCATCAAGCAGTACACTTTTGCCTTGCCTGATCACCCACTTGCCGTTGACCATCACCTCCCTGATGTGCTCACTTCTGGTAAAGGTCAGGGTATTGAAAGCCACGTTGGAGAACGTGGGCAGTTCCACCAAGGGTGAGAGAGAGAGCGAGTCTTCGATGAAAAGCAGGTCAGCGCTGTTCCCCACCTCGATGGATCCCTGGTAGAGCTGGGGAGCGGGGCTTGTGGTTGCCAACTTCCAGACATGCTCTGCCTTCCAGCGTTCGGGATGGCTGTCCATCTTCAGCTCACGGTACGTGGTTCGCATCACTTCCCAGATGTCATGGGTGAGGAAATCGGTACCCAAACCGATGCGTGCACCCCCTTGGAGCAACTGACCAAGTGCCATGGTGCCTTCACTGCACAGTTGGTTTGAGACAGGGCAGTGCACCAGATATGCTTGGCTTTCACACAGCAACTGCTTGTCCTCCTCATCGGTTTCGATGCAATGGAAGAGGAGGGTATCCTTGCCGAGCAATCCTTCACGATCAAGTAGCTTCACGGTGGAGATGCCGAATTTCCTGAGTGCTTCCTGCCTGCGGAACGTAGTTTCCAGACAGTGTGTCATCAGCGGCCCCTGTCCTGCAGCAACACGCTCTTTTGCGGCTTCCAACCCGGCTTGGTCCAGTTCTTCCTCTTCCGGTAGGTGAGTGCCTCGTACGATGGTATCTGAACGGTTGCTTCCTCCGGGTATCTCATCGTACCAATCCAGCAGTGCTTTCATTCCTGCCTGTTGTGCAGTGTTTTCCAGTGTTTGGCAGGAGGAATCAGCCTGCCCTGTCTCGACTATGCAAATCACCCCGCTCTTGAGATAGCGCAGGTACGCATACTGCACGAGCGTTCTGAATGCATCGGTTGGAACCGACCCGTCCAGATAGTCGAAGAGCCGTTGCTGAAGGCGGCCTTGCTCACTTTCGTCACACCATTGGTGGAGGCTCTTGTCGCAAAAGAGCCCACGAAGCAGTGTATCGGGTGTGTGCACGTGTGCATCGATGAGACCGGGGTAGAGAAGGTAGGAGGAGCAGTCAAACACCTCTTCTCCCTCAGCCGGTTCAAGATGTAGCTCAATCATTCCTATCTTGGTACCGCTGATCCTGATGTCAGCAGACTTGAGATGAAAGGTTTCATCCAAGTATCGGGTGTTGGTCAATAGCATGGCATAAGCATACCACTATGGTCTGATGATTCCTATGGTTTTTGGCAGTGGTTCCAATACATTGGTGAAGGAAGGGGACTTGCCGTCCCCCTCCTTCGTTGGGACTTGGTTTACTGCTTGATCGGCATCCAGACTTCAAAGCTCTGGTTGGTCGGATCGTTGTCGAGGTAGACCTCGATATCCACGCCTTCGGCAAACTCATAGCCGCTGGTGGGGAGCCATTCGGTGATGATCCGCCTCTCCACCTCCTGGATGGTCTGGGGCATGGGCCCTCTACCGGGAAAGATTGCCCAGAGGGAAGGGCCTACCATCTGGCTCTCCATTCCTTCCAGCTCCACGTCGTCCTTTGCGATGCCGATGGTATAGGTCCAATGATCCAACTCGTCGGTGTTGGTGCACAGGCCGAAAAGCCCATCTCCTTCCTTCAGGTAGCTGCAAAGCTTCGCTATCGTGCCATCCTTGGCTTTCTCAGCCCAGAAGAGAGGCACAACACGCATGCTCTCCTCCATGTCCTTGCTGATCGTACGGCTTACGCCCACCACGCGAAACGCTTCCTTGCGTTCAATCCGATACTCCATTTCCTGATCTCCTTTGATGGTCAGACTGAAGCTTATCTTGGGAAACGCCTTGAGCACTGCCCCTTCCTTCTTTGCATCCGAAGGCGTGAGGCCGTGAACGGCCTGAAACGCTCGGTTGAACGAAGTGGGGGAGTCGTAGCCATACCGAAGAGCTACGTCCAAGACCTTGCTGCCCTGCTGCAGTTCAAGGGCTGCCTTGGTGAGTTTCCTTCGTCTGATGTACTCGCCCAGCGGGAGACCCGCCACATAGGTGAACATCCTTTGGAAGTGGTAGGTTGAGCAGTTTGCCAACCGGGCCGCTTTCTCATAGGATAGTTCCCCATCCAGATGGTTCTCGATGTAGATGAGTGCCTCATTGAGCCGTTCGATCCATTGCATTCTTGTCTGACCTCATGATGGAGTATGGAACAGAATCATCTGCTGTTCCTCTCCATTCATGCACAATGATGCGAGCTTTTCAAGGTTTGGATGGGTCGGTATCCGTTGGTTTTGGATTTGGGGTGCAGATATACCAGTTGGCCCGCTTCCCGACTTGCAGTACCTCCACCTGTGAGAAGCAACGTCTCAGCTCGTTGGTGCACTCCTGCATCTCCGTCTGTGCATGTTTGATGAAGTGGAAGTAATCGCCACGCTCAAGGTACTCGATGAGGCTGGTGAATGGGTTCCTGTTTGCGTTGTAGTCATGAATGATGACCCGGGATCCGGTTACCCGGCTCATCTCGTGATAGAGCGCAAAGCGCTTCTTCTGTTCCATCCCATGGGCAACATAGCTGGCAATGGAAATGTCAAATTGCTTGTCTTCGAATGGCAACCGGTTGGTGGCATCGGCTTGGATGAAGGTGATCGTCTGGCCCTTGGTTTTCTTTCTCGCAACCTCGAGCATGCGAACGGCAGGTTCCACGCCGGTCACCTCAAGCTTGCGGTCTGCAAGGGCGCTGCACAAGGCTCCGGTGCCGCATCCTACATCAAGGATGCGACTGCCAAGCAGATGGTGCATCTGCTCGAGAGTTGCTGCATACCGTTTTTTCTGATACGCAAAGAAGAGACCGTAGATTGGGGAAATGCGGTTGAAGAGAGCAGTGCTTTCCGGTTCGCGTTCCATTTCTCCGGTCTCCTTATCTTATGCCTTTTTCTTTTTCCGGTATGCGGTGTCCTCAAGAGGCAACGAGGTGCGGAAGTTTCCATCGTAGCGGAAGTACGCATTCTGGCAGGAAGGAGCGGTAGGAATGGTGGTGAGTTCTCCCACGCCCTTTACCCCATAGGCAATGGGATGCTTGCCCGGTCCTTCGACCAGCTTCACCTCGATCGGAGGGACATCGGTGGAACGGAGCAAGCCCAGTGTGCCGTACCGGACAGCCAGCTGCCCGTCCTTGATCGGGAAATCTTCGGTCAGACCATAGCCCAAGCCCATGACCACCCCTCCCTCAACCTGGCCGGTCAGGGCCTGGTGATTCACCACTTGTCCAACGTCGCATGCTGCGACAACCTTTTCCAACTTGCCCTCCTCATCAAGGATGACGACCTGGGCCGAATAGCTGTAGGCGACATGGCTGACAGGGTGCTCTTTCTTGGAGTTGATCGGGTCGGTGATGGAGGTGTATTCCCCATTGAACTCACGCCCTTCCAACTGCTCAAGGGATGCAGTCTTGAGAGCGTCTTTCAGAAGCAGGGATGCTCGCTTGACCGCTTCTCCGGTGAAGACCGACTGGCGGCTCGCCGTGCTGGTGCCCGAGTCGGGGGTTCTGCGGGTATCGGGGTCTTCGACGATGATCTGGTCGGCCTTCAGGGAGCATGTCTGGCCAAGCATCTGGGTGCAGACCGTAGCTACGCCCTGTCCCATACACGCTGCGCTGGTTCGGATATGCACCTTTCCCTTTTCAACAGAGAGGATGCAGCGTCCAGTATCAGGAAACCCGACACCCAGGCCGCTGTTCTTGAATCCGCAGGCAATACCGGCCCTCGGGCTGGAGTAATAGGCATCCTTGACTGCCTCAAGACACTCGATGATACCCGTATCCTCGCTGGCGATCTGCCCGTTGGGCATGGTATCGCCGGGTTTGAGCGCATTGAGCCTCCGTATCTCGTAGTAGTCCAGGCCCAGGGTATCGGCAACAAGGTTCATGTTTGCTTCCACAGCGAAGCAACTTTGGGTGACCCCAAACCCGCGGAACGCTCCTGCAGGAACCAGATTGGTGTAGATTGCTCTTCCCACCACCTCAAAGTTCTGGAAGTTGTAGGGGCCTGATGCATGGGTGCAAGCCCGCTGCAGTACCGGTCCGCCCAAGGAGGCATAGGCACCGGTATTGGCATCAATGATGGCCCGCATGGCAAGGATGTGACCCTGATCATCAAATGCGGTCGTCAGGTCGATTTCCATGGGATGACGCTTCGGGTGGACGGTAAGGCTCTCCTGTCGGCTGAGCTTCACCTTCACCGGTTGCTTGAGGACCCAGGCAGCAAGGGCTGCGTGGTGTTGCACACTCATGTCCTCTTTTCCCCCGAAGCCTCCACCGACGAGCATACTGTGGCAGTGGACCTTCTCAGGCGGCAACTGAAGCATATGGCAGATCTCATGCTGTTCGTCGTAGATGGACTGGCCTGAGGTATGCACCAGTACCCCGTCCTCTCCTTCGGGAACAGCCACCGCACACTCGGGTTCCATGAATGCGTGTTCGGTGTAAGGGGTGGAATAGGTTTTCCTGATCACATGTTTGGCATGCTTGAGTGCCTCATCCACATCTCCGCGCTTGATATGCTCAATGCTGAGGATGTTGCCATCCTCATGAATCTTGGGAGCAGTATCCTGGAGTGCGGCTTCCATCGTAAGGACGGGAGGGAGAACCTCATAGGAAACCTTCACCAAGGAGATCAGCTCCTCGATGGTCTCCGCTGATTTCCCCACCACCAGGCAGATGGCATCGCCGGTATAGCGGGTGATGCTGCCTACCGGGATGAAGACCGGCCAATCCTGCTTGATGTGGCCGATGATATTGTGTGGAACGTCGTCACTGGTGAGGATATGCACAAAGTCCGGATGTTTCTCAGCAAGACTGCTGTCGATGTCCAGGACCTTTGCCCTCGGAAAGGCTGAGCGTACAGCTTTTGCATGGAGCAAACCGGGGATGCGGATGTCATCTGCATACAGGCCCTGTCCCAAGGCCTTTGCCTTGGCATCGACCCGCTGGTAGCGCTTGTCGAGGCGTGGTTCTTCTTCCTGATGGGGAACCTCCAAATGATCCCTGAAAAACTCTGCAGCCAGAAGAATGGCTTCCTCAATTTTCTTGTATCCGGTAC
This sequence comes from uncultured Sphaerochaeta sp., assembly GCF_963667405.1. Classification (NCBI taxonomy): domain Bacteria; kingdom Pseudomonadati; phylum Spirochaetota; class Spirochaetia; order Spirochaetales; family Sphaerochaetaceae; genus Sphaerochaeta; species uncultured Sphaerochaeta sp. Next base: position 2,290,993 of record NZ_OY763408.1, on the reverse strand, counting down.
AGCGGCATATGTTGCCCTTGATCGCTTTCTGTACCTCCTCCAAGGTCGGATTGAGGTTCTTGTCCAACAGGCTCTTTGCGCTGATGATCATGCCCGGTGTGCAATACCCGCACTGCACAGCCCCGGCTTCGGCAAAACAGTAGGAGTAGACATCCATCTCGCGCTGGCTCAGCCCTTCGATGGTGATGACAGACTTGCCTTCCAGGCGGGAGAGAGGGATGGCACAGGCTTTCATCTTCACCCCATCAACCAAGATTGTGCAGGTGCCGCAGGCTCCTTCGCTGCATCCGTCCTTGGTTCCGGTGAGGTTGAGATCTTCTCGGAGAAACCTCAGCAGTTTCTTGTCGTTTTCGTTATAGGTGATGGGGTTTCCATTTACGCTGAATGCATACATAGCTGTGCTCCTTAATGCAGTGGGAACAGGTGCTAGCCGCTTAGCGTCGGTATCCAGGAAAGGATACGTCAGTCTGTGATGCTATCCATCCTCATAATTTCAAAGTGGATGCAAAAAGTCAATATCTTGTTGTAATATAAAGCTTTTTGCATCATTCCGTGTTGCATTTGACTCGATGACGCCACCAGAGTGGCAGGCACAGGCAGGAAAATGCAACAAATTCCCCTGCCTGTGTTCCAAAAGCCTAAATACGCTTTTCCCTGTTGAAGGGCTGGCCCAGGGCGGTGGGGCCCAAGAGCTGGCTCTCCCTGCTGAAGGCAAGGACGACAATGACCATGACATACGGAAGCATGACGGCAAACTCATAGGGGAAGTTGATGCCTTGTCCCTGGATGGCAAGCTGCAACGCTTGAGCCAGGCTGAAGAGCAGTGCCCCTCCCATGATCTTCACCGGATGCCAGTGGCCGAAGTAGACCAAGGCGACTGCGATGAAACCGCGTCCTGCAATGATCTCGTCACTGAACATCTTGGCCTGGCAGAGACTGAGGTATGCTCCGGCAAGACCTGCCAGAGCTCCTCCGACTGCCAACGCCTGATAGCGTACCCTGTTTACCTGGATGCCGATGGAGTCGGCAGCACGGGGGTTGGTGCCCACAGCACGCACCCTCAGGCCCCAGGGGGTCTTGAAGAGGATGTACCACGCGGTGGGAACGAAGAGGAAGGCAAGATAGACCAGGATGTTGTGCGAGAAAAAGATCGGCCCGAGGATGGGGATCTTTGAGAGACCGGGAATAGGCAGGTTGTCGATGCCGGGTACAGACTGGGTGCCGCCGACAAAGTGACGGAACAGGGTTCCGGCCGTTCCGACACCAAACATCTGCAGTCCGATGCCTGCAATGCCTTGGGGGGCTCGGAAGGTGACCACGACAAAGCCGAAGAGCATGCCGAACAGTGCGCCCACTCCCATGGCAAGCGCAAGACCCAGGACGTTGTAGATGCCCGGGGTGGGACCACCCTGTCCGATACTGTAGGGAACGAGCATGCCAAGGAAGGCTCCCATTGCCATGATGCCTTCGCAGCCAAGGTTGAATACACCGGCGCGCTGGTTGAACATCTCCCCAAGGGAAGCGATCAGGAGGGCTACGGAGAAGGGGATTCCCAGGCTCAGGATGTTGACTATGAAGTTCATGCTGTTACCTCCTTGGTCTTCTTTCCAAGACCTTGTACCTTGCGCCAGACCTTTTCCATCAGATAGGGGTCGGCAAGGATCATCTTTGTGGCAACGATGACCAGGATGATGACACCCTGCAGCACGTTGACCATGTTCGCCGGGACACCGACCATACGCTGGGTCATGTCAGCTCCCACGATAAGGAGGCCGAAGAAGAATGATGCGGGGATGATGCCTGCCGGATGCAAACCGCCGAAGAGGGCGACGACAATACCGGAGAAGCCATAGCCTCCGGTGATACCTTCGATGGCCCTTCGGTGAACACCTGCAATCTCAATGGCACCTGCCATACCTGCAAAGGCACCGCTGATGACCATGGCGATGACCAGATACCACGTCACGCTGATACCGCCGTACTTGGCGGCACGTGCACTGGCTCCGGCGGCACGCATCTTGTAGCCGTACTTGGTCTTCCACAAGAGGAAGTAGATCAGGAGGGCAAGGATGAGGGCGAAGAAGAGACCAGTATGGAGTCTCGTTCCCGGAAGGAAGCGATCCAGCCAGAGGTTGCGTGACAGCCGCATCGACTGCGGGGTTCCGCTTCCCATGGTGAGTTCAGCCGGGTCGAGCATCGGACCGCGCAGCAGGAAGGTGTAGAACTGGGCAGCGATGTAGTTGAGCATCACGGTTGAAAGCAGCTCGCTGACTTGCAGTTTTGCCTTCAGAAAACCGGGGATGAAGCCCCAGACACCACCGCTTATCGCCCCGGCAAGCACTGCCATCGGCAAGAGGACCGGCTTGGGGAGTTCGGGGAAAGCCAAGGCAACCGCAGTGGTCCCGAGGATTCCCATGGCCATCTGGCCTTCGGCACCGATGTTGATGATGCCGCTTCGGTAGGCTACCGAGATGCCCAGTGCGATGATGGTAAGCGGAATTGCCCTGAGCAACACCTCACTGAGCTGGAGCGTCGTCTTCAGCGGTTCAAACAAGATGACCAGGTACGTCTTGAAGACATCCGCCCCGATGGTCATCAGGATGATCGATCCGATCAGCATTGCGGCCAGAATGGCCAAGATGATGATGGAAACCTTATAGAGTATCCTAAACTGTTTGGTCATCTTTCACTCCTGCCATAAGGATTCCGAGACTTCTGCGGTTGGCATCCTTCCGATCCAAGACCTTCTGGATCTGTCCTTTGAAAATGACGGCGACCCGGTCGGAGAGGTCAAGGATCTCATCGAGTTCCTCACTTACCAACAGGATGCCGATTCCTTCTTTCCGTTTCTCCAAAAGCTGCTTGTGGATGAATTCGGCAGCCCCGAGGTCCAGACCTCTGATCGGGTACACGGCGATGAGGAACTTGGGCTTGCGGGATATCTCTCGAGCCAGGATCACCTTCTGGATGTTGCCGCCTGAAAGCGAACCTGCCGCAACGTGGATGTTGGGACTGCGGATATCGAACTTGACCCTCAGGTCATTTGCATTCTTTTCGATCGCCTTGTTTTTCAGGAACGAATGGTTGGAGAACTCCTCCCTGCCGGTATCCTTGAGAATGAGGTTCTCCTTCATGGAGAAGGAGGGAACGATTCCTTCGGTATTCCGTTCCTCAGGAATGTACCCCATCCCGGCCTCAATGATATGGTAGGGGGATTTGTTTGCAATGTTCTCGCCAAAGAACAGGATCTCTCCGTTCTCGACCTTTCTCAGACCGTTGATGGCCTCGGCAAGCTCGCGCTGTCCGTTGCCCGATACACCGGCAAGGCCGACGATCTCACCACCACGGATGGTGAGGTTCAGGTCCTTGAGCGCCAGGAATCCTCGGTCGCTCTTGACGTTGAGGCTTCTGATATCCAGAACGGGTGTCCCGTTGCAGGCCTCTGCATCATTTTGGGGGAGATCCACTTCATGTCCGGTCATCAGGGCTGCGATGTCGGAAGGGGAGTGCTCATCGGTATTGCCCTCAAACACAATTGCCCCGTGGCGGAGAATGGAAATCTTGCTGGAGAGGTCCTTGACCTCCTGCAGCTTGTGGCTGATGAAGATGATGGAGAGCTCACTGCTCATCCGCTTCAGCAGTACGATGAGCTCATCGGTTTCCTGGGGGGTGAGGGCGCTGGTGGGTTCGTCAAGGATGAGGAATCGTGCACCCAGGCAGAGGGTTTTCACCAACTCCACCCGCTGTTGCTCCCCGACTGAGAGCTGCCAGATATACGCATCGGGATCAACAAAGAGCCCGTATTTCTTCGAAATCTCAGTGATGCGGTCACGGACCATGGTCAGGTCCAGCTTGATCGGCGACCAAGCTTGCTTGTAGCCGAGGGCAATGTTCTCCAGCACGGTCATGTTGGGAACCAGCATGTATTGCTGGTGGACCATGCCCAGTCCTGCGGCAAAGGCGTCGTTGGGGGACTTGAAGCGCACTTCCTCCCCGTTGATGAGGATTCTTCCTTCATCAGGCTGGTACAGTCCCATCAGGATATTCATCAGGGTTGTCTTTCCAGCACCATTCTCGCCTACCAGGGCCAGGACTTCTCCTTCTCCTACCGAGAGGGTGATGTCATCACTGGCAAGCACTCCGGGAAAGCGCTTGGTGATGTGCTCCATCCTGAGACTGGTAATCTTCTTCTGTGGTTCCATGGGGGAATCCTCCGTACGAAATCAAAAAAAATCCAGTCATGCAGGGCTATCCTGCATGACCGGACAAACAGTGGTCAGAGCTTGGAGTAGTCGACTGCAGTGTAGGCGACGGTTCCGCTCTTTGCCTTGAAGGAAGCAATGGCCTCGTTGACCTTGGTCTCGATGGCGCCGGTGTACTTGTCCTTGAGGGCAGTGTTGAACTCGAATACAAACCCACCGTTGTGGAAGTTCAACGGGATGACTTCGCCACCCTTGACTCCCTTGTCCAGCTTCTCAACCAAGCCTACGATGACAGATGCGTAGTTGTAGGAAGAAGCTGCGATGACTTTGTAGCCTTCGGTGATGCGGATCTGGGCAATGTCCTGGCCAACCCACCAGATCTCCTGGTCGCGGTAGTCAGCAACGGCGCGCAGAGCACCAAGAGCCTGCTGGCTGGAACCGGTGAGTACGTCAGCACCGCTTCTGATTTGGGACTGGGCAATCTCGCCAGCCTTAACGAAGTCACTGAAGGAGCCACTGTGGGCAACCATGAGCTTGGCAGCAGGATTCACAGCCTGTACACCAAGGACGAAACCGCGGTTGTAGCGGGCAGCGTCGCCAGCGTCAACAGGACCGACCAGGCCGATGATGTTCTTCTTGGTGGTCAGGCCGGCGATAAGGCCGGAGAGGTAACCGGTCTCTTCACTTTCGGGCATGTAGGTGAAGACGTTGGCAGGTCCGATCTCAGCACTGGTGCCGAATGCGAATGATACATCGGGATACTCTTCAGCCATCTCGAGGATGAGGTTCTTGTACTGTGCACCGTGGGCAATGATGATGTCATACCCCTGGGCAACGTACTGACGTGCAGCAGAACCGGCGTCGACGGGCTTCATCTTCTCGGTGTAGCTGTACTCAATGCGACCGGGCAGCTCAGCCTGGGCAGCGACGATACCGTCATGCATGGCCTGGCACCAACCTTTGTCGTCGATGGTGTTCTCGATGATCAGAGCAATCTTGACTACGTTGGAGTCAGCCTTGGCAGCGGGTGCTGCTTCGGATGCACCGCCTGCAAACACTGCAGAACTTACCAGCGCGAAACAGAGCACGATTGTCAGAAATTTTTTCATACAAGTTCTCCTCTGGGGTGTCGCCCCACCTAGGTGGGGTTTTAACTGGATTCAGTATAGGGGGAGAATTGCAAGGCTGTCAAAAGAAATCATGAATGAAATGATAAAAATCTATCCATTGAATTGCGCTATTTGTGATTTTTCTTCAAAAAATTTGAGAAAAATGATGATTTCGTGTTGCAGATTTATATATTGCGCAATATATGAATTCTTTCCTGCACCAAGTATCCTAGGTTTTTTGTTAGACAATACTTCCGGGATGTATAGATTTAGCATTCATTGTTGCAACGTTTGTTGCATAGATTGCAGCGTGTTGCAGATTTGTACCCGTGTATAGGGAGGCCGTGAGAGCCGCCCCGAGCGAATCGCCGCAACCAATGGTATTCACCGCCTCCACTTCCTCTACCGGAACCGTGAAGAAGGATTCCCCCTGGACCCACATCTCCTGTTTGCCCCGGGAGAGAACCGTGATGGTTCCGTAGGTGCGGTGGATCTCCTCCATGGTCGAGCGGATCGATGCCATCAGATGGTCCGTTTTCTCCTGTTCGCCAACCGTCTGGCCGAGGAATGTGTGCACAGCCTCGCTGAGATTCGGCTTGATCACATCTGGACGGAAGGGAAGGCAAGCCTTTAGGTCGTCCCCTTTCAGGTCAAGCAGGACAAACCGTCCCCGTTGTTTTGCTTCCCTGACAAAATCGGCATAGAGGGAGGGTGCATAGCCTGGGGCTCTGGTCCCGGTGATGATGAGGGCATCCACCTCATCAAGAGCCTGGGTGAAAAGCACTCGGATCCCAGCTTCTGTAGAGGGGTCGACAGGGTAGGGTTCTTCCACCAACTCGGTAGCCGTTCCCTGACACAGGATTGTGGTACACGTACGAATGTCACTATGGCTGTCCGCCCAACGTACCGCAACCCCATCCCTCTCGCTGAGCTCAAGCATCTCATCCTTTCTCTTTCCCCCCAGATGGGTGAGCAGGATGGCTTTGTGCCCAAGCTGGGTAAGGATGCGGGCCGCATTCATTCCCTTGCCCGAGGAGTCGAGGTAGTGCTGCTGAGCTCGGTTCACCTCTCCAAGCGAAAAGGAGCTGAAGACCAGCGTATGCTGAAAGGTCGGGTTCAGGCAGACAACCAGGGTTCTCATTGTAGTGCGACCGTAAGGGAGGTGTGTTCTGCCTCCAGCCTTCGGTAGTTCACGCCACTCTGGTCGAACATCCATTTTGACGCCTTGGTGTTGTCCGCCTCAGAGTACTTGTCCGAGAGGTAGACCACTTCCTTGATGCCCGACTGGATGATGGCTTTCGCACACTCATTGCAAGGGAAAAGCCCCACGTAGAGCGTACACCCCTTGAGGCTGCTGCTGATGGCATTGAGGATGGCGTTGAGCTCTGCATGGCAGACATAGGGGTATTTGGTGTCGAGCCATTCGCCGTCCCGCTCCCAAGGGACATCATCGTCGCTGACTCCAATCGGAAAGCCGTTGTACCCGACCCCGACTATCTTGTGGTCAGGATTGACGATGCAGGCTCCGACCTGGGTATTCGGGTCCTTGCTGCGCATGGACGAGAGGACGGCAACGCCCATGAAATACTCGTCCCAACTGATGTAATCCTTACGCTTGGGCATGGTGGTTCTCCTTGTCGTGCAGGAATTCTATGATGGTGGTGGTCAGTTCTTCTTGGATCGATCGGTAAAGCAACAGTGCATGCCGCGAGTGGTTGAAATGGCCCATCTCGGTTTCCAGCAAATGAAAATCGGAGCTTTTGTTCTCTTTTGCGATGATCGCAAGGTTTTTGAAGGGAACGGTGCGGTCACCCTTGTCATGGATGGAAAAGAGCGGGCAGGTAATCCTATCCAGATTCCTTCTGACTTCTCTCATGGCAGATACAAGGCTCAGGCCAGGACGAACGAAGGTCCCTCCGTAGCCGTACCAATGTTCGCTGCCATCCTCCCCTTTGGGATCACCATTGACTACATGAGGCTTGATGGAGGCGGTGAAGAGTGCAAGCGTTCTGGCCAGGTACTGTTTGGGGTCGGTGAACACCCAGTCTTTGATGCTGTTGTAGACAACGGGGGCTGCAATGCTGGTCAGGCTATCGGGAGCCAACTCGGTTGGGCAGTAGGTCTCCCCCAACTTGAGGGTCATCATCCCGCCCATGCTGATGCCCAGCACATGGAGGGTGTCGTAGCTTGCCCTCAGGTTTTCGTAATAGGTGCAGAGATAGGAGAACCACTGGGTGAACGAAATGTGGGAAAAGGCCTTCGGGTCGGTCCCGAAGCCCGGGAGCAGGGGAGCATACACATCCATGCCCTCGTCTGCAAAGCGCTTGGCACTGTAGTGATAGACAGAAGGAGTGGAAGGAAAGCCGTGGACCAAAAGGATCGCAGTCTTTGATCCCTGTCGGTAGATGATGCTTCTAGCCTCTTCGCAACACACCTTTGATTCATCAACCTCAAGGGGTTCAACATTTCTGTCCCTGTAGCCCATGAGGGAGGTATTCCATAGGATGAAGAGTATGAGTACTGCAAGGAGGATGATCCACATACTCCACACTATACCCTAGAGAGGGAGGCAAGAAAAGGCCAAATCTGAAGGGAAAGAAAAGGCTGCCCCTTGCGAGGCAGCCTGATAGGTCGCAGGACGAAATGCTAGGCCATCATGAACGGTACGACTGCGAGCAGGACACCTGCAGCAACCGCGGAACCGATGACACCGGCTACGTTCGGGCCCATGGCGTGCATGAGCAGGAAGTTCTGGGGATCGGATTCCTGGCCAACCTTGCTCGAAACACGGGCTGCCATGGGAACTGCAGAAACACCTGCACTTCCGATGAGCGGATTGACCGGGTGCTTCGGGTCAAGCTTGTTCATGAGCTTGGCGATCAACACACCAGATCCAGTTCCGATGGAGAAGGCGATCATACCCAAGAGCAGGATGCCGAGGGTGTTGAGGTTGAGGAAGTGGGAAGCTTCCATCTTCGAACCGACAGAAAGGCCGAGGAAGATCGTGACGATGTTCATCAGGGCGTTCTGCATGGTATCGGAGAGACGGTTGACCACGCCACACTCCTTGGCCAGGTTGCCGAACATCAGGCTTCCGATGAGCGGGGTGGCAGAGGGGAGCAGGATGGCACAGGTCGTCAGAACCGTGATCGGGAAGAGGATCTTCTCGAGCTTGGATACGGGTCTGAGCTGCTGCATCTTGATCATCCGCTCTTCCTTGGTGGTCAGGGCGCGCATGATCGGGGGCTGGATGATGGGTACCAAGGCCATGTAGCTGTAGGCAGCTACGGCAATGGGACCCAGCAGATTGGGCGCCAAGCGGCTGGTCACGTAGATCGCCGTCGGACCGTCAGCACCTCCGATGATACCGATGGAAGCTGCAGCATAGAGGTCGAAGCTGATCCCGGGGATGAAACTCAGGGCGAGGGCACCGAGCAGGGCAACGAAAATGCCTGCCTGGGCAGCGGCTCCGAGCAGCAGCGTCTTGGGGTTGGCGATGAGCGGACCGAAGTCGGTCATGGCACCAACACCCATGAAGATCAGGATCGGGAAGAGTCCGGTATCAATACCCGTGTCGAACAACAGCTTGATGAAGCCTGCAGCGCCGGTACTGGGATCAATACTGGCGATGTAGCCCATCGGGATGTTCGAAAGGATACAACCGAACCCGATCGGTACGAGCAAGAGGGGTTCGAAGCCCTTCTTGATGGCAAGATAGAGGAGGACGAAGCCGACGAGTATCATGACAAGATTGCCGATACCGAAGCCTTCCACCATCCCCATGAATCCGAACAGTCCAGTGGACTGCCAGAGCTGATTAAACGCAGAACCAATCATCTCAGAGTCTCCTTTAGGCGATTACGAGCAATTCGTCGTCGCTCTGCATCTGCTGGCCTTGGCTCACAGAAATCTTGGTCACAACGCCGTCACAGGGTGCGAAGATCTCGTTCTCCATCTTCATGGCTTCCATGATCATGACCACCTGGTTCTTGGTGACCTTCTGTCCTTCCTTGACCTCGATGCGGAGAATCAGGCCGGGCATCGGAGCCTTGACCGAAACGGCGTCGTGGGTGGAAGCAACTGCAGCTGCAGGAGCATCCGCGGCCACAGCCTTGGTTGCTTCAATGGCTTTCTCATCAATGCCGAAGGCAACGTTGAGCGGATAGTTGGAACCGTTGACGGTTGCACTCTCCTTGCCGAGCTTGACGCCGTAGGCCTTGCCGTTGACGGTGACGGTATATTCACCCTTCTTTTTGGCGGCCTCTTCGGTGCGGTTGATCTTGTACATGCCGTTCACCTGGGACTTGCCGGTAAGGAAGAGGATTCCCTTCTCCTTGCAGGATGCGGCGATGAAGATGTTCTCGTCGGTCAGCGGCAGGCCTTCCTTCTCGAGCATTGCCTTGGCAGCCTTCACACCCTTCTTGGGATCGGCATCATTGATGTCGACGACCATCTTGGTGGTGGGCTCGAGGCCCATTGCTGCTGCACAAGCTTTTACGACTTCTGCATCGGGAGCAACAGGGGTCTTGCCGAAATAACCGAGCACCATCTTGCCGTAGCCTTCAGCGATCTTCTTCCAGGGCCCGAACATGACATTGTTGAATGCCTGCTGGAAGTAGAACTGGGAGACGGGGGTGACCGATGTTCCGTAACCGCCCTTGGCAACAGTCTCAGCCATGGCTTCGACGATGGCAGGATACTTGTCCATCAGGTTGTTGTCACGCAGCATCTGGGTGTTTGCAGTGAGTGCACCACCAGGAAGCGGGGAGAAGGTGATCTCGGGGGTGACGGTCATGGCTTCAGGGGGAATGACATAGTCTTTCATGCAATCCTGGAATACAGCCTCGGCTTCGCGGATCTTCTTGATGTCGATGCCCAAGTCGTAGTCGGTGTTGCGCAGGGCGTGCCACATGGTGATGATGTCGGGCTGGCAGGTGCCGCCGGAGACGGGCATCATGGACAGGTCGACCTGGCTGGCTCCACCTTCGAGAGCGCTCATGTACTGCTGGATACAGACACCGGCGGTATCATGGCTGTGGAAGACAATGTTCATGTCCTTGCCCAACAGCTTGCGTGCGCGCTTGATGGTCTCATAGACATACGCAGGGGTGGAGGTGCCGCTTGCGTCCTTGAAACAGACCGAGTGGTACTCAATGCCTGCGTCGAGAATCTGCTTGAGGGTGGCTTCGTAGAAGTCAGGGTCGTGTGCTCCCTGGACATCCGGCGGAAGGCTCATCATGGTGACAACCACTTCGTGGCGGAGACCGGCGTTGACGATGGATCTGCCGCTGTCGATCAGGTTGTTGACGTCATTGAGAGCATCGAAGTTGCGGATGGTGGAGATGCCGTGCTTCTTGAAGAGCTTGGCGTGGAGGTCAATGATGTCCCTGGGCTGGGAGTCAAGTCCGACGACGTTGACACCGCGCGAAAGGGTCTGCAGGTCTGCATCGGGTCCGGCGACCTTGCGGAACTCGTCCATCATCTCGAAGGCGTCCTCATTGGAGTAGAAGTAGGGTGACTGGAAACGAGCGCCACCACCGGCTTCGAAATGGGAGATGCCAGCCTCACGGGCGGCAGCTACTGCAGGCATGAAATCCTTGGTGAATACACGGGCACCATATACAGACTGGAATCCGTCACGGAACGCGGTGCACATGAACTTGACTTGCTTTTTCATTTGGAAATGTCCTCCGGGTTTACTTATTCTTTCGACTTGGCGAATGCGGCCACAATAGCTGCTGCAATGTCTGCATCAAGTGCAGGACTTGCAGAGAGGGTGGCGGCGGCGGGACTGCTCACAACGGCAGCGGGTTTCTTCTGGGGAGCGATCTTCTTTGCAATGGCGCTCATGCCTTTGGTAAGGAAGACCAGCAACGTGAGAAACACAAACACCGTGGCGATACCCAGAACCATGAGGATCACCCCATTTTCGAGCTGGGCAATTAGCTGCTCTTTCGGTAGTTGCGCTAAGAATACCATACGAACTCCTGATTTCGGTTTATCGTGACCGTAGCCAAGGACTACGAATTGCACACTTCCCCAAGTATAGCGGAATCGAAGGGGGCGTTTCAAGTAAAGGTAGGATAAATGGTTAGCAACCCATCACATTCTTGGTAACCTTGCAAGCACCATTCCTTGGTTTTCTCTTGTTGCCCATAGCCACAATTTTCGGGGTTTCTTCAAGCCTGTCAATCATTTGTCTCGGGTTCCGCGTTTGGCAACCCTCGGTTTTCGCAAAGAAAGTGAAGGTGGCGGAGAATCGTAATTGGTTGCATACATTGGGTATAGTGGTGCAGGATTTTTGTACTGAAAGCATGCTTATACCTCTCTTCTCTTGTCTGTTTTTCCTCTTTGTCGTAAGGTTATGCATGGCGTACATCACGCAAGGAGTGAATACTGAACATGGCAGAAGGTGTGGATTTTGCAGAGCGGATTGCAGAAGACAAGGCAATCCGGGAGCATTTGGATAAAATCGGGAGAAAGATCCTGATCATGAGTGGAAAGGGCGGAGTGGGGAAGACCACCGTAACGGTCAACCTCGCCAATGCCCTTGTGGACAGCGGATGTACCGTAGGTATTCTCGATACCGACCTGCACGGGCCGAATGTGGCCAAGATGCTTGGGTGTGAAGCGGGTATCCTTACCACCGAGGATGGAGGAAAGTCCTTTTATCCGGTGGAGGCTAGGCCGAACCTGAAGGTGATGAGCCTTGCTTTCGCCATTCCCGATCGTGACAGCCCGATCGTGTGGCGCGGTCCCATGAAGATTGCCGCCATCCGTCAGTTTCTTGCCCAGGCTGATTGGGGAGTACTTGATTACCTCTTGATCGACTCTCCTCCGGGAACCGGCGATGAGCAGCTTACTGTCTGCCAGACCATTCCGGAACTTACAGGAACCATCATCGTCACCACTCCCCAGGAGGTTGCCATCCTGGATGCGCGGCGCAGCGTTAACTTCTCCCGCAAGATGGGTGTTGCCATTCTTGGGGTGGTGGAGAATATGAGCGGTCTCATTTGCCCCGGCTGCCAAACCGAGATTCCCATCTTCGGCATCGGCGGCGGCAGGAAGATGGCAGACCAGATGAGTGTTCCCTTCTTGGGCCGGGTGCCCTTGGAAGTTCCCCTCATGGAAGCCGAGGATGCCGGAGAGAGCTATCTGAGCAAGAAGCCGGACAGTCCTTCCTCCAAGGCAATCCGTGACATCGCAATGCTGATCAACAGCGGTACGGCGGTTTCCTCCCACCGTCCCACGGATTTTGCAGGAACTGCCAGTTGCGCACCTTCGGCATGCGCAAGCTGTTCGAGCAACTGTCCCTCAAAGAAAGGAGTGTAACCAATGTTCGATCCGTTTGTCCAAGATGAAGGAAAGGCGATGAGCCATCTTGTCTGGAAGTCAGGGGAAAGAGAGTGTGTCTTCAAAGGCCCCATCTTTGATATCTGCAAGGTCAAGCGGGAGAGCAGCGACGGCCGCATCGCCTCTTTCATAGAGGTGGATGCACCGCTGTGGGTTACTGTCATTCCCTGGTTCAGGGACAAGAGTGGGGTGGCTCGCTTTGTCATGGTGGACCAGTTCCGCCATGGTTCGGCAACCATCACCCGCGAGTTTCCCGCCGGAGTGGTGGAAAAGGGTGAAGATCCCTTGGTTGCAGCGCTCAGGGAGCTGAAGGAGGAGGCCGGCCTTGAAGGCGGTACTGTTACCGCCTTGGGCAATGTAAGCCCAAACTCCGCTTTCATGAACAACCGTTCCTATTTCTATCTGGTGGAGCAGGCCAGCCATACCAGTGGCCAGGAGCTTGACGAGAATGAGCAATTGGATGTGCTCTCCGTTCCTGTCGCCGATGTGCTTCGGGACTTGGGCACGGGCATCTATGACAACGGTATCATGTGCATTGCGCTCTTCTTCTTCTTGCGGGAAGCGGGGAAGCGCCCGTATCTGATGCAGTAGCAGACAAGGAGACTTTTCATGAACCTGAAACGAATCACGGCACTCTTGCTTGTAGTGGCGGTACTGGCATTATTCTCTTCCTGTCTTTCGAGCAAGGACCTTGTGCGTACCATAGAGGTAACGGGTACTTCAGAAGTGACGCTCACTCCCGATATCGCCTCTTTCTCCATCCAGGTCAGTGAGCTGGGAAAGACCACCAGCGATGCCCAAAGCTTTGCCAATGAGAAAATGGCCATGATCCTCTCTGTCCTGAGAGAAAACAAGGTGGCCGAGGAAGACATCAGGACCACCAGCATCAATCTGAGGCCCAGCTACCAGTGGCTCGATGGCAAGCAGTACCTGGAGGGACAGGTCGCCAGCCAGAGTGTCTCGGTTACCTTGCGCAATCTCTCAATCCTGGGCACGGTCATCGATCAGCTTGGTGAGGTGAGTGGCATCATGCTCAACTCGGTGATGCTCGACAAGGAAGATAAGGGTGAAGGACAGGCAGAGGCTCGCTCTCTTGCCGTCGCCAATGCTCTTGAAAAAGCGCAACTCTATGCCAAGGAAGCAGGTATGCAGGTCGGTAAGCCGATTACCATCAGTGAGTATGCCTCTGTTTCCAATCCCTACAACCCCCGGATGAAACTGGCTATGGCCAGCGAAGCAGCCTATGACATGGCTACGGAGGTCCCTGCAGGAACGTTGCAGCTCTCATCAACCGTCTCGATGGTGCTTGAAATGTATTGAAATAGGGGCGTAAAAAGACGATAACTGGTTTTTCTGCAAGCTTTTGGGAAAAAGTGGAAAAAAGGCTTAACAGACGAATCAATTCCTGCTATAGTGTACGTGTCCGAACGTGTGGGCGTTTGACTTATGTCATGAATACCCCACCGTTTGTGCCTCCGTTTTTTCCCCCTCAGATCTGAGGTAACGGTTGGTACAACTCCCGCGCTATAGCGGAACTCCTTCAAGGGTGCAAGCTTGAGGGAGTTTTTTTTCGTTCTTGGGGATGTGTAGGATTTGTCTGGGCGGGAAAAGGGTTCACACCCTGCTGCGCTTGTACGCGTTGCGCTTTCTCCACAGGTGGGCGAACATGAACTTCTCCCCATGCGTTGCATCGCGTTTTTCGAGGAACTCCAGGATTTTTCGGTGTTCTTCCTGAGTCTGTACCTTGCCTTGGGTCGAGAGGCGCTGGTAAAAGAGCAGGCTGTTGGTGTTCAGGTTGAGGCGATTGAAGGTGGTGAGCAAGATCTCATTGCCTGAGGCTTTCACCATTTCCAAGTGGAATTGGAAGTGAAGATCGCTGAAGGTCATGACCTCATTGGGATTGTCCATGTCGCACCTGTCCATCGCATCGAGGATGGTGCTGAACGGGGTGATATCCACCTCATTCTCGCAGTTCAGGCGGAAGGCAAGGCTTTCGAGGTAGGTGCGTACCTCAGCGATGTGCTGGTAGTCCTTGAGTGTCAGCTCCTTGACGTAGCTGCCGCTTTGGGGGAGCACCGTGACAAAGCCATCCTGCTCCAGGCGCTTGATGGCTTCGCGCACCGGGGTGCGACTGCAGTGGTAGTCGGCAGAAAGGGAGTTCTCGCTCAGCTTGCTCCCGGGTGTGTACTCATTCTTCAGGATCTTGTCCCGAATGTCTTCGTAGATTTGCTCAATGATCGCAGTTCGTGTTGCCATGGCGTCCCCATTCTATCACTCTTCCCAAAACTTCTCAAAGAGTCTTGCCCGAAGAATCAGCTGTATTGTGTATATCCTAAACTAGGATACTAGAAAAGTCAAAAAATTCTTTCTGAAAAGAGAGATTGAAACGGGAAATTTTAAGTACTATGATAATTAAAATTTTATAATTAAGTAAATTAAGTAGTACTATAACAAGAACGGAAATCTCATGCAAAAAATTCATTGACAAACAAGAAAGTTCAAACTAGCATACAAGTATCAGCAAATACGCAATGTTTACGTGAATACAAAAGGAGAAGATCATGAAAAAGCTTACGGCAATTGCATTGTCACTGTTGCTCGTCCTTCTTGCAAGCCCGTTGTTTGGGGCTGGAAGCAAGGAAGCTGCACCCACCGCATCCGATGGGACGGTAACCATCACCTGGTGGGCATTCCCCACCTTTGGACAGGATGCCGGCAAGCCGGCCGGTAGTTATGAAGCCGAGCTCGTCAAGGCTTTTGAGGCTGCAAACCCCACCATCAAGGTGAAGCTCGAGACCATTGACTTTACCAGCGGTCCCCAGAAACTCACCGCAGCCATCGAGGGCGGTACCGCACCTGACGTCCTCTTCGATGCTCCGGGAAGAATCATTGAATACGGGAGAAACGGCAAGCTTGTCAAGCTCGACGATCTTTTCACTTCCTCCTACAAGAGCGATGTCGGCAATGCAGACCTTTTGGCAGCCTGCAGTGATGGTTCCAGCTACTGGATGTATCCCATCAGTGCTTCCCCCTTCTATATGGGTATCAACAAGGAGATGTGGGAAGAGGCCGGGGCCCTGCAGTATGTGAACCTCGAAGGGGATCGCACCTGGACCACCGATGACTTCACCAAGGCCATGGAAGCACTGGGCAAGGCCGGCAACATCGGCATCTCCGTCTACTGTGGTGGACAGGGTGGTGACCAGGGAACCCGTGCTCTGGTGAGCAACCTCTATGGGGCTGCGATTGCCAACAAGGAAAACTCCCGTTACACCATGAACAGTACTGAGGGTGCAAAGGCCCTCCAACTGCTGAAGGACTTGGTGGACAAGGAGTACATCGACGCAGGTCTGAGCATTGCAGCAGCTGAAGAGCTCCAGCTCTTTGCCCAGCAGCAGATCGGGGCAACCATCTGCTGGGGGACCTCCAACGCCAAGAACTATGCAACCGATGCCTTCACGCAGGTTTCCGTTCCTTTCCCGAGCAACGACGGAGTTCCCAGTCTCGAATATCTGGTCAATGGCTTCTGCGTATTCGACAACAAGGATGCTGCTCGTGCCGAGGCTGCCAAGAAGTTCATCTCTTTCATCAGCGACGACACTGTCTGGGGTCCGAAGAATGTGGTGCAGACCGGTGCATTCCCGGTACGTTCCTCCTTCGGCGACCTCTATCCGGGCAATCCCGAATACAACCTGCTCGCTTCCTGGACGAAGTACTATGGTGGCTACTACAACACCATGCCCGGCTTCGCGGCCATGAGGACCGAGTGGTGGAACATGCTCCAGTATGTGTTCACCGGAGAGAAGACGGTGGCAACCGCTCTTGCCGACTACGACAAGAACGCCAACGCAGTGTTCGCCAAATAAGCTAGTATAGAGTATAGGTCCTCCCTGCCAATGGCAGGGGGGGCACTTCAAAACGGTTCAAGGTGTACGTATGGAAAGCAAGACCAACAAGTATGGCGTAAGCCATGCAATCCAGAGACAGATCGACAGAACCAGCTACTTGTTCCTGCTGCCGATGCTGCTCTTTTTTCTCGGCTTCGTCATCATCCCGATGGGGATGGGCATTTTCACCAGCTTCTTCGATTACACCATGAGCAGTTTCCGCTTCATCGGTCTGAAGAACTATCTCGACCTTTTCAGTGACCCGAAGTTCCTTCGTTCGTTCTGGAACACCTTTGTGATCGTGGTGGTTTCGGTTCCCGCCGTCACCATCTTCAGTCTTTGGGTCTCTTCGCTCATCTATGACAAGAATGCATGGGTCACTTCCTCCTTCCGAGGGATCTTCTACTTGCCGGTGGTCACCGGTACGGTCCCGGTCGTGGTGGTCTGGAAGTGGATCTTCGACAAGTATGCAGGAATTCTGAACTACGTACTGGTGAGCCTGGGAGTGATCGAGAAGAACATCGCGTGGTTGGGAAACAAGGATACGGCCATCTGGTGCATCCTTGCCATCCTCTTCACCACCAGCATCGGCCAGCCGATCGTGCTGTACATCTCATCGCTTGCAAACATCGACAACTCGATTTTGGAGGCGGCCGAAGTGGACGGTGCGAGCAACCTGCGCACGTTCTGGCAGATCAAATGGCCCTCCATCCTGCCGACGACCCTCTATGTGGTGGTCATCACCACGATCAACAGCTTCCAGTGCTTCGCCCTGATCCAGCTGCTGACCAGCGGTGGACCGGTCTACTCGACCAGCACCATCATGTACTACCTCTATGACAACGCGTTCAGCCTCTACCGCTACGGCTATGCCAATGCGATGGGTGTACTGCTGGCAATTGTCATCGGCTTGTTCAGCATCCTGCAGTTCAAGTCGATCAAATCGAATGTGGAATACTAAGGAGGGAAGGTCATGCTGAAACAACGATTCAACTACTATCGCGCCATCATGATGGTTGTGCTCATTGCCGTCTCCCTGCTCTTCATCTTCCCGTTCTATTGGATCATCACCGGTGCCTTCAAGATCCAGAAGGTGGCGATCCAGATGCCTCCCCAGTGGTTTCCCACCGAGCCGACGTTTGCCAACTTCACCGAACTGTTTCTCAATCCGGCCCTGGCCTGGTTTCTCAACAGCGTTTTCATGTCCCTTGCTTCCATGATCCTGGTCTGTCTGACCAGCGCCATGGCAGGGTATGTGCTTGCCAAGAAACAGTTCTCCGGCCGCGGTTTTGTCTTTGCCGTCATCATAGCAGCCATGGCCCTGCCCAAGCAGGTCGTCCTGGTGCCTTTGGTGCGGATCATGAACTCCATCGGGATGTACAACACAGCCTGGGCGGTGATCCTGCCTGCAGTAGGCTGGCCGTTCGGGGTGTTCCTGATGAAGCAGTTCTCCCAGACGGTCCCGACCGAGATCCTTGATGCAGCTCGCATCGATGGTTCGAATGAGTGGATGACCTTCGTCCGGATCGTCACCCCGATCATCAAGCCCGCCTATGGGGCCTTGGCGATCTTCACCTTCATTTCCACCTGGAACGACTACTTTTTGCAGTTGGTCATGCTGCAAAGCCGTTCGAAGCTCACCATCGCCCTCGGTGTTGCAACCCTGCAGGCTGAGATGGCGACCAACTATGGGGTGATCATGGCAGGGGCAGCCCTTGGCGCCTTGCCCATCGTCACCATCTTCCTCCTCTTCCAGAAATATTTCGCAAGTGGCATCACGATGGGTGCCGTGAAGGGATAAGACAATATGGCATCGATAATCGGTGCCGAAAGGGTGTGCATAGATGAGTACCATGAATTTGGATAGGATTGTCGGGGTAATCCCCGCGCTATTGACCTGTTTTGATGAGCATCAGGCTTTTGATGAGAAACGCCAACGACAACTGGTACGCTTTCTGCTCTCACAGAATGTGGACGGTCTGTATCTGACCGGGAGTACCGGCGAGACCTTCCTGATGGACGGGACGGAGCGTCAGCGTGTGGTTGAGGTGGTTGCCGATGAGGTGGCAGGAGCGATTCCCCTCATTGTCCATGTAGGGGATATCGGGACGAAGAAGTCCATTGAGCTGGCAAAGCACGCAGGCCAAGCAGGTGCTGCCGCCATCTCCTCGGTTCCTCCGTTCTACTGGAAGTTCAGCTCTGATGAGATCGTTCGCTTCTATGCCGAGCTCAGTGAATCGGTGAGCATCCCGATGATCGTCTACAACGTAGCCCTTGCTGCCACGGTGGACTTCTCCACGATCAAGCGTCTTGCCGCTCTTTCACAGGTGCAAGGCATCAAGTACACGGCAAGCACCCACCATGAGATTCTCAGGATCAAGGAGGAGATCGGCTCCTCGTTCAAGGTCTATTCAGGCAGTGATGAGATGGCCCTCTCCGGCCTCTCCTACGGTTCTGATGGCCTGATCGGTTCCTTCTACAATGTCATTCCCGAGCTCTTCACCGGTCTCTATGCAGCGTATGGCAGGGGAGACTGGGCTGAGGCAAAACGGCTTCAGACCCAGGCCGATGCCATCATCTTTGCCGTACTCAAGCACCCGATGCATGCCAGCATGAAGCGGATGCTCTCCTGGATCGGCCTTGACGGCGGATTTGTCCGCAGTCCGTTCTCCCCGCTGGGAAGCGCAGAGGAAGCAGCACTGAAGTCAGAGCTTGCAGCAATCAAGGCACATTATGGCATTGAAGGTGTACAGGTCCTGGAGAACTTGTAAGAAACAGGATTTCCTGTGCGAAATGCGGCCCCTCTCTTGTTGAGTGGGGCCGTTTTTCGCTAGGCGAAGACAGCTGCCATGTAGTCGTTGAGGGTCTCTCCCTCGTACATGAGACGGTAGAGGGCCTGTACCAAGGGAAACTCCTCTTCGACGCCCTTGTTCCGGGTCATCTCTCCCATCAGCTTCACCGTTCGGCTTCCCTCAATGACCGTAGCGCTGGTTCCGCTGTTGTCGATGGAAAAACCCTTGCCCATCAGAAGACCGAGGGTGCGGTTGCGTGAGAGGTCGTTGAGACTGGTCAGCCCAAGGTCGCCGATACCGCAGTAACAGAAGATGGTCTCGGTGGTGCAACCGAAGAGGGAGAGGAAGCGCCTCATCTCGGCTACTGCCTTGGTGTAGATGAGAAAGTCCACGTTGGGCGAGTTGAAGCGACCACTGACGAGCCCTATGGCGATGGCGTACATATTTTTGAGAATGCTCATCAGCTCCACCGAGCGGATGTCGCTGGTGTAGTCGAGGTAGAGGCCGGTATCCTTGAGGATGTTCTCCTTGAGGGTGAGGTAGTCTTCCCGTTTTCCTCCGAAGGTGAAGGAGGAGGGGAGGCCGTGCAAGACCTCGATGGCGAAGGTCGGTCCCTTCATGCTGGCGGTTCGGGGGAAGGGGATCTGCTCGGTGATGAAGGCCCCGTCATCGCTCATCCCCTTCGCCAGGTTGATCACCATGCAGTCTTCCTTGGTCAGCGGCCTGATCTCCTCGGTGAAGGAAACAATGGCCTTGGAGGGGATGACGAGCATGATGGCATCGGCATTGCTGAAGATCTGCTTGTCCGTCGTTGCCCTGATGCTGGTATTCAGAAAGTGGGTAGGGAAATATTTTGTGTTGCGATGGTTCTTGTTGATGTCCTCCACCACATCCTCTTCTATGGACCAGAGAATGACGGTGTTGGTGGTGTTCCAGGAGAGCCGTTCGGCCATGGCTGTGCCAAAAACGCCTGCTCCTGCAATTACGATGGTCTTGTGACGATACACGGTGATGCTCCTCGGCCATGGGGCCAGATCATGGTACGGTGGGGGATGTTGGCTTCGTAGTAGATGGTTGGGTCCTCCACGACAAAGCCGAGCTTCTCATAGAAGCCTTGGCTGTGGACCTGGGCATGGATATAGACGTTTCCTTCGACAAGAGAGAGGGCGCAGCGCACCAACAGCTCCCCAAATCCCTGTCCACGGCAGGAGGAGAGGACGGCGATACGCTCAAGCTTGGTACCTTCGGCGGTGGTTCGGATACGCAGTGTTCCCACCGCCTCATCGTCCAGCAGCAAGAGAAGGTGACCGCAGCTTCGGTCTTTGCCGTCGAAGTCGATCGCCTCGCTCACCCCCTGCTCCTGTACGAAGACAGAGCGGCGAACCTGCTGGCAGAGTGCGAGGTAGCCCTGGTTGGTCGCAAGCGATGAGGCCTGCGCATCAAGATGGATGACAGTCTGTTCCATTCTGTCCATAATAGCGAAGAGCCTTCGTGCAGGCAAGAGCGTTCGGTTCAGTTGATCTTCTTGAAGATGTAGATCCTTGAGCCGAAGTCTCCCAACACCCGGGTCATGGCGTCGTAGCCGGTGCCGCCGAACTGCTGGTTCAGCTTGATGCCGGCATAGGCGACCTGTTCCCCGGTCACCCGATAGTGCTCCACTTCACTGTCCAGCGAGATGTTCTTGCTGATGGTGTCCTGGGCAAGGCCGCCTTCGGTGATGGGCACCGGGCTGATGCGGTTGACCAGGTCGCCGAACATCTTGATGTCGATCTTCTGCTGGCGGGGGAAGACCTCATAGATTGCATCATGATCGATGAGCTGCACTTTCAGCTTGTCGCTGCCGGGGTTTGCCGGATTCAGCTTCTGGGCAAAGAGCACGAGCAGCTCGCTCTTGTCCTCCCTGGCCACAGCCCATACGACCTGGTTGGAGTCACTGTTCGCCAGCTTGATCCTGGTGAAATTCCCGTACTGCAACAGCGAGCGATGGGCCTTGTAGAAGGCTATCTGTGCCCTGATGGCTTCCTTCTGCTGTCGGTTGAGCTTGGTGATGTCCAGCTCATAGCCGAGCACTCCGAAGGCGGCGACATTGAAGCGGGACTCGATGTCGGTCTTGCGCAGCGTCTGGTGGTTGGGTGAGGCGCTGACATGGCATCCCATGGCTGAGAGGGGATAGCCGCAGCTGGTTCCTTCCTGGATGAAGAGGCGGCTGTGCTCATCGGTGTTGTCGCTGGTCCAGGTCTGGGGCATGTAGCAGAGCATGCCGAGGTCGAAGCGGTTGCCACCGCTTGCGCACGACTCAAAGAGCACATTCGGGAAGGCCTGGGTAAGCTTGCCCAGAAGGTCGTAGAGCCCCAGCACATAGCGGTGGAGGAACTCCCCGTGGTTGCGGATTTCTGTATTGGCACTGTACAGGTCGCTGAAGACCCGGTTCATGTCCCACTTGATGTAGTTGACGTCGGCGAGGTGCCAGGTTTCGCTGAGGGTCTTGAACAGGTAGGTGCGCACATCCTCGCGGGTGAGGTCGAGCAGGTACTGGTTGCGTCCCACACTGGGCCTGCGGCCGGGGATGGCTATCATCCACTCGGGGTGCTTTTTGTAGAGCTGGCTCTCGATGCTTACCATTTCCGGTTCCACCCAGAGTCCGAACATCATGCCCAGGCGGTGGATTTCCAAGGCAAGGCCGCCAAGGCCTGAGGAGAGTTTCTTTGGGTTCACCGTCCAGTCGCCAAGGCTGGTGGTGTCGTCGTTGCGCAGTCCGAACCAGCCATCGTCAAGGACAAAGAGCTCCATGCCAAGTGCTGCACTCTCTTTTGCTAAGGTGAGCAGCTTGTCTTCGGTGAAGTTGAAGTAGGTAGCTTCCCAGTTGTTGATGAGCACGGGCCGTTCCCTGAACTTCCAGGGTCCCCTGATGATGTGATTGTTTACGAAGTGGTGGAAGTTGGCGCTTGCCCCATTCAGTCCCTTGTTGGAGTAGGTGAGGACAGCCTCTGGTGTCTGGAAGCGGTCTTGGGGGCTGAGGTCCCAGCAAAAGCCGCTAGGATTGATGCCGGTGAGGATGCGGATCTTGCCGAACGGGGAGGTTTCGACCAGCTCCCGGTGGTTGCCGCTGTACACCAGGTTCATGCCGATGCACTCCCCATCCTCCTTGGTCAGGAAGATGCAGGGGTTGTGCTCTGCTGAGCTTGCTCCGCTCTTGCTGTCATTGATGACAATGCCGGGCCCCAGTGGTCGTTCCTGCATGTATCGTTCGCGTGCCCAGGTCCCGTCGAGGGTCACCAGGTTCCACTCGTCGCTGTCCAGATCGAGCTGGGCGGAGGCAAGGTTGTTGATGCGTACCGATGAGGTCCCATCGTTGTGGAGGGTGGCTCTTCGGGTGATGACATTGCTGTCCTCAAAAACGGTGTAGGTGAGCAGGAGCCGGATGGGAAGCAGTGCTTCCTTGAGGGTAATCTCCAAGGTGGTGCAGGTTTCCTTGGTCCCATACGATTCGGGCAGTCCGGAGAAGGTTCTGGGCTTGCCCGGCAGGATCCTGTAGCTTTTCACGAGGAAGTCGAGGGTGTGCATACCTCTCTGGTACTCAATGTCCACCGAGGACTCTCGATAGTCTCCCTTTCCCATGGTAGAATACTCCATGCAGAGGTTGGTCATGAACAGGGTTGGGTGGTCGCTGTCGTACGCGGTACCGGTTCCGATGTTCAGGCTGCGCTTCTCTGCAAGAGCGTCGACGCTGATCGCCTGGTTTGCGAGAAGGGGCCCGTAGTAGAGGTGTTCAAGGTGGCCTGTCTCTGTGATGGCGAACAGATAGGTGGTATGGTTGGTGGAGAGGTTGAAGAGTCGGTCCTTCTTGGAAATCATGAATCTGCACTCCTTGCACAATGGGACGGTATCTGGTACGAGTAGTATACTGTCAATGAGCGGTTTTTAACACCATGAATGAGGAGAAACGAGATGGATATCCGTCGTCTGCGATTGTGGGAAAGTCGAAATGCCACAGTGCTTACCAACGACCTGATCAGGACGGTAGTTGAGGACCAGGGCGGCATGGTACTTGAACTGAGTTCCATTTCCCCCCAAGGGGGGAGGCTCAATGCCCATCTGATCCCGCACTATCGTGGGACCGGTACCTCGGTATTCAGCGACGAGAACGCCGACTACTGGAAAAACAGCCCCTATCTGTACCAGAAAGCCGGGTCTTACTTCAGCTTTCCCAACTTCGGTCCAGCCTATGAGTCCGACCAGGGACTGCAGGAGCAGAGTGGGTTCACCGCTTCTTCCTACTGGATGGTGGAGCGCTATGGCACCGACCCTGAGTTCGGGGGTGTTTGGTTGATGAGCATGGTGCGCAACCGCAAGTCCAAGTGGCTGGTGCGCAAAATTGATATGCTGCTTCCCAACCAGCCGGTGCTCTATACGGCAATTTTCATCACCAACAATGCTCCCGATCCCCTGGTAGCCAACACAACCTGGAACAATGAGGTCGGCTCTCCTTTCCTTGAGTCCGGGTGTGTGCTCAATGCTTCGGCAGAGCTCTGGACTTCTGCACCGGAACTGCAGCTCAATGGTGCTGCATCCCGCCTTCAGCCGTCTACGCAGTTCGAGGACTGGAAGAAGGCTCCGCTGAAGGAAGGGGGGACGGTTGACCTGACCGAGGTGCCTCCTCCGATCGGAAGGACCGATCTTATCAGCGGGGTACTGCCCCGCTCCTCAAACCTGGGGTGGTCGAGTGTGATCAACCCGCGCCAGCAGATGGTCTACTTCAATTTCTTCCCTGGTCCTGCTGCCCTGTCCGAGAATGAGATCGGGTTGAACTTCAACAACTTCCTCTTTGATTTCGGGGGCAGGAGTGAGACTCCCTGGGCTTTCTATGCAGGGGGGATGAGCCAGCAGTACTCGCTCAACTGTGGTTCCGGGACCAATAATCTCTACACCGGCATGCACAACGCACAGGCCAGCGATGCCATCATGGGAGCCGAGACCACCGTGACGATCAAGAGCGGGGAGACGAGAAGCCTCTTCTATGCCACAGCCTTCGCCCCTTATGACAACAACCGCATCGGAGGCAACTTCTATACCGTTGAGCAGGTGGTGGAGGGCTTGGTGCTCAAGCGGACCAAGAGCTATGCCTTCATTCCTGCAGACTCCACCTTCCACTGTCTGAGGACACTCAGCAAGCGTTTACTCACTTCGGAGTGAACGAGAACATGAGCATCGAAGAACTATGCAACAGAGAGAGGGCCAACCGGCCCTCTTCCTGTATCCAGGCTAAAGAGAAGGCCACCTGCGGGAGAGGTGGCCTTGGACAGACTTACTTGTGATGGTTCTTAGTTGTTGGAAGTGTAGTTGAAGGTAATGGTACCAGTGTAGCTACCTTCCAGTGCGGTTGCATAGTTCGGAATTTCAATCTTGATATCACGCGAGGTAGTGGTGATGCCCTCGAGATTGCCCGTGCTGATGATGGTGGCAGCGGTTCCCGAAGTAGTCGTGCCAGTTGCATCATAGGTGGAAGTTCCAGAGAGCGTTGCGCCATCGTATGCTTTGGCAACATAGCCCAAGTAAACAGTAGTGGTACCTGTGCTGGACAGCGGTCCTGCAGCCATGGTTACACTGTATCCGGTGCGGTTATTGCTTCTGGTATGGACAACACCTACGGCGGTCTCAGTAGCAGAGTTTACGGTTGGTGCAGTATATGAACCAGTCCAGTTTGCTGCAGCATTACCTGTAGGTGCTGCGGTGCCAGTTGCAAATACGCCAATGAGGTTTACACCCTGTACGGCGGTTGCGACATTGAGAGTTCCAGAATCGGTTACTACAGCGAATGCTGCGAAGGTGGAAACGGTGATTACCAGAAGTACGGCTAAGATGTTCTTTTTCATGATGTAGTTCCTTTCAGGGCTTCCGCCCCGGTGCAAGATGTTCTATGTTCCAGTGCCTTTCCCAAAGCACACTTGTACTATAGTAAAAGTGACGACTTATGTCAACAGGTAGGAAATGAAATCTTGGAAAAAGATGAATATCCAATGATATTACAAAATATTATTCAATAAATCTATATAATATAAATAAATAAGTACAATGTAATAGTTAAGCAAACATGTGACAACATTGAAGTATAGGGTGGTACTGTTTTTATAGCTGTTGTAATTTATTGCTGGATAATTTTTTAGAAACTAGTGCAGATGTCATAACTGTGTCACAACATGGGTGCTTTGTCGGATCAATTTGTACAATATGTAAATAAATATGGCCTAGTAGATCACTAGGATGTAAGAAGTGGGCCTACTTGAGTGAGAAGCGGACTGGATAACGCAAGGTGACCGGTACGGCATTTCCCTCTCGTATTGCAGGCTTTGCCTGAAAGCCGGTGAAAGCAGAGACTGCGGCTTGGGCAAGGCCATAGCCGGGATCTTTCTCGATGAGGATGCGTTCAACCAAGCCTGTATCAGAGAGGAAAAGCCTGAGCATGACCAAGCCTTCCTTGCCTTGTCGTTTTGCAAGGGGTGGGTAGACGATACGTAGGGCAAGCTGCTTCCTGTCAAAGACAGGAGCCTCGGTCACGCTCTCAATTGGGTAGTAGCCCTCTATGAGAGAAGGCTGAGGTTCTTCTTGTGCCAATACCATTGCAGGTTCTTCCGGTGGTACTGGTGAAACTGCAACAGGCGGCGGGAGCAGTTCCTGGGCAGGTTTTTCTTCAAGAGGCTCCTGTTCTTTTGGGTTTTGGATATCTTGGACTTGTTCTTCCGCTTTTGGCTGTTGCTGTGGTGCTGTTTGGGCCGAAACCCGTCTGACCAGAGACAGGGTGGCTGCGGTTGGCGGAGCAACCAAAGGTTCTTCTGTCTCTTTGATGCGAAGAGGCAGGAAGAGCAGGGCTATCATGAGAACGGTTAGTGTCAGACCAAGAATC
Organism: uncultured Sphaerochaeta sp.; assembly: GCF_963667405.1. Classification (NCBI taxonomy): domain Bacteria; kingdom Pseudomonadati; phylum Spirochaetota; class Spirochaetia; order Spirochaetales; family Sphaerochaetaceae; genus Sphaerochaeta; species uncultured Sphaerochaeta sp. The sequence continues at coordinate 2,264,749 of NZ_OY763408.1, read as the reverse complement.
AGCGTTTGCAGTTTGTTCATGGCTTCTCCTCCACAAGGCAGTGCAGGGTTTCGGTTCCTTGCTCCCTCAGGTGCTCGATAAGGGGGAAGAGGACGGAGAACGGGGTGTTCTTGTCAGCAAGCAATGCATAGGTGCTTTCGGAAGGAAGTGTTTCGAGGTTGACAGGAGTCCCATCAAGGAAGAGCTGTCCGTCCTGGGAAACCAAAAGGGTGGGGATGTCTTTCAGATCCATCTTTTGGGCTGAAGTTTGGGCAGGCGTCAGTGGAATGGGACTCTGGTGGCTGGTGATGGCCATGATGAGGAAGAAGAGCAAGAGAAGAAAGGCAATGTCCGTAAGGGCGGAGGGTGGGGTAGTTCGCTTCTTCCTCATGGCATCATCTCCAGTTCCAAGGATGCGGGTTCTCTCTGCTGGAGAACGGAAAGCGTTGATACGACGTGTTGCCAAGCCGTTTGGGCTTCAACCTGCAGCGTAAGGTGGGTGGTGTTGGAAACCAGGGTGGGCAGCTGATTGGTGGCAATGATTTGGTCGGCAAGGGTAAGCGAACCGTCTTGCCCCAGTGCGAGCGTTTGGTAGGTGATATCTTCTGCAGAAGGACTTGCTGTTGTGTCGGCTGGAAGTTGCAAGGAGATGCTGTGGGAAGAGGAGATGCCTGAGAGAAGCAGGAAAAAGATGATGAGAAGGAAGGCTATGTCGCTGGTTTGTCCTAGGTCTCTTCGTTTCTTTCGCATAGGCTCTCGATGGCTAGGTCAAGGAAGAAGGAGAAGACGGTGGCCAGGATGGAGATGATCAGGCCGAAAGCGGTGGTAAAGAGGGCTTCATACAGTCCTGCTGCAACGACTTGCAGCTGGACTGATGATGCTTCCGATACCGACTTGAAGGCGTTGATCATGCCGGTTACGGTTCCCAGGAATCCGAGAACCGGGGCTATCATGGCAATGAGGTCCAGGATGGAGAGAGGTTTTTCCAAGCTCTCCTTGACCATGATTTCCTCTTTCTTCCACTGTACTATGAGCGTGATGGTCCGCTCGATGCTCAGCACTATCGTTACGACCAAGAGGGCATAGAGCGGCCACATGACCGCTCCTCCCTTGTGCATGATGGAGATGAGGTTGGTAAACTCCATAGGCTAGAACCTCAGCTTTCCGCCGAGGCGGATCTTGGTTCCGGGCATGGGGTAGCCACCGCTGGTAAGCTCGTAGGATGTATTGAGCAGGTTGTCTATAGCAACATAGGCATTCAGAGCTTCTGTTACCTGCATGCTTGTGCTGAGGTTGACCAGGAAGACGTTTTCAAGCGTGCTGGTCTTGCCCAAGTATTCCGCACTGAGCACTCCGTCAACCTTGCCAAAGGCAAGAAAGAGAGATCCTTTGGCAGTGTGCTTTCTTACACTCGACACTTCCACATTGTCAGCAAAGGTTTTTCCATTGGAGAGGTCATAGCTCTTGTTGTACTGGTAGCTTGCCTGGAGGGAGATGTTGTTGTTGAGTGAGATTTCGACACTCTGTTCGGTTCCAAGGTAGACACTGTGGGCGATGTTGTCCGGAAGGTAGGTTGTAGAGGAGTAGGCGATCGCATTGTAGATGTTTCTTCCAAACAGAGTGCCTTCATAGGTCAGATTGCCCACGGTGGTTGCCAGGCCCAAGTCAGCATTCAAGCCTTTTTCCGTCTTCAGGTTGGGGTTCCCGGAGGAAGGCCAATAGAGGTCGGAGAAGGTAGGTACGTTCTCTGCATAGCTAAGTGTTGCACTCAGGTCGACAGAAGGATGGATGAGATAGATGAATCCCAGGGAAGCATTCGGAGAGAGTGCCTTGAGATCACTGATGAAGGCTACGTTGACACTAGGGTGCAGGGAGAGTTTGCCTTCCTGGAAATACAGGCTTGCGTTGGCTGCACTGGAAATGGTGTTGCGGGCATTTTTACCTACATCAGTACTATCAACGTAGTCGAGCGAGTAGAGCACGTCGGTGGTAAGGGCGTAGTTTTCTCCAAGGTTCCAGGTTGCTTCGGCTTGGGCAGCTGCCTTGTGCTTGTTGTGGGTGCTGTCCTGATAGTCATCATCATGATAGAAGGTTCTTGCAAAGCTGTAGTTCACGTGGGTGGTGAGCTTTTCCAGGTTGGGTGTAAGTTCGTCAAGTTCAAACATGTTCTGGGAGCTCACGAGAAGGTCTTGTTCGTAATCGTTGGGAGTAAGTCCACCGTAGCCCCAAGAGTCAACGATATAGCCGCCGGGCAGGCCCAGGTTCTTGTAGCTCACCAGGTTCTGGGTGCTGAGGCTTGCCAGGTCGGAGAGTTCCTGCTTGTAGTTGGCTGATCCATGTACTTCATAAACCTGGGCATTGTCCCTGAGTTTGGTGCCCGCGTTGTCATAGGTATAGGCGTTCTGAGCAGTGAGGCCCCCGACACTTGCCACCAGATTTTCGTTGGTGTAGGAGAGATCAAGTTTCTGGCTGTCCGCCAAGGATGCCCAATTGCGGTCATCATTGGTGCCGTAGGCAACGGGAAGGAAGGAACCGTTCTCCACGGTAAGGGAGAACGGTGTGTCACTCTTCTGTCCTTTCTTGGTGATAATGTTCACCATGCCCCCGATGGCATTGGTTCTGCCAAGGTTTCCCGGGCCGCTCTTGATGATCTCAATGCTTTCGATGATGTCGATGGGTATGATGGAGAGGTCTACTGAGCCGTTGTGGGCGGAGGAGAGCAAAACACCATCAAGGTAGATGAGGTTCTTGGAAGAGGTTGCACCCCGGATGACGACAGTCTGCAATGCTCCGAGGCTTCCGTAGGAGTTGAAGGATGTGCCGATGGCTTTACCGACGAGTTCTGCGGTGGTTTGTGCGTTGTAGGAAGCAATTTCCTCTTTGCCGAGTACCGAGACTGACGATGCTGTGTTGGTCTGGGCTTCAGCCAGTGAACTTTCTGCTACCACGAGTTCAAAGGCTGTGCCAAGGTCGGTGATGTCTTGTGCTGCAAAGAGGGGAGAGAGGGCGAGCAACAGGACCAGAGAGAAGATTCCGCGCTTCTTCATGAAGGGCCTCCAGGGTGTGTAGTCTGGATGCAATGCTTCATGGAAGGGATGAGAATATACCTAGAGTATACCCGTGTCCTGGGCGCTGTCTCTTTTTCCACGAAGAATTGTCATCTGGAAACGTCTCCTGGCTTACGAGTCAACTTACTGACAGGCCTTCTCATCCTTCTTGGACAATGGCATATCTGTGTTCATCGTCGATTACAGTGGCGGGACCGCTGGGGAATCACACCCCGTTCCGTTTTTCCAGATCCAGCTGAGCTCATCCTAGAGGAAGCGGGGTGGGTGGTCAAGGGTGGGGGCGAGAGCTAACAATCCTGATTCAGATTCAATTCTTGCTTGGTAGATACCGAGTGAATTTTCCGCTCACTTGTTGTAGAAGCTTCCCCTCATCACAGAGTTCCTTGATCAATCTGAAGGCTTTGGTTGTCTTCAATCCCATGAGGTCTTCTACTTCTTTTCTTGAGATGGAGCCTCTTTGTTTGGCAAGTGAAAGGATTGACGACTTCTCTGAGCCGAAGGCATCCTTCGCCACACTCATGACTCCTTCTTGCGTTTGGACATACTGCACTTCCTCGTTCCTGTTAGGAAGGATACAGGAATAAGCACCTTCAGCAGCTTTGAATAAAGGCTTCCTCGCGCAATCCCCGTAGAGGTGAAGTATCTTGCGGATGCCGGTGCCATAACTTTCAACAAGACGTAGGCGGTAGAAGATTGAAGCAAGAATCGGGTTCCTCGATTGGGAGACTCCCAGCTGTATTGCTTCCATCGAAAGGCCGCGGACCAAACCTCCAAGTGAAATGAACTCGATGTGGTCATCATAGACATTGACGATGTTGCTGCCTGAGAAGAGATAGTCACGATGGATGAGGCAATTCAGCAATGCTTCACGGATTGCTTCCTTGGGATAGTCAAATGTGTCTTCCCGGTACAGACCTTTGATGCTCGCTTTTGTCTTGTTGTAGGTATCCAGGAACTCATAGACCTCAGCAAGTTGTTTGAGAATTGAACCAGAGAATTCCCTTCTATCCCGAAAGAGGGTAGTGTCGCGACCTTGAATCACTGCAACCTTGCAGGTATGGGTACATTGGTCTGATAGCAACAATGCAACATTGGTGAAGAGTGTATCCTTCCCAATCAATTGCAGTGTTTCCATCTGTGCCTGTCCAAATTCGAGGTGTTGTTTGGCCATTGCTTCCTGCAATGTTGAAAATGACAAGTCTTGTTCCATACTTCTTGCTTGTTCAAAGGAAGTCCCTGTGGTTTCCAACATGAGGCTTCGTATGCCTGCTTCACTCATAGGTATGCATGCGTTGCCAAGCCTGGTATATACGCCACCTGGTTTGAGCCCAGCCTTAGCAAGGTAGTACGGACGTTCGGTTCCCACTATCACAGAAGCTTTTACAACATGCTTTCCTTCTTTCTCCTCAATTCTGATGGATATGAAGGGAGATGCATCAGGCCGAATTGCATCATGGATACTGCTTGAGAGTCGTTTTGAAGTGTCATCAGGATCTGCAACTCCACAAACACTGCCATCGTCACACACTCCGATATATAGTTCGCCTCCTTCTGTATTTAGGAAGGCAACCAGGGCTTTGATTGCTGATTCAGGAATTCGTTCTGTTTCTTTTTCCAGCTCCTTGAATTCAATATCCATATACTCAATATTTGGCATATCATTCCTTCTCTCTTTCTTTCTTTCTTTCTTGCTTCTCTTTCAATAGTATAAGGCTGGATACAAGAAATTTCTAATAGAAACTTGCTGTGAGAGTATTTTGAATGCTAAAGGCAATGAAGAGATGAAAGCACAAGTAGTACGAATTCTGCTGATGGACAAGAATTGTGAGCGATTAAGTATGATATGGGTGGGTTTTTGCTCGTTCTAGCAGTATACTAGTTCATAGGCAATTTTTTATTCCTACAATGATAACGGAGGTATTATATGCAAAATTTCTCGTACTACAATCCCACACGAATCATCTTCGGCAAGGGAACCATGTCGGAAGTCGGCAAGGAAGCTGCTGCCTGGGGCAAGAAAGTATTGTTCCATTTTGGTGGTGGTTCGATCAAGAAAAATGGTGTGTATGACACGGTGACAGCTTCTTTGAAGGCAGCCGGATTGGATATTGTCTATCTTGGTGGGGTGGTGCCCAATCCCCATCTTTCCCTGGTCAGGGAAGGGATAGCGCTTTGCAAGAAAGAGAAGATTGATTTTATTCTCGCTGTTGGAGGCGGAAGCGTCATTGATTCTGCCAAGGCGATTGCTTTTGGTGCAAAGCTGCCGTCCTCTGAGGATGTCTGGAATGATTACTACGCGAAGGCTGAGTACACTATACGTGAATCCCTTCCTCTTGGTGTTGTTCTGACCATTCCTGCTGCAGGTTCTGAGAGTTCCACCGGATCGGTCATCACCGATGCTGAGCATGGCTTGAAGCGTGCAGTCAACAGCGAGACCATTGTGGCAAAGTTTGCTGTCATGGATCCTGAGACAAACTACTCTCTTCCGGCATACCAGACTGCTTGTGGTGCTTCAGATATTCTGGCACATCTTCAGGAACGGTATTTCACCACAGTGGAACACAACGACCTTTCGGATCGCTTGCTGGAAGCTTGCATGCGCAACGTCATCACCAATGCTCCTTTGGCTTTGCAGAATCCGGATGAGTATCGGTATCGTGCAGAGCTGATGTGGACTGGTACCATTGCCCATAACAACCTCCTTGATAGAGGTAGGGTAGGAGACTGGGCAACCCATGATATCGAACATGAGCTGAGTGCTTTGTACGACATTGCCCATGGTGCAGGCCTTGCCATTCTCTTCCCGGCATGGATGCGGTATGTGCACAAGGTGGATATCGACAGGTTTGTGCAGTATGCAGTGCGTGTCTGGAATGTGGATCTGCCTTTGAGCGACAAGGAAGGCATCGTGGAAGAGGCTATCCAACGGTTGCAGGCTTTCTACAAGAGAATCGGGATGCCGACTACGTTGGCTGATGCAAACATTGCAGATGATAAGCTCAGGTTCATGGCAGAGAATGCGTTTGTTGGTGAGAAATCACACCTTGGGAACTTCAAGAAGTTGTCTGCTGACGATGTGGAGAAGATCTGTAGGCTTGCGCTGTGAGCGAGAGATTGTTTGGTGCAAGCATCAAACATGATAGGCTAGGCTGAGAGCTATCAGCCTTGTAGTGAAATGAGTAGTGGTAGTGCCCCGGTTGATACCGGGGCACTGCTATTGGTAGGGTGATGCTAAGAGAGTTGGCAAGTATCAAAACAAAACTAAAGGCTGACCATTTCTGATCAGCCTTATGGAGTGATTGGCTTTTTTCTGGTACCAATGGTTCTTTTCTCATCAAAATAACGCTATGGTTAGTTGATAGGTTTACCAAAATAGAAATATACATACATAAGATATGTGAAACTACAGAAAGTCAAACTTGACTTCAGTTTATTTATTGAACATAATACAGAGTGTATGTATGGATATATTGCATATAACGAACTGGAGGCTTTATGGCTGTGCTGGATTCAATTATGCAGGAAGGATTGCTCGTTGATAGAGCATGGTTTGGCAGGCATGGGATAGAATCTACTGCTGTGGATTATTACCTCCGCGCCGGTAAGATTGAAGCCTTGGTGCATGGTCTCTACAGAAAACCAGGACCGCCGTTGAAATGGCAACAGGTTGTGTACTCGCTGATAGTGCTCGGGTCTGATGTTCATGTCGGGCACTTGACCGCCTTGAGTTATCATGGGTACGAGCATACTTTGAAGCTTGGTGTTGCACAGAGCATCAGATTGTACAGTGCCCAGAGTCTTCCCTCATGGGTGGAAAGGGTGGATATCAGTCCTGGCTTCATGAAGATGAAGCGTAATCCGTTCTCGAATGGTTCGATTGGTCTGGTTGATGTCCCGTTTGGGACATGGGATTGGCCTCTACCATATTCCACTGCTGAACGTGCATTTATCGAGTTGGCAAGCACCCTTGTGACACGCGAAGACATCCTGCAGGCAAAATTGATGTTGGAAGGAGCTGCAAGTCTGCGGCCTATGCTATTGCAGTCACTGTTGGAAGCTTGTGGGAATATCCAAGCGAAGCGATTGTTTCTTTGGCTTGCCAGGACCATAGGCCACCCTTGGTATAAGCATATCGATATATCCCGGATCAACCTAGGGGCTGGAAAACGTCAGATAGTAAGCGGGGGGATTCTTGATGCACAGTTTTTGATCACTGTACCCAAGGAGGTCCAAGATGGACAGCAAGAACCCCATAAATAGTGTCTACAAAAACGTACGCATAGCAAAAGGCTGACCATTTCTGATCAGCCTTATACGGTATGTAAGATTTGAGTAAATTATGTCGTGGAGTACTCAATATAAATTTTTGCATCATAATCGTTAGCGGCACCAGCATTTGCGTAGTCAGTACTGTCAAGCTTCACAAGTATGTCTTCGTTGATAGTTACCATTGATCCTGTTCCTGTTACTGTAGCGCTTAAAGTTGAAGTTACAGCAGAGAGATCAGCGGTATATCCACCCTCTATCGTTGCATCGGAAGCAACTGCAGCACCTGTAGAACCAATCTTCACTTCATACTTAATTAGTTTGTCAGCAGTAGTGCTATAGAGTGAGGAAGCCTTAACTTTAATGTTGAATCCAGCTACTCTATTGGATCTTGCCTGTAAGCTAGCAACATAACTAAAAGCATCAGCAAAAGAAGAAGTTACATCTTTTATTACATCAGCCTGTACGTATTCGTCCCAATCCGTAATAGCAGTATTGTCTTCAGTGACAAAAATCTGGAAAATATCAGCGATTGTAGTAGTGATTTTCATATCAGAAGTGCTGTTATTAGCAGCCCACACACCAGCCATTGCGATTACCAGGACCAACAGGATAGCGATTGTCTTTTTCATTTTTTCATCCTTTAGGAGCTTCCTTGTTGGGCTCCTGTGCAAGTTTCGTTTGTGGCTCTTTTCCCTGAGCACACCTGTATAATAAAAACAAAAGAGACTTATGTCAATACTAAATAAAAAAAAGTTGATAAAAAAGTAGATATTTTTTATAGATTTTTTAAAATGAATAAATATAAAGAATTAAATAATTTTTGTCTGTCGCCTACTTATGACAAGAGGTTGTACATTGGGGGTCTTATTGGGAGGAAGTCCTAGTTTTTGAGGGTTTGCTTGCTCTGAAAAGGTGCGTGGAAAGTACAACATACGTGCGAAGTTGTGCACAGGATGAAAGGTTGTGCATACTGCAAATCCGTATCTTTATTCACTTAGGGTGGGAAAACTCGGGTTTGGGACGCAAAAGTATTCATTTTTTCGCAAAATGAACGAAGGTGTGGATGGCTTTTTCTGAAAATTGTGAGTAGCTATGCATATTTCTCTTGTATAGAAACACACCCCTACGTAATAATGTGGGCATCTATGTATATTTGGAGGGCTTGTATGAAGAAACTAACTGTGTGCTTGTTGGTATTCTTGCTGGCCTCTTCCGTACTCTTTGCCGCAGGCGGCACTGAGCAGAAGAGTGGGGTGAAAGAGGTCGTCATTGGGGTATTCGAACCTCTCACCGGTGAAAACGGTGGTGGTGGCTACCAGGAAGTCCTGGGCATGCGCTACGCCAACAAAGTCTATCCCACCGTCAAGATCAATGGGGAGACCTACAACGTCAGACTCGTCGAAGCCGACAATAAGTCTGACAAGACCGAAGCTGTCACCGCTGCACAGAGCCTGATCTCCAGCGGCGCATCCGTCATCCTCGGCTCGTATGGCTCTGGTGTATCCATTGCAGCCGGAGACATCTTCCTGGACAACCAGGTGCCCGCCATCGGCGCATCCTGCACCAACCCCCAGGTTACCCTCGGAAACGACTACTATTATAGAGTATGTTTCCTCGATCCCTTCCAGGGCACCGTCATGGCCAACTACGCTTGGCAGGATGGCGCCAAGAAGGCAGCAGTCATTACCCAGCTTGGTGACGACTACTCCTCTGGCTTGGGCAACTTCTTCAGCAGAGCATTCCAGGAACTGGGTGGCAACGTTGTCAGCGAACAGCGCTTCCAGACCAATACCACCGACTTCAAGTCCATCCTGACCAACATCAAGGCTGCCGATCCTGATGTAATCTTCGCACCGTCCTCCATCGCCACCGCCCCCTTGATCATCAAGCAGGCTCGCGAATTGGGCATCGATGCCAAGATCATGGCTGGTGACACCTGGGAGAACTCCTCCATCATCGAGAACGCAGGAATCAGCGCAGAAGGCGTTGTCCTCTCCACATTCTTTGACGATGCAGATCCCGCTACCGCAGAAGCAGCAAAATTCATTACCGGTTTCAAGCCGTATCTGGTTGAGAACAAGCAGCCGGACATCATCCCCGCAGTCTCCGCACTCGGCTACGATGCCTACATCACCGCCCTCAAGGCGATTGAGCTTGCAAACTCCACCAAAGGCCCCGCTATCCGCGACGCCCTTGCAAAGGTTGATGTGGAAGGCGTAACCGGTCGCATCGTATTTGATGCAAATGGTGATGCAAACAAGGATATGGCGTTCATCAAGGTTGTTGAGAACGGCCAGTTCAAGTTCCTGAAGACTGTCAGCGTTATGTAATTTGGTAAGAGGAAGGGCTGGGACTGCGTCCCGGCCCCACCTCCTCTTTTTTTTGTTTCCCTGATTCAATTCACTTGGGTATGGAGAACTACTGATGAGTATGACAACCATCCTGCAGCACTGCCTGACAGGAATATCCCTAGGAGGGGCGTATGCCTTGATAGCCATTGGCTATACGCTGGTATACGGCATCCTGAGGCTGATCAACTTCGCCCATGGCGATATCTTCATGATGGCAGGCTATTTCATGATCTTCGCGCTCACCAGCTTCCCTTGGCCTGTAGCCATCCTCATCACGCTGGTGGTCACCACTGTCATGGGCATCGGCATAGAGCGTGCCGCGTACAAACCGTTGCGCTCGGCCCCAAGAATGTCCATCATGATCAGTGCCATCGGCGTCTCCTATCTCTTGCAGAACCTTTCCACCTATCTCTTCACCGCCATTCCCCGTGGCTACCCTGAGATTCCCTTCCTCAAGAGAATCTTCCAGATGGGAGAGCTCTCAGCCTCCTTCGTCACCATCCTGACCCCGATCCTTACCATCATCCTGGTTGTCATCCTGATGATCCTGGTCAACAAGACCAAGACCGGCATGGCAATGCGGGCCGTCAGCAAAGACTTTGAAACAGCCAAGCTGATGGGAATCAACATCAACCGTGTCATCTCGGTAACCTTCGCCATCGGATCCTTCCTTGCCGGCGTCGGTTCCATCCTCTATTTTACCGACCGCATGTCGGTAACCCCATTCTCCGGCACCCTGCCGGGTCTCAAGTGCTTCGTCGCTGCCGTCTTCGGCGGTATCGGGAACATACCCGGTGCTGTGGTCGGAGGCTTTTTCATCGGCATCGTCGAAACCCTGCTCGTAGCCCTCGGCTACTCAACCTTCTCCGACGCCTTCACCTTCTTCCTTCTGATCGTGATGCTGCTCGTACGACCGACCGGACTCTTCGGCGAAAAAACAGTGGAGAAAGTGTGATGTTGAAGATCAAAAGAAACCACCTCTACAGTATCATCGCCTTGGCCTTGCTGATGGTCTTCCTCTATTGGCTCAATGCAAACCGGCTGCAGAACGGCATGCTCGTCTCTGTCTTGCAGAAGGGTGTCATCCTTGCCTTGGTTGCTGTTTCCATGAACCTGCTCAACGGCTTTACCGGACTGTTCAGTCTCGGGCAGGCAGGCTTCATGTCCATCGGTGCCTACACCACCGCAATCCTGCTCATCCCGGTGCAGAACCTGGATGGTGTCTACTATATGAATGGCGTGCACCCTGCGATCAGGGCCCTGAAGATGGCTGTTGCATCCTCTCCTGAGTTCATCCAGATCATCTTCCCCTTCATGGCCCTCCTGTTCGGTGGGCTTCTGGCAGCACTTGCAGCCGCCTTGGTCGGCATCGCCGTCCTCAGGCTCAAGAGTGACTACCTGGCCATCGCCACCTTGGGTCTTTCTGAAATTGTCAGGGCAATCTTCTCCTCCCCGCAGTTTGACCAGATCACCAACGGATCGTATGGGTTGAACAAGATCCCCAACTTCCCACCCATGCTCTGGGGAGCCATTCCCTCGCTCATCACCCCCTTCATTGTGGTGTCCATCTGTATCGTCTTCATCGTCTTTCTGATCAAGAGTTCCTACGGCCGTGCCTTCAAGGCCATCCGCGAGGATGAGATCGCAGCAGAAGCCATGGGCATAAACCTTTTCAAGCACAAGTCGATGAGCTTTGTCATCAGCTCCTTCTTCTCCGCCATTGCAGGAGGACTGCTTGCCATGTACATGCGCTCCATCGAGGCGAAGACCTTCTCCATCACCCTTACCTACGACATCCTGCTCATCGTCGTCATCGGCGGTATCGGCAGTGTCACCGGTTCGGTGCTCAGTGCCTTCCTGGTCACTGCGGCAAAAGAGTGGTGGCTGCGCTTCTTCGACCAGCCGCTGCTGATAGGTTCGTGGCAGGTTCCGCTCTTCCGCACCGGCTTCAGAATGGTCATCTTCTCCATCCTGCTGATGATCGTGGTTCTCATCTACCGCAGAGGCATCATGGGAACCAATGAATTCAGCTGGGATAGGATACTCAAACGCTTGAAGTTCAAGCGTTCGAAAGAAGGAGGCAAGAAATGAAAGAGATCCTCCTGAAAACCGAACACATCACCATGCAGTTCGGCGGTGTTGTTGCCGTCGATGACCTGAACATCGAAATCGAGAAGGACAAGATTACCGCTCTCATCGGTCCCAACGGGGCCGGCAAGACGACTGCCTTCAACGTCATTACCGGTGGGTACCAGCCGTCAAACGGCAGGGTTACCTTTGACGGCCTGGTGATAGGGGAGAACTACCCCCGCTCCAAGATGAAGAAGATCTACAACGGGACCTACAAGACCCCGTTTGAGAAGCAGGTGGTCAACACCCCTGACAAGATCACACGCCTGGGTATGGCCCGTACCTTCCAGAACATCCGCCTGTTCAAGGACCTGACGGTCTTTGAGAACGTCCTTATCGCCAAGCACTGCCATATCAAGGCGGGGCTCTTCTCTTCCACCTTCATGCTCAACAGGGAGGAGGAGGCGAAGATGCTTCAGGACACCGAGGCGTTGCTGGACCGGGTAGGGCTTCTATCCAACCGCGATGAGAAGTCATCCTCACTGCCGTACGGCAAGCAACGAAGGCTTGAGATAGCACGTGCCTTGGCCACCGGGCCGAAGCTGCTCTTGCTTGATGAGCCTGCAGCGGGCATGAACCCGAAGGAGACCGAGGAGCTGTCCCTGTTCATCAAGGAGGTCAAGGAGTCGTTCAACCTGACCGTCTTCCTGATCGAGCACCACATGAACCTGGTCATGGATATCTCGGACACCATCTATGTCCTGGATTATGGAAAGACCATCGCTCAGGGAACTCCTGCGGAGGTCCAGAACGATCCTGCAGTCATCAGGGCATACTTGGGGGTGGATGAAGCATGAGTTTACTGGAAATACAGGACCTGAAGGTCTGCTATGGCGGCATCGTCGCCCTGAACGGAATTACGTTTGCTGTGGATGAAGGGAAGATCATCACCCTCATCGGAGCCAATGGGGCCGGCAAGTCCACCACCTTGCGCTCGATTATGGGGCTGGTGCCCATCACCAGCGGCACGATCACCTACAATGGGGTGAAGCTCAACGGCATGGATACCCGCAAGATCGTGGAAATGGGCCTGGTGCTTGTTCCCGAAGGACGCAGGGTGTTCCCGAACCTTACCACCTTGGAGAACCTCAAGATCGGGGGGTACCTTCAGGACAAGGCACACGAACAGCAGAGCTTGGAGCGTGTCTATGAGCTCTTCCCCCGCCTCAAGGAGCGTCACTGGCAGCTGGCCGGCACGCTTTCCGGTGGTGAGCAGCAGATGCTGGCTGTAGGGCGCGCCCTGATGGCCAACCCGAAGATGATCATGATGGATGAGCCCTCCCTGGGTCTTGCCCCGCTGGTGGTGAAAGACATCTTCTCCATCATCAAGCGCATCAACGAGGCTGGTGTTACCGTCCTTTTGATCGAGCAGAACGCCAACGTCGCCTTGCGCACCGCTCATACCGGCTATGTCATGGAGACAGGGAACATCACCCTCTCAGGACCCGGCAGGGAACTGCTGGAGAATGAGGAGATCAAGTTCGCATACCTGGGCAAATCCAAGTAAGCATGGCTTTGTTCAATTATTGAACACTGGGGAGGGGGAAACCCCTCCTTTTCTCTTTGGCCTTTGAGGAAGGGAAAAATGAGTGAAAAAATCTTAAAAATTAGTGAAAACAAGTGAAAAAATTTGATAATATGGAGAAACAAGTTAAAAATTATCAAAACAAGTCAAAAAAAATACGAATTAAGTGAATTTGTGATATGCTGAATGTAGCACACGAGTGGGAGGACATATCCTGCATGACAACAGATGAACTGAAAGCGATCATCAATGATGTAACGAGTCGACGGATGGAAGGCCAGACTTTGGAGATCAAAGCAGCCCCTGATGGTAATCCAAAGCGACTCTATGACACCTTGTCCAGCTTTTCAAATCAGGATGAGGGGGGTGTCATTCTTTTTGGCATCGATGAGAAGAAAGGTTTTCAGAAGGTAGGCGTGTACGATCCGGCAGATTTGCAGAATAAGATTGTGGAACAGTGCAACGAAATGGTTCCCAAAATCAGGCCCCTTATTACAGTCTGCGAGGAAGATGGGATGTTTTTCGTATCTGCAGAAATCCCAGCAATAGATATCGTTGATCGTCCTTGTCATTACGGTGGGAAGGGGCGACTCAAGGGTTCTTATATCCGTGTAGGGCAGTCTGATGAACCGATGTCAGAGTATGAGGTTTTCAGTTATGAAGCGTATAGAAAGAAATACCGGGATGATATTCGCCCCATTGAGGGTGCACAAGAAACTTCGCTGGTTAAGGAAGCCCTGCAACGGTATATTCTGACGCTTAGATCCAACAAGCCCAATCTGGCCAAACTGGATGATCAACAGATACTGGGTCTGATGAGCATGATCGTGGACGGACACCCCACCATGAGTGCAGTTCTCTTGTTTTGTCCGTATCCCCAGGCATACTTTCCACAGCTTGTCATCAATGCCATTTCCATCCCTGGGTTCCGTGTTGGCGATATCGGTGCACATAATGAACGATTCACCGACAACAAACGTATTGAAGGTACACTGGAAGATATGCTTAGCAGTGCACTTGTCTTCATCAAGAATACTATGAAAGTACGCACCATTGTCGATGCAAAGACCGGAATACGTGCTGATACTACCGATTACCCAATGGTTGCGATAAGGGAAGTAATTCTGAATGCCCTCATCCATAGGGACTACAGCATCCATACACAAGGTATGCCTATCCAGCTGATCATGTATGAGGATAGGATGGAAGTGAAAAACCCTGATGGTTTATACGGTCGCATCGCACTCGACCAACTGGGTAAAATACAGCCTGATACACGGAATCCCGTTCTTGCCACTTCCATGGAGCTCATGTCACTTACTGAAAATCGGTATTCGGGTATTCCTACCATCTATCGGGTCATGCGAGAGGCAGGAAACCCAGATCCAGTATTTGAATCATCACGAGGACTCTTTACCGTAACGCTGTATAAGCGTACAGGATCTGTGCAAGCGAACGCAGAGAATCTTTCCGAATTTGAAACAATGATTCTGGCCTTTTGCAAGACTCCGAAAACCAGGAAAGAACTTGCTGAGTATTTCAGATTCAAATCGGTTGCCTATTTCACGAAGAACTACATTTTTCCGCTTGTGGAGAAAAACTTGTTGGTCATGAGCGATCCGCAGCACCCAAAAAGCTCGCTGCAAACGTTTAGGACGCATGATGCATACAGGTAGCCAATAATTGGATGCATCTGATAATTTTGGAATTTGACATAATCTGGATAAGGAGTAATGGGATCCCAATAATGGTCAGTAACTCTTTAGGCTGTACCGAAGAGATTATTTGTTGGATACATAGATGCAAGATACTGGCATGGCGTTGTCTGAAGCTGAAAGTACCGATTGCACTGTTTTGCAAGCAGCATATATTGACGGATAAGTACACTGTAATTATAATATAATTATGAATGAGATTTCTTTTGTCTGGGATGATAATAAAGCTGCGTCGAATCTCAAGAAACATGGGATTTCATTTGACGAAGCGAAGACAGTGTTCTATGACCCGAATGCAATTGTCATTTCTGATCCGGATCATTCACTTCTTGAAGATCGGTTTGTCATTTTAGGATTGAGCAACCGATTATCTCTTCTGGTTGTTTGTCATTGTTACCGAGAAAATGATGAAGTCATCAGGATTATTTCGGCTCGGAAAGCTAAAACAAAAGAAACGCAAACCTACGAAGGGGAGGTGTGACAATGAAAGCAGAATATGATTTTTCAAAAGGGATCAAAAACCCGTACATTCATAAGCTACCGAAACAACAAGTGACCATCAGACTGGACTCTGAAACTGTTTCTTATTTCAAGCAACTTGCACAGAATACGGGGATAGCCTATCAGACCATTATCAATCTGTATCTGGCTGACTGTGTGAAAAAGAAGAGAACCGTGGATATCTCGTTCCCCGAGGCATAGTCTATCGCAGAACAGAGAAAGAGCCGCTGGATCTCAGCGGCTCTTTCAAGAGGTGCCAATCGGATTCGAACCGATGCATCAAGGTTTTGCAGACCTTTCCCTTACCACTTGGGTATGGCACCATGCGATAGGCATTGATGAACATAGCAGGTTTCCGAGTGATAATCAAGGGGGGATTGTGCTGATTACGTTGAAAGTCGTGGTGGGAAAACACTAATTGATGGTTGGTGAACTTTTTACGGAGTATTTCATCAACATGTGTGATGGGAAGGTATTTTTCTTGACAGTTGAATGTTTTTGATTGTATTATAGGCATGTATTGGTAAAAAAGTACAAAAACATTCAAGGAAACGTTCATGTCAACCATTCCTGCCGGCAGACAACAGTTCATCCTCTCCCTGGTGAAAACCCAGGGTTCGGTCAATGTGGGTTCTCTTGCCGAGCAACTTGGGGTAAGTGAACTCACCATCCGTCGCGATCTGGACCAGCTGGCCACCAAGGGTTTGGTGGAACGTACCCATGGCGGGGCAACGATGCGGCGCAACCTGCCTGTCGAGCCCGATTACCTGCAGAAAGCCAGTGAGTATCCCAAGGAGAAGGAAGCGATCGGCAAAGCCGTTGCAAAGCTGGTCGAGGAGGGTGACACCCTCTACATCAACAGCGGTTCCACCACCTTTGAAGTCATCCGTGCCGTGGTGGATCTTCAGAAGAAGGTGACCATCGTCACCAACAACATCGATGCCATCTGGCTGTGCAAGGAGAGCGAACACATCCGGCTCATTCTTGCAGGCGGAGTCTACCGCAGCCGCAGCCATTCCGTGTCAGGGTCCTTGGCCTCGATGCTCATCAGCCAGATACATGCCAACAAGGCAATCATCGGAGTCGACGGTTTCAGCCCGTCGGCCGGACTTACCACCCCCATCCTTGAGGAAGCCGACACCACCCGGGCTATGATCGAACATACCGTAGGGAGAGTCATCGTGGTTGCCTCAAGCAACAAGATCGGGGTGGTTTCGAATTTCAAGACTGTCTCCCTGGACTTGGTCGATGCATTGGTCACCGACGAGATGGGAGCTGATTTGGTGAAACAGATGGAGATCCCGGAGGATCTTCAGATAATCGTAGCAACTACAGAGGTGTAGGAGGAGAACCGAATGAAGTATATGGATACGTATTCCGAGCAGTATCACGATTGTGCGTGGATTCCGTTCGAGGAACTGGAGTCGTTCATGGAAGAGGCGTTGGTGCATGCAGGAGTTCCCGCCGCTGACGCAAAGATCATCGGGGATGTCCTCATCGAGAGTGACAAGCGTGGCATTGACAGCCATGGTATCGGAAGACTCAAGCCAATCTACATCGACCGCATCGATATGGGCATCATGAACCCTGTCACCGAAGTTGAGGTCCTCAAGGACAAGGATGCAACCGCAGTTCTGGACGCCCACAACGGCATGGGCCATGTCGCCGGATACAAGGCGATGGAAATGGCCATTGAGAAGGCAAAGAAGTATGGTCTTGGCATGGTTGTGGTACGCAACTCCAACCATTACGGTATTGCCGGCTACTTTGCCACCATGGCTACCAAGGCAGGTATGCTGGGTATCACCGGAACCAATGCCAGACCCTCCATCGCTCCCACCCACGGGGTGGAAAACATGCTGGGAACCAACCCCCTCACCTTTGGTTTCCCCACCGATGAGGAGTTCCCCTTCGTGCTCGACTGTGCAACCAGTGTCACCCAGCGTGGCAAGATCGAGGTGTACGGTAGGGCAGGAAAAGCACTTCCCGCAGGCTGGGTACTCGACCATGAGGGTAAGACCCGCACCGATACGCAGCAGGTGCTTGAGGACCTCACCACCGGCAAGGCTGCCCTTACTCCGCTGGGCGGCATCGGTGAGATGACCGGAGGGTACAAGGGCTTTGGCTATGCAACCGTGGTTGAGATTCTCTCTGCCGCCTTGCAGGACGGTTCCTGGATGAAGGCCCTCAACGGCTTTGATGAGGACCACAAGGCAATTCCCTATCCGCTTGGGCACTTCTTCATCGCCATCGACCCTGAGCACTTCATGGGTCTGGATACCTTCAAGCGCATCGCAGGCACCATCTGCCGCGAACTGAGGGAGAGCAAGAAGGCTCCGGGCGAAGATTACATCTTCACCGCAGGGGAGAAGGAACATCTGGCCTACCAGTTCCGCAAGGAGCATGGCTGTCCCGTTCCCCCGTCCTTGCAGAAGGTGATGGTCACCCTGCGTGACCGCTACAAGATGAACTACAGCTGGGATTTTGAGAAGAAATAAGCGAAAGGAGCTACGATAATGCAAGACGATTTGACCAAGCGTGCGCTTGAGTATCACATGATGGACGGTGTTCCGGGCAAAGTCTCGGTAGTCCCCTCCAAGCCCTGCCAGACGGCAGCCGATCTGGGCCTTGCCTACACCCCCGGTGTTGCAAAGCCGGTGCTCGCCATCGCCGACAACCCCGAGGATGCCTACAAGTACACCTCCAAGGGGAACCTGGTGGCAGTCATCTCCAACGGGACAGCCATCCTCGGTCTTGGTGACCGCGGTGCTTTGGCCAGCAAGCCCGTCATGGAGGGCAAGGGTGTCCTGTTCAAGAGATTCGCCGACATCGATGTGTTTGACATCGAGCTTGACGAGAAGGATCCGGACAAGATCATCGAGATGGTGAAGGCGATGAGCCCGACCTTCGGTGGTGTCAACCTTGAGGACATCAAGGGACCTGAGTGCTTCAGGATCGAGCAGGAACTGATCAAGATGTGCAACATCCCCATCTTCCATGACGACCAGCACGGTACTGCCATCATCGCCACCGCAGGCTTGATGAACAGCACCGAGATCGTGGGCAAGAAGCTTGGGGACATCAAGGTGGTGGTGAACGGTGCCGGCGCAGCCGGTATCTCCTGTGCCAAGATGTTTGTGGCTGCAGGGGTGAAGCGCGAGCACATCATCATGGCCGACAGCAAGGGCGTCATCTACCAGGGCAGAACCGCCGGCATGACTCCTGAGAAAGAGGAGTTTGCCACCTCAGACAAGGCCCGAACCCTCGCAGAAGCCTTGGTTGGAGCCGATGTCCTGATGGGTCTCTCGGTTGCAGACTGCGTGACTCCCGAGATGTTGCTCTCCATGGCCAAGGACCCTGTGGTCTTCGCCATGTCCAACCCGAATCCTGAGATTGACTACGAGCTTGCCATGTCCACCCGAAGTGATCTCATCATGGCAACGGGAAGAAGCGACTATCCCAACCAGATCAACAACGTGCTTGGTTTCCCCTTCATCTTCCGCGGCGCCCTTGATGTCCGTTCGGTCATCATCAGCGAAGGCATGAAGATGGCAGCTGCCAAGGCCCTTGCAGCCCTGGCAAAGGAACCGGTTCCCGCTTCGGTTGAGAAAGCCTATGGTGGGCAGAAGTTCAGCTTCGGCCGCAACTACATCGTTCCCAAACCGTTCGACTCCCGTGTCATCGAATGGGAAGCTGTTGCCGTGGCAAAGGCTGCTTGTGAGGAAGGACTTGCCCAGAAGCCCATCACCGA
The DNA here is from genome assembly GCF_963667405.1 of uncultured Sphaerochaeta sp. Lineage (NCBI taxonomy): Bacteria > Pseudomonadati > Spirochaetota > Spirochaetia > Spirochaetales > Sphaerochaetaceae > Sphaerochaeta > uncultured Sphaerochaeta sp. Next base: position 2,245,460 of record NZ_OY763408.1, on the reverse strand, counting down.
TTGGGAAGCATATCGTATTTCCTTGGTGAAGCGCATGGAGAAGTACTGGAACTGATCGTCTAGTGGAACAGAGTACCGAGCCGTCCCAAAAGGGGCGGCTCTCTTCTTGTCTTGGGCGCTTTTGTTCTTGTACGATGGGAGCAGGAGTACCTATCATGCAGATCATTACCTGTACCACCGAACACCTACATCAAATGCTGTCCATCCTCAATGAGGTGATAGAACACACGACCAGCAACTATGATTATGAGCCGAAGAGCGAGCATGAGTTGCATCAGTGGTTGAAAGAGAAACAGGATGGTGGGTATCCCGTGCTGGGCATCCTTGATGAATATGGTTTTCTGGCCGGATTTGCCACCTACGGCCCTTGGAGGCCCAAGAAGGGGTATCGCTTCACCTATGAGCACTCCATCTATGTAGCGAAGGAGCATCGCAGGAAAGGCTATGCCAAGGTCTTGCTTTCCGAGCTCATCGAGTATGCACGTTCATCAGGTGGGCACTGCCTGCTTGCAGTGATTGATGCAGACAACAGTGCTTCCATCGCACTGCATGAGGGGTTCGGCTTCAGCAGGTGCGGGCATCTGCGGGAAGTCGGGTACAAGTTCGACCGCTATCTGGATCTGGTACTCTACCAATTGTTGCTGAACGCGGAAAAAAGCTGACGTTACGGTTTTGTTGAATTGACAGGAAAAAGAAACCTGCCCAAGCGGCAGGCTTCTTTGTGTCTGTCATTCGATGCCGAGCATCTGTTTGAGCTGTTCCTTGGCTTGGCTCAGGATATTGGTGTACTGCTCATCCAACTGGGCCAGCTGCTTGTCCAAGAGTTTCATGAACTCCGGGTCCTGCTCGGGGCGGAGGGTGAAGTTCGGACCATACTGCTGGCGAAGCTGTGCCTGCTTTTGTTCCAAATGGGGGGCGAACTGCTGTTTCATCCGCTCCACCAGTTCATCCTGGTTTTCCAGATACTGGCTGAAGAATCCTTCCAGCTGACTGATGAGCTCTCCGGCCTGCTCGTTGCCTTCGGCAACAATGAGGCCCAGCTGGACAACCTTAGCAAAGCCGTCCTTGAACGCTGCAGAGCGCGGCAAGGAGAGGTTGGAGAGCAGGGTGAGCGCCATACCCTCTTTCACCAACTGCTTGTCTTCACCCGCATACTGGGCAAACTGTTTCTCCGTTCCTTCCTTCGTTGCATCTATATCGTTGAGAAAGGTTGCAGCAAGTTGCCTTCCTTCCTTGACCTTGAGGTCATGCTTGATCTTAACCGGGTCGACCTGGAGCGTTTCGGTCTTCTCCAGCGCCAATTCCCATGCTGATTTGATAATTGCCATTTCTCACTCCTGTTGACTTTCTCAAAGATAGTACAGTTCCCCGTCTTGGACAAGTCTTGGTTTGGTGGTAGGCTCGACCTATGGAACTGGAACTGATGATCATCTACCTCTTTGACCTCTTCGGCACCTTTGTCTTTGCTGTAACCGGGGCTGTGAAAGGGGTGCGCCTGAAACTCGACATCCTGGGGGTGGTGGTCTTTGCCGCCACCGTCGGCTGTGGTGGCGGGATGTTCCGTGACATGCTGCTCGGGGCAACCCCTGTTGCCGCTTTCACCAACAGCGCCTACATTCTCATCTCTGTCGGGACCGGACTGGCTGTATTCTTCCTGGCTCCCAAGTTTGTGGGAAAGTGGAGGGTCATCCTTTTTGCCGACTCCCTGGGACTGGGAGTCTTCACGGCCATCGGGGTGGCCAAAGGTGCCATGTATGGCATCGGGCCGGTAGGGCAGTTGCTCTGCGGTGTCTTCTCGGCAGTTGGGGGAGGAGTGGTCCGCGATATCATGAGCCGCTCGGTTCCTACCGTACTCACCACTGACTTCTATGCAACAGCATCCCTCTTGGGTGGCATCCTTTACCTCCTGCTGGAACTGACCAGCCTCGGGCTTTTTGCAAAATTCATGATCGTAAGCGGTGCGGTGTTCATCATTCGCCTCATTGCGATCAAGTATCACTTCCATCTGCCGGTTGCCGACACGGCATTGCCGGTGGATGACTACCTGAATCTCCAGAAATGATCGGAAGGCCGTATGCACTCATATCCCGTCTACTATGAACAGCCGTATCTCACCAGCTTGGAAGCAACCGTCGTATCCATAACGGACAAAGGGGTCATTCTTGACCGGACCATCTGTTACCCCGAAGGGGGAGGACAGAGCGGAGACCGGGGAACGATCGGGGGCTGTGTCTTGCTTGACACGACCAAGGACGATGAGCACACCATCTACCACCACGTTGAGAACCCGACCTTCCAAGCGGGCGAACGGGTGCACATTGGGTTGGACTGGAACTACCGCTACCGCTTCATGCAGATGCACACCGCCCAGCATATGGCCAGCGGTCTGCTCCTCTCCCACTTCGGCATCCAGACAGTGAGCGTCCACCAAGGCCAGTCCATCCTTACCATTGAGACGGATGCCCAGCAAATTTCCCTCGGCCAGTGCCATGAGCTTGAGGACTTGGTCAATGAGCAAGTCCTTGCCTCCCATGCGGTTCACTATGAGGTGCATACCCAGGCTTCGGCACAGGAGCTTGGATTGAGAAGGTCCATCAAAGTGGAAGGGGATGGAGTGCGCGTGGTGGTGGTCGAGGATGTGGACACCATCGCCTGCGGCGGCCTGCATGTCGCCAATACCCGTGAGATTGGTCTTTTCCATTATGCAGGGCAGGAGAAGATCCGGTCCCACATCCGGCTCATCTTTACCGTCGGGGAGACTGCAAAACAGATGATCCGAACAGCCGAGGCGGTGGCAGCTGGGTTGGGAACACTCTTTTCCGCTCCCTTGGGGGAGTTGGTGACGGTTGTCACCCAAGCCGTGGAGCAGGCTGCTTCGGACAAGCGGGAGCTTCAGAAGGCAGAGGAGCGTATTGCAGCCTTGGAATTGGACAAGCGTGTACAGAAGGCGGCAGTGAAAGACGGGGTACCGGTGGTGGTCTGGGACGTGGATGCCGATCTTTCCCTCAAGGATATCGGTCTTGCCGTGCTCTCTCATCCCGATCTCGCACTCTGTGCGGCCAAGCAGGACGGACAGAGGGTGCTCTGGCTCATCGGCTTGCAGGGACGGGCAGCCGACCTGATTGATTTTTCTCATGCCAAACAGGCCTTGCTTGCCACCATCAATGCAAAGGGAGGGGGAAGACCTCCCCTGTACCAAGGGGCTGGAAGTGGAGAGGCTTCTGCACTGTTTTCCGCTTTCGGGGAGCTCTTGTCATGAAGAAGCCTCATTGGGTGGACGCGCTTTTTTCCAAGAAAAGCTATCTGCGTGAGGATGGTTCGTTTCATGTGAGAAAGTTGCTCTTTCGCACATTCATCGCCATGCTCTTCATCTTCACCCTCTACTTCATCGGGTATCGTATCTACAGCGGCCTGGGCTTGGACAAGAATGTGGTCGTACAAACCTTCATCGAGGATTTCGGCGTACTGGGTGTAGCCCTGTATGTCTTCATTGTCGACTTGTTTGTGCTTCCGCTTTCGGTGGACCTGATGTGGCCCTTCGTGCTGGAATGGCATCCACTCATGATCATTGCGGTCATGGGAACTGCCAGCGTGGCCGGAGCCTTCTGTGCCTATCTTTTCGGAAGGCTTGTGGGTTTGATCCCGGTCTTCCGCAAGTGGGTACTCAAACAGTCGGGGACTCATACCGAAACCCTGATCACCAAGTATGGTATCTGGGCAATCGTCATCAGCGGCCTGACGCCGCTGCCGTTTTCCACCATCTGTACGGTGGCAGGCATCGTGGAACTGAAAGTCCACCATGTCCTGCTCTCCTCACTGATTCGTTACGTGCGGATGGGTATCTACTATCTTATCTTCGCCGGCCTGATTGTCATCGGCTGAGCACAGCCTGCACTTCATCAATGACCAAGCGGGTACGAAGGGCGGCATCGCCGGTATAGCCGCGGGCATCCAGCACCGTCTCAATCTCAGACTCTGAAAGGAACGAGCGCACCTCTGGATCTTGCTTGAGCATCTCCTTGAGTGTGTTCGGCTGGCCATCCTGTACCTCAGCCCAAGCCTTGAGGCTGTGGGACCTGATCAACTCATGCATCTCCTGGCGGTTTGCACCACGCTTGCCCAGCTCCATGAGCAACCGTTCGCTGGCGGCAAAGATGCCGTAGGCTGCAAGGTTGCGCTCGATGCCCTTGCTGTGGATCTGCATGCCGGTCACCACCTTCAGGGCGGTGGTGAGGATCTCATCGGTGGTCAGAAAGAGATCCGGCAAGATCATGCGGCGGTTTGCGCTGTCGTCCAGGGTTCGTTCCAGCAATGTGGATGCAGCGTTCTGCCACAGGGCGGAAACCTGGCCTTCCACATAGCGGCACAGGCTGTCAATCTTCTCGCTGTTGATCGGATTCCGTTTGAAGGGCATGGCTGAGGAGCCCACCTGCTTGTTTCCGAAGGGCTCGCTCCACTCCCCGATGGGAGGCGTCTGCAAGAGACGGAAGTCGAAGAAGAACTTGGAGAGAGTGCAGCACAGGGATGAGATGGCCTGGGCAATGCGCAGGTCCTGCTTTCTCGTGTAGATCTGGGTGGCAGCCGTATAGGCCTTGATACCCAATTGGTCCATCACCTTCTGTTCCAGTTCACGGGCAGAGAACGCTGTTCCCTTGAGCAATTCGGTATAACTTGCACTGGTCCCCACAGCCCCCTTCATTCCCTTGCCGCGCACTGAGTCGTGCACTGCAATCAAGCTCTGCAGATCTTCCTTCAGATCCTGGGCCGTCTGGGCGAAGCGATAGCCGACGGTGGTGGGTTCGGCAGGCTGGATGTGGGTGAAAGCCATGCAGGGAGTGTCTGCGTAGGCTTCCATTTTGGCAACGAAGGCAGAGAGCAGCGTCTCGGTTTGCTTGATGAGCAGGCCGAGGGCCTCTTTCAGGCGAAGGGCATCCATGTTGTCCAGGATATCCATGCTGGTAGCCCCCAGATGGATGATGGGTGCGGCAGTGGGGCACTGTTCTGCGTACGTCTTGATCTCGGCCATCAGGTCGTGGTGGATTTCCGCTTCAATGGCCATTGCACGGTCGATGTCAACAGCGTCCTGGCTTGCTTTCAACTCAGAAAGCTGTTGCTCGGTGACCAAGCCCGCTTCCCTCTGGGCAGAAGCCAAGGCTACCCAGACACGTCTGAGCAATCTTCGTTTGTGCGTCTCACTAAAAAGAAAGCGCATAGGCTCACTGCCATAGCGCCAGGTAAGGGGTGAGATGTAGGTGTCATGGGTAAAGCTTTGCATTCTGTCCTCCGCTTACCCATGACTGTACCTTCTAAGGCAAGGCTGCGTCAATTGACGTAACGGATTGTCTCCCAGGCCTTGTTGTACATCTCCAGGTTGGGACCCAGATCGTCCTTCAGCTCGTAGTTGGTCAGCATCTCCACCGTGTAGAACGGGGTGGTGGTGCGGTACTTCTCCGCTTCGGTATTCACCGAGGCAGGGAAGTGGAAACGATCGAGGAACTGGGCATAGTTCTCCGGCTTGTGAATGTAGTTGATGAACTCAAGGGCGAGCTCGTAGTTGCGTGCTCCCTTGGGAATGCTCATCGAGTCGAAGTACATCGGTCCCCCATCCTCGGGCAGGAAGAAGTCGACATCAGCCCACTGCTCCTCGGGAAGTTCCTCAAAGATGGCCTCTGCATATCCGTGTGCCACCCAGTACTCACCCGAAGCGAACGCCTTGGCAAAGCCTTCGGCATCGAACTTGACGAGGTTCGGCTTCCACTTGGTGTTGACCAGTACGCGGGCTTCTTCCAGCTCTGCTGCATTGGTGGTATTGACCGAGTAGCCGAGGTAGGAGAGTGCGTCACCCATGACCTCGCGCATATCGTCCATCATGACCATGCGTCCCTGCAGGCGGGTATCGCCGAAGATGTTCCAGGTCTTCTCATACTCCTTGACCATCTTTGTGTTGACGGCAATGCCGGTAGCTCCGATGTAATACGGGACCGCGTATTCCATATTCGGATCGTAGTATGCCCTTTCACGGGCAAACTCGGTGATGTATTGCAGGTTGGGCATCTTGGACGTGTCCAGTTTTTCCAGCATTCCGAGGTTCTTCATGATCGAGACATAGTCACCGGACGGGAAGATGACATCGTAGCCGGCATCGCCGCTTGCCATCAGCTTGGCGAACATCTCTTCGTTGGAAGCGAAGTAGTCGAGCACCACATCAACCCCATACTCTTTCTCGAACGATTCGATGACTGAATCGGGAGTGTAGTACGACCAGTTGTAGACGTACAGCTTCTTGCTGCCGGTGGTGTTTTTCGCATCGGCGTCAGAGCTCTTGGAGCAGCCGAGGAAGAGGGACGAGGCCAGGACAACCAGGCCCAGTGCCAGGATGAAGTGCTTGGTGGTAGGTTTGCTCATGGCGAAACCTCCTGTGAAAATGGTATCTGCCCGTCCAGGTCAACATACGCCATTCCCTGGATCGGTGGTAGAAATGAAGCCTTGGAGCCAAGGCACAGCATGAGATTCTAGGCTGGAGTGGAGAGGAGAAGATTGGATTGTACGTTCGTCGTGGTGTGCATCAGTTTCTCCTGTCGAATCAGCCCCATAATTGGGTATTTCGGGGTGTGAGTCAATTACCTGATGGGTGAAATCAGCAAAAAGGCAACAATTTTTTCAACCTGTCTTTTGGTGTTGCCAAAACTCCTGTTATCGCCGATACTTGCGTGAAAAAGACCATGAATAGACAGCACTATACACAGCAGGAAACCAACCTGCATACCCACAGTTATTTTTGTGGACACGGAACAGGGACCATCGCAGAGTACGTCGCCGAGGCAGAGAAGCAGGGAGTGCATCTGCTTGGCTTCAGCGAGCACTGCCCCGTTGTGGACAACCGATGGAGTCGCAGCCGTATGGCGCTTGAGCAGATGAGCATCTACGAAGAGGATATTGCCAGGGCCAAGGAAGACGCTTCACTCCCTCTTCTCACCGGTTATGAGTGCGACTATCTGCCTCAGTATCGCTCCTATTACCAAGAGATTGCTGAACGTGTGGACTACCTGATCTGTTCCATCCACGATCTCTCCTTCGACCTTGAGAGGGAGTATTCGCTCTTCTGGAATACCCTCACCAAGGAAGACCTGCATCTGTATGCAGACCTCTACTGCCAGGCACTCTCTTCCGGTCTCTTTCTCTTTGGCGCCCACCCGGATGTCTTTGCCTACAACTACCATACCTGGGATAAGGAAGCTGAAGCGTGCAGCAGAGCCATCATCGAATGTGCCGTCGCCATGGATGTTCCCTTGGAGATCAATGCCAACGGTATGCGCAAGCGAAAGGTGGACACCCCGCTCGGACAGCGCTACTCCTATCCCATCTCGGAGTTCTGGCAGATTGCCAGGACCTACCCGCTGAAGGTGGTCACCAACAGCGATGCCCACGCCCCCTTTGAGGTGAATGCTGGCAGGAAGGAGTGTTTCGATTTTGCTTCTGAAGCCGGTATCTCGTTTGTCTCCTACCAGATGGAAGATTCCACGCTGAAGGTAGTCAGTTCCCAGCCCGCTGTTCTAGACAACGGACGCACATAACCGCTTCGGGCACTGAGGAGAGCCTTTCTGCTGAGATTTCCTCGTTGCAGACAGGGCAGAACCCATAGGTACCGGCCTCAATCCGATCAAGCGCATGCTCCAACCGTATGATTCTCTTCTGGTTGAGCCTCTGTACGTGCTCCTGCACCGCTTTCTCGCCCAATGCTTCCATACGTGTCACGCGTCCCAATCTTACCGAGGGAGCAATCACCTGTGTCTGTTCGGTCAGGTACTCATCGGTGTCCCGAAGAGAGGCGATCAAGGTCAGGATGAGCTTTCTTTGGGTTTCCAAGGCATGTCCTGTCATGATTGTTCCATTTCCTTCTCTGCTGATGGAAACGGCGTGAGAACCAGCAGGATGATCATCAGCACACACCACAGCAAGCCAAGGATTCCTGTTCCCTTGTACGAGCCGAAGAACCGGTGTATCACGCTGAAGATCCACGGTCCGATGGCACTGCCTGCCACGATGACCGACATGGCGAATCCGCTGATCTGGCCAAGGTGTTTGCGACCGTACAGTTTGGGCCAGGTAAGGATGTTGAGCATCCCGAACAAACCACCACCAATTCCGAAGCCCAGTATCGCCAAAAGATCACCGAGGGGGGAACCCAGGAAGAGCAGGGAGATCGAGGCGACAACCAATGAGGCAATAAACCCTGCATAGATGGGTTTCATGCCCACCCGGTCGGTGAGGTAACTTCCCAGAAAACGGGCGAGGACCGAGACCACCGAAATGGGAAGAAAGATTCTCACGGCTTGGTTTGCATCGAAGCCGACCTCTTGGTAGAGGCTGGTGATGTGAAAGGTGAAGGCCGTGTTGAAGAGGCTCCAGAATCCAAGAGACGCAAGAATAAGGTAAAAGGTACGATCTTTCCTGGCTTGCTTCAGGTCTTTCTCTACTTTTGCATCAGGCACTTTTTGAGCTTTGGCACTCGAAATGCGTTTCATTCCCTGTTCCACTTCCAGACCGCATGTGGTAGGTTCAGCTCGGAAGATGAGAAGTACAAAAGGGAAGAAGAGGAAGAGCAGGATGAAGGCCAAGCTGATGAGCGCTTGTTGCCATCCCCATCCGTTGATGAGCATCTGCAGTGGCTGGGGGGCATAGGAAAAGCCGAAGGCTGTGATGATGCCCATCAACCCCACCGCAAGCCCCCGACGGGGGCCGAACCACTTGGCAACCATGCCTCTGGAGACCAGGGTGAGCACACCCTGTCCGAAGAACCGTATGCCCAAAAAGCCCAGGATGGTAACCGCAAGGGTTGCCATGCCCATGGGAAGGCCAAGGGAGGAGAGGGCTTGGGAGACCGGGAGGGCATAGGCAAGCAAGAAGAGGAAGCCACTGAGAAACAGGCTGGCAAAGGCAGCCACGATACGAGCTCCATAGCGGTCAAACAAGACTCCTGCGTAGGGGATGATGAGGCTGCTGATAAGCGTTCCCGCCATATAGGCTGAGGAGATGCCGACTCGGCTCAGGCCGAGGGCCTCCATGAGATGGTCGGTGAATACAGACACTCCCATCGTCTGGCCCGGGATGGATGCAAGCACCCCGATCGATCCTGCCAGGAGGATGATCCAGCCGTAATAGAAGGGAAGAGGAGGAATACGTGAGAGAAACGGGACACTGGGTGCAGTATCCTTGTCATGGTGCATGGACAACTCCTAAGCTGATATGAAGGCACAGTATGGAGGCTTTCCCCTGTTGCTGCAACCACGGAAAGAAAGTTCGGGAGCAGAGGCAACTGCCCCTGCTCCCGAGAGAGCTCCCTGATAGGGTGGCTACACGAGGTTCTGAGACTTGAGGAAGTCAGCGGCAACCTGTTCCACTGCCTTTCCTTCCACGTCCACCAGGTAATTGAGCTCGGTCATGGTAGCATCATCGAGTTTGCCTGCAAGCATATTCAGTACATCCTTGAGTTCAGGGTGCTTCTCCAACACCTCCTGGCGCACGATTGGTGCTGCATAGTAGGGAGGGAAGAAGCCAAGGTCATCGGTGAGAACCTTGAGGTTGTACTGCTTGATCGGACCATCGGTGGCGAATGCGTTGGTGACATCCATGTCTCCGCGTCCGATCGCCTGATACTTCAAGGAGGCATTGAGCTTCATCGGGTCGCCCTTGAAGGTGAGCCCGTACAGTTTCGCCAGGCCCTCAAAGCCGTCCTGACGGTCAAAGAACTCATGTTCGGCCCCAAAGACCAGATCGCTCGCATTCGGGACCAGGTCACTGTAGGTCTCAACGCCGTAGGCCTCATAGACTTCCGGAGTCACCGCCAAGGTGTAGGTATTGTTGAAACCGAACGGAGCAAGCCAGGCAATGTCAAATTGTTTGGCAAACTCTTCCTGGACAATCTGGTAGGACTGGTCTGCATCGTTGATTACGTCCATCTTGAGGTGGGCGGTGAGGCCGGTCCCGGTGTACTCGGGATAGACATCAATCTGGTCGTTCTTGATCGCATTGAAGTTGACAAAGGTGCCACCGAGGTTCAGTTTGCGGTTTACCTTCAGATCGGTATGGGCTTCCACCAGTTGGGCGAGCATCTCGCCGATGACGATGTTCTCTCCGAAGTCCTTGCTTCCGATGGTGATGGTGCCACTCTTTGCGCAGCCGGTAAAGGCCAGGGCGAGTGTTGCAAGCAGCAGTGCTGCGATGGTAGTCAATTTTTTCTTGTGCATAGTGGTAGGTCTCCTTATCGTGTGTGTTTGATCAGTCGTTTTTCTGCTTTGCCCATCAGATAGTCAAAGAGCAGGGCGATGAGCACCACTGGGATGGCTCCCAGCAGGATGCGGTCCATATTCCGTTGTTGGATGCCGCGGTAGATGATGTATCCCAAGCCTCCCGAGCCGATGAGCACGCCCATGACGGCAATGGAAAGGGAGTTGACCAGGGCTACCTTGAACCCTGAGAAGATCATGGGGATGGAGAGGGGAATCTCCACCTTCATCAGGCGTTGGGCTCTGCTCATGCCCATCCCGCGTGCCGCGTCAATGATGTGCGGTGGCAGCTGGGTCAGGCTGGTGTAGGTGTTGCGGATGATGGGAAGCAGTGCATAGAGCACGAGGGCAACACCCATCGTCAGGTCGCCAAGCCCGAAGATGATCATCAGCAGGGCGAGCAGTGCCAGGGAAGGAATGGTCTGGATGAGTTCGGCGATGCTGATGATCACCGATCCGAGTTTTCTTCTCCAGTAGGAGATGACTCCAAGTGCGATACCCAGGATGGCTGCAAAGAACATGGAAACAGCCACAATGGTAAGATGTTCAGCGATTGCACGCATCAGTTCGCTCATGCATTCCTCCTTAGCCCACGTGGGGTGATGAGCTTTTGCAGCAGGCCGATGAAGGCACTGAACGCAAAAGCGAGAATGGCGGAGGGGATGGCCCCTGCCAGGATATAGTCGGTGTTGTAGGTGGCCAGTCCTGTCCAGATCCAATCTCCGAGGCCTCCGGCCCCGATCATGCCGGCAAGGGTAGCCCAGCTGACGATGTAGACGGCGCTGATGCGGATCCCGCTGACAATGGCAGGAAGGGCAAGGGGAAGCTCGACCTTGAAGAGGATTTGCCTCTTGGTCATGCCGATGCCTTTTGCCGCATCCTTATAGGAAGGAAGCACCTCGATGATGCCGGTATAGGTATTGCGCAGGATGGGCAGGATCGAGTAAATCGAAAGGACTGCCAGGGCCGGAAGGGTCCCGATGCCCATGAGAATGAGGGCAAATCCGAGCATCACCAGACCTGGTATGGTCTGCACCATGCCGGCAATTGCCAGTACGTATCCCGCAACCTTCTTGTGTCGGGTAAGCAGGATCCCCAAGGGAATGGCAATGAGCATGCCGATTCCCACCGAAATCAGAACCAGGGCGATATGCTGTCCGAAACTGGCGAGCATAGCCTGGGAGTTGTTGGTGAAAAAGGTGATCAACTTCATGCCGACAGGTCCCCCCAGAGGGCTTCGCCCATCGCCTTTGCTGTGCTTGTACGGGTGATGATGCCTGCAACGGTACGGTTGTCGTTGAGGACGACCACGTAGTTGGAAGATGAGGAGAGCAGCTTGTCCAGCGCATCCTTCGCGTCATCCTTGCGTCCCACGGTCATTGTCTCGCTGCTGATCAGCTCTGCAATCGAGCGGCCTGCCTTGCCCCTGGCCTTGATATCCTCGATGGAGAGGGTTCCCAGGTAGGTGTCATCATCATCAATGACCACCAGGCTGTTGATGTCACGCTTGCTCATCAGTTCAATGGACTCAAGCGTCTTGGCGCTCTTGTAGACCTTGTAGACCTTCTTCTTCATGAACTCCTCGGCAAGCAAGGGGGCCACCGGGCCGTCCTCGTTCATATGTTTGCCCATGAAGTTCTTGATCACCTTGCTGGCAGGGTTCTGCAGCATCTCTTCGGGACTGGCCATCTGTACGATGTGCCCGCCGTCCATAAAGATGATGGTGTCGGCAAGCCTGAGGGCTTCGTCCATATCGTGGGTGACGAAAACGATGGTCTTCTTCAGCTTTTTCTGGATACGCTTCACTTCTTCCTGCAGGCTGTCCCGGGTAACCGGGTCAAGTGCTCCGAAGGGTTCATCCATCAGGATGACGGGAGGGGAGGCTGCAAGGGCGCGCAGTACCCCGATCCTCTGCTGCTGGCCGCCGGAGAGCTCACTGGGATACTTGTGAGCATTCTCCTCGTAGGGCATGTCAACCAAGGCAAGCAGTTCCCGAACAATGCGGTCACACTCTTCCTTGGAATACTTGAGCAACTTGGGCACCACGCAGATGTTCTGTTCCACGGTCATGTTTGGAAAGAGGCCGATCTGTTGGATGACATAGCCGATCTTTCGGCGAAGTTCGACAGGGTTCTGTGTGGTTACGTCCTCACCGTCGATAAAGACAGTCCCTGGTTTGGGCTCTATGAGTCGGTTGATGGTTCTCAGGGTCGTGGTTTTCCCACACCCGCTGGGACCGATCAACACGACGAATTCGCCGGTTTTGATGGTAAAGCTCAGGTCATGCAGTATGGTTTTTGACCCGTAGCGTTTGGTTACGTTCTTGAATTCAATCATTGTTCATTGTGCTCCTCGTGTTGTTTTGGTCAGAAAATACGTCTCAGGTTTAGACAACCTAATAGTAATATATAAGTTGTCAGTTATGCAACACGATGCAAAAAATGTCTTAAAAACAGTTCTTGACAAGCGATTATTGTCCTTAAACGATGAATCTGTACCAAAAGTGACAACAAATCTGTTCACAAAGTGCAAGAAAAACCCTGTCCAAGAGGGCAGGGTTTAGGAATCGGGGCGAAGGATTTGTTACTCGCCGCACTCGTCGTGGTGGGCGTGCTCATGGCAGACGCTACCGGTGGAAGCCAGATTTCCAGCAAGATACTCTTCAACAACCCTGCGGCTATCTCCCTGGGCTCCGAGAATTACCTCAATGTTGTGGCCATTGAAAATATCGACAGCACCGCCACCCATTCCTCCGCTGATGATGGTGTTCACCCCGATCTCATGGAGGAAATTGGGCAAGAAGCCCGGGCGGTGTCCTGGATTCGGGATACTCTCTTGGTTCACAATCTTTCCATTTTCGGTCTCGAAGACCTCGAAGGTCTCACAATGTCCGAAATGTCCGCATACCATCTTGTTTTCACATGCTACCGCTACTTTCAACATACCTTATTTCCTCATTTCTATGGTTTTGCAAAGCTCCTCAATATCGGAGCCGTTGTATGATTCGATGCTTCCTTTGTCACAGGCCTCACTGAGAGCCCGATCGATCGGAAGTTTTGCCAGAACCTTCAGTGTATGGGCTTGGGCAATGGCTTCAATGTGACTTTCGCCGAAAATCTGGTACTTCTTGCCGTTGTCAGGACAGAGAAAGTAGGAGAAATTCTCTACCAGGCCGATAATCGGAACCTGCATTTTTGCTGCCATATTCACAGCTTTCTCCACCACCATGGAGACAAGCTCCTGGGGGGAGGTGACCATGACTATCCCATCGACATTCAGGGATTGGAAAACCGTCAAAGGAACATCCCCAGTCCCGGGAGGCATATCAACAAAGAGGTAGTCCAAATGCTTCCATTCGACGTCGGTGTAGAAAAGCTTGACGGTATTGGCAATCAAAGGTCCGCGCCAGATGATCGGCTCGCTCTCACTATCCAACAGCATGTTGGTCGAGATGATCCTGATGCCGCTCTTGCTGGTTGCCGGCACAATCCTGCCTTCCTCTCCGGTTGCCTTGCTGTGGATCCCAAATGCCTTGGGAATGGATGCTCCGGTGATGTCGGCATCCAGGATGCCCACCTCGTATCCCTTCTTGCGCATTGCGGTTGCCAAGAGACTGGTGACCGATGATTTTCCGACACCACCCTTGCCGCTTACGATGGCAATGACTTTGCCGATGGTGCTGCCGTTCTTCAACTCGGCCTTCATGTCCTGATGCGTGTGTTCTTGCATGATACTCCTTCCTTGCTCAACAGGTGAGCACATCACCACCTGCAAGGTAGGCGATATGATCTTCCATTTTTGTCTTCAGGTAGCGATAGTTCTCTTCTCCGGTACAATGGCAGGTGTAGTACCGTGCCTTTGTGGCGAGCAAGAGTGTGGCGATGGCATCCAGTACCTCCGGTGTCTCTGGTTCCCCGGTTCGGTGGTTGTAGAGGTGGAAGCCCCCGATGACATGGGTGGGTGGCTTGCCCCAGTGCTCAGTGGCACTTTTCACAATATTGACGATGCCACGGTGGGAACAACCGGAGATCAGAAGCCTCGTCTCCCCCTCCTCGATCAGCAGGTATTGCTCATGGGTGAAGGAGTCAGGCAGGTAGGAATCTCCCTCCTTTCGGTACAGGCTCTGGTTGCCGGTAGGAACGAACTCAGTGCCTTCGACCCTGGAAAAGAGGGAAATCCCTTCGGCAATCGGGGTGAGTGCACCGGTAAGGATGAGTCTGCTGCTGGACAGCAGCTCCGTATCAATACCGATGTAGTGGTACCGGCCATCCTCACGTTGGGAGTAGTAGGGACCAAAGGCTTCCTTGCGGATATACAGCGGAGCGTGGTCATTGAGCGAGAGGAAGGTTTTCAGTCCTCCTGCATGGTCATAATGACCATGGGAGAGGATTGCAAGATCCACCTTGCCAAGGTCAATGCCCAGCTTCTTGGCATTCTCTGCAAAGAGGCTGCTTGATCCAGTATCGAAGAGGATGTTCTTGCTGCTGGTCTCGATGTACAGGCTCAAACCATGTTCACATGCGATATCAGGGTGTGTACTGGTGTTTTCCAACAAGCTGGTGATGTTCATTTTTTCATGGTCTCCTTAACCAGGCGAAGCGTCGCAGAATAGATGGCCTTGACCGCATCAGCGCTGCTCGATGTGATCTGGTCGAGGGTAAGCCCCTGGTTGAGTGCACGTACAGCCTCCCGGTCGTAGGGAATCTTGCCCAGGAAGGGGATGCCCTCCTTGAAGCACAAGACCTCGATCTCCGCACTCTTTTGCTCATGCATATCGTATTTGTTGACGATTACCGCCACCGGGACCTGCAGCTGCCTGGCACTCGTTATCACTCGTTTCAGATCGGATATTCCGCTGACCGAGGGTTCGGCTACCATAAGTGCAAGGTCTACACCGCTCAGCGATGCGATGACGGGGCAGCCGATGCCGGGGCTTCCATCCAGAATGGCAACTTCATTGGGGTCGGCGGCCTGCTTGAGCTGGGTTTTCACCTGGGTGACCAGCTTGCCGGTGGTTCCGCTGCCCATGATCAGGGTTGCTGTGCTGAAGTGCTCATCACCGCGTTCGAGCAGGCGAAGGTCCCCGACCTTTGAGTCCACAAAACTGATTGCATCCTGTGGGCAGGCATAGGCGCAGGCTCGGCATCCTTCGCAGGCAATGTTGACCACATGGTACTGGGGTTCGGCCTCAATGGCATCAAAGCGGCAAACCTGTCTGCATGCATCACAACCGATGCACAGCTCTGGATCGATGAACGCTTTCTTCAGCCCCCTATAGTCCTGTTTTTGTTCCGTCTCAAAGCTGCCCATGACCAGATGCAGATTCGGGGCATCGACATCACAGTCGGCATAGGCCTTTGCCTGGGAGAGATGGATGAAGGCACTCGCGACGGTGGTCTTGCCGGTCCCGCCCTTACCGCTGAGGATGAGTATCTGATGCATCCGCTGCCTCCTTGCGTATCGTATCAAGCAAGCCGGAGAAGAAGAAGTGATAGTCCTCGCTCTGCTCGCTGGCTATGAGCCCCTCGCTGGTCAATGTTGCCAGCGTACGGTCATAGGGTAGGGATCCCATGATGGATAGACCGTGGGATCGGGCATACTCTTCGCTGGGATTTTCTGTCCCTTCCACCGTCTTGTTGAGCAACACGGCACAGGGTTTTCCCAAGATCTGCACCAGTTCATGGACCATGGCAAGGTTGTGCGCACCAAAACGAGTGGGTTCGGCTACCAGCAAGCAGAAGTCTGCACCCGAGATTGCCTCGCTTACCAGGCAGCCGCTTCCCGGTGGGCTGTCGATGACCACCAAGTCCTTGTGGCTCTCTCTCAGAAGCGCCTTGATGAGGGGGACCGCCTCACTCTGTCCGATGTCAAGAATCCCATCCTCAAAGGTGACCGTCCCATGGTTGCCGCGACGTATCACACCCAGCGGTTGTGCCACCTCAGTGAGGGCATTCCTGGGACAGAGCGCCGTGCAAAGACCGCAACTGTGGCAGACCTCGTTGAAGATCAGCAGTTCCTTGCCGATGAGGGCAAGGGCGTTGAAGGCACACGCTTCGGTGCAGATGCGGCACCCATCGCACAAGCTCTGGTCCACGACAGGCTTGGGGATGGAGACGACGTGTTCGGATAGAATGGTGGGCTTGAAAAACAGGTGGCCGTTGGGTTCCTCAACATCACAATCGATGTAGGTTGCCTTCTGTGCCACTGCCGCAAGATTTACGGAGAGCAGGGTTTTTCCCGTCCCCCCCTTGCCGCTGAGCACCGCCACCGTCAGGTCAGTGCCCATGATGAAATCCTGGATGCACTTCGCCCAGGGGTGCAAGCTTTCCTTCCTGCAGGGCAGAAATGTTGTCTGCTACACTCAGATTCAATGCTTTGAGCATCTCAATCTTTGCTGCGTGCAGAACCTTTGCAGCATTCTCGCCAAGGCGGAATGTGATGAGTTTTGCAATGCTCTGGTCCACCAAGTCCTGTGCTGCCTGGATACCGGCGCCACCTGCACTCTCTGCGGCAAGGTTGGTCATGAACGTACTGCTCTCGGTCTCTGTGTTGTAGAGACAGTAATAGGGTGCCCTGCCAAACGATACGCAGGTCGCGCTGTCCAGGCTGTCCGCCTCTGCCGGAATTGCTATGATCATACTTGTTCTCCTTCTCGCATCGCTTCCATGCGTTCTCTTCTTCTGCATCCCCGACCGCAGCCATGGCCGTACGGCCCACCATGATCGTTGAGCTGGTACTCCCCACCTTCGATGAGCAGGGGTTTTCCTTCAACCAATGAGTGTGCCAGCTTCTTGCGGGCACTGTCGTAGATACCCTGGACCGTGGAACGTGCCACGCCCATCTGGGTGCTGCACTCCTGTTGGGTCATCCCTTCGTAGTCAATGAGACGAAAGGCTTCATACTCATCCACACTCATGAGTATCGGCTCCATCTCGCCAGCCCCAACCCCGAGCGGGCCGAAGCGGCTTGTTTGGGGCAGTGAGCAGACATGTCTCCATTTTCTTGGTCGCGGCATATGCTTCCTTTTATTTCTGGGGTTCCTGGGCGAGCAGGGTCTCCACCTGTTTCAGCTCTTCTTCGAGGATGCGTTTACGCATGGCGAGTGTCTCCTGTCCGGAAAATGGCTGGACAGCAGCATAACCACTTCTCCACCCACGGCCCATGCCGTATCCATATCCCATTCCATAACCGGGTTGCCGGGTACAGAAGCCCATTCCCCTTCCCGACAAGGGGCCGTAACCCATTGGACCTGATCCGTCTCTTCTTGGCATATCGTGCCTCCCGTGCTAAAGATTGTTATTGGCATATGTCAGTAACTGCTTTGAATATACCTATGTTATTGGCATATGTCAATAACTATGCGAGATTTCTTTTCTTTTTAAATCCGTATTTGCACAGTGTTGATAAATGACCGTTGAAGCATAAGCAAACAAAAGCATATACTGTGGCTGTAATTTGTGAAGACAGTTGGCTGGATAGTTGCGATGTGGTAGTCCCTATCTGGCCTCTGTCTTCTTACAAAGGACTACCACATGCAGAACATACGATCAAAGTCCAGGAGGAAGACTCCTTGGTCCGATGCGCCTGAAGCCACCGCACTTCAGGCATTTATCGATGAAAGCAATCAGGACAATTATCACAGGAAGCATCCAGGCATTTCTGATACCGGCGAGGTTGAGCTGCTCAACTCGATGGGTGTACAGGAATGCAGGCACTGCAGCAGCACTGCAATCCAGAGATTCGGCTTCACCTCCAACGGTGTTCGTAGGTTCAGGTGCAAGGATTGCAGGAGAACCTTCAACATCCTGACCAACACAATCTTCGACTCCCACAAACTGCCGCTTACCGAATGGCTTGACTTCCTGCTCTCCATTTTCGGGTACGGCAGCTTCAGCCTGACATCGAAGAGCAACCGTAATGCCTATACAACCACAAGATACTGGATGGATAAGGTGTTCCTGGTGTTGAAGGAATACCAAAGCACCTTGGTCCTGTCGCGTGAGGTTGAGCTTGACGAGACCTTCTATAAGGTCCGGAAGGCTGACATCGAAAGAAAAGAGGACGGCAAGGAGTATCGGGGATTGTCCCGCAACCAGATCTGCATCGGAATAGCCTGCGACCAAAGCAGTGTCATCTGCTTCGTGGAAGGCGAGGGAAAGCCGACCAAACAGGGAACGCTCGATGCATTTGCCTCACACATTAAACCAGAATCGACGATGAAGCATGACATGGAACAAGCCCACGTTCCCTTGGTAGAAGCCCTCAAGCTCAGAAGCATCGTATACGATTCCAGACAGATCAAACAGCTGCCAGATTCCGAGAATCCGCTGAACAGGATCAACCAATACTGCAGGATGCTGAAACTGTTTCTTGCCTCCCACTCGGGATTCATCAGGGAAGACCTTCAGGACTATCTAAACTTATTCTGCTTCATCATGAACCAGCCCAAGGACAAACACGAAAAGGTCGAAAAGTTCATGAACATGGCAGTGTGTTGCCGTATTTTGCTTAGATACAGGGGCTAAAACTGCAATTCAAGCTGTGTATTGCCGATTCATATCAACACTGTGCAAATACGGATTTTTCTTTTTTTATAGGAAACTGAGAGGACTTCAGTACTGATTGTGAACGTACATGGTTTTGGTTGCCATACAGTATAGAAAAGGCCCGCCGTTTCCGGCAGGCCTCATGAAATGATTTGTAATTGGTTACAAGATGATGATCTGGTCTCGCTCGGGACCGACTGAGATATACTTGATCGGGCAGCCGACAAGTTCGCCGAGGCGCTTGCAGTAGGCCTGGGCCTTCGGCGGCAGATCTTCCCACTTCCTGGCTTCGGTGGTGGGAGTCATCCACCCGTCAAACTCCTCGTAGATCGGCTCGGCAATCTCCTGCTGTGCCGTTTCGGGCAGGTAGGTGATCACTTCTCCGTTCACCCGGTAGGCGGTGCAGACCTTGATCTTCTCAAAGGTGTCCAGCACATCGAGCTTGGTCAGGGCAAGGGCAGTGAAGCCGTTGATCCAGCAGGAGTAGTCGGCAGCTACGGCATCGAACCAGCCGCAACGGCGGGGACGACCGGTGGTTGCCCCGTATTCGCCTCCGATTGCCCTGAGCTTTTCGGCCGTCTCATCGTTGAGCTCGGTCATGAAAGGACCTCCGCCCACGCTGGTGGAGTAGACCTTGGTGACACCGATGACCTCATCGATCCTTCTTGGACCGAGACCGCTTCCAATGGCAGCCCCTCCGCTGGTGGGACTGCTGCTGGTGGTGTAGGGGTAGATGCCCCAGTCGAGGTCGCGCATGACACCAAGCTGGCCCTCGAGCAGGATCTTGCGATTCTCCTCATAGGCCTGGCGGACAACGGGAAGGGAGTCGATGATCATATGGCCAAAGCGATCTTTCCACTTGGCACACAGGTTCATCAGCTCATCAACGGTGTATTCGGGAAGCCCGAAGTAGGCGAGTTCACGGTTCTTCTGGGGAAGGGCCATCTCGATGCGGTTTCTCAGCCGGTCGAAGTCGAGCAGGTCTGCTGCCCTGATGCCCGAACGGGTGGCCTTGTCGCTGTATGCCGGCCCGATGCCACGCTTGGTGGTGCCGATCTGCATCTTTGAGCTTTTTGCCCCTTCCTGTGCGCCGTCAAGGGCGCGGTGGTAGGGCATGATCAGATGGGCACGCACATCCACAAAGAGGTTGTTCACTTCCACCCCTTTTGCGGTGATGGATTCGAGCTCCTCTGCCATGGTCTCAAAGTTGACCACGGTCCCCGCCCCGACAATGTTCATCGTCTCTGGGTTGAAGATGCCCGAGGGAATGATGTGAAGGGCGAACTTGCCCTTGTCGTTGATGACGGTGTGCCCGGCGTTGTCCCCGCCCTGAAAGCGGATGACCAGATCAGAATGGACGGCCAAGTAGTCGACGATACGGCCTTTGCCTTCATCTCCCCACTGGGCTCCGACGATGGATGTTACGTTGCTCATGAGTACAGCTCCTTGCCTTCTTTTGCCAGTGCATCCAGCATTTGTCTCTCGTTCTCGGTGTGCGCTTCGATATCCTCAGCATCCCAGGGATATTTGATCCACAGGTCAGCGAGTTCCATGCCTGCGAAGTATCGCTTGACCTCAATCGGGAACTCCACGTCCTTCTCCTTGTTCTTGTTGTGGAGCACCAGGACGGCAATCTCCTCGGGGTTGAACTTGAGCAGCTCCCCGACGCAATAGGCGAGGGTGGCACGCGTATCATCTACCTCGTCGATGAGCAAGACCTTCTTGCCCACCAGCTGGGACTGCACCTCGTCGATCCACTGGATCTTGGTGGGATGGTCCTTGTGCTTCTTGTCGATTCCGTAATAGGAGATTCCGACTGCGTAGATCGGACGGTTGATGAAGGTCTTCATGATCCTGGCCGGGATGAAGCCTCCGCTTCCGATTGCAACGATTACATCCGGGTCATAGCCTGAGGCCAACAGCTCACCACTGAGTTTCTTGACCAACTTGTGTACCGAATTGTAACTGACGTAGAACTTCTTGTCGTCCATCTCTCGCTCCTTAGGCTTGTGGATACATCTCAGCGATGTAGGGAAGGGTTCTGTGTTTTTCGTTGTAGTCCAGACCATAACCTACGACCCACACATCAGGGATGGTGAAGCCGATGTAGTCGATGTCGACCGGCACAATGTGGCGGTCGGGCTTGTCCAGGAGGACTGCGGTCTTCACCGACTTGGGATTGCGTGTCTTGAAGTTGCGGATGAGGTAGTCAAGGGTATTGCCGCTGTCCAGGATGTCTTCGACGATCAACACATGCTTGTCCTCCATGTTTTCCCGGGTGTCCATCAACAGGCGTACGTTGCCGCTGTGATCCCCTTGGTAGGAGGAGAGGGCGATGAAGTCGATGACATGGCTCACATTGAGGCGCCGTGCAAGGTCAGCGATGAAAATGAAGGAGCCTTTGAGCACCCCCACCAAGATCAAATCCCCTTCTGCTTCAGCATAATCACTGCTGATCTGGCGAGCCAAGGCGTCAACTCTCCGGTTGATCGTATCGGCATCGATGAGAACACGGGCGAGATCCTCTGTCAATGCAGGGATCGCGAGGGAATCATTCATTGGGCCTCCTCAACGCAACAGCTACCTGTTGGAACATGTTCTGTATGCTTGTAGGAATATACGAAAAGCGGGGGAGTGTCAACGTTGGGCGATGGGCCGGACGGGTGGGTTGGACGCAAGAGTTTTTGCCTCTTGACCACGCTCTTGTGCTGAAGCTACACTGAAAGCAAAGAAAAGGAGGCCCATCATGTATGTTGAAGTTCCTGTTGATGTATTGCAGATGAATCCGTTCACGGCAATCGGGACAGATGGGTTTCTCATCACTGCAGGCAGTGCAGAGAAATTCAATACCATGACCGCTTCCTGGGGTTCCATGGGCGTCTTGTGGGGTCGAAACATCGTTACCCTCTATGTGCGCAAGAGCCGGTTCACCCACCAGTTTCTGGATGAACAGGATGGCTTTACGGTTTCCTTCTTTCCCAAGGAGATGAAGGACCGCCTCCTTTGGTGTGGCCAGCATAGCGGCAGGGAGTATGACAAGGTCGCAAAGACCGGTCTGGTGCCTTCGTGCATTTCTTCACCAAGTGGCGGCGAGCGTGTAACCTTCAAGCAGGCTTCGTTGGTTTTCTCTTGTACGAAAGCAGCTTGCTTTGACTTGGAGAGCTCCGCGTTCCTGAAGAGTGAGGTCAAGGAGTTTTACCATGACGGTGATTTGCATACCGTCTATATAGGTTTCATTGACAGTATCCTTTCCAACCAATAGGATGGAAAACACAGTATAACTATGGCCTATGGCCGGCTTGGAAAGGCAGGACTGGATATCCTGCCGGGGAGCAGAGATGATTTTAACCAAGGAACAGGCGCAGTCTGCGCTCTCGATCATGGTGCGTTCACGCCATTTCGAGGAGCATATCGATGCCTTCTTCAAGCGGAAGGAGATGCATGGGACCACCCATCTCTCCATTGGGCAGGAGGCAACGCAGGCGGGTCTGGCACTTGCTCTGCGGGAGGGTGACTGGATAGTCCCCACCCATCGCTGTCATGGGCACACCCTTGCTCGGGGTACCAATGAGCGCAAAATGTTCAGTGAAATGTTTGGTTCGGCCGATGGAATCTGCAAGGGTTTGGGCGGCAGCATGCACATGACCGATGTGGAGACTTGGAATGCAGGTTCTTCTGCGGTGGTGGGCAGCGGGGTGAATCTCGCCCTCGGGCTTGCCTTTGCCCTGAAGATGCAGAAGAGCCAAGCCATCAGTGTGGCCATTTTCGGCGACGGAGCAACCAGCCGTGGTTCGGTGCATGAGAGCATGAACCTTGCCTCCGTATGGGATCTTCCCCTGCTTTTGTTTTGCGAAAACAACAACTATGGCATGAGTGCAGCTGCAAGCAGGATGATATCCACCTCTTCCATTGCAGATCGTGCCGACGGATATCGCATCAAGCACGCGACGGTGGACGGCAATGATGTGGAGGCGGTGTATCGTGCCTGCAGCGAGGCCGTCGACTCCATACGGTCAACCGGTCGGCCCTTCTTCCTGGAAGTGAAGACCTATCGCTGTTGCGGACACTCCAAGAGTGATGCCTGTCTGTATCGAAGTCGGGAGGAAGAACTGGAGTGGGAGAGCCGGGACCCCATTTTCCTCTTTTCCCGCGCTCTGGTCGAGAGTGGCTACTTTACCGACGAAGAGGTTGCCCGCCTCATTCTTGAGGGGCGGAAGCGTGTGGATGATGCAGCCCTTGATGCGGTTGCCGTTCGTGATATGCACATCAACCTGGAGCAGGCCATGGAGTACCTCCTTGCCCCGGAGGATGAGGAGATCTACAAGGTATGCAAGAGCACAACCAGGATCAGCTATCGTGACGCCATCCGGGAGGCGCTGGACGAGGAGATGTCCCGCGACCATGCCGTGCATCTCATCGGAGAGGACATCGGTGTCTATGGCGGCTGTTTCCGGGTAACCGGAGACCTCTACAAGAAGCATCCGACGCAGTTGCATGAGACACCGGTAAGCGAGGAGGCCATCACCGGCCTTGCCGTAGGTTCTGCCATGCTCGGTCTCAGACCGATCGTGGAGATCATGTATGGTGACTTCGCCACCCTTGCCAGTGATCCCATCATCAACCACGCTGCAAAGATCCGCTTCATGAGTGCAGGCCAGCTCTCCTGCCCGATGGTCCTCAGGGCCCCCATCGGAAGCGGGACCGGTCATGGAGCCCAGCATACCCAGTGTCTGGAAGCAATGTTTGCCAACATTCCCGGTCTTATCATTGTTGAACCCTCCTGCCCTGGCGATGCCAAGGCCTTGCTCAAGAGCTCAATCCGAAGCAACAACCCCGTGCTCTACTTCGAGCACAAGAGCCTGTACAACAACCTTGGTCCGGTAGGCGACGACCAATACCTCCTGCCCATAGGCAAGGCAATCGTGAAGAAGCGTGGCAAGGATGTGACCATCGTCTCCTACAGCCATGCAGTCACCACCTGCCTTGAGGCGGCTGCAGTACTCAGCCTGCAGGATGAAATTGAGGTTGAGGTCATTGATCTTGCGACCCTCAAGCCCATGGATAAGGATGCCATCCTCAGGTCGGTGAAGAAGACCGGCAGGCTGCTGGTGGTCCATGACAGTCCGGAGTATGGAGGCTATGGGGCGGAAGTTGTTTCCGTGGTGACCGGTGACAGTGACTGCTTCGCCGCCCTGGCTGCCAACCCCCGGCGCCTCTGCGGAAAAGAGAGCCCCATACCGTTTGCTCCGGAACTTGAGCTTGCCGTCATCCCCTCCAAGGAAGAGGTGGTGGAGGCGGTTCGTTCGCTTTTCTCCCCCGCATAGCCTTTCCTTTTTTTCCTGTAGACGCTAGAATACAAAGCACTTGCGCCGCAGCACTCCTGCGGCGCTCATGTACAGGAGTGAGAAGAGCATGGATATCGACGTAAAGAACCTGCATCCACTGGAAGTACGCCTCCTCAGACATGTTGACCTGCATCAGGACATAACAGCTGAGCGTATCGTACGGGAGTTGGAGTACAAAGTGGGGCAGTGCAACCAGGCGTTCAGCTGGTTGAGTGCTAAGGGCTATCTGGTCGAGAAGAGCCGCATGAGCCGGGTCTTCTACGAGCTGACCGATCTCGGAAGGGAACAGCAGGAGAAAGGGACACCCGCCCAGCGCATCTTTACGTTTATCAAGGCTGAAGGAGCACAGGCGCTGCCAGAGCTTGCTTCAGCCTTGGGTCTTGAGAAGAGTGATGTGGGCTCCGCCTTCGGCCAGCTTTCCAAGGCAGGTCTTGCCAAGATGAATGGCGACAACAAGGCCGAAGCCATTGCCGATGAGCTTGACGGTGAGTTTCTGGTTTCCAGAAATCTGCTGGACAAGGGTCTCGGTGGTGAGCTTGAGGAGACCCAGCTTTCCGACTCTGAGAAACAAGCAATGGCAAAGATGGCCAAGAAGCGTGGTGCGAGCAATGCTCCCTTCAAGGTAATCGAGCGCGAGGAAATAGTCTTCATCCTTACCGACGAAGGCTTTGCAGCCAAGCAGGCAGTGCTTGCTGCCAATATCACCGGTGAGGAGCTTGGTCTGGTTACCAGCGAGATGCTCTCCACCGGAAGCTGGAAGACCGGTTCGTTCCGTCCCTATGGGCTCAACGCCCCGACCAGTCGCCTCATTCCCGGTCGTCACAACCCCTACGGCAACTACCTGCAGTGGGTCAAGGACAAGCTGTGCAGTCTCGGCTTTGAGGAGTTTGACGGCTCGCTCGTTGAGAATGAGTTCTGGAATGGTGATGCACTCTTCATGCCGCAGTTCCACAGTGCCCGCGATATCCACGACGTCTATTATGTGAAGGATCCGGTGCATGCCAAGGCCATCGAGGAGCCGTGGCTCAGCCAGGTTGCCGCCACCCATGAGGATGGGTGGAAAACCGGAAGCCGTGGCTGGCGCTACAGCTTCGACCACGAGTTCACCCGCCGCCAGGTGCTTCGCAGCCAGGGAACGGTGCTTTCTGCACGCCAGCTCCCCAAGGCCAAGGTTCCCGGCAAGTACTTCGGTGTTGCCCGTTGTTTCCGATATGACCAGGTCGATGCCACCCATGGTGCTGACTTCTATCAGACCGAGGGAATCGTGCTTGGCAATGATGTCAACCTGAAAACCCTGCTTGGGCTGTTGAAGATGTTCGCCGAGGAGATTGCAGGAGCTGAGGAAGTCAAATATGTGCCTGGGTACTTCCCGTTCACCGAACCTTCGATCGAGGTGCATATCAAGCACCCTGTGTTGGGATGGTTCGAGCTTGGGGGAAGCGGAATCTTCCGCCCCGAGGTGACCAAGGCTTTGGGAATTGATGTACCGGTGCTCGCATGGGGACTGGGCATTGACCGCATGGCCCTGATGCACTTGGGCCTGAATGACCTGCGCGAGCTCTTCACCCCGAACATTGAGTCGGTACGCACGAGGAGGGGGAACTGATGCCAAAGATTGAAACCACCGACAAGTTGTTCTACAGCTTGTTGGGAAGAACATTGAATGATAGTGAGCTTGAGGCAATCTTCCCGGTTGCGAAGGCTGAGTTGGATGGACACGAAGGTGATCTGCTCAAGATCGAGCTCAATGATACCAACCGCCCAGACCTCTGGTCTGCCGCCGGCATTGCCCGCCTGCTCAAGTCCTATTGGGGCGTTGAGACTCCGCTGTATGACTTCTTCTCCACCAGTGAGGAGTGTTTTGACAGTGAGGGCAGGGAGCTCATCGTGGATGCATCGGCAAAGGAAGTCCGTCCCTATTCGATCGGATTTGCTGCCCGTGGTCATGTGGTGAGCGAGGATGATCTGGAGGCGTTGATCCAGAGCCAGGAGAAGCTGTGCTCGAACTTCGGGCGCAAGCGCAAGACGATTGCCATGGGCATCTACCGCTCGGACCTGATCAAGTACCCTGTGCACTATCGTGGTGCCGATCCCGATGCAACCTCCTTCGTTCCTTTGGGGATGGACAAGAAGCTCACTCTCCGTGAGATCTGCACCGAGCATCCGAAGGGGAAGGAGTACGGCCCGATCGTAAGCGACTGCCGTGTGTTCCCCTACCTGCACGACGACAATGGCGATACTCTCTCGTTCCCGCCGGTCATCAACAGTGCCCGTATCGGGGCTGTCGAAGTGGGTGACGAGAACCTCTTTCTTGAACTGAGTGGCATGGACCTGCGGGACCTGCTGCTTGCCGCCTCCATCATGGCCTGCGATATGTCCGACATGGGTTTTGAGATTCTGCCGGTGAAGGTCAGGCTCCCCGAGGAGACTGAGTTCGGCACCGAGATCACGGTTCCCTACTACTATCAGGAACCCGTCTCCTGCACGCTCGCCCAGGTTCACAAGACACTGGGACAGAAGATGAGTGGTGAGGAAGCGGTTGCAGCCCTGAAGCGGATGGGCATCTATGCCATTTACAGCGATGATACCCTCTATGCCACGGTTCCCGAGTACCGCAATGACTTTTTGCATCCGGTCGATCTGGTAGAGGATATCATGATCGGGTACGGTTTGGGCAATTTCGAGCCTGAGATGCCCCAGGACTTTACTGTAGGACGCCTCAGTCCTGCCGAGGAGCTGGGTCGCAAGGTGAAGGACCTGATGGTGGGTCTGGGCTTCCAGGAGATGATGTACAACTACCTCGGCTCCAAGCGCGAGTATGTCGACAATATGAACTTCCCCCAGGAGAAGTGCATTTTCATCTCCAACCCGATGAGTGAGAACTACGAGGTGGTACGCCCCTCCATCATTCCCTCCCTGCTGGAGAGCGAAAGCGTCAGTGCTCATGCTCCCTTCCCCCACAAGATTTTTGAGGTGGGCAAGGTTGCTTTCCTGGATAGCTCGGACAACAGTGGTACCACCACCCGCAACAATGTCGGCTTCCTGGCAAGTGACAGCATCATGGGCTTCAACGATGTCTCTTCCCTGGTGAATACCCTTTTCTACTTCCTGGGCAAGGAGTATACGCTCTCCGCCCTGGAAGGGGATGGCCGTTTCATCGAAGGGCGTTGTGCAAAGCTCATGATCGGCGAGCAGGAAGTGGGCATCTTCGGGGAGATCCATCCCCAGGTACTGGCCAACTGGGGCAGTACGATGCCTACCATCGCCTGTGAGATCGACCTGGATCTGGTGATGGCGAACTGATCGAAAAACAGCATAGCTTTTAATATGACGCAGTCTGGATCCATCTGGGCTGCGTTTTCTCTTTCCTAGAGCACTCTTGCCACCAGCAGAAGCAGGGCAAGGGCGAGGGCAAAGGCGAAGAACAGGTCGGAAAAACGGGCTCTGTACCGACCGAGCAAGTGGAGAATCCAAGCCCCGAGTTTGGTAAGGATGAACAGGAAGAGCACAATGCCTGCGAGAGTGGTGTAGAACGTCTTTGCAAGGGTTTCTTGTTTGAAAAAGTAGTGTGCATCAAAGCCGTTTACTGGCTGTGCTGAGAGCAGCTCGGTGATGAATGCGAATACTTCGGGGGCAAAGATGCCCGTCAGAATGCACATCAGTGCCAGAATGAGCAAACCGGTATGCAAGGAGAGAGGAAACCGTGGGCGAAGCGAGGGATGAAGGATCTCCAGCTTCATTTTTGCAGGTAGGAAGATCCTGGAGAGCTTGAGAAACGAGGCAACGGTTCCCACTCCAGCCAGGGTGAGTATTGGGTAGTGCACGCCTCCTTTGATTGCATAGGTGAGCAGATTCTTGCTGAAGTAGCCGTTGAACGGGGGGATG
This sequence comes from uncultured Sphaerochaeta sp., assembly GCF_963667405.1. Lineage (NCBI taxonomy): Bacteria > Pseudomonadati > Spirochaetota > Spirochaetia > Spirochaetales > Sphaerochaetaceae > Sphaerochaeta > uncultured Sphaerochaeta sp. The sequence goes on along the minus strand of NZ_OY763408.1, from coordinate 2,217,398 downwards.
GCCATGATGGAGAGGGCTCCTACCAGATAGCATACGAGCGTGATGGGCAGTCGCTCTCCTTCTCCCTTCAGCGAGCGTGAGACCCCTCTGAGCGTATAGACGTTGCGGTTTGCCCCTGCATCGGTGGCTGTGCCGACGCTGAGGAAGAGCAGGGCCTTGAAGAGGGCGTGGCTGAAGGCATGAAAGAAGGAGACTGAGAGCAGCAGGGCTCCTGCTTGGGTGTGTACACCCGCCTGTAGTGCAAGACCCCAGGCAGTCACCACATAGCCGATCTGACTGATGGAGTGGTAGGCCAACAGCTGTTTTGCATCCGACTGGGCGAGTGCCAAGATGACCCCGAACAAGGCAGTGAGAGCCCCTGCATAGCTGATCGGCAGTGCAAGCTGTGCCGAGCCGGGGACCATGGCAAAGACCCGCACCAGGGCAAAGAGAGGGATCTTGAGCAGGACACCCGAAAGCAGGGCCGAGACGGCATGGGGAGCCTTGGAGTGGGCATCGACCAGCCACAGGGAGAGAGGCAAAACAGCCACCCTGAGCAGGACGGGGACTATGAGCAGGATGAGGCACAGCAGGGCATATCCCTGGTTTTGTCCTTCTGCAAGGCTGTGTGCGATCGCTTCATAGGACAACGAGCCGGTCAACCTGTAGAGACCGAAGGTACCGAGCAGGAAGAATACCATTGCCGTTGAGCTGAGCATGAGATAGGAGAAGGAGGCATAGACAGCACTCCCTTTCTGGTTCCCAGCGATGAGGACATACGCTACCACTCCCATCACTTCCAGGCATACGAAGAGGTTGAAGAGATCGGCAGTCATGCTGATCGCAGCAATGGCTGCATTCTGCACAAGCAACAAGGCTGTGAACGAGGAATGCGCAGGACCTACCTTGCGTGAATACATCCAGGCGGGAATGGTGACTGCGGCTGCGAGGAGAATCATCAGCAGGGAGAGGCCGTCGAAGCGGTAGATGATTCCCATCTCCTTCGCCCACGAACCGGCTACCGCTTCCATCACCATGTTTTGGGATAGCCTGTCCTTGAGGGTGAGTGCGAGGACAACCGGCAAAACCAAGCCGATGAGGATGCCAAGGTACTCAGCCATACGCCGGACTGCGGTCCGGAAGAAGCTCTTGCATACCAGAATCAGAGCAGCTCCAAGGAGGGGAAGATAGACTGGGGCGAAGAGGATACTCTCAATGTTCACGCTGCAGCCTCTCGGTGATGACCTGGATATCAAGCGACCCGGTTGCCTTGTAGAGACGTACGGCAAGGGCAAGGGAGAGGGCACTGACACAGACACCAATGACAATAGCCGTCAGCATCAGTGCCTGGGGGATTGGATCAACCATGGTGGTGATGCCCTCATCGAGGATGGGGGCTTGGTTTCCTATCCTGCTCCCCTCCAGGATGAAGAGGAGTACGACGGCAGCATTGAGCAGATTGAGGCCGAAGACTTTTCTGATGATGTTGCGCATGCCCACAATGGCTGTGAAGCCGGAAAGGAAGAGCAGGGCGATGAGGATGCGTTCAATGATCATGGCTGCCTCCCATCATGGCAATGCACATTACCGCAATGCTCGTTCCCACCTTTAAGCCGATGATGATGTTCAGCAGGATGATGAAGTTGGCAGAGAGGGAGGATGCGGACTTGATGGGGTTGCCGAAAAACCCGCTTTCAAAAAAGACTCCGCTGATCGAAACAAGGATGAGAACCAGAAACGAGAGGGCCTCGATGCGCGAGAGCACCAGGGTATTGGTCAGTTTGCTCTTCACGTCAGTTCCCAAGGCAAGGAAAACAATGGCCGAGGCTACGATGACTCCCCCTTGGAAACCACCGCCGGGGCTGATGTGTCCGTAGAGCATCACATAGAAGCCGAAGAGCAGGACAATGGGGCCCAATTTCGAACCAACAGTCTCCACAAGATGTGTCCTCAGTCGGTTGGTAGGCCGTTTCTCCGGGGCTAGGGAGAAGCTGGTTGCCTCCTCATCACTGTGTTCCTTGCCCAGCTTCACCAAGATGGCCATGGTGCCCGTTACTGAGACCAACAGCACCAGGGTTTCCCCAAGGGTGTCCATTGCTCGATACCCAAGGTAGATGGCGCTGACGGTATTGGTGGCCCCGGTATCGGAGCGTGCGTTATCGAATAGGTAATCACGGGCCTGGGTGGGCCAGCTGTGGTTGCTGAGGATGATGGGAACAACCAGGAGGGCACAAAGCAGCACGGTAATCACTATCTTGATCAGTTCGAGCTTCTTCATGACTCCTCCTTGTCCCGGCGCTGGGTATGGCGTATCGCCCAGACAAAGATGACGGTGGAGACCCCTGCTCCAACCGCCGCTTCGGTGATGGCCACGTCAGGTGCCCTGAGGATGGTGAACAGCAGGGCGCTGAGCATGCTGATTGCGGAGAGCGCAATCACCGAGTGCAACAAGTCCCTGGATAGAAGTGCGTAGATTCCCAAGGCAAGGATGAGGCTGAGCAGGAGCATGTTCATAGGCTTTTATCCTCCCGATTCATGGATGAGCGTTGCCTTTCGGCATCCTCCGACTCCCAGATGAAGCGGGCGACGATCGAGGAGCCGGTAGGGGCACTGATCAGGAAGAAGACTATGAGAATGATCATCCTGAGCGTGCTGGCAACCGAGGGGGAGAGCAAGAGCAGGGCAACGAGGTACGAAAAGACTGCTGTCGTACCACACAGCGAGCCTGCATGCAGACGGCTGTACGGATCCTTGAACCGAAACAGACCAACCATGCCGACCAATCCGAAGCCGGTGCCGATGAGAAAGGCCAGCAGGGCAAGTATCTCACGTATGATCATCATGAGCCCTCCTTGCTTTTCTTCAGGAATCGGGTGATGGCCAGAAAGCCCAAGAAACCGAAGATGTCGTACACCAGAGCCACATCGAGGTAAAGGGTACGTTTCGTACTCACCCCCCAGAGTATCAACAGGGCGAGGGAGACTGCGGAGAGCACATTCAACGCGACAAGCCGATCACTTCCCGTTGGACCGAGCAACAGCCGCACCAAGGTCACTACGGCAAAGAAGGTGAGGGCAAACAGCATTGCCTGAAGAATCAGATCACTCATAACCAAGTCCTCCCCAGTGCATGTTCCAGCCGGGTCTTGATCGCTTCCCCAGCTGCTTTTGTATGGGTGGTGGTGCAGAGCAGCCAATGTACGGTCAGGTGGTCGTCGTTGAGGTCGAGTGTCATGGTTCCCGGGGTGAAGGTGATTGCATTGGCCAGGATGGTGCGTGCGATATCCGAACGAAGACGGGTTCGGAAGTGCACGATGCGGGGATTGGTGTTGCCCGTGATCACCGCCTTGGCCACTTGGAAACTGGAACCGTACAGTGCTGCCACCATCAGAAGAAGGAAGCGAAGCAGGGAGAAAGGCCTGGGGACAAAGAAGTGGAGATTTGCCTCATGCTCGGGCAGGAAGATGTGGTAGGTGAGGGACGCGGAAAGCAGCGAAATGAAAAATCCGAAGAGCAGGGAGAAGGGTCCTGCATCAGCGCTGATGAGAATCCAGACAACGAAAAGAAAGAGGGTGGTCAAACCGAAACGGATGAAGGCCCAGGTTCTTCTGCTGTTCATCTACTGCTCCTTATCGATGATACGGTCCAGGAACGCCTCGCTGGTGGGTGACGCAAAGAGCTCTTCACGCAGCTTTTTCTGGTGCAGGAGGCGTGCGAGGCGACTGAGAATCTTCAGGTGGAAGCTCGCACTGCTTTGCGGACCTACCAAGAGGAAGATGAGCTTCACATCCTCCTTGTCCAAGGCTTTGAGATCGAGTGGGGGGCTGAGACGCATGACCGCCATGAGTGTCTTGTCCATGGAAGGGCATCGTGCGTGAGTGATGGCGCAGCCTTCTCCCATGCAGGTGGTGTGGAATCCTCCGTCAATCACCTTTTCCATGAGAGTGGAAGGTGCCAGAGTGGGGTGGACAGCGGTGAGGGTGTCAGTCAGGATCTTGATAATATCTTCAAGCGAATCTGCTCCCCGATCGAGCAGAATGCACTCTCTTGCAAGCAGCGTGCTGATTCCTTCCATAGCTATACCTCGTCCTTTTCATCAAGCAGACCGGATGCCCAGTCCACCGGTACGGTGAACATGATGCCTGAACCCGGCTGGTCAAGCCCCCCGACCACCTCATCCACCAGCTCCCTGGCTTTCTTCACCACTTCACTATCTTTCACTACCGAGAGGATGGTTTTGTTGTAGGGCCTGTTGCCCTTCATGAAGTCCTTGAAACCTTCGAAGAGGGGGACCTCATAGGCAAGGAAGCGTCCCATACCCTCGGAGTCGAGAATGGTGGATCCTGTGATGCCGGCTTCCACATAGGCTTCCAGCACCTCCTCCAGATACTCTTCATTGTTCAGTATGAATACCAATAGTTTCATCTCTGGTTTTGCATCTCCCTTGCTGGAATGCTCTTGATGGTACCATGAGCTGTAAGGTGCGGTCAAATCCAAACAGCTTGTGCATACGTTTTGAATAATCATGCAGTTTTGGGCTTTGGGTATTGACACTCATCAAGCGGGAGCGGTAAGGTTTCGGCATGAACAGAACTATCGCAAAGGCCCATCACCATCATCTTCTGAGAATGCAACCGTAGACAGGTGGGCTCTGGTACCTTATATGCAGACCTCCGCATGTCGCGGGGGTTTTTTTATACCCTGATAAGGAGATGGCTATGGCAGAAGTGCTGAGAATCGCAATCCAGAAGAGTGGGAGACTGAGTGAGAAGTCCCTGGAGATCATCAAGAACTGCGGCATCAAGTTCGGCAGTGATGCACGCGTCCTCAAGGAAAAAGCATCAAACTTTCCCCTGGAGTTTCTCTATGTCCGTGATGACGATATTCCCGGCTATATCCGTGACGGTGTTGCCGACATCGGCATCGTGGGAAGAAACGAATACGATGAGCAGGCAATCGACCTTGCGGTGCTGCGTGACCTCGGGTTTGCCAAGTGCAGGCTGAGCATCGCCGTCCCCATCGATTTCCCCTACACGGGGCTCTCCAGCCTTGAAGGCAAGCGGATCGCCACCAGCTATCCCCACATCCTGGGTAGCATTCTTGCCGAGCAGGGGATCAAGGCAACCTTCATCCAGGTCAGCGGTTCGGTGGAAGTGACGCCCCAGGTCGGTATTGCCGACGCCATCTGCGATCTGGTCTCCACCGGGGCGACGCTGGCTATGAATGGACTGCGGGAAGTGGAAGCCATCTACACCTCCACTGCCGTCATGATCGGACGCAAACAGATGGGCAGTGAGGAGAAGGAGAACATCCTCAGGCGCCTTGAACTGCGCATCGATGCAGTCATGCGTGCTTCCTCCTACAAGTATGTCCTGTTCAACCTTCCCGAGGAGCACCTTGACCAGGTGGCCCGCATCGTCGGCGGCATGAAGAGCCCGACGGTCACCCGCTTGATGGAAACCGGGTGGGTTTCGGTTCAGACGGTTGTGGCTGAGGATACCTTTTGGGATGTCTTTGAGCAGCTCAAGGCCCTCGGTGCCCAGGGAATTCTGGTCACTCCGATCGAGAAGATGACCGAGTAGGGGGAACGCATGGCCTATCTAGCACGCTTTGATGTTGCCCAGGAGAGTGATCTCTCCTCAGCATTGCAACGCAACAAGACCAACTCTGGACAGGTGGGAGAACGGGTGCGTTCCATACTTGAGGCGGTCAGGACCGAAGGGGATGGTGCTCTGCTGCGCTATGCACAGCAGTTCGACCGTGTGCAATTGGAATCGCTGAGGGCAAGGGACGAGGAGTTTGCTGAGGCTGAGAAGCTGGTCAGTCCCACCCTCAAGGCTGCCCTTGCCGAAGCCTCGCGCAATATCCGCACCTTCCATGAGGCACAGTTTCCCCAAGCCGAACAGGTGGAGGTAGCCCCCGGCATAGAGCTCAGGCGCAAGGTGGTACCCCTCAGCCGGGTGGGGCTCTACATCCCCGGAGGGACGGCTCCCTTGTTCTCCACCGTCCTGATGCTGGGAATCCCAGCCCAGGTTGCAGGGTGTCCCTCGGTGGTGCTGACCACCCCTCCCGGCAAGGAGGGGAAGGTCCATCCGGCCATCCTCTATGCGGCAAAGCTGTGCAACATCAAAGACGTCTACAAGGTTGGGGGAGCACAGGCCATCGCAGCGCTTGCCTATGGGACCCAGACCATCAAGGCAGTGGACAAGATCTTCGGGCCGGGCAACCAGTACGTGACTGAGGCAAAGAAGCAGGTCAGCAGTGAGTGCTGTGCCATCGACATGCCGGCAGGCCCGAGCGAAGTGATGGTGGTTGCAAATCCGCTCTCCGATCCTGCCTTCGTGGCAAGCGACCTGCTCAGCCAGGCGGAGCATGGTTCCGACAGCCAGGCGATGCTGGTGGTGAAAGCGGGAAGCGAGGAAGGCTTTGCCTACCTCGATCGGGTGGAAGAGGAGCTATCAACCCAGCTTGCCAAGCTTGGCAGGCAGAACCATCTGGTCAGCAGCCTTTCCAGTTCCCGTGCCTTTGTCTGTCCCGATCTGGACAGTTGCGCATCCTTGGTGAACGCATATGCTCCGGAGCACCTGATCATCAACCTCAGCGAGGCGGAGGATGAAGAGCTTGCCTCCTTGGTGGTGAACGCCGGTTCCCTGTTCCTAGGGCCCTACTCCTGCGAAACAGCCGGAGACTATGCAAGCGGTACCAACCACACCCTGCCGACCAACGGCTGGGCCCGCTCCTACAGCGGGGTGAGCACCGATTCCTTCGTGAAGAAAATCACGGTACAGAAACTGAGCAGGGAGGCCTTGGACCGACTGAGTCCCACCTTGCTTGCCATGGCAGAAGAAGAACAGCTTTCGGCACACCGCAATGCTGTTGCGATACGTTTGGGAGGAGAGAGATGAGAGAGTTGCTCAGAAAGAACATTGCCGAGCTCAAGCCGTACAGTTGTGCCCGTAATGACTTCACCGGGGAGGCGGAGGTCTACCTCGATGCCAATGAGAATTGGCAGGATTTTGTGGGGAAGGTGGATGCAAACCGGTATCCCGACCCTCTCTCCGTCTTGGTGCGTAAGGCTATCGAAGAGAAGCTCGGTCTCCCCTTTGCCAACACGCTGCTTGGCAATGGCAGCGATGAGTTGATCGACAACCTGCTTCGCTGTTTCTGCGTCCCGGGCAAGGATTCCATTCTGCTCATGCCCCCCACCTATGGGGCGTATCGTGTCTTTGCCGACATCAATGACGTGCTGGTGGAACAGGTTCCCCTTACTCCCGACTTTGCCATTGATTTCCCTGCCCTCGAGACCTTCCTCTCCCGGGAGAAGGCAACCAGAAAGAGCGAAGGCAGATTGAAGGTGCTTTTCATCTGCAGCCCGAACAACCCCAGCGGCAATGCCTTCTCCTTGGATCAGATTGAGCGGGTGTGTTCGCTTTTTGATGGCATCACAGTGGTTGATGAGGCGTACTACGACTTCAGCAGCAAGCCGAGTGCGGTCAAATTGCTTGGGCGTTTTCCCAACCTGGTGGTGCTCAGGACCCTCTCCAAGTGTTGGGCACTTGCCAGTGCCCGTGTTGGGATTGCGATTGCCAGCGAAGAGATCATTGCAGTCTTCAGGAGCATGAAGTATCCCTACAACATCGGATCTCCTTCCCAGAATCTTGCACTCAAAGCACTTGAAAAAGCCGAGGAGGTACAGCAAGGTCTTGCGCTGATCAAAGAGGAGCGCAGCCGCCTTGGGACAGAACTTGCCAAGCTCTCTTGCGTGAAACGGGTTTTCCCCAGCGATGCAAACTTCTTTCTGGTGCGGGTGACTGATGCGAATGCACTCTACCACTATTTGGCCGACCGCGGTATCATAGTGCGCAACCGCAGCAAGGAGATGCACTGCCAAGAGTGCCTCAGGATTACGGTGGGCAGCAGGGCAGAGAATGACAAGCTGCTGGCAGCACTGTCTGCCTACAAGGAGTGTTGAGATGCGTAAGAAGGTGCTCTTTTTGGATCGTGATGGGATCATCGTCGAGGAAGACCAGGTTGACAGCCTTGAGAAAGTGAAGTACATCCCCGGTGTCTTCGGCGCCCTCTCCCGTCTGTGCCAGTCAGGCCAGTTCCATGTTGCGATGGTGAGCAACCAGGATGGGGTGGGAACCCCCTCCTTTCCCCAGGAGGCGTTCGAGATTCCCCACCAGCGGATCATGCAGACTCTGGCAGGGGAAGGCATCCTGTTTGATGATGTCCATATAGACCTTTCGCTTCCCGAGGACAACTGTCCGGGACGCAAGCCCGGAATCGGGATGCTGGGTGAGTACCAAACTGATGCCTATGATCTTGAGCACTCGGTCATGATCGGTGATCGCCTTACCGATGTCCAGCTTGCCTACAATCTTGGATGCAAGGCCATCTGGTTTGCCGATTCCAGTCGCAGCAGTGAGCTGGGAGCTGAGCTTGCACCGGTATGCATCCTGGTCAGCGACAACTGGGCACAGATCGCCTCCTTCCTGCTCGATGAGAGCAACCTCGCTCCCCGAGCAACTACCCTCAAGCGCCAGACCAAGGAGACGGACATCACCCTTTCGCTCAATCTTGACGGGGGTGGCTTGGGAACGATGGAGACCCATCTTCCCTTTTTTGACCACATGCTTGAGCAGATTCTCCGCCACAGCGGATGCGATATCTCCCTCCATGCCCACGGGGACCTGGTGGTTGATGAGCACCATACCGTGGAGGATGTGGGGCTTGCTCTTGGTGCAGCGTTTCTGGAGGCGCTGGGGGACAAGCGGGGTATCAACCGGTACGGCCATGAGATTCTTCCGATGGACGAGGTGCTCGCCCAGGTGGCCCTTGACTTTTCCGGCCGCCCGTACCTGCAGTGGAATGTCTCCATCTCCCGTGAATATGTAGGAAGCTTTCCCACTGAATTGGTGGAGCACTTCTTCAAATCGTTCAGTGACAGTGCAAAGTGCAATCTCTCGGTTACGGTAAGTAGTGGCAACGGCCATCACCAGATAGAGGCAATTTTCAAGGCGTTCGCACGCGCCCTGCGCTCTGCTGTCCATCGCAATCCGTACTCGGATGCGCTGCCGTCAACCAAGGGGGTGCTATGAGAATAGCCATGGTCAAGTACAATGCGGGCAATACCCGTTCGGTACTGTGCAGTCTCAATCGCCTTGGCTACGAGGCGGAAGTTACCGACGACCCAAAGTTGCTCCGTAGTGCCGACAAGGTGATTTTTCCTGGGGTTGGGGAAGCATCCACAGCCATGGCCTATCTGAGGGAGAAAGGTCTGGATGAGGTGCTCGTTCACCTTGAACAGCCGTTCCTGGGAATCTGTTTGGGAATGCAGCTGATGTGCTCCTTCAGCGAGGAGCACAATACCACCACCTTGGGCATATTTGATGTGCCGGTGCGCAAGTTTGTCCTTCCTCCTGCATACAAGGTTCCCCACATGGGGTGGAACACCCTCTCCCGCAGTGAGGACCCGTTTTTCTCGCATCTGGAAGGGGAGAGCTGGTGCTATTTCGTGCACAGCTACTATGTGGAGATGGGCCCTTCCACCATAGCCACCACAACCTATGGCCCACTCTCTTTTACCGCTGTCCTTCACAAGGACAACTTCTATGGGTGCCAGTTTCATCCTGAGAAGAGTGCAGAGGTGGGTGCAACCTTGCTCAAGACGTTTGTGGAGGAACTCTGATGGACCTGATACCAGCCATTGATATCATTGCGGGGGAAGCGGTTCGCTTGAGCCAAGGTGCCTATGATTCGAAGAAGGTCTATGCCTCCGATCCTTTGGAGATTGCCAAACAGTTTGAGGATCACCAGATCAAGCGCCTGCATCTGGTGGATCTGGATGGGGCGAAGGGCAAGGGCATCGAAAATCTGCGTGTCCTTGAGCGCATTGCCACCCATACCTCCCTGGTCATCGATTTCGGGGGAGGCATCAAGCACACAAACGACCTGAAGGCCGCCTTCGGGAGCGGTGCGAGCATGGTGACCTGCGGTTCGATTGCGGCCAAGGATCCAGACCTTGTCCGCTCCTGGATTGACCTCTACGGAGCAGACCGGCTTATCCTCGGCGCCGATGCGCGCGACGGTCTGATCAGGACCAACGGCTGGATTGAGGAGAGCTCCCTGGAAGTGGGGGCGTTCATCGACTCGTATCTTGCCTACGGGCTTACGCAGGTCATCTGTACCGATATCGCCAAGGATGGGATGCTGGAAGGTCCTTCGCTGGCGTTCTACCAGACGTTGCTGGAAACACGCCCCACGCTTCACCTGATCGCCAGCGGGGGTGTCAGCAGCATCGAGGATTTGAGAGCCTTGCGCAGAGCGGGCCTTGGTGGAGCCATCATAGGCAAAGCCATCTATGAGGGAAGGATCAGCTTGCAGGAGTTGCAGGCTTTTGGGGAGGAGAACTATGCTGGCCAAACGCATCATACCCTGTCTTGACGTCCGTGATGGAAGGACGGTGAAAGGAGTCAACTTCGTGAACCTGCGGGATGCAGGGGACGCTGTTGAGCTTGCCAAGGTCTACAGCGCCTGTGGTGCCGATGAGCTCACCTTCCTGGACATCACCGCTACGGTGGAGAACCGGGGAACGTTCCGTTCACTGGTTGCCCGTATTGCCGACCATATCTCCATCCCCTTCACCGTGGGGGGAGGGATCAGGAATACTGCTGATGTTGCTGCTCTTCTGGACAGCGGGGCAGACAAGATATCCATCAACAGCCAGGCGGTGGCAAAGGCCTCGGTCATTGATGAGCTGGCCCTGCAGTTCGGCTCTCAGTGCGTCGTATGCGCCATTGATGCCCGTCGCAATGCTCAGTTTGACAAGCCCGGAGAGGAGGGTTGGGAGGTCTATGTCCATGGGGGACGTACCCCGACCGGCATTGAGGTTGTTTCTTGGGCAAGGGAAGCGTACGACAGAGGGGCAGGCGAGATCCTGTTGACCAGTATGGAGCATGACGGGGTGAAAGGGGGCTTTGCCGTTGATCTGACGCGCAGGGTTTCTTCTGCAGTCGGCATTCCGGTGATTGCCAGCGGCGGGGCTGGAACCATGGAGCATTTCAGGGAAATCTTCACTGAGGGCAAGGCTGATGCAGCACTGGCTGCTTCGATTTTTCATTTTCATGAGATAGATATCCCTGAACTGAAGATTTTTCTTGCCAAACATGGTATACCTATGCGTACCCGGCAGTAAGGAGATTGTGAACATGGGACTTGATTTTGCAAAACAAGGGGGTTTGATCCCTGCCATCATCCAGGATGCAGTGACCCGCAGGGTACTGATGCTTGGCTATATGAACGAGGAATCACTCAAATTGACGCGTGACCGCGGTTTGGTCACCTTCTGGTCACGGAGCCGGGAAAAGCTGTGGACAAAGGGTGAGACCAGTGGGAACTACCTGCAGGTACGCGAGATCATCGAGGATTGTGACAATGACACCTTGCTCATCAAGGCTGTTCCTACCGGTCCTGTCTGTCATACCGGCAGCGATACGTGTTTCAATGAGGCAAACGATCCTGCGCAGGTTTCCTCCTCTGAGTTCCTTTTCTATCTTGAGGAAGTCATTCACGATCGTCGCGATTTTCCCCAAGAAGGTTCCTACACAAATCATCTGTTCAGCCGTGGCTTGAACAAGATTGCCCAGAAGGTGGGCGAAGAGGCCGTCGAGCTCATCATAGAGAGCAAGGACGACAACAAGAACCTCTTCCTCGGGGAAGCTGCCGACCTTATGTACCACTTCCTGGTCCTCCTTGCCCAGAAGGATGTGCAGCTTTCGGAGGTCATCGAAGTCCTCAAGGGCCGTCACAGCCGATAACGTTCAGAAAACAATTCAGGAACAAATACATCATCTGCCTGCAAACGGCAGGTGATTTTTCTTTGTCCCAAGGAAGCAACTCACTTGATGCGCTGACATTGCTTGGCTATGGTCCTCTGTGTATGATGATGAGCAAGAGGTGAGCCATGAGCATATTCGTAATCCGCCATGCCCAGAAGTCGATGGGTGAGTATCATCAGCAAGGGCTCAAGTTCAATGACCAGCCGATCACCGAAGCAGGCTTTGCCAGTGCACGCAGGCTCGGAGATTTCTTTCGCCCCATCGATATTGCTTCCATCCATGTCAGCGAGTATCTCAGGACGCAGCAGACCATTGCCTATGTTGCGAACGAGAAAGGTCTGGTCCCCATCATCGACAGCCGGATCAACGAGATTGATATCGGCTGCATTGAGATGATGAGTGATGAGCAGATCCAAACTCAGTTTCCCCAGTTCTGGGATGACTATCATGCAAGGACACATGAGTTTCGCATGCCCGGTGGGGAGACTGGGGAAGAAGCGGGAAAACGCATCAGAAGCCTCTTTGACTCTTTGGACAAGACCAAGCACCACATTCTCTCAACCCATGAGGGGCTGACTCGCATTCTGCTTTGTTCTGTGCTGGGCATTCCTCCCTACAAGCGCCATCTCTTTACCATCGATTATGCATCCATCACGGTCTTTACGTATGCACAGGAGTTTGGTTGTTGGACAGTACCCAAGGTGAATATGGTGTTGGGAAATAAGGAGGAGTCATGAGAGTATTGGTATTGGGAGCAAGTGGGGCGACCGGTAGGTTGGTGGTTTCCCAGCTGGTGGAGCGGAACATTCGGGTTAGGGCGCTGGTTCGCCCCACTGCCCAGGTTGACGAACAGATACGGGAGCATGCTCTGGTTGAGCTGGTCAGCGGTCTGATTGATGTTTACAGGGAACAAGAGATCCGAGACCTCATCGTGGACTGCGATGCGGTCATCTGCTGTCTGGGCCATACCCTCTCTTTCAAGGGAATGTTCGGCCGTCCAAGAAAACTTGTCACCCATGCAGTGCAGAGAGTTACGGCCCAACTGCACGCTTCCCAGAAGTTCATTCTCATGAGTACCACAGCCTATACCGATGGGAGCAGGGGAGAGAAGAACAGCAAAGGAGAATCAATCATATTCTCACTGTTGAAAGTGGTGTTGCCTCCCCACCGGGACAACATGCTTGCCGCTGACCATCTTGTGCATGAGATTGGAGAAACTCTTCCATGGGTTGCCGTGCGGCCTGACTCGCTTGTTGATGATGAGCAGGTGACAGGGTACGAAGTGTATGAGCACAGGCAGCGAAGTCCCATGTTCAATCCCGGCAAGGCAAGCAGGATCAATACAGCCCATTTCATGGCGGAGCTGGTTCAGGATGATGGATTGTGGGAACAGTGGAAACAGCGCATGCCTGTGCTGTACACTACGTGATTGCAGGAAAAAGCGGAGGACCAAAGGCCCTCCGCCATGAAGTTGTCTACCGTTTCCTAGAGAAGATAATAGGCAGCTCCCACGTACCCTGTGCAGTGGTCGAGCAAGGTGGTACGGTTTCCAAACAGTTCTGCTCCTCCATACACATACAGGCTGTCCAGGAAGAACCCGATCGATCCCTCTGCAGAATACGAGTAGGTATAGCTCGGGTTTTCAAGCAGTCCCTCTTCGGTTATCAGGTCAGCAGCCTTGAGGTACCCCTTGATGGCAGCAGAGGCCAAGAATTTCTCGGTGATGTAGCTCAGTGAACCTTGCATCTGGGCTGTTGAGAATATGGTATAGGTGTCAAAGGAGGATGGGGCGGCAAGGTTGGCCAATCCAAGCTGTATGTTTGCCATGGCCCAGAAAGATTCTCCCATTCTTGCTCCGGCAGAGACAAGGCCCGTAAGGTCTGCATTGATGTCTGTGGTAACAGCAGGGTCTTCAAGCAATTGGTTCACCTGTGCTCCCCCTCCGACGCCCATTCCGATTCTCACGCCTTGCAGGACATCCGGAAAATGAGAATGCACCGTTACATCCTGGGCGTTGTTGATCGGATACCAATCAAAATATCCATAAGCATCCACATAACTGCCATTCGTGTTGTCTTGGGTAGTGTAGAACCACAGGCCGCTTTCCATGAGGGAAGTAGGCTCATTCATGAACCGGTAGTCCATCCAGCCTTCCACTGCAGGTCTTATATCCTTGATTTCGCTTTCAAATACGTAGGGCGAGTCAAGGCTCAGATACAAACCCCCTGTCAGCTTGTCAACTGATCTCCTGCCGAAGAGGTATTCAGCATAGGGTTCTGCCTCATAGGCAAAGGAATCAGGTGTTTCATAGTCCAACAAATCTCCGACTTCAGCCCAGGAGCCGATATACAGTGTCTGATCCATTGCGAACAAGGGACCTGCCGCTACCAAGCATCCAATAAGGATGAGCATCATTGTTTTTTTCATCAAGAACCTCCTTGAGTACGAAAAATTAGCCTTATGTAGATAAATCCTACCATGAGATAGAACAAAGTCCATGGTTTGACGTGGCAATTCACGTAATTTCTTAAGCAGTTTGGTACGTCTGGTCCTCTACTGGACAACCCATGGCGTCTATGGTACTTCTCATGGCATGGCTAAGGGATACGCATGGCTGTTCAGATTGTTGGTTGTCCTCGTCTTCCTCCAGCAGGTGATCAACTACCTCTCCTATGATCTGAGGGGACCTTCCTCGGCAGTGGTCAGGATGCTTGGGGGAGTGGGCTTGGAAGAACCTCTGGCCAGGGCCCTGTATTGGTACGTCCTGCAGATAGGATTCTCCCTCTTGCTGATCAAGCTCGTCATTCGCAGGCCATTTCGCGATGTTGGGTTCAACCTGCACAACAAGCAGTCTTCACGCACAATCATACTCCGGTTCATTCCCCTCTATACGGCGGTGGTTGTCCTCGCTTGGTTGGCCATGGCAAGGATCTGGGGCGTTGGGATGATACTTGGGGGAGTTGAGCCACAAACGCTTGCGTATCAGGTGAAGGATATCGCCATCTTCAGCCTATTGCCCGGTCCTGGCGAAGAACCCCTGTTCAGGGTGTTCGTCATCCAGTTTCTCCTGATGGTTCTGTACAGCGGCAAGGATGCGGAAACACGTGCTGTGAAGCTCTTCCTCATCGTGGTATCTTCCCTCTTGTTCGCCTTGGCACATGTGTTCGTGCTCTCATTTGTTCCCCTGCAGCTCAAGTATTCGGTATTGCAGGTAGCAACTTCCTTTGTCTTGGGTATGGTGTACGCATACAGCTATCTCCATACCAAAAGCATTGTTGCCGCAGTGGTTTGCCACAACTATACGGACTTTGTCGTGAGATTTGGTGCGTATGTGCTGCTCAGCTTCGTTGGTACGTAAGGAGTGTGTGCTGTAAGTCTGGCAAAAGAAAAGCGCAGCTTCTTCCAATTCCCTCCAAGGGACGTTTGGATGCTGCGCTCTTCTTTCCCAAGCGTATGGTTAGGCCGCTTCAGCCTTTTTCTCTTCCTTGTTCTTTTCCAGGAACAGGGTATGGATTGACTTGAAGGCGATGACCAGGCCCAAGCCTACCAGAAGGATGGCGAAGACCAGTTGCATACCATCGGAAAGCAGCTGGAAGTTTCCGCTTCCCAGCTTGCCGATGCGTACGATGATGATCTGGATGAGGGCTGTGAAGGTCACGCCAAGCATGAAGAACATGGGAATCCAGATCATGGATCCCTTCTTGCTTGTCTTCTTCAGGAAGATGGCGATCGCACAGAGGGCCAGGGCACTTACCAGCTGGTTGGCAGATCCGAAGAGCGGCCAAATCTTGGCATAGCCATTCACCGAGAGCAGATAGCCGAAGAATAGGGTGGCAATGGTGGCTACATACTTGTTGGTAAGTATGCGAAGTGTCAGGCTCATGTGCTCCTCATCCGTACCGCTGTCCATGAACAGTTCCTGGAAGGCAAGACGGCCGATTCTTGCCACCGAGTCAAGGCTGGTAAGGGCGAATGCGCTGATCGCCAAGGTGATGATGGTATTGCTGGCAAGCGTGGGAATGCCTGCTTTTGCCAAAAAGCCTGCAACTGCCATGGCGAAAATCTGGGGAGGGGTCCCGGCAGGAAGCGCACCGTTTGCAAATACAGCTCCTGCACAGATCAGGGAGATGACAGCTACCAAGGATTCCAGAAGCATGGCGCCATAGGCGATGGGAAGCATGTCATTTTCATTGCGGATCTGCTTGGATGCAGTTCCGCTGCTCACCAGGCTGTGGAAACCGGAGACCGCTCCACAGGCTATGGTGACAAAGAGGATGGGGAACATCTGCTGACCGTTCACCACAAAGCCGGTGAATGCAGGAAGGTTGATCGTGGGATTGGCAACAAAGATACCGACCACTGCAGCTGCGATCATGAAGACCAGGAGGAAGCTGTTCAAGAAATCGCGGGGTTGCAACAGTGCCCAGACGGGAACGACGCTTGCTACCATGATGTAGGCGAATACCAGATAGAGCCAGAGGGTTTTCTGGATATAGACAGGGAAGGCCAGACCAAAGACAATGCACGCTACCAAAGCAGCTATCGCAACTACTGTGGTGACAAGATTGTTTGGTTTCTTGTAGCGGATGAAGAAACCGAGTGCAACTGCCACGGCTATGAACGCAGTGCTGGTGGTGGCGGTTGCCCCGTTGATCAGATTGGTGGAAGCATCGGCATTGAAGCCATTGAAGGTACCGGCAACGATGTCGGCGAAAGCCGCGATGACCAGGATGGAGAAGAGCCAGACGAAGAGGAGGAAGAGTCGTTTGCCGAGTTTTCCAACATACAGCTCGATGATGTAGCCGATGGAACGGCCTTTGTTGCGCACCGAAGCGAAGATGGACCCGAAGTCTTGGACAGCACCGATGAACACACCTCCGATGAGCACCCAAAGAAGGACTGGCACCCAACCAAAGATTGCTGCCTGGATCGGACCGTTGATCGGGCCTGCTCCGGCTATCGATGCAAATTGGTGCCCAAAGACGACTTGTCTCGAAGTGGGGACATAGTCCACACCATCTTCCATCTCCATCGCCGGAGTCTTGCGTTTTGCATCAACTCCCCATTTTTTTGCGAGGTAGCGACCGTAGACAAGGTACGCACCCACAAGCACGACGATGGACAGAACGAGCATGAAGATACCGTTCATGTGATCCTCCTGAATGATTCCTTTTTCATGGAAATAATATGATGTTTTAGAATGTGAGAGAGGAGCTCGATTTGTCAAGCAGAGTCAAAGAAAGATGGAACAAAAAGAGAGAAATTTCTTGGCTGAGAGCCGAATTAGGGGAGCATAGTGCTACTGAGAGTGGAATGAAGGTAGGGTATTGTCCGTTCGATTTGGAGCAATCTGATGCAGAACCGAGAACACACAGGAAACCTTTCCTCCTTGCCAATCTGTTTCTGGGAGGGTGGTGTGGAGGTTGTTGATATCCTATTACTTTGATAGAGTATAGGAACGATGCAAGGAGGATTGCGCTATGTCGATACAGAAAATCATCCCAAACCTATGGTTTGACCGTGAAGCGCTTGATGCGGCACGCTTTTATGCAAGCGTCTTTCCCGATGGTCGTGTCACCAGTACGGTGACCCTGCATGATACTCCCTCCGGCGATACCGATGTCGTCAGTTTTGAGTTGGCAGGGTACTCGTTCATGGCAATCAACGGTGGCCCGCTGTTTGCCCTGGACCCCTCGATTTCGTTTTTCCTGAACTTTGATCCATCGAAAGAGCGTGATGCAAAGGAACATCTGGACCGGATGTGGAAGCAGCTTTCCGAGGGGGGAACGGTCCTGATGCCCCTAGGTGAGTATCCTTTCAGCCCACACTATGGCTGGGTGCAGGACCGGTACGGGGTGAGCTGGCAGTTGATCCTTACTGATCCGAAAGGGGAGGAGCGTCCTTTTATCATCCCTGCACTTCTCTTCACCGGCAAGGGCGCAGGCAAGGCCGAAGAGGCAGTGAATTGGTACCAATCGATATTCAATGCCAGCAAATGGGGTGCCCTGGCCCGATATCCTGAGGGAATGGAGCATGATGCACCCGGATCGCTGATGTTCAGTGATTTCCAGCTTGAAGGACAGTGGTTCGTTGCCATGGACAGTGGATATCCTCATGCGTTCCATTTCAACGAGGCAGTTTCCCTGATGGTGAACTGCGATACGCAGGAGGAAGTCGATCGGTTGTGGGAAATCCTCTCCTATGATCCTGAGGCTGCCCAGTGCGGATGGTTGAAGGACCGGTACGGGCTTTCCTGGCAGATTGTTCCCTCAAGTATGGACGAGATGATGAGAGAGGGTACCCCTGAACAGGTGGATAGGATGAGTCAGGCTGTACTCACGATGACCAAGCTCGATGAAAACCTGATAAGGAAAGCGTTTGAAGAGTAATGACGCTCATCTGTGCGCATGCCGCCGGGACATTCGGTAAAGGGTGTTCTTGCAGTATCGGATACTATGAAAATTATCCGATAGTATCCGATAACCCTATCGTCACAGTTTGTCGAACTGGAGCATCATGTGAAGGTGGTGATGTATCGCAGGCATACCCTTGAACAACAAGTCCGATACCGAAGCAATCCCTATGATCTGGTTGCCATGAGGTAGCATTTTCACTGCGCAGGGGCCTTTCTACTCCAGGGAGTCGTGGAAATGGTCGCAAGCGGTCCGGCTGCCATGTATCGGTTTGTGTAGCCTTGCCGGAATCTGCACCGTATGTATGCTCCCTTGGATTCCTTCTCGGGATGGCAAAACTTGCGCCCGCTATGCAGGCATGCTACTGTATCCCTACGTTCGTATCAGATGGCAGGATAGCTATGTACTCAATTCTCCCCGTCCTCTTATTGTTCATCCTCGGGTTTCTGTTGCAGAAATCGACAACGCTGACACCAGCTTCGGTGGCGGGTGCAAAACGCATTGTATCCGATCTGGCTCTTCCGGCTCTTCTGTTTCAGGCCTTCTCTTCGTTGGAAATCGAGAGGAAGTATCTCCTTTTGGTTGTGACCATCTTCCTGGTCTGCTTTGTGATGGTCATGCTGGGCAAGGCCCTTGCGAAACCCCTTCATATGGAGTCTCCGTATTTTCCCCTCCTGCTTGGTGGTTTTGAAATGGGAATGCTGGGGTATGCCTTATTCCTTGCCGTGTACGGGAGCGAGCATCTGGGGAAGATGGCCTTGATTGATCTGGGCCAGGTCTTGTTTGTGTTCTTCGTGCTCATGGCATTGTTGATCAAGGAGCGTGATGGAGCACATACTCCCAAGGTCTTGCTTCGCCAGTTCCTCACTTCCCCGGTGATTTTGGCCATATTCAGCGGCATTGTGGTCAGCATGGCAGGCCGCCATGTTGCTCCGCATCCGGTTTGGACGGCAATAGGGGAGAGTATCTCCCTGCTAGCCAATCTGACCGTTCCGCTCATAGCCCTCTCGATTGGGTATGGCATACACATCAGGAAAGAAGGGTTGGCGTGGTCACTCAAGACAATCGTGGTCAGGAAGGTCGTCTTGCTTGCCTTGGCCTTGTTGATCAATCACTTCCTGATCGACCAACTGTTGGGAATGGAGAGCATCTATCGCTATGCACTGCTGGTCATGTTCCTCACCCCGCCTCCGTTTGTCATTACCATCTACATGCGTGCCAATGACAAGAAGAATGCCGATTATGTGGACAACACGCTCTCTCTTGATACCCTTGTCTCCATTCTCATGGTCATGATGGCAGCATCCTTGTATAGGTAGACCAGCTTATTGGGAGTATCCGATAGAATGTGGGTAGGGTGCCTCGGATCTCATTTTTGTAGTGGGAGTGAAGGAGGTTGAGTCTCCTCTCATGCATTTCTCTGCATTCGGTTGCATCCGATGCTCACTCAGGCTGGCCTTTCTCTGGATTGGCGTCGTGAAGAAACCTTTTGTTTTCCCTCAAGAACAGCCTGAATCATTCCTACCAGCTTCTCAGCAATTGCTCTGCTGAATTCTGCAATCAAAAGCATTGCACTCCACTCATAGGGTAAGACTACTAGTCATTTTTTTTGGGTTTGTTTTGCATTTTTTGTAGAAAGTGATGCCTTTTATGCAAACCGGAATTTTCACATTACAGACACAGATAAAATCCAACCAATTTATATACTTGCACAATGTATGCCATCCCTCATGCCCAATCATGATGGGTACGTACGAATGTCCGAGGGAGAATCAGATGCTGTCGAGTTCCTGGAAACGTTTCTGCGTCATAGTCATACTTGTTTTTTCCACCCTGCAGTATCTTTCAGCAGTCTCAGGAGACTTGCTTTTTGAGGTGGGAAACATGCTGGAAAGCACTACCCGCTACCGATACCGCTATGGAGAGCACCAATGGGAACTCATCGAGGATGGGCAAGCATTCCTGGAATTGCACAACTTTCATGACGATGATTACTTGGTCATCCAAAAGAATACTGAAGGAAACGCATGGGATGAGGAACGCTACTTCAGATTCGACGGTATCGAAAGGAAATGGCATGCTATCCAGGATCCTTTGCTTGGCATACGATTGAATGTCACGGCAATCGATGATTCTTTTTCTGCGTTCCGGTATCAGACGGGAGTAGCTCCAAGTACAGAATGGAAATCAGTTGAGTCGGGAGAAACTGTCATCGAGTTGCCATTGTTTGATCCTACCACCTTTTTATTCTTGCAACAGTCCAAGGATGGGAAGGACTGGGGTGAGGTATACCGATACCAATACGATGAAATGACCAAGCGATGGAACAGCCTGCCCGGCTTACCAAAGACTGGGCGAAGCATAAC
Organism: uncultured Sphaerochaeta sp.; assembly: GCF_963667405.1. Taxonomy (NCBI): domain Bacteria; kingdom Pseudomonadati; phylum Spirochaetota; class Spirochaetia; order Spirochaetales; family Sphaerochaetaceae; genus Sphaerochaeta; species uncultured Sphaerochaeta sp. The sequence continues at coordinate 2,196,801 of NZ_OY763408.1, read as the reverse complement.
ACCGTACGGGATGATGCTGGGGACGACAGAGTCGTTCCATCATCTCTATGAAGCAAGGTACGGAGGCGGAGTCGAATACATGCAGGAGAGTCCATTCCATCAGCAATTGCTGTTTGCAGCAAACCTCGCGGCCAGTGGCGCTTCATTGAACAATATCTGGATGGACAATTTTCTCATTCTCGAAGCAAGCCTCGGGCTGGGATACAGGATTCCCTTGTCAAGGCAATTGGATCTTGTGCCTTCGGTCGCGTATGGCATGCTGGTGCATATGGGTACTGTGGATTTTGCAAATGATGGAAGTCCTGAAAGGGTGTGCTACATCGATCAACAGTTGCGGGCATCGCTGGATTTGGCGTGGACGATAACCGAAACGATGAAGATGGTCATCAAACCTGAGGCAGTGGTGTTCTTTGAAACCAACCAGATTGGGATGCAGTATGGGCTTGGTGCCGGACTGCAGTTTGCATTATAGGAAAATCAGATGAAAACATGGAAAACATTGGCAATACTCGTTGCGTTGATGCTCGCTGTGTTCGCTGGATGCAGCGATATGATCGAGTCATTATCCCAAATAGAATTGAAGGTGACAATCAACGACCATAATATTCCCTTGGATTCGGTATTTACGCTCTATGGAACCCATGAGGGCTCCAGGGACCAAGTCACAAAGGTTCTTGGTTCTGTGACCGATTCGACGCTGCTTCCTCTACAAAGCGGCACATGGAATCTTCGTGTAGAGGCAAGAGAAAATGGCATAGTGAAGGGTGAAGGTTCCTGCACTGTTTCTGTCAGTCCAGGTACTACCATGCCAGCGACCATCAACATGATCTACCAGTATGCGGTTACGTTCAATGCCGATGGAGGATCGTCGCTCTCGATACCCGGCAAGGATGTCGTGTTTGCTGCTCCCTACGGATCATTGGCTACAGCGACAAAAACTGGCTATACACTGGAAGGATGGTATACCGCTCAGAATGGGAGTGGAATGAAAGTCGATCAGGACACAATTGTCACTATAGTTTCTCCTCAGATCTTGCATGCAAACTGGGTTGCCAATACTTACGCAGTAACGTTTGACAAGCAGTCGGGGACCAACGGATCCGATACGGTGAGCGCCACGTACGATGCAACGATGCCGAGTGCAACAGCCCCAATGAGGACAGGCTATACGTTCGGCGGCTATTATGATCAGGCAAATGGGGCAGGAACACAATACTACACAGCCGGTATGGGGAGCAGCAGAAGCTGGGACAAGACGGAGGCGACCACGCTATTTGCCAAATGGACAGCCATCAGCTACGCCCTCACCTATGTACTGGAAGATGGAACCAACAATTCGGCCAATCCTGGGTCCTATACGGTAGAGACGGCGACGATCACGTTGCAGGAACCCACAAAGACAGGCTACACGTTCGGAAAGTGGTTCTCAGACAGTGCCTTCACTATCGGAAACGAAGTGACAGAAATCCCACTGGGCTCAACCCAAGACAAGACGCTGTATGCAAAATGGACAGCAAACAGCTATGCGGTGACCTTTGACAGGCAGTCAGGGACCGACGGGTCTAGTTCGGTGAATGCGACCTACGATGCAACGATGCCGAGTGCCGTGGCCCCAACAAAAACGGGCTATACGTTCGGCGGCTACTATGATCAGGCAAATGGGGCAGGAACACAATACTACACAGCCGGTATGGGGAGCAGCAGAAGCTGGGACAAGACAGAGGCGACCACGCTATTTGCCAAATGGACAGCCATCAGCTACGCCCTCACCTATGTGCTGGAAGATGGAACCAACAATTCGGCCAATCCTGGGTCCTATACGATAGAGACGGCGACGATCACGTTGCAGGCACCCACAAAGACTGGGTACACGTTCGATGGCTGGTTCTCCAATAGCGGTTTCACCGGGAGTCAGGTGACGGCCATAGCTCTGGGTTCAACAGGAGACAGGACTCTCTATGCAAAGTGGACTCCCATCAGCTATACCGTGACCTTCGACAAGCAGTCAGGGACCGATGGATTTGTTTCCGTGAATGCAACCTACGATGCAGAGATGCCAAACGCAACAGCCCCGACGAGGACAGGCTACACGTTCGGTGGCTACTATGACCAGACCGATGGAGGTGGTACACAGTACTACACCGCTGCGATGGCAAGTACCCAAAGCTGGGACAAGACCGATATAACGCCGACGCTGTATGCGAAGTGGATTGCAAACACATCTGTAGTGACTCTCGACATGCAGTCGGGGACCGGCGGGTCTGGTTCGGTGAATGCGACCTACGATGCAGCGATGCCAAACGCCATCGTCCCGGAGAAAACGGGGTACCTGTTCGGCGGCTACTATGACCAAACCAATGGGGGAGGTACACAGTACTACACGCCAGCGATGACAAGCGCGAGAACCTGGAACAAGACTGACGAGACTACCACGCTGTACGCCAAGTGGAGTGCGAGACTCTATCCAGTTGTCCTCGATATGCAGTCGGGGACCGGCGGGTCTGGTTCGGTGAATGCGACCTACGATGCAGCGATGCCGGGTGCAACAGCCCCGACGAGGACCGGCTACACGTTCGGTGGCTACTATGACCAGACCAATGGAGGTGGTACACAGTACTACACCGCTACGATGACAAGTGCCCGAAGCTGGAACAAGACTGATAATGCGCCGATACTGTACGCAAAGTGGACTCCCATCAGCTATACCCTCACCTATGTGCTGGGAGATGGGACCAACAACGCGGCCAATCCTGGGTCCTATACGATAGAGACTGCGACGATCACGTTGCAGGCACCCTCAAAGACAGGCTACACGTTCGGAGGCTGGTTCTCCAATAGCGGTTTCACCGGGAGTCAGGTGACGGCCATAGCCCTGGGATCAACAGGAGACAGGACGCTCTATGCGAAGTGGACTCCCATCAGCTATGCCCTCACCTATGTGATGGAAGAGGGTACCAACAATTCGGCCAATCCTGGGTCCTATACGATAGAGACGGCGACGATCACGTTGCAGGCACCCACAAAGACCGGCTATACGTTCGATGGCTGGTTCTCCCATAGCGGTTTCACCGGGAGTCAGGTGACGGCCATAGCTCTGGGATCAACAGGAGACAGGACTCTCTATGCAAAGTGGACTCCCATCAGCTATACCGTGACCTTCGACAAGCAGTCAGGGTCCGATGGCTCCGATACGGTGAGCGCCACGTATGACGCCACCATGCCGCTGGCGACACCCCCGATGAGAACCGGCTACACGTTCGGTGGCTACTATGACCAGACCGATGGAGGTGGTACACAGTACTACACCGCTGCGATGGAAAGTACCCGAAGCTGGGACAAGACCGATATAGCGCCGACGCTTTTTGCGAAGTGGATTGCAAACACATCTGTAGTGACTCTCGACATGCAGTCGGGGGCCAACGGTTCTGCTTCGGTGAGCGCAACCTACGATGCAGCGATGCCAAATGCCATCGTCCCGGAGAAAACGGGGTACCTGTTCGGCGGCTACTATGACCAAACCAATGGGGGAGGTACACAGTACTACACGCCAGCGATGACAAGCGCAAGAACCTGGAACAAGACTGACGAGAATACCACGCTGTACGCCAAGTGGAGTGCATGGGTCTATCCAGTTGTCCTCGATATGCAGTCGGGGACCGGCGGGTCTGGTTCGGTGAATGCGACCTACGATACAGCGATGCCGGGTGCAACAGCCCCGACGAGGACCGGCTACACGTTCGGTGGCTACTATGACCAGACCGATGGAGGTGGTACACAGTACTACACCGCTACGATGACAAGTGCCCGAACCTGGAACAAGGCTGATAATGCGCCGATACTGTATGCAAAGTGGACCATCGACACCTACCCAGTGAGGTATGATGCCAACAGTGCCTCCTCGGGATCGGTACCGGCTGCCCAGACCAAGACCTATGGCAGCAACCTCACCCTTGCATCAAACACAGGCTCCCTGGCAAAGACAGGCTACACCTTCGCAGGATGGAACACTGCGGCCAACGGGAGTGGAACCGACTATGCAGCAGGGGCGACCTACAGCACCAATGCTGCGCTGACCCTGTATGCGAAGTGGACGGCCACCATTATCTACGACTCTCAAAGTGCAACAGTAGATTCCAGCCCCACCTCACAGACGGTGACCTGGACGAGTGGCCGCGACACAGTGGGAACACTGCCGACTGCTCCTCAGAAAACCGGCTATACCTTCGATGGTTGGTATACCGCAGCAAGCGGAGCAGGGACTTCCTTCAATGCTAGCTCTGAGGTCACCGGAAGTCTGACCCTCTATGCAAAGTGGACGGCCACCATGACCTATGACTCTCAAAGCGCAACAGTAGATTCCAGCCCCACCTCACAGACGGTGACCTGGACGAGTGGCCGCGACACAGTGGGAACACTGCCGACTGCTCCTCAGAAAACCGGCTATACCTTCGGTGGTTGGTATACTGCAGCAAGCGGAGCAGGGACTGCCTTCGATGCTGGTTCTGAGGTCACTGGAAGTCTGACCCTCTATGCAAAGTGGATTATCGACACCTACCCAGTGAGGTATGATGCCAACAGTGCCTCCTCGGGTTCGGTACCGGCTGCCCAGACCAAGACCTATGGCACCGACCTCGCCCTTGCATCAAACATAGGTTTACTGGCAAAGACAGGCTACACCTTCGCAGGATGGAACACTGCAGCCAACGGGAGCGGGACCGACTATGCAACAGGGGCGGCCTACAGCACCAATGCTGCGCTGACCCTGTATGCGAAGTGGAACATCGACACCTACCCAGTGAGTTATGATGCCAACAGCGCCTCCTCAGGATCGGTACCGTCTGCCCAGACAAAGACTTATGGAAGCAACCTCACCCTTGCATCAAACACAGGCTCTCTGGCAAAGACAGGCTATACCTTCGCTGGATGGAACACTGCGGCCAACGGGAGCGGGACCGACTATGCAGCAGGGGCGACCTACAGCACCAATGCAGCACTGACCCTGTATGCGAAGTGGATTGCGAATACATCTGTAGTGACTCTCGACATGCAGTCGGGAGCCAACGGCTCTGCTTCGGTGAGCGCAACCTACGATGCAGCGATGCCAAACGCCATCGTCCCGGAGAAAACGGTGTACCTGTTCGGCGGCTACTACGACCAAACCAATGGGGGAGGTACACAGTACTACACGCCAGCGATGACAAGCGCGAGAACCTGGAACAAGACTGACGAGACGACCACGCTGTACGCCAAGTGGAGTGCGAGGCTCTATTCCGTTCTTCTCGACATGCAGTCGGGGACCGGCGGGTCTGGTTCGGTGAATGCGACCTACGATGCAGCGATGCCGGGTGCAACAGCCCCGACGAGGACCGGCTACACGTTCGGTGGCTACTATGACCAGACCAATGGAGGTGGTACACAGTACTACACCGCTACGATGACAAGTGCCCGAAGCTGGAACAAGACTGATAATGCGCCGATACTGTATGCAAAGTGGACCATCGACACCTACCCAGTGAGGTATGATGCCAACAGTGCCTCCTCGGGATCGGTACCGGCTGCCCAGACCAAGACCTATGGCAGCAACCTCACCCTTGCATCAAACACAGGTTTACTGGCAAAGACAGGCTACACCTTCGCAGGATGGAACACTGCAGCCAACGGGAGCGGAACCGACTATGCAGCAGGGGCGACCTACAGCACCAATGCAGCACTGACCCTGTATGCGAAGTGGATTGCGACATGGGTAGTTGGAGGCTTGGGCCCTTCCGGTGGATACATTTTCCATGACAAGGGCAGCTACAGTGATGGTTGGCGATATCTGGAGGCAGCTCCGTCAGACATCGCGGTGGGAGCCGCTCTCTTCGGATATTACCGAGAAACTTCAACAGGGGCAAATCTTGGGACAGGTGCTACGGGTACAGCAATAGGAACGGGCAAGACGAATACTGCTAACTTAGTGAGTAAGATGGGGGAAACGGCATATATTTCCTCATCTTCAACCACGACATCAGCAGACTATGCTGCTAATCTTGCCACCAAGCACATAGTCGAGTATGGCGGAGTGGAATATAAGGGTTGGTTTTTACCATCGAGAGACGAGCTGTATGCGATGTTCGTAAACCTAGTAAAAGATAGGGCATTTCCCCTTGGGAATTTTCTTTACGGCACCTACAATGAATATTGGAGTTCCTCTGAAGATATTTCTTATGATCCATCTGGTTATGCAATCGCCCAAACGTTCAGCGCTGTCTCTACCCCCGGGTTGCCAAGTTCCAATGCAGGGGATCAGTATTACTACAGTCGACGCATTTCAATCAGGGTCAGGCCTGTGCGGGCTTTCTGATGAACCATACTCACATAGTACTTTGATTACCCATAGATGGTGTACAGGGGGCTGGAAAGCCTCCTGTTACATGAAATGGGCACCCTCATAATCGAAAAGAACTTCCATATCCTACAAAAGGATTATTGGATAATGCTTCAGAATTTCCATTTTCTGACTTTGGGTATATTGGAGCGGGGAAAGAAATCCAAAACGTCCAAAGGAAATGCAAGATAGTGTTCTGGAAGAGAATTCCGGGTAGAAATTCCAACAAACCCACAGCTCAGACCAGGAATGGTCACCCCTTGCTTTCAAGCAGAAGTCGATGATGTTCTTTTGCTTGATGCCATTTCGATTGAAGCTGATCAGAGAGTCAGTGGAAAGCACAATTTTCTCATAATTATCGTCTATAGCCTGGAGAGGGTCAAATTCGCGATTTGTAGTATCTTCCGTCAGTACGTAGCACACTTGGGCGTATAGTCTCTCGTCAGTTTTTGCAGCTACGAAGTCAACTTCGGAGGAGCCTTGCTTTCCTATGTATATGGTCCATCCCCTCCGAAGCAACTCGAGGAATACGACATTCTCCAATACTCCGCCGATATCATTTTCCCGATAGCCAATCGTTGCATGGTGCAAACCAAGATCCGAGACAAAGTATTTTTCTTGGGTTTCAAGAAGTCGCTTTCCTTTGATGTCGAAGCGCGAGACCTTATGGATCAGGAATGCATTTTCCAAGGCCTTGAGGTATGTGTACACGGTCTCCGTGCTGAGTTTTCTCCCTTGGTTCTTCAGAAAATCGGAGATGGTCTTTGCAGAAAATGTGTTTCCGATAGTATCCATCAGATACAACACAATCTTTTCGAGCAGATCGATATCGCGGATCTTGTTTCTCTTAATCACATCCTTCAGCAGCACAGAGTTGAATATGTCTGTCAGATACCTCAACAGGGCTGCATCTTCCCATTTCATTTCACGAATTCCAGGAAGTCATCCATACCGGAGAAAATTGAAAAAGTGCTGCTAGTTGGCATCTACTGCCATTTCAATCATTGCCTTATCTGCAACCCCAGGATTTCTTTCATCATTTCATACTCCCTGTCATTTTGAAGGAGCTCAAATCCATGTTCTATGCAAAAGGTTGCGATGAGTACATCAATGGTCTTGCGGACAGGAATGCCCTGCTTTCGTAGTTTGCGAAAGTTCTGTGCAGCCTTGACAGCCATATCCTTCCCAACAAAATCATACTATTCAAGAGATTCCATAAGACTCTTGGCAATCTGGAATTGCTTGCTGTCTCGAAATCCTTGCAGAAACTCCACGATGATCAAATCACCGGTAACAACTCTGTTCTCATTCAGTTCCGTGTCAAGGATATCAGTTTGAGCAGTACGTACCCCATTTACATAATCAATCCAGACAGAGGTATCGACAACAATCATACGTCAGTCCTCATTGCATCAAGATTGCCTTCCCAAGATAGCTTTCCCCTGAGTTCACGGATTTTTGCTTGTTTTCTCATAGCAATCAAGAGTCGCAATCCTTCCTCAACAGTTTCCTTCTTTGTTTTGCACCCTGATACCATCAAGGCCTCGCTCATCAATTTGTCATCAATGACGATATTTGTCCGCATCGAAACCTCCTGGAAATGATGTGTATTACTAACAGAAATCACACACATCATCTCCATACATGTCAAACCTTTTTCGTTTCTTGGAAAGAACTTGAAAGAAAGACAGGTGCAACCAAAACCAGTAGGGAAGATTTGGTTTCTTGGCAACAGGGAGGAGGTTGCACCTGGTAACAACGTACTCTTTTTAAAACAAATTACCCTCCAACATGGATAGATACCCTTCCTCACCAAAGATGAGATGATCCAGGATCTTGATGCCCAGGATATCACCGGCTTGCTTGAGCCTTCGTGTCACATCCTTGTCCTCGATGCTGGGATCCAGATTGCCACTGGGATGATTGTGGGCGACGATGATGGCGGTAGCCCGCTCCTTCACCGCTTCGGTGAAGACCTCACGAGGATGGACGAGGGTTCTGTTTACCAAGCCGATCGAGCAGACATTCACCGAGAGCACCTCGTGGGCACCATTGAGACAGACACTGAGAAAGTGCTCTTGCATGCGGGTTGCATAGTGCCTGATCAAGGGGTAGATGTCTGCAGGAGTGGAAATCTGTCGTCGCTTTGAAGGAAGCCTTCGCCTTCCCAGTTCGAGGGCAGAGGCGATGAGGGTGCTCTTCGCTGTTCCCAAGCCTGGGACTCCGATCAGATCCTCATAGGTGACCGTACTCTTCTTGTCCATGAGTTCCAACAGATCCTTGGCAATGAGGGTGACCGATCGCTCCCGGTTTCCGCTGCCGATGAGGATGGCCAAGAGTTCTTGGTCACTGAGCGACTGTGATCCTCCCGCGATCATGCGCTCACGGGGCCTGTCGCAGACAGCCATGTCCTTGATTCTCTGTTCAATTGGTGTGTTGATAAGGTATTTCATACCAGCTAAGGGGAGGATGGGGTTGGTTTGCTTGAGTTTTGGACCAATGCTGTGGTACAAATGCGAGTATGCAGGAACAAACATATCGGATAGGAGAGTTGGCAAGAAAGTGCAAGGTTACCGTTCGTACCATCAGGTACTACGAGTCACTGGGCTTGCTCAAGACCAATCATCGTTCCGATGGCGGCCAACGCTACTACACCGATGCTGATGTGGTGTACCTCAACCGAATCGCCGAGCTGAAGGAGCTTGACTTCTCCCTCAGTGAGATCAGGACAATCATCCTGATGGGCAGTGAGGATGCGACGGGGGAGAAGCGACGCAACGAACTGCTCAGACAGTACCGCAGCAAGCTCAGCGAAGCATTGGAGAAGCAGGCTGCACTTGAGCGCCGCGTCACCGACCTATCCTGGCACATCCAGCAGCTGGAGACCAATGATGACTTCCAGCAGTGCCCCGGACTGATGTGCAAAAGCTGTACATTCAAGGAACGTTGCCGCTTCAGGGAACTCTAGAGAGCAGGAAATCCCCGATACTTTTCGCCTGCCTGATGGCCTGCACCTTCAGCTCCAACGGCAGATGCCGGTTGAAGAACATGCACTCATAGGTGAGGTCCCCCCGATACCCAATCCGGGATAGCGCTGCAAGGACAGATTCCCAATCAATCGTCCCATAGAAAGGCAACAGGTGCTCATCGCTCTTTCCCTTGTTGTCTGCTATATGGGTGGCAACCAGACGACTGCCCATCATGATGATATCCTTGGCCAGATCATGGGTGCACATATGGGCATGGCCGGTATCATAACAGATGCCGGCATATGCGGAAGCTAAGCCATCGACCAGACCGATGAGGTCGGCGATATCGGTAAGCTCACCTTCCTCATTCAGGTTCTCAAACGCAAGCACCACACGATACTCCTCAGCTACCTTGAGGTAGGGGAGAAACGCATGGTGGTTCTCCTCAATGGTACCGGGTATCGGGTGCACCACCAGGATGGGGATGGAAAGGGTGTGGCAGATCTGAAGTGAGCGTGTGAGCATCTCTTCCAGAATTTCCCCATTTCTTGCATAGGGAGCATGGGCTTGGTTGAAAACCAAGGCATGCTGGTTTTTCAGCTGACCCAACCGCTCTGCGTACTCTTTCCACTGCTCACCGGCAAGGCTCGCATTCGGGTTGAGCATCTCACAGAGATTGAGGTCGAGCACCCGAAACCCCTCCTTGGCATAGAGGGGCAACAGGTGGACCATCTCGGTCTTCGATCCATCGCGGTTGAAGCTGATGAGGTTGGTGCTGGTGGCTATTCTCACTGGCCTTGCATCCTGAGGAATTCGGTGAAGTAGCTGTTGATCTCCTTTTCCAAGGCCGCAGAGGTCTGTTCAGCACTCAGGTCCTGTTCGAGCATCTTGAGGATCCCGCTCTGGAAGGCGTAGTAGATCTGGTAAGCACTGGGTACCCAGATGCCCTGCATCTTCGGATTGCTTGCCATCAGCTGCCTGATCGCAACCCCGTAGTGCGGGTTTTCGACAAGATGCTGCTCGAAGGCTTGCAGGGTGTAGGTATCCTGATGCACCGGGAAGTAGCCGGTGGCAACGTGCCACTTCAGTTGTTCTTCTGCGCTGGTGGCGAACTTGACGAACTCCCATGCAGCGGCTTGGTTTCCCGAGCCGTTGTCCATGGCGTAGATGGCGCCTCCTCCGACATTCACCCCACCGGTGGCTTGCTCATCGACCATCGGGAAGTTGGCAACGCCAACCTCAAAGCGGTCGCCGACCATGGAGAAGATGGTGGTCAGGTTGCTGGTTGATGCCACGATCATGGCAACCCTGCCGCTGGCAAAGGCCCCGTTGAGGTCGCTGGTGAGGTTTTCCACAGCCCCTGTTGCAGAGAGTTCCTTCCAGCGGGAGAGGAAGTTCACCATCGTCCCGTTCTCGTTGAAGAGCACTTTTGTAGGGGCTCCGGTATGCCCATTCTCCTCATCGGTGAGGTAGCTCAGCCCATTCTGTTGTCCCAGCCAGACGATCAATTCATAGGTGGTGGGGACATTGGCAAACCCGTACCGGGTTACTTTGCCTTTCTCATCGGTCTTGACCAAGGCCTTTGCGGTGGTTCCCAACTCCTTCAGGGTCTTGGGAGCCTTGGTGATGCCCGCTTCGTCAAACGCTGTCTTGTTGTAGTAAAGCAGGATGGTTGAGCTGTTGAACGGCATGGCGATCATCTTGTTCTTGTAGGTCCCGACAAGCGTGCGGCTTCAATGATGTTTGCCAGGTCGTACCCGTCAGCCTTGGCAAGGTCTTCCATGGCGATCAACTGTTTCTGGTCGCGGATATCCAGCACTGCGGACCCATCCAACTGCACAAGATCAGGCAGATCGCTGGTAGTGGAGGACTGCAGGATTGCCTTGGTCTTGGTAAGGACATCGTTGGACTTTCCTTGGTAGACAGCCTGGACCTGGATGCCTTTTTCCTTGCCTACGGTCGCATTGAATGATTCGACCAAAGCATCGGAAGCCTTGCCGGCCAAGCCGCTGTTTGAGTGCCACCAGGTGATGGTCTTAACCTGGTCAGGGGTTTCTTCTGTGGTGCCAAGGGCAACAAGGCCCTGAATCGTACTGAGAACTAGCAGTGCAATGATTAGTAAACGTCTCATGTTCATCTCCCGGCAAAGCGTGTGCTCACGCTGGTTTGGATAGGTTTGTGCATCACCACAAAGGCGATGAGAATCGGTGTCATCAAAAGTGCAATGGCTGCAAACTGAGGCCCGTAGTCAAGGTTCTCGGAAAAGCCGAGCATGGTGAGCGCTACCTGCACCGTACGCATTCCTTCTCGGTTGGTGACCAGAAGCGGCCAGAGGTAGTCATTGAAAATGGTGGAGAAGGAGTGGATGGCCAACGTGATGACCACAGCCTTGCTGATGGGAATCAAGAGGGTGGTAAGAAAGCGTGAGTCGCTGCACCCTTCCAGGATGGCCGCTTCCCGGTACTCCGGGCTCACTGTCTTGAAATATTGGCGAAGCATGAAGATGTGGGTGGGCGCCAGTAATGAGGTGGCAATGATGCCGAGATACGAATCAGTCAGCCTCAGGCTGCGGATGGTGGAAAAGTTTGCGATGAGCAGGGCATCGGATGGAAGGAGCATAGTAGCAACTACCAGCACGAAGAGCACATCCCTTCCTTTGAAGGAGAAGAAAGAGAAGGTATACGCGGCAAGGACACTGATGGTCATGCGGAGCACTGTCCCAAGACTGGCCGTGACCAGTGAGTTGAACAGGAAACGATCCAGTTTCGACTCGGTGAAAGCCCTTTGGTAGTTGTCGAAGGTAGGGGCACTGCTGAACAGGCGTGCAGGAACGCTGGTGAAGTCGGTATAGGTGAAAAATGATGCGCTGATCGTGTAGAAGATCGGGAAAAAGATGACCAGCGAAAGCAGAGTGGCGGCAAGGGCAACAAGTTTTCTCATTGGTAGTAGACCCTCCTCCGCTCGAGGTGCAACAAGGAGAGCAGGATGGTGAAGGTAAGCAAAAACACAACGGTAGCGATGGCTGAACCCATGGCATAGTTTCCACTCTTGAACCCCTCCAGATACATCTGGTAGACCAGGGTCTGGGTTGAACGGAAGGGGCCTCCTTCTGTGAGAATAAGCACTGGGGAAGAGATGAGCATGGCATCCTTGATGTTGGTCATCAGGACAAAGACGAGTGTTGGTGCAATGAGGGGCAATTGGAGATACCGAAACAGCCCCATTGCTCCCGCACCTTCAAGGGTTGCCACCTCGACCAGTTCCTTGGGGACATTGCGAAGAGCTGCCGAGAGCAACAGGAAGTTGAAGCCGATGTCCAGGTACACGCCTGCGATGACCAGCAGTGCCATCGCTGCCTTTGGTTCGTTGAACCACTGGATATCGGTGGTGAACAGCTGGTTGATGATTCCGATGGAGGGATTGAACATCATCTTGAAGATCATCATCGCGCTGGACAGCCCCACTGCCATGGGAAGAAAGAAGAAGATCTGGTTGAGGGTTGCAAGCTTTCCCTCCCTGTTGGAAAGTAAGGCGGCAGAGAGGCAGATGATGATATTGGTGGGCACAAAAAAGAGGGTGAAGCGCAGGGTGTTGGAAAGGCTGGCCTGGAAGGAATCACTTCCAAAGAGGCGGTGGTAATTCTCCACTCCTACGAACTGCATGCGAATACCCCCCAAATTGACTGTGTGGAAACTATTCAGAATGGTGATGACGAAGGGACGATAGGCGAACACCACTGCCAAGAGCAGGGCGGGAAGAACAAGTAGGTAGGGTTTGGCTTTCCAGTTTCTTTGTATCTTCATGAGGGTTGGTCCGGTCAGATACTAACGCCTTTGGGTTGCAAAGGGCAAGCGAAACAGAGGCTAATTTCTGTATTAGGAAAGAAATATCTAACGTTAAGCATGCTTACGTCAGCTTTTTCTTCCACAAACCTTACGTTGCGTTTTGCAAAGGAAGGTTTCTGGTGCTTGCTTTTTGGTCGTGCATTGGCCACCATGGAAGCATGTACACTGACAAGAACCTTGGTGAGCAGTTGCTCACTACACTCAGCTCCTGCAATGCACAGATGCAGGCTGCGTTTTCGGCTCTTCTGGAGCCCTATGATCTGACGCTTGCTGAATACCAGGCACTCCAGATTCTCTGGAAGGAGGATGGGCTTGCCTCCAAGCAGTTGGCCAAACGATTGGGAAAGGAGGGCCTTCCCATCACAGCTCTGGTAGTAGGATTGGAGAAGAAACACTTCATCCTAAGAAAGGAGAATCCAGCGGATGCACGCTCTGCCTGCGTGTTTCTCACCGAGAAGGGCAAGCAAGCACGCATCCCGGCCAGAACCCTCGATGGGCAGCTCCTTGCGTGCCTGCAACACAGCGGAGCTTTGCAGGAAGCCGATCTCTACACCCTGCTCAGGCTCTTGGACAAGGCACTCATTTCCCTTAGAACGTAAGCGAGCATCCCAGACTGAGCTGGAAATCGCTCTGATGGTCAGAGCCTGCCTTGGTGGCCTTGGTATAGGTGCGCTTACCGATCCAATCGACCTGACCATTAAAAGAGAGATTCTCTTTCCAGGAGGGGGTATAGGTGCCTTTGAGGCTTATCACCAGAGTCTCCTTGACCTGTGTTCCACTAGGGCTGGGGCCTTTGATATCCGGTTCTTGGGTATTACCACCGCTACTATGACTGGTCAAGTAGGTAACCTCACCCTGCCGGTGCAAGGTGGTGCTGAGCAACAATTTCAGGTTGGCCAGGTTGTCATAGGCTAGGGAGAGGGCAAAGACTTGGCTGTCCGAACCATATTGGTAGCCCAGATAGTCGATGAGCACCGGATTGCCGTTGTTGTGCAGGCCCCGTGCCACCAGGAAGTCGATCCCTTCCCTGCGGTACATGGTGGGGTCGGTGGCTGCAAATTCTGCACTTGCTGTCCAGAACCCCTTCTGTTCCCAACTGTAGGAGAGGTTGACCAAACCTGCCATTGCGTTGGCAATGGTGGAGGTCTCATTGGGCAGCTGGAACTGGTCCAGGGCAAACTGGCCATGCAGGGAGAGGGCCGGGAGGATGGCGATATCCGCTTCCAGACTGGCAATGGCGTTGAGGTGATCCGAATCATAGAGGTTGTGGTAGATGTAGGTGGGGTCGAGGTAGGCCAGGATGAGGGAGCTTCCCTCATACATCACATTCTCGGTGATCGCAATTCTTGCCCAAGAGGCGGGTTGGGCTTCCAGACGATGGCCGAGAAAGATGCGTTGTTCTGTTTCTCCCGTCGAATTGGGAAGAAAGAGGTACAGAAATTCCAGTTTTGCTTGTTCGGCGAAAAAGCTTGCCTTGAGGTGGTTGTGGTTGGTGATATGGCTACCCAGCACCAGATTTCCGCTCTGTCCGCTTCCCCAGCTCAGTGCACCCCTTCCCGTGGTAAGAGACCACCAGTCTCCTGCCAACGAGAGTTGCGATTCGCGTGGCCAGTCGGCGAGCATGTTGTCTGAACCCGATAGGGGAATATTGGGCAGGAGGTATTGCTGGTAGCGGTAGGTTGTATCCAGTAGGGTAACAGTTCCATCGAATGCTCCAATAGGAGCTGGAGTTATTGTTGTGTCTCCATCACGTTGTGAGGAGACTCCGATGTCAACGGAGGTGGAAAAGTAGAGACGGTCGGAGAAATCCATCTCCATGGTGAAGCGGAAGAGCGGCTTTCGTTCATCGACACTGTAGAGCCAGTCGGAGGGTGTCTTGAACTGAGTGGGATTGGTATGGGCATATCCCTCCAGATTCACGGTGGTGGAGAGCAGGTATCCGAAGGTGGGGGAGATTTGTTTGAGTTCGGTCTCTTCGATGTTCTGCCAAGCTTTTTTTGCCAGATCCTGATACTCGGATAGTTCGGTAATGGTGGAAAGGATCTGTCTCGCTTCCTGGGTGCTCCAGGGACGGGATGCAGAGGGGAGGGCAAGCCCTGCAAGCCGGTAAAGAGTATCGACTTGTCCGTAGAGAGGGGATGAGAGGGGTATCATACGTGATGAGGGGGAACTCTGGGCAGCGAGAGAGACACAAATGAGCAATGTTGCTACGAGGAGAACCAGTCTTTTCATGCATGACATCCTTGCTGTGAACTGTTTGGTATTGTAGTGGAAACACAGCAAAAAAGAAAGAAAGTATCGAAGGAACATAAAGTAGCTCTGCGTGTGCTTTTAGGGGACACCCAGAGCTTTCCGTTCCTGCATTGATGGTGCTTGCTACTCAGTATAGAACAGTGTTCCTGCCTTGGCGAAGGAACGCTTCTTTGCAATGAGCAGGTAAGAGACAAAAGAGGCAAGCATATAGAAGGCGCTGATCAGTATGGCAAAGGTGAAGAGTATGGGATTGTTGTGGGTTACGCTGAAAGCCGGCAGGTTGACGCTGAGGATGATGGGGATGGCCAAGATGAAGACAATACCCACCGAGTAGAGATAGTCGGTGGCGACAGGGGTCTCGAACTCCTTGTCGACCACCCTGAGCAAGGCCAGTCCCGTGGGAAGTGTTCCGGTGGCAGTTCCGTAGATGACCAGCATCCTGAAGAACTGGTGGTCGTCGTAGATGCGTGAGCAGTACCAAGGCAGGATGACCAAGGTGATGAACATACCGAGCAGGGTGAGGATGAGAATGGGGATCCAGTAGCCCTGGATTGAGACCAAGGAGATGGCCCCAAGCGATGAGGCAACGGTCAGGTCAACCGAAAGTCCGCTGAGGCGGTTGCAGGTAGCATTGTCGATAGTGGTTTCCACCTTGAATGCACGCATGATGAGCTTTACCCCAATGGCACAGAAGGAGCTGAAGACAAAGTTGATACCCCAGAGGCTTTCCGCCAGATCAGAACCCAAGGGACCTATGAGGTTGAGCAGCACCGTAAGGCCGCTGAGAAAGGCCCAGCTGATCAGATAGGTGGCCATCACGAGGGCTACATGGTAGGTGAGCGAGTCCAACGACTCCCCGTCGGTGGAGAGATAGGAACCTATCGGGCGCTCGGTATCAAGACGGCTGAAGAACCCAGTGCGTACGCTTCTGTCATTGATGCGCTGTGCACTCTCCTTGCCGATCCATCCTCGTTTCAACCCTTGGTTGATCAACACGACTCCTCCGAAGGAACCGATGAGAAAGCCGATGGCGGCCATGGTGAGTCCTACCGAAGAGCCTCCGCGGAAGCCCATCTTCTCCCAGCCGATGCCGATGGAGTATGCCTGACCGGGTCCAAGTCAAATCCAAGCGGTAGGGTGAAACCGAAGGCAGGGAAGAGATCTGGTTTGAAGGTGGCAATCATGATGGCAGTGAACAGCAAACCGAAGAAGCACTGCAGGCCGTACTGTCCCATCACTGCAGTCACATTGGCTGCGAGGGTTCTGCGTCCTTTTCCATCTTTCTTCTGTTTCGGGGTCACCCGCAGGAGCATGGCAATGAAGCTGATATTGAGCAGGTGATAGACAATCTCACCAAGAAAGTCGTTCTTCAGGCCGAAGAAAGGGGCAATGAAGTTGTAGAAGACCAAGAGCAGGATGCCGCTGATGATCGGAGAAGGGATGAGATATCGTTGGAAGAACCGGATTCGTGCACGCAACAAGGCTGCAAGCAGAAGTGAGAGCGAAATGATCCCGATATGATAGAAAAAATTCCAGTTCATACTGTTTCTCCCTTTTGGAGTGCTTGGTAGCGTTCCACATACTTGAGAATGGAGCCCCGTTGTTGGATGCGAATGCGGTAGAGTTGCTGGTTGTGGAAAAATTCTACGGTATTCTTTGCGTTGATGATCATGGATCCTATATCTGGGAAAGCAAACTGATAGGTCTGACCCTCTTTTGTCTTCAGGGTAAAACCTTCTGCCTCCATATGGAGGGTGAAATGCTTGGAGAGCGTGCGGAGGTGCCTCTCTTCCCCTTTCTGGAAGAGCACTCCCTGATCTTCCGGATACACCAAGTCTGTTCCTTGTTCGCTGGTGATGATTTTCTTCTCCCATGCGTGCCACGCTGCAACATCCGCAAATACATGCTCGCCTTTGTGGATGTGAAGCTGATCGAAGGCATCAAGGGTTGCCTCATAGGAGCAGGAGGTGCAGGTAATGGTGTTTGCTTTGCTTGCAAGGGTGCTGACGTGGTGACAGTCGGGACAGAGATAGAGCAACTGCTCAAGGCCCTCGGCCAGCCTGTTTCCCTGATACGTCGAAGGATTTTCCTTCTGATATTCCCGGTTTGAGTGGCCGAGTACCTTGGTAAGATGATCATAAAGCTCTTCTACAGAGAGCTTGCCGAGATCTTCAGCTGAGAGAATCTCAACCACCCTGATGGTTCCCGTTCCTTTCCTGCGCTTTCGTGCCCAGCGGGGTCTCAGCCCATAAAAACCCTCAAGATTGAGCAGGACAATGGGCACCTTGAAGATTTTCACGAGCTTGGCAATGGCCATGTCGAAGCCTACCGGCTCCCCATCCCAACTGCGGGTTCCTTCAGGGAAAAGCCCCACCACATCGCCTTGTTTCAGGGCTTCTGAGATGGTCCTGATGGTGTACAGGTCGCTGCGTCCTTGTTGTTTGGAAATGGCTTGGATCCAACGTTCCATCAGGGGCCTGAGCCCACGCATCTTGAACAGGTAAGCACCGGCCACCCAACGGATATGGATCGGCGAGGCAGAGGAAACGAAAAAGGGATCGAAGGTATGAACATGGTTGCCCATGACCAAGAACGGGGGGGCAAGATGGGAAAGCTGTTCCATGCCAACGGCTTGGATATGATGATGGCGCAAAAGGTATGCACCGTAGGTAGGCTGGGCGAGGCGGATAAACAGCGGTTTTTTGGACACTCGTTTCCTCTCTGTTTAAAATATACTCCAGCCAGAGAAGCCTTGTCCACCGACAAGTGTGAGGAAGCGATGAAAAAGAAGGGGTTGCCGAGTCGGCAACCCCTCAAGGTTTTATGGTCAGTTGGCTTGTTTTGCTTCTATGTACGCCTTGCAGACCGCAGGATAGTTGGTGAATACACCGTCACAACCCCATGCATAACAGTTCTCCAATGCATCCATGCTGTTCACCGTCCAGACATTCACCTGGATGTTGTATTCATGGCATTCGGCCACAGATGCCGCATCGATGGTGCAGTAGGCCGGATGATAGCACTCAAATCCAAATTTGCTTGCGCAGTAGCCCGCGTTCACCAGCCCGGACTCGGGCACCAAGGCCCCACAGGGTACTCCAGGAGCAAGTGCCTTGATGGCGGCAAGCGAAAGGTGGTTGAACGAAGAAAAGAGAACCTTCTCTTCCAGCTTGTGACGCTTGATGATCTCCCAGGTTTTCTCTTCTATCTCAGGATAGTAGATGATGCTGGTTTTCAGCTCGATGTTGGTGACAAGATCGGTGGTTGCAACCCAGCTGCAATACTCCTCAAAGGTAGGAATGGTGAGATTCTGGTTTTCAAACGCTGTCCCGGCCCCTGCATTGCAGGTCTGCAGTTCAGCCAGTGTGTAGTCCCAGACGCGGCCGGTCTTGTCAGTGGTACGGTCGACCATCTCGTCATGGATGACCACCACCTCTCCATCCTTGGTAAGCTGGACATCCAGTTCAATGCCGTAACAGCCGCATTCGAGGGCTTTCTCAAAGGCTAGCATGGTATTCTCAGGATACGCGCCGCTATATCCTCTGTGTGCAAAAACGTGCATAGTTGACTCCTTCGTTAGATCGTCCCATACAGGATGTTGGGAAGAATGAGGCTGATGGCCGGTATGTAGGTCACGAGCAACAATGAGATGAGCAGGGCGATGATGAAGGGAATGACTTCCTTCACAAAGTCCTGCAGCTTACACTTGGTGATGCTGCAACAGGTGAACATCATCGAGCCGAAGGGTGGGGTGAGTCCACCGATCATGATGTTTACGATAGTGATCAAGCCGAAATGCACCGGGTCGACACCAAGCTTGGTCACCACCGGCACCAACAGCGGTGCAAGGATGATCATGGCAGCCCCTCCTTCGAGGAACATGCCCATGAACAGGAAGAGGACGTTGATGATCATCAGCATCAGGTACTTGTTCTGGGTGATATCGAGAAGCAGGCTTGTCATTGCCTGGGGGATGCGTTCCCAGTTCAGGTAGTAGCCGAAGACCGAGGCCGAGACGATGATCAGCACGACCCCTGCGGTCCCAAAAACGGTCTCCTTGAGTACAGGGATGATGTGCTGTTTGCCAAGTTCCTTGTAGATGAACTTTCCTACGATGATGCAGTAGAAGACAGCAACCGCCCCAGCTTCAGAGGGGGTGAACATGCCGACACGCAGGCCAAGGATGATGCCGAAGGGGAAGAGCAGGGCCCAGACGGAATCCAACGCTTGGTGCAGAATCTCTTTTGTACTGGCTTTCTTTTCACGAACCGGCTGGTATCCGCGCTTCTTGGAGATGATGGCTACCGCCACCATCAGGCTGACCGTCATCAACAGGCCGGGAAGGTATCCTGCCATGAAGGTGCGTCCGACCGAGACGTTTGCAATCAGGGCATAGATGATGAGGTTGATGCCAGGGGGGATGACAGGGGTGACCGCAGAGGAGGCTGCCGTGATGGCCGTGGAAAATGCACGATCGTAGCCGCGAGCTTCCATTTCAGGGACGAGCATCTTGCTCTGCATGGCTGCATCAGCATTTGCAGAGCCGGAGACACCACCCATGAGCATGCTCAGAAGAACGTTCACCTGGGCAAGACCGCCGGCCATATGACCAGTAAGCACGTCTGCAAATTGCATCAGCTTCTTGCTGATACCTGCGTAGTTCATGATCGAGCCGGCCATGACAAAGAAGGGGATGGCCAACAACGGGAAGGATTGGGTGCTGGTCACGAATTTCTGCAGGATCAGGTCAACCGGGCTGCTGGTATCGATGAGTGCAAAATAAAAGAGAGAGGAACCAAAGAGAGCATAGGCGATGGGGATGCTGGAGAAGTAGAGAATGAAGACCAGCAGAATGGGCAGATAAGCTAGCATGCGGCACCTCCTTCCTTGGGTGTCCGTATATCCTGTATCAGGAAATAGACGGCATAAATGGTCATGAGGGCAAAACTCACCAGGATGGATGAGCTGATATAGGCGGTGGAAATTCCCAATACAGGGGTGGGTTTCTTATACGAGAGGGAGAGATAGATGACGGCAATATAGGTGATGTAGCCGTTGATCAGAAGCAGGATCAGATCGACAACGATGGTGACAATCTTCTTGAGGGTGGGGGGACAAAGATTGACCAGCATATCAACCCCGACATGGGCTTTGTGCTTGTATCCTGCAGCGGCTCCGATGAAGACGGACCATACAAAGCAGGCGGTTGCAACCTCTTCAGACCAATAAAGACCGGTCCTGAAGAAATAACGCAGGATTACGTTGAGCATGACAAGACTGGTAGTAACTATGATACAGGTGCTTGCCAGAATGAGTTCGAAGTTGGATAAAACCTTCTTGAGGGCTTGGGGCATCGGTATGTTCTCCTTGAAAAACATGGTACAGGCCGAAGAACGGGTTGTACACCCTCATCTTCGGCCTGTACAGGACAAACAAACTTACTTGGGCATCTTTGCCAGTTCGTTCTGCAGAATCTGATAGATACCAGGGGTAACACCCTTCATGTTCGCATACACCACATCGACGGTCTTGGCAAAAGCAGCGCTGTCAACTTCATTGAACTTGTTGCCCTTTGCTTCAAGGCGAGCCTTGGTGGCTTCATAGTTGTTGGAGATCTCGCCGATCATGTGCTTGGCACCAGCGGTGAACTCTTCCTGGATGATGGTCTGGTACTTTGCAGGAATCTTGTTGAAGACATCAGCATTGATGTACACACCGCAGGTTCCGAGGAAGTGCTGGGTGAGGGCCATGTTCTTTGCTACTTCAGCGCTGCCGTTGGAGCCATATGCATCCATCGTTCCTTCAAGCCCGTCAACAACACCCTGCTGCACGGCAGAGAGGGTTTCAGCAAACCCAAGCGGGGTTGCAGTAGCGCCCATTGCGTTGATGGTGTCGATGAACAGCTGGCTTCCGGGGGTGCGGATCTTCATGCCCTTCAGGTCTGCAGGAGTGGTGATGAGCTTGTTGGTCTTCATGTTCCTGAAACCAAAGATGTAGTCGAGAGCCAAGACTTTGATTCTGTGCTTGTCTTCCAGTTCCTTCAGCATGCCCTTCACCAGATCGGTCTGGATCATGTACTCATACTCATCAAAGCTCTTGTAGAGCATCGGGCCTACCAGTGCATTGAAGTCGGCTACATAGTCACCGAGGTATGAGGGGTCCTCAACGGAAATGAAGTCTGCACCACGGGCGACCTGCTCAACGCCGTCCTTGTAGACTGCGAGCTGGCTCTGCGGATAGTGCTGGATTTCGATGGCTCCATTGGTGCGATCCTTGATGTTGTTGATGACAATCTCAAGAGACTTGGTGAGCTGTTCGTTCGGTGCGAACACGTGACTCATTCTCAGAACGAGCTTGTAGTCGTCCTCGCTTGCAGCTTCCTTGGTTCCCTGAGCCATGATCGGCATAAGGGCTACGACCAGGATCAACAGGATAAACAGTGCTTTCTTCATTCTTTCCTCCTGAATGTTTTGTGATCTTGTAGAACTAAATTAAGCAAAGTTTACTAAAAACTGAGCATCATTCTACAACGCCTTTTTCTGCAGTGTACGGGACGTTCCTGCAAAAGTCAAAAAATATTTTTTGCTTCTTTGGCAAGATACAGGAAAACCTATGTGAAAATTATGAGAAAACAATGAATAATTTTCTTGCGTTATTTGCTTAACAATGCTTAACTTTTAGCAGTTGCCATAATGAGGAAGTTCAGATGAAAGCTAAAAAGGTTACCCTTCGTGATATTGCAGACCGGGTTGGTATCTCAGCAGCCAGTGTATCGATGATTCTTGCCTCGAAGAGCCTCTCCCGTTTTTCCGATGCCACCATCGATGCGGTGTACCAAGCCAGCAGGGAGTTGGGCTACGTAAGCAAGCACGTGAGGGAGGACCGCAAGGTGGTGGTGATCGTCTGTCCATCGGTAATCAACCCGTACTTCGCCACCATCATCCAGGGAATGGAGCAGGAAGCGAAAGTGAAGGGACTGGGTACGATGCTTTTCACCACGTACTGGGATACCGAAGAAGAGAAGCGTGTTTGTGCCTTTGCCAAGGACCCCATGGTGGGGGGTGTCATTTTCGCCATGATACCCCAGCAACCTGAACTGGTCAGGGAGCTGAACAAGACGGTTCCTGTGGTGGCGGTGGGTGACAAGCAGAATGAGCTTGGGTTGGATACGGTGGACGTGAACAACTTCAATGCCGGCACCTTGGTTGCCAAGCACTTGCTCGATCTTGGACACCGCCATATCGCCTACCTCTCCACCAGTCTCAACAGCGAGCACAGTGCGCGGGTAAGGCGCTTTGAGGGCTTGAAGGCTCAGGTCAAACAGTATGGGGATGGGGCCAAGCTTTCCCTCTTCACCTCTGAGATTCCCTCCCTGACAGAATTGAACACCGTCGATATTGAGCATCAGACCGGCTATCTGCTCGCAAAGCGCTGCATGAAGGAAGCCCCTGGGGTGACAGCCATGGTAGCTATCAACGATATGGTTGCGTACGGGGTGATTGATGGCATCAAGGATGCAGGCTTTTCGATTCCAGCCGACTACAGCGTCTGCGGATTCGACAACATTTACCCGTCGTCTTTTTTGGGTGTCGGCCTTACCAGTGTCGAGCACTACATCATCCAGGGGGGCAAGAGTGCAGTACGCTTGCTCTGCGAGAAGATGTCTGCACAAATGCCCAGGACACTGGAATCAGGAGCGGTGACCCGTATTGAGTATCAGAATCGCCTCATTGTCCGTACTTCCACTGGAAAGCCTCGTTTGTAAGGACTATACTTGCCTTCAGTACAGAGAACAGGAAGGGTGATTGGAGCATGGGCAAGGAAGTGTTTTCCAAAAATGTGCAGTATGCCAAGTTCTGTGCATATGGGTTTCTCAAGGATCTTCGGTTCTATGAACCGTTCATGATGTTGGTCTTTCTTGAAAAGGGGCTCAGCTATGTGGAAATCGGCAGTCTCTATGCAGTGCGGGAGATCCTGATCAACATCACCGAAATTCCGTCTGGGATTTTCGCTGACAGTGTGGGAAGACGCATTACCATGGCCTTCTCCTTCTTGTTCTACATTGCCGCCTTCATTCTTTTTTACCTGGCAAACCAGTATCTGGTGTTGCTGGGGGCCATGGTTGCCTATGCCTTCGGTGATGCCTTCCGTACCGGCACCCATAAGGCCATGATCTTCGACTACCTGCGCATCAAAGGCTGGGAGGACCAAAAGACCCACTACTACGGCCATACCAGGGCCTGGTCCCAACGAGGAGCCGCCCTCTCAGCACTGATTGCAGCCCTGTTGGTCTTTTACAGTGGTTCGTATGCCCCGATTTTCCTGTTCACCATCATTCCCTATGTGCTGAATCTCTTTCTCATACTCTCCTATCCCAAGGAACTGGATGGCCGGAAGAGGGCAAAGCTATCTTCCATCGGCAAGGAGTTCAAAACAGTATTCTCTTCCCTGCTCACTACGTTCAAACACGTTTCCATGATCAGGACCATCTCCAGCCAGGCCCTGTTCAGTGGGTATTACAAGGCTTTCAAGGACTATCTCCAGCCAATCCTGCAGACCTTTGCGCTTGCCCTTCCCATCCTCCTTGCCTATGAGGACCAAAAGCGAACTGCACTTATCGTGGGTGTCGTCTACTCGCTGCTGTATGGCGCCACAGCCTTTGCCTCGAGCCGCTCAGGCAAGCTCGCCGACCGGTTTGGGGATCTGGCAACCCCGTTGAACATCACGTTGGTTGTGGGTATTGCCCTCGGACTGGTGAGTGGTATTATGCTCCATCTCACCTATGCAGCGTTGGCAGTACTGCTCTATCTGGGTATTTATATCCTGGAGAATCTGAGAAAACCGATGGGTATCGCCTACGTCAGTGAGCGGATGGAACAAACATCCCTTGCTTCGGGGTTGTCGGTCGAGTCACAGGCAGAATCCCTCTTTGCAGCAGGAATTGCCCTCCTGTTGGGTTGGTTGAGTACACGCTTTGGGGTCGGAATGGGAATTCTGATCGTCAGCGCAATCTGTCTGGTCTTGGGCTTGCTGTTGCGTCTTCCTAGAGAGTCTCAGGATCACCAAAGGTCATAAAGCGTTCGACATCGACACAAAATGCGATGCCTGAGCCGGGTTCCTTGAGCGAGGGGACTTCCTTGATGGCTTCAAGCACCTTGCCGGTCAGTCCGGCTCCCACCAAGACCAGCAACATGTCCTTTTCGGGTACAAGCGGATATCCAAAGAATCGTACATCCTCTTCCTTGCCGGTTCCGCGAGCCGGGAGGATGGTTCCGCCGGTGGCGCCTGCAGCTCGTGCCGCATCCATGACTTCCTCTGCAGTGCCTTTGTTGACAATGCAGGTAATAAGGGTGTGGGGTGTGTGCATTGCATGCCTCCTCGTCGCATGCCCTGTGCATGCAAGAAATAGTATCGCCTAAATTTGGGACGAAGGAAAGAGGGTGGCCTGTTGGCTTGGTTTGTGGAGAATTCTCTTCCTTGAGACACTCTGTGTCACAGAGAGGTGGGTATGCTGTACATGAACCAAGGAGGAGGAACGCATGAAATGCTGGAGTGAAGAGCAAAAAGCATTGACCCGGACCATTATCCGCAATGTGGATATTGCCGCCTTCAGTTTTTCCCTGACAGGAATAAACAAAGGATGTACGCTCGATCATCTTGATGGTCGGTTTGGGTACATCAAGCTTGAGGATGCCCTCTCGGATTGCTTTCGTGTCTATGAGTATGAGCATGACAGCCTGCAGGCAACCTACGAAACCCTCGAGCTGTTGATCGAGGATGGATGGAAGGTAAGCACCTGATGAAACCAAAAACGACAGAAAGAACAGAGTTGTTTGTCAGCAGCCGCTTCTCATCTGATTACATCAGGAAAGCCCATGAGGCTACCTTCGCCAATGAGTCTGCAATCGTGCACAGTGAGCGTTGCACCTGTTTCTATTGCGGGCATAGCTTCGATCCGAGTCAGGAGGAAAAACTCCATTGGATCGAGGAAAAGCCTCCCAGAGAGCGAACGCTTCGCTGCCCGATGTGTGCCATCGACTGTGTCATCGGTTCAGCGTCATCATTCCCCATTGAGGACCCCGAGTTCATCCTTGCCTGCAGTGAGGCCTGGTTTGGAGGCATCAGCAGGATCAGTGACGGCAAGCCGGTTGAGAAACTCAGGTACGTCGATTTGATCCTTGACTGAGGATAATTTTCTCCTCCGTGCATCAAAGGTTATCCATTTCCACTTTTTATGCTAGAGTGTTGAGCGTACAGGAGAGTGGCAAAGGATGTTACAGGAAATTTTTCTTGATTTCACTGACAAGAAAAAAATGCTTCGTATTGCACGGGCACTTGCAAATGAGGCAAGGATCAACATCCTTGAGTTGTTGAATGTACGCAGTCTGAGTGTGAATGAGATCGCCGAACAGCTGAATCTCCCCACCTCTACGGCTGCCCTCAATGTGAGGATCCTGGAACATGCAGGGCTTTTGTCCACCGAGTCGCAACCAGGCATCCGCGGTTCGATGAAAGTCAGTATCCGTGCCTGTGACCGGGTTGTGGTCAAGTTGTTGCTCGAACAGGCGCAGCAGAACAAGGAACACTCCGTTGTTTTGGACATGCCGGTGGGCAATTATGCCGACTGCGAGATACACCCCACCTGTGGCATTGTCAGCGAGAAGAGTGCAATCGGCATTTTTGACCAACCGTGCTCGTTCTACTTTTCCGAACACACCACGGCTCAGTTGTTGTGGTTTTACAAAGGGTACGTTGAGTATCGTTTCCCCAACACTGTTGTCAATGGTGGGAAGCTGAAGCGACTCGATCTCTCCTTTGAGTCCTGCAGTGAGGCTCCTTTCTACCGCAATGATTGGCCGAGCGACATCACCGTCTGGATCAACGACGTGGAAGTGGGAACCTGGACCAGCCCTGGTGATCTGGGGGGCAGAAGAGGAAAATTCAACCCTTCCTGGTGGCCCGAATCATTGAACCAATATGGTTTGCTCAAGAGTTGGGTAGTCTCCCACGATGGAAGTTTCCTTGATGATGCTGAACTCTCCCCAACGGTCATTGATGACCTCCATATCAAGGACCAGTGTTTCATCAGCGTGAGAATCGGTATCAAGGAAGACGCAGAATTCATTGGGGGTGTGAGCCTGTTCGGTGAACACTTCGGCGACTACTCGCAGAATATCGTTCTCAAGCTCGATTACGAATTGGCGTGATTCTTTTCTCCCAACAGGGTTTATTCTTGCGGCAGCTCCCTTTACAGGCGCGTGTGTAGGTGTATACTGGACAAACACATGTCTTCAGATTTGGGGGTATTTCCATGCAATGGTGTGAAGCTTTTGGAGAGGATCGGAAGCCAGCTTGGCAGGATATACGCACTTTTATCGGAAAGGGTGTTGTCCTGTGGGATGAACTGAATGCCTTTCTCTCAGATTTGAGCGGAAAAGAGGCTGCCCTGTCCTATAGCTCCTGCGCTGCACAACCTGGGTGGAACGTGAAGTACCGTAAGGGAGGGAAGGCCTTGTGCACCCTCTATCCGATGCAGGATTTCTTCATAGCCTTGGTGGTGCTAGGGGCTAAGGAGGAATCTCCTGTTTCCCGCCTTATCACCGAAGGGCAACTGAGCCCGTATGTTGTTGATTTGTACGCAGCTGCACGTGCGATGCCCATGGGACGCTGGTTGATGATTGAGGTGCAGGATGGCTCTATCTTGTCAGATGTCGAGACCCTGGTTTCGATTCGTCTGCATCAGGAGGTCCGCTGATGGATTGGAAGACACAGCTGAAAGCAGATCCCATCGATTGGCTGCTCGCAAGTGTCAGTCCCTCGATTCGTTATTTCACACGAAGGGATATTCTTGACCAGAAGCCGGGGAATCCCCAGCTCGACAACGAGAAAGAGCAGATACCACAGGTGGGATATGTCCCTGCGTTGCTTGGCTTGATGGAAGCATCCGAATACCACAAAACCTTCAGTCGCTACTATGTGTACAAGTACAAAGGTCTGGTCTGGTCGCTGTTGACCCTCGCTGAACTTGGTGCTGCGCGCACTCCTGCGGTCGAGGAGTATGCAGAGTACCTGTTTGAGCACGCCCAGGAACGCACGGATGGTGGTTTTGCCATGCACTCCTGCAAGGCTGGGGGAGGGCGGAATACCGAAGTCATTCCCTGTCTGACGGGGAACTTGGTCTACAGTCTCAGCCGGTTGGGATATCAGGATGACCCAAGGCTGAGAAAAGCGCTCTCTTATCTGGTGCATTTCCTGGTTTTCAATGATGGTGAGGAGGTGGAGCCGCAGGTTCCCCCCTACAACCGCTACGAGGAGTGTTGGGGAAAGCACACCTGCCATATGGCGGTGGTGAAGAGCCTCAAAGCTTTTGCCGCAGTCGATCCGTCACTCTGGGACGTTGAGCTCAAGACGACCTTGGACAAGGCTGTCGAATTTGTCTTGATCCACCATATTCACAAGCGCAGCCACAATCTCAGTCGGAATACAAAGCCTGGTTGGCTCAATTTCGGCTTTCCCCTGATGTATCAAACCGATGTCCTCGAAATCCTGGATATCCTCATCTCCTTGGGGGTGAAGGATGAGCGGATGGAAGAAGCCCTTGCAGTGGTGAAGGCAAAACAGCAGGACAACGGGAGATGGAGGGTGGAGAACACCTATGCAAGCGATCGCCTGCTTATCCCCATGGGGACAAAGGGCGAAGAGAGTGAGTGGGTGACTTTGCGCGCCCTGCGTGTTCTGAAACGCTATCACCAAATCTGAAGATATGCCTTAGCTGAGCTTTCGTTGCACCCTTGCATAGAGCAGAGGCATTATCAGATACGCAGTTCCCAGGGAGAGCAAGGCAAAGAAGCTGTTCTGCGTTTGTGCATACAGGGCCATCCAGAAGGAAGGAAAGAGGGAGAATCCATACATGAGCGGAGTATCCATCAGGTAGGGAATGGGAAGTCCCATCAACAGCAATCCGCTTAGCTTTCCCATTGCCATTCCTTCCAATTTGTTGTGGGAAAATGAGAAGATTGTCATTGCCGCCAACAATCCTGTACTTCCGCTTATGATGCAGAGAATAATCAGTGTACTCATGGGCCATGAGGTGAGCGAGAAGATGGTGATGAGGACCAATGAGATGATGCTTGCAAGTATGGCTGGCATGAGCAGGTGGGAGAAAAGGTATCCTGAGAGTCCCAGTGGGGTGACGGCAAGTGCACACGTAATATTCTGGTCATACTCATCGAGCATCACCATGGCAGGGGCGAAGCAGAACATGTACGGAGTAAGCTGGATGAGCATCAGGTCGATGAGCTGGTAATAGGGTGAGATGATGCTTTCCTGGTGGAAGGTGAGGCAGAGGAAGTCTTCAAGGGTGGGTATGCCGAAGCGGAAGGCAAAGGCAGCGAGGAGCGAGGCAAAGCATACTGCAACAAGCATGCTGTCATGAAGTATCTCCTGCATCATCCGAGCAAACACACGCATGACCAGTCTCATCGTTTGTATCCTCCCAGGGTGGACATGTATCGATTCAGCTCCAGCTTGCCGAGCAGAAAGGCCCCTCCTGCCCACAAGCCAAGGGAGAGGATGGAGAGCAAAGCATGACTACGGTAGAGAACCAGGTCGAGGTAGGCAAGGGCAGGGTGCAGGATGCCAAGCGGCACCTCAACTGAAAAGAGATGAAGGATCAGAGGGGTGTTTGCCACCAGTTCGATGGGGATGACCGCAACCAGGAATTGGTTGAGGCTCTGTGTCCGGGTAGCAACGGCAAGGGCAAGGGATGTGAAGAAAACAGAGCTGAGGATGAGGGCTGGAAGATAGTGCCACAGATGGTGGGTAAGGCCTCCTGCAAACCCGAGAACCAGCCCCACCGCAGTTGCCAGCAGTGTGAGCGAGCAGATTTTGCTTGTAAGATACTCGTAAAGGGGCAGGGGAGAGAGGGCCACGCTGTGCAGTGTCCTCTCGTCCTTCTCCAGGTGGATGATGGCACCCATGAAGAAGAGGCCCATGGCCGCCGGGTCTGTAAACACCAGTAGTGCAGCAACCATCTGCTTCCACGGGTCATCGAGCAGCGTGAGCAATACCAGATAAAGCGCGGTGAAGATGGCATACATGAAGATGAATCCATACCGAAAAAGGAACCTTAAGTCTGCACGTATAAGCTCCAGCAGTCTCATTGCAACCTCCTTCCCGTGACTTCGGAAAAGATGTCGTTGAGGGTGGGTTCGCTGCTGTGTATGCTCACAATACGATTCTCGGCGATGATGCGCACCAGATTTGCATCTTCGCCGGTTTTTTGGAGCTGGGAGGTTCCCTGTTTTTCTTCTCCCTTCTCATCAAGGTAGGTATAGGAGATTCTTGAGGCACCGCGGCTCATGATGAGATGGTGTGGGGTCTCCAGCGCCCGTATCTCTCCATCCACAATAAAGGCAACCCGGTCACACAGTTCGGTGGCATCGTGCATATTGTGCGTGGTCAGCAGGATGGTTCTGCCTTGGGCTTTCTGCTCAAGAATGAGATCTTTGACCAAACGGGCGTTGGAGGGGTCAAGCCCTGAGGTGGGTTCATCAAGAAAGAGAAGTCTCGGTTCATGCATGAGGGCTTTGATGAAGTTCAGCCGTGATTTCATCCCTTTCGAGTAAGCTGAGACTTGCTTGTCCGCTTCAAGCAGCAGTCCGACGCGTTCCAGCAAGGGCTCCGGAGGGAGGGAGTGTTGGTAGAGTGATGCAAAGAAGTGTAGGTTCTCTCGTGCAGTCAGTTTCTCATAGAGGCTGGGAAATTCGAAATCAACCCCGATCTGTTCGTAGAACGATTTCTTATGCTGCTTGGCTTCCACTCCCAGTACCTGCACACTGCCCTGATACGCAGGAATGAGGGCTGTCAGAATCTTTTGCACCGTACTTTTCCCTGCTCCGGAGGGACCGAGAAAGCCAAAAATCTCTCCTTCCCGTACCGAGAAGTTCATATTCTCTATGAAAGGGTGCTTGGTGTAGCTGAACGAAAGATGTTCGACCTTGATCACACGCGCCCCCTTGTCCACAGCTCATGGACCACTCCGCTGAGCAGAAGTTCGATAACCTCGTGCATGTGCTTTTCTCCTATCTCATCCTTGTGCAACATGGTCAGGAAGACAGCGCGGAGTGTTGCACTGAATACTTGGATCTGCTGCTCAGTACAGCTGAAGGGAAGGTGCCCCAACAGGCTTTCGAAAGAGAGCTCATCCTCCATCTCATGCGCCGCCACTACGGCCGGAGGCAGTTTGCGCATCAGGACCTCCAACTCTTTTCGTTCGATGAGATGGGCAAGAAATGAGCCATCAACACTCAGGAAGAGCTCCCTCAGCAACGAGACGAGCACGTTTTCCGTGATGATGCCCTGCTGCTCGGACAGCTGTCTGGCCAAGCGTTTCTGCACCTCAGCATGAAAGTCCATCAAAACCTCATAACAGAGCAGTTCTTTTGAAGGGTAGAAGAGATAGAAGGTTCCTTTGGGAATTCTTGCCGCTTCAACCAAGGCATCGACTGTGGTGCCTTTCAGGCCGTAGCGTGAAAGGCTGAGTTCTGCTTCCTCTTTCAGGCGGGTACGAATGGTTGTACGTTCTTCCTCTGACAGTCGCTTGGGCATATTCTCTCCAAAAACATTTGACTAAAATAGTGATAATAGTCATATAAACCTGAAATACCATCCTGTCAAGACTTTCATCGTCACACAACGTTTCATCATCTTGACAAGCAAATCAGGAAAACAGTACTGCTACTGCAACAAGGGAGGGTGTATGCAGAAACGTCGTCAAAACAAAGAGCTTGTGATCGGATACCTGTTGGTTGCGATTTCGGCCGTCTGCTTCGGCATCATGCCGATTTTTGCACGCATAGCCTATGCTTCCGGAGCCGATACCCTGACCCTTCTCTTCTTCCGGTTCTTCGCAGGGGGTGTCCTGCTCTCCCTGGTTGCTTGGAAGCGAAAGGCTCTGCTCCCGCCCAAAGGGTACTGGCCTATCGTTGTCCTGCTTGGGGTGCTTGGCTACACGGGTACTTCATTTTGCTATTTCACGGCACTCAAGTATGCTTCGGCGAGTGTGGTTTCCCTGCTCTTGTATGCATATCCTGCATTGGTCACCTTGTTTTCCGTACTGTTCACCCATGAAAAGCTCTCATTCGCAACCGGCCTGTCATTGGCCCTTGCCCTGTTGGGCTGTATTCTGGTGATCGGGCTGGGAGGACATGCCGAACCGAAGGGGGTGATCCTTGCCTTGATCGCTGCATTTGCCTACTCGCTGTACATCCTCATCAGTGCCCAAGTCGTGGGAAAACGAACTGCCATGGCCAGCAGTGCGGTGATCATCGTCAGCTCCTCACTCTCCTATCTTTTCCTGATGCTTCGTTCGGGAGTGCATCTACCCCAGACCGTGAGTGGAGTGCTTGCAACCCTCTCTCTGGCTCTTTTCTCCACTGTGGTGGCCTTCTGGTCTTTTTTCGCAGGAATGGGGAGGATAGGGGCAACAAATGCCAGCTTGGTGTCGACCCTAGAGCCCTTGGTAACCGTGTTCAGTGCTGTACTTTTCTTGGGGGAGCTCCCCTCGTTTGCCACCCTAGGTGGTGGAGCACTCATCATCATTGCCTTGGTCTTGTCCGTTACCACACAAACATCACCAACCGGTACTTCACCCGCAGCGAATAGTCCTGATACCCCTCAAGTTCAATCTTGAGTACCCTGTCCTCCAAAGCCGTACGTACCACATATCCAATGACAACCAAGGAAGCGGGAACCAGGGCGACATAGGATTGGAGAGCCAGTGCGGTTGCAAGGATGCCGATGATTCCCCCAAGGTACCCGGGGTGGCGCACCAATTGGTAAGGGCCGTTGTCTACTACCTTCTGTTCACGATCGGCTTGGATACGGACAGTGGCCGAGAAGAATTGGTTGGTATGCATCGCCCAGGTCGCGAAGAAGGACGCAAGCAAGAAGAGCAGGAGAAAGACGTAGCTTGCCAAGGCCGGTACCGTTTCTCCCCAATGGTAGCGATGGTCAAGAGACGCAACGATAACGACGAGAAACGGTCCGATGACGGCTACAAACAAGGAAAGCCCCACATCCCATTTCTTGGTTCCCTCCTGCAGCTTTGAACGTTCCGTAAGCAAGGAACGGTTCATGGCAAGAAGATTGACCGCCATGATGAGCAAGAGGGAGGCCACATACAGCCAAGCCTTGGTCCACATCGGGTCCCGGGAACAGTACAGGAGGAGAAACGCAACCAAAAGCAGAAACAGCAGTTGCTTGGAGAGGTAGCGGGACAGGCCAGATCCATAGGCTCTCTCATTCGAAATAGTCTGCCAATCCCAAATCGATGCAATACCCATCATGCTCGACGTCCCAGGAGCGTGCCAACAGGTAATCATCATCATCAAAGGCCAAGATGAGCAGTTCCGCATTGCTGGTGTGTGCAAGGTACTCCGAAAGATACGGCCAGTTTCCGATTTCCACGGTATAGGACTGTCCGTCTTCCAGACTGTACGGGAGCAAGACATCGGTGCTGAAGTCCAGGGAATTTTCCATTTCGGGCGTCAGGATGAAGATGTCAACGATGCTGTACCCGGTGGTGTTGTTGATGGTAAGGCTGGTTGGACGCTCACCTGCCGCTTCAGTTTTTTCAAGACGAATGGTACGTGTGTCGACATCGGGAGCCCAGGTTCGGCGGTAGACCTGATTGTCAGTCCCAAAGGCTTCCACCCGGAATTGTTGGCCATAGCGGTAAAGCACCGCTTCTTCCAGATCCGGATGATCGCTGAATTGGATGTGTTGTTCTTCTCCTGGTGAGAGTGGCGGCATATGCAGCCGATTGGTTGTATGCACATCTACGGCAAACATGTCGCTGGTGTAGACCCATACGGTATGGAAGGTTGTATCGGTCTCATTGCGGATGGTCAGGTGGGTGGGGCTTTCCTTGCTCGGGACCCATACATCCTCCTCAGGAATGTCGAGGAAGAGCACTCCTTCCAGATCGGGTTGTATCATGTGGCCTTCTGCATCCAGAAAGACGAAGATGGTATTCCACCCTTCATACGAGTCCTGAAACATGTTGCCCTTGATGTATTCAGGGCCTTCGAGTATCTGGATGACCACCTCTCCACCCTCATGGTAGGTGATGAGTCCCATGTCCACCGCTGCACTGCCGATGGACGAATCCCATGAGTAGGAGCCCATGCCATCAATCGGGGCAGGCTTCCCGTCTGGGGGCAAAAAGAGGGTCAGGATGGTTCCTGTTTTTCCTTTCCAAGCTTCTGCAGTAGTCTCCCAACTGATCGGAATGCTTGCCCCAGCAAGGAGCAAGGGTGTAAGAAGGAGCAGCAGAACAAGAGATGCGAAGCGATTTCTCTGCATCATGGGCGTTTCCTCCCGTTTCAGTGTACCAATGCATTGCTGCGGAGGAAAGAGCGGGACCTGTCTGGATTTTGTTCTCTTCTTTGCTCTCCTTGCAGGATCCTCTTGTGGCGTCTATGCTGGAGGTACGATGAACACGTACTTTGCAAATGTCTATGATGTGGTAAAACGCATACCCTTTGGCAGGGTAGCCTCCTATGGCCAGATAGCCCTGCTCCTGGGTGATCCCCGCCAAGCCCGTACCGTCGGATGGGCGATGAGCCAGTGCCCTGAGGGGCTTCCCTGGCATCGGGTTGTTCGCTCGGATGGGAGCATTGCCGAGCGAGAGCATGATGCGCTGCAGCGCGTCCTGCTGGAAGCAGAAGGCATCTGCTTTCTTCAGTCAGGACGCATCGATATGCAGCGGTATCAGTGGAGGCCCTGAATTCAGGCCATTGCCATCTCTGCCCCCAGATCCTGGGTGTTGAAGGCATCCCTGTCAAACTCCCCAAGGGAGTTGGCCACTACCACGGAGGTGCTCAGGTCACCTGCAACGTTGGTCATGGTGCGGAACATATCCACCAAAAAGTCGACTCCTGCCACCAAGCCCACCGCTTCCACCGGCAATCCTACCGTTGTCAGGGTGATGATGGTGAAGGCTGTGGCCCCCATGGGTACCGCAGCGCTGCCCAGGCTTGCAAATACGGAGATGACCACGATCAGAATGTACTGGGAGAGTGAGAGATCAATGCCGAATGCATTTGCTGCAAAGACGGAGACCATGGCAGGGAAAATCCCTCCGCAGGCATCCATGTTCATCACTGCTCCCAATGGGCCTACGAAATTTGCCACCCGTGGGCTTACTTTCAGCCGGTTGGTCATGGTGCTGACGGTCATGGTGAGCGAACCAAGGCTTGAGCGGCTGGAGAACGCGAGCAACAGGGCAGGACTTGCAGCTCGGAAGAACCGTATGGGGTTGATCTTTGCACTGAAGGCAAGCAGCCCTGAGTAGACGATGCCCATCTGCAGCAAGCAAGCGACCACGATAGCAACGACGAAGAGTCCCAGCTGGACAAGCGCATTCAACCCGGTGCTGGATAGCCAATAGGAGGTGAGTGCAAGCACCCCGTAAGGGGTAAGTCGGAGCACGATCTTCGTCAGTTCCATGACGATGGCAAGAAAGCTTTCCAACAGATTCTCAAATGGTTTGGTCGCTTCAGGTTTCTTGCTTTTCACTGCAATGGCTGCCACGCCAAGGAAGACGGAGAACACTACCAAGGGAATCATTTGCATCTCGCTTGCTGAACGAACCGGATTTGAGGGTATGAACGCCCTGAACTGTGAGAAGAGGTTGGTAAGGGTGTTCGGTTCCCGTTTTGCCAGTTCCCCGATGGTCATACCGCTTCCTACCGAGAACAGCGATCCCACCACCAGGCCGATGATCCCGGCAAGGATTGCAGTAAAGAGGAACAATGAGATGGTCCGTATTCCCATTTTCCTCAGTTCCTCGGTGGAGCTGAGTCTGAGCAGTCCGGCAATGATGCTGGTGGGGACCAAGGGGATGATGAGCATCCGCAAGAGGTCCACATAGCCGTTGCCTACCAGGGCTGTCCACCTGCGTACCTCATCCCGGGTTGCGCTCTCTGCAAAGAAGAAGAGTGCAAGTCCCAGAAGAGCACCCAGTGCAAGAGCGGTGGATACCCGAATGGAGAAGGGTAGGTGAAAACGGTGTTTCATCATGACCAAACCGACAAGCAAGAGTACAAATATTCCCAGCCAAAGCAGCGTATTCATAGGTTCCATCCTTTTTATATACTATAAATTCTATATCAATAGTATGATATATAAGACTCCACCATCCTGTCAAGAAGAGTACCTTGGCAGGTAGGGTCTCTATGCCGATACTACCATATGATCAGAGTCTTCTGAAGGGGCGTACCCTGCAGAGTGTGTCCTTATCGTAGATGCATTCGGTTTCAAGTGAAAGTGCCGAACCAGTTCCGTTTACCCGCTGCATATAGGCATTTCCCGCATTCACGATGTCGGTGGAGCTCCAGTACATCGTGTTGAGAGAAATATTGCCGACTGAACTGCTGACAAAGAGGCTCATCAGACATTGCAATTCCCCAAGACTTGGGAGGAACCAGCCCGAGGTCTGTTGGGCTGCAAGCGCTGCATAGGAGAGTCCTGCTCCATAGTAATCAACCACTGCTTGGGAAGCTCCCAATCCGTTTCCGATATCGCCATACGGCCCTTGGTCGCCTCCGGTTTCTGGATTGAAGAAATTGTCGGCTTGTCCGCTTGGAGTCCAGGGAACAAGGAAATTACCCAAATTGGAGTAATCGTAGTTTGCTGCAACCAGATAGCGCCAGGGGTTGGTCTCCCGGTAATCATAGGGATCGAGTGTCGATTGTTGGCTGTTGCGGTCGAACACGATGAAGCCATACTCTGGTGCTGGAGTCAGATCACCCACTTGATAGGTATAGTTCCATTTGGGATGGAGGGTGACATCCCCATGCGAACCCAAGGGAATCTGCAATTTCAGGTTGTCGAGTGTTGACTCTGTGAACCAGCCACCGAAGTAGTAACCTTGCCTGGTGGGATCCTTCAAGGTGATTGTATCTGACTCCACCGTATACGAGCTGGGATTGTCTGCATGGTTGATCATATCTTGTTTCAGGACGTAGGTGATGGTGTACTCGATGGGTAACCACTTGGCATACAGATTTCGGTCTCCATACGATCCATGGGTGATGGTGCTTACCTGTGTGTTAAAACTTGGTTCGGCATACCAGCCGTTGAACGCATAGTAATCCCTCGCCAGGTCGGCCAGGTCGAAAGTGCTCGTCTCTATGGTGTAGGTCGCTGGATTGTCCGGCGAGGGAGCTGTTCCACTGTTCAGGTGATAGGTCAGATTGTAGGTGATGGGAGTCCACTTGGCATAGAGATCCTTGTCACCTGATGAGCCTTTGTCAATGGTGGTCACTTGTGTTGAGAATCCTGCTTCAGCATACCAGCCTGCAAAGGTGTAGCCGGTTCTGGTTGGATTTGCCAAGGTGATGGTGCTCGTCTCTATGGTGTAGGTCGCAGGATTATTCGGCGAGGGAGCTGTTCCCCCATTGAGGTGATAGGTCAGGGTGTAGGTGATGGGAGTCCACTTGGCATACAGGGTGGTGTGGGATGCAAGGTCCCACGCCCTGCTGCTTGCCATATCCTGGGTGTAATACTGGGTTCCTGCTCCCTCTGCAGCAGTGAAGTAGCCTTCGAAGGTGTAGGCATAACGGGTTGGGTAGGTTGCTGTGGGCATGGTTGCAGCAAAGGTGGCAGTGACTGAGTCGCTTCCTCCACTTCCGTTTTGTTTGTTGAAGGTCACCGTGTAGGTATTTGCTGTCCAATTGGCATAGAAATTCTTGTTGCCGTATGAGCCGAGGGGTATCTGGGTGACAGCTGATCCTGTCAGTTCGGAATTGTCAAACCAGCCTGCGAAGGTGTAACCGGTTCGGGTAGGATGCTTGAGGGTGATGTCACTCGTCTCTATAGTGTAGGTCGCAGGATTGTCCGGCGAGGGTGCTGTTCCGCTGTTGAGATGATAGGTCAGAGTGTAGGTGATGGGAGTCCACTTGGCATAGAGATCCTTGTTGCCTGATGAACCTTTGGCGACGGTGGTCACTTGTGTTGAGAAGGTGTTCTCTGCAAACCAGCCTGCGAAGGTGTAGCCGGTCCTGGTTGGATTGGCAAGGGTGATGGTATCCGTCTCTATGGTGTAGGTCGCTGGGTTATCCGGCGAGGGTGCTGTCCCACTGTTCAGGTGATAGGTCAGAGTGTAGGTGAGGGGAGTCCACTTGGCATACAGGGTGGTGTGGGATGCAAGGTCCCACGCCTTGCTGCTTTCCATATCCTTGGTGTAGTACTGGGTCCCTCCTCCATTGATGGCGGTGTAGTATCCTCCGAATGTGTAACCGGTTCTGGTAGGTGCAGTGGCCGTGGGCATGGCAACATCATAGGTGGCTGTGACTGAGTCGCTTCCTCCTGATCCGCTTCGCTTGTCGAAAGTCACCGTATAGGTGTTTGCCGTCCACTTGGCATGCAATGTCTTGTCCCCATGGGAATGGTTAGCAATGGAAGTGATCTGCGTGTTGTAGGTCGATTCGGCAAACCAGCCTGCAAAGGTGTATCCGGTCCTGCTTGGATTTGCCAAGGTGATGGTATTGGACTCATAGGTATACCTATCTGGATTCTGATTGTTGTTGGTACCTCCATAGAGCTCGTACGTGATGGTGTAGCTGTCTGCGCTCCACTTGGCGAAGAATTCCTTGTTTTCGGTGGATCCTTGTGGGATTGTGGTTGCTGCTGTACCAAAAGTCGATTCAGCATACCATCCTAGGAATGAATAATAGGTTCTGGTTGGATTCTTGAGCGTGATGGTTGCTGTTTCGATGGTATAGGAAGTCGGGTTGTCCGGTGAGGGCGCTGTCCCACTGTTCAGATGATAGGTGAGGGTGTAGGTGACCGGTTCCCATTTTGCATAGAGGGTGGTATTGGCAGTGAGGTTCCAGTTCTGGGTGCTTGCCATTGCTTGTGTATAGTACTGGGTTCCTCCACCATTGGTAGATGTATAGTATCCCCCAAAGGTATATCCGGTTCTGGTAGGTGCGGTGGCATTTGGCATTGCTGCGGCATAGGTGGCTGTTACGGAGTTGCTTCCGCCGCTTCCGCTCTGTTTGTCCAGGGTCACCGTATAGGTGTTGGGGATCCACTGGGCATAGAGGGTGTGGTGATCGGCGATGGAAAGTGTGGTGGCGTTGGTGATGGTGGTTCCACTTCCGTTTTGTGCAGTATTCCAGGTGTGCGAATAGCCGGTCTTGCTCAAGGTCGGGAGGCTCGCGTAGGTCTGGCCGAAGGCGATGTTCTGTGCACCAGGATCGGCTATCTGTGAGTCCTGGGAGTCAAAGGAGACGGTGTAGCTATTAGCTGTCCATTTTGCATGCAGGTTGAGGTTGTCATGTGAACCCTGCGCAATGGTGGTGACCTGTGTGGTGAATGCTGCTTCGGTATACCAGCTTGCGAAGGAGTAGCCGTCTCTGCTTGGATCTGCAAGGGTGATTGTGCTCGTCTCAACTGTGTACGTTGCCGGGTTGGAAGAACTGTTCTGACCTTCGTTGAGTGTGTAGGTTATCGTGTATTGGGTAGGAGTCCACTGGGCGTAGAGGGTATGGTTTTGGGCAGTGGAAAGTGTGGTGGCGTTGGTGATGGTGGTTCCACTCCCATTCTGTACCGTGTTCCACGTATGGCCATAGTACGCTTTGGTTAAGGTGGGAAGGCTTGCATACGCTTGTCCGAAGATGAGGTCTTGCGGATCGGGGTTTTGGATTGCTTGGTCGTTGCTGTCAAAGGAAACGGTATACGTGTTGCCTGTCCACTTGGCATAGAGATGCTTGGGTCCGCTACTGCCTTGTGGTATGTGGGTGATGGCTTCTCCAGTATAGCTTGCTGAACTATACCAGCCGGCAAAGGTGTAGCCTGTGCGACTGGGATCGGCCAGTTGTATGGTGGAGGTTTCCACCGTGTAGGATGAAGGATTGAAACTGGGATTGGATGCTCCATCAAGGACATGATACGTGATGGTGTACTGGACTGGGGGGTCAGGTTCACATCCGGCCAGGACCAAGAGGCAAAGAATCAAGGCAAGGATCAGGCTTTTTTTCTTTCCCATACGAGTACTCCTAGGTCTACGGTACACTGGGAAAAATGTATGGAGCCATTGGGTATTGTTACCCAATTTTCTAGGTACCTTTCCCTAGCTTGACGGTCCCGTGCTGTAAGAAAGGCTCTCTTTGCCCGCAGTGATATGTACAGGTGGAATATCTGTATGGTCTTTACTCAGTCGGTTCCTCTTGGTATAGTCGTTTCCAACGGAGGCCTTGTGCAAAGCTACGGTTCTTGCACCTGCCATGTCATCCACCAAATCCAACATAGCAGGAGCTCTCTATGGCAGAAGGAATTCACTCCTCCCATGGCAAGCAGGTGGGTGCCTATATCACCCGTGTCTTGGGCGGTATGGCCCAAGGATTGTTTGCCTCACTCATCATCGGTCTCATTCTCAAACAAATCGGACACTACACGCACCTTGCGGTATTGGAACAGATCGGCCAGGTTGCCCAATACCTTACCGGAGCCGCCATCGGACTGGGAGTGGCCTATGCGGTGAAAGCTCCCGCATTGGGGTTGCTGTGCAGTGCCGCAGTTGGTGCCATCGGTGCGGGGACCTTTGTCTTTGGGGAAGGACTGGTTTTGTCCCATGTGGTGGTCGGAGAGCCGGTGGGAGCGATGCTCGCAGCCTTGGCGGGTGCAGAACTTGCAAAGAGAATCAGTGGGAAAACCGGTGTTGACATCATCCTGGTCCCTTTGACCACCTTGGTTGGGGGTGCTCTGGTAGGGTATTTGGCAGCTCCTCCGATGGCCTCGTTGATGCGCTGGCTTGGTTCGTTCATCAACGCGTTGACCCAACTCTATCCGCTTCCCATGGGTATCCTGGTTTCCACCGTGGTGGGAATGATTCTCACCCTGCCGATCAGCAGCGCTGCGATTTGCATCAGCCTGGGGCTCGATGGGTTGGCAGCTGGAGCTGCAGCGGTTGGATGCAGTTGCCAGATGATAGGGTTTGCCGTGATCAGTTATCGCGAGAACAGGCTTGGTGGCTTGATCAGCCAAGGGTTGGGGACAAGCATGCTCCAGATCCCCAATATCGCAAAGAATCCCTTGCTCTGGATTCCTCCGACCCTGACATCGGCACTATTGGGGCCAGTCAGTACCATGGTCTTCAAAATGGAGAACAACAGTGCAGGGGCAGGCATGGGAACAAGCGGGCTGGTTGGCCAGTTCAATGCCCTTGCCGTAATGGGTCTCGAGGCCTGGCCGACCATCCTGCTGATGCATATCCTGCTTCCCGCCTTGCTTTCCTCTCTTTTCAGCAGGTATCTGCGGAAAAAGGAGTGGATCAAGGAGGGGGACCTGCTGCTCAAAACTGTCTGATCCTACTTCTGGAAAGCAATGGTGTGGCTGTCGTAGCGCTTGTGTTTGCTTCTGAGGTTGTCCTGGGTTCCGTAGGCTACGATCAGGGGAAGCTCTTTGCCTGAACTGTACGTTGAAGCAGGCAAGGAGAACTCAAGGGTTGTCTTTCCTCCACTCTCCTTGATGGTGCTCTGGATCAGCAGTTTGGTAGAGGAAGGGCTGTGCCCATGTCCTCGTCCTGTCTCTTCGCTGATTACCTGGCTGGAAAGGGCATCATACCCGATGATCATATGCGCCCCATGCATCCGATTCGAACCAAGTCCTACCGATACCCAGCCGGTGGCTGGAGCTTCCAGGATGAAGTGCAGGCTCTGTCCGTTGCGGCTGAGGGCATAGCCCAATCTCATGTCCTTGAGCTGTACTACCTGTGGATACTCGGTTGCACCGAATGAACCGTCAATGACGGGGTCAACCGGTGAGGAGGGGAGAATCTGCGCTGCAAGTGGCAGAACCAAACAAGCAAGTATCAGAGATATGGTGATGATATGTTTCATGATGTACCTCTCTTTGAACGGCCTTTGAGGCGGTAGTTCAGATACGACAGGAGGGTAAAGACCATCCATGCAAGAAGGATGGACATCCCCCAGGGGTTGTAGGAGAACGAGGATGTTGAGGCGCCCAGCACATGCATGAGCACCACCAGACCTGCCACCACCATGAGATTGTGCATGGCTCTCACTTTTTGGTGTGTCATTCCGGTTTTCTCGTATGTTTTGGTGCGGAAGGAAGCAAAGGGTTCTTTCTTTGTCAGAAGGGTGTTCGCAAAGAAGAGAAGTGCTGCCATCGTTCCCACGAAAAAGAGGATGAATGCAGTAAGACCAAGCAGGGCTTGGGTGGTTGAGAGGGTGAATCCATTGGAAAGCTTGAGCATCGCATGAACGAACGAGAGCAGTACGATCAAAAGGGGTGAACTGCCATGCAGCGCACGCACCGCCTTAGCTCCCAAGAGTTTCGTCAACCATACGGGTTGTGATGCCAAGTAGAACTGGTTGCAGACAAGGATGAAGGCGTACACACCGAAGATGATCGAGATGGAGTAGGAGTCATACTGAGCCCCTGCAGTCCACAGATAGACGATGACAGGTACCAGTGGA
The DNA here is from genome assembly GCF_963667405.1 of uncultured Sphaerochaeta sp. Taxonomy (NCBI): domain Bacteria; kingdom Pseudomonadati; phylum Spirochaetota; class Spirochaetia; order Spirochaetales; family Sphaerochaetaceae; genus Sphaerochaeta; species uncultured Sphaerochaeta sp. The sequence continues at coordinate 2,154,857 of NZ_OY763408.1, read as the reverse complement.
GTGAGGAAAAATCCAAGATGGAAAGTCGTATGCTTCATCGGGACCTCCTGAACCAGGAGCAACTCCTAGTGTTAACCTAGGGTAACATTCGAATTCTTGCTGGGTCAAGCTATGCACCCATAAGGAAACACGCAAAAAAGTTTCCATCTGTGGTGTTGGGTACTTTGACTCTTTTCTTGTTTTGGCTAAGCTGGATGCCATGGAAATTCCCTACCTTACCGGCATGGCGACCGGAGCCAGCCTGATCATTGCAATCGGAGCGCAGAATGCCTTTGTCCTTACCCAAGGCATCCGTAAGCAACACCGATTTGTGGTTGCCCTCATCTGTTCTTTCTGCGATGCCTTGCTCATCTCTGCAGGAGTGGCAGGTATGGGGAGCCTCATAGAACAGTCTCCTGTGTTGCTGAACATCGCATCAGTTGCCGGCGCTCTGTTCCTGTTCGTGTATGGATTGAAGAGTCTGCTCTCCGCTTTTCATGCCGACCGTGGGATGGAGGAATCGGATGAGCGACCGGTGAGCCGCAAGCAGGTCGTATTCACCACCTTGGCGATAACATTGCTGAACCCCCATGTCTATCTCGATACCGTGGTGCTTCTGGGGAGTATCAGCGCAACCTTTTCAGGCTCTGGCCGGTATCTGTTTGGTGGGGGAGCTGTCACCATGTCCTTCCTCTGGTTCTTCATCCTGTCCTATGGGTCAGGCTTTCTTGCCCCGCTTTTCAGGAAATCCATAACCTGGCGTATCCTGGACACCACAATCTGTTTGGTCATGTGGAGCATTGCCTGCAAGCTGTTGGCCTATTCAGCAATAACAGACACCATCCTACGTTTTTTTCAACGGTAGCCTTGTTTGGCTTCGGGCATGCATCTTGAGTAAATAACTAGGATATAGGTACACTGACCCATATATCCCCAATGTCGTGGATACTGGGAGGTGATCATGCAACAGGCAAACACAACGTTGTCGTCAAACCAAGCAATGGAGATCCTGTCAATTCTCAAAGATAGGTTTCTGAAGAACAAGGCTCATCATGAGGGCTTGTCTTGGGAGTCCGTGGAAGCGAGGCTGGAAAAACAACCCAAGAGCCTGCACTCTCTTTTCCTGATGGAGCGTACCGGAGGTGAGCCTGATGTGATCGGGTATGATGCCGCATCTGATTCCTATCTCTTTGTCGACTGTAGTGCCGAGAGCCCTGCTGGGCGCAGGAGCCTCTGTTATGACGAGGATGCACTGGCAAAGAGGAAGAAGAATCCTCCCCAAGGCAGTGCCGAGGGTCTGGCTGCAGAAATGGGTATGGAACTGTTGGATGAGCAGCAGTATACCCGACTTCAGAGTGTCGGGGTGTTTGACACGAAATCCTCCAGTTGGATCCGTACCCCGCAAACCATGCGAAAGCTTGGCGGTGCCTTGTTCGGCGACAGCCGCTATGGCAGGGTATTCTTCTACCATAACGGTGCGGATTCCTACTATGCCTCCCGAGGGTTCCGAGGACTGGTGAGAGTGTAGCAGCTGCAGTCGATTGGCAACGCCCTGTCTGGTGGACCCTCAGAAATAGCGTGCTGTGCCAATATTGGAGGGATAGTTAACCCAGGTACTCGTGAGTGCGTAGCACGGGGCGACATGGGCATGCTATTCAGGACACTGGTTCCATTGCGTGGATTATGACGAATTCCAGTATGTTTTGCTCATGTTAAAATTGCCGATGAGACGGTAATTTGGTCGGAATTGCATGAGCTCTTCGTGGGAGGGAAGGAAGCAGGGTAGTCTACTGCTTGGGTGTTGGTGAAAGAGGTGCCTGCACCTTTGATCCCAAGAGCTGTGGTTGCACTGGGGGCTCCTATAATTGCACTGTCATTGGGATACCCTGACAGAACGTTTGCAGCGAGAGTCCTGAAGTTCCTAAAAGGAGCTTTTTCCAACAAATTTGCAAGATTACGGGTTGATGAGCAGGCGTACCGTGAAGAGATTATCCCTGATGCTGTACAGCAACTCTGCATGGTATTTGTTGGCAAAGGCAACAACGCTTCTTGTGCCGAGCCCATGGCCGCTTTGTGCACTGAAGGGGAGTCCGTTGTTGTCAAGGATTGTGTGTTCAGGACATGGGTTGTTCATTTCCAGCAACAACCGACCCTTCTGACGACAGGTAAAGTGGATGAATCTTGCGTGTCCTTGGGGGAGATGGGAGACGGCTTGAATGGCATTCTCCAGGAGGTTTGATACTACCAAGGCGAGTTCAACTGAATCAAACGGGAGCTGCGTGGGGATATCGAGGTTGGTCTCAACCGGCACGCCACTTGCCTCCGCTTTTGCGATGTAATAGCCGATTGCCGCGTTCACCGCTTTGTTCTGGCAGTATACTCGTGTTTGCGGTATCGTGTGGGCTAGTTGCTGTTTGAGGTAGGTTCGTGCTTCTTCCAGTTCACCCTGATCCAAAAGATTGAGGAGCATGCTGTTGAAATGCCGGCGGTCATGGGTGGCAAGGCTGTTCTGCTGGGCTACTTTGTCCATGAATTCCAGTCTATCAGCCATGATGGTGGCGGCTTGGGAGAGAAGGCCCCTTTCATGTTGCATGTTCAGGTTCTCCGTTTCCAGGGCATGCATGGCACTGAACCGTTTCAATGAATAGAAGACCGTTCCATAGGCTGCCGTGATGAGGAGCACCAGAAGCAACAGTGGCTCTCTTGCCGATACCAGGGTTTGCTGGATGTCAGCGGTCGCATAGAAATAGTATGACAGGATCAGGAAAATGCAGAAGATAAGGGCAGAGAATATTGGCCAGTTCATGGATGCTGATTGGTAGAGGGGGAGCAGACGATGCTGGAACAGCAAGATGACCAGAAGATAGAGCACCAAACGAATTGCGGTATTGGCATAGCTCGGATGAGGGAAAAAACCGCAGAGATGAAAGCTGAGAATGACTATGCTCATCATGATATTGAGTGTGGTCAGGTAGTTGAAGGCCCATTGCATGGCATTCTCTTTCGACAATGGTTTCAAGCAGATGCCCAACACGATGAACATGATGAGGTTTGCACGTGAGACGGTGGTCAGGTCACTGTACAGATACAGATAGAATGTGGTGGTGAAGTCGGTAAGGAAGACGATGAGGGCCGCCAGGGCAGTGCTTCCCCGTCCTTTCGATTTGGTCAGGGTGAACAGGAGCAGCACGTTCATCAGTGAGGTAACGCTGCCTCTGAGCACATTGCTGATCAGATCCTGCATTGCTCGTTCTCTTTGGATGCCAAATAGTCGAGATAGGTATCCCTGACCTTGCGATAGTTCCTGGCGACTATGGGAACACTCTCTCCTGAACGAAGGGTGAAACGGGTTTGTGTGAACCCCTCGATGTAATCCATATTCACCAGATACGAGATATGGGGCCGGAGGAATCGCGTATCTTTCAGCAGCGACTCGATATGATTGGAAAAGGTGCCTTTTATGATTGTTGAGGTGACGTTTCGCTTGCCTGTCAACGTATAGACCGCATTATGGTTGTTGCATTCACAATAGAGGATTTCCGAGAATCTGAGGACCCTGATTCCTTCCCTGGTCTTGATGATGCAGGTTTTTTCCGTTCGGGTGTCCAACCTTGCCAAGGCTTGGAGCATTGTCTTGCACAACTGATCCTTGTCAATGGGCTTGAGCAGGTAGTTGATGGGGTTTGCGGCAAAGGATTGCAGTGCAAAACCGGGTTCATGGGTGGCAAAGATGATGATTGCCTCCTCATCCCGTTTTCTGATGGCTTTTCCCACTTCCACCCCATTGATCATGGGCATGACGATATCCAGGATATAGAGATGATAGTGATGGGTTTCGCAGGAAGTCAAAAGTGCATCCGGATGATTGAACAGATGCAACGTTGCTTCGATTTGGTTGCTTTGACAGCATTGCTTCGTATAGTCAGCAATAAGGGCCAATTGGCCGGGATCATCATCGCATAAGGCAAAATCGAGCATACCGCATCCTTGTAGCAGAATCCATGTCAGGTAGTACCGTTACTGTAGCGAAAAACCTGAGTAAAGTCTAGGAACAACGTGAGAAGCAAGAAAGATGTCGTACTCATGGGTTGGTGAGGTATTGGTGTGTACATTGTTGATATGGCTAGACAACGACTGTGATACAATTGAGCGATTACCAACAATGTGATCGGTGTAAGTATTCCAGTGAAAAAAAAGATTTGTGTCCAAATGACAACATGTATGGGTTTTCGCATGTTTCTAATTTCTTTACACAAGCCAAGATGTTATGCTGAAAACATGAGAAGAAAAGTCTTATTAGCAGTAATTGTCGTTTTTCAAGTTATAGTAGTCATGCTTTGTAGCTGTAAAACTCTGTCTGTCAACCAAGAAATCGAAAACAGATATCATGAACCAACAACAGAAAGCCTTATTGAAATGGTTGAAGCAGACCAAGATCTAAAGGACATGTTGGAAGAGTCAATTAGACTAGCATGGATACATAATCCCGACCCAGAGTATAGCCCTGTCAAAACACTTGAAGATTACTATGCTTTTCTTGATTGGTCTTCAAAATGTATGCCATGGAATATTCTTTCTACAAAAGAATTTCCTTCTTTATACACAAGCATAGACCAGAGTTTAAATTACTTTTATTACATTCTGGATCAGCCATTACCACAGCTGGCAGGTAGAGGGTATTACTACCCATGTCTTGAATACCATGAACCAGTTGCAACATGGGTAAAGGAATATTGCAAAACCTGGGGAAATTATCTAAGCACAGAGGATTCCTGGAACGAAGACTATTACATAAAAACTTGCAATGACCCTTCATTTGGGATGGATAATGGTTGGTATGCAGAGGAAAACATCTGGAAATCCTTTAATGACTACTTCTCAAGAAAACTAATCACTCCTTCAGTCAGGCCAATAGCTAAGACTGATATTGTCTCACCCGCAGATTCTGCCTGTCAGGGACAATGGAGTGTTGATGAAAACTCACAGATTGACATGGGAGCACAGCTAAAATCTGTTCGTTTTTATAGTGTTGAACAGCTAATTGGAGAAGATTCTACATACAAGAAACAATTTGCAGGCGGAACGCTTACACATACTTTCTTGGATGTTAATGATTATCATCGTTATCACTTTCCAGTTGGAGGAACAATCCTTGAAGTAAGAAAGATTGATGGTATAGATGCTGTAGGTGGAATTATTGCTTGGGATGCAATAGAGAACCGTTATGCGCTTTATGATAATAACCCCGGATGGCAATCAATTGAAACAAGGGACTGTCTGATTATGGACACAGAATTCGGACTTGTTGCAATTCTGCCAATTGGAATGTCACAGGTATCATCCTGCAACTGGGAAGAAAGTGTTGTTCCGGGTGCTACCGTGGAAAAAGGAGACCCTATGGGGTATTTCCTTTTTGGAGGAAGTGACATTGTGATGGTCTTCCAGAAGGGCGTAGAACTTTCTCTTTGTAGTCCAAATGAACATGTCTATATGGGCCAGCCTTACGCATCAATTAGTAAATAAGAGTATCTGGAGATATTGGAAAAGAACCAATTCATTTCAGACTGCACGCATATCCCTTCGCCCTCCATCCTATTCCACGCCCCATCCCACAAGAATTTGATTTGAGCCCATCTTACTGTGCACACAACTGTGCACATGGCCAAAATCCGGTCGAGAAATTGAAGAGAGAATTTTGACAAAAAAAAGCAAACCCTTTATAGTAAAAGGTTTGCCTATAGTGCCCAGAAGAAGACTCGAACTTCCACGAGTGTGACCCCGCTAGGACCTGAACCTAGTGCGTCTACCAATTCCGCCATCTGGGCGCAGGCACAACTATAGAGTATTTGCGAAGGTTGTGTCAACATGGTTTTTCAAGAAATCAACACGGAAGCCTGTGCAATGACAGCATCCCCGGAGCCCAATTCGCCAAGGATGCCCTCTGCGGTTTTTGCCTTTACCGATACCTGGTGAGGCTCCAGGCCCATCACATTTGCAAGATTTTCCCGGATTGCCTCTATGTATGGCCGGAGCTTGGGACGTTGCAGAATGATGGTGGTGTCAATGTTTTCGATGCGGTGGGGAGGAAGATCTTCGGTCAGGACCTTTTTCAGCAACTGTATGCTGTCTGCATCCTTGTAGGCAGGGTCTGTATCGGGAAAATGAGAACCGATATCACCTTTGGCAAGGGAGCCCAGAAGCGCATCGATGATGGCATGGACCAGAACATCACCGTCACTATGGGCAGCCTCTCCCTTGTCACTGGGAATGACCACGCCCCCGAGAATCAACGTTCTTGCGCTTACCAGGCGATGCAGGTCCCAGCCGGTTCCGATTCTCACGACTTTTCTTGCTCCCTTCTCACCTCATCCATCGCCTGATGAAGAGCACGCGCTGCCTGTGCGCTGCGTTTGCCCTCTTCCAATGCACTGAGGTAGTCGGCAATTTGCTTTTCCGCCTCAGGTACATCTTCGATGTAGGTGATCTTCCTGTTTTCCCGATCTCCCTCGCACACCCCGACATTCAGGCCGAAGTCAGTGAAGATCTCGGTATCATCAACATAGGGCGTGGTGCTGTCCTTTGCGGCCTGGTGGGCCTCCCAAATTTCAGGATAGCGGAATATCTGCGGGGTTTGCACCCCAACGGTGTGGGAACGATCGATATGGGCTTTGATCATCCCATTGTTGTCAATGGTCTTCAGGGCATCCGTGGCAGGCAGTGCGGGCACCGCCCCCTTGAACACGGTTGCCGTGGCAAGCGTCCTGATCACCAGATCCGGTGTGACGAAACAACGGGCCCCATCATGGATGGCAATGTATTGGACACCCAGTGCCATGGTGGAGAGCATCTTCAGTGCGTTGTAGACCGACTCCTGGCGGCTCTTGCCTCCCTTCACGAGGATGATGGGCACCAAGTTCTGTTGCAACAGGTCCTCAAGCGCAACTGCGCATTGGTCTTCCATCCCCTCGGGATAGGTGACCAGGATGGCACAACAGTTGGGAACTTGCAAAAAGGGGAGAATGGAACGATAGAGAACCGTATGCCCATCAATCTGCAAATACTCTTTTTTCACACCCAGTTGCTTGGTTGTATTGAACCGCTCACTGCTGCCTGCAGCGGTGACGATGACAGCGTGTTGGGGAAAGGCCATGCTACTTCTCCAGCTTGGAGAATACGAGCATCTCGATCTCCTTCTTGTCTTTTTTCAAAGAGAACGAGGTTTCATCGATCAGCAGGCGCAAAGCATTGTCATAAAGCTTGCGTTCCTGCACCGGAAGTTCCTTGATCTTGCTGCGGTGGTAGAGGGCCTGCACCACCTTGGCAATGGATGCAATCGATCCCTGCTTGAGCAGATCGACATTCATCTGGTAGCGGGCCTTCCAGTCTACAGGCATCGGCTCATACTTGCTGGAGATGGAATCGATGGCAGCCTGTGCCTCTTTCTGCTCCACTATGGGCCGTATCCCCATCTCTTTTGATTTTTCCACAGGAATCATAACCGTCATGTCAGAGATATCAAGGTAGATGACGTAATACATCACAACTGCACCTCTGAACGTTCGCTCTTCGATGCGTTTGATGACGCCTACTCCCTGAAGGGGATATACTACATGTTCCCCAACGGCAAATTGTACTTTTTCCTGCGGTAAATCCATAGCGCAAGTATATCCGATTTTTTCCTTTAAAACAAGGCGACTCATTGCAAACTCTTCACTCCTTTGGATAGCCTCTTCGCAAGAAAATGCAGTATAGTGGGGCCATGAAACACAACATCAGACGCTGTGGGGTGCTCATGCACCCGACTTCCCTGCCTTCCACCCATGGAATCGGCTCCTTGGGAGACGAGGCTTTTGCATTCATCGACCTCCTGAGCCAGGCTCAGGTCAGACTCTGGCAGATACTTCCCCTTGGCCCCACCGGCTATGGGGATTCTCCCTATGCCGCCCGTTCCTCCTTTGCAGGCAATGAGCTCCTTATTGATCTGAAGAGCCTCGCATACGACGGTTATCTTGATGTGGAGGATGTTCTTTTTGCTCCCACGTTTCCCCTTGACCGTGTAGATTACGGAAACGTGCGCTCCTACAAGGAGCCCCTCCTTGAGAAGGCGGCAGATCTTTTCCTTGCTGAAGCAGAAGAGACGGAACGAGCTGCATACGAGGCCTTTGCCAACGATAATGCCTGGTTTCTTGATGATTATGCCCTCTATCAGGTGCTGTGCCGCGTATACAATGACTCCCGCTGGTTTGAAGTCTGGCCTGCTGAACTGAGACTGCGGGACCCTGCTGCTTTGGATGCAGTGGGAAAGCAGTACCAGAAGGAGATTGAGCGGATCAAGGTCCAGCAGTATTTCTTCTTCACCCAATGGGCCAAGCTCAAGGCCTACGCCAATGCCCATCAGGTCCAGATCATCGGAGACATCCCCATCTTTGTCGCTCCCGATAGCGTCGATGCTTGGGCGAACCGCCATCTTCTGAAGATGGACGAGGAGGGGAAGCAGACCGTATCGAGCGGAGTTCCCCCCGATGCATTCTCCGCTGACGGCCAACTCTGGGGAAACCCCGTATACGACTGGGATGCACACCGCAAGGAGCACTTCAGTTGGTGGATCAAGCGCATTGAGCAGACTCTCAAAAGCTGTGATATCATCAGGATTGACCACTTCCGTGGCTTTGCTGCCTATTGGGAAGTGCAGCGGGGCGAGAAGACGGCAATGAACGGGACGTGGGTGAATGCTCCCGGACAGGAGCTTTTCGCTGCCCTGAAAGAGAAACTAGGGAATAATCTTCCGATCATCGCTGAGGACCTTGGGGTCATCACCGAGGACGTGGAGGAGCTGCGTGACACAAACAACTTCCCAGGCATGAAGATCCTGCAGTTCGCCTTCAATGTGGAGAACGGCATGCTGGATGCAACCAATGCCTACTTGCCGCACAACTGCCAGTACAACAGCGTCATCTATACCGGAACACATGACAACAATACCAGCCGCGGTTGGTATGAGAGTCTGGATGGCCTCACCAAGGATCTGGTTCGCAGATACCTGGAGTGTCCGGACGACCAGGTGGTGTGGCAGCTGATCAGGCAGATGCTGCTCTCCTCCTCCAAGGATGCCATCCTTCCGATGCAGGACTGGCTGGAACTGGGTCAGGAGGGGAGGATGAACATCCCCTCAACCTGTGGCACCAGCAACTGGAGCTGGAGGGCAAAGAGCCTGCATCTCGATGCATGGCGAATCGATCGGCTCCGCTCCCTCATTGAGTTGAGCGGAAGAACCGGAGCCTAAAGCAAGGTGACCAAATGGGCGAGCAGGCTGGCAAGATCGGCCTGCTCGATCTGTTTCTGGATATCCCCGATCGCCCCAATATCGTAGGCAACGCCTGTCAAAGCCTTTGCTGCCCGTTCGGCCAGCGAGGTATCCAAGGCATCGGTGTACAGCTTCACCTCGGTTATCACTCCCTTCACCACCTGCAGGTGGAGCGTGACCTCTCCCCAGTCGAAGCGATGGGTGAAGGAGTGGGAAAATTGGGGTGTCTTTTCCAGGATCAACGAACGGTCTCCGAACAGCCGATAGTTTGTCTGCGCTTGCTCAAGCGCAGCAAAATCGACGGTTTGGACCTCAGTCGGGCCATACCGGCGGATGAAGGTTTCGATGAGGGCCTGCTGGACCAGATCACTGGAGATATCGCCTCTGGCTTCAGCAAGGTTCCCAACCCTCGAGGAGACCGACTTCACCGCTTTTGAGGAGAGCTTGGTGGAACTTGGGGTCAGATACTGGCCCATCACCGAAAGATCGCTCTGTATCAGAAGTGTGCCGTGATGGCAGAACTTGGTGGCTGTCGTCTGGAACGCGTTGCCCGAGACCTTTTTGCCCTGGATGAGGATATCGTTGCGTCCCGAGAGCTCGCACTCGATGCCTAAAGAGGAAAGTGCTTCCAGGATGAGGGAGAAGTTCTCTTCCTTGCTGCTGGTCTCCTTGTTCCCTATCAGCGTAAAACAGAGGTTGCCGCGGTCGTGGTAGACTGCCCCCCCGCCGCTATGGCGGCGCACCAACTGGACCTGTTTTTCTTCCATTCGCTGGAGATTGCACTCACTGAAAGGATTCTGGTAGCGCCCGATGACGATGCAGGGGTCATTCTCCCAGAGGTAGAGCACATGGTCGTAGTCGAGGGTGAGCAGATATGCTTCCCCTGCCAGATTGGCAGCACAGTCGTGTGATTCAGCTACGTAGATTGCGTTCTTCATGTGTATACTTTACTTGCCTTGGCGGTACTATGCTATACTCCATTGCATGAATATCATCCTTTTTGCCAGCTTGGAAGCAGAGAATATCCTGGATATGTCCGATGAACGGGCCCAGCACATCAGAAAGGTGCTTCGGCTCAAGGAGGGAGACACCTTCGGGGCCGGTATCGTCAATCAGGGAAAGGGAACGGCCACCATCACGCGCATCGACGAAAAGGAAGTGGCATTCTCCTTCGTGCAGGATGAGACGAAAGGGACAAGCCTCTACCCGGTGACGCTTCTGGTCGCCCAGGTCCGCCCGATCTGTATGCGCAGGATCTTGCGCGAGGCAGTGAGCCTTGGGGTGGAGCGGATCATGCTCACCCAGACGGAAACCGGGGAGAAATCCTATGCCCAGGCAAATCTCTACACCAGCGGGGAGTACCGCTCCATCCTTCTCGATGGAGCGATGCAGAGCGGGGAGTGTGCGGTCAGCGAGGTGGTCTTTGCCTCATCGGTGAGGGATGCCCTTGCAAAGCTTGGGCCCGACTCCACCAAGATTGTGCTGGACAATGTGAGACCCGGTACTCCGCTTTCAACGCTTTCTCTCACTGCTCACCAGGAAGTGGTGCTGGCCATCGGCGGTGAACGGGGTTTCACCGATACCGAGCGGGATCGCTTTGCAGACGCGGGCTTTTTGTTTGCATCCCTGGGGTCACGGATTCTCAGGACAGAAACTGCCTGCAGCGCGGGTGTGGCCGTCCTGCTGGGACGAATGGGACTACTCTGACTTGTTGCATGAGTGGGAGGAATCAAGTACCATGATTGCCAGCATTACAGACGTTGGGAGGAATTGAAATGGCGCATTGCATCGTACCTGCAGCAGAAGAGATCCTGGACAAGGAGTTTGCGGTCCTCGACCACGGGTTTGTCCGACTCGTAGACTATCTGGGCAGTGACGAACGCATCGTACAGAGTGCGCGTGTCTCCTACGGCAGTGGCACCAAGACCTACCGTCAGGACAAGGGCCTGATCAGTTATCTCCTGCGCAACGACCACACCTCACCCTTCGAACAGGTGAACTTCACCTTCCATGTGAAGATGCCCATCTTCGTTGCAAGGCAGTGGATCAGACACCGCACCGGGCGGGTGAATGAGATCAGCGGCCGCTACAGTGTCATGACTGACCAGTGCTATCTTCCCGATCGCGAACATATCAATTTCCAGAGTGAGGACAACAAGCAGGGAAGGGCTGAGGGTGCTGTCGACGAGGTCTTGGCTGATCAGGTGCTTTCCTTGTTGTCTGAAGACCAGAAGCGCAGCTACGAAACCTACCAGAAACTGCTGGACCTAGGTATTGCCCGTGAACTGGCCCGTGTTGACCTTCCGTTGAGCATGTATACCGAGTGGTACTGGCAGATGGACCTGCACAACCTCTTCCACTTCCTTCAGTTGCGCCTTGATGCACACGCCCAGTATGAGATCCGCGCCTATGCACAGACCATCCTGGAGATGGTCCGGCTGGTCTGCCCCATGGCTACCGAAGCGTTCGAGGAACACAAGAGGGGAAGCAAGACGTTCAGCTCGAGTGAGCTCGATGCACTCAAATGTATGCTCAAGGGTGAGGGCAATCCCCTTACCGGTCGTTCTTTGGAGTTGTTTGAGCAGAAGCTTTCCTAGAGCGCTTGTATTCGCGTTTGCTCATTGGCCTTGGAGGTACCTCAGCTCGTGAGAGCAGGACTTCCGGGTTGGCCAGCAAGTCCTGGAACAGCTTGATGGACTTGGTGAAATAGAAGCCGTCGGTGATGCGCTCGTCGACGGTGAACCCCACCTCCATCGTATCCCGTCTCATAAGACGCCCGCCCTCCTGGTGGTGGCTTCGTTTGAGCACCCCCATGGTGACAAATACGCTTGTTGTTCCCCACTCGTACAAATGGTGATGGGGGCTTCCCCCTCCCAGCCCAATGCTGCCCATATTGCTGACAAACAGGCTGGTATGCAGCCCGTCTGCATCACGCAGTGCTTTCGGGGCCTTCCCATGCCGGTCCAGAAGGCTTGCCGTCCCGACCACCAGCCGGATGATCGGACGGGGAAACTTGAGGAAGAACAGGATTGCCTTGTCCGTGAAGTTGCTTGAGGCGGGCTTTCTCTGTTCCTCGATGGCCGCATTGATTATTTCTGAAATCTCATCGAGGGTCATATCCTCTCGGAAGTAGAGCGGCATGCTGTGCTCGGGAGACTCGTCGCTATAGTCCTCTTTCACCACAAAATTGATGGAGAGATCCTTGCGTTGCCAATGCTGGTAGTGGGAAACAAACCTGTTCAGCTCAGGCCGCAGGGTGATGGTGCGCAGAAGAGCGGCAAGAAAGACCTCGAATACACGGTAGGAACGCCCTTGTGGGGTCTTGTTGTGCTTGATGAATTCGACTGTACCGGTCAGATCGAGCACCATGTTCTGGTAGACCAGCGATTCACACCTTTTGGGCATGATGTAGGGAAATATCTGTTTGTAAGGTGCCAAATCATACACACGCACCGCATCATTACGTCTGCTCATCAACTGCTCCACTCGATGGGATGGGATTCGGTTTGAGTGTAGCGCGCTTGGGCAGAGAGCTCAAGCACAAAAGCAAATCCGGGTTTTCATTCTTGGTTGTGCTCTCTCTTATTGAGTTCTGACAGGTACGACTGCCGCATGGCTGCCTCAAATGCCCGGTCGTTGGGATAGCTGTACCCGAAGGTGGGTTCCCAGAGGGAGGGATCCTCCATGCAGAGGTAGAAGAAGGGAGAGCCCTGCTTCCAGGAGGCGGGGAACCTGTCGTAGGCAAAGCCAAAGAGTTTTTGCTTTGTTTCCAAGGGATAGGAGTATTTGCCGGCAGTGAGGGTAAGATCCATGTCAAGGATCCTGGTTTTTCGTTGCGAACTGCGCAGTTCGCGCAGTACTGCCTTCGTGAATGTGAGGGTTCCAAGGCTGAACATCATCAGGTCCTCAGGTTCGAAACTGGAAACAATCGTATCGATCAGGGAGCCGTACTCGTCCTCCCAACCGGAGAAATGGACCATGGGATGGAGGTGGAATCCGATGAGAAGGCCCTTGTCCCGTGCACGCTGGGCGGCCTCAAGACGTTGGCCCAGCGTTGCTGTCAGATGTTCTTCCTTTGCGATGATCGTCTCAGCATTCAGCGACCAGGTCGGGACCATATTCAGCGGAAGGTTGAGATCCAGGTAATCGGTTCGCTTGCTCTTGGTTTTCAGTTCGATGATCAGGTTTGGATGCTTGCGTGCAAATGCCGAGAGGGCATCGAGCGTGCCGTACTCATTTCCCCACAGCAGCGAGTCACTGCTCTGCCCTGTTCCGATGTGCCAGGTTCCCTCTTCCAGCTCAAGGGAGGAGAGCCGTTGGCCAAGGTTTTCCACTACCCGTATCTCATGACTGTTGTAGAAGGACTGGATGGAACAGTAGGAGCAACCGAAGGCGCACTGCTGCACGACATCCAGGGTCTTGAGATTGCAGCACCGCGTTTTCTCACCCTCTACGGGACAGGGACAGCGGCCCATCAATGTGTCGGAGGAGACGAAGAGGCTCTTGTACTTGTCCGGCATCCGCTCTTCGGGCATGAAATCAGCGTAGTCTGTGGGTTTTTCCCGTTCAGCTTTCATGTGCTTCAGATGGTTGGAAAAGAGTTCCCGCCCAGATTTCTCCTCATCAATCCACTCACTGATGCTCCCCTTGTCCCACATGCGGACATCACAGGCGTTCTCGATGATCTGGCGTTGTTCCTGGTAGCTGAAGTGGTGTCGTCCGAAGAGTCCGGCAAGGTATGCTTGGTCTTCGGACGGAAGACTTGAAAAAAGGGGGTGGTCCATGCCCGCCATTGTAGCCATTGTGGATTGCCAAAACAAGGGGAGGTGGCTATGCTCTAAGGACGATGGGTAAGAAGCAGGAGAAGAAGGTATATCAGACCACCTCGAGCATCGAGAGCTTTGGCACCGAGGTGGCAGAAGGCATCAATCCTCACGAAATGGCGAGGCAGATGCCCCATGCAAGCGGTGTGTACCTCATGCGCGATGAGAAGGACACCATCATCTATGTGGGCAAGGCCAAGGATCTGAAGAAGCGGGTAACCAGCTACTTCCTGGCGAATCGCAGTCCAAAGACTGCTGCATTGGTCCGCAAGATTGCCCGCATCGAGCACATCATCACCGGCAATGAGTATGAGGCCTTGGTTCTTGAGAACAACCTCATCAAGAAGTATTCTCCGCACTACAACATCTCCCTCAAGGACGGGAAAAGCTATCCGGTGATCCGTATCACCAACGAGCGCTTTCCCAAGGTTTTCAAGACCCGGCGCATCATCGATGACGGTTCCTCCTACTACGGACCCTATCCTGATGGGAGCAAGCTTGAGCTCTACCTTGACCTGATAGCCAAACTCTTTCCGCTCAGGCGCTGCGGAACTCCGCTGAGAATGCGGGAAAAGCCGTGTCTCTACTACCATATCGGACTGTGCAGCGGGCCTTGTGCAAACCTTGTCAGTGAGAAGGAGTACCAGAGCTCCATCACCGCAGTAAAGAACTTGCTGGAGGGAAGAACCGAGGCCTTGGTTGCCCAGCTTGAGGGCCAGATGCTTCAGGCCAGCAAGGCAATGAATTTTGAGGAAGCTGCCATCAAGCGGGATCAGATTGCTGCAATCAGGGCGATCGAAACAGGGCAGCAGGTACAGGACTTCACCCAGGAGAGCCGTGACTATGCCGCCATTGAGATGCGTGGGCCCTTGTGCACCATCAGCCTGATGCAGATGCGCAGCGGCCAGCTCATCGGCCGTGCCCTGTATCGTGGGGAAACCTTTGGTGATGAGACCGAGACCCTGCTCAACTTCCTTGTCCAGTACTATGCCGATGGCCTGAAACTGCCGCAGTTCCTCTATGTCTCCCATGAGATAGATGTCGACCTGATCAGGCGGTATTTCACCGAACAGCTCGGTGGTCGGCTGGAAGTGAGCCTTCCTTCCGATGGGAAGCACTTCAGGATCCTGAGGATGGCCCGTGAGAATGCCACCAGGGATGTGGAGAAGCGCCTCAAGAGCAGGGACAATACTCGTGCGATAGAGGAACTGGCTGAGATTCTGGGTCTGTCTGCTCCCCCTTCCTTGATCGAGGGCTTCGACATCGCCCATCTGGCCGGAAAATATACGATTGCCTCGCTCATCTCCTTCCGTGATGGCAATCCCGACAAGCCGAACTACCGCAGGTACAACATCAAGAGCCTTGAGGGAAAGATAGATGACTATGAGTCCATCCGTGAGGCGGTGGCCCGCAGATACTCCAAGATCCTGAACGAAAACCTGGAAAGGCCCGGACTTCTGATCATCGATGGTGGCAAGGGGCAGGTCAATGCTGCCCGGCAGATTCTTGATGACCTGGGGATGTTCGAGATTCCCATCATCGGGCTGGCCGAACAGTTTGAGACCATTGTGTTTGATGATGAGAGGGAGGACCTCCAGCTCCCTGAGGAGAGCGAGGCACTCCGCTTGGTTATTGCTGTCAGGGATGAGTGCCACCGTTTTGCCACCAGCGCAAACCAAGCTGCCCGCAGCAAGGAGGCTTCTTTCCGCCTCTTGGAATCAGTCGAGGGCATCGGAAAGAAGCGCAGTGAGCAACTGATGAAACAGTTCGGCAGTCTTGAGGTACTGCTCAGCAAGAGCGCTGAGGATTTGGCCAAGGAGAGTTCGCTGCCGCTTTCGGTTGCACAGCGGCTGCTGAAGCAGCTTAGCCTCTAGCCGAAGGTTGCAAATGAGGCCTCATGCATCGGTTTGCCCTTGCCCTTGATGATGCGATAGAGCAGGCGCTCAAGCATCAGCGTTGCCAGCTCACTGCCGGCTTCCTTGACCTGGATATCCGCCTCAGCGAGCAGTGCAATGATGCTTCTGAGGTCATCTGTTTCGTAGTTCTGAAGCCCCGCATGATAGGTACTCTTGTCCTTGGGCTTGCGGATCGGGCAGCTCTTGAGCTGGACCTGTGCCTTTGCAAACGCCTCGGATTCACTGAAGCCGGCTTCCCGCTCCTCCTGGATGGAGAGCAGGCGCCTGAACTGCCACAACAGACCGCTTACCAAGAGAATGGCTGTCTGGCTGTCCCCGCTTCCCAGAATGACATGCAAGGAAGAGAGGCTTTTTTTCAGATCCCCCTCAGCCAGGGAAGGGAAGAGGGTGAAGGCATCCTCCTGGCGACTATGGAAGACATAGGTCTCCACATCATCCTCTTCAATGGGCCGGCTCTTGTCGGAAATTTGCCAGAAAAGGCCGAGCTGGTTGCAGATGGTCCTCAGCTCCTGGGTGTTGTCTTCGGTAAGCTCAATGAGCAGATCGACCGCATCGCCCTTGATCGAGAGGCCCATCCGGCGGAAGTGGTTGCGGATCCATTCCCCTTTCTGGCTTTCCAGCAGATCGTAGAAAGTCTTGGTGTTCTGTTTGCTCACACCCTTGCTGATCTTTGCCGAAACGGAGAGCTCGCTTGAGATGATGACCAGGGTGGCTGTGTCCACTGGGTGCGCCAGATACTCTGCCAGGCTGGAAACAAGCGATGCGTTGGCCGATTCGGCTTGGCTCAGGATGACCAGACGGTGATCGCTGAAGAGTGAGTTGTTGTTCAGGACCGTGAAGATCTCCCCATTCTCCGTCTCGAAAGGGTAGAAGCGGGACAGCTCTATCTCCGGGCCGAACTCTGTGCGCAACAGGGCCCTGATATCCTTGAGTTCTTGTTCTTTTGCCCCGGTCTCAGGCCCGAGGAGCAGGTAGGCACGTGCGCTCATGAGTAGCTTCGGATCAAGAGATGGAGCTTGCCATGAATCTTGCAGGAACGGGTGATGATGGGCCCCATGGTGGAATTGGCAGGTCTCAGCTCAATGTTGCCGTTGGAAGGGTAGTAGTACTTGAGGGTGATTCCCATATCCTCCTCTCCAACGGTTGCAGCGACGATGTCACCGGTATCGGCAACCTCGCACTTGCGAAGGATGGCGATGTCCCCATCAAAGATTCCTTCCTCGATCATGCTCTCCCCACGGATGCGCAAGGCAAAGTAGGTGTTGCGGGTATTGCGCAACATGGTTGCGGGAAGACTGAGCAGATACTCGGTATTCTCCTCGCTCATCAGCGGTGCTCCCGCTGCGATGGAACCGATGAGGGGAACGTGGATCATCTCCTCACGGGGAAAGAAATCGGAACCGATCACCTCGATGGAGCGGGAGATGCCGCTCTTGGTCTTGATGACCTGTTTTGCTTCCAAGGCCTTCAGATGATCGTGGGCAGCCTTCACAGAGAACGCAAAGTGGTCTGCGATATCGCGCACAGAGGGAGCGTAGTTATTCTCCTTGATGAAGGCGCTGATGAAGGTAGCAACATCCTTTTGCCGCTGGGTAAGCTCACGCATCGTTCACTCCTCGAACCTGTTTTCAAACAGGGTCTGGATGGCATCCGCCATCTGCTGTTCGTCGGGACCCTCACAAATCATGGTGATGGTACTCTGGTGAGTGGCTCCCAACGTGATGATCCCCATGATGGATTTGCCGTTTATCTTCATGCTCTCCTTTTCCAGGTAGAGCTCGCTTTGGTATTTGTTCGCTGTCTTGACAATTGAGGCCGCCGGCCTAGCATGGATGCCGGCGCGATTGTAGACTTTCAGTTCCCTGGTAACCATCAGAGTGTCTCCTCGTTGATATAGTACATTTTTCGTGCAGATTCGCTTTCCAACCACTTCAGGACGCTCTGATCGAACTCCTTCGCAGAATAATAGCCGAGTTTCTTCAACCGCTCATTTCTTGCGGCAGTCTCAATGATGACCGGGATGTTTCGCCCGGGTTTGACGGGTATGACAACCTTGGGGATGTTGATGCCGAGGTAGGTATCTTCCATCGTGGATTCTCCCACCCGGTCGTAGTTCTTCTGAGAATCCCACGGCTCAAGGTGGATCGAAAGCTGGACTTGCTTGCGGTCCCTGATGGCGCCGACCCCATAGAGGTTCGCCAAGTTGATGATGCCCAGACCCCGGATCTCCATATGGTGGGCAAGCAGCGGATTCTCTCCCATGCCGATGAGGTAGTTGTCACTGATGTTGCGCAGTTTCACCGTATCGTCACTGATCAGGCGGTGTCCCCGTTCGATCAGCTCAAGGGCCGTCTCACTCTTTCCGACCCCGCTTTCGCCGGTGATCAGAACCCCGATGCCATACACTTCGACAAATACCCCGTGGATGGTTTGGGTTGGGGCAAACACCTCGTCGAGGGTCTGGTACAGGCGTCGGGAGAAGTCGGAGGAGAGCAGGTCGGTTTTCAGGATGGAAGTGCCCGACTCCTCAGCGAGTTCTATGATTTTCGCGCTTGGGTCACCACCGTCACAAAAGACGCAGCAAGGGATGTCGTAGCTGAACAAACGCTCGATGCTTGCAAGGTTCTGCTCTGCTTCCAACTTGTCCAGATACACCTGCTCTCCACGTCCGAAGACCTGGATGGAGTTGTTGCTGAACTCATCGAAGAACCCGGAAAGGGGAAGGCCGGGTCTGCTGATCTTGCTGGTGGTGATCTTCCTGGATAATCCGGTACGCCCGGCAATGCAGCTCAACCGAAGGTGGTTATGTTGTTTCAGGTCCAGATCCAATAGTTCCAGAACAGTAAAATCGGGCATCTGCAACTCCTTGTTCGCCCTCAAGGCAACTCCTGTTTTACTATACAATTGTTGGTGGTCTTTCGCAAGGGGAATATGGCGGCATAAGTAAAATGCTAAGGATTTGATTCTTGAGATGCATAGCTATTAAATAATTATATAGAAATGAATTAAAAATAACCAAAAGAGTAGGAAAAAAAGCAAGTGACAATTGTCCATTGACGATTGGCAATCCAAGCCTTATCCTTAGTGTATGACCATAGTCAAAGGAGGGCTTATGAATTTGACTGTCAGAGGCATCCGTTACAACCCAAGCGATGAGACCCGTGAGTTCCTGGACAAGAAGCTCCAGAAACTGCAATTTGCCGAAGGGTACCTGCACGATCTGGACATCGTAATCACTCGTGAGACCGAGGGACAGGGATACCATTTGGATGCAAAGATCCACTTCTCTTGGGGCACCATCAAGATGGTCAGCTATGATTGCTACGAGCTGTACGAAGGCATTGAGTTGATTACCGACAAGATAGAAGCCACAGCTCGAAAGGAGAAGAGCAAAATCAAGGAACATTGATGCGAAAAAGTAGATACCGAGGGGCGCGAAAGCGCCCCTCTTCCTATTGGTCGGCTAGTTGGTGCCTCGGACGAATGACGGGTCGATGTTCAGCTCATTGCGATACTTGGCCACCGTACGACGCGCCACCGAAATGCCTTTTTCCTTGAGGATATCGGAAATCTTCTGGTCCGAGAGGGCTTTCTGGCCCTGATGCTCCTCCAGAATCTGGCGGATGGTCTCCTTTACTGCTTGTTTGGAGAGCTCCGCCCCCTCGTCTCCGACAGCATTGCTGAAGAGTTTCTTTATCGGGATGATCCCCCAATCGGTGTCGATGTACTTGGCCGTAGCAATACGGCTGATGGTCGTCTCATGGACTCCCAACTGCTCTGCGACCGCCTTCTGCGTCAGGGGTTTGATGTACTGCGGTCCGAAGAGGAAATACTCCTGCTGTTCCTGCAGGAGAATGTGGGCTACCTTGTAGAGCGTCTGGTTTCTCACCTGCACCTGGAAAATCAGGGCATTGGCACTCTTGATCTGTTCCTTGATGTACTGCTGGGCCTTCTTTGACTCATCCGAACTGCCAAGGTCCTCGGCAAGGCCTTCAAACTCAGTGTTGATCGCAAGGTCGGGCAGGGATGAGTTGTTCATCCTCAACACCAGTTGCCCTTCCTCGTTCCTGATCGAAAGATCGGGAATGACATACTGTTCGGGACCGCTGGAGAAGCTCTGTCCGGGGAACGGGGTGAGTGTCTTGAGGAAGGCGTAGAGCTCTTCCAGCTCCTCAACCTCTATGCCCAGGTTCTTCGCCACCTGTGCTTGCTTGTTTGCCCGCATCAGTTCCAGGTTGTCCTCAACCAATGCCGTGAAGTGCTTGAGGTCTTCCGCCCCGATTCCCTTTGCCTGCGCCTGGAGAACCAGAGATTCCCTCCAGTCCTTGGCACACACCCCGGGGGGATCGAACTGACGGATGAGATGCAGAAGATGAGGCAGGTGCTCTGCTTGCTTCTCGGTGAGGATGTCATTCGGATTTTCACGGAAGAATCCATTTGCGTCGAGATTGGTGATCAGGATTTCTCCCACCCGATAGGCCTCCTCGGAGAGCTGTTCGCAGCCCAGTTGGGAGAGCAGGTGTTCCTGCAATGTCTCTTCAAGGGAGAGGGCATTCTCCATGAACTTCTGCTGGCGATCACTCGCTTCATAGTCATAGCCGCCTCCCCGGTCACTTCCGTAACTCGAGGAGTCGGAGTAGGTGTCGTCGACACCGCTGGTTTCGCGTCGTTGTTTCTCCTGGGCAAAGTGCTCATAGCTGACATCCCAGGAGGAGGGCAGCTCAAGGGCTGGATTCGACTCTATCTCCGCCTTGATCCTTGCCTGCAACTCGGTAAGCGGAAGGGCCATCAGCTCAAAGGACTGGAGCAGTTGGGGACTGAGCTTGAGCTGTTGTTTTTGGCTGAGGGAAAGATTTGGTGAGAATTCCATCATGCATCCCCCTCAAAGTCTTGCCCGAAATAGATGTCTTTGGCTATCTGGTTGGAAAGCAGTTCCTGCCTTCCACCCGACACAAGAATGGTGCCTGCATTGATGATGTGTGAGCAGGAGGTGATCGAAAGGGTATCGCGCACATTGTGGTCGGTCAGCAGGATGCCGATGCCCCTGCTTGAGAGTGTTTTGATCAGTTGCTTGATCTCATAGACGGCTTTCGGATCGATTCCTGCAAACGGTTCGTCGAGGAGCAGGAACTGTGGGTTCGAGGCCAAGGCACGGGCTATCTCGGTTCTTCTGCGTTCCCCTCCGCTCAGCGTGTATCCTTTCTGCTTGCGCACTTCCTGGATACCAAACTCATCGAGCAACTCCTCCACACGCGCATCCTGTTCCTGCTTGCTCAGGTCCCTGCGAGTCTGGGCCACCAGACGGATGTTGTCCTCGACACTGAGCTTACGGAAAATAGAGGGCTCCTGGGGAAGGTAGGAGAGCCCCTTCTTGGAACGGATGTACATCGGCAAGTCAGTGATGTCCTCCCCATTGAGGAGAATGGTCCCTTGCTTGGCCTTCAGAAAGCCGACGATCATGTAGAACGTGGTGGTCTTTCCCGCTCCGTTGGGTCCGAGCAAGCCGATGACCTCCCCTGAGTGCATCGAGAACGAGATGTCTTTCACCACCTCTTTCTTTCCATAGGATTTTGCAAGATGCTGTACTTCGAGGAGGCTCGTGAACCGATTATCCATTGATGACCCCCTTGATCGTTCCATCCATGGAAATCTGTTCCGTATCGAGGTCAACGGTGATCCGCTGGGCCTCGTAGCGGTCTCCCGCCCAATCGATGGTGGCATTTCCCCCAAGTTCCAGGGTTCGTTTCTCCCGTTCCAGCTGCAGCGAGTCGGCTTTGCAAGCCATGACGCCGCTGTCGGTATGCTTGTAGAGTCTTACCTGCACCTGCAGGAGCACGGACCCTTCATCAAGGGAAAACTCCAGGAAGAAGGCAGTCGCCTGCACTTCATTGGTGAGGTCCTCGAGTTCAAGATAGCCGTCTACGACCACCAGCTCTTCCTCTCGGTCATAAAAGAGATTGTTGCCCAACAGTGTCACCCCGCGTTCATCATCGTTGAGCGTGACAGCTCCTGTACACGAGACGTAGCGGAACTCCTCTCCCGAAAGCTCAATGGAGTCGGCAGTGAGGGTGAGCGTACCGCTGGTAATTTCCGCACCGCCAGAGAGCGAAATGCTTTGGTACCCCTCCTGCATCTGCATGCGGGTCGATCCTCCACTGAACCGTATCGCTTCTGCAGACAGGAGTGCGGCGGGGATACACAAGAACAGTACGAATGCAGAGACGAGTTTCCTCATAGCACGATCACCCCTTCCTGCAACTGGGTGAAGGAGACATCGCCGTCCCTGAGCTGGATATCCAGGCCTGTTCCCCGAATTGTCTTGTTCCCTTCAAACTGGAGGGTGACCATCTCATCCCCAACACTGAGCAGGTGTTGCTGCTCGTGGTGCCAGACAAGGTGCTCTGCTTCTACGAGAAGCTTGTCCGAGGGCTTTTCGACCTGGATGGAACCGGTAAGCTCAGCGTCATAGGTGATGAGGTCAACCTCAGCCCTCCTGGCTCTTCCTTGGAGAAGCAGCGTGCCGTCGGCACGTGTTTGGGTGAAGGAAAAATTGCTGAGGATTGCTTTGTTTGTGGCATCATACAGGGATATCTCAGAAGCGGTGACCGAAAGCGGTTCGTTGTCACCACGATCGAGGCGGTAGGTTGCATTGGTCAGTTTGAGATCAGGAAGCTCAAGGGTGCGTGCATACGCTTCCTGCTCCGGGGAGAGCGAGCAGGAGAAGAGCAGTAGTGATGCAAGAACCATGCCAAGAACGACCATTTTTCTCATATGCTGAGTATACCTGTCGTTCAGGCTTTGGGCAATCTCAATTTTCACTCTCTTCGGAGAGGATTCGCTCGACTACCGGAAGGTAGTGGGCCTGACTGCGGCGGAAGTACAACCAAACTCCCAGAAACCCTACCAGGATGCCAAGAATCCCGAAGAGGAACGAGGCCAGCTCGCCTGAGCCAAGCAAGATGGAGAGATAATACCCTGCAGGAAAAAGCAAGAGCGGGAAGATCAAGGTGATGAGTGTACCGGCAATGGTACGGCCAGGCTGCAGGTAGATTTCCACTGTAGAACCAGGCTGGGCAGGCAGCATATGCTTGTTCCATGCCTCGAACCGCTTGCCCTTGGTGTTGCAGAAGGTTTCACCCTTGCATCCATTGCAGGCGGAACTGGTGCAGGAGACTTCCAGCATCTGCTTCGATACGATTTTTGTCACGGTAACTATCTCAAACATCCTTCTGTTCCTTTTCGTCTGTCTTTGGCTCCACCGGAATCTGAATTGTCTCAATGGAGGTTGCCTTTCCGTCATCTGCGATATCCACCAGCACCCCGACCAGCCTAAGATCCTCCCAACTCTCTTGTGAGCGGGAAGGAACCTGGGAGATGAGTTTGTCGATCTCCACCTGCTTGTCGAACCCTCCGACACTCAGCTGGCTTCCGCAGCGACCGTTGTCGGTGATGTAGGCAGTGCCGCCTTTGAGAATGGTGGCATCAGCAGAGAGCACCTTGGTATGGGTTCCTATGACCGCGCTGGCCTTACCGTCCAGCATGAAACCCAGCGAGAGCTTCTCCGCGGTGGGCGAGGCATGGAATTGCACAAGAGCAAGGGCACCATCCTCTTTTGCCTTGTCAACCAGCATTTGTGCCAGGCTGAAGGCGTTGGAGAGATGGGTGCGGGGGAAGTCAGCGTTGCCCAGGATGTTGATCACACACACCTTGGTCTCCTTGACCATAAGATAGCGGACCCCTCGTCCCGGATTTTGCTGGGGGTAGTTGGCTGGTCTGAGGATACTCGGGTTCTTTGCAATGAACTCAACCATATCCATCTTGTAGTAGATTTTCTCCCCGCCGGTAAGCACATCAATTCCAAGCTTCAGCAATTGCATGCTGTGGGCACGACCAAGGCCAAAGCCATTGGTTGCTCCTTCGCCATTTGCAATGACCAGGTCGATCTGTTTTTCCTGTCTGAGGGTCTTCAGGGTTTCCTTGACGGTTTGGATGCCAGGTCTCCCTACTATTTCGCCCAAAAAGAGTACTCGTATGCTCATGTCCCATACAGTACCGAGTTTCTCCATCCTAAGGCAAGGCATGGTGTGCTACAATGCGGACAGGAGGCGTGCGATGATCAAGAGGGCTGTTGAGCTGATGATGAAACGCATTGTACAGAAGAGGATGCAAGAAATGCTTGCCCCTCGGGAAAGCCAACCTGACTATGAGCCCATGCGCCTCCTGCTTCCTCCCAGTGATGAGCCTTCGGTGGCAAAACGGGTACTTGCCCAACTAACCGAGGAGGAGAAGATTTCCCTGCTTTCCGGTGTGGATGAGTTCTGTATTCCTGGTGTTCCGCGCCTGGGGCTCAAGAGGGTCTGGAGCAGTGATGCAACCCTAGGTTTGAGAAACTGGAAGACGGATGTGACAGACTTTCCCGCATCCTCCGCCCTTGCCTCGAGTTTTGATCGCGAGCTGCTTGGGCGCGTAGGCGCCGTATTGGGCGAAGAGTGCCGAGCCCTGGGTGTAGGAGTGCTCCTCGGGCCGGGGGTGAATCTGGCCCGGGTTCCCGTATGTGGCCGTAATTTTGAATACTTTGGTGAGGACCCCTATCTGAGCGGAGAGATGGCTGCTGCCTACATCAAGGGAGTGACCACCTACCCGGTCATCACCTGCGTGAAGCACTTTGCCTGCAACAACAGCGAATATGACCGGCATAAGTCCAATTCGGTGGTGGATGAACGGACGCTCAGAGAGCTCTATCTGCCTGCCTTCAAGCGTAGCATTGAGGCAGGATCTCTCGCCCTGATGACCAGCTACAACCAGGTGAACGGCACCTATACCAGCGAACACCCCTACTTGTTGGAGGGGATTCTCAGAGGGGAGTGGGGCTTTGACACCCTGGTGGTCTCTGATTGGAACTCCCTGTACAGCACCGAGGGAGTGCTTGCCCATGGCGTAGATCTTGAGATGCCCGGCCCCCGTTACCTTGCAAAGGAGCAGGTGCAGTCGTGCCTGCAAGCTGGGACTGCCAGGCAATCGATGATTGATGAAAAGGTGCTTCATCTGCTCACAACGTATGAGAAAGCCGGGCTCTTTTCCGTCCCGATGGCTGACAGGAAATGCAAGGCAGCAACCACTGGGCATCGTGACATAGCTCTTGAGGCCGCTTGTGCTTCGGTGGTGCTGCTCAAGAATGAGGGAGCTCTGCTTCCCCTTGCCAAGGAAGCCCGCCTGTGCATCGGTGGCAGTCTCATCGGGAAAGCCAGCCAAGGGGGAGGATCCTCCATGGTAGCCTTGCAAGCAGGGGTTCCGACCCTTGCCTCGGTCTTGGAAGGGCACGCAGAGCGGCTCCCACGGTTCTGGTATTGCAATCCTACGTGGAGAAGAAAGGTGGCCCAGGCCGATGCAGTGGTATTGCAGGTAGGGTTTGACCACATTGAGGAGAGCGAGGCGTACGACAAGCCGTGGCAGTTGCTTGCCAGTGACAAGGCGTCGATTCATCAAGCTGCGAAATTGAATGCAAAGACGGTGGTCATCGTGCAGAGTGGGGGAGCCGTTGGGATGGAAAGCTGGCATGCTGCAGTCCCTGCGATATTTCTCTCCTCCTTTCTCGGTTCTTCGACTGCACAAGCGTTGAAGGCACTGTTGTTCGGAGAGGCCAATCCCTCAGGCAAGCTCTGCCATACCCTGGCACATTCGCTTGACGAGTATCGATCGATGCGAACCTACCCCACAGACTTTGCCCATCTGAGCCTTGATCGGCTTCGCAAGGGGCAGGGCGACCCGGCTGTGCGTTCGGTGGGGAACCTTGAATACTCCGAGGCACTGATGATGGGATACCGGCAGTTCGATACGGAGAAGTTGCAGCCGCTTTTCTGTTTTGGCCATGGGCTCTCCTACACACACTTCCTGTACGAGGACCTGGAGTGCGAAGCTGCCCCTGATGGCTGGAAGCTCTCCTTCTCCGTGTGCAATGGCACTGAACGGGCGGGCAGTGAGGTGTGCCAGCTCTATGTCCGGCCCCTTGAACCCAAGGTGTTCAGATCTATGCAGGAGCTGAAAGGGTTTGTGAAAGTACATCTGGGCCCGCAGGAAATGAAGCGGGTGAGTCTGGATGTACCCTATTCGGCATTGGAACGTTGGGATCTGGAACGCTGGGCTTTTGTCAGTGATGAGGGGCAGTATGAACTGTGCATCGGATCGAGCAGCCGCGACATTCGTCTGCAGTGCATGGTGACATATGAAAAAAGGAAGCCAGAGGTCTGACTTCCTTAACAATGAGCCCGGCGGGGTTCGAACTCACGACCTTCTCCTCCGGAGGGAGACGCTCTATCCAGCTGAGCTACGGGCCCATAACCCACTCATCCTACGGCAGAGAGGAGGGGAGTGTCAAGTCGGTACTTTGGAAATCCTATGACACGAGATGAAAAGTAATTAAAATTAAGTAATACAATAAGATATTTCTCATTTAATGAATATATATGAAAGTTATAGGAAATAGAGAGCATGTACTCTTGACACGTGTTATGCGCCTTATTACACTTTCTTGCAGAGGGATAAGAGCTATGGGAAAAGCATTCAGACAACTGAAGCTGTGGTTGATGTGCTTCCTCCTTTTGGGAGGCTCGTCCCCGCTCGCCTTGCTTGCTTCCCCGCTTCCCTTCACCAGGGTCGAAGTGCTTGGGCAGATGCCGGTGACCGAGGTGTTTCGGGTGATACAGAACCAGAACGCCTTGAATTTCAATCTTGCAGACAGCCGCAACAGCATTGTGCAGGTCGGTACGTATACCCTTATCTCCAACAACGCAGTCTCGCAGTTCAAGATGGTCATTCGGCCTGGTGAATTCGGTCAGAAAGATCGCTTTTCCTTTGCCCTTGATGAGAATGAGCCCCTACTTCCCGGACAACTCTCTGAGATACCCTTCACGGTGCGGGTCACCAGCGATGTGTCCAGTGCGGTAAGTGTTGCGGGGAGCGAAGCGATGGAAAAGGATCTTGGCGTACGAGGCATCTATGCCAATAATGACGCCATCCTGTTTGAGACAGGCTCCATTCTTGCTGAGATTCCTGATTTCGATCCCGACCTGTATGCAACCGGCTGGTATTCAGCGGCCATCCAGCTGAGCATCGAGGTGCTCTAGCAGAGTTCCTCATCCAAAAGCCAGTCTTCATCCTCTTCGTCAAACTGTACTTTCAGCAACTCCTTGAGCCATTGATTGTCATCATCCGTCTCTTCGAGGGTTCCCCCGCGGTCATGGGGAGCACATAGCCAAGCATCAAGCTTGAGCAGTGCCTGCTTGTCGGCAAAACAGGGCCGGTCGTTGGAAGTGTCTGCCTGGCCGGTGAGCAGCTGATAGGGACAGGTGTCGCATGCGGGGGAAAGCTGGCAGAATTTCAGTGCTTCTGCATACCATTCTCGGTTGTTCATGTGCCAAGCATACTCCACACCCGCAGTTTTTTCCACACATCGGACTGGCTTCGGTTTGACTCTTCTGAGGAACAAGGTCTACAATACAGGGCAACTTCAGTCACGTTGAGGAGCTAACACGATGAAACCGACTCTCTTGGTATTGGCAGCAGGAATGGGAAGCCGTTATGGCGGCATCAAGCAGATTGACAGCGTGGGCAGCCATGGGGAAACCCTGCTCGACTACGGGGTGTACGATGCCCGGAACAGTGGGTTTGGGAAAGTGGTTTTCATGATCCGAAAGGATATTGAGAAGGACTTCCGGGAGCGTCTGTTTGACCGTATTGCCCGCAATATGGACGCTTCGTATCTCTTCCAGAACCAAGACTCCCTGCTCAGCGAGGAACAGAAGCAGCTCTCCTCAGCGCGCAAGAAACCGTGGGGAACCATTCATGCCGTACTTTGTGCGAAGGATGCGATTGCCGAGCCGTTTGCCGTCATCAATGCCGATGACTATTATGGGCGCGAATCCTTCTCCATCCTTGCCAAGCACCTCTCTTCGCTTGAGCCGAACAGCACAGAACATGCCATGGTCGGCTATGTCCTGGACCATACCATGAGTCGCAGCGGTACCGTAAGCCGTGCCATCTGCAATGTGAAGGATGGCTACCTTGTCGACATGGAAGAGCATATCAAAATTGGGTATGAAGGCGACCAGGTGGTCAGTTACCGGGAGAACGAAAAGCTGTTGCTTACCGGCAAGGAGCTGGTCTCCATGAACTTCTTTGGGTTTGCCCCTACCATTTTCGAAAGCTTCACGTCCTATTGGGATGCCTTCATCAAGGCGAATATCCAGACTGAGAAGACTGAGTGCTACCTGCCCAACGGAACAAGTGCCATGGTCACCAACAAGGAAGGCCGCCTCAAGTTCTACTCCACCCAGGAGACCTGGTTCGGAATGACCTACAGTGAGGATCGTGAGAATGTGAAGAACCAGCTTGCCCAAAAGGTGAAGCTGGGAATCTATCCTGAGAAACTCTGGAACTAACGGCTCTTTTTCCGTTTCTGTGTTACATCCGAAAGTCCTGCCCATGCAGCTTCCTCGATGGGGGTGAATCCCTCACCGAGGACTTTGTATGCCTCCTGGACAACCATGAATGCAAGTCTGTCATTGCGGTGGACGATGTTCGTCAATGCCCCGATCTTGTTGTTGGCCACCACGGTCATGATGACCGGACGGTCAAACCCGGTGTACATACCGCTGCCGTAGAGGATGGTTCCCCCATGTCCGAGCTCTTCCAGAATTGCTGTTTCGATCTCCTTGCGCTTTTCGCTGATGATGAAGACAGTTTTTGCCGATCGCGTGCCGAAGGAGAGTACCACCCGGTCGATGGTGACCGATACGATATACACGGTCATGATGGCATAGAGGGCCATTTCCAAGCTGAAGATGAAGGCACTCGCGGCTATGATGACTGCATCGACCAAGAAGAGGGAAGTCCCCATGGAGAGCGGGGTGTAACGGGCCAAGATCTGGCCGAGAATGTCCGTACCGCCGGTGTTTGCACCACTGCGCAGCACAAGCCCTACGCCCAGGCCCATCAGAACGCCTCCTGAAATGGCAGAGAGCAGGATGGAGAGCGGGTTTGTGTAGTCCAGAACCCCACCATACCCGACCCAGGCATTGAGCAAGCTGGTGAAGAGGGAGAGCAGGAGTGTCCCCGCAAGCGACTTGGCCCCATACTGCCTGCCGAAGATGGCAACCCCCAGGAGAAAGAGTGGGACTGAGAGGATGAGGATGGAAAGACCGGTATCCAGGCCAAGGGTGTGGTAGAGGATGATTGCGATGCCGCTCACCCCTCCGCTCGCAATCTTGGCAGGGGAGGAGAAGAGGGCGATGCCCAGGGCGGTGAGAAACGACCCTGTCGTAATGTAGAAGAGTTCAAGCAAATGATACTGGCGTTTGGTCATGGGAAAAGCATAGTCCCATTCCCTTCCTTTTTCTACTGGTGTGACCCCAGCTTGTCGGGGAGATTTGCCTCCCAATGTTCCAGATGGGAGAGCAACTTCTCCACCTCTGTTTCCACGATGAGGGCGGAGAGCAGTTCTTTCTGCAGAAAACCCTCATTGCAGCTATGGTTGAGGAAGGAGAGCAGGCTGTCATAGAAGCCACCCAGGTTCAGCAGGGCAACCGGCTTGTGGTGATACCCCAGCTGCAACCAGGTATAGACCTCAAGAATCTCCTCAAAGGTCCCGATTCCGCCCGGAAGGGCGACAAAGGCATCTGCAAGCTCATACATACGTGCTTTGCGCTCATGCATGCCCGGGACAATGATCAGTTGGCTTTCTACTTTGCGTATCCGTACATCGGCGCGATTGAGCGCTTCAGGC
The DNA here is from genome assembly GCF_963667405.1 of uncultured Sphaerochaeta sp. Classification (NCBI taxonomy): domain Bacteria; kingdom Pseudomonadati; phylum Spirochaetota; class Spirochaetia; order Spirochaetales; family Sphaerochaetaceae; genus Sphaerochaeta; species uncultured Sphaerochaeta sp. The sequence continues at coordinate 2,125,055 of NZ_OY763408.1, read as the reverse complement.
AACACCCCGATGACCTTTCCCCCAAGGGTGTGGAGGCTTTCCGCCACAAGGCCCATCAGCCCGCGGTTTCCCCCTCCATAGACCAAGGAGAGATTTCTGTCATACATTGCTTTTCCCAGTTCCTGTGCGCCCTGGGCATAGATGCCGTTTTTTCCCTCGCTGCTTCCGCAGAAAACTGCCAATGTCTTGATCGTGTTCATGGAAACCTATCGTACTGATATGGCATATGTGTGGCAACATGGTGGGAAGAGGGGGTTACCCTGTACGCATTTGCTTGTTATAATCAATCGAGAAGTGTATGATTGACATGACCTGTAAGTGATGTTTGCATTGGTGTGGCCTCGCTTTGAAGCTACATGGAGGAGTTTGATAAATTATGAAAAGGAAATTCATCGCAGTACTGGCGGCCCTGATTCTTTTGCCTACCTTCCTGTTCGCAGTTCCTGTAGTTGTGACATGGGAGTGGCTTCTGGAAGATCCTATGGTAACCACCTTCCGGTATCAGATTGATGGTGAGGAGGAAGATAAGTGGACTGTTGTCGACTCCTCAGTGACCAGCTATACAGAGCGTGGCTTGGATGGAACCCAGGCTCATACCCTGTACCTCCAGCAATCCTATGATGGTGTGTATTTCAGTGGCAGTGCCTTGTCAGTGGCTGAGCCGATGTTCCCGGTTGAGGAACCGACAAGCGTTGTGGCGGAAGCTCCTGTAGTGGCCGAAGAGCCGGTAGTCGCCGCCGAGGAAGGTATGGTAGCTGAGGCAGAGCCTGCAGTTGCACCGGAAGCAGAAATCGTTGCTGAAGAGGTTGCCCCAGAAGCTGAACCAGTCGTCGAGGAGCTTCCTGCAGTCGTTGCAGAAGCCGAACCTGTGATGGCTGAGACTGAGCCGGCAGCTGTTGTTGAGGCAGAACCTGCAGTGGAACAGCCTGTTGCAGCAGAAGTGGCCGAGCCTGCCAAGCAGAAGGCGGAGAGTCGATACTACACCACCATTACCTTGGGTGGCACCTTCAACTCCACCAATCCGACTATTGGTGCGTATACCGGGTACAACCTGCAGGGCAATCTGGGTATCCAGCTGAACAACCTGATGACCTTCAACAAGAACCTTGGTCTGGGCGTTGACATCGATCTGGCCTATTCGCCGTACATGCTTTCTTCCTATGGATGGAGAGCAGCTGCTTCGGATGTGCTTGACTTCGATTTCGCCACCCCGTTCTCCAAGCTGACTCAGGCTGTCACCATTTCGGCAGCCCCGATGCTCAACATCGATCTGGGCAAGGTATCCTTCGATCTGGGTGCGGGAGCCTTCTTCACCTACGGTCCGGGTATTGCAACCACCGATGGGGACAAGTACCTCTTTGGTGCCTTTGCAAAGGGCTCGTTGGAGTACAAGTTCAACAAGACGTTCAGCATGGGCCTAAGCGGCAAGTATGGCTTCATCCTCAGCGAGGATGCACGGCCACAGTTTGTGGAAGGAACCGTGTATTTGGGATTCTCTTTCTGACAAAACGGGATAGAGGAGAAAAGGAGCCCAGCAATGGGCTCTTTTTTCGCACTGTGCCTTGACCTCCCATCTTTGGTATGGCTATCATAGACCAAGATAGGGTATGGGTTTCCGTCAAAGAAACAGCAATTGCCTCGTTGAGGCAAAGGATGGTCAGCGTTTTTATGAAAACAAGCCGAGTGCAAGCTTGCATCGACTATATCAAGTTCAATCATGAGGCTGAGGGATTTGAGTTCTCCGAAGAGGATGACCAATCGATACGCTCGATTCTTGAGGAAGAAGTGGAAGCCGATGAGTTGATCCAGCGCTATATCGACACGCATGGTCTTTCCACCGTATACCACCCTCCCAAGGATGAGTTCTCGTGCTATCCACACACTTCGTCCTTGGTGAACTACTTCTCCATCAAGGAACGCACGAAACTTCGGAAGGTCGAAGCCTATATGGCAAATCTTCGTTCTGCGGAAATGCTTACCGATTCAGTACAAAACACCTACGATCTAGCCTACCTGAAGTCCATTCACAGCCGGATGTTCGGAGATGTGTACCCCTCCGCAGGGACAATACGGACTACGACTGCTGCAAAACGGACCGTCTTTTGCAACCCTGAATTCATTGAAAGTGCAGCTGAGGATATCTTTACCCGGCTGAGGAAGGACCGGTACCTCTGTCAGATGGATCGGGAGACCTTCATCAATGACCTCGCCTTCTATATGGGTGAGGTTGAGGCATTGCACCCATTCAGGGACGGAAATGGAAGGGCAGCACGACTGTTCTTCTATCAGCTCTCCATGAACGCCGGCTACGACATTGATTGGTCGCTGGTGGACGCAGATAGGCTTCTGGAGGCTGACATCAGTGCCATTGATGGAGATTACCAACTCCTCATCGATGTGCTCGAAGAAGTGGTGATCTGACGATCAAGGAGAAATAACCATGACACGCGTCGCGTTTTTCGATACCAAACCATACGATAAGGTATGGTTCGACCGTTTGTGCTCGGAGTACGATGTTGAAATCGTCTATTTTGAGTCCAAGCTCAATGAGAAAACCTCAGCCCTTGCCGCCGGCTACGAGGTGGTATGTGCTTTCGTCAATGACAGCATCACCGAGGCGGTCATTGAAACCCTGTATGCAGGGGGAACTCGCCTGCTTGCCATGCGTTGTGCCGGCTACAACAACATCGACTTCAAGGCAGCATTCGGCAAGATACACGTGGTACGTGTTCCTGCCTACTCGCCCTATGCGGTTGCAGAGCACGCCATGGCACTCTTGCTCAGCAGTATCCGACACACCCATCACAGTTATGTGAGAACCCGTGAATTCAACTTCAGTCTCAACGGATTGGTCGGGTTCGATCTTCACGGCAAGACCATCGGAGTGGTGGGAACAGGGAAGATCGGAAGGGTCTTCATTGACATTTGCAAGGGTTTTGGGATGCAGGTGTTGGCCTACGATCCGTATCCGGATGACAAGCTCGGGGTGACTTACTGCAGCTTTGACCAGCTGTGCAAGGATTCGGATATCATCAGCCTCCATTGCCCGCTGACCGAAGAGACTGTGCACATCATCAACCGGGAAAGCATCGCCATGATGAAAGATCAGGTGGTGCTCATCAATACCAGCCGTGGGGCCTTGGTGGACAGCCAAGCGCTTCTGGAAGGTGTCAGAAGCAAGAAAATCGGAGCGGCTGCCCTAGATGTCTACGAGGAGGAAGGGGAGGTGTTCTACGAGGACAAGTCAACCACCATCCTGGATGACGATGTCCTGATGCTGCTCATCTCCATGCCCAATGTGCTGGTTACCAGCCATCAGGCGTTCCTGACGCGGGAGGCCTTGGGCAATATCTCCAGGACTACGCTTGCAAGCATTGCAAGCTACGTCAAGGGCGATGTCATGGAGCATGAGATCTGCTATCAGTGCGATACGTGCCACAAGGTCATTGGTCAGCGCTGTTTCTGATCTGCTGATAGGCCCAGGCTTGGTCAACCTTGGTGAAATAGCCCTTGCGAACAGCAAAGGCTTTCACCGTCTCGGTGAGTTGGGTATACAACTCTCTCTCGCATTCGACGGAACCAAGCACGTGGGATTCGGCATCCATGACGGTGAACAGGAGTGTCTGCTCCTCTTTCTGCTGGTCAGCAAAGAAGAGCTGCACGTCCTGTTGCTCCAACTGCATGGAGAGGTAGAGCTTGCACAGCTCTATGACCCGGTCGTCCAGGTTGTTGTCCAACAGGAGCAATTTCTCTTTCAGGCCGGCACTTGAGCCGACCAGGCGGAGCAGGTACTCATCAAACTCTTCTTTTCCGGTTACCTTCCCATCCACCTCACCAAGCTCGGTGTCGGGGATCAGCATGAACGCATAGTGTTGTTTCTCATCCACCACCAACAACTCGTGCAGTACCGAGTACTGCTGTTTGCAGGAGGGGCAGGTGAGGGTGAAGAGTGAATCCGTAAGTATAGCCAGTTTCTGCTTGGGGTGTTTGCCAAGGTCGAGAAACGGGGTGAGTTGTTGCTCGCCTTGCTCTTTGCAGTGCGGGCACGTAAGCAGTGCGCTTTGCATGGGTTTCTCCCTAAAAAAACAAACAGCAGGCCCCCTTTTCGGGAGCCTGTTGCCATCACTTATTTCCTGCGTACCAGTTTCATGGTCGATTTTGGCTGCTGGACCTTTACCACCGTACGGTGCTTGATGAGGAAGGTGTAGTGGATCTTCTGATCCCTTGCAAAATCCTCGGCGATCGTAGTGGCTGTGATGTCCTGGACATCGAACTCATCCAGGAGGCGTTCATCCATGCTGAACTTTCGGTAGTTGCAGCTGAAGATGAGCGTTCCTTTCTGGTCGAGGTGCATCATGCACGCCTTGATCAGGCGAACCTGGTCACGGTCGACGTCAAAGGTATCCCTGCCCTTGCCATTGGAGAAGGTCGGGGGGTCACAGAAGATAAGGTCATAGCGGTCGTAGGTATCAAAGAGGAACTGCAGGCAGTCACTTCGGTAGAAGAAGTGATTCATCTCGGTGTACCCGTTGACCTGCATGTTCTTCACCGCCCAGTCAAGGTAGGTGGACGAGGCATCGACGCTGACGGTGCTCAGGGCCCCTCCCTTTGCTGCCTGCACGGTTGCCGTGCCGGTATAGCAGAAGAGGTTCAGAAAGCGTTTGCCCTCTGCGAGCTGGGCGATCTGTGCCCTGATCGGGCGATGGTCGAGGAAGATACCGGTATCGAGATAGTCGGTGAAGTTCACCAGGTACTTGGCACCGTTCTCATTGATGATGTAGAACTTGTCGGTGCTGGCCATCTTCTCATACTGCTTCTCTCCCTTCTGGGGGGTTCTCTGCCTGACATAGATCTGCTCACGGTCGATGCCGGTTGCACGTTCGGTTGCATCGATGAGTTCCCCTAGGCGCTTGAGTGCCGCTTCCGGATCGATGGTTGCAGGGGGTGCATACTCCTGCAGGCTGATGTACTTGCCCTCATACAGGTCGATTGCAGCGCTGTATTCGGGCATATCGGCATCATAGATGCGGTAACAGGTGACGTTCTGCTCTGCCATGATCGGCTTGATGGCCGCGAGGTTTTTCACCAGGCGGTTGTATGCCATCTGTGCCCCCTCGCTCAAAGGCTGGGCGAGGCGTTCCTTCTTGCGCTCGATGGCGCGTTCGATCATCTGCTGGCGCTCCTCATCGGTGAAGACGTAGTAGTGGGCAATCTGGCACGTCACTCCCCCGTTGTTCACGGTGTTGGTCCTATCGGGTTTCATATCAACATGGCTGAGCAGCTCCTGCTGCCCGCAGAGGATTGCTGCATGCCAGCCCCCGAACAGGGTGCTGATCTGCTTGCCCATCTGGCGATAGAGGACCTGAAGATCAATCGGTCCTTCCATTCTCAAGCCGTAGGGAGGATCGGTGATGATGTAGCCTGTCTCAGCAGGGACGTCCTCCTTGGTCACCTTGGTGAAATCCTTCACGGAAAAGGTGATCAGGTGGTCGACCTGGGCAAGCTGGGCATGTTTCTTGGTGATCGCCACAGCCTTCGGGTCACTGTCCCATGCGTAGATGGCAATCTTGCGATCCTTTGCCTGTTCTGCACGCAAGAGCGCCTCGTCCACCACTTCCTCGTACAAATCGGGGTCATGGATGGGCAGGTCAAAGAAGTTGAAGCGGCGCGCACTCACCAAGCCCGGAGCACGATCGCTGGCCCAAAGGGCAGCCTCGATGGCCAGGGTTCCCGAACCGCAGAAGGGGTCGAGCAGGGTAGGCACCCCTTCTTCCTTGTCCAAAGCCTTGCGCCATTCGGAGCGATAGATGACAGAACTTGCAAGGTATTCGCTGAGCACCGCGTCTGTCTGGGCAACCCGGTATCCCCGCTTATGCAGTCCACGGCCTGAGAAATCGACATACCAAGCAACCTTCTCTCCCTCGATATGCACGTGGAAGACCACATCGCTCTCGTCCTTGTCCACCAGCGGACGTTCTCCCTCGAACTTCTCGCGGATACGGTCGACGATGGCATCTTTGAGCCGGATGGCAGCGAAGTGGGAGTTCTTCATGTAGGGGCAGTTTTTCACGGTCTCAGTCACCGAGAAGGTAAGGTTCGGGTTGACCCATTCTTCCCAAGGGATCTGCACCGATGCTTCATAGAGCTCGTCGGCGGTGAGGATATCCTCATCCTGGAAGAGTCCCATCATGACTCTGGTCGCAGTTCGGGACCACAGGCAGAAACGGTATGCGCTGGCGAGGTCGGCGCTGAACTCCACCCCCCCGCTTACGCTGCGGATGTCGGTAGCGCCGGCTTGGCGGGCTTCCTCTTCGATGATGTCATTCATGTAGAGCGCGGATGTTGCGAAGAAAATCATTGGTGTGCTCCTCCTGTTTCTTGCAACAGGTGTTCCAGTTCGAATTTTTCCCAGTGATAGTGGGTATTGCAATTGACACAGACAAGTTCCAGGGGGAACGGGCCGTTTTTCAGTATGTCCTCTTTCTCTGCTTTGCCGAGATGTTTCAGATACTTGGTGTACTGCTCACGTGAGCAGGGGCAGGAGAAACCCAAAGGCTGACGGGCCAGATGCCGTACCCCGAAGGAGGCAAACTGCTCTTCCACGTAGGAGCGGATGGATTTCCCCTCGGAGAGGTAGGTCCCGATGGAAGGCAGGGTTTCTGCTTTCTTTTCCAACTCCTCAAGAATGTGCTCGTCGCATGCAGGCATGGCCTGCAGAAAGATTGCCCCGCTGCCGGTCACCCGTGCCTTGTCGTCGAAGTGCAGGGAGAGCATGAACAGGGTAGGGGTCTGTTCAGACTGCTGGTAGTGCAGCGCCAGATCCTTGGCCAAGTCCCCATAGGCCATCATGGTCTGTCCTGTGAAGGGAGCCTTGTGTCCTTCCAAGAGTTTGGAGACGGAAAGAAAGCCCGGACCGTAGAGCTCATTGAGGTCGAGACTCTTCAAAGGAGCCTTCAGGGGAATGGGATTGTGCTTGAGGTATCCGCGGACAGCTCCCACTGCCCAGGACTCCACGAAGACACCGCCGATGGGGCCTCCGCATTCGATGTTCAACTGGATGCGGTCGTTTCCCTTGACGGTGGCACTGAGCAGGCCGGCGGCAAGGTATGCCTGACCGAGGACGTAAGTCTCGAGCGGGCCGAGTTGGTGATTCTCACGCATCTGATTGATAAGGGTGGTGGCCCCGAGTGCAGTAACGCGTATCTGATCGTTATGCAAAAGAAACACCTCGCGCCCATCTTCCGGCAGGGCTGCGAGATGCTTCACTAAATCATTATCTTCTATCTTTTTCTTGATCATACGGAAGCAGATTAGTCAATGACCTCACTTTTTGCAAGTGCTTGGAACTCAGAACCATTGAGAACTTCTTTTTCAAGCAGTTTTGTGGTAATTGTCTCAAGAGCCTTGCGGTTCTTCTCCAGGTTGGTTTTCACCTTCGTATACCGCTCATTCACGATGCGTGCGGTCTCGCAGTCGATGTACTCCTGTGCCTTTTCCGAGTACTCCCTTGCTCCGGAAATTCCCGCTATGCCACTTTGGGTGGTGGGTAGGGTGATGTTGCGATAGCGCTCGCTCATCCCGAATTCGGTAAGCATCCTGCGTACCAGGTCGCTCGCCCTGCTGATATCGTTTCCGGCGCCCGTGGAGATCTCCTGGTAGATGACCTCCTCGGCGGCACGGCCCCCAAGCAAGGTGTCTATGGTGTTGAGCAGCTCACTCTCGCTGAGCAGGAAGCGATCCTCTGTCGGATACTGCAGGGTATAGCCCAAGGCACCCATGCCACGGGGAACGATGGAAATCTTGCTCACCGGCTCCGCTCCCTCGGTGAGGAAGGCGGTCAGGGCATGCCCTGTCTCGTGATAGGCCACCCGCTCCCGCTCCTTTGCATTGAGCAACCTGCTCTTGCGTTCAAGACCGGCAACCGACTTCTCAATGGCTTCCTCAAGGTCTGCCTGCAGGACGGTTTTGCGTTTCTGCCGTACGGCAAGCAAGGCAGCCTCGTTGGCAATATTGGCAAGGTCTGCACCGGCAAGGCCTGCGGCACTCTGGGCTATCTTGCGAAGATCGACATCCTCACCAAGCTTGATGGAGCGGGTGTGGATCTTGAGGATGGCAAGTCTCCCCTCGAGGTCGGGCTTGTCGATGAGCACCTGACGGTCGAAGCGGCCGGGTCTGAGCAGGGCGGGGTCGAGGATCTCGGGGCGGTTGGTCGCCGCAAGGATGATGACACCGGTTCTGGAGTCGAATCCATCCATTTCCACCAAAAGCATGTTCAAGGTCTGTTCCCGCTCATCGTTTCCCCCCATGCCGGCAGAAACGCGTGAGCGTCCGATGGCATCGATTTCGTCGATGAAAATGATGCACGGTGAGTTCTCCCTGGCTTGGCGGAAAAGGTCACGCACTCTGGCGGCCCCCACTCCAACGAACATCTCGACAAAGTCTGCTCCGCTCATCTTGAAGAACGGGACCCCGGCTTCACCTGCAACTGCCTTTGCCAGGAGGGTCTTTCCGGTACCCGGAGGACCTACCAGCAGGACACCCTTGGGGATCTTTCCCCCTATCTCGGTATATTTTTCCGGTCGCTTGAGAAAGTCTACGACCTCCTCCAGCTCGTACTTGCTCTCATCGGCACCGGCAACGTCGTCAAAGCGCACTCCGGTATCCCCTTCGGCGACAATCTTTGCCTTGTTCTGGTTGAAGGAGAGCACTCCCTGTCCGCCTTGGCCTCCCATCTTGGAGAAGAGAAAGCGCCAGATCAAAAGGATGAATACGAAGGGCAGAGCATAAGAGAGGAGGGTGGATATGAGGCTCGGCTTTGCCGGAGGAGTGGCATAGTACTCCACACCCTTCTCATCGAGGAGCGGTATGAAGGTCGGGTCATCCACCTTATATGTGCTGAACGACTGCAAGAGCGCAGTTGCCGTGCTGCTGGCATTCGGGTCGGTTGCAAGCGAGCGCAGGTCTGTTGCTGCCTGGTCACGGGAGAAGGGGTAGCCGATATAGCGTTCCTCCTCAATTGCCACGCGCCTGATCGTCCCGTCGCTGACCAACTGCTTGAACTGGGTGTAGTCCACAGCATATACGTTGGCCTGCCTGCTGACCATGAAGGTGTTCAGGGCGAGGAACAGCAGGAGTATGATGAAGAAATACCAGAAAGAGAAGGTGAATTTCTTCTTGTCCTTGGACCCGGATTCCCCGAGGTGTACCCCGGGTTCTATATTGAACTTCTTCTTGAATGTCTCTTTCCAGTCTTTGTCTGATCTGTTGTCTTTGCTCATCTGTTTGGAATCCTTGTGCGGGCTTGCCTTTTGGCTCCCTCATGTTCGAATATACTTCCGCGATTGCCAATCGGCAACAAGCCCGGTATAGTGGAAAGACTATGATTGAGGGACAGGTCGTATTGATCAGTGGAGGCGCAAAGCGTGTCGGCAGGGCTCTTGCTGTGCATCTTGCCCATCAGGGATACCGTGTGGTGGTCCATTGCCATACCAGTGAGCGTGAAGCAAGGCAGTTGCAAGCCGATCTTGAGGCAGAAGGGCTTGCGCTCAAGGTGGTACAGGGGGATCTCAGTCTGCCGTCCCATCTTGAATCACTCTTTGGGAGTGCTGTTTCTGCCTTCGGGCAGGTGGACCACCTGGTCAACAACGCATCTTTTTTCCCTGCGCAAACCATGGAAGAGACAAGCCTTGCATCCTTCGAGAGCCTGATGGCAGTGCACAATACCGCACCGTTCTTCCTTTCCAAATCCCTGTACAGTCATCTGCTCTCCCGCTCTGCAAAGGGATCGGTGACCAATATCCTGGATACGAAGCTTTCCAGCCCCACTGCCAGTCGTCCCGCCTACTATTGTGCAAAGGGCGCTCTCTCTGCGCAGACAAAGGCACTTGCTGTGGCACTTGGGCCTACAGTACGGGTCAATGCAGTCAGTCCCGGTCCGGTAATGAGCAACGGTGAGGAAGCATACTTTCGCAAGATGGCGGAGCTTTTGCCCTTGCGCTCCACCGGCTCGGCACAGGACATCTGTGAGGCAGTCTCGTATCTTCTGGGCGCTTCATTTGTTACCGGGGTTGACCTTCAGGTGGATGGAGGGCAACATCTTTTGTAGTTTAGATGAAGTTGGACTCGTTTGCGTTGCCGAATGCAGGCATACTGTACGATAGTATATGCATATCTCCGAGCAATAAGGAGCATGATTTTATGCGATTACGTTTTGTACGACGTTTGGTTCTCTTCTCTTTTTCCTTGCTGTTGATGCTTCCCGCCTACTCGCTTCCCCTGCAGACCGTGCTTGAACAGGCCTTTGCAAAGAGTGTGCGGATGCAGGATCTGGAGTTGCAGAAACAGGATGCGTTGCTTACCCTCTCCAAGAGTGAAGCGGAGGATGCGTTGGGCATTACGCTCACAAGCGGGAATGTCTCGGCAACCTACGATGAGAGTACCAATGCCTATACGTTTGCCACTTCGGGCACCGAGGCCCTGTTCTCTCTTCCCAACGACGGAAACACCACCATCAGCGTGGGGGCGGATACCCTGAAGTGGACACCCTCCACGTCAGCCTATACCATCGCTCCCTCAGCCTCGGTATCCCACACGATCACGTACGGGTATACCGATGACAACCGCACGACACTATCGAACAAAAGCAGTGAGTTGTTTGCACGCTCCACGTATGCTTCCAGCAGGCTGAGCTTTTCCAATTCACTCTATACCCTGATGCAGAATATCCTGACGAATGAGAAGAATCTCAGGCTTACCGAAAAGAGTCTTGCTGACCAGAAACTCAGTCTCCAGCAGAACCTGCAGCTGCAGCTCATCAAAGAGGACAGCCTCACCTATCTGGATCTCCAAAGCAAGATCAGCAGCCTGGAAATTCAGCGTGATGGGCTTGAGGCAACCCGGGATCTGTTGCTCAGGCAGTTTGCATCCACTGCAGGGTTTGCCTGGGAAGGGGTGGAGGACATTCCGCTTCCCTCCCTTTCCTTCAAACAGGACCCGGCGGGGAACTCATCGGTCCAGCTGAAGGCAATCGCCCTGCAACTTGCCAAGGAAGAGCTTGCACTCAAACAAGCCGAGCAGACCAACCGAAAGCTTGTGGTGGGCGGAAGCCTTTCCGCAAACAACTCCACATCCTCTCTGGACACCATCAGCGGTTTGGCCTCTGCAAAGCTTTCCAGCAAAGCGTTTGATGTCTCAGCCTCCTTCGGCACCTCCTACTATCCTGGACCGGAAAGTTTCTCCAGCACCCTTACGGTGGGAGGAACATGGCGGAACAACCCAGCCTCTGCATCCGACAGTCTTACCCTGCAACAGTTGGAAAACACGGTGCTGATGAAAGAGCTGGAGTACAATACCGCCTTGGATACGTATCTCTATGACGCAGCTGAGCTGTCGGCAAAGATCGCTTCTTATTCGATGGACCATCGGTTGCTCGAACAGACGATGGTGTACAACAAGCGATTGCTTGCACAGACACAGATTCTGTATGAGAAGGGCCTTGCCACCAAGGCTGCACTTGAGGACGCCCAATTCACGGTTGCCCAGGATGCCTATGAGCTCTCCGTGCAGTTGCTCAAAGGTTTGTCACTGGAAACCGAAATCCAGACCATGTACATCTAAGGGAGATAGGAATCCATGCAAGATATGTCGAATGAACTGAATACCGAAAACGAGATCAGAAACCAATTCCGCAAGAAACTGCGCCGCCAACGGGTGCGGAGGGTGCTTACCACCATCATCGTGCTTGCCCTTATTGTAGCCGGACTCTATCTCTATACCTTCTATAAGGAAAACAGCCGTTTTCCGTGGGCCGCAGAGCAAGCTCCGGTCACCCAGATCAAGGAAGTGGAAGCAAAGGTGTACGAGAGCACCTTCACCACCACCATCGATCTTTCGGGTTATGTGGAGCCGAATGATATCCAGAAAGTCGTGGTCCGGGCAACCGGTGCTGTCACCGATGTGTTTGTGAAGGAAGGGGATTGGGTGAGCAAAGGAGATGTGCTCATCGCAATCGACAATACCAATCAATTGTATATGGTTGCAAAGCTTGAATCTGATCTGGAAAAAGCCAAGCTTACCGGAAGTGAACGGGATATAGAGCTGTATGAGCTCCAGCTGAAGAATGCCCAGAACAACCTCGACTACACCAAGGCCTATGCCAATTTTGATGGGGTGGTTGCCGAGGTGAGCGTCAGCGAGGGGGATTTCTTCGAGGCAGGGAGTTCCGCGATGACCATCATCGACCGCTCAAACCTGAAGGCCACCGTGGAAATTGATGAGATTGACATGCAATACGTCCAGCTTGGGCAGAAGGCTGTCCTCTACTTCGACTCCTATACGGCCTCATCCCTTGAGGCGGAAGTGACATACATCCCGATGCTCGGCAAGTACACCAACCAAGGAATCGGAGTCATGGAAGTGGAGCTTACCATACCCGATCCCCCTGCTTCGATTGCCCCCGGCTACACCTTCGAGGGTACGATCACCAGTGGTGGGGAGACCAGGCTGGTGCTCCTTCCCCAAAGTGCCGTCACCACCACGCGCGGCAGCAGTACCGTTACCAAGAAGAATGCGGACGGGACCACCGCCAAGGTGCCTGTCACCGTCAAGTATCTGGGTGAAGGTATCAGCCAACTGCTCAGCGGCGATCTGAAGGTGGGAGACACCCTCATCATCCGTCGTACCGACACCTCGGCAAGTGCTTTCTCGTCTCTCGGAGGGTCTCCTCCCGCAGGCGGTGGCGGAGCCGGATTGAGGATGCTGTAAATGGCAGAGAGCGTAATACGACTACAGGATGTCAGACGCTACTACATCATGGGGGATTTCGTGGTGAAAGCCCTCGATGGGGTGAGCGTGGACATCAAGCGGGGTGAGTTCACCTCAATCATGGGACCGTCGGGCAGTGGCAAGTCGACGATGATGAACCTCATCGGTTGTCTTGACACCCCCACCAGCGGATTCATCGACATAGACGGGGAGAATACCGCGGGCCTCAATGAGGCTGAGCTTGCCTATATCCGCAACAGGAAAGTTGGCTTTGTCTTCCAGCAATTCAACTTGTTGGGAAAGCTTTCGGCATTGGACAACGTGGCCACTCCCTTGCTGTATGCTGGGATTCCGGTACGGGAACGAAGACAAAGGGCTCTCGAGGCCCTTGAGCGTGTAGGGCTTGGAGACCGCCTCCATCACCGTCCCAATGAGCTTTCCGGAGGGCAGAAGCAGCGGGTGGCAATAGCCCGTGCCCTGGTGAACAATCCGACGATCCTTTTGGCGGATGAGCCGACGGGGGCCTTGGACAGCAAGACGGGGAACCAGATCATGGAACTGTTTGAGGAGTTGAACAGCGAGGGCAGAACCGTAGTGTTTGTGACCCATGACCGGGAACTTGGGCTACGGTGCAACCGGCAGATCCGTCTTCGTGACGGCAAGGTGGAGGAGTAACATGCTGTTCGAGAATATCAAGCTTGCGTTCTCTGCCATGCGTGGCAGCAAGATGCGTACCGCCCTCTCCTTGCTGGGTATCGTCATCGGGGTAGCCTCGGTGGTTGCCATCCTGACCATTGGCCAGAGTGCAAGCCAGAGCATCACCGAGAGCATCGCAGTGGGTGGTCTGGACATGGTCACCGTCTACCCCTCGTATGGTCAGCGTTCCACAGGCATCTTCAACGAGGAGTTCTCCGATATGCTGCTCCGGGATGTTGAGGGACTGGAGGTCGTCCTCCCCCAAAACAACAGCAATGCCCAGATACGGAATGGCCAGGAGTCGATGAACGCCTCGGTTTCGGGAGTGTTGGCAGATTATGGAAACATCCTGAACCTTGAATACACCGATGGGGAGTTCTTCAGCAATATGGACAACATCAATCGCCGTCAGGTGGTTGTGTTGGGGTCCTCGATTGCCGAGGAACTGTTTCCCGACCAGCCGGCTGTGGGCTCCTATGTGAGTATTTTCCGCAACCAGGCAAAAAGTTATCTGGTCGTCGGCGTACTCGAAGCCAAGGATGCCACGTTCAACCTCTCCTACGACAATACCGTATTCATTCCCTACAACACCTACGGACAACGGTTCGTCCGCACCACCGGGGTAGGGGCGTACGTGATCAAGGTGCGGGAGGGGTTCGATACGATCGAGGTCTCCGACCGCGTGACCGAATACCTGGACGGCATTGTCGGTACCGACGGATACAATCTGTTCAGCCCGGCTTCCCTGGCGGAGATGGCCAATCAGATCACCGGAACCTTCAGCGCCTTCCTGGCCGCCATCGCAGCCATCAGTCTCCTGGTTGGTGGCATCGGGATCATGAACATCATGCTTGTTTCTGTCGCAGAGAGAACCAAGGAGATCGGCATCAGAAAAGCCCTTGGGGCAAGCCCGAATGTCATCCGGGGACAGTTCATCAGTGAAGCGCTTACCCTTACCATTCTGGGAGGCATCCTGGGGGTGGCTCTCGGATCTTTGCTCAGCTTCGCGGTAACCAACCTTATGGATTGGACGTTGCATTTATCCTACGCCTCGTTCATACTTGCAATGGGCTTTTCCATGTTTGTCGGAGTCTTCTTTGGGTGGTATCCAGCGATGAAAGCCTCCCGACTTGACCCGATCGATGCCCTCAACTATGAATAAGAATCCCGGGGGATTGGGCCGTTGAACGCAAAAAAAACTCGATGGATGATTATGGACAACAAGGAACCGTTCATTGTCATCACTTCCCTTGCCTTTGCCTTTCTGGTGTTGCTGGCCTTGGTGATCTTTCTCACCTCTGCACTGCTTGAACGCGAGCAGCTCAGGATGCAGAGTGAGGCCGAGCGCGCATTCAATTCCGTCTTTTTGGCATTGCAGGACAGTACTGCCAAAGCATTGAAGACCATGCAGGATGAGAATGTCAGCGGCATCGGTGTGTACAGTTCGATGGGCAGAAAGGTCCTCAGCCTCGGCAATGTTCCCATGACGATTCCTCTGGAAGGATTCTCTGCCGCTGAGATCTCCTCCCAAAGCGGTTCCGGCAACAGCGGGACCGCCACCTACAACGCCAAGACGGGAATGATCGAGTACATCCGTTTCAGCAGACTCACCATCCTCCTGGATACCGGTGAGCTTACCCTCACGGAAAATGGGTTGCTCCCTACACCCATCGATTTCCCGGATGTACTCTATCTCCACTTTGACGGCAAGGACTATCACCATCGCGAGATGGTGATCATGATGATCGGCATCATCTCTTCGATGACGCTCATCGGCCTTTTCCTGCTGGTACTCAGCATCTATCGGAACAACCGAAGATATCGGGTGACGCTTGCCAAACAGGAGAATCTGGTGAACCTTGGCCAGGCTGCAAGAACCTTGACCCATGAGATCAAGAATCCGCTGAGTGCCATCACCATCCAGCTCGCGCTCCTGAAAAAGACGATGCCCAAGGAGAACACCCAGGACCTTCTGCTCATCGAGCAGGAGGTGCAGCGGCTTACCCAGCTGACCAACAAGGTCAGTGACTTTCTGCGCAACCCCTTGGGGACACCGGTCAGTGTCGACCTTACCGAGCTCTTCATCTCCCTGATCAAGACCTTTGACAAACCCATCCGTTTTGTCAGCGAGCAACGCCAGCAGATTGTGATCGACAGCGATCGTGCCCGTTCGGTCTTCGAGAACCTGCTCAAGAATGCCGTGGAAAGTGGTGGCCCCAGGGACCCCCAGGTAGAGGTTCGCATCACCAGCGACAAGCGTGGGTTTGTCCATGTCTATGTCATGGATCGCGGTGAGGGTATCCGCACTACCGATGCAAAAAAGATTTTCGATCCCTTCTTCACCACCAAGATCCATGGCTCGGGCATAGGGCTTTCCATCTCCCAGCAGTTCGTGAAGGCCAGGGGGGGACACATCCGTCTCTATGGACGCGAAGGCGGGGGTACGGTTGCCGAGGTGGTCCTGCCCAAGTCGATTCATGCTCTCAAACCGAAGGAAAAGGAACCATCATGAAGCTTTTGATCGTTGACGACGAACCGAATATCCGTGATCTCATGCATCGCTACCTGAGCTTGGATGGCATTGACAGCGATTGCGCGGAGAACGGTCTGTCTGCCCAGAGAATGCTCGCCAGTGAAGCCTATGACGCCTGCTTGGTAGATCTGAAGATGCCGGGCATGGATGGGTTGTCGCTCATCCATTGGATACGGGGCGAGGGGTTTCGCATGCCCATCATCATGGTCAGTGCCCATGGCGAGATCAGCGATGCGGTTTCCGCCCTGAAAGAGGGGGCCCAGGACTACATTGTCAAGCCCTTCGATCCGGAAGAGCTGGTGATCAGGCTCAAGAAACTGGTGGATGCCCAGAACCTGCGCAACTTGGTGGAGAACGAGACCCGTAACAAGAACGAGGATGACAAGCAGATTTTCGTGGGGGAGAGTGCCTCGATCAAGCGCATCAAGGAGGTCATCTCCAAGATCAGTGATACCAACTCCACCGTTCTCATCACTGGTGAGAGCGGTACCGGAAAGGAAGTGGTTGCACGGGAGATCCATGCCTGCAGCCCTGTCAAGGACGGTCCGTTTGTGGCGATCAACATAGGAGGGGTACCGGAAAACCTGTTGGAGAGTGAGCTTTTTGGCTATGAGAAGGGAGCCTTCACCGGGGCTGCCAACCGAAAGACCGGTATGTTTGAGCTGGCAAGCGGAGGGACGCTCTTCCTCGACGAGATAGGGGATATGCCCCTCTCCCTGCAGGTGAAAATTCTCCGGGTCTTGCAGGAGCGAAAGATCACCCGCCTTGGCGGTACATCCGCGATGCCCATCAATGCCCGTATCATTGCTGCTACCAACAAGGATCTTGAGCAACAGGTGAGGGAGGGCAAGTTCCGTGAGGATCTGTTCTACCGGCTGAATGTCGTCAGGATTGTCATCCCACCCTTGCGGGAACGCAGGGAGGACATCCCCTTGCTTGCTGCTGGGATTCTGAAGCGGTTGAACCGCCAGATGGGCAGCAAGGTTTCAGGCTTCAGTGCCGATGCCCTCCAACTGCTGTGCAACCATGAGTTCTACGGCAATGTGCGTGAGCTGGAGAACATTCTTGAGCGTGCCGTGATCTTTTCCAATGCCGAGGAGATCGGCATCGACGATTTGGATCTCAGGGGCTCTGTCTCGCTTCATACGCAGACCAAGGAAGAGCCAAAGGGAGCCCAGGTCAGCGATGCAAAGAGCTTGAAAGACGTGGAGGTCGATGCAATCATTCGATCTCTCCACCGTTGGGAAGGAAACCGCACCCGTGCCGCCCAGGAGTTGGGCATCAGCCGGAGGACCCTCATCAATAAGATTGCCGAATACGGCCTGAACCTGTAGAAGGAGAATACTACCATGCAAACACTACCTACTTGGGACTTGAGCCCGATATACCCTTCCGTCGACAGCAAGGAGTTTCTTGCTGACCTTGGCCTCATGACGTCCCGTTCCCGGGTTTTGGAAGTGATGATAACCAGTCCTTCTGCAGAACTTCCGGCATGCATTGCTGAGTACGAGGCGATTCTCGATTATCAGGAGACGCTTGATGCGTACAGCTCTGCATGTCTGACCACCGATACGGCAAATGAGCTGTATCTGAAGGCCACCGCGCAGGTGGAAGAAGCCTCGCTGGTGGTGCAGCACCTTGAGGTTGCCTTCCGCAACTTTCTTGCCTCCCGTTCTGAGGAGATTGCAAAGCGGACGGAGACAGGAGGGGACTTGGAACCGTATCGGTTTGTTCTGTCTGAGTTGCTGGAAGAACAGGCTCACCAGATGGAGAGCGAGCTGGAAGCCCTTGCTTCCGATCTCGCCCGATCGGGGACGGACGCGTTCTCCCGTCTTCAGGAGGCGATGGGATCGAGCATCCATGTTGCAGATGAGGACAGCCAACCAAAGACGTTGGTGGAACTGCGCAACGAGGCAAGCAATCCTGACAGGGAAGTGCGAAAGCGTGCCTTTGAACATGAACTTTCCCTGCTCAAGGCGTATGAGATACCCTTTGCTGCAGCGCTGAACGGCGTGAAAGGGACGACGATATCCCTGGACGGACGCAGAGGCTATGCCTCTCCCTTGGATCGCTCACTCAGCCAGTCCAGGATAGACCGTCAGGTCCTGGCTGCCTTAATCGGCACCATCGAGAACAACCTTCCTGTTTTCCGGACCTACCTCAAGCACAAGGCAGCACATTTGGGTGTGGATGATCTCTCCTTCTACGACCTCTTCGCTCCGCTGGGAAGCGATGAGCATCACTACTCCTACGAGGATGCGCACGAACTCATCGTCGAGCAATTCTCAGCCTTCTCTCCGGAAATGGGCCTTTTTGCCGATCAGGCGTTCAAACAACGATGGATCGATGCAGGAAGCCGAAAGGGCAAGGTGGGGGGAGCCTACGACACAGCCTTCCCCTTGGCAAAGCAGAGCAGGATTCTGGCCAACTTCGATTATGCCTACGGCGGTGTCTCCACACTGGCCCATGAGCTGGGCCATGCCTGGCACGATCATGTGGTGCTGGACAAGAGCAACCTTTTGCGAAGTTATCCGATGACACTGGCTGAGACAGCTTCCATTTTCAGTGAGTTCCTCGTCTTCCAAGGTGTTCTGGAAAGGAGCACAGGGCCTGCACGCGTTACACTGGTGGAACATTTTCTCCAGGAAGCCTGCCAGGTTTGTGTGGACATCCTCAGCCGATTTTATTTCGAGTCGGCCGTCTTTGGACGAAGGGTGGAAGGGGATCTGAGTGCCGCTGAGTTCTGCTCCCTCATGGAAGAGGCACAGCAAAAGACCTATGGGGATGCGTTGCAGGTCAAGCATCCCTACATGTGGGCGGTCAAGGGACACTACTACTCATCCGACTTCTCCTTCTACAACTATCCCTATGCCTTTGGGCAGCTCTTTGCACTTGGCTTGTATGAGGTGGGACGCACCACCGATCATTTCGACCAGCAGTACAATCAGGTGCTCTCCCTCGCCGGCAGTCTTGATGCCCGTCAGGTTGCATCGTCGGTGGGAATCGATCTTGCCGATCCCGCGTTCTGGCAACGTGGCATCGATGTCATCGCTGCCTATGTGAAGGAGCTTGGTGATGCGCTGCCGAATTGAGAAACTGGTCCAGGGCGGTGATGGGCTTTCCACCACCGACGAGGGAAAGCGGCTGTTCATCCCCGAGACGTTGCAAGGGGAGTTGGTGGAAGCCAGGATTGTCCAGCAGAAGGCAGGCTATGCCCTCGGTGAGGTGACAAGCATCATCGAGGCCAGTGAAGAGCGCATCCATCCTCCTTGCCCGTATTGGGGCATCTGCGGTGGTTGCGACTTCCAGTATGCCCACAGTGATGCCCAAGGCCGCATCAAGGAGCAGATCGTATTGGACAACCTTGTCCGCCTGGGCTCCCTTGATCTGGAGACGATTGGGGTGGAACCGGTTGAGACCGGACCCGCCTTCGGGTATCGCAACCGCGTGCGTTTTCATGTTGATCTGGGAACCCGCCAGGTCGGTTTCCTGGGAAAGAAGACCAACACCCTTGTGCCCATCACCTCGTGCATGGTCCTCTGCGATGCACTCAATGCTCTGCTTGCCGATCCCCAACCTCTGTTCGCCGCTGCCAGAAAGCTCATGTTTGCAAACCGGAAGGGCAAGGGTGGGTATCTGGAAGTTCCGGTCTTTGCCTCGGATTCCAAGCTCTCTTTCTTTGGTGAAGAGGTGGTTGCCACGGTCGGACACAGACAGTTCATTGTCTCCAGTGAAGTATTTTTCCAGTCGAACCCCTACCTTCTTCCTTCCTTGGGTGAGTATGTGGCAGCCCACGCTTTTGGGGATGTGGTGATGGACCTGTACAGCGGAGTGGGTACCTTCAGTGCTTTTCTTGAGCAGGAAGGGCGGCACCTGATTGCAGTCGAGCGGCAGAAGCAGTGCCTGGATATGGCACGGCGCAATGTCGGAAATTGCGAATATTACACCCAAGCCGTGGAGGAGTGGGCGAAGGGGAGGAGTGTACAAGTCGATACGGTGGTGGTCGACCCTCCGCGTACCGGCCTGGATGAGACGCTTCCCTCCCTGATTGCATCCTGGAAGCCGAAGCGTGTCATCTATGTCTCCTGCAACAGCGTTACGCTCGGACGAGACTTGCAACGCTTTGCCTCGGAGGGCTACACTGTACGCAAGGTCAAGGTGTTCGATCTCTATCCGCAGACGTTCCACCACGAGGTGGTTGCCATCCTTGACCGCGGGGGATTTGAGGTATGAAAGACGGGTTCATCACGTGTGCAGTTGCATCTCCGACGGTACGGGTTGCCGATACCGCCTTCAATACGGCAAGCATTCTCACCCTCATCAGGGAAGCTGATGAGAAGCAGGTGAAATTGCTGGTCCTCCCCGAGCTGGTCACCACAGCCTACAGCTGTGCGGACTTGTTTTTGCACAAGCGACTGCAGCAGGGTTGGGAAGCAGCTGTCTCCGCCATCCTGGAGATGAGCCGAGACATCGATATGCTCATTGTGTTCGGCTCCCCCGTAATGGTGCATGGCTCGCTCTACAACTGTGCCCTAAGCATCCACAAGGGACGATTGCTCTCTGTTGTTCCCAAGCGCCATCTTCCCAACTACCAGGAGTTCTATGAAAAGCGTTGGTTTACCACCCCTCGCCCAGGCAATGAGGAACTTACCCTCTTTGGGCAGAAGACCTGGTTTGGAACCAACCTGCTTCTGACCTGTACCACCCTTGAAGAGTTTGTGGTGGCCAATGAGATATGCGAGGACTTGTGGGTGCCACTCTCCCCAAGCACTTCCCACGCCCTCGCCGGAGCAACGGTGCTGACCAACTGTTCCGCCAGTGATGAGCTGGTGGGCAAGGAGGAGTACCGTAGGTCGCTGGTTGCAAGCCAGAGTGCAAAGCTGGTCTGCGCATACTTGTATAGTGATGCAGGCCAGGGCGAGTCTTCGACGGATCTGGTCTTCACCCCACATGACCTGATCTATGAGAACGGACAGTGTCTGGCCGAGTCCATCGATGTCAGTGACAAACTCCTGTTGACCGAGATTGATGTGCAGAAATTGCAGCTGGAGCGGCTGAGATTGCAAAGCTTTGGCGCAGGCCAAGCAGACTATGTCCGAATTCCCTTTACCCTGGACATCGGGGAGTGCACACTGACCCGTCCTATCGACCGGGCTCCTTTCGTTCCATCCGATGAGAGGGGAAGGGAAGCACGGTGTGAGAAAATCCTGGGCCTGCAGTCCCTTGGATTGAAAAAGCGTCTGGAGCACACACATTGCACCAGTGTGGTGGTTGGTTTGAGTGGTGGACTCGACTCCACCCTTGCCCTTCTGGTTGCCGTCAGGGCGTTCGATCTGCTCGGTCTGGATCGCAAACGCATTGTGGCTGTCACGATGCCGGGATTCGGAACCACCAAGCGCACCAAGGGCAATGCTACCAAACTGGCTGAATCCCTGGGTGTTGAGCTCAGAACCATATCCATTTCCAAGGCGGTTGGCCAGCATTTCAAGGACATCGGGCATGACCCGACGGTGTTGGATGTAACCTATGAGAACAGCCAGGCTCGCGAGCGCACCCAGGTGCTGATGGACCTTGCCAACACGCTCAATGCCCTGGTGATCGGAACCGGGGACCTTTCCGAGCTTGCCCTGGGCTGGGCTACCTACAACGGCGACCATATGTCGATGTACGGGGTCAACAGTTCTGTGCCCAAGACATTGGTGCGGCATCTGGTCCGCCATGTGGCTTCGATCAGCGAGCCTTCGCTGAAGAAGGTCCTGCTTGATATCGTCAATACCCCGGTCAGTCCTGAGTTGCTCCCGGCTAAGGGAGATGGGACGATCAGTCAGGTTACCGAGGATTTGGTCGGCCCCTATGAGTTGCATGATTTCTTCCTCTACCAGGCGATACGCTGGGGGTATTCTCCGGCGAAGATCTACCGCTTGGCATGCCGTGCTTTTTCAGATGTCTATGAACCGTCGGTCATTCTCCTCTGGCTCAATACCTTCTACTCACGGTTCTTCAGCCAGCAGTTCAAGCGTTCCTGCCTGCCTGATGGCCCGAAAGTAGGTTCATTGGCCCTTTCCCCCCGTGGGGATTGGCGAATGCCCAGTGATGCTTCTGTCGCCCTCTGGAAGGCCCAGTTGGCCGAACTGGGGAACCTATAGCAAAATCGTACGGAAGTTCAACAAAAAATTATCCTTTTCACTTGTAGCCTTTTGCCCCTGAGTACTGTTATAGAGGTGAGGAGCTGTTACGACCTATGCCAAAACGTCTGCCCACACTGTTGGTCATCATCTTATTGTTGCTTCCTGTCTCCGTTGGAGCCAGAAGCCTTGTCAATGTAAGCCTTGGATTCGGCGCCACGTATGCGCCCCAGGAAGACCAGGAGTTTGATCTGGGGCTTCAGGATCCCGACAACTGGTTGGTCGGTGGGGAGCTCAGCGCCCGTCTTGCCTTTGTGCAGGCCAATGCCATGGTGCTTCCGATTGAATGCGAAACCTCCAGTGGTGTGTTGATGCTTGGTATGGGTTCCCTGAGCCTGCCTGTGATCGGCTCGCTGGTTTCCCTGGAAGTTGGTGGTGGGGTGGGTGTCACCTATGTCCCCTCAAAAGCCGATTCTCCCCGGTCCTACTATGAGCTGGCAGACAAAACGCAGGCGGATGCCTCACAGATGAGTTTCACTGATGCAGTACGGGAAAGTCCGATGTATCTGCAGGTTGGTCTTGGGTCCGAACTTGGTCCCTTTGGAGTGAAAATACGGTACCTGATGGAAAGTCAGGCTACCTTGGGTTCTGTTATAAAGGATAATGCATGGTGGGGTGTCTTTGATCTGAAAAAGCAATCCCTCTCACTTGCGTTGGCTCTGAAAATGTTCTAGATTGAGAACATAATCGCTGAATACACAGGAAAACTGGCAAAAGGGGTATGATATGAAAAAGAAGCTAATGATTTCACTGCTTGTGGTATGCGTCCTGCTTCCGGCAGCTCTCAGTGCTGCAGTGCTTGATTTGAGTCTTGGTGTGACGGCACAGTACAAGGATAGCCTTGGAACCATCAAGACAGCAATTGATGCTGACAATTTTGACGGACTTGCAGACTTCGAGAATTATGCGCTCGGCGCGGATGTCCGCTTCAAGCTCCTGATTGCAGAGGTTGACCTGGTGGGTAAGTTCTCACAGGAAACTCTTTCATCTGTAGACTACACCAAGATTGAGGTACTCACCACCGCTGGTGTTTCCATGGATCTGCTTGGTTTCGCCCGCCTCGGTTTCGGCATGGGTCCCAACTGGATCGTGCGCATGGATGATGATGGCAAGTTCACCATTTTTGATGCCAATGATGCCCCTCAGACTCTGGATTCCCTGGGCGAGACCTTCATCAACTCCCCGGTTGCCTATCGTGCAACGCTCGACTTCAATCTGGGTAGCCTGATGCTCGGTCTGAACTACACCCTTGAGACTGACTACACCTTCAAGAAGGCTGGCGAAGTGGACAAGCTCTTCAATGCCAACATGGATGATGGCACCGTGGGCGTCTCCCTTCTCTTCTCGCTCTTGTAAGCAAACAATGCAACAACCCCTCAGGCCCGGAGAAATCCGGGCCTGAGTTGCTTTTCGCCTTCGACCAAGTGTGGTAGAGTAGCCAAGAGGAGTAGCACCATGGCAAAGAAAGGGTTTTTTCGCTCGTTTCTCTCCGCGTTGAGCGTTGCAACGCTGTCCTTCTTCATCATGTATTTCTTTATCCCCAGTATGAGCATGCAGTTTCTGGGAGTGAGCTTTGCGTTGCGCAAAGGCTCGGTCAATGCCCAGGTGATGGATGCCGTGGGGCTGGCTGTCGATCAGGTGAAGGGGAGTCCCGAGTTTACCCAGGAGTCATTTGAGCGGTTGCAGAGCCTGCTTTCCAGTGACGAGGTACAGCAGAAACTCAAGGATGCCGCCAAACAAGGACAGCAGGTGCTGGACAGTACCGTGAAACAAGTGACGGATATGGCTCGATGAGCGGAATGGAAGTCACGTTTCTTGGTACTGGAACAAGCCATGGGATCCCGGTCATTGGGTGCAGCTGCTCGGTATGTACTTCCCGTGATGCACACGACAAGCGCTATCGCAGCAGCATCATGCTTCAGAGTGAAGGAAAAACGTTGCTTGTCGATACGACCCCTGAGTTCCGCTTGCAAGCACTGAGGGCAAACCTCACCAGTCTTGATGCAGTCTTGTACACCCACGCTCATGCCGACCATTTCAATGGCATTGATGATCTTCGGGTATTTTGCAAGCACAACAGCCTTCCTGTGTACTGCAAGGAAGAGGTTGCCCAGGACATCCGCTCCCGCTTTCCGTATGTGTTGCATGGTGAGGATGTGGCAGGAGGCATTCCGCACTTGGATCTTAGGGTTCTCAAACCGTACGAGGAAGTGGAGATTGCCTCCTTCAAGGTGATTCCCGTACCCATCCTTCACGGAAAGCAGACCATTTTCGCCTTCCGCATCGGCCCTTTTGCCTATGCAACCGATTGCAGTGAGGTGCCCGAGCAAAGTCTTCCGTATTTCGAAGGACTTGATACCTTGGTGGTGGGAGCCTTGCGCTACTGGCCTCACCCCACGCATTACAGTGTGTTCGAAGCATTGGCATTCGCACAGAAAGTACGACCGAGAAGGACCTACCTAACCCATCTCAGTCATGGATTGAGCCACCAAGGCCTGCAGGCAGAGTTGCCTGAGGGTGTTCACGTGGCCTATGATACCTTGTCATTGACCATAGGGGGCCAGGATGGATGAGTTGTTTTCCCAGCAGGATTTTGATCAGGAGAAGCTAAAGGAGGAGGCCAAGGAGCAGGTCCTTTCGGTTCCCCCGAAGATGGAGAAGAGCGAGCCGACGGTATTGGGAGAGGGCAGGAAGCTCTACATCATTGATGGGTATGGCCTGATCTACCGTTCGTTTTACGGTTTCTTCGCCAACCCGATCAGGGATACCCAAGGGAAGAACATCAGTGCTGTCTATGGCTTTTTCTCCACCATCCTCAAGCTGATCCGTGAGTATCATCCGACGTATCTGGTGGTCGCGATGGACAGCATGGGGCCCACCTTCCGCCACACCATGTACGAGCCGTACAAGGCGAATCGCGATGCGGCTCCCGAGGAGTTGCATGAGCAGGTCCCCGTGATCAAGAGACTTCTGGAAGCGCTTCGCATCCCCACCATCGAAATGCAGGGGTTTGAGGCAGACGACATCATCGCCACCCTCAGTGACGAAGCCACCCGTCACCAGATCGATACCATCATGTTCACCGGTGACAAGGACCTCTTGCAGCTGGTTGACGAGCACACGTTCGCCTTGCGCCCGGCCAAGAAGAATGAGAAGTTCTACCGCCTGCTCGGAAAAACCGAGGTGGCCGAGGAGTATGGCATTCTTCCTGAGCAGATCGTCGACTATCTTTCGCTCCTTGGGGACTCCTCAGACAACATCCCGGGGGTCAAGGGCATCGGAGAGAAGGGAGCTGTCAAGCTCTTGCAGCAATTCGGCAGTTTGGAAGGCATATACTCCAACCTCAAGCTGGTTGCACCAGGGTTGCAGAAGAAGCTTACCGAAGGGGAAGAGTCTGCAAAGCTGAGCAAGAGCCTTGTCCAGCTCAAGCGGGATCTCTTCACCGTCGACACCTTCGATACCGAGCAGTATCTGGTCAAGGATGTCGACTATGAGACGGCAATCCCCCTCTTTCAGGAGATTGGGATGCGAACCATCATCAAGGAACTGGGAAGGGCTGGAGGCGTGCAGGCAAGTGCTGCTCCCGTAGAGCCGGTACCAGCAAAAACAGAACAGAAACGGGCTGACTACGAGGCGGTCACCAGCTTGGAGCAGCTCAGGGAGTTGCTCGATGCGGCCCAGGCTTGCGGACACCCGGTAGCCTTCGACCTGGAGACCACCAGCCTTGACGAAATGAATGCACAGGTCATCGGTTTCTCGTTCTGTCATGAGGAACGCAAGGCCTACTATGTTCCCTTGGTGCATCAGGAGAAGGATTTGCTGGACCGGGACGAGGTCAAGCACGTGCTGAAGCAGTATCTTGAGACGGACAGACTTCCCCTGGTGGGACAGAACATCAAGTATGACTACAAGGTGCTCTGCCAATGGGGGGTGGAACCGAAGAACGTGGTCTTCGACACCATGGTTGCCGCCTGGCTCTTGGACTCCACCTCGGTTTTCAATATGGACTATCTGGCAGAGAAGTATCTTGGGTATGAGACGGTCCACTATACTGATATTGTACCCAAGGGAAAGCTCCTCAGTGACATCGAGCTTGATCAGGTCGTGTTCTACGGAGCAGAGGATGCCGATGTCACCTACCGGCTCTATACGCTTTTCTGCGAACTGCTGCAAGCCAGGGGTCTGCGCACCCTCCTTGATGAGGTGGAGATGCCGCTTCTGGTCATCATCGCAAAGATGGAGATGGAAGGCATCCGTCTTGACCGCTCCCTGATAGAGCCGCTTTCAGCGGAGTTTGAGAAACGCCTTGATGCGATACGGGCTGAGGTTTTCTCCCTTTGTGGCCATGAGTTCAACCTCAATTCGCCCCAGCAGTTGCAGGAAGTGCTCTTTGTCGAACGCAACATCCCCACCGGGGCTAAGACGCGTTCCGGCTTCTCCACCTCCACGGATGTGCTGGAGCCTCTGAGGGAGAGTTATCCCGAGGTTGAGCTCATTCTCCAATACCGGATGCTCAACAAGCTCAAGAGCACCTACATCGACAAACTTCCGCTCCAGATCAACGAGCGGACCGGTCGCATTCACCCTTCCTTCTCCCAGACAGGAACAGAAACCGGAAGACTCAGTTGCAAGGATCCGAATCTGCAGAACATTCCGGTGAGGACTGAGGAGGGGAGGCGCATCCGGTCGGCCTTTGTCCCCAAGGAAGGGCATCTCTTCCTCTCTGCCGACTACTCGCAGATCGAATTGGTGGTGCTTGCCCATATGGCCGATGACCCAGGTCTGAAACAAGCGTTTGCCTCGGGTGTGGACGTGCATCGAAGTACGGCCAGCCTCATCTTCAATGTCCCGCTTGATGAGGTGAGCCCTGAGCAGCGGAGAATCGCCAAGACGATCAACTTCGGGGTGATGTACGGCATGGGCACCCATAGCTTGGCGATGGACCTGAAGATTGCACACTCCGATGCAAAGCAGTTCATCGACCAGTATTTCGAACGATACAGTGCGGTCAAGGCGTTTGTCGAATCGACACGCAAGAGCTCGGAGGAGATCGGCTACGTGACAACCCTGCTTGGGCATGTCAGGACGATCACCGAGATCAACAGTCGCAGTGCTGTCGAGCGGGCAAAAGCGCAGCGCATTGCGGTGAACACGGTCATCCAGGGTACTGCAGCCGATCTGGTAAAGCTTGCCATGCTCAGGGTGGAGAAGCTGCTCACCGAGCGGGGTCTGGGGGCACGCTTGTTGCTGCAGATCCATGACGAACTGGTCTTTGAGGTTCCCGAGGCGGAAGTGGAACTGACAAAAGCCGTGGTCAAGGAAGCGATGGAGGGTGCAGCAAAGCTCAGCATTCCGCTGAAAACCAGCATTGAGGTGGGTGCCGACTGGGGAGAGATCCACTGATGCTGGTCATTGGGTTGACAGGCAGAGCCTGTGCGGGAAAGAACCAGTATGCCTCGGTGTTTGCCGAATTCGGATGCGCGGTGGTTGATGTGGATCTGCTGGGCCACCAGGCGCTGGAAGAGAGCAAGCAAGCGCTTGTCAGGGAGTTCGGCGCCAAGGTGGTTGAGTCAGGTGAGGTCAATCGCAGAGTGCTCGGCTCGCTTGTCTTTCCCGACCCTGCCAAGCTGCGCAGTCTTGAACGCATCACCCATCCTGTGATGGTCCAGGCCTGCAAAGCCCGTATCGAGGAAGCTCGCACGGAAGGCGCCCCTGCTCTTGTTCTCAATGCTGCCCTGCTGTCACGCATGGGCCTTGATGTGCTTTGTGACCAGGTGCTGTTCATCAAGGCTCCCCTGTTGGTGCGCTACAGACGTTGCGCTTTCCGTGAAGGGCTGACCTTGCGACGATTCTTGTTGCGTGAGCGGGCCCAGAAGGATATCAGTATCAAAACTCTGGGTAGGAAAGCTGGTCTGCAGGTCCTGCACAATACAGGCTCAAAGGCGTTAATTCATCGACAAGTTGCAACCTATTGTGCTACGATAGGAATCAGCATTTCCCCCAATGGGTGAAAGCGTTGCAGGATGAGGGTTTGAAATGAAGAAATCGGTTCGGCTCAATGTGCTGGTCATCACCATTGTCGTGACACTGTTTGCAGGGACAGGATTGTGGTACCTGCGTCCGAGTGTTCCCAATGAGATACTCGAGCAGGCAAGGCAACGTCAGAGTATCCCTTTGATGGAAGTACCCCCACCTGCCAGACAACCGGCTGTAGAGGAAGTTGCCGACACCAAGGCCCTTGTCTCTGAGTTGTTGCCCGAGCTCCAGATGCAGCTCACCCCGGCCTTGACGGAAACCATCCGCTCGGCCCTCCTTGCTGATGAAACCCTGCTCTCCGATTTGGCCAAGCAGTTGGAGCCATTGCTGGTTGCCAATCTTTCTCCCAAGCTTGAGGAAACGCTGGCCTGGGGAACAGAGGCTGCCGAAGTGCGTCTCTCTGCAATGCTGGAAAATCGGCTCGAAGAGCAAACCTTGGGCTTGCAACGTGAAGGCTTGTCCCTTGCCTCTGAAGTGGAAACGAGGCTTCTGGATGCCATTTCCAAGGCAAAGAGCGAGGTTGCGGCGTATGTGCCGCAGGTGGTTGATGCCTTGTTGCCCTCCCTTACCGAACAGACTGTCGCAGCCATCGAAGCCAACAAGGATGCGTATGTTGCCTATCTGGTCCAGCAACTTCCCCAGGGACTGGATGAGCAGCAGGCGATCGATATGTATCTTGCCTACCGGCAGCAGATTGTCCAGGACTTGGTTCCCACCCTTCTCGATGGTCTGGAGGATGAGGCCCGCAAGAGCGTTGATGCCTATGTGGCACAGATGCCCTTGGTTCGTGTTCCTGCTGCTCCCTCTGTTCCCAAGACTTCGGTGAAAGTATCTCCCCAGGTTGAGCCTGTGCAAGAAACGGTTGTGGTTCCCCCTCCAGTGGTGGCTGAACCGGTTGTTGCTCCTGTGCCTGTGGTAGAGCCGGTAGTTGCAGAACCGGAACCCGTAGTGGTTCAGACTGTTGTTGAGCCGGAGCCTGCTGTGGTACTCAAGGAAGGACAGGAAGTGATCACCCTTCCTGATTTTGAGGAAGAGCAGGGCGTTGTTTTCCTTGATCCGGCTGAATACGAGGCCCAGCGTCAGGAGATCCGTAAGCAGGCCATCGATGAGGTCCTGAAGAGAATAGCTCCCTAAATTTCAGGATCCGGATAGGTTCGCATCTCTCCCTCCACCGTCCTGAATGTCCATACCCCACATCCCGATTGCTCAGCAAGGTACCCCTGGTTCAGGGGTACTTTTCCGCCGCCTTCCGGGAGGTCTATCGCATAGAGGGGCATGGCCAGGCCGCTGAGGCGCCGGCGCAGCTCCTTCTCCAGTTCAAGACCCTGCTGGAGCGGTACCCTGAAGTGGTTTGTCCCTTGGACCAAATCGCCTTGGAAGAGGTAGTAGGGTTTGATGCGGTTGAATACCAGCTGGTTGCACAGTGTCTCCAATACATCCGCCTCGTCATTCACCCCTTTGAGCAATACGGTCTGGTTCATGGCAGGAATGCCGGCATCGACAAAGAGCCGGACGGCCACGATTGCCTGTTCGGTCAACTCCCTGGGGTGGTTGAACTGGGTCATGAGATAGAAGGGGGCGGTGGAGAACTCGCCCAGCATAGCTATGAGAGCCTTCGTGATTCGCAGCGGGTAGGAGGCTGGCATCCGGGTGCACAGGCGTATGACCAAATCCTTGCGCTTGCTTCGGAATGCTGCGATCATACTCCTCAGTCGTGCATCGGAGAGGGTAAGAACGTCACCTCCTGTGAAAAGGATCTCCTTTACCTCGGGATGCGCGGCCACGTACGACGATGCCTCCTCTATCTCCTCATCAGTAGCCGGTCCCTGGAAGGTACCGGTGAAACGCCGGCGGAAACAGTGGCGGCAATGGATCGGGCAGATGTCTGTCGTAAGGAAGGCAACCCTGCTCTGGTAGCGGTGGATGAGCCGTTGGGTGACGCTGTGACTCACTTCTGCAAGCGGATCGAGATCTTCCTGGGGATGGCAGTCCAATTCAGCAGAGGTGGGTACCACCTGGCGTCTGATGGGATCATGCGGGTCGTTCATGTCGATCAGATCCAAGAAATTGGAGGGGATGCGCAGCGGCAGAACCTGGGTGGTATGGTAATCGAACGCCAGCTCCTCAGCGGTGAGGTCAAGGCGCTTCTCGAGTTCTTCTCTGGTGGTGATGAGCGCATTGCTCGGTGTCTGGTGCATGACCTTGGTGTATCGTAAAGCGTGAATTTCGTCCAGAGCCTTGGATTCCTATCTGCAGGTTTGGCATTTCGTGTTACACTAAAACCACGTGTGCGCTTACGAAGGAGATGCGGTATGGCCAAACAACAGAAACGGGGTCTGAAGGGGTACTATCTTACGACCTTCCTTATTGGGCTTGGATTTTTCACCATGGGATTGATGGACCCCTTATATGATACCTATGTGCCGATTTTCCTGGCACGCTTCATAGAATCGAAAGCCCTGATAGGCTCGATCATGACGTTTGACAACATGCTCGCCATCTTCCTGATTCCGGTGTTCAGTGCCATAAGCGACCGTACCCGGACTCGCATTGGCCGAAGGATGCCCTTCCTCCTGGTCTGCCTTCCCATTACGGCAGTTGCATTCGGTCTGATTCCGTTCTCCGCACTCTCCAGCCTCTGGCTTTTGATCATACTGGTCTTTATCCTGAATCTGTTCAAACAGGCGGTACGTGGTCCGGTCGTTGCACTGATGCCCGATATGATCCCCGGCGATTTGCGCAGTGAGGCCAACGGGGTGATCAACACCATGGGTGGCATCGCGACCATTGTCGGCACGGTCGGCCTTGCGCGGCTGATGGATATCCCCATCAACCTTCCCGGACTCGGTCCCACCACTGACATCCTTGCGTTCCCCATCTCCTCTGTCCTGGTCATTGTGGCGGTGCTCCTGCTCTTCTTCTTCGTCAAGGAGAAAAAGGCGGTCGAGCTGACCGAGAGCGATAAGAAGGAACCGATCCTGCATTCACTGCAGGTCATCTTCTCCGAGAAGGACAAGAGTGCGCTGTTCATCCTCCTCTCCTTGCTCTTCTGGTTCATCGGCTACCAGGGCATTCTTCCCTTCGTCGGCCTCTACTCAAAGGATATTTTGCAGACCAGCAGCGGGACGGCAAGCCTTGCAGCCGGTATGGTCGGCATAGCCTATGCCATCTTTGCCATTCCTTCAGGTGTTGTTGCCCACCGCATCGGACGCAAGAAAACGATCAGGGTCTCCCTTTCGATTCTCGTGGTCCTGCTTGCCCTCATCTTCTTCCACGATCCGCTGACATCAGCGATGAGTGCATCTCTCAGACAGTATACTTTCTGGGCTTTGTTGTTCTGCTTCGGCATCTTCTGGGTATCGGTGGTGACCAACAGCTTCCCCATGCTCTGGCAGATGTCCACCTACCAGACGGTGGGAATCTACACAGGTCTCTACTACTTCTTCAGCCAGCTTGCCTCGATCATCTCGCCACCCATAACAGGTGCTTTCATAGATCTTTTTGGGTTCAGGGCCATTTTCCTGTATGGGTCGGTAGCCATGCTTGTTGCGTTCTTCCTGATGGGAAAGGTGACTCGTGGTGAGCCGGAGGACGACAAGAACTAGAAGTGGATGATGCCCAGGTGGGAGAGGAGGATCTTCAAACCGATGAGGATCAACACCACCCCACCGAGGATTCCGGCTTTGCTCTGCAGCCGGTTTCCGAAGCGGTTGCCGATGGCAACCGCTGCTAGGCAGAGCAGGAAGGTAACCACACCGATCATTGAGACGGAGAGGAAAATGTCCGTTTTGAGAAAGGCGAGGGTGATGCCCACTGCCAGTGCGTCAATGCTGGTGGCGATGGAGAGCAGCAGCAACTCCCTCAGATCGAGCCGGGTCACCGTCTCGACGGGACAGGAGGGGTCTTCGGTCAGGGAGTCGTAGAGCATTTTCGATCCAATGATGGAAAGGAGGATGAACGCGATCCAGTGGTCGACAGCGGTGATGTACCGCTCAAATTGCATACCGAGAAGCCAGCCCAGAAGCGGCATGGCTGCTTGGAAGAAGCCGAAGAAGAGGGCGATGACGAAGGCTTGTCCGTAGTTGATCTTTCGCATCCTCAGTCCCTTGCACAGAGAGACGGCAAAGGCATCCATGGCAAGCCCAACGGATACCAGGAGTAATTCTACGATTCCCAAGCGTGTGCACCCCCACCATTCATACGGCTGAGTATAGGAGGTTTTCAAGGCAAGAACAAGGTTTTCACAAAAAGTGCAGTTTTGTATGTTTGTTGGAAATACAACATACAACAAGAGAAATGTCGTGTACGGTACAAGCATACTCTCACAAAGGAGCACGATGGTATGATCAAGAATTTCAAAAGCAGTGAAGTGCTGCTCTTCGCCGACCAGGTCCAGTATCAGGAAGGCCAAGTGGTAAGCAAAACGCTCGCCCAGGACAAGCATCACAGCCTGACGCTCTTCGCCTTCGAACAAGGGGAGGAAATCAGCACCCATGCCAGTGGCGGGGATGCCTTGGTCGTTGCCCTTGACGGGGTGGGAGAGGTCACCATCGATGGAGACAAGTTTCTGCTGAAGGCAGGGGAGTCGATCCTGATGCCCAGCAGTGTCCCACACGCAATTTTCGCACCAGAGCGTTTCAAGATGTTTCTGGTAGTCATCTTTTAGGAAAAACCAAGGAGAAAACGAATGGACAACAAGATGTTCTGTTTCCAGTGCCAGGAAACTGCACGGAATTTCGGATGCACACAGGTCGGTGTTTGCGGCAAACAGAGCGAGACCTCAAACCTGATGGATCTCATGATCTGGGTAACCAAAGGCTTGAGCCAAGTGACTACCCGTCTGCGTGCTGAAGGCAAGCAGGTTGGCAAAGACGTCAACCATATCGTCTCCTACAACCTCTTCCAGACCATCACCAATGCAAACTTTGATGATGAGAAGGTGGTGGAGAGAATCCTACTTACCATTGCAACCAAGGAGTCCCTGCTTCCCTCCCTTTCCAACAAGGAAGGTCTGAGCGAGGCTGCCCTGTACAACAATACCGATGCCTCCACCTATGCGGAGTTTTCCAAGCAGGTGGGTGTTCTCAGTGAAACCAACGAGGATGCGCGCTCTCTCAAGGAGCTGATCACCTACGGTCTGAAGGGCGTGAGTGCCTACAGCAAGCATGCAAACAATCTCATCCAGGACAACGAGGAGCTCGATGCTTTCATCCAGAAGGCCCTTGCCGACATCCTTGAGGAGAAGAGTGTTGACGAGCTGGTTGCATTGACCTTGGAAACCGGTAAGTGGGGTGTGGCCGGCATGGCCCTGCTCGATGGTGCCAATACCGGTGCCTACGGCAATCCTGAGATGACCCGCGTCAAGCTTGGTGTCGGCAAGAACCCCGGCATCCTGATCAGCGGTCATGACCTTCGCGACCTCGAGATGCTGCTTGAGCAGACTCAGGGAACCGGTGTTGACGTGTACACCCACTCCGAGATGCTTCCTGCCCACTACTATCCCGCTTTCAAGAAATACCCCAACTTCTACGGAAACTATGGCAACGCCTGGTGGATGCAGAAGAAGGAGTTCGAATCCTTCAATGGTCCGATCCTGATGACCACCAACTGCATCGTACCCCCTGCAGCCTCCTACAAGGACAGGCTTTATACCACCGGGGCAACCGGCTTCCCCGGCTGCAAGCACATCGATGGCAGCATTGGCGAGCAAAAGGACTTCAGCGAGATCATCGCACTTGCCAAGACCTGTCCTCCCCCGACCCAGATTGAGGATGGGGAGTTGGTTGGCGGCTTTGCCCACGAGCAGGTCTTCGCCCTTGCAGACAAGGTGGTGGATGCCGTGAAGAGTGGTGCGATCAAGAAGTTCGTGGTCATGGGTGGCTGTGACGGCCGTTCCAAGAGCAGGGACTACTACACCGAATTTGCAAAGGCTCTTCCCAAGGATACGGTTATCCTGACTGCAGGTTGCGCCAAGTACAAGTACATCAAGCTCAATCTTGGTGACATTGGTGGCATTCCCCGCGTCCTTGACGCCGGCCAGTGCAACGACTCCTACTCCTTGGCACTCATTGCCCTGAAGCTGAAGGAAGTCTTCGGTCTGGACGACATCAACGATCTTCCGATCGCCTACAACATTGCCTGGTACGAGCAGAAGGCTGTCATCGTACTGCTTGCTCTGCTCTACTTGGGTGTGAAGAACATCCACCTTGGCCCCACACTGCCTGCATTCCTCTCTCCGAATGTGGCCAATGTGCTGGTTGAGAACTTCGGCATTGCCGGAATCTCTTCGGTTGAGGATGACCTTGAGGCCATGATCGGCTGATAGTCAACACGGTTGGGAGCTCCTTGCGTGAGGGGCCTCCCTAACTGAATTCCCAAAGCAAAGAGGCTGCCGTTGATCGGCAGCCTCTTGTGAATATGCATCCATGATGTCAGAAATACCAGCGCAGGGACAGGAACGCCAGCGAGTTGTCCTGGTAGCTGCCGAAGGTTCCCCCTTCATCCCCGACAAAGAGTTCTGCACCCCCTTCCACGATCACCCCATCGCCGAGATTGTAGGAGAGGGAGGGGCGGAACAAGGCGTTGGCGGGATCGAGTTCCACATAGGTGAACAGTTTCGCTGTCAGGCGTTCATCCAGGAAGGTGTCCTGCACCCTGAAGGTCAGGGTATGGGAGAACTCCTTGATGCTCTTCATCTGGGAGATGAGCTGGTCATGATGCTCATGGGTATAGATCATCAGGTACTGGGACGACCACTGTGCACCGAACATATTCCAATCCAGGCCGACGAGCGTCTGCACTTGGTGATGTTTTTCCAAGGAAATGGGTGGATTGGCACTCATGTCGAGGGTATTCATCGGTTTGTCCAAGGCGAGAGCCGCTTCGGCCCTGAGGACCACGCTTGCGAGGGAGGTGTTCAGGCTGCCTCCCACAAAAGGATAACGCTCATATCCCTGAGCGATGTCCCGTGTCGTGGTACCGGTTGTGATGACCGATGTGACCAACGGCTCATCTCCCCACAGATATCCCCCGTTGACCGTCCAGCTGAGCTGGGGCGCAAAGTGGGAGAGCGAGAGAAAGAGTTCGCTGTTCTCCAGGCTGGAGTCAGGCATGGTGGGATCTTTGACTGTTGCAGTGATCGCAGAAGGGAAGGGAAGCGTCGCTTCCTGTTTCCACATCGAGCCCTCTGATGGTGGGGAGAACGGGATAAAGTGGGAGATCCAGATGGCCTCTACCGTATAGTCTCCAACATAGTGGTCAATCTTGATGGCAGGGACTGCTTTCCGTATCTCGGTAAAGTCTGCAAGGATGAATGAGCGCAGGTTTCTTGGGCTCACCAAGTCGGTGATGAAGGCCCCTTCGGCCTCTCCCCAGATTACCTTCTGCATGCCGATGCGTACATCAGTACTCTCCAGGTAGAAGTCAACATAGGCCTCTCCCAGGCTCAGCTCAAGGTCTTTGTTGGGATTGCTGTAGGCGATGGGATGCAGGGTGAGTTTCCCCAGATCCCCGTAGTACTCATACCGCACATCGGCGGTGATCTCATGCACCGGTAGGTCGGTTTGGGAGAAGCGGAAGGCCGCATAGTCGCGCACCATCCCGCTGAACACCCCATCCCCTGCAAAGAGCGGGGTGAATAGGAGTGCACCAAGTAGGCTTGTTGTGATAAGTTTTTTTCTGTTCATAGTCATCTCTTTGGTCCAATTTTCATTTGTCGTTCACTGAAAAAGTTTGATTCGAATTCGAGGTTGAACTCGACGTCCTGCATCTGTATCCGCGTGGAAGTGTTCTGCTTGTGGTTGCTCATGGTCATGTCGGTGATGACAGCGATGCCATCGATCTCATCGAAGGCGTCGATGGTCAGCGTTTTGCCAAGGCTTCCATCCGGAAGGTAGAACTCCTTTTTCAGACCAAACCACTGGCCGTCCACCACCCAGGAGAGGGTGCGCGGATAGTCTTCATCCCCCAGCGCTATGCTTTCCACCACCAAGGTGGGCAAGCCATCCAATGTTTCCGTCCTGAGGACGGTGTGCCTGTCCAGGTCAGGATGCCTGCTTCCCATGTCGTCATAGGTGAAGTCCGATCCCATGAAGGAGTCGTTCTTGCTGTCGCTGGCAATGCGCTTCACCCGCTTGAGAGCTGGCAGGTAGATATATTGGTCATCATTTCTCCCATCCTCATAGC
This sequence comes from uncultured Sphaerochaeta sp., assembly GCF_963667405.1. Classification (NCBI taxonomy): domain Bacteria; kingdom Pseudomonadati; phylum Spirochaetota; class Spirochaetia; order Spirochaetales; family Sphaerochaetaceae; genus Sphaerochaeta; species uncultured Sphaerochaeta sp. Next base: position 2,088,659 of record NZ_OY763408.1, on the reverse strand, counting down.
TGAAGCTGAGAAAGCTGGTATTGCGTACATCACTGGGGGAGAGGAAGAACATCAGCTTGCTCTCCACCCCATTGAGGTTCTGACGATACTGGGCGATGCTGCGCTCCCTGACTGAGCCACGTGCGTTGGTGATGGTCATGACCAGGTTGGCGCTCATCGTATCCCCACTGTCGCGGTTGTAGACTTCCCACATCACCTGTGTCCCGTCGAGTCCGGCAGATGAGAGGCTGAATGTGATACTGAGCATGAGAAGCATAAGTATGCTTGTTCGTTTCATGGGTAACTCCTTTCTATGCTTGTTTCACGTGTTTCGGAAGAAACACATGCTTTCGGTCGAGATACTGTACAGCCACCACGAGAATGGTGAGGGTGCCCAAGGCACTGGTTGCCATGTTGAGGACGATGAGGGCCCCTACCTGACGGTTGGGGGGGAAGACGCTGAACAACAGGATGGCAAATCCTCCCATCACCGCGATGGCATTGAAGATGATTGCCCTTCCGGTATGTGCCAGCGTCTCGGTGGTAGCTTCTTCGATAGATGCACCAGATAGCCTGGCATTGGTATAGTGCTCCAGGAAATGGATTGCATAGTCGACCCCGATTCCGATGGCGATGCTGGTGATCAAGGCGGTGGCGCTGCTGAGCGGGATTTGCAGGAATCCCATGACAGCGAAGTTCACCACTGCGGTGATGGCAATGGGAAAGGTTCCTACCAAACCGATGCGCAAACTCCTGAACAGCAGTGTCAACAGCAGGATGATGATCCCGAAACTGATGATCAGGCTGACAATCTGCCCTTCAAGCAGCAGTTCGCTGAACACGAAGGCCTTGTATCCGCTGCCTGCATACCCAAGAAAGACGTCCTGTTTCTCGAGAGCGGGGAGATAGGTGTCGATCACCGCTATGATCTGTTTCAGGACAGCGGAACTGTCACTCTTCAGCTGTACGGTGATGTTTGCACTCGTATACTCGTAATCAACAACCTGGGTAAGCGATTCCGGATCACCGGAGAACTCGTAGAGCAGCAGGTATTGGCTGATCATCTCCTGGGAGTCGGGGATGCTGTGGCTGCCCTCCTCATGCTCAAGCATGACCTGGTTCATCTGCTTGATGAAGGTTGCCAGGGAGAGCGTGTTACCCACCATTGGATTGGCTTCCAACTCCTGTTGCATGGCATCCATGGTCTTGAGCAGTTCGGGATCCTTGAAGCGGTCGACTTGGTCTGAGCTGAGAATGATATTCAGGGTGGAAGTCCCCCCGAATTTCTCATTCACCAGTTCGTCGATCTGGACAATGGAACTGTCCTCTTCGAAATTCGCCAGAAAGCTGGTATCGATCCACACCTTGGTAGTGCCCCAGATGCCGACCAGCAGGACAAGCAAGCTCACCACGGTGACGAGTTTGGGGTGTCCAACCACCAACACCTTGAGGTAATCGGAATAAGCCGGTTTGCCCAAGGTCTTTTTGGCCGTTCGATAGACAGGCTTTCCCAGAAGGTGGATGGAGGCAGGGAAGAGCAGCAGTGCCAGCACCATCTCCCCCAGCACGCCGATAGCGGCAAACAGCCCGAAATAGCGCACAGGAAGCACCTCGCTGCTCATCAAGGCCACAAAGCCGATGGCCGTGGTGAGGGCTGTCATGATGATCGGACGGATCATCAGTTTCAGCGACTGCTCGGCAAGCTCCTGCTTGGTGATGTCCGGCTTCTCTTCCATCAGGTGATGGATGGTGTTGTGCATATGGATGCCGTAAGCCACGCCAATGGCGATCAGCATGACGGGAATCATCGTATCAACGGCATAGATGGGTACTACCAGCATCGTCATCAGGCCAAAGGAGAGCAGGGTGCCGAACAGGACGATGACCATATTGAGAGCGGTGTCACGCACCGAGCGCAGCAGCAGATAGAGCAGGATGATCATGGTCACGATGACCAGAGGGAACATGATGGCCATGTCCTTCGGCCCTAATTCGGCCAAAGACCCCTCTATCACAGGCCGACCGGCCATAAGCACCCGCTCAGGGCCCTCCCACTGGCCGATCCAGGACTTCAGTTCCTCCTGCAGTGCCTTGGAGTCGGCATCTTCGGTGAGTTCGGCGATGATGAGCGTTGCTGTCCCATCCTTGCTGACATTGCGTCCATATATCATGGAGTTTGCCTGTACCTCAGCCTGCATGGTGGCAATGGCATCTTCACTGGTATTCCCCGTATAGAAGGGCTCCACTTCCAAAAAGCCATCGGAACTCTTGATGTTGTCGGCGGTCGTGAGACTGGTGACCGAGCTGAAAGCATCGAATTCCTCGGCCAGTCCTGTGGTGATTGCATCAATCTTTTCCAGCGTCTGCTGGTTGTAGATGCCGCTCGGATGCTCCACCACGATGAGTATTGCATCATTGATGCCAAAGAGCTCCTGGGCATCATCACTTGCGATGAATGCAGGGTGTGTTTTGGGCATATACTCATCCAGGTCCGTCTCCAGATCCGCATTCTGTGCTATGGAGAGCACAAAAGCGGTGGTGAGTGAGAGCAAGAGCAGCATCAGGATGAGTGGTCGCTTTGCCAAAGAGGTGAAAAAATGCATAAGTCCTCCAATAGTTAACGTTTACTTACTTAAGAATGCAAATGAGTCCTGTTCTGGAATCTGATGGGAACCTGTTCACTTCAAGGAGAAGAGTATACCCAGATTCTTTCCAATCTCCTGTGCTTGGGAGTACAGGGATTGCCGTTCGGTTGCCAGATGCCACCGAGAGACGGAGAGCCGGATGGTCCCGAAGGTGATCAGGGCGAGTTGGGCGGATCCAAGATCGGTACGACAGCGTCCGTCTTCCATGGCCCGCTCATAAAACCTGGTGATCTGTTTGAGGTTTTTGGACAGCAACGCGCTCAGCTCAGGCTTGAGCTCGATGTCAACGTTGAAGGTTTCTTCTGCGAAAAGCATCAGGCTGAATGCATCATTGTGCTCAAGCAGGCTGAAAAGGTTGGACAGGAACTGGGTCAGAGAATCTGCATACGAGCTTTCGCTGGTGAGCAGGGCGGAGAACTGCGGAGCAAGCAGAGAGTCCAGGTGGGCGATGATAGCCTTCAGCAGGTCATGTTTGCTTCCAAAATGCCTGTACACAGCAGCCTCACTTACCCCGATTGCCGCTGCAACGTTGCGGATGGTGAGTTTTTGGATGCCATCTGCTGCGGTAAGCTTGATGGCGGCTTCAATCAGTTCTGCCTGTCGTTGGGTATGCATGGATCCCTCCTGTTAGTTAACGATGACTAACGTACTGTATCTTTTCCTTTTTGGCAAGAGAAAAGTATGAGTATTCCTTGCTTTCCGCTTGCATGCTCCTTGTTGTGATACGATACTTGACCTATGGACAGATCAAAAAGCATGGCCCAGGCAACCGAGGTGCAGGCAGCACAGGCAATCATCAGACGCTACCTTTCCAAGCATGGACAGGGCAGCTATACCTACCGTCCCTTCCTCAGGCGGGGTATCTTCCGGCGGGAAAACTACCGCTACCTTGCAGACCTCAGCCTCCTGCTGCCCGAGGCTAAGCTGGGGAGCTTCTCCTGCATCTGGGGTACCTATACCGCAGGGGAGGCGATGGGGTTGCGTTTTGCCCTCATCCCCTTCGGTCCTGTCAGCATCTACGTCAACGGCAAGCTTGCAGGCTCGAGTGATATCTTCAGTGAACGCTACCATGCAAAGCAGATCTTCGACCTTGAGCTGCAACAGGGCACCAATGACCTTGTCTTGGTGTGTGAGCACACCAGCGGAGGCTTTGGCTGTGAGTTCGGTACCTGGGTGGGAAAGCTCGACTACTACTTTCTGATGCCCTCCCCGATGCAAGAGAGCGAGGGCGTTTGGTATTCGCATCCGCTTTCCGAAGTTCCTGAACATCTGGATGCACAGACGCTGAGAAGTCTCGAATGGTACCCAGAGCCTTTTGCAAGGGAAGGAAACGAGGTGAGCCTTTCCCAGGTCTTCCCCTTGGCCCACGAGGGGTCGTATGTGGTGATGACAACCTCCCTTGCTTTGGAGGAGAGCACCTGGTGTACCATCGAAAGCAATGCAGAACTGCTGGTGGATGGTGTGCAGATCATGCAGGAGAGTGTAGAACTGGGCGGAGGTGTCCATCAACTCACCCTCTATGCCAAAACCGGCAAACCGGTTGTGCTCAGCATCCAGGATGCCAAGAGCAATGAAGGGGTGAAGCTGGTCAATCCTGTCCTGGGAACCGAGTCCCCTTACTCATTCCTGCTGGCCGGTCCGTTTGAGGAGCATCCAAAGGATTTTCCTGTCCAATATCTCAAGCCGTTCGAAACTTCTTCGGGAGCCATGGATTTCTGGCATCTGGAAGGCGAGGCCGCCTATCTGAGAATCTACAACGAGAACCCCCTCTTCGGGCACTGGAATTATCCGCTTGGGGTGACCCTGTATGGCTTGGTGGAAAGCGAGCGGATGCTCAAGGAGCTGGATGAGGAGCTTTCCCATGCAGTCCATAGCTACCTGGTACAACATATCCAGGCAAGCATCGACACCTATGCCTATGGCATGTGGGACAAGCAGGCTCTTGGAGGTGCCACGGCAGTCCACCACCTGATGACCAGCCTGGATAGCCTTGATGACTGCGGAAGCTTTGCCTCAACCTTGCTGGAGGTTGCCAGTGACCATGAGTTGGTCGGCTATGAGCCGCTCATTGAGGTGGTCGGGCACTACATCTCCAAGCAACAGCCCCGTCTCAGCGATGGCACGTTCTTCCGTACCGCCCTGATGCACGAGTTCCATGAGAACACCATGTGGATCGACGATCTGTACATGTCAGTTCCCTTCCTCTGCCGGTATGCCCGCTTCAGTGCAGATTCCGCCCATCTGGATGATGCTGCGCATCAGTTCTTCGGGTTTGCCAAATACCTGTACAGGGAAGAGGAGCAGCTGATGAGTCATGTCTACGACTTCGACCGAAACCTCTCCACCGGCATTCCGTGGGGAAGGGGGAACGGTTGGGTGCTCTTCAGCCTCTCCGAGCTGCTGATGGTCCTCGATCCCGATCATCCGAAGCGAGCAGCCTTGCTGGAGTTCTTCGGAAAGCTCAGCGAGGGATACCTGAGGTTGCAGGATGAGATGGGGATGTTTCATCAGGTGCTCAATTACCCGCAGTCGTATCAGGAGAGCTCCTGCACCGCCATGTTTGCCTGCGCGTTCTCCCGGGGGGTGCGTTTTGGCTGGTACCAAGAGGCAGAACCCTACCGCCAGGCGTGTCTCAAGGCGTGCGAAGGGCTCAAGGAAATGGCCATCGATGCCGATGGCCATGTATGGGGAGTGTGCAGGGGCTCTGAGTTCTCCTGCTCGAAGCACTACTATGCCCAGCAGCTGTTGCCCCGCCTGGATGACACCCATGGCATCGGCATCATCCTGCTGGCCCTGTGCGAGCGGGCCAAGCTCTCCTAGCCTTTCAGCCCGGTGGTAACCAAGCCCTGCACGATGTACTTCTGGAAGATCAGGAAGATGACCAATACCGGCAACAGGCTGAGTGTCCCCATGGCGAATATTGCCGACCAGTCGGTGCTGGTCATCGGGTCGCTGAACATTCTCAGTGCAAGGCTTACGGTAAACAGCCTCGGCTTGTTCAGGAAGAGAAGAGGACCCAAAAAGTCATCCCACCGCCAGTAGAAGCTGAAGATGGTGCTGGTGATCACCGCAGGCTTGATGAGGGGAAAGAGAATCCTGGTGAAGACCGAAAAGCGGTTGCACCCGTCAATCTTTGCCGAATCGTCCAGCTCATAGGGAATCTGCCGGATGAACTGCACCATCAGGAAGATGAAGAAGGGCAGGCCTGCAAACTGGGGAATGATCAGGGGTTTGAAGCTGTTGATCCACCCCAGCTTGTGGAAGATGATGAACTGTGGGACCATGACCACCTGGTAGGGGATCATCATGGTCATGAACATGCACCCATACCAGAAGGCTCTCCCCCGGAACGGGACCCGGGCAAACCCATAGGCCACCAGGGAAGAGGCCAGCACCGCACCAAGGGTGGAGAGGATGGTGTAGTAGAACGAGTTGTAGAAGAAGGTGGTGAAGGTCACCGAATTGTTGAATTTCCAACCCCGTACATAGTTCTCGAACCGGAACGTTTCAGGAATGAGTGAGGTGGTGTTGAAGATTTCGGAAGTCTCCTTGAAGGAGTTTGAAACCATCCAAAGGATCGGGTAGAGCATTACATAGGCCAGAAGTATGACCACAAGATGGAAAAGGGCCTGCCCCAAAAGGTGCTTGGTTTTTCTGCTTGTCATCTTATTTCCCCTCCTTCGCTTCGTAGAAGACCCAGCTGCTGCTTGTCTTGAAGACTATGCCGGTCATCACGCCGATGATGAGGACCAGTACCCATGCCATGGCGCTGCTGTAGCCCATGTCGTAGTACTTGAAGGCCCGCTGATAGAGATAGAGGGCATATACGAGGGTGGAGTTGAGCGGATCACCCGAACCGCCGCTTACGACGAAGGCTTGGGTAAAGACGGTAAAACCGTTGATCAGCTGCATGACAAGGTTGAAGAAGAGGACCGGGGTGATCTGAGGGACGGTGATATGGGTGAATTTACGCAAAGAGCCGGCTCCATCGATGGAGGCAGCTTCGTAGAGTTCCTTGGGAATCTGCCTGAGTCCCGCCAGGAAAATCAGCATTGAGGATCCGAATTGCCAGATGGCGAGGATGATGAGTGTCCAGATTGCAGTATCGGGATCGCCGATCCAGGAGACATCGGTGATGATGCCAACCTTGGCAAGGGCAGCATTCAGTGCCCCATCCGCCATGAAGAGTCTTCTCCACATGACCGCCACGGCGATGGAACCGCCCACCAGGGACGGTACATAGTAGATTGCTTGATAGACTCGGATGGCACGCGTGCCGCGGTTGAAGAGCATTGCCACAAAGAAGGCAAAGACCAGTCTGAGGGGCACCGAGACAAACGCATAGAAGAACGTTACTTTCAGGGATTGCCAGAAGAGCTCGTCAGTGGCCATGGTCCGAAAGTTCTCGAGCCCGTTGAAGACCGGCTCCCCGAGGATGTCATACGTGGTGAAGGAGTAGTAGAGAGAGAAGAGGATGGGAATGATGGAAAATGCAAAAAACCCTATCAGCCATGGGCTGATGAAGGCATACCCGGAGAAGTCTTCCATCCAGGCTCTTTTACGTGCAGAGAGCTGCTTCATACGGTCTCCTTGAAAAAGGGTGAGCTGAATTGTGAAGGGAGACCTACCAGGTGGCAGGCCTCCCCATGAGCAGGTGAGTGACTATTTGAGAATCTGATTGCCACGGGTCATGAGCCGGGACACACCCTCATCAAGGGAGACTCTCTTGAGGAGGATCTCTTGGGTTACGTCACGGACCATCTTGAGGAACTCTCCGCTTCCAGCCGGATCCGGAGCATCGATCGGGCCTGCATTCTTGGAAGCAAGGCTGATGTACTCGAAGATCTGCTTGTTGATCGTGTCGACCTTGGTCGCCATGTGCTCGCGGACATCATCGGGGATGGGAACGCCACGTTCACCCATCAAAAAGTCGTTGACGCTGATGTCGTTGAGGAAGTAGTTCAGGAACTTTGCTGCAGCTTCCGGATTCTCTGCACTCGCGGGAATGGAGAAGAACATCGAAGGCTTGAGGAAGGTTCCCTTTGCCGTTGCTCCCTTGATGTTGGGAAGCAGGGCAATCTTGAGCGGACGCTTTGCAGCAGCCTGGGTGGAAACATACTGGTTGGACCAGATGAATTCGACCCATGATTGTCCCTTGGCAAATGCACCCTCTTCAGGGGAGACGGACACGAAGGCAATTTCGGGTCGGATCAGGGCGCCGGCATCAAGGAGCCTGAGCTGGATGGCATAGAACTCGCGCAGGACGGAGGGATCGGTGAAGCCGAGGCCTGTCTTGCCGTAGGTGGCCTTGCCGGTCTGCCTGATCATGTTGTCAAAGCCGACCTTCGGATCGGTGGTGAAGAAGGGGATGGTCTGCACACCGGTCTTGCGGTAAATCTCGAGGGCGATGCGTTCAAAGTCTTCCCATGTCCAGGTGGTGGAATCGGGTTCTGCAATGCCGGCTTTGGCCAACACTGCCGGGTCGTAGGTCAGACATACTGCGTTGGTACCGAGGCTGATGCCATAGAGCTTGCCGTCGACTCTTCCGCCTGAGAGGAAGGACTCATTGATCTTGGACAGGTCGATGATGCCTTTCTGGACATACGGGGTGAGGTCTGCCAGCTGATTGCGCTGGACCCACTGCAACATGTATGCATAGTCGTGCTGCATCAGATCGGGAAGGCTGCCGGCTGCTGCCTGGGTATTCATCTTGTCCCAGTAGCCACCCCAACCGGTGGTCTCGGTCTCGATGGTGATCTCAGGATACGTGGCCTGGAACATCTCCACAGCCTTGTAGGTGCGTTCGTCGCGGGTCGGGTTTCCCCACCAAGCCAGACGCATGGTGGACTCTTTGCTCTCTTCCGCTGCGGGCTGGGCAAAGATGAAACTTGGTACCAGCATCAGGATTGCGAGGGCGAGGATCAAGAAATGCTTTCCTTTCATGTACATACTCTCCTTTTGTATTTCCCAGTGATTTGGGTTGCTCAAAAAATCTGGGGTTTCCAGAACAAGCCTATTCCAAGATTGCCAGTGCTCCTTATGGCAACCTCTGACACAGCCTGCATATACAGTTTGACAGCATTTTTGCATTGTGCAATGACAGTTTAGTCATTTTTTAGCACAAATTTTTCACTGATGTCGGAATAAAACAAAAAGAAGACTGAATGAAACCAAAAGGAAAGGAGAGGAAAGCGGTAAGCATGTTCCCTATGATGGAACTGTTGTGGCACAACGAAATAAAAAAAGACCTCCCTGCATACGCGTGGAGGTCTTGTGTCCTGGATCGGGAACTAGTTGTTGACTCGTTCCAAGTACTCTTTCGTCTCGGTGTTGACCCGGATCTTCTCACCCTGCTTGATGAAAATGGGAACGCGGACCTTCAGACCTGTTTCGGTGGTGATGTACTTGGTTGCACCCTGTACGGTATCACCCTTGACGGCTTCCTCAGCCTCGGCTACCAGGAATACTACCTTGGGGGGTACCTGGATATCCAGGATCTGTGCTTCCCAGAAGGTGCAGCGGTAGGTTTCGCCATCTTTCATCAGAAACTGATAGTCGGGGAAGTTGCCCATCGGCACTTCAATCTGTTCGAAGGTATCGGTCAACATCAGGTGGAAATTCTCCCCATCGTTGTACAGATACTGACAGTCCCTGTCGACCACGGTGATGTCCTCGGCGTTGTCCTGTGTCTTCATGGTTTCGCTGAGCGTCTGACCGGTGGACGGACTCTTGAGCTTCAGGCGAACGAAGGCAGATCCCTTGCCGGGATTCACAAATTCACGGTCGATGCATACAAAGGGCTGTCCTTTGATCAACAGGGCGGTTCCCTTGTCGATTTGACCTGCTTTAATCATGCTTATTACCTCATATAGTTCTAGTTGCGCGTATTTCCACTGGTCAGCATACCAGAAAGGGGAAAAAGAATCACCCCCTCAAGGGTGGTTTTTCCCATCAGCAGCATCTGTAGGCGATCCAAGCCGATGGCTACCCCTGAACAAGGGGGCATGGACGCAAATTTTGCTGCCAGCGAAGGATCGGTATCAGGGATGACCGATCCGCTTTCGCTTCTCTTTCCAACCAAACGGGCATACTCCTCGGTGTAGTAGCGTTCGATCACCTGCTGGTCGCGCAGTTCGTCGTAGCAATTGGCCACCTCGACTCCGCGGACATACAGTTCCCAGCGCTTTCGGTAGTTGCCCTCGGGTTTTGCCAGGCATTCGATCTGACGCGGGTACTTTTCCAGCACCAAGGGGCGCTCTTTGCTTAGATTCGGCTCTACAAAGGTCAGGAAAATCCGGTTGAACGTCTCTTCCCAACTCTCCGGCTCATCAGGCACCGAAAGGCCAAGCCTTCTGGCCTCATTGGCAAGTGATGCTTGCTTCTGATGCTTCTCCAAGTCGACTCCTGCATGGATACGCATCGCTTCCTGTACGGTGACCCTGTCAAAAGGCGGACGCAGATCCTCGCACCCTGTTTCGGGAAGGAGGGAAGAAAACAGCTGTTCGGTAAGGGATATTGAGTCCTGCTCATCGAAACCAACCGTATAGTACTCGAGCATGGAAAACTCAGGGTTGTGGATGTGCCCAAGCTGCTCGCTGTTGCGGAAGCAGTGGCTGATCTGATAGATGCTGCCCATACCATCGGCAATGAGCTGTTTCATGAAGATCTCCGGCGAGGGGACCAGATACAGTTCGGTTGAGGGAAGAAAGGGGTTCTCGAAGCGGGTCGCAAAATTCTCGATCGTAGACTCGGGAATGAGGGTAGGGGAGAGCATCGGTGTGTCTACCTCGGTGTACCCTTTCTGGTCGAAGAAATCTCGGATGGTGCGGTACATCCAGCTTCTGAAGCGTGCTGTTTCTTTCATGGCCGCATCATAGCCAAGGTGGCACTTCTGTTGCAAGCGTCGGCCCCGAGCGGTATACTCGCCGGTATGACAAGATATGTGACGGACGACATCATCTATGCGTTGGCGACTGCATGGGCACAGAGTGCCTTGGCGGTGATCCGCATCAGCGGGGAAGGTTGCCTCAAGACCCTCTGTCCCTGTTTTTCACGCCCAAAAGCCTTGGTGGAAGCAAAGAATGCCACCACCGTACATGGCTACCTTCGTACCGAAACGGGGGAAGATATCGATGAGGTGGTTGCTTCAGTCTGGACTGATGGCCACGGGTATACCCTTGAGGAGTCGGTGGAACTGAGCTGCCATGGGTCGCTGTCTGTCATCAAGGAGATCCTTGCTTTGCTCGGGCGTCTGGGCATGCGGAGTGCCGAGGGGGGTGAGTTCACGTTCCGAGCCTTCCTGCATGGGAGGCTGGATCTCACCCAAGCCGAAGCGGTGCAGGAGTTGGTAAGCAGCCAGAGCAAGACTGCCCGTGCTTTTGCATTGGGGAGGCTGGAAGGAAGTCTGAGAAACCAGATTGCGGATTTCAAGCAGCGGCTCCTTGCCGTCACGGCAAGTGTAGAGGTGCAGCTGGACTATGCGGAGGATGAGCTGGATGAGTTCGTCTTCCCCCGCGAACAGCTGGAGACCCTGCGAAAGGACCTCGCGGTTTTGGCTGATACCTACCAGGTGGGAAGGCTTTACCGTGAAGGAGCGCGCATCGTGCTTGCCGGGTCCACCAATGCAGGGAAAAGCTCGCTCTTCAACCTGTTGCTCAAGCAGGAGCGCTCGATCGTAAGCCCGGTCAAGGGCACCACCCGCGACTATATCGAAGCTGACCTCAGCATAGAGGGCATCCCCATTCGCCTCTACGATACGGCGGGGTTGCGTGAGGGTTCCGATGCAATCGAAAGTGAGGGGATCCGCAGGACAGAGCGATTGATGGGACAAGCGGATCTGGTGATCTATCTGGTGGACAGCACCGATCTTTCGCATATCCCAGCCGAAGACGATCGTACCATTGTGGTGTACAACAAGAGCGACTTGGTCAGGTCTCCGAAAGGCAGGCTTGCGATCAGCGCGCAGACAGGGGAAGGGGTGGCTACGCTTCTTTCCACCATAACCGAACGTCTGAGTGGCGGTTCCCACGCCAGTGGGGATGATCTGGTAGTCATTGAGTCTGAACGGCAGAGCCGGTTGCTTGCCGATGCAGGCACCGCATTGGAGCGTGCCTTGGCTCTCGTCGATCTGGATATCCCGCTTGATATCATCGCCGTTGAGCTGAGTGAAGCGCTTCAGAACCTCGGCGAGCTCACCGGGGAAGTGACACCCTCAGACATTCTCGAAACAATTTTCAGTGGATTCTGTGTAGGAAAATAAGATGGATTATGATGCAATTGTCATAGGGGGGGGCCATGCTGGTATTGAGGCATGCCTTGCACTCTCCAGAATGGGGTTCAAGACCCTCTTGATAACCCAGAACCTCGATTCAATCGGGCGACTCTCCTGCAACCCTGCCATAGGCGGCCTCTCGAAGGGCAATCTGGTCAGGGAAGTGGACGCCCTTGGTGGGGAGATGGCCCACCTGATAGACCAATCGATGATCCAGTATAGGATCCTCAACCGGCGTCGTGGCCCTGCAGTGCAGGCACCCCGGGCGCAGGCAGACAAGTTCACCTATGCCCGCCTTGCAAAGGAGACGCTGGAAGAGCAGCCCAACCTTGCCCTGTTCATGGATACGGTGGTGGACCTTGTCCTGGACAAGGAAGGCAAGAAACTGGTGGGTGTGGTGACACAGCGAAGACATACCATCACCAGCCGTGTTGTGGTGCTTACCACAGGAACCTTCATGGAAGGTCGGATCTTCATCGGCGAGTACGATGCTCCCAACGGTCGTCTTGATGAACCTGCTGCCATTGGGTTGGGAACAGCCCTGCGCAGCAAGGGGTTTCCTGTGGGCAGGCTCAAGACCGGAACCCCGGCACGGGTGAGAAAAAGCACCCTTGATTTCAGCAAGATGGAACTGCAGGATGGCGAAGAGATCATGATGCCCTTCAGCTTTGATTATGATAGTGTCGATAGGCCGATGCTTCCCTGCCATATCACCTGGACGAACGAACGTACCCACGAGATCATACGGGCCAACATCCACCGCTCCCCCCTCTATGGGGGCAAGATTGTGGGGAAGGGCCCCCGCTACTGCCCCTCCATCGAGGACAAGGTGGTTCGTTTCCCCGACCGGGAACGTCATCAGATCTTTGTGGAGCCGGAGGGTGAGGGAACCGAGGAGATGTATCTCAACGGCATCTCTTCCTCCCTTCCCGAAGACGTGCAGTGGGATTTCATCCACAGCATCGAAGGGCTTGAGGAAGCCCAGATCATGCGCCCCGCCTATGCGGTGGAGTATGATTTCATCGATCCGCAGGCGCTCTATCCTTCGCTTGAGAGCAAGCTGGTGGAGAACCTCTTCATTGCCGGGCAGACCAATGGTACCAGTGGCTACGAGGAGGCTGCTTGCCAGGGCCTGATGGCTGGTATCAATGCTGCTCAGAAACTGAAAGGAGAGAAACCCTTGGTACTCAGCCGCAATGAAGCCTATACCGGGGTGTTGATCGATGACCTGGTTACCATGGGAACCCAGGAACCGTACAGGATGTTTACCAGCAGGGCGGAATACCGGCTGAATCTTCGCCATGACAGCTGCGACCAACGCCTTACCCAGAAGGGGTATGCGGTGGGATTGCAAAAGCAGGAAAATCTTGAGCGCTTGCAAGCCAAGCTTGAGCGGATGGAGACGGTCAAGGACCTTTTGGCAAAGCGAAGGATGGGAGAGAAGAGTGCCCTCCAGATGCTGAAGATGCCTGAAGTCACCATTGCCGACCTTGAGGCACAGATGCCTGAGCTCACTTCCTTTGAGCAACCGATTCTCTATCAGGTTGAGCTTGATGTGAAGTACGAGGGGTACATCAACCGCCAGGAGCGGCAGATCAATCGGTTTGAGAAACTTGAGAGCTTGGTCATTGATGACCAGCTGGACTACGATGCGGTTGAGGGCCTGAGTGCCGAAGGCAGGGAGAAGCTGAAAAAGATCCGCCCCCTCTCGGTGGGACAGGCTTCACGCATCAATGGGGTTCGCAACAGCGATATCGCCGTACTCATCGTCCATCTTGACAGGGGAGGCCGCCATGGGAAGTAAGTATGCCGCCTTGCTTGAAGAGGGGCTTGCAAAGCTGGGTTTGGACTTTGATCAGGACCAGCGAGGACAGTTGGATGCCTATATTGCGGAGTTGGAACTCTTCAACCCGGTCTACAAGCTGGTGGGAGCTGAAGGTGAGGATCTGATTATCCGCCACATTCTGGACAGTCTTGCAGGTTGCCATACCATGTCAGAGCTTGCTTCTTCTTTTCCGCACGCCCGGATTGCAGATCTGGGCAGTGGGGCAGGGCTTCCCGGCATTCCTCTGGCCATTGCCATGCGATCGTATGATTTCACTTTGGTCGAACGTATGGGCAGGCGGGTGGATTTTCTACGCAACGCACTGCTCAGATGCTCGCTCTCCGATCGGGTGACAGTCTTTGACCGGGACCTGAAAGAGATCAGGCAAACATTTGACCTGATAACCTTTCGCGCATTCCATCCTTTGTATGATATTCTTGATCTGGTGGCTCCCATACTCAATGAGGGTGGGGTCGTGTGTGCCTACAAAGCTCAGTTGGAGCAGGTGCAGGAGGAGTTGGGACAGGTGAAGGTCCGCTGCAAAAGCCGGTGGGAGAGTTCGGTTGTGAATCTGGAAGTCCCCCGTCTTGAGGCAAGCCGCATGCTTTGCCTCCTGCAAAAGATTTGATACCATTTGCAAAAATGGGTGTTTACGTACGAGGAGTTGCTTGTGAAGGAGAAGAAAGGGCGGGTGTCTTTGATTGCAGGGTTGGTCTGCCTTTTCGGGACGTTGCTGTTTGGCAGCATAACAGCTCTTCCCCTGTTGGGCATCAACCACGCACTGCTTGCTTCCATGCATCGCATGCTGGGCAGGCTCTTCTCGTTCAGTGCGCAGCCCACCCGTTTCGGACTCGTCCCAGTTGCCTTCCTGTTCCTGGTCTGGACGATCATGATCTTCTCCTTCCGGGGTAAGAAACGGTTCTCCTTTCTCCTGATTCCGGTCACTGCCCTGATGGCCTATACTTTGTACACACTCTCGCACGTGATGCAGGGAAGCGATCGGCCGATGTTTGCCGCTTCCTTGCTCTCCAATTCAACTGACGCACGCTCTGCTTCGCTGAAGGTTTTGCTTGCCTTCCTCGCTGAGACAGGTCTCTTTGTGGCTGTCACCCTCATTGGGGATGCGTTGGACCGCTATCACCAGCACAAGGCTGAACGGCAGCGGCTTCGGGAGGAGTTGCGGCTCCAGCATCTCGCGCCGGCTCCACGGGATGAGAGACGAACCAAGAAACAGAAGAAACATGAGAAGCGACAGCAGAAGCAAGAGGAGCGTGAGGAAGAAGAGACCGTCGTTCTTTCCAAGAAGCCTGTTGCACCGCTGGAGGTGGAAGAGGGCAACTCCTTTTCCGAACCACAGAAGGTTCAGTTCCCTCCCATTGCAGATGTCCCTCCCCTGGAAAGTCTCTCCCGCAAATCCTCCGCTTCCCTCCGTCCTGCCAGCAAGAATGTCATCGAGGTTGAGGAAATCAAGGTCAACGGGATGGTCAGCATCGGTGCGTTGCATGCCTTGACCGAGGAACGCAAACGCAACAACGGACTCTCGTATCTTGAGCGCAAGCAACAGGAACTTGCTGAACAGAAACAGCAGGAACAGCCGGAGAAACCGAAAAAGGAAGCTGCACAACTCTCGGGTTTCCTCCAAGGGGCTCTTGAAGCCGTCGGAAAGGCTCCGCAGAGAATTGCTTCAAGACGCAGTGACAGCTCAGGCAAAGCCCGCGGTATGCTCGCGCAGGCAGTGGAACAGAACCAAGGGCAGGGTGCTGATGAGCCGCTCTCGGTACAGGAACGCATCCTTTCGGTGCAGTATGAGAAGAAGCCGGAGAACCCACTCTTCTCGGAGCAGGAGTCGCACGTTTCGCAATATGTTCCCGAGCCGGTTGTTCCTGTCCCAGAGCGGGAAGCTTCTGTGATGAAGGAGAGCAGCACGCCCTCTTTTGCTTATCCGATGAGTACTGCCAAGCCGATCAACGGCGGTGAGCTGGAAGGGGAGCCTCCCCGTCCTGAGCCGGAGGAAGAAGCCGACCAGCTCGAGGTTTCCAGCGGGGTGGGAGGGCTTTCCAGCGCTCTCATCAGCAGGGGTCGGCTCAGCTACAAGTATCCTGATGAGTCTATGCTTGTCACCTACCCCAAGATTGGGGATGTGGTCGATGAGGTCACCCTCAAGCGGGGAGAGGTACTGGTGTCCACCCTGCAGCAGTTCAACATCATTGTGGAACTCACCAATATTGTGCGAGGGCCGACGGTCACCATGTTTGAACTGCTGCCTGCGCCCGGTATCCGGGTTAACTCCATCGTCAATCTCAGCGACAACATCGCACTTGCCTTGGCGGCGACGCAGGTACGCATAGTGGCTCCGATCCCGGGCAAGTCTGCCGTCGGGGTGGAAATTCCCAACCTTAAGCGTGACATCATAGGATTTCGGGAGATGCTTCCTTCCCTCTCCGATGGATTGGGCATTCCCATGGTGCTCGGCAGAAACCTGATGGGGCAACCTGTTGTTGTTGATGTCATCAAGGCTCCACATCTGCTCATCGCTGGTTCCACAGGCAGCGGAAAGAGTGTCTGTGTGAACTCTCTCATCTGCTCGGTACTGTTCAGACGCAGTCCCAAACAGGTGAGAATGATCCTGGTGGATCCGAAGATTGTAGAACTGAATATCTACAATGGGATTCCCCATCTTTTGACTCCGGTCATTACGGAGGCCAAGCGTACGCTCAAGGCTCTTGATTTTTGTTTATATGAGATGGATCGCAGGTACAAGCTGCTGCAGGGGATCAATGTACGGAACATAGTCGGATACAACGAGAAGATCGAGACCAGCCACCTGGCAAGGGAGAAGCTTCCGTACATTCTGGTGGTCATCGATGAGTTTGCAGACCTGATGCATCTGGTGGGCAAGGATATGGAGAGCAAGGTCAGCCGTCTGGCCGCCATGAGTCGTGCAGTGGGAATCCATCTGGTGCTTGCCACCCAGCGGCCTTCGGTTGATGTCATCACCGGGGTGATCAAGAACAATATTCCCACCCGAATTGCGTTTGCCGTCACCAGTGCCACCGACAGCCGCATCATTCTTGATGAGCAGGGTGCCGACAAACTGTTGGGCAAGGGGGATATGCTGTACATGTCATCCTCCAATCCTGCCTCTGAGCGTATTCAGGGATCCTTCCTCAGTGACCAGGAAGTCGAGGAAGTGGTGCGCTTTGTCTCCTCCCAGGGTGAGCCCGACTACATTGATGAATCCTTCTTTGAGGAGGACGAGCCCAAGGCGAGTGACAGTGATGATGATGACTCAGTTGATGTGAATGATGACAGTGAGCTGATGCAACGTGCTCTGGCCATCGTGGTAGAGCGAAAATGCGCCTCAGCCTCCTACTTGCAGCGAAGGCTGAAGATAGGATACAACCGAGCTGCCCGTCTGGTGGAACAGATGGAAGAGCTTGGCTACGTGGGACCCCCGAACGGGAGCAAACCCCGTGAGTTGATCAAGTATCCCTAAGGAGGAATCACATGGTTGGAGAGCACGCAATACATAACATGAGGGTCATCGCACGCAAGGATGCTGTGGTACCCATAACCCTCAGGGCCGTTCAGTTCGGGTTTTCCACCTATGAGTCCCTGAGGATCATCGAAGGCAAGGTGGTGCATCTGCAAGACCATCTCAATCGTCTGGAGCACTCCTGCAAGGGTATCGGGCTTGTCCATCCGTTCACTCACGAGCAGATAACCGACTCTGTTCATCGGCTGATGGAAGTTGATGCAATTGGGCAAGCGAGCCTTCGCATCCAGATCTACGGTGGGGAGGAGCCACAGCTCTTTGTGACTGCTTCCACAATCCTGAGCTATCCCGAGACCCAGTATACCCAAGGGGTCGGAGCGATCAGCTACTACGGCGAGCGGCTCTTCCCTTCCTGCAAGACCGGCAACTTGCTGCTCAATTACCTGGCTGTGGAAGAGGCGAAACGTCAGAAGTGTTTTGAGGCACTGTTGGTGGACCGTACCGGCAGGGTTCTTGAAGGTACCCGAAGCAATTTCTTCGCTTTGAAAGAGAACAGTCTCTACACAGCTGCCGATGATGAGGTGCTCTTGGGCATTACCCGCGATCGGGTGATCAAGGCTGCTGTCCAGCTTGGGCTGAGTGTCGTCTATGAGGCTCCCTACCTTGAGGATCTGGCTATGGGCACCTACGGGCAGGCTTTCCTCAGTGCCACCAGCATGGCGGCCATGCCGCTTGCCTCCCTGGACGGCAAGCCGTTCAGTGCCCCGTTCACGAAGATACTGGCGATCAGGGATCTGGTGCGCAGTTGGGAACTTCAGGACTGAGAAACCTTTGCTCCTACGGTGGACAAGGCCAGCATTTTCCTCTATCTTATTTGGGTAGGGCTCTTTCATGCAGCCCACTTTTTCCCATGGAAACAGCTATTTCTTGTAAAGGCGATATATAGTACCAATGAAATTTACTGAACTACCCTTAAGTGAGCAAGTGCTCAAAGGCATCGTAGCCGCGGGTTTTACCGACTGTACCGAGGTGCAGGAGAAAGTCCTCCCCGTCAGTCTTTCCCGCAAAGATGTCATGGCCCAGTCAAAGACGGGCAGCGGCAAGACCGCAGTGTATGTGTTGACCATCCTGGAATCATTTGTAGCAGCCCAAAAAGCAGGCAAAGGCAAACCCAAGGCCCTCATCGTAGCCCCTACCCGTGAACTCGCCGTTCAGATTGAAGCGGATACCCTTCAGCTGGCACAATCGGTGGAGAACATAACGGTAGGGTGTTTTTTTGGTGGCGTCGGGTATGGAAAACAGGATGAGCTTATCGAAAAAGGGTGTGACATCTTCGTGTGCACCCCCGGACGCATCCTGGACTACCAGAAGATGCACAAGATTGACTTCCGGGAGTTTGACATCTTTGTGGTTGATGAGGCTGACCGTCTCTTCGACATGGGGTTCTACCCGGACATCCAGAAGATGTTCAGCTTGCTCCGTCCTTGCACCGAGCGACAGACCATGCTCTTTTCCGCAACGTTGGGTACCAAGGTCCGCAACCTCGCCTGGTCGTTCATGAACGAACCGGTCGAGCTTGAGGTCCAACCTGAGGAGATTACCGTAAAGGCAATCACCCAGGAGCTCTATCACATCAGCAAGGCTGAGAAGTTTCATCTCTTTTTGCAGCTTATGAAGAAGGAAGATCCTGCCAACTGCCTCATTTTCACCAACACGAAAGCAAGGTGCATCGAGGTTTCCAAGCGTCTCTCGCTCAATGGCTATCCCACCAAGTATCTGATGGGTGACCTTCCCCAGTCCAAACGTCTTCAGACGATTGAGCGGATGAAGGAAGGGAAGATCAAATTCCTGGTTGCCACCGATGTTGCAGCCCGCGGCCTGCAGATCGATGACCTTGAGCTGGTCGTCAACTATGATATCCCGGATGACTTTGAGAGCTATGTGCACCGCATCGGGCGCACTGCCCGTGCCGGCAAGAGCGGCAAGTCCATCACGTTTGCAGATGAAGAGTACGTGTTCAACCTTGAGGCCATCGAGAACTACATCCAGATGAAGATTCCCGTAATCTGGCCTGCTGAGGGAGCCCTGCCTGCCGTTGAGGACAAGAGTGCCTCGTATTCGTTCCGCGATCTGGTCAGCAACGATGAGTATGCCCCGTCCACGATGCGTTCCAAGGGTGGTCCGAGGGACCGCAAGCGCCCCGGTGGAAGGCCCGAGCCTGCACGAAGAACTAGAGAGCAGGGTGATAGGCCTCGTGGCCCACGCAGGCCTATGGCAGCAGCGGAAGGACAGGAAAGAAGACCTCGCAGGGATGAACCGGTACAACGCGACCGACGCAGAAGAAGCGGCTCGAAGAGCTATGCCGAAATCCAGAATCTCTCGCTTGAGGAACGGCTTGCCTACTACAAGCAGCAGTACCAGAGCGAAGGTGGCGAAGTTGCGCCCAAGAGTTCTGCTCCCAAGGTGCAGGCTTCAGCTCCCAATACGAGTGTACGCAAACCGACTGCTGCCCCAGCCCGGGCAAAGGAGTCGAATGAGGTGAAGCAACCCGAACAGAAAAAGGGATTCTTTGCCCGTTTGTTCGGGAGAAAGAAGTAGCATGCTCAAACGGTTTCTCTCCTATTATCGTCCATACAAAGGTTTGTTCTTTCTTGACATGGGTGTTGCCATATTTGCCAGCGCCCTTGCCATCCTGTTCCCCACCTTGACCAGGCAACTGCTCAGGGTGGAGATACCCTCCCAGAATCTGCGCAACATGGTCATCATCTTCGGCTTGATGCTTCTCATCTACATCCTGCAGGCTGTCTGTCAGTACATCAGGGTGACGTGGGGGCATATTCTGGGAGTGAAGATGGAGACTGACATGCGCAGCGAGCTCTTTGCCCATCTGCAAAAGCTCTCCTTCGGATACTTCGACAAGACGAAGACCGGCCACATGATGAGCCGCATTACCAATGACCTGTTTCAGATCACCGAAATGGCCCATCATGCCCCGGAAGATTTGCTCATCAGTGTGGCAACCATTCTCGGGTCCTACATCGTCATGTTCTCCTACAGCGTGCCGCTCTCCTTGGTATCGATGATTCCGCTTCCCATCATGGTGTTCTATGGCATCTACTATGGCATGCGGATGAAAGCATCGTTTCGCAAGGTGCGCACCACGGTTGCCGATGTGAACAGCAACGTGGAAAACTCCCTGATGGGCATTCGTGAGGTGAAATCCTTCGGAAGGGAGTCGTACCAGGAAGCGAAGTTCAATCAGGTCAACGACGTGCTGCGTGACAGCAAGATGCAGCAGTATCGGGTGATGGGCCGCTACCACTCAATTCTCGGATTCTTCCGTGAGCTCTACTATTTTTGCACCATTGCCGGCGGAACCATCCTCATTTTCATGGGGAAGGTGCAAAGCTATGATTTGGTGACCTTCATCCTGTATGTCGGGGTGGTGCTTCCTCCCATCGACCGCCTGATCAACTTCACCGAGCAGCTTCAGCAGGGTATGGCAAGTTTTGAGCGCTTTACCCAAGTCATGGACGAGGATCCCTCCATCCAGGATGCAAAGGATGCGAAGGCTCTCAAGGTCGAGGAGGGAACGGTCGTTTTCGACCAGATCAGCTTCTCCTATGACAACTCGTCCTCAGACGTACTGAAAGACCTCACGGTTACCCTCACCGGTGGCACGACGGTTGCTTTGGTTGGTGAATCCGGGGCTGGCAAGAGTACCTTTGCCTCCCTCATTCCTCGTTTTTATGAGCCGACGAGCGGCCGGATTCTCATAGACGGGCAGGATATCAACTCGCTCAAGCAGAGTTCTCTTCGCCAGAATATCGGCTTTGTGCAGCAGAATGTCTTCCTGTTTGACGACACCATCCGCGAGAACCTGAAATACGGCAAGGTTGATGCAACCGATGAGCAGCTTTGGGCAGCTCTTGATGCGGCAAATCTCGGTTCGTTCGTGCGCTCGCTTCCCCTGGGCCTTGATACCCAGGTCGGAGAACGCGGGACACTGCTCAGTGGTGGACAGAAACAGCGCATCTCCATTGCACGGGTCTTTCTGAAAAACCCTCCGATCCTGATTTTCGATGAGGCTACCAGTAGTCTGGATACCGAAAGCGAAGAGCTGATCAGTGAAGCGTTTGCCCGTCTATCCAAGGGGAGGACCGCTCTGGTCATCGCTCATCGGTTGACGACAGTGAAGAATGCCGATTGCATCTTGGTCCTTGATGAGGGTACACTGGTTGAGTCGGGCACCCACAGCGAGTTGCTCCAGAAAAATGGCCACTATGCCAAACTGTACAAAACGCAGGACTTTTCCTAGCACGTTGGAGGAGATTGCATGAAAAAGATTCGTATTGCGTTTGCAGCCCTGTTTGTCCTCCCCATTTTGATCCTCTCCCCCCTCTATGGCTTTGTTCCTGCTTTCCTGCTCAGGTTTTTTGGCCTGAGGAAACAAGCCGAGCGCCATTTGGAACACAGCGGTCACTTCATCGGCAGCTCCATCCTCTTCTTTCTCGGAATCACCGTGCATGTTGATGGACGGGAGAATCTGCCCGCGGCAACGAACATCTGCTATATGGCCAACCACCAGAGCATGCTCGATATCGTAGCATTCGTGGGGCCTGCCAAGCTTTGGGCCAGTATCCTTGCGAAAGCAGAGGTGAGGCGGATACCCATCATCAATCTCTGGTGTTATGCACTGGGTTGCATCTTCATAGAACGGACCAGCCCTCACGATGCAGTGAAAGCCATTCTCAAAGGGGTCCAGTACCTGAAGGATGGGAGGAGCATGCTCATCTTCCCCGAGGGCACACGAAGCAAGAGCGGGAAAATCGGTGAGCTGAAGAACGGGAGCCTGAAACTGGCTACCCGGTCCAAGGCTGTCATCGTGCCGATTACGATCAAGGGCCTTCGTGCAGGACTGGAACATCTGCAAGGGCTAAAGCGGGTGCATGCATATTTTTCCATCTCAGAACCCATCGATACGGCAACATTGGATGAGAATCAGATAGCCAATCTCCACGAGGTGGTCTATGGGACCATCGCCAAGCGGTTCGACGAGCTCCCTGGCGAAGTCTAGGGTGCCTATGCAAAAAGCACTCTCCATCACAAACCTCAGCTTCACCTACCACAGCTATGGGGAAAATGTTTGTGACAGCATCTTCGAAGGATTGAGTCTGGAGGTCGAAGCGGGCAGCAAGACGCTCTTGCTCGCTCCGTTCGACAAGGGAAAGACTACGTTGGCGAAGATCATCTGCGGGGTCTGTCCCAAATATTTTCCCGGGACGCTTGAGGGGAACCTCAAGGTGTTCGGCAATGATCTCTCTGCTGTCGAGCCTTGGCAACTGCTCAGTGAATGCACCTATGTATCACAGAACCCCCAAGAGCAGTTTGTGGCGAATTCAGTGGAGGAGGAGGTGGCTTTCCCCCTTGAATCCTTGGGCCTATCACAGGAAGAGATCAAAGGCAGGGTTGAAGCCGCACTCAAGCATTGGGGCCTCGATCGACTCAGGACCTCCAGTTCGCAGGAGTTGAGCGGGGGCGAGCGCAAGCGTGTCCTGCTTGCAGTCACCGAGGCAATTGATGCCCGGTTCTGGATCCTGGACGAAGCTTTTGATGATCTGGACCAGAAGTGGCGGGACCAACTCAAGGAGTTGATAGAGAAGGGGAACAAGACCATTTTGGTACTTGCCAGCCGCTATCTGGCCGAGTTTGACAAGCTCTTTGACCAAGTGCTCCTATTGGACGGCAAGAAGGTCGTCTCCCCCGTACGAAAGGAGTTGCTCTGCCGTTTTTCCCAGCTTTGCCAGGATGATCTTGCCAACCCACTGGATTCCCAGGTGTGCGCTCCACCCGTCATGCGACAGTTGGTCTGTACCGACTTGGTTGCCGAACGCAGAAGGATGAGCACGTTGGAAGAGGCTTCCTTCAAAGTCCATGTTCCGCATTTCACACTCCAGAGCGGTGAGCTGGTTACCTTGGTCGGTCCGAACGGAAGCGGAAAAAGCTCCTTCTCCCGGATACTTTGCGGCCTGGATGGGTATCTGGGTGGCTCCATACAGGTGGATGGCTCCGCCTTGTCAGGAAAAGAGCTCTCCAAGAAGGTGGGGTATCTCTTCCAGAACCCCGATCTGCAGATTTTTCTTCCCACCGTACAGGATGAGCTCTCCTGGTCACTGCGAAGAAGGCGTGACCTTAAGTCGGAAGAGATCCGCAGGAAAGTCGAGCATTGTGCCGATCTGTTCGGGCTCTCCCTTTCCGATACTCCAGCTACCATGAGTTATCCGCTGCGCAAGGCTCTTCAGGCAGCCGTCTATTACCTTTTGGAACGACCGTTCTACATCCTTGATGAGCTGGACAGTGCCCTGACGTATCATACTGCGCTGTCGATTATCAGGGACCTCAGGCAAAATGGGGCCGGCATCCTTCTGATCACCCACGACAAGCAGTTTGCAAAACGGGTGGAGCAGAGAACGTACTCCATAGAGAAGGGGAGGCTCTGCGCACTATGACGATCAACACCTTCGTAGCGGGAAAGGGCTTGCTCTATCGCTTTGATCCAAGGGCAAAGTTGCTTTCCGTACTTCTGCTCTGCATCTGGTTTTTCCTGCCGGTGAGCTTGGTAGGCCTGTACACGGTGGTAGGGTTGCTCGTACTGCTGGGCGCGATCAACACCGGCTTCTCCCACATTGCCAAGACCTTCCTTTCCATTCTTCCTATGTTGCTGTTCATGGTTCTCTTCATGCCGTTCAATGTACGGGATGGAGAGAGCCTGGTCACCATCGGTTCTTTCACGCTCATCACCGCAGAGGGACTGGAACAGGCTGTACGGCTGGCGGGACGCTTCATCGGCATCACGTATGCTTGTACTTTGCTGTTTGCCACCACTGTCATGCAGGAGGTGATGCTTGCCCTTCGGGCCTTCCACCTTCCCTATAAGGCTGGTCTGGTGGTCACCCTTGCATTCACCTACATTCCTTTCATTGCAGAGAGTTTTTCCCAGATTGCTGAGTCCCACAGCCTCAGGGAGGCGGAGAGTGAACAGGGAAAGCGAATCTTCCAGCGGCTGAAAGATTTGGTGCCCACACTCACCAGTGCCTTGGTTTTCGCACTCCGTTCCATTCCCAATCTTGCCATGAGCCTGGAACTGCGTGGTTTCGGTCGTGAACAAAAACGCACCAGCTACAAGGATCTCTCCTCCTACCGACATCCCTTTACCCATATTCTGCTTTCTTGTATCATGCTGGTAGTGTTTTGGGCCCTGTTCAGGGTTCGATAGGAGATACATAATGCAACAGAATAGAAATGCCTTGAAGGTAGCCATGGTAGCCGTTCTGACGGCCGTAGTGGTGGTGTTTACGCTCGTGGTTCGTATCCCGACTGCCAAGGGATATCTGAATCTCTGTGATGTTGCGATCTGCTTCATCGCATTCACGTTTGGTCCTTGGTCTGCCTTCATTGCAGCCGGTTTGGGAACAGCTTTGGCTGACCTGATCAGCGGCTATGCCCAGTGGGCTCCGATCTCCTTCGTGGTGCACGGAGTGGAAGGTTTGCTGATTGCACTCATCGTCCGTCAGAAGGGGAATGAGGCGGTATCTTTTGCAAGGAAGCTGCTTGCCGGTCTGGTTTGCATCGCGACCGTTTCCTTGGGGTATTTTGCCCTCTCTGCACTCTTCATCAGTACGGTCAGTGTGGCCGCTGCTGAGATTCCTGGCAATATTGCACAGAGTGGCGTAGGCTTTGTTCTGGGTCTTGGTGTATCCAGTGCAGTCAAGAAGGCCTATCCTCCTGTTCGTTCGCTTGCTTGGTAGCAATTCGCACAGCTTTTCGGTATACTCGCAACAAATTCAGAAGATAGAGGAGTGCTGCATGCAACAATTCTCCCATGACACCATTGTAGTGCTGGACTTTGGTGCGCAATACAGCCAGTTGATCGCACGCAGGGTACGGGAGATGCACGTCTATAGCCAGATTGTTCCCTTTACCACCAGTGCAGAGGAATTGAAGGCCATGAAGCCGACGGGCATCATATTCAGTGGCGGTCCTGCTTCGGTCAGGGCTGAGGGTTCCCCCCGCCCGGACCCGGCGATCTACGACCTTGGAATCCCCATCCTGGGCATTTGCTATGGGTTGCAGGTGATGAGCATCCAGAACGGGGGTGAGGTCCAGCGTCCCGATAAGCGTGAGTATGGGTTTGCCGACCTTACCGTACTGACCGAAGGGTCTTCGCTGCTCAAGGGCATCAGTGCCAACTCACGGTTGTGGATGAGCCACGGGGATTCCGTTTCTGCCCTGCCCGAGGGGTTTGTGCAGACCGGCAGTACCCCCAACTGTCCGTATACGGTACTGGAACATGATGAAAAGCGTTTCTACGGTGTGCAGTTCCACCCCGAGGTGGTTCATACTGCACAGGGTAAGCAGTTTCTTGAGAACTTTGTCCTGGGAATCTGCAAGGCAGAGCAAAACTGGGATATGGGTTCTTTCATTGCTACGGCAATTGAGGACATCCGTGCCAAGGTTGGTGACAAACAGGTGCTTTGCGGTTTGAGCGGCGGCGTCGATTCAGCTGTGGCAGCGGTTTTGATTCACGAAGCCATCGGAGACCAGCTGGTCTGTGTGTTTGTCAACAACGGCCTGCTTCGCAAGGGCGAGGCTGAGATGGTCCAGAAGGTTTTCAGGGACAACTACAAGATCCGTCTTCAGTATGCTGACGCAGAAGAAGCCTTCCTCTCTACTCTCAAAGGCGTTACCGAGCCCGAGGCCAAGCGCAAGATCATCGGCAAGGTATTCATCGACACCTTCTATGATGAGGCCCGCAAGGCTGGGGAAATCTCCTTCCTTGCCCAGGGAACGCTCTATCCGGATGTAATCGAAAGCAAGAGTCCCTCCGGCGGACCGTCTGCTACGATCAAGAGCCACCATAATGTGGGCGGCCTTCCCGAAGACCTGAAGTGGGATTTGCTTGAGCCGCTCCGGGAACTCTTCAAGGATGAGGTGCGTGCCCTTGGTAGGGAGCTTGGTCTTCCCGAGGAGCTGGTGACCCGTCATCCGTTCCCTGGTCCGGGTCTTGGGGTCAGGTGTGTTGGCGAGGTTACCAAGCCACGCCTGGATACCCTGCGTGATGTTGATGCCATCTTCATTGAGGAGATTCGCAAGGCTGGGCTCTACCATGACATATGGCAGGCGCTTGCCTGTCTGCTTCCGGTCAAGAGCGTGGGAGTGCAGGGTGATGAGCGTACCTATGAGGAAGTGTGCTCGCTTCGGGCAGTGACCAGCGAGGATGCAATGACCGCTGACTGGTTCCGCTTCCCCCCGGATGTGCTCCAGAATGCTGCAAGCAGGATCTGCAACGAGGTGTCTGGAGTGAATCGTGTCCTCTACGACATCACCAGCAAGCCCCCTGGGACCATTGAGTGGGAGTAAGCAAGAAAATCCCCGCCCCCTTTGCCATCGGCAAGGAAGCGGGGATTCTCTTTTCTTTACCTGCAACGTACAGGTTTCTTGCTTATGCTCCCAGCGTCTTGATCCGCTTCTTGTACAGGTGAATGAAGAAGTAGATGGTCAGGGCAAGGGATGCGCTTTCTGCGATGATGAACGAGTACCAAAGGGCGTCGAGACCGAGGAAGCGCCCGAGCAGATAGGCTGCAGGGAGCAGGAACACCAGCTGTCTGGTCACCGAGATGATCATGGAGACATAGCCTTCCCCGATGCCTTGGAACATTGCCATGAGCACAATGCAGAAGCCTGCGGAAATGAAGCAGAGGCTGATGCGTTGCATAGCAACGATACCGATGGCAAGCATCTCATCGGTTGCATTGAACCACCCAAGCAATACATGCGGCAGAAAGGTGAAGACCAAGAATCCCGCAGTCATGATGCTCAGGGAAACCACCATTCCCACTCGGATTGTCTGGGTGATGCGCTTGGGTCGTTTCGCCCCATAGTTGTACCCGATGACCGGGATCATGCCGCTGTTCAGACCGAAAATCGGCATGAAGACGAAGGACTGCAGGCGGAAATAGATGCCGAATACCGCGACGGCACTGGTTCCGAAGCCGATGAGGATCTTGTTGAGGCTGGTGGTAAGGATGGTACCGATCGCCTGCATGATGATGGAAGGAAACCCTACCGCATAGATGTCTTTCACCGTCTGTTTTCTCAGGCGGAAGGAGGCCTTGGTCAGCCGAATCTCATGATTCTTGCGCACATAGAGGATTGCAAGCAGGGCTGAGACATGCTGGGCAAATACGGTGGCTATCGCTGCTCCGAGGATACCAAGCCGGGGAAAACCGAAGAGGCCGAAGATGAGGATGGGGTCGAGGATGATGTTTACGATTGCCCCGGTCCCTTGGATGATCATGGGGTGGAAGGTATCTCCTGTACCCTGCAAAATACGCTCACAGGTGATATCGATGAAGATGCCAAGTGAGAAGAAGAGACAGACAGCAATGTACTGTGTTCCCATTTTCACCAGCACAGGATCGTTGGAGAAGAAACCTATGAAAGGCTTGGAGAAGAAGAGGCCGAGAAGGGCGAAGAAAGCCCAGCTGATCACCGAAAGGGTGAGCCCATTGCCGCTCGCCATCCGCGCTCCTTCGATATCCCTCGCCCCAAGCTTTCGTGAAAGCAATGAATTGACACCGATGGAAGTTCCGACGCTTACTGCGATGAGCAGGTTCTGCAGCGGAAAGGCGAGGGTGACCGCAGTCAGGGCATCCTGGCTGTAGTGGGAGACAAACATACTGTCCACGATGTTATAGAGAGCTTGCACCAGCATGCTCAGCATGATGGGAAATGACATGGACAAAACCAGTGAGGGGATCGGTCTGATCCCCATCTTATTTTCTTGCAACTGTTGCATGGTATTCCTTTGCGAATCGAATCTGAGGCTTCAGTAATACCATACCCGGACAAGTGTGTAAAGGCGCCTCAATTCACTTGATCTGCAGGTACGCTTCTGCTTCCGCTTGTCCCTTCTCCTCGTTCACCAGCCTGAGCAACAGGAACCCTCCTACAAACAGCAGGATCAGGCTGAGGATCCCCATGCGGGTCGAGCCGGTCATGAGGGTGACAATTCCCATCAGTGCCGGGCCGATGATTGCTGCGAACTTGCCCAGCATATTGAAGAAGCCGAAGAACTCCGCCGACCGTTCCTTGGGAATGAGACGGGTGTAATAGGACCTCGACAGGGCTTGGATACCACCTTGGAAGAGCCCGATGCAGATGGCCAGAAGATAGAAGTGCAGCACCTTTGTCATGAAGAAGCCCAGGATGGCAATGATGATATAGGCTGCAATGGCGACCATGAGAGCCTGTCGCACCCCGATGCGCTTACCGAAAGCCGAATAGCCGAGGGCTGCAGGGAAGGCAACGAATTGGGTGATCAGGAGGGCGATGATCAGTGAGTCACTGGGAAAGTTGAGGCTGGAACCGTAGTTGACCGCCATTCGGATGATGGTATCCACCCCATCAATGTAGAGCCAGTACGCAGCGAGAAAGAGGGCAATGGTTTTCAGTTTCCTGAAACTCCTGATCGTCTCGGTCGTCACATGCAAGCCCCTACTGATGGACTGCCTGAGGGAAAGGGTTTTCTCCCTCTGTTCCTCCTTCACCAATACCAGAAGGGGGATGGTGAACGCCACCCACCAGATACCGACAATGACGAAACTGATCTTGATGGCGCTTTCCTGACTGGCAATCCCGAACCAAGAGGGATTGAGGAACATCAGCACGTTTACCAGAAAGAGGAGACCTCCACCGATATACCCCAGCGAATAGCCGAGGGAAGAGACAAAGTCCACTTTCTTCTCTGAAGCCACGAAGGGGAGCAGTGCATCGTAGAAGGTGTTGGCACCGCTGAATCCAACCACCCCCAGCGAGTAGAAGAGCACAGCCAACGGCCAGGAGCCGGACGATAGGATGAAGAGACTGGCCGTCATGACTGATCCAAGAAGGGCAAAGAATGCGAGCAGCCGTTTCTTGTAGCTTCCCCAGTCTGCGATGGCACCCAAAAAGGGTGCAAGGAGAGCG
Source organism: uncultured Sphaerochaeta sp. (assembly GCF_963667405.1). NCBI lineage: Bacteria > Pseudomonadati > Spirochaetota > Spirochaetia > Spirochaetales > Sphaerochaetaceae > Sphaerochaeta > uncultured Sphaerochaeta sp. The sequence goes on along the minus strand of NZ_OY763408.1, from coordinate 2,059,416 downwards.
ACGATGAGAGACCCGAGGGAGTTGGCAAAGCCCAGATAGAAGGTACCTTGCTCGCTGCTTGCGCCCACTGCCCAGTAAGCCGTGAAGAAAACCGGGAAAAAACCCGCCATGACGGTGGTGGCAAAGGCACTGTTCGCCCAATCGTACAACGCCCAGGCAACTATCGAACGTTTTGAGTCCTGCATGATTCCCTCTTGTACGTAGAGTAGCAGTGAATACGCTGTCTGTCATGTATTTTCAGAAAAACAGATTCACTTGCACAACATGCTATCCTTCAATACAATACGCTCTAGAGACATCCTAGAAAGGTGGGAGGATTCCCCATGATCGTATGCAAATTCGGTGGCAGTTCAGTGGCTGACGCCAAGCAAATACAGAAAGTCAAATCAATTGTTGATGCTGACCCTCAGAGACAGATCGTCATCGTTTCGGCTCCAGGTAAACGGAGCAAAGATGATGAGAAAGTGACTGATATGCTCTATGCCTGCAATGCTCTTGTCCAGCAGGGGCAGTCTTGCCGTGAGCTTTTCAGGAAAGTAGCCCTTCGCTACACCAATATCCTTGCCGATTTGGGGATGGATGCCAAGCCTTTTGTGGCAATCCTGGAAGAAGTCAGGCAAATGATTGATGCCGGCCATGGTGCCGAATATGCGGCAAGCCGTGGTGAGCATCTTGCTGCACGTATGGTTGCAGCATACTTTGGGTGGACCTTCCTTGATACCGACCCGCTCATTGTCATCAAGGATGACGGGACGGTACATGAGGAGACCTACAACAACCTCAGGAAAGCCCTGAAGAAGGATACCAAGTACATTGTTCCCGGATTCTACGGCTGCGACAGTGAAGGGAAAGTGAAAACCTTCAGTCGTGGTGGTTCTGACATCACCGGAGCAATTCTTGCTCGTGCAGCCGAGGCACAGACGTACGAGAACTGGACGGACGTTTCGGGTGTGTTCTGCGTCGATCCCCGCCTTGTGGAGCATGCGAAAGTCATCAAGACCATGACCTATCGTGAAGTCCGGGAGCTTGCCGGAGTAGGGGCTGGAGTCTTTCATGAGGAGGCGATTGCCCCGGTCATTGCATCCAGGATTCCCATCAATGTGAAAAACACCAATGCACCGCTTGACGGGGGAACCATGATCGTCACTGCCCGGGAGATCGACGGCAACCCGCTGGCTGGTGTTTCTGCAAAGACCGGATATAGCCGCCTTTCCCTCAGGAAACTCATGCTCTTCAAGAAGAATGGAATCAGGCATGCACTGCTGACCATGTTGCACATCTTCGGTGTCCGACCTTCTTTCTCCCTGTTCGGCGTGGACAGCATAGTTTGGTTCTTCGAGACCACCCAGGCCAGTGAAAGTGTGCTCAATGCAATGTGTCAGCGCATCAAGAGCGAGTTTGCCCTTGATTCCATTTCGATTGACCATGGGCATGCCATCGTAGGCATCGTAGGTGCCGGAGTGATGGATGAACCTGCTCTCATCGCCAAGAGCACCACTGCTCTTGCCCAGGATGCAATCAAGCTGCATTTCTTCAACTATGGATCCAGCGATACTTCGATTCTGCTCGGAGTTGATGCCGGCCAAGCGCAAGCGGCAGTGAAGAGTCTGTACAACGCTCTGTTCGCATAGCACAAAACAGCTCCAAGTATTCTTATATGGGAATACTTGGAGTGTGAGCTACCGGCTTGTTTCTTTCTGGTATCCTTTGTATGGTGTGGGTGGATCGTGCATCCATTTCATCACTAACATGAGGGTAGCAAAATATTTACCACAGAATCTCTTTTGTTGGCCCTGGTCATTTTTGTAGCCAGGGTCTTTGATGTATCGCTTGGGACCTTGCGCCATGCAATGATTATTCGCGGCAAGCGAATGGTTACCTTTGGCATCGCTTTTCTTGAATCCCTTGTCTGGGTTTTTGCCGTATCCAAAGTGCTCAATGACCTTTCCGATCCTCTTACCGCCTTTGCATTCGCCCTGGGTTTCGCAACGGGAACCTTTGTCGGCATGACACTGGAGAATCTGCTCAAGATCGGGGATCAGGTGGTGAAGGTATTCTCTGTCGAAGGTGCACAAGTCGCCAAGTGTCTTAGGGATGAGGGGTTTCGGGTTACGGAATTCCAAGGACAGGGAAGGGACGGGCAGGTCATCCTGCTGTATGTGCAAGTGAAGCGTCGGGATGCCAAGCATGTGCTGCAGCTTGCACGCAAGGTGGACGGGAATTGCTATTTGGTTGTAGAGGACATTCGCTGGAGACAGAACGCCCTGCTGTAAGAGCTGGGGAAGAGTAGGGTTCTCCTGGCCACCAGCTGTCCTTGCGGCGGTGGCCCATCTGCTTTAAGTAACGTTACCGCTGGATTTTCCAACGCCCATATTCTCCAATTTCCCCAGAAAATCCCTCAAGTAAAATTCTTGACGGCTACCAGTACCGATGATAGAGTTAATCAAGCGTCGTTTCTGATGCTTTGTTTTCGATGGTGCGTGAACGTTAACGCATACACATTAAGGAGGCTCTGTATGAAAAAGGTGCTGGTAGTTGGATTGGTACTTCTCATGGCAATGAACATGATGTTTGCTGGAGGAGCGGCCGAAACTTCATCTGACAAAGGGATGATCGGTGTGGTCATGCCTACCAGGTCAGAGGAACGCTGGAACAAGGATGGAGCGGCTGTAAAGTCAGGTTTGGAAGCTCTTGGCTACAAAGTTGACCTGCAGTTCTCTGATGACGACATTCCCACCCAGGTTCGTCAGATCGAGGATCTGATCACCAAGGATGCGAAAGTGCTCGTCATTGCTTCAATTGACGGCGTTGCATTGAGCGATGTATTGGCAAAAGCTGCTGAAGCCAAGATTCCTGTAATCGCGTATGACCGCTTGATCATGAAGTCCCCGAATGTTGACTACTATCTGTCATTCGACAACTATGCTGTCGGCCAGCAGATGGGTGACATTCTTATCCAAGGCATGAAGTTGGACACTCCTGCGAAGAAGCCGTTGCTGATTGAGCTGTTCGGTGGATCCCCTGACGACAACAACGCCTACAAGTTCTATGACGGTGCCATGGATAGGCTCAAGCCCTATTTTGACAATGGAACCCTCAAGATTGGATCCGGCCAGAAGGGCATGGATACAGTCGGAACACTGCGCTGGAGCAATGAGTTGGCAATGTCCAGAATGGAGAACCTCCTTTCCGCACACTATACCAACCAGACCCTCGACGGAATTCTCTCCCCCTACGATCCGATCAGTCTTTCCACGCTTGAAGCTTGCAAGGCTGTTGGATACGGCACTGCCGGAAAGCCGCTGCCGGTTGTTGGTGGACAGGACTGCATCGTAGCTTCCTGCAAGTCGATTCTTGCCGGCGAGCAGTATGCAACCGTCCTGAAGGATACCCGTGTACTTGGTCAGGCTACCGTTGAGCTGGTAGACACCATCATGCGCGGTGAGACTCCTGCAGGTCTCGATACCACCAGTTACAACAACGACTCCATCAAGAATGGCAAGCCGTACATTGTTCCCTCCGTACTGCTGAAGTCCGTTATTGTGACCAAGGACAACCTGAAAGCTGAAGTAGTCGATACCGGCTACCACTCTGCTGCTGAAGTTGGTCTGTAAGAGTATCTGTCCGGCTTCCTTGCGGGAGCCGGAATTGTATCGCATGATCGCGAACCCGGTGCCATCTGCCTGAGGCTGAATTGGAATCGGGTTCCGGTCTGTAATGTGAGGGACCTGTATGCCAAACAATTCTATTCTGCTTTCAATGAAGCATATCACCAAGACATTCCCCGGGGTGAAAGCACTCGATGACGTCAGTCTCGATGTCAGGGAGTGTGAGATTCATGCCTTGGTTGGCGAGAATGGCGCCGGAAAATCAACATTGATGAAAGTCCTGTCAGGTGTGTATCCGTATGGAACCTATGAAGGAGACATCCTTTTTGGAGGCAAGCGCTGCACCTTTTCCAGTATCAAGCAAAGTGAACAGGCTGGGATTGTCATCATCCATCAGGAACTGGCTTTGAGTCCCTATCTTTCCATTGCAGAGAACATGTTCATCGGTGATGAGCGGGCAAAGTTCAATGTCATTAACTGGGACAAGACCCGTGAAGATGCATTGAAATACATGGAGCGTGTCGGGCTTCATGAGAATCCGAACCTGCCGGTCAATAAGCTTGGGGTAGGCAAACAACAGATGGTTGAGATTGCAAAGGCATTGGCCAAGCATGCCAAGCTCCTGATTCTTGACGAGCCTACTTCCGCACTCAATGAAAAAGACAGTCAGCATTTGCTTGAGATCCTCAAGGAACTGAGGGATACGAGCAACATCTCTTCCGTGTTGATCTCCCATAAACTCAATGAGGTGGCCGCCGTTGCGGACTCCATTACCATCCTTAGGGACGGCAAGACCATCGAAACACTGGAAGTCGAACGAACGAAAAACGGCGAAGCATCAATCAGCGAAGAGCGGATCATCAAAGGGATGGTTGGACGGGAAATCACCGATATGTTCCCCAAACGGGACAACCCTATCGGGGACGTATTGTTTGAGATCAAGGATTGGACAGTCCAGAATCCCGATAATCCGGAGCGCAATAAACTTGACGGGGTGAACATGCAGATCCGCTCCGGCGAAGTTGTCGGGTTGGCCGGTCTGGTTGGCGCCGGGCGTACAGAACTTGCCATGAGTGTCTTCGGACGCTCGTATGGGAAGACCATTTCCGGGAAAACAATGATTGAGGGCTCTGAGGTGGATATCAGCACAATACCCAGGGCAATTTCGCATGGGGTTGCTTATGTTCCTGAAGACCGCAAGGAATTGGGTTTGGTGATGATTCAGAATGTGAAGGAAAACACGACTATCGCCAAGCTGAAGAAGATTGCCAACATGTCGGTGATCAATGAGCACGAGGAGAATATCGTTGCGGAGGATTTTTGCAAGCGTCTCAATACCAAGACGCCGACAATTCTCCAGTTGACAGGGAACCTTTCAGGAGGCAACCAGCAGAAGGTTGTTCTTTCAAAATGGTTGTTCAGTGACCCGAGAGTACTTATTCTTGATGAACCCACCCGCGGCATTGATGTCGGTGCGAAACATGAAATCTATACGATTATCAATTCGCTTGCCGCACAAGGGATGGCGTGCATTCTGATTTCCAGCGAAATGCCGGAAATCATTGGGATGAGTAACAGGATATATGTAATGAGTGAGGGAAGGATCACCGCAGAACTCTCTGGAGAGACCGCTACCCAGGAAGAGATCATGCGTAATATTCTGAACAATTGAGGCAACTCTGTTTGTGACTGTGTAGATGATCCGATAATTATTCAACTGTGTGTGTACGAGAAGGAGTGTGGGATGAGTGGCTTGATTGCAATTTTGAAAAAGAATGTGAGGCAGTATATGATGGTCATCGCCTTGGCCGTGGCGATGGTCTCATTTGGGCTCTTGACGGATGGCATCTTTTTCAGGCCCGTTAATCTGACGAACTTGGTGCTTCAGAACAGTTATGTCCTGATTCTTGCCGTTGGTATGTTGCTGTGTACGTTGACAGGTAACGTCGACCTTTCTGTCGGCTCCATCGTCTGTTTCATTGGGGCACTGTGTGGTGTCATGATGGTGGACCTGCAGTGGAATCCGTACGTGGCAATGTTGGTTGCCCTGCTGGTTGGTGCCTTGATAGGCATGTGGCAAGGGTTTTGGATTGCGTTCGTGAACGTTCCGCCATTCATAGCCACCTTGGCCGGTATGTTGATTTTCCGTGGTTTGGGTCAGGTCATCATGAAAGGACAGACCAAGGCTCCTTTCCCCAAGGGATTCCAGCTGATTTCGTCCGGCTATATTCCTGATCCGTTTGGGGGACTGGAAGTCGGGAAATTGCATTTTCACGTGTTTACCCTCTTGATCGGCTTGCTCATCGTTGCACTGATCATCTTCAGCGAAATCCAAAAACGAAATAAGCAGAAGCAGTATGATTTTGACATACTTCCTGGCGGGGTCTGGCTTGCGAAAGTTGTTTTCATTGCCACGGTTCTGGTTGCTTTCACGGTTGTCTTTGCTGTGTACAAGGGTTTCCCGAATATACTGATTCTTCTGGGCATCCTCGTGATAGCGTATCAGTTTGTTGCTTCCAAGACGGTCCAAGGTCGTCATATCTACGCTCTTGGCGGAAACAGGAAGGCTGCAGAGCTGTCAGGTGTCAAGGTAAAGTGGGTGATGTTCTGGATCTACACCAATATGGCGATTCTGGCTGCAGTGGCTGCAATGGTATTCACTGCCCGGCTCAATTCGGCCACCCCGAAAGCAGGACAGAACTTTGAGATGGACGCCATCGCTGCGTGTTACGTCGGAGGTTCCGCTGTCTCCGGCGGTGTAGGCACCATCATTGGGGCAGTCGTCGGTGGTTTGTTCATCGGAGTGCTGAACAACGGTATGTCAATCATTGGCATCAGTACTGACTGGCAGCAAGCTATCAAGGGCTTTGTCTTGCTCGCTGCCGTTGCATTCGACTTGTACTCCAAATCGAGATCATCGAAAGTAGCTTGATACTCCTCCCAACTGATACGCAAAGACCCTTGTGGATCATCTGCTCCATGAGGGTCTGTTTTATCAGGAGAGAGGAAGGGATGCTTTCAACGGCATCATGCCATCTGCTTTTCCAGAAGCAAAAAGGGAAGGATACAGAGCTACGGATTATTGCTCGTATCGAACATTTTTCTGCCAAGAGTTTCTCAGATTGCAAAGATCCCCTTCAAGTCATTGGCACGTGCAGATCAGTCATGCATGTCTCTTGGCATCCCTTTGCATGATAGCGTAGGCTGGTGCATCTTTTGCTTGCCATCTTCAGACAAATAAAAACCGGCCCCTAAAGAGGGCCGGTACAATTGCTGGCAATGAACTTAGGCCTTGATGACCTGCTCAGTCTCCAGATCGAAGAACTTTGCCTTCACCATATCCGGGATCAAGGAGATCTTGGTATCCGGAGCGGGAACAAGACTGGGTTCAATCTTACCGATGACCTGGCTCTTGGAGGTGGACACATAGACGTGGGTCTCACTTCCGAGAGGTTCGACAACACTGACGGTACCATTGATGGTCTCGCCATCCTTTGGTGTGTTGCTGAAGACTACATCCTCAGGGCGAATGCCGAAGGTGACAGACTTGCCCACATAGGGGGTAAGCATCTTCTTCTGCTCTGCGGTGACCTTAAGGCGGAAGGTTCCCTCATTGACATAGATGTCAGAACCATCTGCTTCAACAGCGGTTTCCAGGAAGTTCATCGGAGGAGATCCAATGAATCCGGCAACAAACTTGTTGTTCGGGTTGTTGTACAGATCGAGAGGTCCACCAATCTGCTGGATGACACCAAACTTCATGACAACAATGACGTCTGCCATGGTGAGTGCTTCAACCTGATCGTGGGTAACGTAGATCATCGTGGCTTTGAGGCGGTTGTGCAGGGAAGAGATCTCTGCGCGCATCTGGACACGAAGTTTGGCGTCGAGGTTGGAAAGGGGTTCGTCGAAGAGGAATACCTTTGGTTTGCGGACGATTGCACGACCAACGGCAACACGCTGTCTCTGTCCACCGGAAAGAGCCTTGGGCTTTCTGTCAAGCAGTTCTTCGATCTCGAGGATCTTGGCTGCTTCGCGAACGCGCTGGTCAATCTCTTCCTTGGGGAACTTGCGGATCTTCAGACCGAATGCCATGTTATCATACACGGTCATGTGGGGATACAGAGCATAGTTCTGGAATACCATGGCGATGTCTCTGTCCTTCGGGGGAACGTCGTTCACCAAATTCCCGTCGATGTAGAGCTCACCACTGGTGATGTCTTCCAAACCTGCTACCATGCGGAGGGTCGTGGACTTACCACAACCAGAAGGGCCGACCAGGACGACGAACTGTCTGTCCTTGATGTCAATGTTGACGTTGTCGACGGCTTTGACTCCACCTTCGTACACTTTGCAAATGTTCTTGAGTTGTACTGTGGCCATAATGCCTCCAATTATTTTATCTACGGATAACTGTACCCCAGCCTATCGGTGGTGTCAAACGGAAAATTCGGAAAATTGGGTCTGCAATGCCCAAATTGCTGATAAGCAACAGATTGGTGTCGATTGGGGATATTGCAGAAAAAGCCTTCCCCGAATGGAGAAGGCCGTATGGGAGATCTTCACATCCAGATCAGAATATGTCCTTGATGAGTTTTCCTACCTCCATGCCGATTGTCTGGTAGGAACTTCCCCTGGTCTGTTTTTCTGCATCTATGAGCGCACGGGCAGTATGGCTGAGTGCGTTCATGATGGCACTGTTGACCTTCGACTCCTGGACTGCTTCTTCTACCGTCATGCCGAGGGTGGTATAGGTGTCATCTGAGAGATGGTGCACCACTTCTATTGCGTAGAACAGCTGTCTCCCGCTCTCCTGCTGGGCAAGATCCTTGAATGATCGGTAGCGATCCTTGTAGTAGGCCGTCCACAAGGTTTGGTCGGCGGGGTCGGCAATGGTTGACGGCCTGGGGATGTTGTAGTATCCGGTCCGCAACTGGTTGATGATGGGGATGGCGATGTCAGGGGCAGAATTTGTGCTGACAAACCTGAGATTGCGCTTACCGGTATTTTCCAGATTCAATTCCCGCAGTCCTTCCGCCTTCACATAGGAGAAATCGTAGGTGTAGGGGCCTTCCTCGGTGGCAAAGGTATTGCCCGCTATGACCTTCAGGTTTCTCAAGTCAAAAAGGCGGTAACTTACCGTATTCTTGATTGAATAGCCCATGGTCCGTTTGATCCCGTCAAACAGCGGATTCTCCCTGGGAAGCCGAACCGGCTCTTCGGTAAGGATCTGTTCTGTCCTGTTGTACACCATGATTTCCAAAAGATAGTTGACCTGGTTCGCCCTGGCATGCTCGATGGCCAATTCCGTCGGACCCTTGGTAGTGGAGGTATTGAGGAAACTTGGGCTGTCCATCACCTGCACAAACCGATTCTGGGCGAAGGTTTTCTTGATATCAGCCAATACCATGGAGTGGAAGGCGTCATCGGGACCGCTGCCGACCACCATCAGCGATACTGTCGCCTTGGCAAGGGCTGTTGCAAGCCGTTGTTCAAGATTCGGGAGTTCAGGGTAGCGCAGTTTGGCCTTCTCGTATGCTGCAACAGCCTCCTGCTGGCTCTTTCTGTCAGTGCGTGAGGCCAGTCTTTCAGCCTCTCCGAACCAGAGTTCGCCGGCCTTTTGCCCAGCAGTCTTGACGTTGTGCGCATAGTCCTCGAATGCTACGACCCCTCGTCCATCGCTGCGGGCTCGTTCATGCATTGCATACAGGCTTCTGTACGCTGACCAAAGCCTGTCAGCAGAAGCGAGGTCATTCTTGTTGCCGGCATTGGTGATGATGACACGATAGAAGCTGGATCCTTCATTGAAGACAACCGGATACATGGAGAGTGCTTCCTCAAAGGTTGGGTTGATCCTCAGCGCATCGGAGAGGGAGAGGAATGCTTTCTCATACTCCTGTGCCTTGTAGGCGGACATGGCTGAGCGATATTCCGATCCTCCGGCTGTGAACAGGGTGCCGCAGGAGACCAGAAAAAGGCTGAAGGCGAGCAGTATGATGAGATACCGTCGTTTTGTCATGGCAAACTCCTCAGAAAGATTGGATGCATTGCAGCAGAAACACTGATGATGTCTTGATTCTAGGTCCTGTTATAGGACAAGACAACAGAGAAACTTTCCATATTCATGAAATTGTCAGGAATTATCGGGGAAAGAACGACTATCAGGTGATGGTGATTTCCAGATGATGCTCATAGCTTGCCAAGATCCGATACACCTGTTTCGGCCAGACCGCCAACAACCTGGCATCCGTGATGGGGATGGTCTCCACCTCCACGGAGCAGAGATCTTCACTGAATCGTATGAGTGCCTCCTTTCCCACGTGGATGAGCTTGTCTTCAACCAAAGGCTGTTCCACCGTCATCAGACTGAGTATGGGTACGCAGGTGCCTTCCACCTGTTCCTTGATGATGATGTCTCTTCCCTTGCGGTGAGTTACCGTTCGCCTATAGGAGTGCAGCCCGATGCCCCTGGGGTAGGAGCCGGCCAGCTCCATGCTGATGATTCTCTCCGGCCCTTCTGTATTTTCAAGTACCGTGCTGCAAAACGTACGGCCTGCCTGTTGCTCATGCGGGGGGAAGTTGCTCAGGTTGTGGTAGACCGAACGCATCGTCCAGATTGCGTAGCGCTGGGTTGAAAAGGTCTGTTTGGTGTAGGTTTCCACTCCGATGTCTATAAGGACGGGCTTCCCGTCCTTATAGAGGGTTATCGAGCCTGTATCGTTGTGATTGTGGCTGTCATCGTTTCCCCCGGCTTTCACTGCAAGTGCGAAGTGCTTGTCATAGCTGGTGAAGATTCCGACGCTTGGGTAGGAGTGGTCGCATTGGGGTGGCAAGAATGCCTCTGTTTCCATACTGTGTTGGTTCATCAGTTCAAGCAGTCGGTAGGTAAGGTTTATCTCCTGGGGAAGATGTCGTTCGGACTTGGGCCTCAGCTGTGCACTGTGCAGTGCGAAGGCTTCAAGTTCTGCATCGTCTATGGCACGGGCAAACAGCAGCTCACGAACCGTACTGGGGCCTGCAAGAGCCGAGCAGTCGGAAAAGTTGAAGTAGTAGGGCCCCTGGGCATGGATATGGCGGATGTAGGAGGCGATGTTGCGGATTTTCGGCTCTTGGTATACCGGCTTCAGGAAATTGCTTCCAACCTGGTTGAGGATGTCGATGCAGAGGTAGAGACAGAGCCCTGCATGGCGGTAGTACTGCGCTCCTTCCGAGCAGCAACCGTCATCACCATAGTCCTTCAGAAAGAAGTCGAGGCTGGAAAGAGCCTTTTCTGCCACCTGATGGCGAAAGGTTTGGCTGGCAGGGAGCAAGAAGGTGCTCAGCAGCACATTCTGGGTGCACCACACCGTCCAGTTGTTCATCGATTCCCCGTCTTTTCCCATCCACCAGAAGTGTTCCTCCAAATACGGTTTGTGGATCCTTTGTTCGATCTCCTTTTCGATGCGTTGGGCGATGAGCGGTGTTTCCTCATCCAGGGCATGCTTGAGCAAAGCGTACACCTGGGCAAGGGTGGCGGCCGTTTCTGCACTGAAGAGATCGATCACCGGCTTGTCCACCTGTGCAAGCGGCAGCTGGGGTGTATCGCGGATGTAGCTGTTGTGTGCCGGCAAACACCAGGTCGACTCTTCGCAGATGGCCCAGATGCAGTCGATGATGGCTTGCATCACCTGCTCGTCCGGTTTGAGACAGTAGGCGAGGGCAAGGGTGCCCAACCGTCTTCTGCGTGCAAAGTATGGGTTCTCATAGAGGATGCGTGAGCCTGTTTTGGTGAAAGCCAGATAATCGGAGGCGAGAAGAGAGGGCAGTGGTTCCTTGGACAACACGGCGGCATTACGGAGGATGAACTCTCTCAGCTCATCATCGTCTCGCTCCCAGAACCTACGGTCTTGAGAATCTGGGGCAAGGCGATAGTCCTGAAGAAAGGAAGGCAACTTGGACAGGTATGCGGTGAACATGCTCAACTCCGTTTTCGTTCGAGGTGCTGCAGGTACTGGCGGGGGGAGACTCCCTCAACTTTCTTGAATACCTTGCTGAAGTAGAAAGAACTCTCAAAGCCGAGCGTATCGGCGATCTCATACATCTTGTAATCACCCTTGGCCATCATTTCCTTCGCTGCTGCAACCTTCACTTGGGTTGTGTACTCCACAAAGCTGCAACCGCTGTACCGGGAAAAAAGACTGCTCAGATAGTTTTGGCTGAAGCCGAACAGCATGGCAACCTCGCCAAGGTTGAGCTTCCGCTTCACATTTTCCTTGATGTACTGCTGAACGTTCGCAACCACCTTTGCCCGATAGTCGGTCTTTCGTGACTGCAACTGCTCACCCAGCCCTTGGGCCAGGTTTCTCAGCCATGCACTGGCCGCGGCAGTGGATGTGCTGGTGTAAATCAGCCGGTAGCCTCCATTCTGGTCGTCGAACGCTTGTTCCACCAGATGCTGGCCGTCCGGCAGCAAGCTGATGGCCATATACAGAATGCTGCTCGCAACTTCGATCGCTTGCAGGGGAAGTAGATTTTGTCGCTCCATCCCTGCCGCCACATCTTCCATGACCAAGGCCAGTTGCTGGGCATCGAGTTCCTCGAACGAGCGGGTGAGGCGGCTTCGGTAAGGGTCAAGGGAGAAGGTGTCCTCACCCTCTTCCCATTGCTGTGCAAAGAGAATTGCCTGATTCCCCGGCTGGGAGGTAATCAGTTGCCGGGCGGAGAGGAAGGACGTGTGCAGAAAGAATGGGTCCTGCACTGCAAGGCCGACTGAACAGACCAGGTTGACTGAGAAGTAGTTGTAGATGACTTGCAGGGTCTTCTCCAGGACTTGGCGGATGATGGTGCGATAGTGTGCGTGCTGCTCGTTGGTCAGACAAAAGGTGATGGCCAGATGATGAAGGTCGAGACTGGTGAAATAGCAGGTGAGGTAGCGTGAAAGGGTTTGGTTGAGCATACCCAGGGTGCTGTTGTAGAGGTTCACCTCCGCTCTCTCTTGCTCCGTCTTGATCTCCACATAACAGACCACATGCCACGGCTCATGCAGAGAGAGTTGCAACTCCCGCTTCTGTTTCTCAAAGGCTTGGCGTGAGTCGATCAGGCCGTTGAAGAGGCGGACAAAGAATTTGTCCCGAAAGCCTTGCATGGCACTGCGTTCAAGCAAGGGGAAATGGTTCTCCTCCGAGCCTTTGAGCTGTGCAAGTAGCTTCAGGGCTTTCGATACCGAAGCCTGCAGTTTCTCTTCAGTCAACTCCAGCTTGACCAAATAGTCGACAGCTTGGTAGCTGAGAGCTTCCTTTACGAAGCTGAACTCCTCGTAACTGGTAAGAAGGATGAAGAGAGGAAGCCTGCCGTATTTTTCGGAGCACTCCTTCTGGACTTCCAGACCGGTTTTTAAGGGCATCTTGATGTCGGTGATCACAAGGTCGGGAACATGTTGCTCGATGGCTTCCTCAAGCATCTTCCCATTGCGGACCACGGCAACAATCTCTATATCGAGCTTGCCCCAGTCCAGCATCGATTGCAGGCCCACCAGCACCAACGGTTCGTCATCGGCAATGATCAGTTTGGTTGCCATGGTTTGCCTTCCTTTGTCAATCTGGGGAGTCTGAGGATTGCCTTGGTATAGGAACCAACCTTGCTCTCAAGGGAGAGGGTGTATCCCTCCCCGTAGGTATACTCAATCCGTTTTGCTACATTGCGGATGCCAATCTCCCGGAACATGCCCTTGGTTGGGCTCCCTGCAGTGCCGAATATCTCGCTGATGGCCTTCTCGTCCATTCCCACACCGTCATCGGTGATGGTCAGCACAATGGTCCGCTCATCTTCCACCCGTGCTTCGAGACTTACCGTTCCTGCCCCTCCCTTGGGTTCTATTCCATGGAAAATGGCATTCTCGACCAATGGCTGGAGGGTGAAGCGGGGGATGCCGAGGGAGAAGAAGGATGGGTCGATGAGGTTCTGCAGGACCAGTGTGCCTCCGTAGCGATACTTTTGGATGACAAAATAGTCATTGAGGAGGGCAAGTTCCTCCTCAAGCCTGATGATCGGCTCGTCAGCCTTGCTCACGTTTTTCATAAGGCGGGAGAGGCTGGTGGTCATCTCTGCGATTCCCGTAGCTTTTTGCAGGGTTGCCATCCATTTGATGGAGTTGAGGGTGTTGTAGAGGAAGTGGGGATTGATCTGGCTTTGCAGCATGCGATACTCCAACTCCTGTTTCTTTTTCTCGTCGGATATGCGTCGTTCCAACAACGTGTCGAGCCTGCCTGCAAGGTCGTTGACCCCCTTGCCGATGTCACCCAGTTCATCGTCCCACTCAATGGAGGGGTCGCTGGTGAAGTCACTGTGGGCGATTGCCTTCACTTTCTCTTGGATTTTCGCGATGGGCCGGTTGAAAAGCCGGTTGAGCAGAAGGGTCAGCAGGATGCCGAAGAGCAGCACAAAAACCAGGATGGTTGCCAAAAGAGTCAGGTAAAGCGTGCGTTCGAAGCGCACCTCGTTGGGGCTCAGGGTCTGGGAGAGGGAAATATCCTGAAAACCGGTGGGGCAGGTTACCAGCAACTGCTTTTCGCCTCCGATCCTGATGGTTCCCACCGTGGTCTGCTCTCCCGCAGTCGCATACTCCTTGGAAAGGAACTGTGGCTTATCCATCAGATGAAAGGTGTTGTCCTGTATTTGGTAGAAGTGTTCCCCGATGGTCAGGTAGAGATGGGACCCCTCCGTGAGTTGGTAGTCCTTGATCAGGTCAAGGATAAGATCAGCAGAGATGGCCAAATAGAGTTGTCCGGTAACCTCGGGAGAGGAAGAGCGGGTTATGACCCGTCTGATGGGAAGCACCTGGGCATCCATATACAGGAAGGGATCCTCCCCTATATGGTTCCATCCTCCATTCTCGGTGAAGGAGAAGGGGAGCACTTGCTGCAGGTTGCTGACCGTGACCGGCTTGCTGTCACTCATCCAAAGTCCGGTATGGATGAGCTTGGTATGCTTGGTGTCAGTGAGGATGATCCTGCTCACATAACTTTGGGCAAGATTGTTCATCACCTCTTCCTTGATGCGATCATAGGTGGAAAGGGCCTTCTGGCTGTCCTGCTGCTCAAGGTAGGACGTCACCACGGTATTGGTGGTGAACCAGCGGATGAGTGAGTCGATGGCAACCATATTCTCCCTCGCCTTCGCCCCGATGAATTGCAGGTTGAACTCGGTGGAGGAAATCTGGCTTTCCAGGGCAAAGGAGCGGAAAAGGAAGAAACTGAAGCTGGAAACCAATATGGCAAGAGCCAACGTAAAGGTGACGGTTATGAAGGTGATCTTCCCCTTCAAGGTTTTCAGGCGCATTGCTTCCTCCCAGGCAAAAGTATTGCCGTATGGTCGGCAGTTTCGCAACCAGAAACCGAAAGGAGACCGTATTTTGGGAAGAAATGGCAACTTTGTGGAAAAAAGAACAACTTTGGTATGCAAAGCGTAAGATTGTCGATGTTTTGCTCACGCAATTGCATGGCGTTGTGCAAGAATGGGCCGTACCCTACCATCAGAAAGGGGTTTTCCCCTTCGTGTCTTATGAACCGTAAGGAGGTTTGATACATGAAAAAGGTACTGACAATTATCTTGGTACTCTCATTGGTTTTCACCGCAGTATTCGCAAACGGAACCAAGGAAGCTGCTGCTGAGGCAAGTGTGGGCGAAACCACCCTGAAGTGGGCTTTGTGGGATATTGCTTCCACCACCTACTATGAACCCTTGATCAAGGCGTACGAAGCAAAGAACCCGAATGTCAAGATCGAGATGCTTGACCTGGGTAGCGCTGACTTCATGACGATGCTGCAGACCCAGCTCTCCGGCGGTGACTCCTCCATCGACGTGGTCACCATCAAGGACATCCCGGGCTACAACAATCTGGTGAAGCGCAACCTGCTGCTGAACCTCAATGACAAGATCAAGAGCGAGGGCGTTGACCTCTCCCTCTATGGCGGCACCACCGACCAGATCTCCGTGGACAGCAAGCTCTACGGCATTCCGTTCCGCAGTGACTTCTGGATTGTCTATTACAACAAGGACGTCTTTGATAAGGCCGGTGTTGCCTATCCTGACAACGACATGACCTTTGCAGAGTATGATGCCCTTGCCCGCAAGATGACCAGCGGCACGGGAGCCAACAAAGTCTACGGAGCCCACTATCACACCTGGAGATCTGCAGTGCAGCTCTTCGGTATCCTCGATGGCAAGAACACCATTGTCGGCGGAACGTATGACTTCCTCAAGCCCTACTACCAGATGGTGCTCAACCAGCAGAAGGACGGAGTGGTACAGGATTATGCAACCCTGAAGACCTCTTCCACCCACTACAGTGGTGTTTTCTACAACAACAGTGTTGCCATGATGAACATGGGATCCTGGTTCATCGCCACCCTGATCAACCAGATCGAGCAGGGCAAGACCGAAGTGCAGAACTGGGGCTTGGCAAAGTATCCTCATGCTGAAGGCGTCCCTGCCGGAACAACGTTGGGAACCATCACCAGCCTTGGGGTGAGCAATGCTTCCAAGAAGAAGGATGCAGCATTTGACTTCGTGAAGTTCGTAACCGGACCCGAAGGTGCAGAGATCATTGCAAAGACCGGCACCATTCCCGCCATCAAGACGGCTGAAGTTGTCAAGATCATCGCTGCAAAGCCCGGATTCCCGACCGATCAGGCCAGCCGTGATGCCCTGCAGGTTGCAAAGACCTACCTCGAGATGCCGTTGCATGAGAGAGCCGGTGAGATTGAGGTTGTCCTGAACCAGGTGCATGATGAGATCATGACCAACAATATCAGCGTTGACGCCGGTATCGTGAAGATGAACGATCAGATCCAGAAGATCCTGGCCAAATAAGTTCTCTTTTATGAGGATACAGGGGGCGTTCTGCCTCCTGTATCCCCTTATCCCCCAACGAGGATGGATTCATGTCTTCCAAGCAAGCACACATCAGAAAACAGTTGGTTGCCTATAGTTTCATAGCACCCAACTTCATCGGTTTTGCCATTTTTACCCTGGTTCCCATTGTTTTTGCGGTTGCTCTTGCCTTCTTGCACTGGGATGGATCGAATCCCATCGAGTGGGCCGGCCTTGCCAATTTCCGTGATCTTCTTGATGATGACCAGTTCAAGGCAGCACTGAGAAATACCATTGTCTATACCGCAGGTACCGTTCCGTTGACCCTGATCACCAGTCTGTTGCTGGCGGTTTTGCTCAATCAGGGCATCAAGGGCAGGAACTTCTTCCGTACCGTCAGCTTCTTTCCCTATGTGGCCTCGCTGGTAGCGGTGGCCGCCGTATGGAACATGATCTTCAATCCGTCCAAGGGGCCGGTGAACATGCTCCTGTATTCACTTGGTTTTGAGAATGTCCCCGGTTGGGCTGCAGACAAGGATTGGGCGATGATGACCATCATCCTCTTCAGTGTCTGGAAGTACATGGGCTACTATATGATCATCTACCTTGCAGGCTTGCAGGGTATCAACCCAGAACTCTATGAGGCTGCCAATCTGGACGGCACGAATGCCTGGCAACGTTTCCGGTATGTCACCGTTCCCCAGCTCTCCGCCACCACCTTTTTTGTGATGGTCATGCTTACCATCCAGTGTTTCAAGGTGTATGACATTGTCTATATGGTGACGCAAGGAGGCCCGGGAACAGCCACCTTGGTGCTTGTCTACGATATCTACAACAAAGCCTTCATCAGTTGGAACCTTGGCTCGGCAAGTGCTGTCGCCATGGTCCTCTTCGCCCTGGTTCTCATCGTCACCCTGATCCAGTTCAGGGGCGAGCGAAAGCTGCGGTAGGGGAGGCGAAGATGCAAGTACAATCCCGCTATACCAAGACTATTGCAACCATACTCTATGCCCTGCTCATCCTGTGCGCGCTTGCCATGCTGCTTCCCTTCGTGTGGATGATCAGTGCGTCGCTGAAGCTGGACAAGGACGTGTTCACTTTCCCCATCGAGTGGATACCTTCCAATCCCCGCTGGGAAAACTATCTGGAAATCTGGACTACGATACCCTTGGGTACGTTCATCAGGAATACGGCAAAGCTCACCGTCATCGTTACCTTCCTGCAGCTTTTGACTTCCTCGTTCGCAGCCTATGCCTTTGCGAAGTTGGAGTTCAAAGGGAGGGATCTTCTCTTCTTGGGCTATGTTGCCACCATTGCCATGCCGTGGCAGGTATACATGGTGCCGCAGTTCATCATGATGCGCTCCTTCGGACTGAACAACACCCACCTCGCCATCATATTCCTGCAGGCTTTCAGCGCCTTCGGAGTCTTCCTGATGAAGCAGTTCTACATGAGTGTTCCCGATGAGCTGTGTGAGGCGGCACGCATCGACGGCATGAGTGAGTATCGTATCTGGGCACAGATTATGCTCCCTCTCTCCAAGCCTGCGCTCTCCACCCTGACGATCTTCACCTTCGTCAATACGTGGAACGACTTCCTCGGACCCTTGCTCTACCTCACCAGGATGGAGCTCAAGACGGTACAGATCGGCCTGAGGATGTTCATCAGCCAGTACTCCAGCGAGTATGGGCTCATCATGGCAGCAAGTGTCGTCGCCCTGATCCCGGTGGTCATTGTCTTCCTCTCATTGCAGAAGTTCTTTGTCCAGGGCGTTGCAACCGCTGGGCTGAAGGGGTGAGTATGCAGGAAATATCCTTGGATACGGTACACAATGCTCTTGTGGAGGCTTCAAAGCAGGTTGCAGGAAACCTGCCTGCGTTCACCTACCAGTGCCAGAACCACTCGTCGGTGCACAACGTTTACCCACCGTGTGAGAACAATCAGTGGACCTGCGGGTTCTGGCCGGGAGAGGTCTGTCTTGCCTTTGAACATACCAAAAACCCTGTATTCCTCCATGCGGCCCATATTCTGAGTGAGAGCTTTCTCTCCCGCATCACCAAAAAGATTGAAGTCGATCATCATGACATGGGGTTTCTCTATACTCCCTCCTGTGTTTCCTTGTACAAGCTCAGCGGCAGCGAGAGAGCCCGCAAGGCAGCCCTCATGGCGGCAGACCAACTTCTGACACGCTTTCAGGAAAAGGGATCCTTTCTCCAGGCATGGGGACCGATGGGGGCAAAGGAGAACTACCGCTTCATCATCGACTGTCTGATGAACCTTCCGTTGCTCTATTGGGCAAGTGAGCAAACCGGAGATGAAATGTACCGCACCATTGCCCTCCGGCATACCCAAACCTGCCTGAAGTACTCATTCCGTCCCGATGGATCTACCTTCCATACCTTCTTCATGGATCCGGCAACAGGGGAGCCTGTGCGTGGAGAAACCTGCCAAGGCTACCGTGCAGACTCCTCCTGGGCCCGTGGCCAGGCCTGGGGCATCTACGGGCTTGCCTTGAGCTATCGGTACACCAAAGATCAGCAATGCATCGAGTTGTTCCGCAAGGCGGCATCCTACTTCCTTTCCCGGCTGCCCGAGGATATGATTCCTTACTGGGATCTCATCTTCACCGAAGGGGACGAGCCTCGCGATTCTTCCAGTGCTTCCATTGCAGCCTGCGGCTTTTTGGAGATGGCTCTGTTCCTCGGAGAGGAGGAGGGTGCCTACTATACCTCCCAAGCAAAGCGTCTGATGCAGAGCTTATACGAGAACTACCGGGTCAAGGATGCATCGCTTTCCAACGGCTTGGTGCTTCATGGGACCTATTCCAAGAAGTCTCCTTACAACACATGCACACCCGAGGGGGTTGATGAATGTGTCTCTTGGGGGGATTATTTCTACATGGAAGCACTGACCCGACTTGAGGGTAGTTGGCTTTCCTACTGGTAGGAGGCACTTCATGACCAGGACAGAGTATTTTTTCCAGACACGGGTCACCTTCCTCGATGATGCGAAGAAGGTTGCGAGGTATGTGAGCGAGCATGAGAAGGTTGAGACTGAGAAGATTCTCAGGGTTGCGGACGATGTGGTCAAGCAGTCGTTCCTGTTCAATCTTCGCTGGGATATGGAACGGACCTTTGAGCCGGTGGTCTTTGAGAACCAGATCGACTGGATGCACCAGCCCGGTGATGACAGCGAATGGGTGTTTGCGTTCAACCGGATGCGGTTTTGGATCTGCCTCGGACAGGCATACGCCCTTACCGGTGACGAGAAATACGCCAAGACGTTTGCTTCCCAGCTTTGTGACTGGGTCAAACGGGTCAAGAGAGACGATGTGCGCTGCCAGAAGGCGTGGCGTTCCATCGAGGCCGGGCTGAGAATGGAGTATTGGACCAAGGCGATGCAGTACTTCAAGGAGAGTCCTTCCCTCACCGATGAGGTCATCGATACCTTCCTCTCTTCGGTTGAAGAGCATGCCGCTTTCCTGTATTCGGTTTGGGATAGCTATCATCTGATGAGCAACTGGGGGGTGCTGGAGAACCATGGGCTCTTTCTGGCTTCCCTTGCCTTGCCCAAAAGTGAGCAGAGTGAAATCTATCGCAAGGAGGCTCTCAGACGCCTTGCGCTGGAGATCCAGATACAGGTCTATGACGATGGGGTGCAGTGGGAGCAGTCCCCGATGTACCACAATGAGGTTGCTCATGACTTTCTGGATGTGGTGCTCATGTGCAAGCGCTTGTTCCTTCCCCTTGACGATGTCATCTCCGAGAAGACACACTGTATGTGCCGGGCTGCCATGGCATGGCAAAAGCCCGATGGCACCGAGCCGACGATGGGGGACAGTGACCGTATCGACCAACGGGACATCATTACCAAGGGGGCGTATCTCTTCGGTGATGGGCAGTTGAAGGCCTTCGGCTACCAGCATCTCGATTTTGACTGTGCATGGGACCTTGGCTTCTCAGCCATTGAGGAGTATGACAGACTTCCCAGCATTCGCAGTTCAAAGAAGATGAACGTTCTCAGGGAGAGCGGGAATGCCATTGTTCGTGACCAGGATTTCTACCTTCGGTTCCATTGCGGGACGCTGGGAGCGGGGCATGGGCACAGCGACAAGCTCCATTTTGATCTGTATGCCCACGGCGAGGACCTGCTGGTCGATGCCGGACGCTTCACCTATGTGCCCAAATCCGAGCGGTATGAGTTCAAGGACAGTACCTCCCACAATACGACCACGGTTGACCGCAAGAACTTCACGGTCTGCAAGGACAGCTGGGAGTGTTCAAAGCTCTCTGCTCCCTTGGGTTTCCGTACCGCTGAAAAGCATGCCTATACGGCACTGCAGGGGAGTCATCAGGGATATCTGGATGTAGGAATTCTTCCCAAGAGAACCATCGTGACCCTGCCTGGATCACTGGTCCTGGTGTGTGATGCCTTCCTTGGGGTAGGGCAACACAGGTATCAGAGTTATCTTCACTTCAATGATGAGGGCAAGGTGAAACTGACTGAAGAGGGAACGCTTTACCGCAGCACGAGAAACGAGATGCAGGTACAGGTGATTTCCAGTGGCGGGGTGACCCAGTTCCTCAAGCCTACCAGGGTTTCGAGGCACTACAACCAGCTCTCCGACAACAAGACCTTGGTCAGTGAGGTTGAGGCAGAGGGCTTTGCTTCCCTCTTCACCCTCATCTCCCTCAACAAGGCCGAGCATTTTGAACATGCCACGATTGCCAAGGTGCGTGTGCTCTCCAACTTCAAGAAGATCCGGTTTCCCGACCATTGGATTGAAGCGGTTGAAATCAAAAAGGGTTCCAATGCCTTTACGGTGGTGATAGCGCATCAAGAGTGGGCCACCCCCACCGATACGTTCAATGCAGAGGGGTGCACCGGTTTTGGCTCGGTCGTGGTCTTCGATACGGCCAAGGGCGAGCAGGAAATTGGCACCAGACTCTTCTCCTAGGGTTTATTTCTCGTCTTTCCTGTGGCACACTATCCTTACAGATACCCCCATCTGTAAGGAGGTGTTCCGTGAAGAAGGTCTTTCTACTAGTTATTATCAGTGTCGTGGTGTTGGTCGGGTGTGATCTCATTCCACGAGATACCTACTATTTTTACAGCCTTGCTGAGTTGCCGGATAGTGATAATACTGTTCCAATCGATGCAACTGTCCGTTATATCAAGGATAGTGCTGGCTATACCATCATCATGAGCAAGGGAAGGTCGCCAGTTGGGTTTATTCAGTCCGAGGCCGAAGGAGAAAAAGATAAAACTGAATTTACACTCAAATTGGATGGTGTTACCTTGACTCCAACGACATCAAGATCAATCGATCAATTGGATGGTTCCTGGCATGTGGTGCAGAGCTTTTCCACAGGCCATCTGGAAAAAGGTGCAGATTATCTGTTGGAAGGAACCACAGATTCGACACTTGGTAACCCGAGTTTTATACGAACGAATGTAGTCAGGTTGAAAGTCCGTTAAGGAGCATTATCTCTACTAGAGTATGTATTTCATAGCATCTTACTCATGCAGTGGGAAAGATGTTTTCATATCAATGAAATGCTCCGTAATTGGTGAAGTCCCTTGGAAAAGTTGCTGCTTATGCAAAAAAGTCCCTTGGAAAAGTGGATAAGGGGCCTCTAAGGTACTTCAAAGTATATGTGTTATAGAGGTTGATCTGGCAGAAGAATCCTAAGTGGTGCCATGAAAAGGTATGTACAACTCTTTGTGTTTTTGGTACTATCCTATTCAGACGCGCTAGTAGCACAATGGTTAGTGCTCGTGCTTCCCAAGCATGAGACGAGGGTTCGATTCCCTTCTGGCGCTCTATCCGGCCCCCTTGGTCAGTTGACTGAGGGGGTTTTATTTTCTCGAAAGATTTAGCAACTGCATCTGATTTTAATTCAACAAGATTCGGCAAATTAATTATATGCCGAAAATAGTTTAAAATATTTGAGTATGAATCATGCGTATGGTATACTGCTTCTGAGAGAGCATAATTGAAGATGAAACAGCTTGAGTTGCCAAGTGAGGTAAAGATTTTTTCTATTGATGACCTAAAGAAATTGGGCTTCTCTCACTATAAGATAAATAGGTTAGTGGAAAATGGAGCTATAAAGAAACTCAACCGAAAATTCTATGAGAATCTTCGGTATGTAGGAGATGAATCCGATCTGTTCTATGTATATGCGTATGTCCCAAAAGGGATAGTTTGTCTTATGAGTGCAGCGAGAATATACAACCTTACTACATTTCAGCCAGAAGGCGTTGATGTGGCAATTGAAAGGAAAATGAAAATATCAACCTTGCCTGAATGGCCTCAGATACATCTGCACTATTTCAACCAGCTGCGATTTGAGACAGGTATCTCAAGATACTTCGACGCCATACATGAAATTCCTATCTACAATGCTGAAAAAACTGTCGTGGATATCACAATGTCATTAAGTTAAGAACGGCAAGCTGAATAAGAAAGAAGCTATCAATGAAGAAACCAACGTTTCTGACTTGATAGCTTTCATTTTCAGTTCCGAAGTTATTATTAGGGGCATGATGATCCGAGCCTGCGAACATTTGGAATTGTGCGAGGCATGGGTTTCCGCTAGAATGTAACAAGTCAAGCTGCTCTGTAGATGAACGGGATAAAAGAACGGTGTTCGAGAATTCGGGAAAATGCTCTGTCGTTCCTTACCGGTTGAATGGTCATCGTGAGCTCCTTGACTATTTTCTTGATCGTGATAGTCGGGTCCCTTCCCGAGGCGTACAGTCTCAGTGTCTTGGACAGGTCGGAATAGCTGACCTTGTACAGGAGCTTGCGGTTTTTTATCCTACGGGACAGACTCCTGCCGAAAGCGACCAGTACCGATGTGCAGATGTTGTGGAAGATCATCGAAAGGATTATTTCACCAATGGCTGCAACCTTCTTCCTGGTGTTGCTGAATGACGAACAGTCATCATACTTCAATTGGCGCAAGGTGGTCTCCACGCCCCATCTCAAATGATACAACTCCTTGAGGTCGGCCATCGAGAACTCCGACTGAGGCAGGCTGGTCAGCAGGACCTCATACGAGGTTTCGGAAAGTTGCAGTCTGACGAGCCTGAAAGAATACTCGAAGAAATCGATAATGAGCGGACGGCTCTTCAGGACCTTCCCCAAAGGGTTCCTTGTTGCAGGGATGAACTCGTTGATCACGTTCTGTGGGACATAAATATAGTCAGGATAAATTGCTGGGTTCCTGTGCACGGTAGAGCATCGGGTGTATTTCCTGGTGACAACAGTATCCATCAGACCGTCCTCACCTACCATGTTCCGGTACCTTTGGCTGATGCCTGGGGAGTTGAGGTCTTTTGCCCGGATGCAAAAATGGAACCCCAGAGAGGACACCCACATCATGAGCCTATAGCTCTCGTACCCCCTGTCGCAGGTGATGATGCTCGGCAAGGGACTGGGGCATCCAGCCATCCGCTCGACCATCTGTTCGCAGGCCTGTATCTCATGCATGTCCTTGTGGTCCTGGATGACGTAGTCCAGGAAATACCCATCGGGTACGGCAGTGAGGACATTGAGATGAAGCTGGTTGCAGACCTTTCCGTTCGGATTATTGGTCATGTGCAGCAACGTACCCGCATCATCCTTGTTCGGGTGGATGCTGATGGCGGAACCATCGCAGGCCACCAGCAGATACTTGTTCTTGATCAGCGTGAACGGCACATCAGTATCCTTGAAATGGTCGAACAGGGCCCGATATGCCTGTACGCCCAGCTTGTCACGATGCTGGATGTATGCTGACGCTGAGGGCCTGTCAGGACCGACACCGAAGTAATGCCTCAGGTTCTCCTTCATGCAGCTTCCGGGAGAAAGCAAGCCGAGCTTGACAACATCACTGAAAGATTGACGCCTGAACCGGGTGAAATCGGCTTTGGGATTGCTGAAATGCATCCGGAAATCATCAGGGTCAAGGTCCAATCTGGCGACGGATTTAGCGATTTTGTTTTCTAGATAATTCCTCATGATATAATTGTTTACCTCTATTTAATTATATCATATCTATATTATTTTGATACTATAAAATGTACAAAAAAGAAGGCAACACATAGCCGAAGCCACATATTGCCTTGCTGTTTTGGTCTCACAAGAATGTCATTTTGCTAACTTAATGACATTGGTGGATATCATCTCCTTTCGAAATAAGATTGGTATTGAAGAAACAAAGGAAGTTCTCACAAATTATCTGAAAAGGACAGATAGGAATATTTATCAACTCTATAGATATGCAGAAATACTGCAATGCAGGAGTACGCTGGATACATACTTGCAGGTGCTGCTTTGATGAATGTTCAATCCTTGAAAGCTCAACTTAAGAATTATGCCGTACGTACCAATCATACATTTCAGGATGTGTTGATCCTGTATGGTATTGAACGGATGGTGTATCGTATTTCCACTTCGAGGTATGTTGATAATTTTACTTTGAAAGGTGGAATATTTCTCTATGCTTTATATAATAAGAATTTTGCTAGGTCTACTGCTGATGTTGACCTGCTTGCTCATCACACAAGTAATGATATCGAAAGTATGAGATCCATTTTTGGGGAAATAATTGCATGTGCGGTTGATGATGGATTGAATTTTGATGCAACAACACTTGAATTCCAAATGATTTCTCAAGTGAAAGCGTATCATGGAGTGAGAGTAATAGTGATGGCATATCTAGATAGGACACGCATTCCTATCTCACTCGATATTGGTTTTGGAGATATTGTGTATCCTGAAAGAGTGCGGATGGGTTTCCCCACGATTCTTGGAACGGAAGATCCAGTGATTTTTGCATATTCGATTGAGTCAGTAATTGCTGAAAAATTTGAGGCTATTGTACAACTTGGATATGCAAACAGTCGATACAAAGATTTCTATGATATCTACATTCTGAGCAAAACACAAACTATTGATGGAGTAATGTTGCAGAAAGCAATAGCTGAAACATTTCGTCAAAGAAGGACGTTGTTCCAAGATATAGTTGCTTTTACCTCAGAATATGCAGATGATCGTGTCCATAGTTCAAGGTGGAATGCATTTATAAAAAGGAAAAAGGCATTGATATCAATAGAATTTCCGGAGACCATGGTGAAGATATAAGAATTTCTACTTCCTGTTGTAAAAGCCATTCAGTCTAAAGAAACCTTTTCTTTTACATGGAGCAATACAGAAGGAGAATGGCTCTTGGATGGGATAGACTAGCTGACAGGGTGGTAGGCGAGTAGTGTCGGGGGTTCGATTCCCTTCTGGCGCTCTATCCGGTCCCCTTGGTCAGTTGACTGAGGGGGTTTTGCTTTGTTTTCTCAACCGACCTGGTTTTCCTCATCCGCCTGCTTCTGTCCCAGAGCTTGAGGAAGAAGTATTGGGTATCCTGATGACGGTTACTTCTTCCTCAAGTTCTTCGATGCAAGCAGGAAAGGCTATGTCAGGAACCCTGTGGCTGAGAAAATCCCACAAGATTTGTGACTGATCCAGAATTTTTTGACAACTATTTAAAATTGTAGATGTATTTCTCAAAATACTTGTGACACAATTACCATCATTGCGGTTGATTTGTATCAAATTCTCTTGCCAGAAAAACACATCTCGCTTTGGAAGAAGGGTCTATATGTCGAAAAAACCAGATTACTCATATTCCCGTAGTTCTTACAACGGGGAGTCCCCTAGCGATTGGACCTTACCTTCACGAGATGAACACTTTTTCAATAACAGAGTATGGGGACTCATACGAAATTTCTGCGTATCTGTCTTTTGTGAAAAACTATAGGAATAACTAGAAGAAACAAATTTCTCATGAAT
The DNA here is from genome assembly GCF_963667405.1 of uncultured Sphaerochaeta sp. NCBI lineage: Bacteria > Pseudomonadati > Spirochaetota > Spirochaetia > Spirochaetales > Sphaerochaetaceae > Sphaerochaeta > uncultured Sphaerochaeta sp. Next base: position 2,033,127 of record NZ_OY763408.1, on the reverse strand, counting down.
ACAGCACGAGCAGCCAGAGCTTTCTGAAAAGCATTGGTTGCACTGCTGAACATAATAATCTCTGGAGTGAAGGGCTATGAGACAAGAATTGGGACACGCTAAGGCTATTCATGTGATTCGGATCGGCATTCTCGTGATGGTGCTAACTCTCATGCTCTTCTTCACTTCCTGCATGGAAGGGCCGGCCCAAGGAGACCTTGTTATAGACCTTGGGGGAGCCACCTCCCGATCCATCACCCCATCCTCGGTGAAGGTGGAGTGGATCCAGATCAGCGGGACCCGGAACGACAACGAGAACATCAAATTCAGCTCCCAGAGCTTTAAGCTGGGACAGCCCGTCGCCATCACCGGCCTGTCGGCGGGGACGTGGACCTTCAACGTGGTCGGCTACGCTATGGACCCTTCCGTGAATACCTCGGCTCCACCGCTGACCTCTGTGGCCAGCAATGACAAGGTGGTCATCCAGTCGGGGAAGACCACCTCGGCATCGTTTTCCCTGTATTACCTGACCGAGGGCAGCGGCAGTGCGGCGATCACGGTCACCTGGCCGAACAGCGAGCCTTTGGCTGCGAAGGCTGTCCTGGGCGAGATGGAGTCCTCTGCACAGCTCAGCACGTTAGGAACAGCGTTGCTGCCGTTCTCCGGTGTTCTGATCGGCGACTACAGCCTTGATGTGGAGTTTGCCAACCCCTCGGGAAGCACCATCGCCTTCCCCATGATCGACATGGTCAACATCTTCAATGGACTGGAGTCGACGGGAACCATAGCCTTGGTGGAGGATGATTTCCCCCGTGCGTCTTCTCCTTCCGTGACGGCAACGGCGGAACAGGCGAAGGGGGATCCGGTCTATGCCTATAGGGCGGTGACCATCACAGGACCCGAGGGAGCCTCGCTGTACTACACCATCGATGGGAACGATCCGGGCTTCAGTGAGGTGGGGACACGCAATGAGGGGACACAGCTCTATGAGGCCCCTTTCGACATCACAGAGGTGGGTACGACCACGGTCAAGGCGATGGCTGCGAAGGATGGGTTCCTGGACTCCGCCATAGCAGCGCAGGACTTCGTGATCAACGGCCTGGGCGAGGGTGGGGTTGAGATAACCGATCCTGTTGCCGTAACCGATGTGGCCATCACCCAGGCAGATTCCGCTGTTGCCAAGTTCGTGGTGAGCTATACGGCACCAGCATCCCTGGCTGTCACAGCCACCTGGTACATGGACAGCGAGACAACAGCAGCAACCGACATCGACGGCGACGGGAATCAGATGACCTTCACCCCTGCTCTGGCGGAAGACGGACGGCATCAGGTGCGGGTGAACATTTCATACAAAGATGGGGAGCAGACAAAGACTGCAGCTGCCAGCATCAGGTTTACAGCGACAAGACTTCCGGCTCCCTTGATAAGCGTATCGGATGCAACGGGAGGGAAGCTGGTAAGCATTTCCGGAACTGGGACCATCAACTGCACCACCGACGGGAGCGACCCCGTATCCAGCCCCACACGATTCACCTATGATGCGCCACTCCCCCTGTCTGAGACAAAGATGATACGGGCGTATGCGACCAGCAGTGGGTATGTACCTTCCTCTGAGGCCATGGAGGAGGTTGAGGTATTGCAGGCATCTGTTCCGACAATAGGTGTGACTGAAGTGGAGGGTGGCAAGCAGGTGGCCATAGATTGTGCTACAATCGATGCTGTCATCCACTACACGACTGACAATTCTGATCCCACAGCCTCAAGCCCTGTGTATGAAACAGCATTCCCACTAACCTCAACGAAGACCGTCAAGGCGATTGCCGTAAGAACGGGAATGGCAAATTCTGTTATAGCAGAAAAGAGTGTTACGGTAGTGCAGGTGGAAAGCCCTGCCATCTCTCCTTCCGGCGGGCTGTTCAGCGTTTCCCAGCAGGTCACGATGACCTGTACGACGGAGGGAGCAGCCATCCATTATACGCTCGACGGGAATGTTCCGACGGTTTCCAGTCCTCAATATGATGGGGCGATACCCCTCACCAGCACAACAACTGTGAGCGCCATCGCCACGAAGATCGGCATGGCGGACAGTGCTGTCTCCAGCCAGAGCTATACCCTGATGGATACGGTGGCAACTCCCACTGTCTCCACGACTGATGTGGCAGGTGGCAAGCAGGTGTCCATAGATTGTGCTACAACTGATGCTGTCATCCACTACACGACCGACGGTTCAAATCCCACTCTTTCAAGCATTGTGTATGACGCTGCATTCACGCTGACCGAAACGAAATCAGTCAAGGCGATCGCTGTGAAAGCAGACATGAACAATTCTGCAGTGGCAGAAAAGACCGTTACGGTATTGCAGGTAGCAACACCGGTAATAACCCCTGCTTCAACAACATTTGGCGGAACGCTCTCTGTGACGATAAGCGGCGAAAGTGGAGCTACCATTTACTACACGACGAATGGTGATAGTCCGACTACTTCAAGCACGCCCTACAGCGGTCCAATTATGATAAGTGAAACCACTACTGTTAAAGCAATTGCAGTGAAGATAGGGATGAGCAAGAGCGCGGTAGCAAGTCAGCTGTACACCTTTGAAAAAGTGTACTCCGTGGGTGATACGGGGCCTGCAGGCGGGATTATCTTCTATGTGAATGCAGATCATACGTATGGTGATTGGACGTATCTAGAGGCGGCCTCGTCGGACATCAAGGTGGGTACAGATGATTACCTCCATTTGTTTGGGTATTACCGAACAACAGATGCGGGAACCAGCGAGATGGTAGGGACAAACACGGCGATAGGGACAGGGGCAGCGAATTCCAAAGCCCTGGTGGAAACGATGGGAAGCACAGCTTACAGTAAAAGCAATGGAACTGAGAAGACCGGGGAGTATGCGGCGAAGTTGTGTGACATCCATGAAGCAGGGGGATATGCCGACTGGTTCCTGCCTAGCAAGGACGAGCTGAATATGATGTACCAGAATTTAAAAACGAAAAGTCTAGGGGGTTTTTCTGACGTCAGATACTGGAGTTCCTCCGAGTCCGATGCCTACTACGCGTGGGGCCAGTTCTACAAAGATGGTAATCAGTTCATCAATTACACTCGGCTCTACGAATACAGGGTCAGGCCTGTACGGGCTTTCTGATGAGCCATTCACCAATTCATCTATGTAACAAGTAAAGGGGTTGCAGGGAGGGATATTCCCCCTGTTGCAGTATAAGAATTTTCTTGGAGAATTTTAATTCGCTTGGTTACCTCATTGAGACACGCAAAGAAGGAGGCCAGACAAACTGCCTGACCTCCTGAGCACATAGCGAGAAAATGCAGTTACTTGAACACGACAATCGCCTTGGGTTCCAACACCCTGAAGGTGAAGGATTCAGTGGCGAAGAGGATGACTTCCTTGGTGTCATGGGTCTCATAGCCCAGGGCGAAGTCCTGCCCGATGGTCAGCTCAAGGTTCTCATTGTTGAAGGGAACCAAGATGGCACCATCAATGCTGGTAGCGAGGATGACCTTGCTTCCGAGCATATGCTCAACACGTTCCAAGAGACTCATGCCCATGGTAGCTTGATTGAGTTTCAGCCATGCTTCCTTGCCTACCACCAGGGTGTAAGGCCCGTGGATGTAGCTCTTCTTCAAGAGAAGAATGCCTTCTGCAAGGGAGGTGAGGATCTCATTGGCTTCCTTGCCGAAGGAGAGGGCTTTGTGTGCAGAGCTCTCTTTCAAGCCCTTGATGTTGCCCTTTGCATAGCCGTTGTAGATAGCCTGTTCCTCAAAGAGAGCAAGTTTTTCCAGAGCGGCATCGAGCGTGTCAAAGTCAATGTCCTTGGCACCACGTGCAAGGTTGTCAAGTTCCCACTTGTTGAGGGAGAAGCGGATTCTTGCTTCAGTAAGAGGAAGTGCATTGTAGGTGCCGGCTTTTACGTCTCCGTCATCAACCAACGTCAGGCGTCCTTCACTGATCACGGTGAAGTCCAGGCCCTTCGGACCTTCCACATCAACGACCTTGCGGGCGGTAAGACGAGAGAGCAAGACTTCTTTTGCCCGGTTTTCAATTTCTGCCCATGCATCTGCAGAGAGTGGGGCCAATTCGCGTTTGAACATATCCATATAGTTGTGATCTCCTTATTTCTTGAGATTTCCGATCGAGAGGGAAGAGGGGGCAGAGCCTTCTGCTGCGCCACTTTCTTCCACTTCCAACAGGGAACCGGAACTGAACAGATAGGTCTTCAGCTCATGGTCCCATCCGTCCATGTTTCTTCTCAGCCACTCCAAGGTCATGGCAGCATGCTCAATTTCCTCGTCACGGTTATGAGCCATGACTCCTTTGAGTTCGGCATCCTTGGTGGTATTGACACGTTGGTTGTACCAATCAACTGCCTCAAGCTCCTCCCGAAGGCTGGTGATTGCGCGGGTGATATCCCGGGTCTTCTCGTCTATTGCATCATACGGTTCGCTGTAAGCCATGTATTCCTCCTGTTAAGAATCATTATCATTATCCATAATACTCACAAATCGACGAGAAAGGAAGAGCGAGAAGCCTGTTTTACCGTATGAAAGATAGTGGGAAGCGAGAAAGTTGCATACAAGCTGTTTCGAAATTGCATACTATGCAAGAAATCTGATTCTATCTTGCGGTGCAATATACAAGACAAATCAAAGCATGGAAAAGTAGCTATGAAATATTAGTATTTCATTAAAATAGTCTATCAGCATGGTTTACATAACCAATTGGTGCTTATATACTCTCCTAACTAATACAAATTACTCGTGAACCCAAAAACTATTTGTATTATACTTAAGTAAACAAGTTTCTCCTTAACTTGCACAATACGGAGGATCAAAAATGCCATTGAAGTTCAAGCATGTATTTGCCCAGCTACAGATGAAGATCATTTTTGGGGAATGGCCGGAAGGGTATCGAATCCCAACTGAAATGGAACTTTGTGAATTTTATGGGGTGTCCCGGGTGACCATCCGGCGTGCCCTGGATGGTTTGGTAAACCAAGGCTACATCACCCGTACCAGGGGACGAGGGTCTTTCGTCCTGTTCAAACGTTCGGTTGTCGGTCTTGGATATCCTCAGATTGTTTCGGACAGTGCCGATTCGCTTCCCCGTGGATACTATAAGATTCTGCAGAAAGAGCTGGTGGAAGCTTCCCCTACAGACAAACTTCAGCTTGGTTTGAGTGATAAGCCGGAGGACAGGCAGATGTGGCATTTCAAGAGCCTGCATCTTGTGGATGGGAAGCCTTCGGTATTGAGTGATTACTATGTAGCTCCTCGCTTTGGGGCACAGCTGGCATTGCTCGGTGACACCACCGAATACTCCTTCTTTGAATTGCTTTCGAAGGAATTCGGCCAGAAGTGTCATTTTGTGGAGGGCAAGGTTGCTGCCATCAATCCCAATGAGGAGATATGCAAGCAACTGGGCATAGACTGCAAGATGGCAAGCCTTTGGTGCAGGGGCCTGTGTGTATTTGATGATGGGACAGTCATCGGTCGTTGCACGAAGGTGTTCAACGGTTTGATGTATGAGTTTGCCTTGGATTCGGAGATGGATTTCCCGTTGAACAGACATCAATAACCCTATTGGATACGAAAGAGAGGGAATCGCAGGACTGCGGACCCTCTCTTTCTTGTGCTTTCTTGACATTTGGTTTATACGTGTAAGTATACGTTCTATACCAAACTCTGGAGAGAAAACACGATGCAAAGAACCATCATTGAAATGCTGCATGCTGCTGCGAAAGCCTACGGAGATAGGGCATATACCAATACCAGAATGGAACAGGGCTGGGAAGCTTGCTCATTTGCGCAAGCCGACTTGCAATCTGACTATGTGGCGGCATACCTCTTGGACCATGGATTCAAGCCCGAGCAAACTGTCGGCATCCTCAGCGAAGGAAAGGGTTCGTGGGTGACCTGCGAACTTGGAGTCATCAAGGCAAGGATGATCAGCGTCCCGCTTTCCATCAAACTGACGCCGGAAGAGATAGCTTTCAGAATCAATCACAGTGAGGCAGTTGCCTTTGCGATCAGTGCCAACACACTGGGCAATGCGATCAAGGCCATGCCACTGTTTGACCATCCGGTCATGTTCATCTATTTGGATGAGCAGGATGAGAGGCTTGAGAATCAGATAAAAGCTTCTGATTGGACACAGGACAAGGACTACGTTCCCTTCGCTTCCATGCTGATGGATGGTCAGCAGCTTTTGGAGAAAAAGCCGAATCTGGTCAAGGACACGGAGAAAAAGATTACCGAGCAGGATACGATCAACATCTGTTATACCAGCGGGACAACCGGGAATCCGAAGGGAATCATGCTCACCCATGTGAACTACTGGGTGAATTCCCACGATGCCATCGATCTCTTCCAGCTTCCCGATGCCCAGCTTGAAACGCTTGTTGTCCTCCCTGTTGACCACTCATTTGCCCACACCGTGGGTATCTACACGGCACTGCTGAGGGGAATAACCCTTCATTTTGTTGATTCCAGGGGCTCGAATGCAGCCATTATCCGAAACTTCCCGAAGAACCTGGTTGAGCTCAACCCGATGTTCATGATGACGGTTCCCTCCATCACCGGCAGTTTCATGAAGAAGATGATCCAGGGAATCCATCAGAAAGGTGCTTTCATTGAAGGTATCTTCAACCGTGGTCTGGAAGCAGGAATCCTGCGCAATGGTGATGGCTTTCATAGAGGGAGTACGTGGGTGCAGATCAAGACATGGCTGCCGTTCACCATTGCCAATCTTTTGGTCTTCCCGAAGCTGCGCAAGGTCTTTGGGGATCGCATGCTCTACTGTGTTGGTGGAGGAGCTTTGCTTGAGGCAAAGCAACAGCGGTTCTTTGCAGCCATCGGAGTACCTGTTTTCCAAGGCTATGGCTTGACCGAAGCCGCACCCATCATCAGCAGCAACAGTCCCATCCGCTATAAGTTCGGTACCAGCGGTATGGTTGCCGGCAGTGAAGTGTGCAGGATCATGAAGGATGAAACCACCGAAGCCAAGGTAGGTGAGCGTGGTGAGATCGTCATCAAGGGCGAGAACGTGATGAAGGGCTACTTCAAGAATCCCACAGCTTCTGCGGAAGTGCTGAAGGATGGTTGGCTCTGGACCGGTGATCTGGGGTACTACGATGAGGATGGTTTCCTGGTGGTTACCGGCAGGGCCAAGGCTCTTCTGATCGGAAAGGACGGGGAGAAGTACAGTCCTGAAGAGGTTGAGGAGGTGATGGTCAACAATGTGGCGATGCTCAACCAGCTCATGGTATACAACGACCACCAGACGATTACCACAGCTTTGGTAACCCTTCAGGAGGATGTTGTGACACAGCTCATCCAAGAGAAGGGATGCAAGAACGAACAGGAAGCATTGGATGCCATCATTGCAGAGCTTCGCAGCTACGAAGTCCATGCAAAGGCAATTCCCTCCATGTGGATTCCTTCCCGCTTTGCCCTGATTGAGAAGCCATTCAGCGAAGCTGATGGGCTTGTGAATTCCACCATGAAGCTCGTGCGCTACAAGACAACCGAATTCTACAAGGACAGGATTGCCACGCTGTATGAGAGCGAAGAAGCAAACCGTGCGGCAAACCTTGAGGTGGTCAAGCATCTTTTTTTCAAGTAAACACGGGTTATTACAGGTTATTAGTATGATAAAGGCAAGCGGAGACACAAGTTTCCGCTTGTTCTGCTAGTGAGCAACAGTAGACAACCTATACAAAATGTGTAACGCTTTGGGTGTGAGATCGTTTTATTAGTACGATGATGTGTCACAACTGGCCGTTTTCGTATGAAAGACCGGTAGAGAGATCCTTTGCTTGGGCTTGGGTGAGGGAGTGAGTTCATATCGAAGGGTTTCCCCCATGAAGGAGGGCAACATGAAGAAAGCGTTCTTTTTGGTTTTGTTGGTACCCATACTGACAATTGGTTTGATTTCCTGTGATGCATCCATACGTTCCAACATTGCCGACTTCATGGGCGGCTTCTCAGGCAACGTCTATGTGGAAGCAGGATTGGTGGAGCCGAATAAGGCTGATGTTGAAGCGGCTGTGGCTGCAATAGCAACCATTGGGACCGGAACAGGAGCTTCCGCTGTGAGTGCCGGGAGCTCAAACAGTGAGCTGGGTGTTGCTGTCACCGTCCCTGCTGGTGTAACGACAATTCTTGCACCTCAAACAGCAGCTGAACAGGAAGATTTGAAAACCGATCTTGCTGCGACGTTGAATTCGCCCACACAGACAGCAACCTTGCTTGTCGAATTGGCAAAACCCATCACCGATGCGACTCAGCAGGCAGCTGCACAAGGTACGGTTAAGGTGTTCAATGCTACCTTGACTGCTTTGCAGACCAGTCTTTCTGGAGCAGATGCTGAACTGAAGACAGCAATAGACAAGCTGGAATTGCCGGAGATTGATGATCCCAGTACCTTGACCCAAGGTGATGTGTTGGTCCTGCAGATGATGACCAACTTGATATCCAATACGGTTGACAAGTTGGAGGCTGTTGGTGGCGGTAATTTGTCTGGAGTCACTGCTGCAACCATCGAGACGAACAAGACGCAATTGCTCAGCATAGTCGATGATGCCTTGTTCACCGCCCAGATGGCTGAACAGATTTCCGGTGCTGCAAGCATCGACTTCTCTGGTCAGCTTGATCTGGCAAGTCTCTTGGATAGTCTGAATGACGATAGTTCTTCCTCAATCAAATCCAGGGCAGATGATAATACAATCGATCTTGGGGATGCCGGGGAAGTCTTAGGAACCATCAATGGAATCGTACCTGATATCCTCGAGCTGATGGGTATAGCCAAGACTGACTTGGTGAATGCCAACCTTGATACTTCTACACTGATCAAGTATGCACTTGCTGTGTTTGTTACAGAGCATGATGCGTATGTTAAGTACAAGAATAATGCAGATGGCACTTCGCACAAAGCCAACGATATCATCGAGGATTTCCTCAACGACAATCCAGACTTGGGAAATGGGGCTTTGACTGAAACCAGCACATTGGTTGAACCTGACTTTGCAAGTGGTTTCTACGACGCTTGGGAAACTTTCCTGAAGACCAGGACTGAACAGTATTATCGCAATATTGTCAGCACCCTGCTTGAAATCAACAAGAGCGGTGGTATTGCACAGCTGACTACTGAGTTGGAGGACTTCCTGTTGGATACCAATGCAGATAGTCTTGATGACTGGTACAATGGACTGTAAGAGGAGGATGAAAATATGAAAAACAAAAAAATATTTGCCATAGCATTACTGATGCTCGTGCTTGTTGCTCCTCTGCTTGCAGTCGACTACTCGCCGAATAATGTGATCTACAAGCAGACAGGGGAGCCCTTCGTGGGAACCAGTGTCCGCGTGTTGGGTATGGGTGGTGCAGGACTTGGTGTCAGGGGCTATCATGACAGCTTCCTGATCAACCCTGCAAACCTTGCGAAGTCGGGCTTCAAATTCTCCTTCCCCTCTGTCACCGTGACTGCCTACAGTCCGGCAGCCATTCTTGAGAGTGGTATGATCGAGGAGTTTGAAAAGGGAACTGATGCCGGAATGGTCTCTGGAGCACAGAAGTTCCTGGGAACCATCAAGAAAGATTATGGTGATGTACTCACCACCGATGTTTCCACTGCGGTAACCTTGGGAAGCCTTGGCCTCTCGCTGCAGGTGCAGGAACGCATGATGTCCTACAAGACAGGTGCCGACCTTACCTCCACGAATCTCATTGCCCAGGTAACCACCGCTGCAACTGCAGGCCTCGGTTTCAGGATTGATCTTGTTCCCGGTTCCATGAGCATTGACCTTGGTGTTACTGCCCAGGCCGTGTACAAGGCATACTTCTCCGCAATCAGTGCCTCCTCAATGGCTGATCTCATCGATGATGATGACCCTGCCGACACGTTCCTCAATGATACCCCGCTGATCGCCGGCTATGCGCTGCCGATTTCCGCCGGTGTCAACCTGAACCTGCCGATTGGGCTCACTGTCTCTGCCGCTGCGAAGAACTTCAATGGCAACTACACTATGACCACCTACCAGTCCTTGAATGACTGGGGTGAAGAGGTGTTGGGCCAGAGCTTTACTGATGATACCAGTGCAGATTCTGCGTTTACCAGTGAGACCTTTGAGATCGAGAGTGACTGGAGACTTGATGCAGGTCTGACCTGGGCTCCGAAGCTCGGATCGCTGATCAAACCCGTCATTGCAGTGGATGTTGTGGACGTAATGTCCATCTCCGGCAAGGAAGGGGATGCCCTGAAGCGTGCATTCTACGAACAGACCCGCTTGGGCGCATCGGTCAGATTGCTCAGCCTCTTTGACTTCCGCGTCGGCCTGAACAAGGGCTATAAGTCCATCGGTGCCGGATTCGATCTGTTGATCTTCCACATCGATGCTGCGTACTTCGTAACCGAGTATGGACCGAGTATCGGCGACAAGCCAATCGATGCACTGTCGCTTCGGTTCTCGCTTTTCTCCCGCTAGTATCGTTTCATCTCCTCAACTTGGAATGCCCTCCCTGGAAAGGAGGGCATTTCCATGTCTACAGGGTAAAATGTGTTATTCAGATAACATTCTGTAAAAAAATTCATATTTTTGCATGTTTTGACCTGTACTTTGTAACGAATGGCGTGCTATAGTCAGCGCATATCACACATACAGGGTCTTTCACCCTATTTGAGAGAGGTCAACATGACAAGTTTTGGAATTTGGGGACTTATTCCTCCTGTTCTCACCATTACCCTTGCATTCATTACCAAGGACGTAATGGTATCCCTGTTCTTGGGTATTTTCTCCGGTGCAATCATTGTAGCCGGTGGCAATCCCTTGGTTGCAGTCATCAATCTTACCGACATGATTGCAGGTTCCCTCAATGATGGATGGAACATCCGCATCTTCCTCTTCTGTGCCCTGCTTGGCGGCCTGGTGGGTATGCTCAGCAAGACCGGTTCCGCACATGCCTTCGGTCGTTGGGCTGCAGACAAGCTGCACACCTCCAAGACCAGTCTTCTGATGACTTGGTTCTGCGGCCTGCTGATCTTCATCGACGACTACTTCAACAGTCTTGCAGTCGGTACGGTCATGCGCCCCATCACCGACAAGAACAAGGTTCCCCGCAGCCAGCTGGCTTACATTCTCGACTCCACTGCCGCTCCTGTGTGTATTCTCGTTCCCATTTCCAGCTGGGTCATCACCGTCATGTCCATCGTCAAAGGCTCCGAAGGCTTTGAGGCTCTGGGCGTGAGTGAGTTCTCTTTCTTCATTCGCTCGGTTCCCTACAACCTGTATGCACTGCTCACCATCCTGATGGTTCTGGTCATCATTCTGACCGGCAGAAACTTCGGTCCCATGGCAAAAAGCATTGCGTATGCCAAGGAAACCGGCAACCTCTACAACGAAACCTATGGGCCGGCTCCCGGCGAGGTAGAAATTGACGGGAATGCCAATGCTGCCAAGGCAAAGCCGATGGACATGCTCTTCCCGATCATTGTCCTCATCGTAACAGCAGTCGTTTTCTTCCCGATGACCACCTACCTTGGTGCCATCGACGGCGAGACCATCACCAGCGTGGGTGCTGCTGCTGCCTCCATGAGCCTTGGCGATGCCTTCAACAACACTGATGCTTCCATGGCTCTCTTCTATGCAGTGATCTTCACCTTGGTTATCAGTTATGTATATTACACCGCACGCAAGCTCTTCACGATCAAGGGTGCAAGCGAAGCCATCACCGACGGTATCAAGTCGATGGTTCCCGCTCTCATCATCCTGACCATGGCTTGGACCATCGGTTCTGTCATCAAGAGCAGCCCTGAAGATGGCGGTCTCGGTTTGGCAGCTTTCCTCAGTGATGTGGTCGTTGGTGGTGGATTCCCCATCGCCTTGGTTCCCGTCATTGCTTTTGCCCTCTCTGCCCTGATCTCATTCTCCACCGGCACTTCATGGGGAACGTTTGCGATCATGATTCCGATCGTAATGCCAATCGCAGTTGGTCTTGCACAGGCCAAGGGTCTTGGGGATTCAGCCCTGCTCAACGCAGCTATGATCAGCGTCAGTGCAGTGCTCGGCGGCTCGGTCTTCGGTGACCATGCCTCCCCGATCAGCGATACCACCATCCTCTCTTCCACCGGTGCTGGTTGTCCTCACCTTGAACACGTTGCAACCCAGATGCCCTACGCTGTCACTGCAGCTGTCTGTACCTTGGTTGGCTTCATTTTCGGTGGTATTTTCCTCAATGTCTTTATTGCTTGGTTGTTCACTCTTGCTTGCTTTGCAGCAGCAATGATCATCCTTCCGAAGGTGTACGGCAAATAACCAACTGTTCTGTCCATCCCAAGCCCGCCAATTGGCGGGCTTGGCTTGCTCTAGGGGCATAAGAGCCCTATACTTGCCATGGAGGAGCGTATGGACGTAGTACAGATTCAGGGACATATCAAAGCGTATGAGTGGGGGAACACCTCCTTCATTCCCGCACTGCTTTCCATGCCTGAGGATGGAGAGAGCAAGGCCGAGCTCTGGTTCGGTACTCATCCCAGTGGTGATGCCACGGTTGTGGAAACCGGGGAGGTCCTCTCTGCTTTTCTTCAGAATGACAGCCTGCATTGGTTCGGGCAGGAACATGTGGACTGCTTTTCCGATGAGCTTCCCTTGCTGCTGAAAGTCTTGGCCATCGAGCATCCGCTTTCCATTCAGGTCCATCCGACCAAGGCCCAGGCAGAAGAGGGGTGGAAAGCTGAAGAGCATCTCCGTTCTCGGCTCCCCAAAGAGCTTTGGAACTACAAGGATCCCAACCGCAAGGCTGAGATCATCTATGCTCTTACTCCCATCACCGCCATGTGCGGTTTCAGAAGCCTAACAGAGAGCGCACCTTTCCTGAAAGAGCTTGTTCCCAATGCCTATGCAACCCATTTCTCCTATCTGGATGAGCCGACGGAACAACCGGACAAGGTGCTTGCCCGTTTCTTCGAGCACCTCTACACCATGGAAAAGAGCAGCTTGAGCTCTGTTGTTGAGGAGTATGTTGCAAACCTGAAAGGGCGGGATGATCTTCCTTATTCCAGTGCTGACGGACACTTCCTCGAAAGCAAAGGCATCGCACTCTCCGCCTATGAACTCTATCCCTGTGACCCAGGGCTGCTGAGCCCCTTCCTGCTCAACGTCAAGCATCTTGCAGTAGGGGAGGCTCTGTATCTTGATCCTAGGACCCTCCATGCGTATGTACGCGGCAATGGCATTGAACTGATGAGCGCATCTGACAACGTATTGCGTGGTGGGCTTACCAACAAGAAAGTGGACGTGAAGGAGCTGATGAAGATTCTCGATATCAAGGGCAAGGATGTTGAGAAGGTCCAGAGCTTGCTCGGCCGATCGGGCCGGCTTCACCTGCTTACCCCAACCGAGGAGTTCCATCTGATGGTGCTTGGTCCTGGTCACTACGAGATTGATGATAGGCGAAGCATTGAATTGCTGTTCATGACTGAGGGTAAGGCTGTCCTGAAAAGTGCAGATGAATCACGTACGCTTTCCAAGGGGAGTTGTCATGTGGTTGCTGCCGGGCTGAGGTCCTATAGCTTGGATGTAGAGGGAAAGCTTTTCATTGCAGACGTTCCTCGTTGATCCAATTTTCTCAATTTGTGGGTTGGAAAGGATTATGCCTCGGTGTATAGTCTTTCCATGGATACATACCTCAACCTATTGAGAAAAGAATTGCGTCCCGCCATGGGATGCACTGAACCTGCAGCTTCTGCTCTTGCAGGAGCGAAAGCTGCAGAATTGCTGGGAGTCAAGCCTACTTCGCTTACCGTTGTGACAAGCCGTGACATGGTCAAGAATGCCATGGGAGTAGGGCTTCCAAACTGCTCCCTGAAGGGTATTCAGGCAGCGGTTGCGCTTGGCGCATGCGGAGGTGATACCTCCAAGGGCTTGAGTATTCTCAGTGAGCTCAGCGATGACCAAATTGCATGTGCTGGTGCTGTTCCTGTTGGACTTAGTATAGGAACTGACATCCCTTCCCTGTATATCAAAGTTATTGCAAAGCACGACAATCTTAGTTCTGTTGCCATAATCAGCGGGGAGCACGATCGTTTCAGCTATCTTGAGCAAGACGGGAAAGAGCTCCTGAACCTTCCTGTCGACACGTGTGGAACGGTACTTGCAGAAGAAGACGAGCGCCTGGTTGGGGCTGCCTCGCTTGCCGATCTGCTGGATTACGTGAAAACTGCACCCCAAGAAGCCCTTGATCTGGTCCTTGAGGCCCAAGAGACCAATATGGCCATTGCCCGCCACTCACTGGACCACAGCTATGGACTTTCAGTAGGCAGGATTGCTGCTGAGCCCATAGGAAAGGAACCGAAAAGCCTAGCCGAGGCATTCTGCTTGGGGTCAGCCATGGCGGCTGCTGCCAGCGATGCCCGTATGGCGGGCTGTCCGCTTCCTGTCATCATCAACAGCGGAAGTGGCAATCAGGGGATAACCCTGACTGTTCCTGTAGCTGTTGTGGCATCCTACCTGAAAAGTTCCAAAGAAACGTTTGCCCGTGCTCTGTTGCTTGGGCAAATGATCGGACTGGGTCTGACTGCCCGAAAGAACCGGCTCAGTGCGCTTTGTGGAGCGTTCACCGCTGCAATAGGGACCTCCTGCAGCCTTGTGTATCTGCTTGGGGGAGAGCTTGAGGAGATGGATCGTGCCTTCAACACCATGGTGGGCAACCTTACCGGTATCATCTGTGACGGGGCGAAGATGACCTGTGCCCTGAAAATCTACAGTTGTGTGGAAGCAGCCAACCTTGCCTGCAAGCTTGCCTTCAGGGGCCTGAGCCCCGGCAACGAAAGTGGAATCGTAGGAAAGACCAGCCGTGAAAGCATGGACTTCTTATCAAGAATCAGCCACGAGGGAATGGAGGAGACCGACAAGACCATTCTCTCCATCATGTTGGGAAAACAATCGTGAACTATGTAGCATTGGATTTTGAGACGGCAAACAGCTACCCTGGTGGTGCTTGTTCAGTTGCGTTGGCTCGCTTTGATGAGGAAGGGACCCTGTTGGATACCTATTACACCCTCATCCACCCCAAGCAGCCGTATTTCGACCCGGGAATGACAGCGGTGCATCAGCTTAAGGATGAGGAGTGTCTTGCAGCCCCTGAATTTGATGCCATTTGGCCGGACATGAGGACCTTCATCGGTAGGGACCTCTTGGTTGCCCACAATGCAGTATTTGATATGGGCGTACTCAAGGGCTGTTTCGAAGCGTATGACTTGGAAGCGCGTCAAATGAGTTATCTCTGCACGCTGGTCATCTCACGCAAGGTTTGGCCGAAGATGCTCAGCTACAAGCTCTCCTACTTGGTCGATTACTTTGGCATGGAGTATCAGGCACACTATGCCCTGGATGATGCGATCATGTGCGGAAAGATCATGCACAAGCTCTGCTATGGTCATCTCAATGAGATGCTCGACCTGCGCAGGTTTCTCATCACCAAGGGCATTGAGCCGAAGTTCATCGAGAACCAGAGAAAAGACGCAGACTTCTTCCTATGAACGGGAAGAGGCCGGTTGCCCACAAACCCACCAAGGTGTAGCGGACAAAGCCCCCGACAGCATAGAGGGATTCGGGGATGACTTTCTTCGCCCCCAGGATCAGCAGTACACCCACTAGGCCGACGAGGTAGCGACTGATCTGGATTTTCACGCTTGCTTGGGTGGTGAAGTCGACTTTCTTCTCCTCAAACACGAACCCGAGATACCCCCCGGAGCCAAGTGCGAGAATTTTCATGAGATCGGTGAATGCCACTTCATCAATAGCATGTACATTGAGCAGTATGCTCATCAGGGCACCGGAGACAAACATGATCAGGCCGAAGACCAGGGCAAAACGGTTGCGTTTCTCCCCTTGGTCATAGAGTGCGTCGAGCTTCTGCTTGGCAAAAAGACTGATCAATATTCCCAGCAGCAGGCCGGCAAAGACATCAATGGGCCAGTGAACGCCCAGATACAGGCGGCTGAGGCCAACCAGTGTCATCATGATCGCACAGAAGATGCTGAAACCGCGTTTTCTGAAAGCGAGGGCCAGCGATGTATAGAACGCTGCCCCTGTGGTGGTGTGTCCGCTTGGGAAGGAGTAGCCGGTAGCAGTTTCCAAGCGCTTGCCATCAATGGACTCAAGCACCTGGAAGGGCCTGGGGGAGCGAACAATGGCCTTGAGGATTCCCATGGACAGCACTGCCAGGAGAATGGAGGAGAAAAGGGTGAACCCCTTCTTTTTGTCATGGTTCCAGTAGATGTAGATGATGACCGCAATGACAAAGGTCTGCTCTCCTACGATGGAGGCGATGTTGGCGAATGCATCAAGGAAGGGGTTTGCAATGTTCAGAAAGAACAGCATGATGGCTTCTTGCATGGTGGACTCCTTGCAGGCAGTATATAGGATGAAAAATGTGCGTGGCAACCAAAAGAGCCAGTTGACACGCACCTTGATTATCGTGTAGTTTCCAAGAGTGCTTTTTCTGAGGGTGTAGCGAAGCTGGTTATCGCGACGGCCTGTCACGCCGTAGATCGCGGGTTCGAGTCCCGTCACTCTCGTTTCAAATAACTCTGGGATTGCTCCTGGGGTTATTTTTTTTGACTCTCATCCATGGATATGGACTGAACTGGGCACTCCACTCATGAAGCTGAATACTATTCCATTGCACAAAACTGGCAGTATTACCAGTTTTGTGCAATGAGGGAAAATTTCTGAAAACTCCCTCGCCCTTGTTGACAAAAATACGAGGATAGTGTAGTTTCACTCTTGCTATGAGGGTGTAGCGAAGCTGGTTATCGCGACGGCCTGTCACGCCGTAGATCGCGGGTTCGAGTCCCGTCACTCTCGCTTTTGAGACCGCCTTGGGGAGACCCTGGGCGGTTTCTCTATTCTTGCGTGTTGGAGGCATCATGAAGGTATTGGTTGGTATGAGCGGAGGTATCGATTCCTCGGTTGCGGCATACCTGCTCAAGCAGCAGGGGCATGAGGTTATGGGCGTTACAATGACCATTTGGAACAAACGCTCCCACCTCGAGCGGCCTTTGGGCTCCACCAGCTGTTTTGCCCCTGACAAGAGCGAGGACATCAAGGCAATCAAGCGCATCTGCGAGAAGATCGGCATCGAACACCAGGTGCTCGAGCTGAGTGACCTCTTCGAAGAAGTGGTGCTTGCCAATTTCAAGAACGAATACATGGATGGGCGAACCCCAAACCCTTGCATCTGGTGCAATGCGAAAATCAAATTCGGCGCCATGGTCGACTATGCGTTGCAAAGTGGCTTGGCCTTTGACAAGTTCGCCACCGGCCACTATGCACGCATCACCGAAGAGAACGGCCGCTTTAGTCTTACCAAGGCTGTGGACCTGAAGAAGGACCAGTCTTACTTCCTCTATCGTCTCAGCCAGGAACAACTGGCCAGAACACTCTTTCCCTTGGGGGAAATGACCAAAGCTGAGGTGCGTGCCATAGACGTGGCTCAAGGTTTTCACAAGGTGTATCAGGAAGAGAGCCAGGATTTCTACGACGGTGACTACACCGATTTGCTGGAAATTTCCAACAAGAAGGGCAACATCGTAACCAAGGATGGGACTGTGTTGGGTGAGCATGAGGGCATCTGGCACTATACCATCGGACAGCGGAAGGGCTTGGGCATTGCTGCAGAGCGTCCCTTGTACGTGCTGTCGCTTCGCTCAGAAACCAATGAGGTGGTAGTTGGTTTTGTTGAGGATACCTTGCAGAGTACCGTACATGCAGGTGATGTCGTTTGGGGGAGGGTGAGCTCTCTTGAAGGCGAGATCAGGGTGCAGGCAAAGATTCGCTCCACAGGCTATCCGACGCAGGCTCTGGCCCATCAGAATGAGGATGGCAGTATTACCGCAGTCTTCCAGGATGAGGTGAAGGCAGCAACGGTGGGACAATCCTTGGTGCTCTACCAAGGAGAGCATATTCTGTGCGGAGGAATCATCGAGCAAGCATGGTGATGGTTGCCGTGCATCCACTTTCCGACTATGATGGAGAGACCAAAAGGAGTGTGTGATGCGAGTCATTATCCAAAACGATTACGAAAATCTATCCCTCTGGGCTGCTCGGTATATTGCCAATCGGATTCGAGCGTTTGCGCCGAATGCAAATCGTCCCTTTGTCCTGGGCCTTCCCACCGGATCTTCCCCTTTGGGCACCTATGCTGAATTGATTCGTCTCAACCGTGAGGGATACGTGTCCTTTGCCGACGTCGTCACCTTCAACATGGACGAGTATGTTGGGCTTGAGCGTGACCATGAGCAGAGCTACTACACCTTCATGTGGAAGAACTTTTTCAACCATATCGACATCAAGAGAGAGAATGTGCACATCCTTGACGGAACGGCTGAAGATCTTCAGGCTGAGTGCAGCAAGTATGAGGATGCCATTGCAGCCTATGGCGGCATCGAGCTTTTCCTCGGTGGCATCGGTTCTGATGGCCACATTGCCTTCAATGAACCCTTCTCCAGCCTTTCCAGCAGAACCAGGGTCAAAAGCCTTACCTATGATACCAAGGTGATGAACAGCAGGTTCTTCGATCATGATCTGAACAAGGTGCCTTCCCAGGCCTTGACGGTTGGCGTGAAGACGGTGACTGACAGCAGGGAAGTAATTGTCCTGGTCAACGGCCACGGAAAAGCACGGGCTTTGCAGGCAACGATCGAGGGTGGCGTAAGCCAGAGTTGGACCTGCAGTGCTCTCCAGCTCCATCCCAAGGCGCTCATCGTCTGTGACGAGGCTGCTTGCGGCGAGCTGAAGGTCGATACCTACAAGTACTTCAAGGACATCGAGAGCGATAACCTTTCGGTGGAGAACTTGCTCAAGTAAGCATCGTTTGGACAAAATAATGGCTCAGGAAGGACATCCCTCCTGAGCCTCTATTGTCAGTAGGCGTATGAAATGCCTACATAGGGAGCGAAGGCAAGATTGACCCCGTCTACTTCTGCATCTACAGGATTTCCTAGGTAAGTTGCAGTGACATTCGAATAAACAGGCATGAGGCCATGGACACCAGCGGTGAAGTACATGGCCGGCTGGATGGCAATATTCACCTCCGCATAGGCAGAGAGGCTGAACGTGTCAAACTCCAATTCAAGACCGCTACCACCATCCTTCGTGTTTGCATACTGGATGCCTGCACCTGCTTCGAACAAAGTCTGGTAGGCTACCGGCATCTGATACGAGATGCCAACTCCGACATCCCAGGTCAAGTCCATATCATCGACATCCTGGGCAGTGTTATTCTCAGTCAACTCAAGTACTTTTCCTACGCGTACCATGTAGTTGATGCCAAGGGTACTGTTCAGGTCAAAATAGGAACTTCCCTTCACCATCAAGCCTGCGCTGATCTCTTCACTTTTTGTGTCTGAATCGATAAATAATGTAGGAATCTTGAGATTGGTTTCCGATGATTTGATGGAATAGTAGCCGGCTACTGTTCCCATATTTACCCCACTAAAAGCGGGAAGTGCACAGAGTGCGAGCAGAATAAGTCCCAGAGCAATTGTTTTTTTCATGAGAGCCTCCTTACGGTGTGTACGTTTTGTATAGGCATACATTACAAGTTGACACAACTGTTCACAAGTGTTTTTTTTGTCGGTTTTAGCAATTTTGGCGAAAAAAGAGAGGCTGGAAAATTTCCAGCCTCTGATTGGGGGCTCTTGGATCATTTCACCTCGACCAACGTATAGTCAGTGGTTCCCAATCCAAGCTTCTGGGCATGCTCAAGGCCGACCCTCCAATTGGTGTAGGGGTGGTTGTCCATCAGATGGTCATGATGGCAGCTCTCCTTCTCGCCCAGCTTGGAAGAGGGGATGATGGGCATGCGATTCACTGCATCCACACATGCTTGGTCGAGAGCCACAGGATCGAAGGAGGCAAAGAAGCCTACATCGGGGACAATGGCCAAGTCATTCTCGCTGTGGCAGTCGCAGTTGGGGGAGACCTCAATGACAAGATTGATGTGGAAATGGGGTCTGCCTTGGCAAATGGCCAACGCATACTCGCTGATCTTGCAGTTGAGCTTGTCATTGGAGCTGCTGTCATCATTGCTGATGGCATCGGTGGGACAGACTCCGATGCAACGACCGCATCCTACGCACTTCTCGTGATCAATCCAGGAGAGTCCATCGGTGATATGCGGTGCATCGTGGGCACAGATGTCCACACAATTGCCACAGCCGATGCATTTGTCTTGCTCGACCTGCGGCTTTCCATCGCAGTGCATCTCCATCTTTCCGGCACGAGAGCCACCGCCCATACCCACATTCTTCAGCGCACCGCCAAAACCAGTACCTTCATGGCCCTTGAAGTGGGAGAGGCTGATCAGGATATCGGCATCCATCAGTGCACGGCCTACCTTGGCCTCTTTCACGTATTCACCTGCAACAGGAACCAGCACTTCATCCGTACCCTTCAGGCCGTCAGCGATCAGGATATGACAGCCGGTGGCGTAGGGCATGAAACCGTTGCGGTAGGCGCTCTCCAAATGGTCGAGGGCATGCTTGCGCCCACCGACATAGAGCGTATTGCAATCAGTAAGAAACGGACGTCCTCCCAACTCCTTGACCAGTTGCACCACCGTAGCGGCGTAGTTGGGCCTGAGAAAGGAGAGGTTTCCCGGCTCCCCGAAGTGAATCTTGATTGCGGTGAACTTGTTCTTGAAGTCAATGGAGCCAATGCCAGCCTGCTTGAGCAAGCGTTCAAGCTTGTCCAGACGGGAGTCTCCATTCTCGCAGCGAAGGTTTGTGTAAAAGACTTTGGAAGCGTTCAAAACTGGACCTCTTCTGTATTTATTTGTGTGTTCGCAACCCGAGTTCGGTTGCCACCTTGATGGCGAGTTCAGGCTTGTCGGTCATCACCGAGTCGACCCCGAGCTGGAAAAGGCGACGCATCTCCTCTTCCTCATTGATCGTCCAAACCTGGATGATTGCACCCCGTGCATGCATGGTGGTGATGAAGTGGGGGGTGATGACCTCAATACCCCATTGGCGGACAGGAACCTGGAAAACAATGGGATGCTTGGTAGGTTTATGGCGCAATAGATGCAACTTTTCCAGAGCAAGAAGGGGTATGACCTCCTTCGTAGTAATGCTTGTCTGGATTCTCGGCTCCTTGTTGCGAAGCATCCTTAGGTTGGAGAGATGAAAGGAAGCTCCCACGACCCGCCGTGTTGCATGCTCTTCTTTCACCACATCGATGAATGCATCGACGATTGCTTCTCCCTTGCTCTTCAGATCAACATTGAAGCGTTGGGCTGGGCAGGCTGAAAGAGCTTCTTTCAGTGTGCACAGCTGTACGCCCTTGCCACGGAAGGGGAATGTCTTTCCCCCATCCTTGGTGAAGGTGTAGCCGGCATCGAGCTCTTTGAGCTCTGCAAGCGTATGCTCTTCTATCATGCCACTTCCGTTGGTATTGCGATCGAGGGTAGGGTCATGCCAAATAACCACTTCCCCATCCTTGGAAAGATGTACATCCGTTTCGATGACATCCACTCCCAGGGAATAGGCGCTCTCGAAGGCATGGAGGGTATTCTCCGGAAAGTGAGCACTGTCCCCACGGTGGGCGACAACCTTCGGCATAGGATCGAAGAAAGACTTATACATCGTCCTCAATCTCCTTGTGAGCCTTCACCCTGGACATTTTCACAAAGACCTTCTCCATCTTCTGGATTTCGCTCTCGGTCAGGGCTGCTCGCTCAAAAACATCCCTGAGGAAGCGGAAGGTCCACAGCTTCTCCTGTGCAAGCTTGAAATAGCCGATACTGTCCAAAGCCTCGCTGGACTTGAGCGCAGCCTCTTCACATCGGGCTTGGGTAACCGGGTTGGCCTGCACCGGATAGGTTTTGATTGTGTCAAAGAGGGTGAAGGTGATGATTTGCACCGCTTGGGAGAGATTGAGGGAGGGGAACTGCTCACTGGTGGGAATGGTCACCACCTGTGCACACATCGCAACCTCTTCGTCAGTCAGTCCATCGGACTCTCTTCCGAAGACTATGGAGACCAAACCTTCTCCTGTTTTTTGCACCACATCAGAGAGCTGTGTGGGATTGAGTGCACTGCCCTTGCGAAACTTTCCCCGTCTACGGGTGGCAGCGACGGTAAGCACACTCTCGGAGAGTGCTTCCTTGAGGGTGGAGAAGCGCTTGGCATTCTCCCAGACATCGCTTGCATGCAGAGCAAGCGTACGCACTCGGTTCTCGTCGTACTCACGGTCTCCAACCAGCACAAGGCGGGTGATCCCCATGGTCTTCATGGCACGGCAGGTTGAGCCGATATTGGCTCCATCCTGGGTATCGACCAGTACGATTTGAATCCTTCCCAGATTAGTTTGTTGGTCCATGAATCCAGTAGTAACAGATATTGAAGGTTTTTCCAAGCTAGTCTATAGTTGTTCCATGACAGAAACGCCCTCCAACAGCACCCGCTACATGCAGATTTTTCTGGGAGTCCTTGCAACTCTTGCAGTTTTGGCCGCCTTGAAGCTATCCAAGGACGTTACGATTCCCTTGGTGCTCTCGTTCTTCTGTTTTCTGTTGTTCAGTCCCTTGCTCCGCCGATTGGACAAACTGCACATCCCGCGCATCATCAGCGTGACGTTCGTCATGGCCCTCCTGCTCTTCATCTTTGTGGGAGCCGGATGGTTTGTGATCATGACAGTGGATACCTTGGTTCGCCTGATTCCCTTCTACGCTGAGAAGGTTGTCTCCCTGGACCGCTTGGTCTCCAGTCGTGTCTCAACCTTCGTTGATTTGCCTGTTGGAGCCTCATTTCTCTCCATTCTTCCCGTCAACTGGTCGAGCCTTGCCATCAGCAGCCTGACCTCCATTTCCAACAAGTTCCTTTCCATAACCAAGGTTGCCACCCTTGTCTACATCTTTTTCCTTTTCTTGCTTCTGGAACGGCAGAGCGTCATCCCCAAGTTGCTGGCAGCAGTGCCCAAAAGCAAGGGCATGAAGGTTGCGGTCATGTTCGAGCGCATCACCCGCCAGATTTCGAAGTACCTCATCCTCAAAGCCTTGCTCAGTGCCCTTACCGGTGTACTCTTCTTCCTTACTGCTGTCATCACCGGGCTGGATCTTCCGATGCTCTGGGGCGTCCTGGCTTTTGTGTTCAACTTCATCCCCTCCATCGGTTCGGTGATCATCACTACGCTGACCATTTTCATGGCCTTGGTGCAATTCGCCCCCGACTGGACTTCTGTTTTCTATGTTGCAATCCTGACGATCAGCACCCAGATGATTCTGGGCAACATCATAGATCCCCGCCTGCAAGGCGGACAGCTGAATCTCTCTCCCTTTGTCATTCTTGTTTCCCTCTCCCTGTGGGGCTATATCTGGGGTATCCCGGGTATGTTCATCTCTGTCCCGCTTACCAGTGTCCTGCAGATTCTTTGTGCAAACATCAAGAGCCTGCGACCGGTTGCCATCCTGATCAGCAGCGGAAAGAGTTACCAACGGGAGAGTGCCAAGCAAAAGGCCTTGGAGCGGTACTTGCGCAAGCAGGATAAGCTGAGGAGGGGAGAACACCCCTCGGCCGAGCACTTGGCAAAAGCAGAGGATGATGAAGCCGTCAACGATTACCACAAGGGAGATTTCATTCTTCCCGAGAACTTCGGCGACAAGAAATGACCTCCTTTCCCTCCCTTGGCGAGCAGGAGGCTCTCTCCTATCTCTGGCCTCCCTTTGGCCACGATTCAGCAGACTTGGATCTGTTCCGCTCCTCCATTCTTGACTTCCATGCACACCATGGACGTCGCTTTGCTTGGCGGGAGACAAGCGACCCGTATCGCATCCTCCTCTCCGAGGTGATGCTCCAGCAGACACAGACCTCACGGGTTGAGCCCAAATATGAGCAGTTCCTCTCGCTTTGGCCCGATTTCTCCTCCCTTGCCAAAGCTCCCCTGGATGAACTGCTCTTCCACTGGAAAGGGCTTGGGTACAACAGACGGGCCCTGAACCTCAGAAAGAGTGCCGCACTCACGGAGCAGTGGGGGTGGACCATTCCCCCCGATGAGAAGGCGATCTCCAGCCTGCCAGGGGTAGGAAAAGCCACCACGGCAGCCTTGCTTGCTTTTGCTTATCAGATGCAGTCCATCTATTTGGAAACCAACATACGAAGGGTCTTGCTTACCTGTTTCTATCCGGAAGCGGAACACGTGAAGGACAAGGAGCTGGAACAGCTGCTTGCCTTGCTGGTTGCCGGCATTGAGGATGTGAAGAGCTGGTATTATGCACTGATGGACTACGGGGTGCTTCTCAAGGCACTGCTGCCCAATGCAAACACGCGAAGCGCACACTACACAAGGCAAAGTGCATTCGAGAACTCAAACCGCCAGATTCGCGGTCAGCTCATTCATTTGCTTGCCGATACCGGAGCAAAGGACAGCCGAGCGATCGTAAGCATTCTCTCCCGATTTGATGAGGAACGCATCCTCTCCTGTTTGGCCGACCTGCAGAAGGAGGGCTTTGTCCAGGAGTCTGGGGGCGTCTACCGTATTCCTAGGGAGTAGGCTTTCTGTCCGAAACAAGATTTCCCGCCATGCCTAGGAGCATCAGGATGGCTCCGATGAGCAAGGGAAGACTGAACTTGTCAAAGAAGATGGTGTCGATTGCAAGGCTCATCAGAATTTGTGCGGAAGAGAGCAGCAACGCTGAGTAGACAGCAGGAATCTTTATGATGACATAGCTGGTGCTCACCACCACAAAGACTGCCAGGATGCCCCCGGACACAACCAGAAGGAAGGGCAGTGAAGGGGTTTTTGCAAGCCCTTCGAGAGTGGGCTGCCTCTGAAGCAAGAAGTAGAACAAGAGGCCGGCGGCAAGACCGCCGATGAAGTTTTGGTGCGAGGCTCGGATGGCTCCCTTGTAGGAAGCAAAGGTGGAGTTGAGCACCATCTGCGTCATGGTGATGGCTCCTGCAAGCACGCCCAACAACACATACAGAATGGCAAACGTACCCTCGCCTCCACTTGCCATTACCACGATGCCAACACCGCTGACAGCAAGACTGAGTGCTTTCGCCTTGTTGAGCTTGCGTTTTTGCATTCCCATCCAGCCGGTCAGGTCAAAGATGAGCGAGCAGAAACTTTGTCCGAAGACGGTTGAGGCCATTGCCAGGGATGCACCGGTAGCCACCACCGTGTAGTAGTTCAGGTTCAGGATGGCAAGGCCAAAGAGCCCATTGAAGTAAAGGTACCAGGGCGCTTTCTTGCCCGGTCCCCGTATGGCACTGTGTTTCCTTCCCAGAAGCAGGATCACCGAGAGGATGACCAACCCGATCGTGTGGTTCACGATCAGGGAGACACCCATCGTGGTGGCCTGCCCATATAGGGTGTTGGCTACCACCATGATTGAAATCACCATACCGGTGAGTGCATCAAGAAAGAGATACATTGGAAGATTCATGAAGCCATTGTAGCGCTTTGCGCCTTGTCATGCCAGCACAACCTTCCTACAATAGGCGCATGAATATACACCCCATCGACCAATCCCATCGAGCCTCGCTGGCCAAGCAGTTGCTCAGCAAGGCAATGCCCCCGAACAGCCTGGGCCGCCTTGGGTCTCTTTCCATTGAGCTCGGGCTCATGGGTGCCAGCTCTTTGGAAAACCTCACCCTCCTGCTCTTCGCCGCCGATCATGGGGTAGTCAGCGAAGGGGTGACCCACAGCGCACAGGAAATCACGTGGCAACAGTGCGTCAACTTTGCCCAAGGGGGAGGAGCCTGCGCCCTCTTCGCGTCGCTCAACCAGGCCGAGCTCACGGTCATCGATGTGGGGGTGAACCACACCTTCTTGCCATCTGATGGGGTGGTTGATGCAAAGGCAGCCTATGGCAGCAGGAACTTTCTTCTAGGCCCCGCACTTGAGGAAAATGCCTGCAAGAAGGCCATCGAGGCTGGGCGCAAGGCTGTGCTTCGGGCGAAGGAGAATGGATGCGACTGCATAGCCTTCGGAGAGATGGGGGTGGGAAATACCACCAGTGCCTCTGCCGTGGCAGCCGCGCTTCTGGGATTGCCTCCCTCCTTGCTGACGGGCAAAGGTTCGGGGCTCAGCGATGAGGAGCTTGCCCATAAGATTGCAGTGATAGAACAGGCACTTGCACTGCACCCACAGCGAGACCCCTTCTCAGTCCTTTGCAACCTTGGCGGCTATGAGAGTGCCGCCATCTGCGGCGGGATGTGGCAAGCTGCAGTACTTGGCCTACCCATCCTGCTTGATGGGTTTGTGGTCAGCAGTGCAGCCTTGGTTGCTGTACGCATGGAACCTGGGCTTGCAGACTATCTGATAAGCTGTCACCGCTCGGCAATGTCCGGTCATCAGCTGATGCTTGATGCACTGGGAGGCAAGAAGCCCCTCCTTGAGCTGGATATGCAGTTGGGAGAGGGAACAGGAGCCTTGGTTGCCTGGCCACTGGTCAGGCTGGCAAGCCACATCCTTCCTGATATGACCAGTTTCGCCTCTGCAAAGGTGACCGACAGTACTGCAGTACTCTCCGAATTGGGGTTGGTATGAGAGACCAACTGCTCAGGCTGGGGACGACCAGCTACATCCTGCCCGATGATATTCTTCCCAATGTCCGCCATCTTGGCCCATTGGTTGATGATGTGGAGCTTGTCCTTTTTGAGAGTGAAGGTCTGAGCAACTTCCCTGATGCTTCTACCATTGCTGAACTTGCTTCCCTTGCCTCTGAGCATAATCTTACCTACACGGTGCACTTTCCCCTGGATATCTATCCAGGTTCGCAGGACAAGCGGATCAGAGAGCAGTGTGTGGATACCCTGCTGCGGGTCATGGAGCTCACTTCCCCCCTCAACCCCTTTGGGTATGTGCTCCACCTCACCCCCGATTTCTATGGAAGGGAACCTTCATTGGATACTTCCCGCTGGTTGGATGGGCTTGACTGGACACTGGCACGGGTGCTCTCCCAAAGCAGGGTGGAGAGCAGAATGCTCTGTGCAGAAACGTTGAGCTACCGCTTCTCCGTGGTGGATGAGCTGGTCCGCCGCCATGACCTGTCAGTGACACTGGATATCGGGCACATCTGGCTCATGGGCTACTCCATGGAGGAGAATCTTTCCTCCCTGTTGGATCGTACACGGGTTTGCCATGTGCACGGGGTGAAAGACGGCAAGGACCATCTGGGCTTGGACAAAGGCAAGTCTGCCGATATTGAAACCTTTCTTTCTGCTCTCAGGAGGCAGATTTCTCTCGACCAAAAAAGTCGGGTGCTGACAGTTGAGGTGTTTTCTGAGCCCGACTTGCAGGCCAGCCTCTCCCTCTTGCAGAAAAGCCATGCTATGATGGGGCATGTTTGGGGAGGTGCTCATGGCTACCATTGACTTGAAAAAGAACCAGATCAAGGGATATCCGCTTCATGCTGCGAAAGGAACCATTGTTTCTACAACCGGATCGGTCAGGATCCACACCCGTCTGAAAAGCCAAGTCAGCCTGATCATCGGCGGAGGGCGCAGTGGGAAGAGCTCCTATGCCCAGGACTATGCACTCTCGGTTTGTGAAGGTACTGAGTCACGGGCCTACATCGCCACCGCCGAACCAATAGACGAGGAAATGAAAGCCAGGATTGCCGCCCACCAGCAGGACCGAGGGGACCGCTTCATCACCATCGAGGAGCCGATTGACCTGGCAAAAGCCATCAAGGAGCTTCCTCCCTCGGTGGAAGTCTGCGTAGTCGACTGCCTGACCGTCTGGTTGGGAAACCTGTTGCATCATGAAGGCATCCCCTCCAAGCGGTTTGCCCAGATGGATGAGCTCTATGAGGTGCTCAGGCATCCTCCCTGTGATATTCTTTTGGTAACCAACGAGACCGGTCTTGGCCTGATACCCGCCGATGCCGAGAGCAGGAGCTTTCGCGACTTGGCGGGCTGGATGAACCAGGACCTTGCCCAGATAGCCCGCAATGTCATCCTTCTGGTGGCTGGGTTGCCGCTTGCCCTCAAGGGTGAGGTGTTGTGATCAGTGGACTGTTGGGAGCCTTCAGGACGCTGACCCGCTTCCCCTTGCCCCCTCGGGCCATGGAGCGGGAGGAGCGTACGCTCTTCTGGTTCCCGTTTGTCGGAGCTTTCCTGGGGCTGTTCTCAGTAGGAATTTCCTTTCTCCCTCTTCCCCCTTCGGTGCTTTCCGCCCTCATGATCGCCACCTCCGCCTACCTGACCCGCGGTTTTCATCTTGACGGGCTGTGTGACCTCGCCGATGGATTGGGGGGAGGGTGGACGAAAGAGCGTGCTCTGGCCATCATGAAGGACAGCCACAGCGGAGCCTTTGCCCTCATTACCCTGTGTTGCACCCTGCTCATCCAATATGCAGCCCTCCAGCACCTTGTGCAGCTGCGCCTTGCCTTGGTTTTGGTCCCCGTCCTGGGAAGACTGATGCAGGTGCTTGGTGCTGCATGCATGACCTATGCCCGAAGCGGGGAAGGCACCGCATCCAACCTGGTACGCTCAGCGAAGAAACGGCATGCCCTTGCAGCGGGTATGCAGCTGCTCCTGCTCTTTGTTGCACTCTCTTTTCTTGTCCCGATGACGTTCGTGTACGCTTTCCTTGCTTCAGCTCTCTCAGCCGTGCTGGTAACCTTGGTAGTTATGCGCATCGCCCACAAGAGACTTGGAGGGGTGACTGGTGATGTGTTGGGAGCAATCGAGGTCCTTTCAGAGAGTGCTGCCATGGTGGGTTTTCTCCTCCCCCTTGCATGAATGGCCCGGCCTCGGTAATACTAGCTCAGACGGAGGAAGGGCTATGGATATTGTCTGTCTCGATATGGAAGGGGTGCTGGTACCGGAGATTTGGATCAACGTTGCACAGAGAACGGGTATTGAGGAACTGCGCATCACCACCCGTGAGGAACCTGACTACGACAAGCTGATGGCAAACCGGATCAGGATTCTTGCCCAGCACAAGCTCAAATTGGCAGATATTCAGCAAGTCATCGCCTCCATGGGTCCCATGGACGGAGCTCTTGCCTTCCTTGATGAGCTCAGGACCCTGACCCAGGTCGTCATTCTCAGCGATACATTCACCGAATTTGCAAAGCCCCTGATGCGACAGCTCAACTGGCCCACCATCTGGTGCAACGACCTGGAAGTCGGTGCGGACGGGATGCTCATCAGGCACCGAATGCGCATGCACGATGGCAAGAAGAAGGCCATCCAGGCACTGAAAGCCCTCAATTACCGTACCTTCGCCGCCGGGGATTCCTACAATGACCTGACGATGATCCGCGAAGCCGATGGCGGTTGTCTCTTCCGGGCACCGAAGAACATCCTGCTTGAGCAGCCCGACCTGAAGCTGGCCACCACGTACGACGAGTTCATCTCGATCATCAAGGAGTTTCTCGCTTCATGAAAGGTCCATCCCTGACGGTACTGATGAGTCTGCTTATTCTCAGTCTGGTTGCAGGCTTCCTCCTGCTCGGGTTTGTATGGCAGGGTTCCTTTCTCATCAAGCTCATGGTAGGATTGCTCGTAGCTGGCCTTTCGGTCGTCCTTCTGGTGTTTTCGGTGAGATTCGACCGGGCCATCAAGCAACAGGAGAAAGGGCATGAAAAACAAACGTAGACGTGAGCTGCTCGACCATCATGTGTGGACAGACCGCAAGACAGTGGTCTTTCTCAGTGATTTCGGAACCTCCGACGGTGCAGTGAGTGCAATGCACGGGGTGGCGAACCAAGTTTCCAATACCCTCTACTTGGATGATCTTACCCACGACATACCCCAATTCAATATCTGGGAAGCTTCCTACCGTCTGGCCCAAGCCCTACCGTACTGGGCAGCAGGGACAGTCTTTGTCTGTGTTGTCGATCCCGGGGTGGGCTCGGACCGCAAGAGCATTGTAGCGCTCACTGAAAGTGGGCATCTTATTGTCACCCCTGACAACGGTACCCTCACCCATATTGCCGATCGCGTCGGCCTGTTGGAAGTACGCACGATGAATGTCGATGACAACCGGCTTGCCGGCAGCCAAAAGAGCCACACCTTTTTCGGGCGTGACGTATATGCGTACAACGGGGCCCGGCTTGCAGCAGGGGAAGTGCAGTTCGAAACCATCGGGGAGCCGATCACCAAGATTGTGAAACTGCGCATAGAGCGAGCCCGTAGGGAGGGCCACACGCTTGTCGGTTCGGTCGATATCCTTGATGCCCGCTATGGGTCCTTATGGACAAATATCAGTGCAGACTTCCTGGAGGAACTGGGCGTTGACTACGGCGATGAGCTTGAAGTCACCATCACCAAGGATGGAAGGATCGTGTACGGCTACCACCTTCCCCTGTGCAAAGGCTTCACCGATGTAGGGAAGGGGGAGCAACTCATCTATGTGAACAGCCTTCTCAATCTGGCGGTGGCAGTCAATCAGGGCAGTTTTGCCGCAACCTATGGAATTGGTACTGGTGAAGGCTGGAAAATTACATTTTCAGTGGTATCATGAGGTGACATTGTCCACAAGGAGGAGTGAAATATGGAACAAAAGAAAGGAATGCAGCCCGTGCGCATGGTTGTCATCATTGCCATCGGCGCAGCACTGTATGGAATTGGGGGACTGATCAGCATACCGGTGTTCGCCAACACCACCATCAAGCCGGCCATGGCCATCCTTGCCCTGTTCGCAGCGGTGTTCGGCCCGATCGTCGGATTCCTGGTTGGCTTTCTCGGTCACTGGTTGACCGACCTGTTTGCCGGTTGGGGCGTTTGGCCCACTTGGATGCTGGGAAGCGGGATTGTCGGCGTAGCCATCGGCCTGTTCGGCAAGATGAGCAAGGATTGTCTTTCCAAAGGTGAGCTTCCCCGGTCCTCCATCGGACTGTTCATTCTGCTCTCCTTCCTGGGAAACTTCATCGGATACATGGTCAGTGCACTGCTGGATTTCATCTTCTTTGCAGAACCCATGGACAAGGTGATCACCCAGCAGCTCATCATCGCATTCACCAATACCATCGTCATTGCCATTCTCGGTACGTTGCTTCTCATGCTGGTTGCCAAGCGCAACAAGAACAGCCAGAACCTGAGCCGGGACGAGCAGGCATAAAGGAGATTGCCTGGTACCGTATCGGTACCGGGCGTATGCATGCAGAATACGCTCATCGAATTTTCGGATTTCAGCTTCACCTACCAGGCGCAGAAAGATCCGACGCTCAAGCATATCAACCTGTCCATTCGACAGGGAGAGAAAGTTCTGATCGTCGGACCGTCCGGCAGCGGCAAGAGTACCCTTGGATACTGCATCAACGCCCTCATCCCCAATGCTTTCAAAGGCAAGATGGAGGGTTCTGCTTCTGTCTGTTCGCTTTCGCTCTCAGACTCGGACATCTATGAGGTGAACAAGAAAGTGGGGACGGTGATGCAGGATACCGATGCCCAGTTCGTGGCGCTCACCGTTGCCGAGGACATCGCCTTTTCCTTGGAAAACCAGTGTATGGACCAGAAGAGAATGCAATCGCTGGTGCAGGACATGGCCAGGGTGGTGGATATGTCCGCTTTCCTCGGCCATAGCCCCCAGGATCTTTCGGGAGGCCAGAAACAGCGGGTTTCGCTTGCCGGCGTGCTGGTTGATGATGTGCAGGTGCTCCTTTTTGATGAGCCGCTTGCCAACCTTGACCCGGAAACGGGAAGGACTGCCATCAATCTCATTGACGAGTTGTGGCGCACCACCGGCAAGACCGTCCTGATCATCGAGCACCGCCTTGAGGATGTGCTGTACCGTCCGGTTGACCGTATCCTGGCCATGCAGGAAGGCTGCCTTGTTGCTGATACCACTCCCCAGAAGTTGCTTTCCTCAACGTTGTTGCCCAGCTTGGGTATCCGCGAGCCGCTGTATCTTGCCGCATTGCGTATGGCAGGGTGTGATCTTGACGGGCTTGGGGATGTGAGCAGTGTCGAACATGCCCGCGTTAAACAGTGCTCCCACATCCTCAAGGCTTGGCAGAAGCGGGAATTCAGGGTGCAGGAGCAAGCCAAGCGACGCACGATTCTCTCGCTCGAGAACATCTGCTACTCCTATGACGGGCTCAAGCCGGCTTTGGACGGGGTGAGCGCCTCGTTCGGGGAGGCTGAGATGGTCTCCATCCTGGGCAGCAACGGGGCGGGCAAATCGACCTTGGCCCAGATCCTGATGGGAGTGCTGCGGCAGGACAGCGGGCACATTACCTATGAGGGGAGGGTGTTGGACGACTATACGGCAAGCCAACGGTCGGATGCCATCGGCTTTGTCATGCAGAACCCCAACCATATGATCAGTTGTGACCTTGTTTTTGATGAGGTTGCTTTCGCTCTCCGTCAGAAGGGGTATGACGAGGAGCTCATCAAGGAGCGTGTTCTTGATGTGCTGGGCCTGTGTGACCTGCGCAGCTACCACCATTGGCCCATCTCCGCCCTCAGTTACGGGCAAAAGAAACGGGTCACCATCGCTTCCATCCTGGTGACCGATCCCAAGATCCTCATGCTTGATGAACCTACCAGCGGCCAAGACTATGTACGGTACACCGCACTGATGGAATTCCTTTCGGAATTGAACCGTACGCTTGGACTCACCATCCTGTTCATCACCCATGACATGCACCTTGCCTTGGAGTACACCCAACGCTCCCTGGTGCTTCATCAGGGGCGGCTCATCGCCGACACCAAAACCAGCGAGGTATTCAGCGACGAAGCGTTGCTCAAGCAGGCCAACCTCAAGGAGACCAGCCTCTATACGCTTGCAAAGCGGTGTGCCGTTCCAGACATTCCCAATTTCATCGAAGCATTCGTCCAGGCGGAGCAACAATCAAGAGGTGAGGTAAAACCTGTGGCAAGCCTTCCTGAGCGTGACCAAGCCCTGGGTGAGGTCGGAAAGCGAAGGAAGCACAAGAAGGTTGAGAAAGAGGGGCGCAAGTTTGGTTTTGCGCTCACCTATGAGGAAACCGGTTCCCTGCTTCACCGTTTCAATGGGGTGACCAAGATGGGAATCTTCCTCATCTGGATTCTCTTCAGCCTGACCACCTTCGATATCCGGTTCTTGCTGTTCGGTACTGGTGTTTCCCTGGTATTGCTCACCCAGGCAAAGATACCGATGCGTAAGTTTCGCCCCTACATCATGGGAATGGGTACGGTCATAGCTCTCAATGCCCTCTTCATCTTTCTCTTCAGTCCCGACCAAGGAACCCGCTATCTGGGCTCAAGGACGATTCTCCTGGGAGATGAGCATATGCACTATGCACTGAGTGCCGAGACGCTTTTCTACCTGGTGGTGGTCTGTCTCAAATACTTCTCGATCTTCCCGATGGCCCTGCTTTTTGTCAGTGTGACCCATCCATCCCAATTTGCTTCTTCCCTCAATCGGCTCGGCCTTTCGTACCGTATCTCCTATGCAGTCGCCCTTGCCTTGCGTTACCTGCCTGAGGTGACCAAGAACTATGTGCATATCCTGCATGCCCAGATGGCCCGAGGCGTGGACCTGAGTTCTGCTTCTACGCTGGGCAAGCGGATTCGTTCCATCGGGAGGGTCCTCTCGCCCTTGGTACTCTCCAGCCTCGACCGCATTGATGTCATCACCAACGCAATGGTATTGCGTGGATTTGGAAGAAATGAGAAGCGCTCCTGGTATCTGCAACGCAAGCTGAGGGTTGCCGACTTTGTGATACTGGGGCTGGGCATTCTGCTGCTTGTTTTCAGCCTCTTCTGTAGGTTTGGTTTGAAAGTAATGTTTTGGTACCCATTTTAGAACAATATGGGCGTAGGAATGCAAAAAGTGTGGTGAAGAGCTTGACAGATGGCTTGGTTATATCCATCTTATATGGAATCAAATCCGAGGGTCATTGACCGGCCCTTGCAGGAGGGAAATGGTGTCCGACTCGTTTGTACAGGAAATGGAAGAGCAGCTTGTGGCAATGAGACAAGAGTTGCTTGAGAAACTCAGTGAGGATAACAGCGACTTTCGTGAGATGGTCAATGCCATGGGGATCAAGGACAGCATCGATGTGGCTGCCGATGATATTGCGTTCAAGAAGATGGAGGCGATCAACAAGCATGAGGCGAACCGCCTGCGTTCCATCGAGAATGCACTTGCCAGGATCCATAATGGAAAGTATGGCCACTGTCTGAAGTGTTCCAAGAAAATTCCCGAGGAGCGGCTGCGTGCAATCCCGTATGCAGTGCTCTGTGTTGATTGCAAGAATGCAGAGGAAGTTCCCGGAAGAAGATAAGCTTGGCCATCAGGTAAGCAAAAAAGAACAGATGCCCGTTTCTGCTGTTGCAGGGGCATCTGTTTTTTTTGTGAAAGCGTCTCTGTCAGACGAGGAAAGGGTTGCTCCGTTCGTTGGCAATGGTACTGGTCGGACCATGTCCGGGCAGTACTTGCACCTCATCAGGCAGTTGCAGAAGTTTTCTGCAACTCTCCTGGATCTGTTCATAGGAACCCCCGACCAAGTCAGTGCGGCCGATGCTCCCGGCAAAAAGGGTATCGCCGGTGAACACGAACTGACCTTCCTCATGATAGAAACAGAGGCCACCGGCAGTATGGCCCGGAGTATGCAGGACCAGTAGGTGACTGTCCTGCAGGTACTGGCCATCGGAAAGGAAGCCGGTGGGGTCGCACAAGAGGCTCAGACTCTTGTCATACCGTTGGAGAAAGCTTGTGTCGAAACAGACTTGCTTGATGCGTTCGTATCCTGCCTTGCCGAGAAAGATGGAGTCCTCTTCGGAAACCAATACCTCAAGATCGGCCCAGACCTGCTTCAGGTCTCCGATGGCGGTGATGTGGTCCCAGTGAGAGTGGGTCAACAGGATGGCGATGGGTGTGACATTTCGCTCAGCGAGATGGCGGATGATGATCTGTGCATCGTTGCCCGGATCGATGATCCAGGCGGATGAAGTCTCCTCATTGCCCAAGAGATAGCAGTTCGTCTGGTAAGGTCCCACCACAAGTCGTTCGACAAACATTCCTTACTCCTTGTTGGAGTAGCTGATCGAGGCGGTTCTGCCTTTGATGTCCACTCCATTGAGCTTGGCGATGGCTTTCTCGCAATTCTCCTCGCTCATGCTGATGAATGAGTACTTGTCGTGGATGCGAATGCTGTAGATGTCCTCACGGGTGATCTCCAGTTCGGTCTGCAACAGCTGGCTCAGCTCCTTGGCATAGAGGCGTTTCATCTTTCCGATGTTGAGGTACAGGGTGCGGGCTCCTTCGGGAAGGGGCTTCTCCTCACGTACCTTGGGCGGAACCTTCTCGGCCGAAGTCTCTTTTGCCACTTCACGTTTGGGGGTCTCGCGCTTCTCCCTCTGTTGTCTTGGGGCCGCCGAGCGTCTGGACGTGTTGGCCTGCAGGACCTCGCGCAGGAGGTAGGCCATAAAATAGCCGCGAAGAGTGAACGGCACCTGCTTTTTGATCAGCTTCTTGAGTCTCTCCAGTTCATCCGGATTGGGGTCGGCTTTCGTTTTTCCAGCCAAGAGCTGGATGGTACCTGCCAACAGGTCGTCTTCGTTCGGGGTGCTCTTGTTGTCATTGTCCATGAGCATGTCTCCTTGATGGTGTTTTGCATCTTCTCTGTGCCAGCTGAAGCTGCTGTTTGTTTCCTAGGAAAAAGGAGGGGGTCCCTGACATTGTTGCCGGCCGCGGCAACACCATGCAAAGACTTCTCCATTTCCCTGACTTTCTGCAAGAAACACGCAAAAAGGCAGGGCACGTGGATACCGCAAAACGGTCACACCTGTTTGGGAGGATGCACATGCTGGCACATGTACTGGATCTCCTCCGTCCCTGTCCAAGGGAGGAATATACTATATGAGCTGAACGTTCCCATCCCAGGGCAGTTTGTAGTCAGAATACCCAACCTCTTCCTCTCTTGTCAAGGAACGAAAAGGAAAGGTGGGTCAATGCTCTACGTTCTCTTTGCCTCTCAGTCCCTCCCTATGCTACTATGGTCTTCATGGGAACCCTGCACGCAGACATCCAACAGAAACAGAAAGAGATTGAGCAGCATCAAGGTGATCTGTTCAGTCTCTATGCCGATCTTGGTCGCAGTGTAGCCTTGATTGAACAGATTTCCAGCATTGGGTTTGCCACTGACTCCTACGACTCCTATTGTGAAAAGATGGCGCTCTATGAGGGAGCAAAGCATGAACACGACCAGATCTCCCTATACATCCAGCAGATAGAGGACCGCAGCAGGGCCATCAAGGAGATTGAATCTGATATACGGTCGCTGCACAAACCGTACAGGCAGCTGTGTGCACAGGTAGGAGCCATTGCCTACGAGGCCTACGGTTCCCAGATACTTGCCGATCATCTTGTGCAGGTGCTCAGTCCTTTTTATGAGGATCACCACAAAAGAACCCGCATCCTTGAGGAGCGGGCTGAGAAAGGAAGCAACCTCATCCTTGGGAGGCTGAATCGGTTGCAGATCGAGCACAGCCGCAGGAGTTTGCTCCCCATTTTGGCCAATGCCGGTTCACGGCTGGTTGAATTGGGCTTGGAAGCTGATCTCCCGCTCTCCCGTTCGGCTCATCTTACGGAGGAGCTCTCCTCGTTGAAGCTTCGCAAGGAGGAGCTGGAAGCAGAGCTTGAGTTGCATCAGAGTGCCATGGCCAAGTTGCAGTCCGAGGAGCTTTCCAGCCCGAAGGCCAGGCTGGAGCAGCATCTGCAAGCGATGAAGGCAGCACAGAAGGCGTGCGACAAGGCGGCCATGACCTATGGCAAGGAGCTGTATGAGACGCTTCCTGAGACCATCAGTGCCCAAACCATCGGGCACAAGGCCATCCTCCTGATGGACCAGATCACCCTTCACCAGAGTCGGGTACGTACGTTGCAACGAGAAATCCTTGATTTGCAGAATATGATCAAGGTGCAGGAGTTGGAGGCCCAGATAGAGCTGGAGAAACAGAAGATTACGTTGCTCCAATCCCAGATTGAGACGCTGAACCGGCAGATCTCACAGGTAACATCCTCCATAGAGTCGAAGAGAGGTCAGATTCGTACCCTGCTTCCTGAACAGGATGTAAGAGCAGATGGCTGAGAAACCTGATCGACCCAAGCAGTTGACCCTCGATTTGGAGGGCAAGAAGAGCTCATCCTCCTCTGTCAAAGTGGTGCTTGGGGGGGAGGCTGCACCGAAGGAGAAGAAGTCCCCTTCGCGGGTGAAGCCGACCGTCACGACGCGAAGCATGACCGTCAAGATTCCCGGTCCCAAGCCAGCTGCTACCCAAGAGGCAAAAAAACCAGCTTCGAAGGGAACCAAACCTCCGGTTCGCAAGACGCCGCAACCACGAGGAAGTGAAATCCCGAATCCCCACCTGGTGCAGACCCACCAGTCCAAGAGCAATCCTGACGTGCCGAAGCGGACGAAGGTGGTACCACCCCCGATCGGGAAGCGGAAAGGGTATCGCACTCCGCTTGCCAAACTCATGCTCGTCCCCCTGCTGGGTGCGGTACTGCTTTTCTGCATTGCCATCCTGATCTGGGTGTTCCTCGGACAAGCAAAGAGACCTGGGGTGGTCCTTTCGGAAGCACAACAGAGCCAAGCCGTGGCCTTGACCATAGAACGGGGAATGAGTGCCCGTTCGGTCAGCCAACTGCTGGAACATGCAGGTGTGGTGGAAGATGGCCAGGCCCTGCTTGACTATTTCATAGAGGCAGACCTTGCCACCCGCCTGAAAACCGGCGCCTACCTCATGGAGAAAGGACTGCCCTTCAAGGAGATCGGTGCCTTGCTCACCTCCACCTCCGAAGACGTGGTCCTTACGATCAGCCCGGCCTTTACGCTCAAGAGCATAGACCAGTACCTGTCCAGTCGTCTCTCCACTCCTGCCGGAAGTTTCTTGCAGGCAACCGAAAATCTGGCAAGCGCTTACCAAATCGGATTTTGCGAAGGCTGGTTGCTCAGTGGAAGCTATACGGTTTCTCGCTCTCGGTCGGCGGAGTTGCTCGCCCTCTCCATGTATGAAGCAATGTTGGAAGAGGTACGCCTGCATCTCTCCTCCCCACTGGTGGAGGAGTACTCGATTGAGGAGCTTCTCATCATCGCTTCCATGATTCAGGCAGAAACCCAGGAGGTGGCTGAGATGAGGCTCATCTCCTCGGTCATCCACAACCGCCTGGCAAAGGGAGAGCCTTTGGGCATTGATGCGACGACCCGCTATGAGCTTGGGGATTGGGTCAATCCCATTCCGTCTTCGGCTTTGGAAGCCAAAACACCCTACAATACGCGTCGCAAGGTGGGGATTCCCCCAACCGGCATCTGCAGCCCCTCAAAGGAAGCGGTGTACGCAGCATTCTTTCCCCAGCAAAGCGACTACTTCTACTACCTGCATGGGTTGGACAAGCAGATTCACTTCGCCAAGACCTATGAGGAGCACAAGGAGAACATCAAGGCGTTTCGTCAGGCTCCCTGAACGAGAGGACAAACGAGTAGATGATGGGAAGGAAGGTGAGAACCGGAATGGCAATCATGAACAGCAGTGCCGAATTGAGGTTCAGCAGCAGTCCTGCCAGCAATATGATGCTCACCGCTGTCCAGACCCAACCGGCAAATCTGTGGGTCTTGTTCCAGTTGTACTCGCTCGCCAAGGTCCACGGCAGTTTGATGCCGATGGTATAGTTCTGCTTGCACTTGGGCAGATAGTTGCCCAAAATCAGGAAGAGCAGACTGACAAAGAGAGGAACCACCTTCTCCACGGGGATGTCGTTTCCCAATGCAATGAGCAGGGTAATCGGCATGACCAGCAGGGAGACCGAGGCGATGATCCAACGTGAGATGTGATAGATGCGCGATGAGGTGTCGCGTTTGGGGTCAAACTTCAGTCCCAGTTGGAGGATGAAGTTGAAGAAGGCGAGCAGGAGAGGAATGCCGAACGCGGCAAAGGCTTTGTGGGCATAGTTGTCCGGATTGCCGCTGGCATCGAAGTGGATCGGAACCTGCTGGGGCAAACGGTCATAGACAGAGAGCGAGAAGAGAATGGGCAGGATGCAGACCAGAGTGGTCAGCACCAAGGTTCGGTCAATCAGCTTCGTTTTGCTTTTCATCGATCCCTCCGGTAAATTGTGCGCACCAGAGCATGATCTCCTCAAACACCGATGCGTTCAGTTCATAGTAGATGAAGTTCTTGTATTTGCTCTCTGTGATCAGGGAGGCTTTCTTGAGCAAACTCAGATGATAGGAGACCGTTGCAGCGGAGAGAGAAGGGAAGTGCTGCACGATTTCACCGGCACTCAGCCGTTCTTGCTTGAGCAAGGTCAGCATCTGCCGCCGCTGCGGATCTGAGATGGCTTTCATGGTCTCTGAGAATCCCATGGGTGCTCCTATTTCGAAAAAATTCTAAATAGATGGTAGCAAAGGGGCGGTGGAGAGTCAAGGGGGAGAAAAAGACAAAAAAATGTACACGCTTGAACATCTGTTCATTGGTGTACATGGGTAATCTTTTGTTTGCAAACAAATTGTTTGGAAGTATTTACCGGCGATCGGACTTGAACCGATACAAGCTTGCGCTCAATAGATTTTGAGTCTATCGTGTCTACCAATTTCACCACGCCGGCTAAAGACTGAATCATGCTACCAAATCCAAAAGGAAAAAGCAACAGCGTTTGTGAAAAAGTAGGTCTCGATTGTTTTTTCGCCCTATTTGCTTTAGAGTGGAACCAAATGGAGGGAATCGTGAACACTGCCAAGAGATTGCTGGTCATGGTCCTGCTGCTCTGCATGACCTTCTCTGCCCTTTCTGCACAGGATGCCGATGACATCCTCCTCGCCGATGTACCGATTGCCTATGGTGATGCTCGCTTCAGGGAGAGGATTTTTGAGCGTACGCAGGGAGAACGTTCGGCAGTTGGCCTGGTTCTCAGTGGGGGATCAGCGCGCGCTTTTGCCCATATCGGAGTCCTCAAATATCTGGAGGAGCAGGGCATTGTTCCTGATTTCATCATCAGCAACTCCATGGGAAGCATCGTAGGCCTCTTGTATGCCGCAGGTCTCTCCCCTGACCAGATCTTGGAGAGCATCACCTCGGTTTCCATCCAGAGTCTGTTTGATCTGACCCTTCCCCTGCGCGGAGGAATGCTTGACTCTTCACGCTTCATTGCAAAGGTGAGCTCTTTGCTCGGTGAGGATATCCAGCTTGAGAATCTTCCCATTCCCATCATCGTCATAGCGGAAGATATGGTCACCAAACGCCAGATCCTGATCAGTGAGGGTGATTTTTCTACCGTACTCCGTGCCAGCTATGCTCTTCCTGTCTACTTTCAGCCGGTTGAGTTTCGGGGTCATCTGCTGCTTGACGGAGGCGTGACAAATCTCGTTCCCGTCGACCTTGCTTCCTCCTATGCCGACTCGCTCATCATTTCCACTACCTTCTATGATGTCGATACCCTCAATCTTCGCAATCCGCTCACCATCCTCAATGTCTCGGTTGATATCGGAAAGCGACGCCAAGGGGTGGAGGAACTCAAGCGGTCTCTCCCCGAGGCCATCTGGATCCGCAACATGGTGGAGGATGTCTCCTTCATGGAGTTCTCCAAGGTGGAGTATCTTGCACAGAAGGGGTATGAATCGGCTGCATTGCAGTCGGAGGCCTTGGCCGAGCTTCCCAAATTGAAGGACTCCTATGTCCTTGACGAGCTGAGAGCAAAGCTCGGACAACAGTTGGAGGCCAGCTCTGATGCGTACCGCCTGTTCGAACAGGTTCCGCTTACCAGGGATTCGCATCTGCTTGGCATCGGGTTTGACTCCGATTTTGGGACCGACGACGTCAGCTTGCTCAAGGATGACACCACGCTGGGCTTGAAGTATCTCTATAGGACCGGCAACCTTTCGGTAGGGGTGAATACCGGGTATTCCTTCAACTTTGTAAGCAACGACCAATTCTCTGCAGAGCCGGCGGTTCGTGCACAGGTTGACTATGTGTTTCTGAAGTATCTCAGGGCACGCGGTTCTGTCTCCTATGTACACGATATTGCCGCCAACGCACCCATGCTTTCGCTTGGGGCTGTTCTCGAAGGAAGGATGTACTTCTTTGAGGACCTGCTCAGGCTCAGTCTGACAAATTCCGTTGAACATCTCAGTGACTTCAAGGACAGTACCCATCTGAACTTCTATGATGGGAATCTGTATCTCTATCACGCACGCCTGCAAGCTCGGCTCACGCCCGAGGGCACGAACACTTGGCACTTTCCTACATCAAGTTTCTCGGTGAGTTATCAGGTGCTCGGCGATTACTCCGTTTCCCGATCCTTCTTGGGAACGAGGCTGGAAACTGAGCTTGCCGATGGGAGAACGGGCTTGTTCAGTACACTCAAGACGTTCAACCGCTTTGCATTGGACGGCAAGGGGGATGTCCCGTTCTTCTTTGCCGATGGGTTCAGGACCACCAGCAGCACCATCAAGGCCCAGGGGCACGATCTTTCGGTTGCTTTGAATCCTGCAAACCATCTGGTGGGCCTGCAGATGAGCTTTGGCTACAAGCCGGTGAGCTTCAGTCCCACCATGGCAGAGTTGCTGCTCTTCAAGAACAGCTCGGTGGCCATCTATACCGACCTGTTGTGGAATGAGAAGAGTTTCGAACCAGCCTTGTCCTTGGGATTGGAGCTTTCCACCGACATCTCCCTTCTGGGTATCCGCACCCTGCCGCTTACTGTCTACGGAGGGTGGGATCAGAAGGTGAATACCTTTGTTTGGGGATTCTGGTTCAACGTAGCGTTCTAGTTCTCTTCCAACCCATGCGTCCTGAGGTACTCAAGGTCTTCCTCGGTCAGCTCAGTATTGGGCAAGCGATCTGATTCCTGCTGTTTGCGCACTTGTTTCTCCTGTTTCTTGGGCAGGGAGGCAAAGCCGTCAAGTGCAAGCGCTTCCTCCCGATCGAATGCTCCTGGGAGGGAGGCCGGCAGCTTTCCGGATGCAACAGCCTTGCAATCCTTGTCGATCTCCAGTGCTGTCTTTCTTCTGGTCTCGGGATCCTTGAGAAGGGAGAGCAGTTTCTCGATTGTCTCTTTCTTCATGCCGCTGGTATTGGAGTAGCGGGCCCCGAGAGCGAGCTCAAGCAGGTCCATCGCCTCGCCGACCAGGCCATAGTGAAGTTTTACCTGAGCATAGTGGACATAGGGTTCGGGGAATCGTGGCTTGCGTTCGACCAGCTCGCGATAGAGATCCCCGGCTTCCTGCCATTCACCCTTGATCAGATGAATCCATCCGCGGTTGTCGCGGATGCCGGGACTGGTGTTTTCCAGATTCCCACTCTCCTGCATAAGCTCCTCAGCTTTGGCGAGGTCGCCTTTTTCGAGGACATAGGTGGTATAGTTGATGAAAAGATTCTTGTCGCGGTAGCCGCTCTGGTAGACTTCATCCACGGTTCTGATTGCCTTGTCCAGATCGCCTTCCATCCAGTATGCCATGCTGACCATGGTTTTTGCCACCTTGTCCAGGGTCTCATCACGGCCTTTGGAAGAGGCGAGATACTCCTCGATGATCTGCCTGCCTTCCTGCTCATCACCACGCTGGAGGAACATGCTTGCTGCAGTCACCCGGAAGGTGGGGAGCAATCCTGAGCGCATGGCTTTGCGGTAGAGTGGCCAAGCCTTGTCCCAATCCTTGGTGTTTGCACTGGTGATCTTCCGGTTTGCCCGGATATAGAGGATCAGGGCCCGTTTCCAGTAGAGCAGTCCGCCGAGCAGCAGAGCGACCAGAAGATACTTGCTGTAGGTAGGGATCGGAAGGGTGAAGATGATGACCACAATCAGAAGGGTCAGCCAAAGTCCAAGATTCTTATTGCGTTTCATACCAGTACACCTCGCTGCATCCCTTGTACTCTACAAGGAATGGCTGGTGGTTGCAAGAGCGGTCAGTTTGTGTGTATCGTAAGGCCATGGAAGAGCACGATATCCTGGTCCATGCTTGTTGCGGACCCTGCAGTACAGCCAGTATTGAGCGTATGCAAGAGGAGGGGTGGAACCCTGTTCTCTACTTCTCCAACTCCAACATAGTTCCCCAAGAGGAAGCTGACAAGCGCTATGAGGCGCTCTTGGAGGTTGCCAGGGTGTACAACCTGCAGGTTATCCGGGAGCACTATGACCACCAGAGTTGGCTCGATGCCATCAAGGGGCATGAGACCGAACGTGAGGGGGGCAGTCGTTGTGAGCTCTGTTTTGCCTACAACCTAAGAGAAGCAAGCGAGAAGGCACAGGAACTGGGCTTCACCCATTTCACCACCACCCTGACAGTCAGTCGGTTCAAGAACAGCAAGGTCATCTTCCGGGTTGGGGAGGCGTTTCCTGGCTTTGAGATGCTTGACTTCAAGAAAAAGGGTGGGTTCGAAAAGAGCGTGGCCCTTTCCAAGCAGTTGGGAATCTACCGTCAGCACTATTGTGGGTGTGAATTCTCCCAAATCTGATCCTTTCTTTGCCTGGATGTTCCTCTGATGGTATACTCTTCACGCATGGGGAGGTGGTCATGTTGCGAAAACTTCTGAAATTCCTGACTGGACGGCTGTTCATCTCCCTGGTGCTCGTCGCCCTGCAGATCGCCTTCTTTGTCTACATCTTCTCTTTTGCCCAGAATGACACCCTCTGGATCCAACTCTTCTCGGCCCTCTCCCTCCTCATGACGTTGGTGGTTGTCGTACGCAGCCTCAATCCAGCCTACAAGATAGGATGGATGCTGATCTTCATGGTCTTTCCCGTCTATGGGGGATTTCTCTACCTGCTGTTCGGAAACAGAAAGCTCAATGCCAGACTGCGCAAGCGCCTGGAGCAACTGAACATCTTCTACAAGAAGGGCGTGGAAGGGGGGATGTACAGCGATTTGCTTCCCATGCAGGCGCTCTCCTCCTATTCAAGGACTTTGGCAAGGCAGGCACAGTACATCGCAAACATCAGCGGCTACCCGGTGTGGGGCAATACGGAAGTGGAGTATTTCCCCAGCGGAGAGAGCTGGGCTCTGGATGTGCTTTCAGAATTGAAGAAGGCAAAGTCCTTCATATTCATGGAATTCTTCATTGTCAGCGAAGGCGAACTGTGGGATGCCCTGCTCGAGGTGTTGTTGGAGAAACGGAAGATGGGTGTTCAGGTTCGTCTGCTTTACGACGATGTGGGATCCATCCTCGAACTTCCCACCCATTTTGACCGTCGTCTTCGCTCCCTGGGCTTGGATGTGGTGCCTTTCAACCCCCTTAGGGCCCATCTGAACAGCAGGCTGAACAGCCGGGACCACCGCAAGGTGGTGGTCATTGACGGGAATATCGGATACACGGGGGGGATGAACATCGCTGATGAGTACGTGAACCGGCTGATCAAATTCGGCCACTGGAAGGATACTGCCGTCAAACTCAAGGGTGATGCGGTGTGGAGCCTTTCGCAGATGTTCCTCCAGCTGTGGGCTTTCTCCACTTCCCAAGCCGAGAACTTTGCCCTCTACCGGCCGACGCTCACCTGCCATACGGATGGGTTCGTCCAGCCGTTTGCGGACAATCCGCTGGATAATGAGAACGTGGCGGAGAATGCCTACATCCAGATCATCAGCATGGCCAAGAAGTATGTCTGGATCACGACACCCTATTTGGTCTTGGACAACGAGATGTTCACCGCCCTGAAGATTGCGGCCCAGAGCGGGGTGGATGTGAGGATCATCACCCCCCATATGCCGGACAAATGGTATGTGTTTGCCGTAACACGGCAGAACTATCGTCCGCTTCTGGAGGCTGGGGTGAGAATCTATGAGTACACCCCGGGTTTCCTGCATGCAAAGATGTTTGTCAGTGATGACAGGGTCGCCATCATCGGGACGATCAACATGGACTACCGTTCCTTCTATCTCCATTTTGAGAACGGTGTGGTGCTCTACGGCTCTTCGGTGATACGTCAGGTGTATGAGGATATCGGCCACACCTTGGATATCAGCAAGGAAATAGATATGGCGTTTATGAAAAAGCGACCACTATACAAACGAATCATCGGGATGCTGCTCAAGATTGCAGCACCCCTCTTGTAGGAGGCT
The DNA here is from genome assembly GCF_963667405.1 of uncultured Sphaerochaeta sp. NCBI lineage: Bacteria > Pseudomonadati > Spirochaetota > Spirochaetia > Spirochaetales > Sphaerochaetaceae > Sphaerochaeta > uncultured Sphaerochaeta sp. The sequence continues at coordinate 1,988,142 of NZ_OY763408.1, read as the reverse complement.
TCATGCGATTTCTCAACTACGGGTCAGTCAACATCGACCTGATTTTCACCGTCGATCACATCGTCAAGGGTGGCGAGACACTGCAGAGTACCTCGCTGACGAAGAGTGCAGGTGGCAAAGGAGCCAACCAGAGTGCTGCGTTGGCGAAGGCTGGGGCAGAAGTGTTTCATGCGGGCAAGGTTGGAAGTGATGGGGACTTTTTGCTCCAGCTTCTTGCAAGCTACGGGGTGGATACCTCCTTCGTCCGTCACTATGAAGGGGCGACCGGCCAGGCTCTCATCCAACTGGACCGGCAGAAGCAAAACGCCATCCTGCTCTACGGCGGTGGAAATACCGCCATCACCAAAGAGGAGATTGATGAGACGCTCGCATCCTTCGGAAAGGGGGATATGCTGGTGTTGCAGAATGAGATCGTCCATACCGACCATCTGATCGATGAGGCAAAGAGACGTGGTCTCTCCATCTGCATGAACCTGGCACCCTTCGACCCAAGCCTTTTCGCTCTTCCTCTTTCCAAACTCGATCTTTTGGTGGTCAATGAGATTGAAGGGGCGGCTCTTGCCTCCTTGGGCGAAGATGCACCGTTTTCAGAGATACTCGAGAAATTGGTTGAAACGTATCCCACAACCCAGATTCTTCTGACGGTTGGCAAGCAGGGGTGCTGGTATGGGTTTGAAGATGAGCGTATCCACGAAGCGATCTATGACACGAAGGTGGTTGACACCACTGCTGCCGGCGATACGTTCATAGGGTACTATCTTGCATCCCTTGCCAGGGGCCTTGGGGTGCAGGAAGCGTTGAAGTACGCAAGCAAGGCGGCAGGACTTGCAGTCTCCCGTCCGGGGGCGATGGCCTCCATCCCCCTCGCAGGCGAGGTCTTCGCCTAAATAAGGTTCATACATCCTGATCGCACAAAATTGAAGCCAGTAATGTTTCCCGCATTACTGGCTTCGGTATGTTTGCAAGCTTGTCTGTCCGGACGCGCTTAAGTCAAATCTCAGTTGGCGACCACGAACAGGGTTCTGTTCGTTCCTTCTTCTGCGACGCTGTAGGAGAAGTTGTTGGCGTTGGAAGCGACGGAGAAGCCGAACTCGTCGGCGGTGAAGGTGGTTCTCTCGGGGATGTAGGCATGGAGGCGGAGCACTGCGGTGTCGTTCATGCCTGCTGCGAACAGGGCAGAAGAGAGGAAGAGTGCTGTAAGAACTAGGGTGACTAACTTTTTCATCTTCTTCTCTCCTTTTCTGATCTTGTACCCGAATGATAGGGAAGATGTGAGAAGAAGTCAATACGTGAAACAAAATAATTCTATATATAATAAGAACTTAGCGAATGTCATATGTACGAAGAAGTGACCTATAACATCTACCTATAACTTCTCACATTGCACAAGTCTAAACGGGTTTAGCTGACAGAAAACCCCCACCTGTGACAGGGGGTAAACCAAGCTGGTGAGCGACAAATGCAGAAAAGGAAGGAAACACACCTATGGCACAGCTGGTGATGTGACAAAAGACATGAACGAAGTCGGCCTTCACTTCTGACGTAAGGGCCGTGGGAGAAGTGCTCTGAACTTCTTACGTCCCGAGCAGCTGAAGATGTGTTTTTCGGTATGCTGACGGACTGGAGCCCGTAGACTGCTTGAATCGTTTGGAGAAGTGGAACTCAGAACAGAACTGCAGCTTGTCCGCTATCTCCTTGACTGAGAGGTTTGTACTGGTGAGCAGGGCTCTGGCCGCTTCCAGCTGAAGTCCCGAATAGTACTGCATCGGGGTGATGTTCATTCGCTTCTTGAAGAGGCGGACGAAGTAGGAGGGATCGAGCTGGACATGGTTGGCGATCATATCAAGGCTGAGCTTGTCGAAGACGTGGCGCTGCATGTATCGGATTGCTTTTTCCAGACGGATGTTCTCACCTTTCGTTTCTTCCATCTTGGTCCCCGCAGCCAGGTTGTACAACAGCCCCAGGACCTGGTGGCAGGCACTGATGCGCAGCTCCCGGTTCTGGCTGAGTCCTTTGTCGCGGACTTCCTCGAAGAAGAACCGCCAGTTTGTTCCCACCTTGATTGGATTGGACTGCTCCAAGCGCTTCACCAGGTCCAGTTCCTCAGGGCAGAAGAGCAGTGTAGCGTAATAGGTGAGGCTCTCTTCCTTGTCAGCTTCGATGCTGTGGACAATCTCTCCATTGGTGACGAAGAGTGTTCCCGGGGAAATGGCGTAGCGTCGGTGGGCATTGGTGAAGGTTCCGCTGCCGCTGACAAAGTAGTGCAGCTCGAACTGCCCCTTTTCATGGCTGTGCACACGCTGGTGCCACAAAAGCTCCTGTTCCTCGTGCATCTGAAAGACAAAAACTGCATCCAATAGTTCCATAAGTCAATAATACATATGTTTTCCCAATCTTGTCTATGGTAATCATCCTACTTGTGGAGGATGCTGTACCAAAGGAGACAGAGTTGTATGCAAGTTGTTGCAGGAATTGACACTGGTACGCAGAGCACAAAGGTCCTTTGTTACGATGTGTCCACAAAGACCGTCTTGATGACTGTCAGCGCCCCCCATGGGATGGAGAGTCGTGATGATGGGACCCGTGAGCAAGAAGCCGTATGGTATCTGGATGCAATCCGCTCCTGTTTTGCCCAGATAGATCCAACAATCAAATCCTCGATCATTGCCATCGGGGTCTCCGCACAACAGCATGGGTTCGTTCCGGTAGGGAAGGATGGGGAGGTGCTTGCTCCCGTCAAACTCTGGTGTGACACCTCGACCAAGGCCCAGTGCGACGAGCTTACCGAGAAGCTTGGGGGTGAGGAGCGCGTATTCTCCCTTCTGGGGAACCAGATTCTTCCTGGGTATACGCTGTCCAAGATCCTTCACCTGAAGCAGCATCGCAAGGAAGCCTATGACAAACTGGCTCACATCCTTTTGCCGCATGACTACATCAACTACTACCTCACCGGTGAATACACCGCCGAGGCAGGTGATGCAAGCGGTAGTGCATTCTTCGATGTGAAAACGAAAGCATGGAGCAGGGAAGTCCTTGAGGCCGTGGATGAGAAGCGTGACCTCTACTCCCTCCTTCCTCCGTTGGTGAAGGCCGGTGATGCTGCCGGCATGGTTTGTGAGGCCGCCGCCAAGGAGTTGGGAATCCCTGCAGGGATTCCTGTTTCCTGCGGTGCTGGGGACAACATGGCAGGTGCCATCGGAACCGGTTGTGTCGGAAAGGGTGACTTGACGATGAGCATGGGAACCAGTGGGACCCTGTTTGGGTACAGCGACACCTGCATCACTGACAAGCAGGGCCGTTTGGCCGCTTTCTGCTCTTCCACCGGCGGGTATCTTCCGCTCTTGTGCACCATGAACTGTACGATCACCACCGAGTCGGTGCGGGAGCTCTTCGGTTACGATGTGAAGAAGCTCGACCAATTGGCTGCCGAAGCCCCGATAGGATGTGAGGGGGTGACGATGCTTCCCTTCTTCAACGGGGAAAGGGTTCCCAACCTTCCCCACGGCAAGGGTGTCATTGCAGGGCTGGACATGAGCAACATGAAAGTGCAGAACATTGCCCGTTCTGCGCTGGAGAGCTCAATCTACGCCATGAAAGGTGGTTTGGATGCTTTCCGGGAGCTGGGTTTTGTTCCGAGCAGGATCATCCTGACCGGGGGTGGTGCGAAGAGTGCAATCTGGAGACAGATTGCTTGTGATGTGATGCAACTGCCTCTGGCGGTTCCCAAGGTGGCTGAGAGTGCAGCGTTCGGTGCTGCCCTGCAAGCCCTGTGGACTGTTGCAGGTGGATCGATTGTGGATCTTGCCAAGGAGCATGTGCTCTTTGACGAGTCGAAATCGTGTGAACCGGATAGGGAAGCAGGCGTGCAGTATGCACAGGCCTATGCTCGCTATCAAGGGTATGTAGAGGCGATGACGCCTTTGTTCAAATAGGAGGGTTGTATGCAGTATTTTGTTGGAGACCAAGAGTACTTCAAGGGAATCGGAAAGATTCAGTTCGAAGGCAAGGGAAGCAAGAACCCCTTGGCTTTCAAATACTATGATGCCAAGAAGGTGATCGCCGGCAAGACCATGGAAGAGCACCTTCGCTTCGCCACCGCCTACTGGCACAGCTTCTGTGCAGACGGAACCGATCCGTTCGGCAACGCCACGATCGACTTCCCGTTCCGCAAGGAAGAGCGTTATGCAAATGCCGTTGCCAAGGCGGACGCTGCATTCGAGTTCTTTACCAAGATGGGAACCCCGTTCTACTGCTTCCATGATATCGATGCTTCCCCGGACAGCAGCGATGCAGCCGAGTACGAGAAGAACTACCACAAGATCGCCGATGAGCTGCTTTCCCGCCAGAAGGCCAGCGGCATCAAGCTCCTGTGGAATACCGCCAATGTGTTCAGTCATCCCAACTTCATGAATGGTGCTGCCACCAACCCCGACTTCAAGGTCGTGGCCAGGGCTTCCGTGCAGATCAAGAACAGCTTGGATGTGAACGTCAAGCTTGGTGGCCAGAACTACGTCTTCTGGGGTGGACGAGAAGGTTACATGAGCCTGCTCAACACCGACATGAAGCGCGAGCAGGAGCATCTTGCACGCTTCCTGGCCATGGCCAGGGACTATGGACGCAGCATCGGTTTCAAGGGAACCTTCCTCATCGAGCCCAAGCCGATGGAACCGACCAAGCACCAGTATGACTATGATGCCGCCACCACGATCGGCTTCTTGAAGGAGTTCGGTCTGGACAAGGACTTCAAGTGCAACATCGAGGCCAACCATGCCACGCTTGCTGGACATACCTTCAGCCATGACCTGCAGGTTTGCGCTGACCGCGGAATGCTCGGGAGTGTCGATGCCAACCAGGGCGACAGCATCAACGGCTGGGATACCGACGAGTTCCCGACCAATGTGTACGAGACCACCCAGGCAATGCTGGTCATCCTGCGCAACGGCGGTCTTGGAAACGGCGGTCTCAACTTCGATGCCAAGAGAAGACGCAACTCCACCGACCTCGAGGATCTGTTCATTGCGCATATCGGTGGTATGGATACTTTCGCACTTGGTCTTGAGGTTGCCCAGAAGATTCTTGATGATGGCGTCATGGATGCCTTTGTCAAGGAACGCTATGCTTCGTTTGACAGCGGGGACGGCAAGAAGTTTGAGGAAGGCAAGTTGACGCTTGCACAGCTCGCAGACCTTGGCCGCACCGTAAGTATTGAGAAGAGGAGCGGCAAGCAGGAGTACCTGAACAACCTGCTCAACTCCTACCTGTTCGGCTAAGCGAGCAGTGGGGCGATGAAGGCGTAGCAGGCGATGCTGATGATCACCGACAGTGATGAGGTGAAGGAAGCAAGCCTGCTCTGGTCTGTTACTTGTTCGGTGTAAGCCACCGAGATGGAGGAGACCGGAGCGAACACTGCCAGGATGAGGGCGGTCTTGATCACCGGGCTGAAGGCTGTAAAGCTGTAAAAGTAGTAGGAGAACAGGATCGCCATCCCGTACCGGATCGACAACAGGCGAACCGTATGGTGCATCCAGCTGCGCTCAAAACGAATTTCGAGCATGAACCCGATCATCAGCATTGCGATGATCGGGTTCGCTTTTCCTATGGCCACCATCCACTCCTGCAGGAAAGCGGGGAGCCTGATGGAGGCAAAGGAGAGGGTGATCATCACCAGGTATGCGATGAAGGGCACTGAGGTGAAGAGTTTCTTCGAAAGGTCCTTGATCGAGGGCCGCTGTCCGCCGGCTATCGAGGAACCCAGTGAGTAGATGAAGCCGGTGGTCATCAGGGCATTTCCCAGGTCAAAGAGTGAGGATGCCACCAGGGCGGAAGATCCGAACAGAGCCTGCACAAAGGGAAATGAGAAGTTGCCGACATTGTAGGTGGAACCGTTGAAAAGCGCATAGGTGCGAATGGCATTGCTCTCCTTGCGGTTGATGAAGTAGGAGAAACCCATCAGCACCAGATTCGCCACGATTCCGTAGAGGATGAGGATCAGAAGCGAGTAGTCCATGCTGAAGGTGTTGAAGCTGGCAACGATTGCTGCAGGCAAGGTGATGTTCAGAGCAATTTTGGAGAGCGTTTTCGCTTCCTTGTCATGAAACATGCCGATGTGCTTGAGCCTGTTGCCCAGCAGAATAAGAAAGAGAAAAAGCCCTACTTGGGAGAGTGATTGCACCATACTGAGCATCCTACAAGTCTGCTCTCAGAGAGGCAAGCGTTTTCAGCCGAATTCTCATCCACCCCCCTCCACAAGGGGGCTGGAATGAGGATTCAAGGCTTAGCCGAGGTAGGCCAGATGTTCCTCGGTGAGGGTAAGATCACTTCCGGCAAGCGTCTCAGTGATTTGCCCGACCTTGCTTGAGCCGGCTATGGGTATGGTTGGGTTCTTCTGGCTGGTCAGGTAGGCCATGGCAATGGCTGCCGGGCTTACGTCCAGCTCCTTGGCAAGTGTTTCCACCTTGGGGACAAGAGCAAGGTTGATGGGCGTGAGGAAGCGGTTTTTTGCTTGCACGCTGAGTTGCTCTGTTTTGCCGGCAATGACCTTTGAGAAGAGACCTTTCGCCTGGGGGGCGAAGCACATCACCGGGAAGTTATGCTTCTCGTACCAAAGCCTTTGTTCCTCAGTCATGCAGACCAGGGTGTCATCACCCCATGTTTCGGGTGTGCAGTGGGCCAGGCTCCACTGGATCTCACTGATGGCAAAGGTGGGTTTGTGGTGGGTCTTAGCCCACGTGTTCGCCTCTTCGATGCGCTTTGTGGTCCAGTTTGATGCTCCCAGGTTTCTGACCAGCTTTTTTTCAACCAATAGGGATGCCAGGTCGATGATCTCGTCCGCTCCCATCTGCAGGTTGTCACGGTGGAAGAACCAGATGTCCAGTACGTCGGTCTTCAGCTGGTCGAGCGTCTGGCTGATGTCCAGCAGCATGTCCTTCTCATTGATCCTGCTCTTGTGCATGTCCTCTTTGTAGGGATGACAGCCTTTGCTGGCCACAACGAGCTTGTCGCGCATGCCGTTTGCGTGCATCCACTTGCCCAACACTGTTTCGCTGGTGGAAGGGCCTCCTGCCTTTTCCTGTCCGTAGATATGGGCGGTATCGAGGAGGGTTCCTCCTGCCTGCACGTACACGTCAAGCTGGGCAAGGGCTGTGCTTTCTGCGATGGTTTCCCCATAGTGGTCGCAGCCGAGTGCTATCTGGGAAAGTTTTTTTCCCGCAAAATCAAGATACTTCATCAGATGTCAATTCCCAGGAATCGCTTTACCAGGATTCCGATCACAAACGATATGGCGGCAACCCCAAGGCTGATGGCCGCCATTTCCAAGAAACGTCTGCCGAAGGGCAGGTCTTTCGCTACCGAAGTGTAATACGTAAAGAGCATGATGATTATCACCACCGTTGCGAGCATCACTGCCAAGGCAAGGACATAACTTTCAAACAGAAGGTAGGGGAGTACCATGAATGCCACCGTGAAGAGGTAGGCGATGCCGGTGTACATACTGCTCTTCGCAGCATTCTTGTCCCCGCTGTTCTTTGCCGACAGATATTCGCTGCTTGCCATCGATAGGGTTGCAGAGATGCCGGTTATCAGGCCCGAGAGGGCGATGAGGCGGGTGTTCTGCAGGGCAAAGGTAAGGCCTGCCAAGGTACCTGAAAGCTCTACCAGCGCATCGCTGAGTCCCAGTACCATCGAACCGATGTACTGCAGCCGCTCTTCATCCAGCATTGCCAGCAATTGTTGCTCATGTCGGTCCTCGTCCTCGCTGATCTGCTTGGCTTGGGGAACTTCTGCGATGATGCTTGCATAGAAGCGGGTGGCTTTGTCTTCACCTCTTTCCATTTTTTTCAGTACGAAGGTATAGCCGAGCAAGAGAGCAAGGAAGCTGTAGAACCATGCTTTCACCTTGTTTGGTCTGGCTGTCTTGCCGGTGATGTTTTCCCATATCTTGGCATGGCGGAGTTCTTCGGCTCCGATGCGCTTGAGTACGTTGCTGTTGTGCTCGTCTTTCACGCGCTTGGAAAGCCTGTCATAGATGAGATGTTCGGTCAGCTCGCCCTTTTGCAGCAATAGCAGGACATGCAAGGTTTTGTTGCTCAATTGCTTGGTTTCCATGATCTGTCTCCCTTGAAGGCAGTATAGCCACTGCATTGGCGTTTTGCAAATGGGCTTGCTTGACCGCACCTCTTTCTCTTTGTACTATTAGGAAACCGTTATGGAGGCTACATGGATACCAACTATGAGGATCTGATCAGCATTTTCGCCAAGACCACCGATCCTGAGGAGATGAAGAAGCTCTTCGAGGAGATGCTGACACCCAGCGAGCGCAAGGACCTGGTGCTCAGATGGAATCTGATGAAGGACCTCTACCGAGGCCTGCCCCAGCGGGAGATCGCGAATTCCTACGGCATTTCCTTGTGCAAGATCACCCGTGGCTCCAAGATCCTGAAGCAAAAGGATTCGTACTGCAAGCGACTGCTCAGCGATCGCTATGATGACCACCTGCATATCTAGTGTTGCAAGTATGTTCTCTGCTTTGTAAAATGCTCCTGCAACTGACGTGTATGTTTACGGACTGCACGAGAAGGGTTCCGATACGTCGGGCCCTTCATTTTTATCCTGTTGTAGAGTTTTTGTAACTTAAAGTACATATAAATCATTTTAAGGTAGAGTAATTGTGAATGGTTTGGTGCGTTGTATTTGTGATATGAACGTGACCGACCAGAACCCCAGCGCTTGAAGTATATCGTTTGGTGTTGCACTTTGGTGTTCCGATTACGCGTCTTCTATGCTAGGATATAGAGGATGCAAACCTGCATAGTTTGATGGTGTATAGAGAGGTCTTGCCTTGCCCATGTCCATTCTGGTTCTCAGTGATGCACTGACAGCGCTTCCTCCTTCTTGCTCCGCCCTTCAGTCGGAGATAGGTGAAACTGGCTGTTTTTCTTCTGCCTTTTTGTCCGATGTGTCGCTTGCAGATGGTGAATACCTTCTTTTCAGCAGTGATGCTGTCCATCTCAGCCCGAATCCGGAACAAGTGTCTGTGCAGGAGTCCTTCCTGACTGAAAAGACCATTGCTGCATATCGGCTCTTTGATGAAAAGAGTCTGCGTGCTCTGCTTGAGGGCAACCAGGTGCTCACCTGCAGGGAAGAGAGGCTGGAAACAACCGTTCGTACCCATTTGCTGGGCCGTCTCAATGTGCAGGAATCAGACTTGGAAACGTTGCTTTCCATTCTTAAGATCCGCTATCCCCACTATCATGAGTCTGCATTGTCCTATCTGGATCAGAAAAACTATCTCAAGTCCGTTGCTTGGTTCATGGAAGCTTCACTTGCCAAAGAGTTTGCAGGCTTTGTCAGATCGGTGGCACAAGCTTTCCTTGATGGATTTGACCTTGGCAAGGTGGATGTCGGACGTGTACGTTCATTGCGTACCTTCTTTCCCTTGCTCTTCACTGCCTTCCTCAACGCGCCTCCTTCCTTGCGTGTGAAGCGGCTTGGCTCTGTCTCCATCCTCAATGCTTCCACTGAACTCTCCCTTCCACAGTGGAAAGAGGGTGCAATCACGGTGGTGTTTGCCTCCAATGAGAAGTTTGCGCCCGCACTCGGAGTGTGCATGAACTCCCTGCTGGAACACACTGATCCATCCCGCTTCTATGACATCATCGTCCTTGAATCGGATATCAGCGAATTCTCCAAGGCCCGCTTGGAGCTGTTGGTTTCGCGGTTTGCCCAGGCAAAGCTGAGGTTTTTCAACCCAAAGGCACTGCTTGCCGGCAGGCAGCTGCAGAAGAATCCTGCTGACCATATCAGTCTGGAGACCTATTACCGATTCCTCATCGCCGATATTCTTCCCCAGTACCGCAAAGTGCTCTATCTCGATTGTGATACCGTCATCCTTGAGGATGTGGCAAAGCTTGCTGCAGTGGATCTGCAGGGACAGGTTCTGGGGGCAACCATTGATGTGGAGATTCCAGCCCTCGCAGGTGGTTTGGATCCCGATCTTGGCCCCTATCTTTCCAAGGTGATTGGACTGGGGGAAGGCGAAGCATACCATCAGGCTGGGGTGCTGGTACTTGACTTGGATAAGATGCGCTCGCTCCACTCTGTCGATGACTGGATTGGCTTGGCAGGGGAGCGCAAGTATCGCTACAATGACCAGGATATCCTGAACAAGGAGTGTCGGGGACACTATCTTACGTTACCGATGGAGTGGAATCTTGTGGTTGATTGCAACCATAGGAGACTGCCTATCATCGAGGCAGGTCCCTATGCTGTGCTTCAGGAGTATCTGGAGGCCAGAAGGCATCCAAAAATTGTGCATTATGCAGGGTTTGAGAAACCTTGGGATGCACCGGATTCAGATTTTGCCCACGAGTTCTGGCATTATGCCCGGACCAGTGAATTTTATGACCGCTTGTTGACGATGGTGCAGACGAGCACGGCTTCCCCTGGGAAGCAGGGCCTGTTGCTGCGTCTTTTCCCCAGGGGGAGCAAACGGCGGTCTCTTGCCAAACGACTGTTTTACCGGACAACCGGAAGCTGAACGAGTGAGGAAACGGATATCGTATGAAGAATGGGAATAGGGCATTGTTGGCTTTGAAAGTGACGTGGGACAGCTTGGCTGTCCTCCTCTCTTGGTTGCTTGCTGGTTATTTGCGTTTCTATATTCTCCCTGGTGGGCGTCTGGCATCGTTTGATTTGTTCATTCAGCTCTCCGTGTTTGTTCTTACGTTCAACATCTTTTTTCTGAGTAAGAATGGTTTGTATGTGGAGGAACTTGAACACTCGTGGCGGAAGGAGACCAGCAAGCTCATCTTCAGCTCCTTCGAGGCTTTCCTGCTGTTGGTCATCGTGCTCTACTTCTTCTTCTCCGATAAGGTCAGCCGTATTGCCATCGGGTTGCACTACTTCTTGATCGTAGTCTTCCTGGTTACCGAGAGAACCATCATCTCCAGCCACATCAAGGCTTGTTACCGAAAGGGCAAGTATACCAGAAGGATCCTTCTGGTGGGCTTTGGACAGAAGCTGGAGCGATACGAGAAGGCTCTGCACAGCAGAAGGACGCAGGGTATCAAGTTGGTCGGCCAATACGATGGGGTAGGGACACACATCGGGGGTGCGAAACAGGTCAAGGCGAGGACTCTGCGTGAGGCTGTTGAGCAAACCCAACCGGATCTTGTGGTCATAGGATATCCGGGTAGAGAGTATGACCAACAGGAGAGGATGGTAGCCCAGGCCCTGGACTTGCTCAACGAGAAAGTGGTCATGCTGCCCTCGCTGCCGGAGTCGTATATTGGGACGCAGATTTCCGACTTCCGCTGGATACCGCTGCTAACGCTCAATGCCGCTGATATGGGGTTCTTCCAGAAGGTGGTCAAGCGATTGTTTGATATTGTTGCCTGTTCCCTTGGGGTGATCCTGATTTCGCCCTTCTTGCTGGCAATTGCGCTCATAGTAAAGTTTTCTTCGCCAGGACCCGTTATTTTCAAGCAAAAACGGGTGACCAAGGACGAGAAAATCTTTACCATGTACAAGTTCAGAAGTATGCGTACGGATATTCCCGAGGGTACTGCCCATTGGACTGAGGAGAATGACCCGAGGGTGACCAGGATAGGGCGATTCCTGAGAAGGACCAGTCTTGATGAGCTGCCCCAGTTGTTCAATGTCATTGGCGGTTCGATGAGCCTGATCGGTCCAAGACCGGAACGCCCCGAGCTGGTGGAGAAGTTCAACACCGAGATCCCCGGCTATAGGATGCGCCATCGGGCGAAAGCTGGCATCTCGGGATGGGCTCAGGTAAACGGATGGAGAGGGAACACTTCGCTTGAGCGCCGGATTGAGTTTGACCTCTACTATATCCGCAACTGGAATATCCTGTTTGATCTGAAGATTGTGCTCTTTACCTTCTTCAGGGGTTTTGTGAATGAGAACGCCTATTAGGCGGGGAGTTGTTGATGAAAGTACGTGCTTTTGTGCTGATGCTGTTGTTGAGCCTGAGTTGTTCAGGTGCATGGGCAGCTGAGGCAGATATTCGGGAGGCTCTTCCCAGCCTCAGTGAGGCTGAGTACCAGGAGTTGCTTGGCGGGGTGATTGTTGACGGCAGCACAATCGGGGGAGGAAGCATCCTTCCCTATGTGGTGCCGGGTACTGAAGCCGCCAAACGTGCTGCACAAGCCCAGAATGCCGAGGGTGGGTTCTCCATTGCTGCAGTAAGTTACATCCCCTATGGCCCCAAGCTCAAAGCTATGGATACGAAGACCAGACAGCTGGCCATTTTCAACAAGATTCGGGCCATTTCCACCCAAGAGGGAATTACCTATATTTCCTGGAGGGCCGGGAACAAGCCCAAGGTTCTGATCGAAAAGTCTTCCTACATGGAGGATGACAAGAATCTGAACAACCTGCTTCCTGATCCTATTGCCACGAGCTTTCCGTACTCCCTGCAGAACTACGTCTACCAGCGCGACTCCTCCTTTGGGGGAAACCGTTATCTGCACACCTACACCAACACTGATGAGGAGATCTTCGTCGAGATCAAGAACATCAGTTCCATGCGGGTATTGGGAATCTTTACCGCTGTGAAGAAAGAACAGCTTACGATCAGCATGGCCACCTATCAGATGGAAGATGGCCTCTTGCTCATGGCTCTCACTACCATCAGGGATCGTGACCCCAAGGTTTCGGTGCTGGGCATCACGGTTGATCTCCCGTCCGCTTTCAAGCGGCGTATCACTGCCTTGCAGAACTGGTTCGTTGACCAGCTTGCGACCATAGAAAACTGAATAGGAACGGCCATATGAAACGTCTTCTTCCCATCGTCCTCTTGGTTCTGTGCATCATCGCCCCGCTCACTGCAGCCCAGCATATTTCAGTGCCGGTAGACCATCGCGTCTACCAGGTGCTGGCAAATGCCGAGCTCCGTGGCTTGATCGAGCGGCAGGTTGCCGTGAAGCCATACAGTGCAGACCGAATCCTGAACCTACTCTCTCAAATTGAGAGTCAGTCGGGAACGCTGGCGCGCTATGAGGCGGAAGATCTCAAAGAGCTCAAGCAGGAGCTTCAGCTTTCCTATGGCAAGGAACCCTCATCTTTTGATGACATTTTCTCCACCGGCTTTTTCCGCACCTATGATGAAGAGAAGGATATGGGTGCATCCATGGGTGTTCGATTCACTACCTTGCAGACGGGAAGTCTTTCCCTCAGGCAGTATGATTCGCGCAATTCGGCAACTGCCTTCCTCAGGGGCGATCTGGGACAGAACATCTCCTACAACATGGACTTCGGTCTTACGGTGGACAAGCTGAATTCCAATGTATTCCTCCCCACTGAGTTCACCATTCCCGGCGAGGGTTTTTACAACCAGCTTCTGCAGGGTGGCCACCAGTTGCGTGACATCCCCGGTGATGCTTTCTATACCGGTCTTACCGTCAATCCGGAGCTTTCCGCCTCCTTCTTCGATGGGAGTGTCCAGCTCCGTTGGGGCACAGTCAAGCGTGACTGGGGCCCGGGGCTCAACAACATCATGCTCAGTGGCAGTGCACGGACATTCGATGGCATCGATGTCCAGATTGACTTTGCCCCTTGGCTCCACTATGCGGTGGTAAACGGCTCGCTGGCTAAGTTCTCCCTCAACACGCTCGACGGTGAGGAATTCTTCTCCGACGACTACCAGCAAGACAAACCCTACTACCGCTTTGACAACAACTACAGTGGGCATCGGGTGGAAGTGGACTTCACCAAGAACTTCACCCTGGGCATCTACGAGGCCATGGTGTGGCAGAAGCGCTTTGAGCTGAGTTACATCAACCCCCTGACTGTCTACATGTTCCAGCAGAACAACCAGGGTGATATTGATGATATGATTGCCGGAATCGACTTCACCTACCAACTCAACAAGACCAAGTTCTACGGGTCCATGGGCATGACTGAGATGAATGTGATAGGCAACCCCATCACCATGCTCAAGGCAGCAAGAAACATGTTTGCCTTCCAGGCAGGCTTTGTGACCCCGCTTCCCGTGGGAACCTTCTCAACCCTGACGGTCCAATGGACCTACATCGCTCCCTTCTTCTATGCGCATTATCCGATATTGGAGCATACGGGGGTGTTGGTTGATGCAACGGATTATTATGACGATACGGCAAATCCTCCACCTACTGAATTCAAGACAGTATCTGATTATGAAAACTCGTATAGACTAGATACAAGCAGTAGTCCTAAAAAGATTTATAAAAACTACGATTCCGATGATAACAGCTCTGACTGGGTGATAGATGTCAGCAGTGGTTCTTCCTGGACATCCCCTGATGGAAGAACTGAGATCAAGCAGGTTGGAAACGAGTATCACATCTACGAAACAGCCGCAGAAACCGCCTATGTCAACAAGGGTGAGAACCTCGGCTATCCCCTCGATCCAAACTCCCAGGAGCTGTTGGTCCAGGTAGACCTTGGGCTTCCCAAGGGCTGGACTGCACAGGTACAGGCAAAGTACCAGGCACGCAGCGGCCAATATGGCTATACTGTTGAGCAGTTCATGGACTATGGGGATGATGATAATTATCCTCTCAAAGAGTTCTGGGCCAACACCTTCAAACACACCTTCTCCCTGCTCTTCAAGGGAACCAAGAAACTTACTGATATGCCGATTGAGCTTATCGGCTCCTATAGGTTCACCTCGGTATGGGAGAGACCCATCATCACCGAAGGGAAATATGATGGTAGAGACACTGGCTTCGGTTCATGGCAAGACCCTGTCTTTGACCACATAGTCCAGGTCGGGGCAAGGATATTCCTGTAACAAGAGGAGAGTAGGGATGCAAGAAGGGCTTTGTTCAGTCATTGTTCCGGCATACAACTGTGCAAGGACTCTTGCACAGAGTGTTGCCTCTGCAGTGGGGCAGACCTACTCAAATCTGGAGATTCTCATCATTGACGATGCCTCAACTGATGAGACGTGGGAGGTGATGCAGGAGCTTGCTGGTACGGATGAGCGGATCAAAGTAGTTCATCTGGAGAAGAACGGTGGGGTTGCGAAAGCTCGCAACCACCTTTTTTCGCTTGCGGTCGGCTCCTATATCGCATTCCTTGACAGCGATGACATCTGGCATGCAGACAAGCTGGAGAAGCAGATAGCACTGCTTCAATCCTCTGGATGTGATCTTGTGTACTCCAGCTACTCCTTCATCGATGGGGATGGCAGGGCGATCGGAAAGACCAAGATTGTTCCTTCTGCTTGCTCTCTGAAAGCCGTGCTCAAGGAGAATTTCATTCTCCCCTCAACCGTTGTCATGCGTTCATCCTGGGTAAGGAATCACACGATGGATGGCTCCTATGCCCATGAGGATTTGGTGTTTTGGCTGGGCTTGTTCCAAGATGGCCTTACTGCAGTGGGAAATCCTGAGGTACTCATCCAATACAGGATTTATGAGAATAACCGCTCAGGAAACAAGGCAAAGGCAGCGAAGAACCGCTGGCTTGTCTATCGCCGGTACCTTGGTTACTCACTGGTGAAATCCTTGTGGTATTTTGCACATTACACTCTCAATGGACTGCGTAAGTACCAAGGTATCCAAAACCAGCAATAGGTTCATACAATTCCTCCTCTTTACACATTTTGGTAACTTTGACCAGTTTCGGTGGTTTTATCAGAAAGTGCTGTTGGCATGGTTTTCCATTCTGCACGCAAGGGTGGAAACATTCAGAATTGGTTTCGAATTGCTATCATTTTATTGACTAGTAAGGAAAAACTGTCTATTCTGCAAATCGAATGGAAACATGGGGAAAATCGGAACACATGATGTACCATAGTATAAGAAAACTAATGCTTGTTCTTGCTTCACTTCTTTTGGGAGGAGTGTTGTTTGCAGCCGATGCATTGGTGACCTTGGATCAAGTGAAAGGCTATGACATCATCGAATATGTGTTTGATGTTGATGGCAAAACAAAAGACTTTGTCTTGCGCAAGGCCATTGTTCCCGAGGATGGAGATCCCATTTTTCTTACGGAAGAAGAAATGGTTGAGGCTCTTGATTCCAAAAAACACCAACTCTTCAATAAGCGTATTTTTACCAAAGTTGAGTATACCTACTCCTTGGAGTCGTTTGTACGCGGCATAGCCCAATACAAGGCGACTTATCATATTGTCGATGCATCAACCTTCCTTGCCATTCCCTATCCCAAGTATGACAACGACGAGATGGGGCTTCGCCTTGGGGTGAAGATTTATGAGAAGAACATTCTGGGCACTTTTGGGGACCTTACCTTCACCGGTCACGTTTCCCAAGGTGATGGAGGAAGGTCGGGATGGGAGAATCGTGAGGATTTCCTTGAGCTTGACATCTCCTCTCTTCCCATCCTCGATACCTCGCTTGGTCTCAACTTCAAGTATGAACAGGTGCAGAATAGCCCTGAAACAGGCGATTTTGATTTCGCCTTTGACTGGACAGGGCTCCAGGTTTTCGGCATTGGGGTCGGGGTTTCTGCATGGGGAGATTTCAACCCGGCATCAGACTTCTCCGCCTGGAATCCTGAAGAGTACGGGGTGACATTCACCTATGGGCCCTTCTATCAGAACGGTGGGCGCTATACGCTCTCCACCACACTGGAAATTGAGCAGGATGAGTTGACCTTGCTCGATCATTTCAAGACCAACACAGTGCTCTCACAACACGATTTGAGCCTGTTTACACTCCCTCTGTCTTTCAATATGCAGGTTGAGACTGACAAACTGAGAAGCAACCCATCCATGGATGCGGTGAATGTAAGCAGCAGTCTGGGTACCGGTTTTGCCCTGCCATTCGGATACTCATTCTCCACATCGGTCCGTGCCTTGCTTGAGTTCAATCCCTCGCTCGATCCTTTGCCGTATTCGTACACGTATACAACCACAATCAATAAGTCGGCCATCAACTGGGTAGAGAATTTCCGAAAGGGAGCAAAGGTTTCCCTGACCTATTCCTATCAACAATACCCCCAACCTGAGTATGCTGATACCTGGTACATGGAAGGAAAGATGAGCTGGTTCCCCTTCATCCTATGGCGTCTCAACCCTTCATTGGAACTCACAGGGTTTGTCACTGATGGGAACAAGCGGACCTTCCTCCCCTCGGATGATGAGGATATCGACGACTACTTCAGGGGCTATCTCTCCCGTACCCTCAAGAACAGCTATGAAAATGGAGCAATTGGCTATGGAGCCATTCTCAATTTGAATATGACAGCCGAATTCATCAACTTCGGGTTTGCCAGATCCTATGTGAATCCGTTCCTCGATATCGGAATCTTTGAGAATCCTTCCCAGAGCAACGGGCGCAGCATTCTTGCTGCCGCAGGTGTCGAAGGGTGGGGTATTCTGAACAAATTCCCCAGCTACCCGGTTCGCGGGTCGCTTGGATTCAATCTTGGGGATGTGAAGAAGGCGTTGGCGGGAGATATCGATGTACGTGAAATTGAATGGGAGCTCTCCATCGGCATGGGGCTGTTCTTCTAGAGTCAAACGGGTTCTATGTTCTTTGCTTTTTGGTTTTGTATGTACGTTCTTTTTGGCAGCAAGTCCTGCCAAAATCTATCCTGTAGAATCTCCGTTCTATCGTGATCTCAGGGACCTCTACATCAGCCAAGGGTACTCTCTTCCCACGACTGCAGGCCCTTGGAGTCGTGATGAGTTGCTCTTCTTGCTCAACAAGCTGGAGCAATCGCGCTTCTCAGATATTGAACAACAACTCTTCGATTCCCTTCGAAGCGAACTGACAAACACCGAGCAAGCTTTCTCAGTCGGCTTCGAAGCGAATCTTGAATCTTATACCCATACAAATACCTCATCCTTTACTACTGAAGAAGATTGGGTATACTCGTATCTGGACCGCAAGCCCATGATCAACGTTCCTTTGGAGCTCGATCTGGGGCCGTTCTATGCAAGCGGGGACATTGCACTCGTCAACAGCCCTTTCGATGACCGCGACGATTCTCACGAGGCTGTAGACGGTACCTCAGACCTGTTCGGTACGTTTGCCTTCACTACCAACCTTCCCGTGCAAGCGGGTTCTGACAAACTCTATCTGGATTCAAACGTTCCCTACCGTGGATTTCTTGCAGCCGGTGGAAGCGGCTGGCACCTGCAGGTAGGTCGTGACCGGCTCTCCTGGGGACCAGGAGCGTCGGGCAACTTCATGCTGGGAAGCCAGGTGCAGTACCACAACCAAGGACGCGTTACCGCATACCGCGACTCTTTCAAGTACACCTTTGTCACCTCCTTCTTCCCCCATCCTAATGAGATCGGTGCCCACACCAGCCCGTATACCCAGTCCCATGCCATCATAGGCTTGAAGCTCTTCATGGCCCACCGCTTTGAGTGGAGGTTTTTGCAAGACAGGCTCGGTTTTGCCCTCAATGAAGGAATCATGTACCAGAGCGCAAGCGGGGGCATCGATCTGAGGATCCTCAACCCCTTCATGGTCTACCACAACTACTTCGTTCGCCAGAATGCAAACTCCCTTGCCTCACTGGAAGTGGATTATGCCTTGGCCAAGGGGTGGAACCTCTATGGCCAGTTCGCCCTTGATGAGATTGCCTTGGGTGAGGCTGAATGGGACCTTTCCACTGCGAGCAAGCATCCCAACGGGCTTGCGTTCATGCTGGGCTTGAGAATAGCCAAACCTGTGGGAAAAGGCCTTCTCACCGGTCACCTGGAAGGGGTCTATACCGATCCGTATCTTTACTTGAGAAGCCTTGATGGGGATGCTAATCAAACCAGTGATACTGATAGCCTCAATTATGTAGTTGCCTTGAGACGTTGGTTTCCTGATAAGGTTGTCTACGACCAAGACTACCTTGGCTACCGCTATGGTGGTGATGCCTTGGTGCTAAGCTCTGCTTTTGGGTATCGCGAGCCTGATGCCTGGTATCTGGGTGGGCGCTTCTTTGGAATGGCGCATGGTGAGATCGACAAGAATAGCTTCTGGAAGAGAGGCGACTTGGATTTGGCGCCAACCGGCAGTCCAACCTTCTATCTGATGGGAGGCGTTGCAGGGGGGATGAGCAAGGACAGCTGGGACTTCTACGGCTCGCTCGATCTGCTTGCCAAGATACATGAGTACCGGCTTCAGAGCGACCTGCAGCTGGTTATGGGCGCCTCCTACTCCTTGCGCTGAGCTTATGCAAGGCTATCATCAGCGAAGGTAGTATGAAGAGGGTGGCAAAGGTAGTTACCAGCAGAGCGAAGCTGAGCAGCAGGCCGAAGTATCTGATCGGCAGGAAGCTTGCAAACAGCAGTACCAAAAGACCCAGGATAAGAGCAGAGGACGTGAGCAGGATTGGTCTTCCCGTATCTTCCAGAGTCTGGGCCACCACAACCTCATAGGGCAGGGCAGGATGCTCTGCCTGTCTTCTTCTGAAGCGCAGCAAGAAGTGGATGGCTGCATCCACACCTACGCCCACCGTTACCGATGCAAAGATGATCGTCACCACATCGAAGGGGATGTCCAGCAGGTACATGAAGAGATAGTTTCCCATGATGCCGGTGAGTGTGGGGACCAAGGCAAACACTCCTGTCTTGAAGGATTTGAACTGGATGATCACAATGAAGAGTACCAGCACAAGGGAGAGCAGCAGGGAGCGATTCTGATCACTTGCAATGCTCTTGCTCATCCGTAATGCATCAACACCGACTCCCCAGTCATCAATGATAAGTTCACTCGGAAGCAGATGTCTTGCATCCCTGATGGACTGTTGGAGCTTTTGCACACTTTCCAGGCTTTCCCAGCTGTTGTACCTGCTGTCGAAGGATCGGACGGTGATGGTAATCCTTGAACCATCCTCGCTGATGAGAGAGGAGAGCATGGGGTGATCCATCTGCTTGCTCACCACCACCAACAATCGGGAGAGCGTCAAGAGCAAGCCTGGGGTATCGGGGATCCGGGAAGTACCCTGATGCACCGAGTGGAGGAAAGCGACATACCGACTGAAGGAGAGCATGTGGGTGATGTCCTTGTTGGTGCGAAGCAATTCCTCTTCGAATGCATGCACTTGCTGCAGGACATCCGGGCGCAGGAAGTAGTTTTTCTCCTGCTTCGGGGCTGTGAGGGTGATGTAATGAGGATCCGAACCTCCGATTTCCTGTGCAAACGCAATTGATTGGGCTATGAGCTGGTCGTTCTTCGGAAAGTAGGTCAAATAATCGGTTTCGATGCTTACCTGTTGTTTGGTGAAGATGAAAGAGACCAACAGGGCCGCAAAGAGGATGATGGCAACTGGCCAAGACCGGACGGAACGAAGACTGAGCGTATGGACAAGTCGGGCAATGGGCCCATGGGTGAACGTCCTCAGATCCTTTTGCTTTGGGGTTGGGAGTATCGAGAGGATGGCTGGTATGTACAGCATGGAGAGCAGGGCACAAAAGAAAATTCCCAGCGATACGGCTATTCCCAGTTCCTTGAAGGCTTCCAGCTCACAAATCAGGAGGGAAAGAAACCCTACGATGGTGGTAAGGCAGGCACCGAAGATGGTCTTGCTGATTCTTGTCACCGAATCAACAATCTGCTGATTTCGCTCCTCCTTGGTGGCATTTGCAGAAAGACTCCGATAGTACTCACTCAGCACATGAATGGCATAGGATGATCCAAGGATGAGTACCATGGAGGGGACAATGATATTCACCACCGTCAATGCATACCCCAGCAACACCATGCAGGCAAGTGTCCAGAACAAGGCGATGAGGGAGAGGGAAAACGGAATGATGACGGCCCGCTTGGAACGGAAGGCAAGGTAGAAGAGCAGTACGATGACTGCCATACAGAGAATGAGCAGCCTATTGAGGTCGTGGGAGAGATAGAAGAGTACCCTATCCTCAAAGAGCGGGGTTCCGATGAGTGAGACCTCGGCATAGTTGGAGAGGATGCTCACAATGTCCCGGATCTTCTGGTGAACGTCTGCTTGGTCGGTGCGTTTTTCCTTCAGGGCTACCTGGAAAAGCAGGGCATTGCCCTCTTCGGTGGAGAGCAGCCCCTTCGCAATTTCATCGGCTTCCAGCCTTTGCTTGAAGATTTTTGCATCTTCATCGGTCCAGGAACTCCCTTCCTTCACTGGGCTGAGGGGGAAGGTGGAAAGTCTGGTTCCTTTCTTCTGGACCGTGACGAAGGAGAATGGTGAAAGCGGCTTTTTGACTTCTTCCAGTGTGGATAGCTCATCAAGGACCTTTTGGACCGCGTTCAGGGTGTCGGCAGTAAAGACCTGTTCGCCCTCGATCAAACAGTAGAGGTCGCCGGGTGTAGATCCACTGACGTTGAGTACCTCTTGCCTGAGCAGCCTGTGTTCCTCCTTGGGAGGCAGCAAGTTGATGTATTCACTATTGAGCTCAAGCGAAGGAAGCATGGTCAGCGCTGCAAGGGTGCAGGCTAGAATGAGAAGAAGCACAACTTTTGTGTGTCGAAGGACAAATGAGATGAGCGTATGCACCCTGGGGCCCCTTGTGTGGTTTCTCATACAGTGTAAGGAGTCATAGTCCAGTTGTAAAGGAAGAATCGCTTTAGGCTTTCTCTGTTCTCTTATACTTGGTTCTCAGCACTTCCTTGGCATCATCGATGATCATGGACGCGAACCGATCGCTGTCAAAGGTGAGGGGAAGGAGCCTGAAGGCCTCTTCCATCGCTTGTTGGGCCTCCGGGTTCAGGCTGTACTGTTGGAGGATGTCCACTTGCTTGGGCACGGAGTTTTCCACCCAGCCCACCTTTCTTCGTTCAAAGAAGATGGTGGTCGGCCATGCAGCGTAGAGCAGGTTGGAGATAAGGAAGGGACGCTTGAGTGAAAGCGACTCCATCAGGGAGTTCGCCCCAGCTTTTCCTGCCTGTACATCGCAGGCACAAATGTATTGGTGGATGTTTTTCACAAAGCCGGGAGTATGAAGCCGGAAGTCAGGGTTTCTCTCCTTGAAAAGCTTGTACTGGAGCTTCGTGGAGGGGCTGAGATTGCCTACCGTGATAATCTGCCAATCGAGTCCTCGCTTGACCACCTCTTCCAGGAAATCTGTTGTCCCGATACCTTCTCCCCCGAGGTTGAGCAGCACGGTGAACTTGTCTTCCAACCCCAGTAGGGTACGAGCTTCCCCTTTTTCCAATGGCTGGCTGAACATCATTTCCGTCTTGAGCGGGAAGGGGCACAGGGAGATCGTCTCTTCCTTCTGCCCCTGCTTGATGGCAAGTTCCTTGCCGATCTCGGTACAGATGTACAGCTTGTCCAACTCACTGTTGATCCCAAGGTTCGGGGTGAAGACGACATCTGCGGCATATTCGAAGACAGGTACTTCAAGGCCAAGGTGCTTCACCATCGGTTGTATCAGAGCCCCGGCGAGGAAGTGGGGAACCACTATGCAATCCGGCCTATGTTTGTCAAACCACTGCCCGAAATCCTTGGGTCCGTGGGAGTGCTTGGAGAAGAAGCGTATGATGCTTGCGTTGAATCGGGTATCGGCCTTGGGGTTGATGAAGGCCTCATAACGGGGAAAATGCAGCAGGAATCGCCAGTTGTTCTTGCTCATCCAGTTGATGATGGGGGCATTGCATGCAGAAAACAGATCATCCACCACTGTGGTATGCCCAAGGCGGATGAAAGCATCGGAGAGGGCCTGTGCCGGTGTAAGATGTCCTTTCCCTGCGTCTACGTAGAACAAAGCGATATGCATATCTCTACAATAGGGAATTATCGGACAAGAAACAAGTCTGAACTTGCTCCAAAAGCAGGCTTATGAACCGATCTGAATCAAAAGAGATGGGAAGCGTCGAAAGCCTGTCTTCCATGGCTTTGCGTTGTTCCTCCGACTGCGCAAACGCTTGGAGGATGTCAGCTTGCTTGCGATGATTCCTCACCACCCAGCCAACTTGGTAGCGGGCAAAGAACCTGGCGGTATCACGGGCGGCATGCAACAGTTCGCTGATCATGAAAGGCCGCCTCAGTGACATGGACTCCATCAGCGCATTTGCTCCAGCCTTGCCTGCCTGTACATCACATGCACACATGTAGGTTCCGATGTTTGTAACAAACCCGGGGCTTTCAATGAGAAGCGTAGGATAACGGCTTTGCAACTCTGCAAGCCGGGTCTTCATATGCTCACGCAGCATGCCAACCACGACAATCTGCCAATCAAGACCCCGCTTTCCCAGCTCCTCAACCAAGGCTGTGCTTCCGATCCCCTCACCCCCAAAATTCAAGAGAAGCGTGAACCTGTCCTCCAGGTTGAGCAGCTTTCTTGCTTCCTGTTTGGAGAGCCTCTCCATCGTCTGGACTGATGATTGCAAGGGAAACGGAGCAAACACCACCTGCTCTTTGCGATACCCCTGTCGGGAGAGGTTCTCCTTGCCGATGAGCGTGGGAACAAATATCCGGTCGATATTTCGGTTGAATCCTGCAGTGGGGTTGTTGAAGACATCTGCAGCATAGACGAAAATGGGGGCCTTGAGTTTTTCTTTCTTTGCAATGGCGGTGATGATCGTTCCCCCGAGGAAGTTGGTACAGAGGATGAAGTCAGGTTGTGTTGCCTCGTACCATGTCAGAAAGGCTTTGCGCACCGGAAGAATGAGGGGGAGGGTGGAGAGCCAGAATGCTGTGAACCGGGTATCCTGTGTTGCGTGGAAACACCGCTCCAGCTGGGGGTGACGGAGGAGAAACCTCCATTCGGCTCGACAAAACCACTGCCAAAAAGGGGAGTTCAGAATGGCGAACATGTCCTCGACACACCCTGTGTGCCCAGAACGCAGCAGCGCATCATACGCCGCCTTCGCAGGAACATAATGCCCCTTTCCCGCATTGACATAGAGCATGGCTCCAAACATCGTTGCTCCTCGGTAGCCATCATAGCGGTATGAACTCATCCCGGCAAGTGCACAAATGAACTTGTTCGCACAATACCAGAGGGGTATAGTAAACGTAGGGGGATTGTGTGAGAGTACTCATCACCACCGATTTCTACCTTCCTACCCTCGGAGGGGTCACCACGGTCGTGCTGAATGAACGGAGCACACTGACCAAGCTTGGTCACGAAGTGCGCCTCCTCACCATCGGGCCAAGGCGGACATCCTACTGTGAGGATGGGGTATATCATCTGCATGCATCGCCTGTGAAGCTCTTCCCCGACTCCTCCATGACTTTCTCGTATCATGATCCTCTTCTTGCAGAGATCCTTGCTTGGAAGCCCGAGGTGGTGCACTCAAACAATGAGTTCTTCACCATGGGCTATGCACGACGAATTGCTAAAGCGTTGGGAGTCAGGCTGGTCCACACCTGTCATACCGACTTCACCCGATACAACGAGCAGATGCGCATCCGTCACCACCTGTGGGACCAGCTCATGGGCAAGGTTGTCAAAAGGCGGGTGCGTTTTTCGGATCTTATCATCAGTCCTTCCGAAGCCCATCGCTCCATGTTGTGCCGCTACGGCATTGCCAAGGAGATGGTGGTGCTTCCCAGTGGCATCGAGCTCGAGCGGTTTTCCCTTCCCCCGCTTGAGCATACGCTTGATGCATTACGTACTTCCTTGGGCTTGGTCAGTTCGGATTTCGTTTTGATGAGTGTTTCCAGGTTGGCAGCTGAGAAGCGCCTGAACCTCACCATCGACGCTTTTTTCCTGCTCACGGTCCTGCACAAGGAGGCAAAGCTGGTCATCGTCGGAGGAGGGCCGAAGGAAGCAAGCCTGAAAAAGCAGGTGCGTGATCTTGGTTTGGAGAAACAGGTCATCTTCACCGGTTTTGTTGCACCTGCTGACATTCCTCTCTACTACCATATCGCTGACCTCTTCGTCTCTTCCTCGATCAGGGAGTCCCAAGGTCTGGGCTTCATCGAGGCGATGGCTGCATCACTGCCAGTCCTCTTGCAGGAGGATGGCTCGCTAGGCTTCTCCATCGAGGAAGAGGCGTGTGGATATCTATACGGGGAGGAACGCCAGTTCGTGCATCTGGTGGACCGTCTGATGGCTGACAGGGCGAAGCTGCAATCGATGGGGAGGAGCGCAAAGGAAGCCAGCCAGCGATTCTCCCTGATGCAGTGGGCCCAGACCCTCAGCTCATATCTTGCGGGGGAAACGCCGTTTGAGGAAGGCCACCAGACGAATCACTGAGGGCATGATCAGAAGGGTGGAGAGCATGCAGTTCAGCAAGGCCATACTCATCAGGCTCCCGAAGTATCGTACCGGCGTATAGCTTGCAAAGAGGAACATCATCATGCCGGCGATGATGGAGAGCGTTGTCAGAATAATGGGTCTTCCTGTCTCCCGGATGGTCTCCGACAGGAGTGCTTCGGTACTCCTGTCGTCCTTTCCCAACTTATTCTTGTAGCGGATGAGGAAGTGGATGGCATCATCGATGCCTGTACCTACGGCAACTGCAGCAAAGCTGACGGTGATCATATCGAAAGGAATCTGGAAGAAATACATGAAGATGTAGTTCGCCATGACTCCCGTCAGGATCGGAATCAGGGCATAGAGGGCAAGTGACAGTGATTTGAAAGCAAAGAGCACTACCAAAAAGACAAGCAGATAACTGGCATAGGTGCTCATTCTCTGGTCGTGCAGCAGGTCGGCGGAGAAGTTGAGCGTCTTGTGCGGCTCACCTGAAATGGTCAGCTTGCTGCCATTGGGGAGCAAATGAAGGTTTGCCAGAATTGTCTCTTCAATGCGTTCGGCACTGCCCAAGGTCCAGAGAGCCTGTTCCTCAGCATCAAAATGCTGCAGGTAGATGGTGAGCTTGGTTCCCTCAACATTGAGAATGGAACTCAACTCTTCCTGGCCTTGCCTGCTCATCAGCAGCACCATGCGACTGAGCAGATTCAAAAGGCCGTCTGAGGTGGGGATGCCCTCCTCATCGCTATAGACGGAGTTTGCAAAGCTGACATAGCTGGCAAAGGAGAGAATCTGCCTGATATCCTCGCTTTGCGTGGAGAGAGCTTGTTCAAATGAGTATACGGAGCCAAGGTTCTCACTCTTGAGGAAGAATTTTTCTTCACCTTCAGGAGCCTCAATGGTGAGTACATAGGGAATATCACCCCCCATTTGTTGGGCAAAGTGCTGGCTGCTTTTCCCGAAAGGATCGCGTTTGGGAAGGTAGGACATGTAGTTGGTGTTTACCGGGATATGGTCGCGGGTCAGTGCATAGCCGGCGATGACCAGTACCCAGAGCAGGACGAAGAGGGGCCACTTTTTTGCTACGGTCCGGTCGAACAGAAGCACAGCCCTGGCCAGGTATCCCTTGCGGTACGTCCTGATCTGCTCTTTTTTGGGAGGCACCACCAGACTCAATTGGGCCGGCAGATAGGTGGAAGCCAGTACTGCACAGTAGGTGACCCCGAACCCTACGGCAACCCCAAACTCCCTGAGGGCCTGTGTCTTCGAGAAGAGGAGGCTCATGAAGCCGATGACCGTAGTCACGCAGGCAAAGAAGATGGTGCGCAGGATCTTCTTGGTGGATTCAATGGAGTTCATGCCCTTGCTGTAATCGGTATAGTACTCGCCGATGACGTGGATGGCATAGGAAGAGCCGAGATTGAGAACCATGCACGGGGTGACAATGTTGACGATGGTCAGCGAGTATCCGAGCAGGCGCATGCTCCCAAAGGTCCAGATGATGCCGATCACCGACATGGAGAAGGGGAGCAGTACACTTCGCTTTGCTTTGAAACTCAGGTAATAGACCAAGAGTATGGCTACGAAGCAGAGGGAGAGCAGGATGCTGAGATCCCGGCCAAGGTAGTGCATCAGGCGGTTGGTGATGACCGCACCCCCGTTGATTGAGATCTTCATTCCCGCTTCGGTAAGCGTGCCAAGCATATCGGCAAGCTCTTGCTCCTGCGCTTCGGTGAGGGCAGTCGATTCAAAACTGAACAAAAAGCCCTGCAGGTCTTCACTTACCAGATAGCTCCTTACCAAGGGATCTGATGCAATACGGCTTTTCAGAAGCTGGGCTTCCTCATCGGTCCACGAGTTCTGGTTCTCCTGATGGGAGGAGAAGGGCATGGTTGCCAGACGTGTTCCCCGTTTCTCCAGAGTGACGAAATCCAGGACCGAATAGCTCTTGCTGAGGTACTCAGTGTGTTCGAGTGCTTGGATTGTTGCTTCAATGAGGCTCAGATGCTCTGCAGTATAGAGCGCAGGACTCTCTATCATGACAAGGTAGGTCGTGGTATAGCTCGGCTCATCAGAAGCCGGAGGAGCTGTTGGCTCGGTACTGGCGACAAGATGGTTGCCCAAGGAACCGGTTTCGAGCTTTCCTGTCTCTGGGATCTGGTCGGATACTGGAGAAGTGGCGTTTTTCCCCTGTGCTTTGACTCCGGACTCCACCACATACGTGGTCTGCCCCTGCAACTCGGTCATCAGGGAGTTGTAATCTGCATTGAGATGCAGAAATGCAGCATGATAGAGAAAGAATGCTGTAATGACCATGATGATGGCCAGTGTCAATTTGCTGTGCTTGCCGATGAGGCGCAGTAGATCGAATTTCATGAGTCTCCCTTACAGGCTTGACCACAGAGTATAGCATAGAGCGGGGCCAAGAAAAACCCACCTGGATGCCAAGTGGGTTGATTGTTTAGTCGTGATATCGCTTTCGGCTACTGGGCTTTTTGGGGAAGGAGCCTTTCTTGTTCTTGGGAGAGCTGTACTTCCCATGACTACGGGCAGGCCGGTCTTCGAAGGCGGGTGCTACACGGTGGTAGTCCTCGTCCCCATAGGAGTCCCGACCATACGGCTGGAAGTCCTCCCGTTCCCTGCGAACTCTGAACGGTGCCGATCCCCGACGATCTTGCGAATAAGGACGCTCCTCATACCGCTCTCCGCGGGTTCTTCCGCTGAGATTCTTGCCGTTCGGATTGTCAGGCTTCGCCCTGGTGATGAGCGGCTTGCCTTCCGGGCTCTGGGCACTGAAGGTCTGCAGGATACGTTCGGCAACCTGCAGGGGTGCACTGACGAACGAAAAGTCATCGCGTACCGAAACATCCTGGATATCGCGATCCTCTGCTCCCACCTGTTCGATCAGGTAGTCGATCAGCATACGCTTGTCCAGTCCATCCTTCCTGCCGCGGGCAATGAAAAGACGGGTGATACCGCTCTCTTCACTGAACGAGCCTTCACTTCTGCGCTCATTGCGACCTTGGGAGATCTGCTGATACTTGGAGACGTCCAGCTCATCCTTGTAGAAGTGGTCGAGCAATGCTGAGACCACGAGCTCGGGATCCTTTCCTTCCAACAGCTGCTCAGCAATCGGCAGGAAGGGGCTGTCCTCTCCGGTTTTCTCTTCAAGTGCGGTAAGCTGGCTGAGAATCCTGGCCCGCTTGATCTTGATGATCTGGCTGGCCTCAGGCACCGACTCGCGTCGGATATCAGTCTTGGAAACTTTCTTGATGAAGGAGAAGCGCTTGAATTCGCGCGGTGCAACAAAGGTGATGGCCACGCCGGTCTTGCCTGCACGTCCGGTTCTTCCTACCCGGTGGATGTAAGCATCCGGATCCTCGGGAAGGGAGAAGTTGATGACATGGGTAAGATCGGAGATATCGATGCCACGGGCAGCTACGTCCGTAGCCACGATGATACTGATCGACCGTTCGCGCATCTTGTGCAGGATGAGCTCACGCTGCTTCTGGGAAAGGTCTCCATGAAGCGGTTCTGCATCGTAGCCGCGGTCCATGAGCTTGCGCCCGATTTCATCACACTGGACCTTGGTTCGGCAGAATACGATGCC
The DNA here is from genome assembly GCF_963667405.1 of uncultured Sphaerochaeta sp. Taxonomy (NCBI): domain Bacteria; kingdom Pseudomonadati; phylum Spirochaetota; class Spirochaetia; order Spirochaetales; family Sphaerochaetaceae; genus Sphaerochaeta; species uncultured Sphaerochaeta sp. The sequence continues at coordinate 1,959,439 of NZ_OY763408.1, read as the reverse complement.
ATAGAAGCTCTCCTCCATATCGATGATACGGGTAAGTGCCTCAAGCTTGTCGGACTCGCGGACCTCGATGTAAATCTGGTCGGTGAGGTCACTGGTGTTGGTGTCCTGCTGGATCTTGACCATCTGAGGCTCATGCATGAATCGCTCGGCAAGACGCTGGATAGGTGCAGGCATGGTGGCGGAGAAACAGAGCATCCTCTTTTCTTCGGGTGTCTGCTTCAGTACTTCCTCAATGTCATCGATGAAGCCCATGTCCAACATCTCGTCTGCCTCATCGAGGACAACGAACTTCAGGTGCTCAAGATTCAGCGAGCCCCTTCTGAGGTGGTCGAGGATACGGCCCGGGGTCCCGACGACAACATGGGTGCCCCTGCGCAGCTTGCGCAGCTGCAGTTCCATCGATGCACCACCGTATACGGCAGCAATCTCAAGCCTGCGGTCTCCCCGTAGGGAGCTGATCTCTTCTGCGGTCTGCACGGCAAGTTCTCTGGTCGGTGCAAGGATAAGTGCTTGTACTTGATAGAGGGACGGGTCGACAATTTCGAGAATGGGGAGGGAGAAAGCGGCAGTCTTGCCGGTTCCTGTTTGTGCCTGGCCAATTACGTCTACCTGGTCCTTAAGGAGCAGGGGAATACAGGCAGCCTGAATCTTGGTGGGTTCTTCGAACCCCTTCGATGCGATGGCGGCAATGGTTTGCGCGGACAGTCCTAGGTCCGCAAAGCTGGTTAACTCTGACATGGATCTCCTGAAAAATGTATGGATGGATTATCGGTTTCACTCCGAGATATACAACTAAGCCAGTCCAGTCTATACAAATGAACAACTTCTTGCAAGACAGAAACATCCTAAATGGGAAAATTCCCTTACCAGCGGTTGTATACCTCCTCTGCGAAGCCCAATGCATCCGTGATTGCAAGCGTCGTACCGTCGTCAAGGATGCACATGCCGCGGTATGTTCCGAAATACTGATGCTGGTTGCTCTTGATGAGCACAAAATTGGTGGTGCTGCTTCTGTCCACGACGGGTTCGAAGGTGAGTTTGAGCCTGCCTTCCGCATCCTGTATCTCCCAAGGCTTTTCCGGATGTTCCTTGTCGAAGGAGAAGGTCACGTTGCCCAGCTTATGAATGATGTGATTGTAGATGATGGCATTCTCACTTGCAGGAGTCCTGTCTGAGAAGCCATACCCCAGATTCAGGCCGAAGGGAACGTTCTCAACCAAGGCGGAGACACTTGCCCAGTACCAGGTGTTGGTATAGGTCCACCGGCCCCTTCCCCAGTCCAAGACTCCCCACGCTTCCCCAAGCAAGAGGTTTTCAACTTCCAAACCTCTGCGCACAGTGCCTTTTGCCGCCAGGCAGTTGATCTTTTCGTTGAGATAGAAGGCTTTTCTCTGTTCCTTCCAGCTGGTTGCGATGTTCAGGCTCTCGGCATTTCTCTCTTGTACCAAAGTGATGTCGATATCAAGGCCCACTGTCCCGTCAGGAAGGATCATCTGCGGGCAGGCAGCCATGAGATGGCGCTCCTGTCCCTTCTTGATGAAGGCCAGGCGTAGTTTCTTGTCTGCCCATGAAACATGGCTCTCTTCCTGGGATGATGGGGCGAGGCCGAGTTTACCGAGAGGGAGAAACGAGAGTGCATCGCTTTGGCTTACCGCTTTTCTTTGGAAGTCGATATAGGCGATGGCAAAAAGGGCCGCATACCCGAGGTCACTGATCGTGAGGGCAACGGCGTAGCCTCTCTGCTGGTTGACGATGGCATAGTAGTCCCACTCCTTGATCCTGGGCTTGCCACCCTTGACCTGGGTACGGTCGTAGTGCCACAGCGGATGGCGTGCCCAACCCTCTTCGACGATATGTCCCTTCGCGTCCAGCAGATTCTGCTTGCGGTCTACTTCATGTTCCATATCTTGCCTCCTATAGGTTCCAGTCATCGACGGTAAAGGTCTTCATTGTGTAGGAAGGGGAGGCTAAGTCCAACGTGATGGTCTTCAGCCCCTTTGCATGGATATCCGCACCATACGAGCCGTAACTTGCACTGCGGCCATAGTGCAGGTCAATCCCTTCCCAGGTGCCATGAAAATCGTTGAGGTGATCATGCCCGCTGAAAATTGCGACGGTATTGCCTTTTTCCTGCATTGCGGCAAAAAGACCGCTGTTGTCCAGCGGGACGTTCACAATCTTGTCGTTCTTTACTCCCACTGCAGTCCCACTCTCCCACATAAGCTTGAACTCAGGGATGGGGATATGGATGAATGCGTAGAGGGGAATATCGCCAAGCCCATCCTCAACCCACCGGTACCAGGCGATTTGGGAGGGGTAGATGTAGTCAGGGGCAATGACCGAGTCCTCGTAGATCCTGCTGTCGTGCGAGTCGAGCAACATGATGGCCTGCTGAGGAATGCCCTCACGCGTCAGCACCACCGGATAGTCGCTGTAGCCGAGGACCCACTCCTCACCGGTGGAGAAGAGGGCGGTGTCAAAGCTGTCCAGAACTGAGGCCAAGGTTCTGTGGTCGTGCTGGTATTGCCCGTCGTGATTGCCAAAGCAGTATGCCCACTTGCGGTTGTGTTTCTGCATGAAGGATGCGAACTCGGTGAGCATCTGTACCCCATTGAAACTGAACAGAAGATCGCCGCTTATGACCGTCAGGTCTGGATCAGTCTCTGCAAAAGCACGTTCGAGCAGTGCATAGATCTTGTCCCTATTGGAAAACGGCCCTCGCCGGAGATGGAAGTCGGTGCCCCAGAGAATGGTGAACGTCCCATCCTCCGGATACTCCATGGTGAAGGCTTTTTTCTCTGCCACTACTTCGGACAGGTCAAAGGGTTGCTTTGGAACGCTGAAAAGTTCTGAAAACCGGTCGACCTGCTGGTACAATCTGGTGTTGGTAAGCCCGTCTATTACCAGATAGGTGACTATGCCTCCCGCTGCAAGGAGGACCAGCAGCGATATAAGAAGGGTTTTGAGGACCCAGACAGAAGATCTCTTCATGATTATCCATAGGCTATCACAGAAGATGTCAGCATTCCATACAAAAAAAGCTGGTACCGAAGTACCAGCATTTCGTAGGTGAGACCCGTGATTGGCTTAGGTGGGCTGTCCCAGGACCACGGTCAGGAAGGTGGTCAGGAAGTCGTCCTTGAACTGGTCGGAAGTGTACAGAGCCTGGGAGAAATCCTGCTGATTCTGGCTTCCGCTGTAGTAGTTGTAGAACATGGACAGGTAACTTTCCATACCCTCATCCTTTGCATCCTCTCCGGTTTCCACCAAGAGGTAGGAGGTGCCGACCTTGAGCGGATCGAGCAAGGAGTTGGGCTCAGCCTGGAACAGTTGCTTCTGGACATCGCCGGCAGCAGCTGCCGCAAGCAGTCCATTCTCATCGGTATAGGAGAAACCGCTCATGTAGCTGCTCTCTCCAGCATTGTACGGGGTGGCAGGAACTTCCACGATCTCAAGATTGTGATCGAGGGCGACCTGGTCGAGTCCCGCTTCCTTGGCCTGTGCACTGTAGGTTGCAGCAAGTTCAGAGAGGTAGGTGTCGATGACGGCACTTTCGCTGGTGGCCAGATAGGCCTTTACCGAAGCAAGGGTGGCTTCGCTTGCAAAGTCAGGCTGGGTGGCAGCGCTGTTGATCTTGTAGAGGGTGAATGCGCCATTTGCTTCGAAAGGACCGATTACATCGCTTTCCTTGGCACTGAGCAGGGCAATGGCCTCATCTGCATTCTTGAAGTTGGAGACAACTCCGTAGTAGTAGATCTGGCCGACCTTGCCGCCTTCTGCTGCATAGGAGTCAAGACTGTTTGCAACCGCAGCATCCTCAAAGGAAGTTGCGCCGCTCTTGATGGAGTCGTAGACACTCTGTGCTTTCTCAGCGGTATCGAGAGAGATGACACTCAGATCCATCATGGAGAAGAGCTGCTTGTTCTGCAAGGCATATTGGGCAGCAAGCTCATTCGGATACAGCTGGGGTTCAAGGCCGAGATAACGGAACGTCCTGCCCTGGGAAGCCATATCTGCAATGTAGGCAGCTTCGGCTGAGGAGGAGAGAACCGTGCCGATGTCATCGATGACGATCTGATAGGGGAGGGAACGGCGGATGGACTTGTCAACCGAGGCTTTCGTCTCGGCACTTGCCTTTTGGTAGGTGTCTACGTCGAACTTGCCATCCTTGTGGTAGGCTCCGCTTTCTATGATTGCGCGGGTCACCACCTCGTCTGCTGCAATGATGCCTGCCTTTGAAGCGAGCTGGTTGATGGCCGTGAAGAGAACCGTGCTGTCATAAGCACTCTTCCAGATCTGGTAGAGTGCCTGCGTCTGGTCGACGCCACTGGACTTGTACTGGTCTGCATAGTTCTGGACCTGGTCATAGAAGTAGTTGCCGTATGCGTACTTGATCTCTTCCTTGCCATAGGTACCGAACACAATGCCGTTGCTGTTGCTGTTCTTGCCGACGAAGGCTTCGATGGCCGGGGCCAACACGAAGGACACGGCAATAAGGATCAGGATAATCATTCCCAGAACCCAGCCGATTGTTATCTTGCGTTTGGGCTTGAGAGCGGCTTCTTTTTTGCCCTCAACCACAGCTGTGCTCTTTTTTGCTTTCTCGAAGGCGAGAGCCTTGGACTCCTCTTCGGGTTTCTTTCCGTTCGTGTTGTCGTCTGCAGACATGATAAACCTCTTTTCTCCGGTGCATTTTCCGCATGTGCGGACAGTCTTATGAAAAATAGCATTTCACTTGGGCACTGTCAATGAATAGCGCAGGAAAAGGGCCCTCCAGTATTTTTATCTCGTATTGACATTCACCACACCAATGGGTATATTGGACCTCGGCTGTGAAGCTGACGGGTAGTAGCGCAGGGGCTAGCGCACTTGGTTCGGGACCAAGGGGTCGGAGGTTCAAATCCTCTCTGCCCGAGAGATAATACGAGATAACTCCTTGTTTCATATAGAGAAATGAGGAGTTATTTTTATATGCACCGGAGGTGGAATGTGTATACGGTACTTGCTTTGGACCTGGATGGAACGCTGACAAACACCACCAAAGAGATCTCAGAGCGCAACAAGGACGCAGTGCGCGCTGCCCGAGAGAAAGGTGTGCATGTCGTACTTGCCAGCGGAAGACCGGTGTTGGGCATCGAGCATGTGGCCCAGGAACTGGGCCTGATCGGCACCGAGGCAACCATCCTCGCCTACAACGGCGGCCAGTTGGTCTCAACAGCCGACCTTTCCGTACTCTGGGAGCGCACGGTTGACCTTCGGACCATCCAAACCTGCTTCCGGTATGCAAAGCAGAACGGTCTTGCAGCCCTCTCGTATGATGAGGTGGGGGTGATCACCGAGATGCCTGATGATGTGCACGTGAAGCTGGAAGCATACAACAATGCCATCCCTATCCGAAGGGTTGATGACCTTATTGCCGAAACCCCCAAGCCGATGCCCAAGGTCATGATCGTAGGCGAGCCTGCCCGGCTCTTGCAGGCGCGGCATGATCTCCTGCCTCAGGTGGGCGAACAAGCGGATCTTGGGTTCAGCGACCCGTTTTTCATGGAAATCACGGCAAAAGGGGTACAGAAAGCCAGCAGTCTTCGGGTACTGCTCGGCTTGCTGGGCAAAAACGAGGATGAGCTGATGGTCATCGGCGACGGGCTCAATGATGTGCCCATGTTTTCCATTGCAGGCCTTGCGGTGGCCATGGCGAATGCCAGTGACGAGGTGAAAGCCCACGCCCATGTTCTTACCTCCTCCAACGACGAGGATGGGGTCGCCAAGGCCATAGAAACACATATTTTGGCCAAATAGATCAAAAACTCTTCATACCCAAACTTCCTTCCTATGGTACAATGTCAGCTACATTCATCAAGGACCTACCATAAGGAGGGTAATCCATGAAAAAACTTACTATTTTTGTACTTGTTCTCTTCCTTGCCACCATGTTGTTCGCACAGGGTGGGAAAGAGACTGCTGCACAGGCCGACGGCCGCCCGACCATTCGCCTGCTGACCGATGCGACGGGCATTGACGACAAGTCCTTCAACGCCGCTGCTTGGAGAGGCATTGTCGAATACTACGGCGATAGCTGGGAGAACACACCCAACCGCGGAAAGCTGTATGATGTGGTGACTGCACAGACCCAGGATATGTACATCCCGAATCTGCGCCAGGCTGCAGACGAAGGCTATGACCTGATCATGGTCACCGGCTTCACCTGGGCTGATGCCTTGGGCGAGGTTGCTCCGCAGTATCCCGACCAAAAGTTCACCATCGTGGACGTTGACTGGGTCGGACAGCCGAATGTCATGGAGTTCATCTACTCCGAGGAACAGGGTTCCTATCTCGTCGGCCTGGCCGCAGCATTGCAGGCCAAGGAAGACGGGATCAAGGATCCCAAGTTCGGTTTCATCGGTGGAGTTCCCGGCGCAACCATCACCAAGTTTGAGATGGGCTATGTGCAGGGCATCCGTTCGGTCTTCCCGAATGCCCAGATCATGGACTACTATGCCAATGACTGGGGCAAGCCGGAGCTTGCCAAGGCACAGGCGAAGAACTGGTACGACATGGGTGTGTACTGCATCTTCAGTGCAGCAGGCGGAACCGGAAACGGAACCATTGCACAGGCAAAAGAGTACCGCATGCAGGGCAAGAACATCTGGGCCATCGGTGTGGACAGCGACCAGTATGAGGACGGCATCTACAGCGGAACCGACAGTGCAGTGCTGACCAGCATGCTCAAGCGTGTCGAAAACTCCTCCCTCATGGTCCTCAAGGCTGTTGAGGAAGGTACGTTCACCGGTGGTGTGGTCCAGATGGGTATGGCCGACGAAGGCGTCGGATACTCGACCGCCAACCCCAAGCTCAGCAAGGACGTGGTCAAGCTGGTTGATGCAGCAAAAGCTGACATCAACAGTGGAAAGATCAAGATCTACAAGACTTATAAGGACGCACTTGCAAATGGTGCCGCTCCCCAGGGCCTTGCAGCTCTCGACGACTGACACAATCCGCCGGCAGGAAACTGCCGGCTCTCTTGGTGTCCATGAAAGCTCGTGGACAGCAAGAGAGCCTGGGAAAAGGAGCTGAGGGTGAGTGAATATGCTATTGAAATGAGGAACATTACCAAGACGTTTCCCGGAGTCGTAGCCAACGACAGGGTCACGCTTCAGGTGAAGAAACAGGAGATCCACGCACTGCTGGGCGAAAACGGGGCGGGCAAGTCGACACTCATGTCGATTCTCTTCGGTTCTTATACCGCAGACAGCGGGACCATCCACCTTGACGGAAAAGAAGTGGACATCAAGAATCCCAATGTGGCAACCAGTCTGGGTATCGGCATGGTCCATCAGCACTTCAAGTTGGTGCAGAACTACACCGTCACTGAGAATATTGTGTTGGGGATGGAACCCACCAAAGGGCGTCTTCTCGATCTTGCCAGTGCCAAAAAGCGCGTGAAGCAGATCAGCGAGCAGTATGCCCTGCATGTCGACCCGGACTCCCTCATCGAGAACATCACCGTCGGTCAGCAGCAGCGGGTGGAAATCCTCAAGACCCTCTATCGAAACGCAAACATCATCATCTTTGACGAGCCCACAGCTGTGTTGACCCCCCAGGAGGTAGATGAGCTGATGGATATTCTCAAGAAGCTCAGAAGCGAAGGCAAGACCATTCTTCTGATCACCCACAAGCTGAAAGAGATCAAAGAGGTGGCCGACCAATGCACCGTTCTCAGGCGCGGTACGTACATCGGGACGGTGAACGTCGCAGACGTAAGCGAGCAGGATCTTGCCGAGATGATGGTGGGACGGTCGGTCAAGTTCGAGATCGAGAAGCCGGAGCAGGAAGCCGGGAAGGTTATGCTCAAGCTCGAGCATCTTTCAGTTTCTGACGCAAGCGGGGTCAGCCGGGTCAAGGATCTCTCCTTGGACGTACATGAGGGCGAGATCGTCGGTATCGCCGGTGTCGATGGAAACGGGCAGAGTGAACTGCTGGGAGCCATAACCGGTCTGATTTCCCTCACCTCGGGCACCATCCAGCTCGATGGGGAACATCTGGAGAATCTGAGCATTCGTGAGCGCATTGAGCGCGGACTTGGATATATCCCGGAGGACAGGCGGAAATACGGGGTGGTGGGTGAATTCTCCATCGCCGAGAATACCGCGTTGAAGAACTACTATCTGGAGACCTACCGCCGGCGTTTCGGCATCCTGGACTTTGCAGCCATGCAGAAGGAAGCACAAAATCTCATCGATCAGTTCGATATCCGAAGCGCTGAGGGTGCTTCCACGCTGGCAGGCAGCCTGTCGGGAGGCAACCAGCAGAAAGTGATCGTAGCCCGTGAGATCTCCCTCTCGCCAAAGGTGCTGGTGGTTGCCCAGCCGACCCGCGGTCTGGATGTCGGGGCCATCGAATACATCCGTAAGCGACTGATCGCCGAGCGGTCGAAGGGGAGGGCGATCCTGCTCGTCTCCTTTGAGCTTGATGAGATCATGAATCTGTGTGATCGCATCGCAACCATCAGCAAGGGGAGCATTGTGGCAGTGAACAAGCAGCATGAGGTAACCGAACGGGAGATCGGCATGATGATGGCCGGCTCCAGAGCGGAGGGGTCGGTATGAACAAGAGGACACAACGACTTTTGCAATCCGATGGCTCTGTATCGGTTTTGGTCGTCCTGCTGGGCTTTTTGGTGGGAACCATACTCGTAGCCTTGGTAGGAAAGAATCCGCTGAATATGTACAAGGCACTGCTTCAGGCACTCAGCGGGTACAACATTGACAATGGCCGGATGAATGTGCGCTACATCGGTGAGACGCTCAACTATTCGGTTCCCTTCATCCTCTGCGGCCTCTCCATGGGCTTCGCCAAACGGGTGGGTCTCTTCAACATCGGAGGAGAAGGGCAGTACATCATGGGTATGACCGTAGCCCAGGCCGTAGCCTTGCTCGGACCACAGGTACAGACACTCCACTGGATGCTTGCCATCCTCAGTGCAGTGGTCATCGGGGCCTTGTGGGGTGGTGTGGTTGGTATCCTGAAGGCAAAGTATGAGGTCAGTGAGGTGGTTTCCACCATCATGCTCAACTACGTTGCCCTCTACCTCTCGCGCATCATCTGCCTGCAGCTTCCCGGGGCAACCACCTACAAGACAGCGAACTATCCCGAAACAGCTTTGATCGGGAACTCCTTTTTCCAGAAAATCACCAACAATTCGCTGCTCAACAACGGCATTTTCATGATGATCATTGCCGTGGTGGTCTACTGGTTCATCATGGAGAAGACAAGCCTCGGCTACGGCATGCGGGCAACAGGGTTCAACAAGGATGCTGCAAGGGCCAGCGGAATACCGGTGGTCAGATCCATCTCCATTTCCATGGCTATCAGCGGTGCCTTTGCAGGGCTTGCCGGCGGTATCGTAGCCTTGGGCTCATTCAAGTACGGAAGGGTCATCTCCGGTATGGATGGCTATGGGTTCGACGGTATCGCAGTCGCCTTGGTGGGCAACTGCACCGCCTTCGGCACCACGTTGGCAGGTTTGCTCTTCGGCATGCTGAAGAATGCGCAAGCCCTGATGCAAGGCAAGCAGATCCCCAAGGAGATCACCTTCATCATCCAGGGGCTCATCGTCATCTTCATTGCATTGCGCTCGGCTCTCAAGCTCTACCAGGAGTATCTGGACAAGAAACAACTGCAGAAGGAGGTGGGAGTCAAATGAGTATGATACTGGGAATGCTTCCTTCAGTTCTGATGATTGTAGCCCCGATTCTCATCACCGCCATCGGCGGCATGATCTGTGAGAAGAGCGGGGTGGTGAATATCGCCTTGGAAGGCCTCATGGCCATCGGCGCCTGCACCGCAGCGGCAGCCCACGTATTGATGGAGGGGACCGGGATGCCGCACAACCTCTCCTTGTTCCTGGCTCTGGTAATGGGCTTGGTTGTAGGCGCTCTCTTTTCGGTGGTGCATGCGGTTGCTGCCATCAATCTCAATGCCGACCAGACGATCAGCGGTACAGGCATCAACCTGCTGGCAAACGGGGTGACCATCTTTGCCAGCCAGATCCTGTTCAATGCCGACCGCACCAAGGAGTTCCGCATGGGAATGCAGACCGATGCCTTGGGCGTCTATCCCACTGCCTACATCGCCTTGGCAGTGGTTCTGCTCTCTTGGTTTGTGCTCTACAAGCTTCCCTTCGGCATGCATCTGCGCGCTTGTGGTGAGCATCCGGGAGCAGCGGAGAGCGTGGGCATCAATGTCAAGAAGATGCGCTACATCGCTGTCATCACCAGCGGCCTGCTGGCAGGTCTTGCAGGTGGATGCGTCGTGTTGACCCAGACCATCCAATACACTTCGAATACCATCAACGGCCGTGGCTTCATCGCCCTTGCCGCAGTCTCCTTCGGCCGCTGGAGGCCCTTGGGCGTTACGGGAGCAGCCTTGCTTTTCGGAACAGCCCAGGCTTTTGCCATCATAGCCAACAATATCCCCGCCCTTCGCGTCCTTCCCACCGAAGTGTTCAACATCCTGCCGTACGTAGTCACCCTTGCTGCACTGGTGCTCTTCAGCGGCAAGAACTACGCCCCGAGTGCTGCCGGAAAGCCGTATGAGAAGGGGGCAAGCTGATGACTCCTCACAATAGTGCAGAGAAAGGTGAGATAGCGAAGGTTGTGCTGGCCCCCGGTGATCCGCTTCGGGCCAGACTGGTTGCAGAACGCTACCTGAGCGATGCACAGCAGGTAACCTCGGTACGCAATGTACTGGGCTATACCGGTCTGTATGAGGGAAAACGCGTTTCGGTCATGGCGACCGGTATGGGAGGACCCTCCATCGGCATTTACAGCCATGAGCTTTTCACCGAGTACGATGTGCAGGCCATTATCCGCATAGGAACCTGCGGAGGCCTCTCCAATGCCGTCGAGGTAGGGGACCTGGTCATGGCGATGACGGCCAGTACGGACTCGCTTTGGGCCCATCAGTACAACCTGAAGGGGACGCTCAGTCCTGCTTGTGATTCGTCTTTGTTGCTTTCTTCGCTTGCGATTGCCAAAAAGATGCACATCAGCGCTCATGCAGGCATGGTCTTCTCCAGCGACCTCTTCTCCTCCTACAATGCCCTTGGTGCAGACAGCTGGAAAGCTTGGGCAAAACTGGGAGCACTTGCCCAGGATATGGAAACCTATGCCCTCTACGCCACTGCAGCCTATCAGGGAAAGCGTGCTCTCTCCCTGCTCACCATGACAGACAGCTGTGTTACGGGGGAGGGATTTGGTGATGAGATGCGCACCACCGGTCTGCTGCCGATGATTGAAGTGGCGCTCAAGCTTGCGCTGGAGGTATGAGCATGGAGTTTCTGGAGGCGATGACTCATCGATTCGCCTGTAAAAAGTATGATCAAACGCGTAGCCTTGGTGAGGCTCAGCTGAAAGAGATTCTTGAGTATGGGAGACTGACACCCACCTCCTTCGGTCTTGAGCTCTGGTCCTTTGCCGTAGTGAGGACCCAAGAGAAAAAGCAGGAGCTTTTCCATGCCTGCTTCGACCAGGAGTCGGTTTCAACCAGCGCGGTTACCATCGTGGTGCTTTCACGTACGGAAGCTTTTGCCAACCCTGATGGAGAGTTGGTCCATGAACGGGGCAGGAGGTTTCCCGATCCCTTGCCGGTCTTCATCGATGATTATCGTCCCTATTATGATTTCCTCAAAGCAGAAGGAAAGCTTTCCTGTTGGCTGAAAAGCCAGGGTTATCTGGCCATTGCCAACATGATGACGGGAGCGGCAACGTTGGGTATCCAAAGCTGTGCGATCGAGGGGTTCAATGAGAAACAGGTGCTGCAGGTTCTGGGTTGCGATCCCAATCTGTGGCAGGTCTCCCTGATCGCTACCTTCGGCTACCCCGCTGAGCCTGAGCGGCCGAAGATTCGCGAGTCACTGGAGAGTCTGACAACCTTTCATTAGGAGAGGGTGTCGAGGGCCCGTTCCACCAGAGACCAGAACCAGGGAATGTCGATCGACCGAGCGATGCGGATCTTGCTTGTATCGTCTGCAGTCAGCTTGACGGTCTGCCCGTAGCTGGTTCCTTCTTCTATATCAACGGCAACCGGAGCAGACTCGCATTCGACCTTGGTGGGGTCGGCAAGATATGCAACACAGAGGGGGTCGTGTATCTGCGGCCATCCTTGGCCCTTTTTCTCATAGTTTGCCATGTAGGTATCCATGCAAGCGGCAAAGACTTCTGTTGCCCGACCTGCTTTCCTTCGGTAGGCATCCAACCGTTCCTTGGTGAGGGTTACGGTTCTGGTGCAATCGAGCGGAAAGAGGGTGATGTTGGCTCCGCTGGAGAAGACAATCTGGGCAGCCTCGGGGTCTGCATACGTGTTGAACTCAGCTACCTTGGTGACATTGCCGTAGGAGAACGAGCCTCCCATGATGACAATCTCCTTTGCAAGGAGTGCTATGCCTTCTTCTTTGGCCATTGCCAAGGCAAGATCGGTCAAAGGCCCGACACTTACCACCGTCAGCTGGTGTGGGTTCTCCTTGAGCAGACGGATCAGCGCATCAATGCCGTTCTCCTCCTGCACGTGCTGGAGAACACGCGGACCAAAGGTCGGACCATCCATCCCTGTTACGCCGTGGAAATCACCCGCTTCGACAGGGTCCCTGAGCAAGGGTTTGTCTGCGCCCCTGAAGACAGGGCAGTCAGCTCCCACTGTTTCCATGATGTTCAGGGTATTCTCCAGGGTTTTTGAAAGCCCCACATTTCCCGCTGTTGCAATGACTGCCTCGATGTGCAGCTCTTCAAGTCCTGCAGCAAGCAGCAAGGCTGCAGCATCATCCAATCCGGTATCCACATCCAGTATGATACGTTCCATCTAGTTCCTCTTTGGCAATATGATATTCAGGGCGACTGCCACCACGGTGGCGATGACTACCGGTGATTGGCCAAAAATGACCTGAAACCACTCAGGGAAGGTGGAAAGGGCTGCAGAAGAGTCCGCGATCCCGATACCCAAGGCTGCCGACAACCCCACGATGGAGGTGTTGCGGTAGTTCATCTCTTCCGATACTACCAGCTTCATCCCTGTCATGGCAATCGAGGCGAAGACACTGATGGTTGCGCCTCCGAGCACGCTCTGGGGAATGGTGGTGAGCAGGGCCGAAAACTTAGGGATGAGCCCTGCTGCCAGCAAGATTGCTGCGGCCAAACCCAACGTGAAACGGTTGATGACCTTCGTGGTGGTGACGATGCCCACGTTCTGGCTGTAGGTTGCTGTTGGCAGGCCGCCGATGAAGGAGCCGAGCATGTTGGTGACACCATAGCCGACGATGCCGCTTCGCAGTTCGCCGTTGGTGGGTTCACGGTCCATCGAACCAACGGTGGTGGCGGTGAAATCACCGATGGCCTGTATGGAATTGATCGCGAACAGGAGGCCCAGTGAAAAACAGGCTGCAACTTCAAAACGGATGCCGAAGTGGAGGAGCTTGGGGGCTTGGAAGATGCCTGCCTGGGTGATGGCGGAGAAGTCAACGATTCCGAGGAAGAGGGAAACCACATACCCGAAGAGGATGCCGATCAGAATGGATGCCAGCTTGAAGATGCCTTTGCCCATATGGTTGAGGATGGTGACAACCGCAAGCGTTGCAAAGGCAAGGATCCAGTTCATGGCAGAACCATAGCTTGGGCTTCCTACTCCTCCTGCCATGTAGTTGATGGCAGTGGGGTAGAGGGAGAGCCCGATGGTAAAGACGACTGTCCCTGTGATGAGCGGGGGAAAGAATTTCCTGAGAAAGGTGACGTTCATGCCTACCAGGATTGCCACCACCCCTCCGACAAGCTGGGAGCCAAAGATGGTTGCCAGGTCATAGCCGCTGGCAATCGCCTGCATGCTCGGCAGGTAGGCAAAGCTTACTCCCAATATCACCGGCAGACCCGAACCAAGATACCTTCCCATTGGAAAGAGTTGCAGGAACGTGGCAAGGGCTGCGATGACGAGAGCTCCCTGCACCAGGATGATGGAGTCTGCCGAAGAGAGGTTCGCTACCCGGCTGAGGATCAGGGCAGGGGTCACGCAGCCGACAATCATGGCCACCACATGCTGGATGGCCAAAGGGAGTGCTTGTCTGAGGGCCGGCCTTCCGTTCAGATCAAAAATCGTGAATTTTGCTGGATTTCCCATGCATCGATGGTAGCACGAATCAGTGCTGGCAGAAAGGAAAAATCGGAGAAGGCTAGAATTATTTAATCATTCTCATAGAAAATATTGTTGACTTTGAGCATGATTCATGTATGCTTTTTAAAAGAAAAAATAATACAAGGATGGTACTGGATGCATTGTAAGAAATGGTCTCTTTTCGTTTTGTTGTGTGCCCTGTGTTTTCTGTTTGTGGGGTGTGAGGATGCGAACATATTTCCTCAGAATCGTGAGTTGGTTATCATCAATGGCACCACGGATATGCAGATATTCGAAATCAGTATTGAAGCATTTCCTTTCGGACAAAGGGCAACTACTTCCTATTCCACGTTCAGGTTCGAAGATTTAGATACCATGGATCCGAATGAGCAGTTTGCCATTACACTCTCTCCCTATGTATATCGAATAGTTGCCAACATTCGATACTCCTCTGATGAACCGGATTCTATAGTTGGTTCGAGCAGAGTTACTATTGATCTGCCTGCCAAAGCAAGTCAACCTACCTACATCACTCTGATCAATGAAGTGGATGCAACCTTTCCGGCTTATACCGTGGAGGTAACCGGAGAGTATGTTGCCTATCAAATCCCGATATTGGCTTAAGGGGGCAAGAGCAAATCATGCATAACCCATACTCTTTGCAGCTCGGAGTTATTTGCATGTCTTAACCTGCAGTTTTTCCTGTGGGTATGCTACTATTGCACCCATGAGAATCATTCAAATAGCCGTGGGACCGAATCAGGTCCCACTTACCGGGTATCTGCAGGACATCACCAGTGATGGGGGAATTCGCAACATCAGACCCTGTGTGGTCATCTGCCCAGGGGGAGCCTATCGGTTCCGCTCGGAACGTGAACGCGATCCTGTCGCCCTGCACTTTCTGAACATGAGCTACAATGTCTTCATCCTCGACTACTCGGTCAGGGAGGATGCAGGCAATCTCAATCCTCTGCTTGAGGCAAGTGATGCGCTGATGAAAATCCGTGAACACGCCCTTGCGTGGATGTGCGATCCAACCCGCATCGCCATCCTGGGCTTCAGTGCCGGTGGGCATCTTGCAGCTTCCCTGGCAATTTTGCACAACCACCCTTTGTTGGCAGAGAAGCTGGCAATAGTGGATGAGAACAACAAGCCTGATGCGGCGGTGCTTTGCTATCCGGTGATAAGCGGTGGCGAGTATGCCCACAAGGAGAGTCTCGATTGGGTCAGCGGCGGCGATGCAGGGCTGCGTTCCCTGTTGAGCCTGGAAAACCAGGTCACCAAGGAAGCAAGCCCAATCTTCCTCTGGCACACGGTCACCGACCCCTCGGTTCCTGTGGAGAACAGCCTCCATCTTGCCGTTGCGTTGAGAAAAGCAGAAGTGCCGTTTGAACTGCATCTCTTTGAGCAAGGGGCGCATGGGCTTTCGGTGTGCACCGAGGAGGTGGGGACCCCCCATCCTGCGTGCAGGGCATGGGTGGATCTTGCCTCAACCTGGTTGAACGACCGATTCCATCACACCCTATAGGCTCTCGATGATTCCCTCAGCTGCCCTGATACCGCTGGCCCATGCTCCGGTAATACCGCGGCTGGTGCCGGCTCCATCTCCGGCAAACCAGATGTCCTCGGTGACGCGGAAGCGTTCATCGAGGTATGCCGGTTTGTTTGCATAGAGCTTGATCTCCGGATAGTACATGATGGTGGAAGGATGGAGCACTCCAGGCACAATGGTGTCGAGGTTCTTCATCGCTTTCCAGATTGCCCTGAGAATCTTTGCCGGGATGGCAAGGCTGATGTCTCCGGGGCAGCAGCTTTTGAGGGTTGGCTCAAAATCATACAAATCACCGCTGAAACTGGCTTCCTTACTGCGTGATCCGAGCCTGAAATCCCCGACACGCTGCATCAGAGGTTGGCCGCCCCCCATCAGGGCAGCCTGCAAGCCCAGATTCTCGGCAAACGCCTGCCCGCTTGCCAAGGGAGCGGTGAAGCGGACTGTCTTGAGAATGGCAAAGTTCACCAGCCCGTTGTCGTGGCGGGAATCGGGGGCAAACGCATGTCCGTTGACCGAATACCACTGGTCTCCGCGATTGGTTGCATAACGCTCGCGTACCACATGGGCGTTGCCGCTGTTGGTGCAGAACGTTCGGACCTTTTCGGGAAAGTAGAATTTCGGGTCATAGTAGTCGCGGACGATGGGGTAGTGCTCGATACGTGTTTCCACCCTCAGTCCGATATCCACGATATTGTCAATGAAGGGAACCGAAAGCGAATGCATGAGGTCTTGCAGGAAGTGAAAACCCTTCCGACCGGGAGCGACCAAGAGCTTCTTGTATCCTATCTCCCTCTTTTCGGTGATGATGAAGCGATTTTCCTTGTCCACACTCTCCATCGCTTCCCCGAGGGCAAGTTCCACTCCTGCCTCGGCAAGTTGGGCGAGCAGCTGCTTGATGAGCAGGAGACCGCCGTCAGTTCCGAGGTGTGTCTGCTTGATCTCAAGGAGTGTACAACCTAGCCGCTCCGCCCGCTTCTGATAGATTCCGATATTGGATTTTTCCAGGAAGTTGGGTTTGAGGAAGTCGATGACCTGTTTCAGATAGTGGTTTGCTGCCTCTTCTGTCCAGTATTCCACCGGAAAGCCGATCGGGTAGGTGAAGTTCATCTTGCAGTCATTTCTCATGCCGCCGGTTGAGACTTTCTCTCGGTCGAGCATCAGAATCTTCAAGCCGGGTTTTTCTTTCAGCAGCGCAAAGGCTGCACCCATACCTGCCGGCCCGCTTCCCACAATGACAACATCATACTGAACCATGGAGTACCCTCCCACGTGTTTTAGGAAAGGGTCTCCCTTTCCAACCAATTATCACCATTCCGCATGCCTTGGTAAACCCCTCATGAGCAGAGATGTCCTTGCACAGAGCCCCTATTCATGGTATTACACCAAAGTAGGAATGATGTTAGTGAGGTGTTGCCATGTATATGAGTGCCAAGGAAGCCGCAGAGAAGTGGGGGATATCGGAACGTCGTGTCAGGATTCTTTGCGCTGAGGGACGGGTTGATGGAGTGCTCAGGACATCCTGGGCGTGGAATATTCCCAGCGATACGCCCAAACCGGCAGATGGCAGGCAACTGAGGCACATGAAAAACCATGACCTGAGAATTGGAGGCATGGATTTTTCGCGTCTCGACAATGAGGCTGAGAAGTTGACTCATCTGCAGGATGCCCCGGCTTTCCTGAGTTCCTACCGTCATCTGGTGAGCCGTTGTGTGCTCTCCATCTTTGCCAGTGAGGATATCACCATCAGAACCCAGCAGCTTGCAGTTCTCTACAGCCAATGTTTTGTCGATGACCTGCAGTTTGAGATCCAGATGCTTGCCCTCAATCTCCGCTCGGCTCTGCTTCGTCTCCCCCATCAGTTTGGCCTTGGTCCTGTAGTGGGGAAGAGTCACAAGATGCCGATGAGCGAACAGCGGCTCTCTGTACTCTACCAGATCCTGATGCAAGGTCTGGAGGATGATGAGCCGTTTGCCTATCGCAGCATCGAGGCAAGTCCGGAGCACAAGACCCCCTCTATCAAGGAGCAGATGGAGACGCTGTTTGTCCAGTACGACAGGGATTGGAAGCATCTTCATCCGGTGGTTCGAGCCATCTTCCTGTACGGTGAACTCTTGCGTATCCGCCCCTATGGTCGCTATGATGGGCTGCTTGCAGCGCTGGCGTTTGCCCAAGAGCTGATCAGCGGAGGATTCCCCCCTGTCCTGGTCGATGTGGAGCACATCGATGAGTTCAAGGCGGCCATGATTCTTACCAGAAGCAGAGGCAATTACCAGAATGCCCTGCACATGATCGAGCAGATGCTCGTTTTTGAATGTTCAACGCTGACACAGGGAGCGTAAGGATATGATTCGCTTTTCGAATGCTTTGATTGTGGATGGGAGTGGAGCGACTCCCTATCGCGGGGATGTGCTGGTCGAAGGAGAGCGCATAGCGGCAATTCTGCCGCCTTCAGCAACGCCGGCACCTGATGCCCTGGATTGTTCCTCGCTTATTCTGACCCCCGGCTTCATAGACATGCATGGACATAGTGAGCTTGAGGTGTTGCGTTCCCCTTCCATGAGGCCCAAGATCGGGCAGGGTATCACCACCGAGGTCGCAGGCAACTGTGGTATCGGGGTGTTTCCCGCCCAAAAGGGGAGTCCCTCCCTGAAGGCTCTCACCAACGACGTGCTCGGCTCATATCCGGATGTAGGTTGGGATGACTTTTCTTCCTATCTGAAGGCTTGGCAAGCAAAGGGCAGCGGTACCAATATGGCCTTCCTCCAGGCACACAGCACACTGCGGTCGTTCGCATTGGAAGGGAATCCAAATCGTAGTGCAACCAGCGCAGAAGTCGAAACGATGTGTCTTCTGCTTCAGAAAAGCCTGAAGCAGGGGTGCCTGGGCATGTCTTCCGGATTGTACTATGCCCCTTGTCTGTTTGCAGACCGCAAGGAATTGCTTGCACTGTTGGAAGTGGTAAGGCAGTACGACAGGCTCTTTTCTGTCCATGTCCGCTGTGAAGGCAATGAAATTCTCTCCTCGCTTGGGGAGGTTGTCGATCTTGCCCGTCTTTCGGGGGTGCGGCTGCAGATCAGTCACCTGAAGGTGATCGGAAGGGAGAACCAGCAGCTTGTCACCGAAATGCTCCATCTCATCGAGGATGCGCGCTCCGAAGGCCTTGATGTGCAGTTTGACCAATACCCGTACGAGTACGGCAGCACCAGTTTGTTCAGCCTCTTGCCTCCACCCTATCTGCGTCTGGAACGCAAGGATCTCCAATCCCATCTGAAGAGTGCGTGTGAGCGGGACTCCATCAGGCGCATGATGGAGGAGGGTGATGGCTGGGACAGTCTGGCACAGCTGTGCGGTTGGGATGCGATCCGGATCCTGAGTCTGGACAGCAATCCCTGCTACATCGGCATGACCCTCACCGAAGTTGCCAGTGAACGGGGACAGGGCCCCTATGACGCCTTCTTTGATCTGCTTGCCGAGGAAGAAGGGGCGGCTCTCATGACCGATATCACCCAAAGCCAGGATACCATCAGGAAAATCCTCAGCCACAGCCTGATGTGCTTTGGCACTGATGCGCTCTATGCAGGGTCTCTTTCACATCCCAGGTCGTATCAGGCGGCCATCCACCTGTTGGACCGGTACTGCAAGCAGCAGGAAGTCCTGCCGCTTGAGCTGATGATTGCAAAGATGACCAGCGTCGGAGCTCACCGACTCGGACTGACCGATCGCGGTCTGATCCAAAAAGGCTTCAAAGCCGATTTGGTCCTGTTGGATTGGCAGAAGCTCAGCGACAACTCAACACAAGCGAATCCCGATGCAAAGAGCACCGGACTTGAGCTGGTGATGGTCAATGGGAACATTGCCTTCCAGCATGGTCAGTATACCGACGCAACGGCAGGATCTGCCCTGCTGTACTAGGGTTGTTCGTAGCGGTTGAGGAAGCGTTTGGTCCTGGGGTTCTGCGGATCGCCGAACACCTTCTCAGGGCTGCCTTCCTCGACGATGAGTCCATCGTCCATGAAGATGACACGGTCTGAGATATCCCTGGCAAAAGTCATCTCATGGGTGACTACGATCATGGTCATCTTCTCTTTCGCCAAGTCCTTGATCACTTTCAGAATCTCTCCGGTAAGCTCTGGGTCCAGTGCACTGGTGGGCTCGTCAAAGCAGAGTACATTTGGATTGAGAGCGAGGGCGCGGGCGATGGAGACGCGCTGCTGCTGGCCGCCTGAGAGCTGGCAAGGATAGGCTTTCTCCTTCTCCTCAAGTCCCATTTTCTTCAGAAGCTCGCGGGCGATCTGCTGGGCTTCGGCCTTGCTCCGTCCGAGTACGTGCATCTGAGCCTCGGTGATGTTGCGCAGTACACTCATGTGCGGGAACAGGTGGAAGCTCTGAAAGACAAGTCCGAGGCTGAGGCGTACATCCTTCAGCGTCTGTTTGTCTGCATAGCGGACCTTGCCATCCTCAGAGGTGCTTACCATGGTATGGGAACCCACCACGATGGTTCCCCCATCGACAGGTTCAAGCTGGGTCAGACAGCGAAGCAGCGTGGATTTCCCGCTTCCCGAAGGGCCGATGATGGAGAGGACCTCCCCCTTGTTCAGGGAGAAGGAGATGCCCTTGAGCACCCCAAGGCCGTCGAACTCTTTTTTCAGGTTGGTTACCGATACGATTTCCATGGTTCTCTCCTCCTAATGGTAGTAGTTGAGCTTCTTCTCAAGCTGGTCGAACGAGCGGGAGACAACCGCATTCATGAGGAAGTAGAAGACGCCTGCTATGAAAATCGGCATGGTGGAGAACTGCCTTGCTGAAGCGTTCTGTGCGACGCGGAACAGCTCGGCTACTCCGATGGTCTGCGCAAGTGCGGTATCCTTTACCAGGGTGATCACCTCGTTTCCCATAGCTGGGATGATGCGCTTGATCACCTGGGGGGCAACCACATGGGTGAAGGTGTGGGTTTTGGTGAATCCCAGTACAAGCGATGCCTCGTACTGGCCTACCGGGATGGATTGCACCCCGCCACGGTAGATTTCGGCAAAGTAAGCTGCATAGTTGATGACAAAGCCTACGATGACCGCAGTGAATCGGTCATACGATGACCCGAAGATGTAATAGGGTGCAAAGTAGACGAAGAGCAATTGGAGGATCAGGGGGGTGCCCCGCATGATCATGATGTAGATGTTCACCAGATTGGACAGGATCGGATTCTTCGACATCCTGCCTTTTGCGACCAGCATGCCCAAAGGAAGGGAGAAGAGCAGGGTCAAGGCGAATATCTTCAGGCTGGTCACCGTACCGACCAGCATTTGCTGCAAGAGGTTTCCCATGGAGATCTCCTCTGTCTAGGATAAGATGGTATTTCTTAGCAAAAAGAAACGGGGAGCAATGCTCCCCGTCATCATAGCCGATTTCCTTACTTTCCGACAACGGTGATGTCAGAACCGAACCATTCGGTGGAAATCTTGGCAAGTGTGCCGTCTGCCTTCATGGCCAGAAGCTGGGCCCAGACTGCATCGGCAAGCTGCTGCTCGCCCTTGCGGAATCCGATGCCATAGTCTTCGGGAGCAAGCTCTTCGGACAGGATGCGGAAGGCTTTTCCGCTTCTCTGGATGTTGTCGGTTGCAACCGTTACGTCAACAACCAAGGCGTCAATGCCGCCGATCTCGAGGTCCATGAGGCCGGTCAGGTTTTCCTTGAATTCGATGAATGTCTTGATGGATGCCTTGAATTCAGGGCTGGCATCAATGGCGCTGGAAGCGGAGGACCCGGCCTGGTAGCCGACCTTCTTGCCACTGAGGGATGCAAGGGTGGTATAGGGGCTGTCATCACGGACAACGACGACCTGTGCATTGTGGATGTAGGGGGGAGTGAAGGTCATCGCCTGCTTGCGCTCTTCGGTGATGGTGAAGCCGTTCCAGATGCAATCGATGTTGCCGGTGTTCAGCTCCTGCTCCTTGGCATTCCAGTCGATAGGCTGAAGCTTCAGTTCAACACCTATTCTCTTGGTGACTTCCTTTGCAAGGTCGACGTCAAAGCCTACGATTTCGTTCTTCTCATTGCGAAAGCCCATCGGGGGGAAGGTGTCGTCGAGACCCATGACAAAAACACCCTTGCTCATGATCTTCTCCAAGGAGTTGTCAACCCCAGAGGCTTGTTCCTTGGTTCCGGCGCTAAACAGGTTGGTGGCCACCATCAACAGGGCCAAAAGGACAACAGCAATTCGTTTCATTGTTCACTCTCCTCACTCAGACAGCCCGAAAAGGGCTTTTGGAAGAGTGTAGCGGGAAGTTGGAAAAATATCCAGACTTACTGCATAAATATTCAAAAGATGAATAGCTTTAGTGGCATTTGTCAGCGAACTGACATCCTTTGCATGCAGATCCCTTCTTGCTGGAGCACGATGCACAGCTCTCTTCCTTGCCCTGCTTGACCATGATGCTGATGGCGAAGGCAAGAAGCGCGAGTATGATGGAAGCTACGGCCACGTTGGCCAAGATGGTGATAAGCATAGGAACCTCACACTGTCACAAGGACGATGAGACGGACCAGCAGTGCAGCAAAATAGGCAAAGCCGGTCTGCCAGAGGACGGCATAGAGAAGCTTTCGTTTGCTTCCCAGTTCCTTGAACATTGCACTGATTGCAGCAATGCAAGGAGAAGAGAGCAGGATGAATGTCATGTAGGAGAGGGCGCTGTCTGGGGTGAAGAACGCCCCCAGATTGGCTGTACCGATGGTCACACTCAAGGTGCTGACAATGGATTCCTTTGCCGCAATACCGGTGAGCAGGGCAACACTGGCTTGCCAGAAGCCGAATCCCAAAGGAGCGAAGAGTGGAGCGATGACTCTTCCGAGCATGGCAAGCATGCTCTGCTCGGCATCCACAGCCTGCAAGGTGAAGGAGTAGGAGGAAAGCAGGTAAATGATGACCGAGGAGAGCAGGATGATCGTCCCAGCTTTCTGGATAAACCCCAAAGTGCGTTCACGGGTCTGCAACCAGGTGTTGCGAGGTGAGGGGATTTGGTAGCGGGGAAGCTCCAGAATGAAGGCGTTCGTCTCCTTGTGCCTGTCCAGTGCCCTGGCAAGCAGGCCGGTGACCACAACCGCCACGATGCCAAGCAGGTAGATCATCGGGGCGATGAACCACTTGCCTGGGAAGAAGTAGGTGAGCATAAGGGCAAAGACAGGCATTTTGGCCCCACAAGGGATGAAGGGGGTGACGATGACCGTCAGTTCACGCTGTTTTCGGTGTTCGATGGTTCTGCTGCTCATGATTGCAGGAACGGAACAGCCGGTACCGATGACCAACGGAATGATGGATTTGCCGGAAAGACCGAGGGTTCGCATCATCCTGTCCATGATGAAGGCAATGCGGGCCATGTAGCCGCAGTCCTCGAGCAGGGAGAGCAGCAGGAAGAGTACGAAGAGTTGGGGAACGAAGGTCAGGACTGCACCCACCCCTGCGATGATGCCGTCGGCAAGAATGCCACTGAGCAGGGGATACACCCCGAATCGGTCTGCCGTCAGATGGACCTGCTCGCCAAGAAATGCAAACAGTGTTTCCAAGAGAGGGGTGGTATATCCACCGACCAAGCCGATGGAGAGGTAGAAGACCCCTGCCATGATGGCGAGAAAGAGAGGGATGGCTGCAAAGCGATGGGTTGCAATGGAGTCGAAGTCAAAGCCTTTCTTTGTCTTCTTTCTGACTTGGCAGTCTTGGGCTATGTGTTCAGCCACCTTGTAGCGTTGGTCTATGATGATTGCCTCGGGATCATCATCAAAGTGGGCTGCAAGCTCCTTCCTTGCCCGTTCGATATAGGTCTGGAAGGCAGGGGGAGGCGTCGGCATGGAGGAGAGGAAGAGCTCGTCGGCTTCGAGCAGCTTGATCGCCGCCCAGCGCATCTGCCTTCCCTTGGGTATCTGGTGCAGGTAGTCGTCTCCGATGATCTCTGAGATATAGCGCTCGACATAGTTCGAGAAGAGAGGGCAGAGAGGGAGTTTCTTTTCGGAGAGGCTTTTTTCGATTTGCTTCTGCAGTTCAGCAATGCCTGTTCCCTTGCTGGCAGAAATCTGTACCACCGGTGCTCCGGCCATCTGGGAGAGGAGCTTTGCATCGATGGTAATGCCTTCCTTCTCCAGGAGGTCTTCCATGTTCAGGACCAAGAGCAAGGGCCTGCCCAATTCGGCGAGCTGGTTGGTGAGGTAGAGACTGCGTTCAAGATTGGTGGCGTCGATGACGTCAATGATGAGATCCGGTTGCTCATCAAGAATGTAGCGCCTGGAAAGCTTCTCCTCGGGGGAGTAGGGGGAAAGGGAGTAGATGCCGGGAAGATCGAGAATGCGATGACCGTTGGTCATCCCCTCTTTCTTTTCCACCGTTACACCAGGCCAGTTTCCCACATAGGCACTGGTTCCCGTCAGCAGATTGAACAGTGTGGTTTTCCCGCAATTGGGATTCCCAATGAGTGCAAGTGTTTGCATGGGCTATCTTAACTCGATGACACTGGCCTCAGCTTTTCTGAGACAAAGATGATAACCACGTACGGTTACTTCCATGGGGTCTCCCATCGGAGCCATCTTCACAACCTCGACTCCAACACCTTTGGTGAAGCCCATATCCATAAGTCTGCGCTTGAGCTGTTTCGGAGCGTTGATCGCCTTCACAGCCCCTGTCTGCCCTACGGTAAGTTCATCCATCGTCATGTGCATCATGTATACCCTCACGTACAAGTTAGCTAATACAAACATTTGTGTCAAGGATTTTCAGAGAGCAAGATGACAAATCAAAAGATGCATGCTACCATCAACGCATGCAAAAGTCTGGAGAAGATTATCTTGAGGCCGTTCTGGCACTCAGTGAGGAACATGAGAAGGTCCGCACCACCGATGTCGCCTTGCGCCTTGGTGTCTCCAAACCGAGTGTCAACCGTGCGATGAAGGTACTCTCCCAGGATGGGTATGTTCGTCAGGAGACCTACGGCGATATCCATTTGACCGAGAAGGGGAGGCTCAAGGCTTCCCAAGTCTATTTCCGGCACAAGACGCTGACCAGCTTCCTGATCGAGGTGCTCGGCGTCGATGCGGTGATCGCAGAGCAGGATGCCTGTCTCATTGAGCACGACATCTCCAGCGAAACCATGGAAAAGCTTGCCTCCTTCTTGCGCTCCTATCATCAAAGCTGAGAGCTTGTATACAGCATCTTCTCATGAAAAGTGATCTTTCTGCCACATTTCTGCTTTCCCTGGTATGGTTTACACAAAAACACGCCAACAAACGCAAAAGCTTTTTCTTGTGCTATTTTCCAGACACTCTAGACTGAAGTCAGAAAGACTTTAGGAGGTCTCGCGATGAAAAAATTCGCCTTGTTGGGAACACTTGTTGTTCTGTCGCTTCTGGTTGTGTTCTCTTCCTGTGGGAAGAAAGAAACAACTGCCACTGCAGGGGCTCCGTCTGTTGCCGAAGCATCAAAAACAGAAGTTCCGGCACCTGTGCAGGAAAAGCCCGTAACCGTGCAGTACTGGACCCATGAGGATCCGGCCCGCACCCAGCTCGAGACCGAGCTGATCGCCAAGTTCATGGAAGCAAACCCGAACATCACCGTCGTGCGTTCCACCCAGGCTTCGGTCAAGCAGATCGAACTGGTGCAGACCGCCTTCGCCGCCAATCAGGGGCCTGACATGTTCAACCTGCCGATTGAGAACCAGTATGCCTACATCACCAACCAGCGTGTTGCTCCGGTTGATTATGAAGCAGCTGGGTATGCAAACAAGCAGGCTCTGCTGGATACCTACATGGCAAACGTGCTGGACACCGTCACCGTTGATGGAGAGGTCTACGGTCTTCCGCTTGAGCTGACCAACTGGTCGATCTACCTCAACAAGAAGGTATTCCGCTCTGCAGGTCTCGATCCTGAGAAGGATTATCCCAAGACTTGGGAAGAGATGGCAGACATCTCCGAGAAGCTGGTCATCCGTGATGGCGACATCCTCATCCGCCGCGGTTTCGACTTCAGGTATCCCTACTATTTGACGTTCTTCGTTCCTATGGTGGAGCAGCTTGGTGGCGAACTCATCAGCGCAGATGGCAAGAAAGCCATTGTCAATGACGATGCTTGGCTGAAGGCTCTTACCTTCATGCAGCAGTGGGGACCCTCGGGCCGCAACCTCGGCTCTCCGACCTACAAGAATGCACGCAACCTGTTCAACCAGGACAACAACGACATCGCCATGGCCCACACCGGCCTCTATCAGCAGGGAAGAATCGCGAAGGACAATCCCACCTTCTTCAACAGCGGAGAGTGGATGGTCATTCCTTATCCCACCTTTGAGGATGCCGTTCGTGATGTCGCAGCTTGCTACTACGGACACTTCTTCATGGTCAATGCCGACAGCGATCCTGCTGTACAGAAGGCTGCCTGGAAACTGGCCGGCTACCTGCTGCAGCACGGCGAAGAGTATCTGACCCGCGGTGGCAACATCATTCAGCCGACCAAAGCCCTCTTTGAGAGTGATACGCTGAAGAACATGCCCTACAGCCAGGTGTTCATCAACGACATGGCCCGCTCACACATGATCTACTACGGAGAAAACTCTGCAGAGATCCAGACCCAGATTCGCTATGCAGTTGAATCGGTCATGCTCAGCGGCGTAAGCCCCGAGAAGGCCCTTGCCAACCTGCGTGCTGCCGTCCAGGAAGTCGTAGACGAGCAGTAACCCGTTCTGTCGGTCCTGCCGGCTCGGCAGGACCGTCTCTTCCTTTTCCATCTTGTTTCCCAGGAGATCCACATGGGTTTGAAACCATACCGGGGGATTGAGAAAAAACAGGCACGCTGGGGCTTCCTTTTTGTGCTCCCCTCCATGCTTTTCTTCTCCCTCTTCAGCTTTTATCCGATCATCAACGCCATATACACCAGCTTCTTCGACAAACGTGCGTTGAGCAAGGCACCCCCCAAATTCCTTGGGTTGGGAAACTACATCAGACTCTTCGATCCTGAGCGGGCGGCCAGCAGCCTCTCGTTCTACAACAGCCTGCGTGCAACCTTGGTTTTCACCGTGGGTACGTTCATCCCCCTTCTGATCCTCAGCCTGCTGATTGCCGTGTTCATCAGCAATCTTTCAAGCAACAAGACCAAGAAGTTCCTCCAGATTTCCTATTATTGTCCGGCCATCCTCTCCAGCGTGGTTGCTGCAACCATCTGGATGATCATCTTCGACCCACGCGGGTTGGGCAACCAGTGGATCAACGCCCTGCTTGGCACACCGGGGGTGGACCAGGGTTGGCTCGTCGATCCGGTCATGGAGCAAGTCTCCACGATGGTCATCTACTTCTGGAAGTACATCGGCTATTTTGTCATCCTCTTCATCACCGGTCTTGCCTCCATCCCCCCGACCCTCTATGAGGCTGCGACCATTGACGGGGCGACCAAGGGCCAGGTCTTCTGGCGCATCACCCTGCCGTTGCTCAAGCCCACCGTGGTCTTGGTCTCGGTCATGGCCATGTTGCAGTGCCTGAAGACCTTCAGCACCCAGTACATGCTCTACTCCAACGGAGCACCGAGGGCGCCCATCAACGTCATCACCTTCAACATCTATGTCACCGGCATCCAGCAACAATACCTGGGTAGGGCCAGTGCCATGAGCGTCGTCCTCTTCATCATGATGCTGTTGCTCACCTTGCTGCAGTTCAAGACCACCAAGAGTGAGAATGTCGATTACTAGGAGGACAGTATGCAGATAGAACGAAAGATTACCCTACCGAAAATCGGCATGTGGATTGTATTGCTGGCCATGCTGTTCTTCACCCTGATGCCCATCGTATTCATGATCACAGCATCGTTCATGACCAGTCGCCAGATTCTGAGAATGCCGTTCTCCTGGATTCCTGAAGGCTTCGCCTGGGAGAACTTCGCCAAGGCCATCCAGGGCAATGACCAGACGTACATCTTCGTACGCAATATCTCCAACTCGCTGATCGTGAGCACCACGGTTGCCGTGACCACTGTCCTGATCGCCAGTCTGACCGGCTATGGACTTGCCAAGTTCCGCTTCCGCGGCCGCACCACCATCTTCATGATGATCATGGCCACGATGATGATTCCCTTTGAAGCCATCATGATCCCGTTGTACATGGTGATCATGATGCTGCACATCCAGAACTCCTACATCGGCCTCATCCTCCCGTTTTTGGTCAGTGCCTTCGGGGTGTTCCAGATGAAGCAGTATTTGACAACCTTTCCCACCGAGTTTCTTGATGCAGCGCGTGTCGACGGCATGGGTGAGTTCGGCATTTATGCGAGGATCGTACTGCCCAACTGCAAACCGGTCATCGCGACCTTGGCCATCCTGTCGTTCCGCAGCCAGTGGGACAACCTGCTGTGGCCGCTTCTGGTAAGTCAGAGCGAAAGGATGAAGACCATTCCCCAGTACATCTCCAATTTTGCTTTGGAACGGAGCACGGATGAGGGAGCGATGATGGCGGCTGCCTTGTTGGCTTCCATCCCGATGTTCCTGCTCTTCATGTCGCTGACCAAATACTTCATCGGCGGTTCTGCAGTCTACGAGTCCAGAAAGGGGTAAGCATGTACGACTACATCGTCACGGATTTGGGTAATGCTGCGGTTTTCAGCCCCTTTGCCGATCGCGTGTTCGCATTTCCCTTGCAACAGATGCACATACCCCATGCACGCTGCCTCCTGGTAAGCGGGAACGAGGATACGAAGACTGTTGCCAAGGAGCTGGGCATGGGCGTCCTACAATGGGAAGGGGAGCTGAAAGAAGCTGACTTGCTTCCCCATCTTGCCTGGCTGGATCCTGTGGTGACTGCCGCACACCAGCTCTTCCTCTTCGATATGGGCAATGTGGTGGTGAGAAACATCACCATGCTGGGCAAGATCGCCCGGGCATGGAAGCTCGACCGAAACGAGTTCCTCACCGACTACCTGCACTATGAGTTCCCCCTCATGGAGGGAGAGTTTTCCAGCTCACAGTACTGGGCGCATGTACATCAGGTTTTCGGGGTGAAGGTGGAAGGCGATCCGTTCTACGATTGCTTCAATCCCATCTTCAATGAGGAGATTGTTTCCTTGGTGAAGGCTCTTCGCAAGGCAGGCAAGCGGGTTGTTTGTGCATCGAACACCATCGATCCCCATTGGAGGATTCTCGCCGACATGGGAGCCCTCTCCCTCTTTGATACGGTATATGCTTCCCACGAGATGCATCTCACCAAACCTTCGCAGGCATTCTTCCAGTACATTCTTGAAAAAGAGGGAGTGAAGGCGGAAGATGCATACTTCATTGACGACAACGAAGAGAACATCTCTCGCGCCAGGAGCATGGGGATAAGCAGCCTGCTCTACGCCGACAGAAGCGGCAGAAGCGCAGAGCTGCGAATCGCCGAGGCGTTTGCCGGTATCCTATAGGGCGGACATCTCGTCACGGAACTGGCTGGGTGTCTTGCCGATGAACCGCTTGAAGATCTTGGCGAAGTAACCGGGGGTGGGGAAGCCGCAGCTGGTTGCGATTTCGCTGATGTTCTTCTTTGGATCCTTCATCATTTCCACCGACTTGTTCACCCTCCACGCATTCAGATACTGCAGGAAGTTCAGCCCTGAGACCTCTTTGAACAGACGGGAGAGATGGCTTTCGCTGAGCTCAAGGTACGCAGCTGCTTCCTGCAAGCCCACCGGTTCATGATAGTTGTCGGCAATGAAGGCAATGGTGGCATCGATTACATGGTTGTTGACTCCACGCGGCAGGGGAATGAGCTCACCTACGGTGCTCTCCCTGCTGCGAAGCTGTTCCACATCCTTGTCCTCTTCCTGGATCTTCTTGACCAAGGCCGCCAAGGTCTCCTCCAGCTCCTCGTCATCCACCGGCTTGAGCAGATAGTCGAAGACCCCAAGGCGGATCGCCTGCTTCATGTAGTTGAAATCAGTATGACCAGTGAGAATGACTGCATGGTTGACCGGGCAATGGCTGAGCATCGTAAGCCCGTCCTGGGCCGGAAGGCGGATGTCAGTGATGACAATATCGGGTTCCGTGCGCTTGATGAGTTGTTCCCCCTCAAGTCCATCACTTGCGGTTCCCACCAGGTTCAATCCCAACAGCTCCCAGCGGATCGAAGAGACGATCTCCTCACGAACGATCTGCTCGTCCTCTACGAATACTACCGAATAGCTCATCTGTCACTCCCTTTTTCATCCTGGTCATCCGGAAAAGAGATCAGGACCTGTGTTCCTTCTCCCGGCTTTGAGGAGAGCAGGAAATTCATCCCTCTCCCATATTTCAGAACCAACCTTCTAAATACATTGTATACACCAACATGTGTCGAATTGGCAAGTTCATCAAGGTTCTCGGGCAGTGTTCCTGCAGGGAAACCGATCCCATTGTCCCTGATGGTGATAAATATGCGCCCATTATTTCGCTCTACCCGTACATCCACTCTCCACTCGCCGGTCTTTGGCTCCAAGCCATGAATGATGGAGTTCTCCACCAGCGGTTGGATGATGAGCTTGGGTGTCTTGACCTGACTGCAACTGGGATCGAGATAGGTGGTTACCTTCAGTTTTTCCCCGAAGCGCAACTTCTGGATGGTGAGGTAGGAATCAATGAGCGCCATGCTCTCGGCAAGTGTGCATTCGCTCTCATGATTGTCGATGGTTGAGCGAAGCAGCTTACCCAGCTTTACCGTGATGGTGTAGATGTCCGGTTCCCCGTGCAACTTGGCAAGGGCCTTGATGGTGTTGAGCGTGTTGAAGAGGAAGTGGGGGTTCATCTGGCTTTCCAGGGCTTTGCGCTCGGCCTCGCTGACTTTCTCCTGCTCCTCGCGGGTAAGCTCAAGCAAGCTGACGATCTGGCGTACCATGACGTTGAAGGAGTGTTCCAGCTGGGTGAACTCGCGGATATCACTGTCGGTTTCCTTCGTTTCCAGGGTGCCTTCCTCCACTTCGGCCATGCGCGATGCCAAGTTGCGGATCGGCCGCACAATGGAGCGGGAGAATAGGAAGGAGAGGATCATCGCAAGCACCAAGCCGACTCCCATCGTGATGCTGAAAGCGTACAGCCAACGGTCGAGGCTTGCCTCGAAGGGGGCTGAGTTGATGCTGCCTGCAAGATGCAAGCCTGTGCCGGGAACCGGGGCTATGGATGCAACCGAAGTAGGGGTTCTGAGCGTGCGGCGCGAATAATCGCCCTTCAGGTCGGAGATTACCGGAAACTTGTCGAAAGTTCCGAACTGTTCGGTGTGCACCAGGCTGGTTGCGTAGAAGGAGTTGGTTTCGAACAGCAGGAGATCGCTGAGCACACGCTCGGAGTTTACTTGGGTTGCGAGGGCATCGGCATAGATGTCGATGACAAGATAGCCGAGGTTCGTTCCGACACTATCATAGATGCGCCTCAAAATGGATGCGATCACCTGCCTGCCGTTTTCGGCAAGCCGATGCCCCCTGATGCTGATGATCGAGGCGGTGGGTGAGAGGTCGCTGTTTTGGCTGATGATGGAGTTCACTTCCCAATCATTGCCGTGGTAGCGAAGATCATACACATCGGGAAATGTATGGGTCGACAGACGAACCTTTCCCGAATTGCTCACCAGATTGGCACTTGCGAGATAGATGTCTCCCTTCATGGTGGAAAAGAGCAGCTGATACAGATCCCTGCTCACATCGCTGTTGGGAACCACTTCATCATCTTCCATTATCTTTACCACCAAGGGATTGGTGGAGAGCTGGTAGGCTTTGTGCCGGTACGATTCAAGGATATCGGCAACCTTGGCTGCATCATTGTACACCAGGTTCATCGTCTGGTTTTGCAGGTATCGCTCTTGGTTTCTTCCCCCTATTAGTGCATAATAGGCCGAAAAGAGCCCCAAAGGGATGATGAGAACGATCAGGAAGTAGAGAAGCAGTCGCGAAAAGAGTGTTTTCGTTCTCCAAAAGGGGAGCCTGGGTTTCATGGATGCAGTGTATAGGCAATTGGGTGAGGTGGCAATATGCTTAAACCCAACGAATCTTTTCTGCATAAACATACTGTTTTATGAATAGAGGGTTGACAGAGTTCCCCAAAGAGCGCTACAAACAAGAAACGGCACACACGCCGTTCATCGAGGAGAGCATCGTGAACGCGTTCACCAAGCAGGTGCAGTATCAGCACCCTACCAGTACAAGGAAATGGATGATGCAAGGCTCAGCGCAGTCTTGTACCCCCGCATGCAGCACCTCTTATGCTTCGCTTTCCTCCCTTATCATTGGACGCACCCTTCTTCTCCTCCCCCTTCTTCTTGTCACCCTCCTCCTCAACATCGTAGTAAGCCTAATTATTCTCTGACCACGGCTGCAGCAACCCTGCATGGACCGTGGAAGACAGCCCCCGAATACTCCGGGGAGCATCAGCTTATACCCAAATCGTACGAAGGAGAGATACACGATATGAATACCACCGAAAACCGTTACACCCTGGCCATCCTGGTCAACAACCACCCGGGCGTCCTGATGCGCGTTGTGTCCCTTTTCAGCAGACGGGGATACAACATCGACAGCCTCTCGGTAGGGGAGACTGAGCGTTTTGATGTCAGCCGCATTACCATTGTGGTCACTGGCGACCGTCCGGTCGTCGAACAGATCAAGAAGCAGGTGAGCAAGCTCATCGACGTCAAGCGTGTGTATGAGATGACCCAGACCCGGAGTCTTCAGCGCGAGCTGGTCATCGTGAAAGTCTCGACCAAGAGCGATACCCGCAGCGAAGTGGTTGAACTCGCCCAGATTTTCAAGGCAAAGATCATCGATGTCACCGCCTCTACGGTATCCTTGGAGATGACGGGCAGCTTGGACAAGATCCAGTCGTTCCTGGACCTGATGATGCCCTATGGGGTTGTCGAGATGGCCAGAACCGGTATCACTGCCCTTGAGCGTGGCTCGCGGGCGCTGAGCTCCATCGCCTACAGTGAGGATGAAGAGTAAACACAACGCCCATGTGGCGCTTTAGATAACAAGGCCCAGGGGCCGGAGGAAGAAAAGCAATGAGCACAATGTATTACGATTCACAGGCAGATCTCTCGAAGCTTGATGGAAAGAAGGTAGCCATCATCGGCTACGGCAGCCAAGGACATGCACACGCATTGAACCTGCATGAGAGTGGGGTTGATGTGGTAGTCGGCCTGTACAAGGGCTCCAAGAGCTGGGCAATTGCCGAGGAAGCAGGCCTGCAGGTGGCAACCGTCGAGGAAGCAAGTGCGATGGCCCAGGTCATCATGATGCTCCTGCCCGATGAGAAACAGGCCAAGATCTACCACGAGAGTGTGGAAGCAAACCTCAGCGCCGGCAAGTATCTTGCATTCGCCCATGGATTCAACATCCATTTCGGGCAGATCAAGCCCGCCAGTGATGTGAACGTCATCATGATCGCTCCCAAGGGCCCGGGCCACACGGTTCGTTCCCAGTTCCAGGAAGGAAAGGGCGTTCCCTCGCTGATCGCCATCCACCAGGATCCCAGCGGCGACTCCAAGGATATCGCACTCGCCTATGCAAAGGGTCTTGGCGCCGGTCGCGCAGGCATTTTCGAGACCTCGTTCAAGGAAGAGACCGAAACCGACCTCTTCGGTGAGCAGGCTGTGCTCTGCGGTGGTGTAACCGCCTTGATCAAGGCCGGTTTCGATACCCTTGTTGAGGCTGGGTACTCCCCTGAGATGGCCTATTTCGAATGCTGTCACGAGATGAAGCTGATCGTCGACCTGATCAACCAGGGCGGTCTTTCCTACATGCGCTACTCCATCAGCGACACCGCCGAGTACGGCGACTACATCACCGGTGGAAAGATCATCACCGAGGATACCAAGAAGGCCATGCGTGGTGTCTTGACCGACATCCAGGAAGGTACCTTTGCTCGCAACTGGCTCTTGGAGAACCAGGTCAACAGGCCCTATTTCAATGCAAAGAAGCGCATCGAAAGCGAGAGTCTCTTGGAGAAGACTGGACAGAAGCTCCGCTCCTTGATGAGCTGGCTGAAGAAATAACGTACACACTACGATAAACCGGGAAGGACACTATGGAAAAAGAACGAATCTACATCTTCGATACCACCCTCAGAGACGGCGAGCAAGCACCTGGCTATAGCATGAACCTGGATGAGAAAATCCGCATGGCCCTACAGCTTGAAGCCCTAGGGGTGGATATCCTGGAAGCGGGGTTTGCCATAGCGTCCCCCGGCGATTTCGCCAGTGTGCAGGCCATCAGCAAGGAAGTGAAGGAGACGGTTGTCGCCTCTCTCTCCCGGGCTTTGGAAAAGGATATTGATGCTGCCTGGGAGGCGGTGCGTCTGGCAAAACGTCCGCGTATCCACACCTTCCTTGCAACCAGCGACCTGCATCTGCAGTATAAGCTGAAGATGAGCCGCCAGCAGGCACTTGAAAAGGCAAAAGCGATGGTTGCGTACGCACGCAATCTCAACGACGATGTGGAGTTCTCTCTTGAGGATGCCACTCGCACCGATCTCGATTACCTGTGCCAGGTGGTTGAGGCGGTCATCAAGGCGGGGGCCACGACGGTCAATCTGCCCGATACGGTGGGTTATTCCACCCCTGAAGACATGACCCGGATGGTAAGCACGGTCATGCAGAAGGTTCCCAACGTCGACAAGGCTGTCATCGCCGTCCACTGCCACAATGACCTTGGCTTGGCTGTGGCCAACAGCCTTGCGGGGCTGAAGGCCGGAGCACGGCAGGCAGAGTGTACCCTCTGTGGCATTGGGGAGCGTGCCGGCAATGCCGCCATGGAAGAACTGGTGATGAACATCAGGACTCGAGGCGATGCCTACCCGTTCGCCCACACCATCAAGACCGAGGAGATCATCCGCTCCAGCCGTCTGCTCACCCAGATCACCGGTGTCAAACCCAATCCCTCGAAAGCCATCGTGGGAGCCAATGCCTTTGCCCATGAAAGCGGCATCCACCAGCACGGTATGATGGCCAACAGCCTTACCTATGAGATCATGACACCCGAGAGTGTCGGGGTGATGAACACCAGTCTGGTGCTGGGCAAGCACAGCGGTCAGCATGCGTTTGAGAAACGGCTTGCCGACCTGGGGTACACCTTGGGCAAGGAAGAGGCGAAAGCACTCTTCTCTGAGTTCAAGAATCTTGCCGACCGCAAGAAGACCATCACCGACCGCGATCTCATCGCCTTGGTGGAGAGCGCAAGCCAGAGCAGCCCGGTCATCTGGGAACTGGATTCGTTTGTGGTCAACAGCGGCAACCTCATGACCAGCACAGCCTGTGTGACCCTGAAGAAAGGGGAGAAGAAGTTCCAGGAGGTTGCCTGCGGCACCGGTCCTGTCTATGCCTCCCTCAGGGCGGTGGAGAAGATCATTCGCCATCCCTTCAGTCTGGAAGAGTACAACCTGCAGGCAGTCACCGAACATCGTGATGCCTTGGGTGAGGTATTTGTGAAAATCAGCGATGGTCATGGCATCTATCGCGGCAGGGGAGTGAGTACCGACGTCATCGAGGCCTCGATACTCTCCTGTCTTGCAGCCGTGAACCGAATGCTTGACGAGTCGGCTGTGCATACCACCGGCAGTCTCAAGCCCACCAGTCCGCCGAGCTTTGCCAATGATATGCTCAGTTCCCATTCGGACAAGCAGAAGGAGAATAGCGATGCATAAGGTTGCATTGTTCGACTCAACCCTGCGTGACGGCAGCCAAGGCGAAGGCATCAGCTTCTCGGTCGAAGACAAGCTCAAGATAGTCAAGGCTCTCGACCAACTGGGTATTGCCTATATTGAGGCTGGGAACCCCGGCTCCAATCCCAAGGATCTTGAGTTCTTTGCCAGAGCCAGGGACCTTGTTCTCAAGCATGCCAAGCTCGTGAGTTTCGGCTCAACGCGCAGAAAACAGATGGTTGCCTCCGATGACCCCAATTTGCAGAGTCTGGTAACTGCCGAGGCTCCGATCGTCTCCATCTTCGGCAAAAGCTGGGACTTTCATGTCACCGATATCATCCGCACCACGCTCGAGGAAAACCTTGCGATGATAGAAGACAGTGTCCGCTTCATCGTTGAGAGCGGCAGCGAGGTCTTCTTCGATGCTGAGCACTACTACGATGGATACCTCGCAAATCCCTCCTATGCAAGGGAGACCTTGAAGGCCGCACTCAGAGGGGGAGCATCCACGCTGGTGCTTTGCGAAACCCGTGGGGGACTGGTCCCCAGCGAAGTGGGACGCATCACCGCCGAGACGGCGAAAGCCTTCCCCGGCATTCCCATCGGGGTGCATGCCCACGATGACATCGGCTGTGGTGTCGCTTCCTCTCTTGCCGCTGTTGAGGCAGGGGCGGTTCAGGTGCAGGGTACCCTGCTTGGCTTCGGCGAGCGGTGCGGCAATGCGAACCTCTCTACGGTTGCAGCAATCCTGGGGACCAAACTCGGTTGTGACTGCCTGGGCGGTGAAAGCCTGGAGCAATTGACCGAGATCTGTCGGGCTGTTGCAGAGATTGCGAATGTCCGTATCTCCCGTTCAGCACCGTTCATCGGAAAGAGTGCCTTCGCCCACAAGGGTGGGATGCATATCGACGGGGTGCAAAAGAACCCGCTCTCCTTCGAGCATGTCGATCCGCTGTCGGTAGGCAACGAACGCAGGCTGTTGATGAGTGAGGTTGCCGGCCGGGCCCTGATGCTCAAGCGCATTGCCCGCGTTGCCCCGAACCTGGACAAGGATGACCCGGTTACGGTCTCCCTGATGGATGAATTGAAGAGCCTGGAGGCCGATGGCTACCAGTTTGAGGGCGCTGAAAGCTCTTTCGATCTGGTCATCCGACGCCACCTGAAGATGTATCGCCCCTACTTCCAGCTGGTGCATTACCAGACGATCGGGAGCAGTCCCTATGCCGACCCGCTCTCCGATGCCACCCATGCAGCGGTGGTCAAGGTGAAAGTGAATGGGCAGAGTGCCATCACCGCAGCCGAGGGAGAAGGTCCGGTCAATGCTCTGGACAGGGCGCTGAGAAAGGTGCTGGAGCAGTTCTATCCGACACTCAAGAGCGTGCACCTCACCGACTACAAGGTACGGGTGCTCGATTCGGCCGGAGCTACCGCTTCGAAGGTCAGGGTTCTGATCGAGTCGACCGATGGCAGCAACAGCTGGTCGACAATCGGGGTGAGCAAAGATATCATTGAGGCCAGCTGGTATGCCCTCAGTGATAGTATAGAGTACAAATTAATCGCCGACGGTGTTGAGCCTTCGGACGAAGAAGCGTAAGGAGAATTCCCCCATGGGTATGACAATGACACAAAAGATCCTGGCACACCATGCCAAATTGCCATCCGTGCGAGCCGGGCAGTTGATCATGGCTGACCTCGATATGGTGCTGGGCAACGATATCACCGCTCCGGTGGCCATCAATGAGTTTCCCAAGTTTGGCAAGACAACGGTCTTCGACAAGGACAAGGTTGCCTTGGTCCCCGACCATTTCAGCCCCAACAAGGATATCAAGGCTGCAGAGCAGTGCAAGTGCCTCAGGACCTTTGCAGGGGAGCACGATATCACCAACTACTTCGACGTAGGTCAGATGGGCATCGAACATGCCTTGCTGCCCGAAAAGGGGCTGGTGGGTGCCGGGGACCTGGTCATCGGTGCTGACAGCCACACATGTACGTACGGTGCGCTTGGTGCGTTCTCCACCGGTGTCGGTTCGACCGACATGGCCTGCGGAATGGCAACCGGCCAGGCTTGGTTCAAGGTTCCCTCTGCCATCAAGTTCAATCTGACCGGTTCCTTTGCCCCCTATGTGTGCGGCAAGGACCTGATCCTCCACATCATCGGCATGATCGGGGTGGATGGCGCACTCTACCAGAGCATGGAGTTCAGTGGGGAAGGGGTGGCCAACCTGAGTATCGACGACCGTTTCACAGTAGCCAACATGGCCATTGAAGCCGGTGCAAAGAATGGGATCTTTCCGGTGGATGAGGTTGCCCTTGCGTACCTGAGAGAGCACTGTCCCAAGGAGCCGGTGATCTATGAAGCCGATGCGGATGCCCAGTACGAACGCGTGATCGACATCGATCTTTCAGCTGTCAAGAGTACGGTGAGCTTTCCCCACCTTCCTTCCAACACCCGCACCATCGATGAGGTGGGTGAGGTGAGGATCGACCAGGTGGTCATCGGATCCTGCACCAACGGGCACATCAGCGACCTCAGGCAGGCAGCCGCCATTCTCAAGGGACGCAAGGTTGCCAAGCACGTACGTGCCCTGATCTTCCCCGCCACCCAGGAAATCTGGAAGCAGGCGATGCACGAGGGCTTGTTTGACATCTTCGTGGACAGCGGTTGTGCTGTCTCCACCCCCACCTGCGGCCCCTGCCTTGGTGGTCATATGGGCATCCTGGCCGAGGGTGAGCGGGCAGTCAGTACGACCAACCGCAACTTCGTCGGGCGCATGGGTCATGTGAAGAGCGAGGTCTATCTGGCAAGCCCGGCAGTGGCGGCAGCCAGTGCGGTGGCAGGGTACATTGCTGACCCGAACAAGGTTGAGGAGGTATAGGATGCAGGCAAAAGGAACAGTTTTCAGATATGGCGACAACGTCGATACCGACGTCATCATCCCGGCACGGTATCTCAACACCTCCAACCACAAGGAGCTTGCACAGCACTGCATGGAGGATATCGACCAGAACTTCATCAAGCAGGTGAAGAGCGGCGACATCATGGTGGCGGACCGGAACTTCGGCTGCGGCTCAAGCCGTGAGCATGCCCCGATCGCCATCAAGGAGAGCGGCATCTCGTGTGTCATCGCACGCACCTTCGCCCGCATCTTCTACCGCAATGCGATCAACATCGGCCTTCCGATCCTCGAATGCCCAGAGGCCTGTGACGGGATCAAGGCAGGGGATGTGGTCAGTGTTGATTTCGCCACCGGCACCATCACCAATGAGACAACCAAGAAGGTCTTCCACAGTGAACCCTTCCCGCCGTTCATGCAGGACCTGATCGCCAGCGGCGGTCTGGCAGGCTACATCGCAAAGAGAGGGCACCAGGCATGAAAAAGCATATTGCAGTGGTCAGCGGGGACGGCATCGGACCCGATATCGTCAGGGAGGCCCTGAAAGTCCTCTCTGCTGTTGGGGCAAAGTTTGGCCATACCTTCACCACCAGTGAGTACGAGGCGGGCGGCATCGCCCTCGACCATACGGGAATTCCTCTTCCCGAGGAGACCCTCAAGGGTTGTCAGGAGAGCGACAGCGTACTGCTCGGTGCAGTGGGAGGTCCCAAGTGGGACACCCTTCCCAGCCATCTGCGCCCTGAGAAGGCCCTGCTCGGGCTTCGTGGCGGCATGGGGCTCTTTTGCAACCTGCGCCCGGCAATCCTGTACAAGCAGCTTGCTGATGCATGCCCGCTGAAGAAGGAAATCGTCGGGGAAGGCTTGGACCTTATGGTCGTGCGCGAGCTTACCGGCGGCATCTACTTCGGCGAGCGGGGAAGGGACGAGAAGAGCGCCTACGATACCATGGCCTATACGGTCGAGGAGATCGAGCGCATCGTCCGCAAGGCCTTTGAGATTGCCCAAAAGCGTTCGGGCCGGTTGTGCAGCGTGGACAAGGCGAACATCCTCAACACCAGTCAGCTCTGGCGTGAGGTGGTGGGTCGTGTGCAGGGTGACTACCCTGATGTGCAGGTCAGCCATCTCTATGTGGACAATGCTGCCATGCAGTTGGTGCGCAATCCCCGCCAGTTCGATGTCATCGTGACTGAGAACATGTTCGGGGATATTCTCAGCGATGAGGCAAGCCAGATCACCGGTTCCATCGGGATGTTGCCTTCGGCTTCGCTTCGTGAGGACAGTTTCGGCATGTATGAGCCGATCCATGGCAGTGCTCCCGACATCGCAGGCAAGGACCTTGCCAATCCCATTGCAACGATTCTTTCTGTTGCCATGATGCTTCGCTACAGCTTCGGCTTGGCAGCGGAGGCAGAGGCCATCGAGCATGCCGTTTCGAAGGTGTTGGACAAAGGATACCGTACCGCTGACATTTATACCGAGGGTATGAAGAAGATCGGTACCAGTGAAATGGGCAGCATGATTGCCCAGTCCCTGTAAGAGGGGGAGGAAAGAAGATGGACGAAAGCAAGAGACGTTCGAGTCAGATGACAGAGGGGGCCCAGCGCTCCCCGCACCGCTCGCTGATGAAAGCCCTGGGCTGGACCGATAGGGAGATCCATATGCCGATCATCGGGATCGTGAACGGGGCGAATGAGATCATTCCCGGTCACATCCACCTCAACCGCATCGTTGACGCGGTGAAGGCAGGGGTGAGAGAGGCAGGGGGAAACCCGGTTTCATTCCCGGTCATCGGGGTATGCGACGGGATTGCGATGGGCCACACGGGTATGAAATACTCGTTGGCAAGCCGTGAGGTCATTGCAGACTCGATTGAGATCATGGCTACCGCCCATCCCTTCGATGCGCTTGTCTTCGTGCCCAACTGTGACAAGATCGTGCCGGGCATGCTCATGGCGGCGGCAAGGATCAACATTCCTTCGATCTTTGTCTCCGGCGGGCCGATGCTTGCCGGCAAGATTCCCGGCGACTCCTGCGGAATGAGCCTTTCGGTGATGTTCGAGAAGGTCGGCACCCATGCAGCGGGCCTGCTCAGTGATGAGGAGCTGCTTGCCTATGAGGACAATGCCTGTCCTACCTGCGGCTCATGCAGCGGGATGTTCACCGCAAACAGCATGAACTGCCTGACCGAGGCCATCGGCATGGGACTT
Source organism: uncultured Sphaerochaeta sp. (assembly GCF_963667405.1). Taxonomy (NCBI): domain Bacteria; kingdom Pseudomonadati; phylum Spirochaetota; class Spirochaetia; order Spirochaetales; family Sphaerochaetaceae; genus Sphaerochaeta; species uncultured Sphaerochaeta sp. The sequence goes on along the minus strand of NZ_OY763408.1, from coordinate 1,918,992 downwards.
CCCGGAAACGGGACAATCCCGGCTGTGTACAGCGCCCGCGACCGCCTTGCCAAGGAAGCCGGCTACCAGATCATGGAGCTGTTGAAAATGAACATCAGGCCTTTGGACATCATGACCAGCAAGGCGTTTGCCAATGCTTTGGCCGTGGATATGGCTCTGGGTTGCAGTACCAATACGATGCTGCACCTGCCGGCCATCGCCCATGAGGCGCATGTGGATCTGGATATCTTTTTTGCCAATGTGATCAGCGCCAAGGTCCCGAATCTCTGCCACCTGGCCCCGGCCGGCGAGCACCACATCGAGGATCTCTATGCAGCCGGCGGCGTGCTTGCCGTCATGCACGAGCTGGGCAAGGGAGGTCTGCTCGACCCAACCCTTCCTACGGTCAGCGGCAAGACCATCGGAGAACTCTATGAGGCCTCTGTTGTGTATGACCACGAGGTCATCCGACCGATAGGCAATCCCTTCTCGGCAACCGGCGGCATTGCGGTGCTCAGCGGCAATCTGGCTCCCGATGGTGCTGTGGTCAAGCGCAGCGCAGTCGATGAGAAGATGCTTGTTCACCAAGGTCCAGCCAGGGTGTTCGACAGTGAGGAAACAACGATCGAGGCCATCTTTGGGGGAAAGATCAAAGCAGGCGATGTGATCGTCATCCGCTACGAGGGTCCCAAGGGAGGGCCGGGGATGCGCGAGATGCTCAGTCCCACCAGCGCCATTGCAGGCATGGGCCTGGACAAGGAAGTCGCCCTGATCACCGACGGCCGCTTCAGCGGAGCTACCCGCGGAGCCTCCATCGGGCATGTGAGCCCCGAGGCTGCCCAAGGTGGTCCCATCGGCTTGGTTCAGGAGGGCGATCAGATCAGGATCGATATCCCCAACGGCAAGCTTGAACTGCTTGTCGATGAGGCCACCTTGGCCCAGCGCAAGCAGCGTTGGGTTTGCAAGGAGCCGGAGATCACCACCGGGTACTTGGCCCGTTATGCCAAGCAGGTTACCAGTGCTGCGACAGGAGCAGTCTTTCAGAGCTAATAAGAGGAGTACCTACCATGCAGATGACCGGAGCCCAGATCATCATAGAGTGTTTGGCGGAGCAAGGTGTTGATACCGTGTTTGGATTTCCCGGAGGGGCCGTTCTTCCCTTGTACGATGCACTCTACCAGAACCAACACAGAATACGGCACATCCTTACCAGCCATGAGCAAGGTGCCAGCCACGCAGCGGACGGCTATGCCCGCAGTACCGGCAAGGTAGGAGTGTGCATGGCCACCAGCGGACCGGGAGCAACGAACCTTGTCACCGGTATCGCCACCGCCTACATGGACAGTGTTCCCATGGTTGCATTCACCGGCAACGTTGCTGTTCCTCTCTTGGGGAAGGACAGTTTCCAGGAGGTCGATATCACCGGCATCACGATGCCGATCACCAAGCACAACTTCATCGTCAAGGATGTGGTGGAGCTTGCCCCGACCATCCGTCTTGCCTTCAAGATTGCCCAGGAGGGGAGACCAGGCCCTGTCTTGATCGATGTCCCCAAGGACGTGACGGTCCACACCGCCGACTTCCTTCCCCAGAAGCCGGATTCACTCCAGCCGAGAACAGAGCGACTGAGCGAAAAGAGCATGGAGCTGGCCTTGGATCTGATCAAGAAGGCAAAACGACCGATGTGCTACGTCGGCGGCGGAGTGATCAGGGCGAAGGCTTCCGAGGACCTTGGACTCTTTTTGGAGAATATCGACAGCCCTGCCTGCACCTCGCTGATGGGATGTGGAGCGGTGAACTCCTACTCCCCGCGGTTCACCGGCCTGGTAGGCATGCACGGTACCAAGGTTTCCAACATGTGTGTCTCTAGTTGTGACCTTTTGGTGGTCATCGGTGCCCGCTTCAGCGACCGCGTGGTGAGCAAAGCCAGTGCGTTTGCCAAGAATGCCCGCATCATTCACATCGATGTGGACCCTGCAGAGATTGACAAGAACATCAAGACCTACTGCCACGTGGTGGGGGACTTGAAGGTGGTGCTTGAGGAACTGAACAAGCGCATCGCCAAACCCATGGCCCATGATGACTGGATGGAACAGGTAGCTGAGTACAAGAAGCGCTATCCCCTCAGGGTGGACAGCGAAAGCGCCCGCTCCAAGGAGGTTCTCAAAGCCTTGCAGAAAGTCCTCCCTCCTGGGTTCTTCATTGTCACCGAAGTGGGTCAGCATCAGATGTGGGCCGCCCAGTTCCTCAAGCATGTGCAGCCTGCGCACTTCCTCACCAGTGGCGGGCTGGGTACCATGGGGTATGGGACCGGAGCTTCCATCGGGGCGCAGATGGGCAACCCCTCAAGCCGAGTGGTCAATGTCGCCGGTGACGGTTCCTTCAGGATGAACTGCAACGAGCTTGCCACCATTGCCCGGTACAAGCTTCCGATCGTCATCCTGCTGATGAACAACCAGACTCTGGGGATGGTACGCCAGTGGCAGACCCTCTTCTTCGACAATCACTACAGTGAGACGACCCTTGACACCCCGATCGACTGGGTTGCTCTTGCCGGAGCCTTCGGCATCAAGGGAATGAAGATTGGCCGTGATGATGATCCGAAGCCGATTCTGCAAGCTGCCCTCGATTTGGGTGAGGCTGTAGTCATCGACTGTGAGATTCCCATCGACGACAAGGTCTATCCGATGGTTGCCCCCGGAGCATCCATTGATGAGATGCTTGGCGTTGCCGAACCTGGGGAGTACTGATAGATGTAGTGGACAAAGTCCACGAATGAGAGGCCGAGCGCTGTGCAGATGGAATGGATCGTCGGCAGGCGCGGAGTTGTTTTCCCCGATTCTATGTAGTAAAGCTGACTTCGTGAGAGGTCGGCTTTTTCTATCAGCTCTTCCTGGGTCATATGCTGTGCAAGTCGTATTTCCCTGATTGCTTGTCCGATTGCTTTCTTGTACATGTGTCCAGTATTACCTCAGAAAACGCTGGATTGACGAAAATATGACAAGAGAATGGCAAAAAATACCGGCAATACAGCCGCATGAATTCACATGTATACTTGAGTGATGTAGTTAGGGCGAGTTTGTTTTTCTCTTCTTTTCTCATAATTACCAATATTCCGTCAAAAACTGGTATACTACGTACACCCAAAGCCAAGGAGGTTAGGTGTGGAAGAAGATATGCGTGAAATGACGCGTGGTGAGCTTGCCGCAATGTGCACCAATTTGCAGAAGGCCTGCACCAAGCAAATGAGAAGTGAGGAGGCCCTGCTGTTCGGTGAGCTGGCTTCATTCTATGAACAGGGCAGAGAGAAGCCGGAGGGGCAGGCCTATCAGGACTTGCTGAGTGCAATCAATGAGGATCTGGCTGTCGGATACAAGCAAGCCGACTCAGTGGCATCGGCGAACAAGGACCGTGGCTCGCTTCGTGCCTTGGTCTGGGGCGAGAAGGTTTCCAAGCTGCTCAAGAGTCTCCTGCTGCGGTATGAGAAACAGAAGAACACCCTGCTGGAGAACACAAACGTATATGTATGTGAAATCTGCGGCTTCGTGTACGTAGGTGAGCAGCCTCCTGCCATTTGCCCGATCTGCAAGGTTCCCAGTTTCAAGATCCAAGCGGTCCAGAAGGAGGCCATCTGATGCATGCAGCACGAAATATTGCCTTGTGTACCAAAGATTGTGTCTGCCTGTTTGTTTGTCCCACCGGGGCTACCGATACCGAAAACGGGCAGATAGATTTCTCCAAGTGTCTCTCCGGTTGCCGTCTCTGTGTGGATGCCTGTCCCAGTCATGCCATCTATCTGGTGCCCTCCAGCTATCCCGATCCTCAGAAGAAAGAATCTGAGGTTCAACAGAGTCTGTTCGATCTTGCCTCGAGCAAGGTCAGACAGGAATCGATAGCCAAGCATCTGGCCGCAGAAAGTGATGATCCTGTTTTCAAGCAGCTCTGCAAGACGGTGGCGATGAGCAACCACATCATGGCTGAGGACTGCTATCGGGAAGCAGGCTACATACTGCCGCAAAGCGATGCGGTCAGGAAGTTGCTCACCGATCTGCTTTCCAAGGAGAAAGACAATCCCGATTTCCCTGCCACAGCAGTGAAGAAGTTGCTGGAAAAGCTGTAGATTGCAACCCTGGGCTCACGCCTGGGGTTTTTTCTCGGTCAGGTAGAGCAGGAATACCCCTGCCGATCCTATGAGGGCTGCAAGGCCGGTTGAGATCCACAGCAGTGACATGGAATACCCATCGATGATGGTACCCCCCACAATCGGGGCGAAGGCATGCCCGGTTCCCATGATGATGGGAAGAATTGCCGAGAATCGGGAACGGTGACTGATCGGGGTGTTGTTCGCCACATAGAAGTGTTCGTTCGTGGCACAGATGATTTCCCCGAGGGTAAAGACCACGGTCAGCAGGAGAAACATCGGGGGGATGCCGGCAAAGGCAAAGAGTGAGAATCCCACGGCATAGAGGAGGCCTCCTAGGGTGGTGTTCGCCAAGGGGTGGAAACGTCTCAGCGAGGAGACGATGATGGGATTGAACAATACCACCACGATGCCATTGAGCGCCATCATCCTGCCGTAGAGTGGGGCTCCCTGCTCGGCGAAGAGTTTGGTGGTCAGCAGGGGAAGGGCGAAAAGTGTCTGGCTGTAGGCATAGCTGAAAAAGGTTACGGAGAGGGCGAACAAGAGGAGGCGGGGACGGGTGAAGAGGGCCTTGAGGAGGCCTCCTTCCTCTCCTTTTTCGGTGGTTTTCCACCCTTTGCTCTCCTCTACGGTCTCTTTGGAGGGCTTGCTCTCCTTGACCTTGAGCATCACCAGGCAGGTTGCCAGAGCCCCTGCAAGAGCATTTCCGTAGAAGATCCAGCTGGGCATGGTATAGAAGAGATAGCCGGCGATGACCGGTCCGATGGCAAAGCCAATATTGTGTCCAAGGTAGATGAGGCTGAAGGAGGCCTGTCGGTTTCCGATGGTCGTCACATCGGTTTTCATCGCTTCCCTGGCCGGGTCGACCATGCCATCGAAGAAGAGGGCAAGCAGCACCAGGTAGGGGATTGCTGGCGACCCTTCAAAAATGCCTGCAAGAAGAAAACAAAGGTCCATGAGCAACTGGAAGATGACCAGCACAGGTTTACGGCCTATGCTGTCGGCCAGCTTGCTCCCGATCATGGACCCTGGTACATAGAGTACTGAGGCAAACGTCATGTAGGTTCCAGCCTCCAGGGCTGAATAGCCGAGGCGCCGGGTCAGATAGAGCGTCAGAAAGGGATAGACGAAAATGCCCACTGCGTTGATGATGGTGGAGAAGAAGAGTACATAGATGGGCTGGGGAAGTCCCCGATAGATGGAGAGAGGCTTGTTCACAGGATGGCCTCGATGGCAAGAGCCAAACCGTCCTCGCTGTTGCTCTTCGTCATGGCAGTGGCATGCTGTGCAACTTCGGCAGGGGCATTTGCCATCGCCACCGAGTAGCCGGCCGCCCGGAACATGCCGATGTCATTGTAGTAGTCCCCCACTGCCATGACCTGGCTTGCATCTATCTTGTAGGCATTGCACAGCGAACGTACTGCATGGCCCTTGTCGACGCCCCGGGCAAGGATTTCGATGTACTTCGGGGAGGAGCTGAAGATGTTCAGGTGTGAACCGAAGCGTTCCTGCAAGATTCTCTCCATCGATCGGACATACTCAGGTTCATGGTGCATGCACAGAAGCTTGAAGGGCCGCTCTGTCTCTGCAAGCACCTTCTCGATGGTGGAGAGGGAGGCTATCCTTCCTTCTGTGCGGGATGCTTCCACTTCCACATCATACCATCGGCCTTTTGCCTGCATGTACCAGCTTTCGTTGGTGAAGAGAAAGGTCTCAAGATCGGTATTCTGGACAAAGGAGAGGACCTCCCTGCTCCAGGCAAGGGGAAGCGGGTGGGCTTCCAGTTCCTTGTCTTCCTCATCGAGCACCAGCGAACCGTTGAAACACCCAAGCGGCCCATCGATGCCGATCTCTTCTTGCAAAATCCGTAGGCTCGAGCCGATGCGTCCGCTTACCAGGGCAACGTGGATGCCCATCTTCCTTGCCTTGCGCAAAGCCAGTTTCGTCCGTTCGGTTACCTGGTGTTGGGGGTTGAGCAGCGTTCCGTCTATATCAGTGCAGATGAGCTTGTAGTCAAACATGCAAGCATAGTAGTACAAGTGTTGGTCCTTGTACAGGACTCCTTTGGTTGGTTGTATCCAAAGAAGCCGGCTGGGGGATGCCTTTGCAGAAGGAATCATTCCCATGCTTTGGCAATGGAGAGAAAAGGCAAGGGACCCCGAATGAACGGAATCCCTTGCCTTGATGCTCAGTTCTCGGTATACGCCCTGCCGTAGAACGAGTCGAGGTAGAGCTGTTTTATCTCACTGATCAAGGGGTAGCGGGGGTTTGTCCCGGTGCACTGGTCGTCAAATGCCTTGACGGCCAGCTCGTCCACCACACTGAGGAACTCCTCTTCCTTGATCCCCCAAGCCTGGATGGAGGTGGGGATATCCAGCTCCTTCTTCAGCTTCTCGATTCCGGCTACCAGAGCTTCCACCCGCTGGGCCTGGGTGTCCTTGGCACTGGTCCTGATGTACGGGGTGTTCTCCTGGTCGTTCACCGCCATGGCGATGTAGTCAGCTGCGCGAGCGTAGCGGCTTACCGCTGAGGGGTACTCGTACTGCGGGAAGGAAGCCTGCTTGGTCGGGTTGTCGGTGGCATTGTATCGGATGACGTTGCACAGCAGCAGCGCGTTCGCCATTCCATGGGGAATGTGGAACTGTGCTCCGAGTTTGTGTGCCATGGAGTGGCAGACGCCCAGGAATGCATTGGAGAAAGCCATGCCGGCAATGGTGGATGCGTTGTGCACCTTTTCCCGTGCTTTCTTGTCCGTTCCATCCCGATAGGCTTGGGGCAAATACTTGAAGATCATCCGGGCAGCCTCAAGGCTCAAACCGTTGGTATAGTCGGTGGACATGCTCGAAGCCAGGGCTTCCAGGGCATGGGTCAGGACATCGACGCCGCAGCTTGCCGTCAAGCCCTTGGGCTGGCCCATGGCAAGTTCACTGTCGACGATGGCCATCGTCGGGGTCAGTGCATAGTCTGCGATGGCCCACTTCATGCCGGTTTTCTCATCGGTGATGATGGCAAACGGGGTGACCTCGCTTCCTGTTCCGCTGGTGGTCGGGATGCAGACGAGCTCTGCTTTCTTTCCCATGTCGGGGAAGGCGTAGATTCGTTTCTGGATATCCATGAACCGCAGGGCAAGACCTTCGAACTTTACCTCCGGATGCTCATAGAGCAACCACATGATTTTCGCCGCATCCATCGGCGATCCCCCGCCAAGGCCGATGAGCACGTCAGGCTTGAAGGCGTTGATCAGCTTCATTCCCTCGGTGATGGTGCCCAGTGTCGGGTCGGGCTTCACCTGATGGAAGGTCTCGGTCTCAATGCCGAGGCTGTCCAGGGTGTCGGTGATCTTCTCCACCATACCGCTGGTAAAGAGGAAGGAGTCGGTGATGATGAAGGCACGCTTCTTGCCCTTCAGTTCTCCCAGGGCGATGGGCAGCGAGCCATACTTGAAGTAGATCTTGGGTGGCAGTTTGAACCAGAGCATATTCTCCCTCCTGGCGGCTTCGGTCTTGATGTTGAGCAGGTGCTTGGGTCCCACATTCTCACTGATGGAGTTGTTGCCCCAGCTGCCGCAGCCCAAGGTGAGGGAGGGCTCAAGGCGGAAGTTGTAGATGTCCCCGATGGCTCCCTGACTGGCAGGCATGTTCACCAGGATGCGGCTGGTTTTCACCGTCTTGGAGTAGGTCTCAACCTTCTCCGTCTCATGCTCGTCGATGTACAGCACACTGGTGTGCCCGAAACCTCCGAGCGCAACAAGCCTGGCAGCCTTGTCCGTACCATCGCCGAAGTTGTCGCATCTGTACATGGCCAACACAGGGCTGAGCTTCTCATGGGCGAAGGGTTCACTCTCCTGGATCTGTTCCACCTCGCCGATAAGGACCTTGGTTGCCGCAGGTACGGCAAAGCCAGCAAGCTTGGCAATGGTTGCCGCACTTTGGCCGACAATGGCTGGGTTGACCGTCTTGCGTTTGGGATCAATGATGACTGATCTCAGTTGGTCTGCCTCAGATGCTGAGAGGAAGTATGCTCCGCGAGTGAGGAACTCCTCCTTCATCTGGTCGTAGATGTCCTTGTGGCAGATGACAGCCTGCTCACTGGCACACACAACGCCGTTGTCGAAGGTCTTGGACATGAGGATGGAGCTGACCGCCATCTTGATATCTGCACTCTTGTCCACCAAGGCTGGGGTATTGCCCGGTCCCACCCCGATTGCCGGAATGCCTGATGAGTATGCGCTCTTGACCATGGAAGGTCCTCCGGTAGCAAGGATGAGATTTACCAATGGATTGCGCATCAGATAGTCGGTCTTCTGTACCGAAGGTTCGTCGATCCAGGCGATGATGTCCTCGGGAGCCCCTGCTTTCACGGCAGCCTCAAGGATGATTCTGGCAGCTTCGCAGGTGCACTCCTTGGCGCGGGGGTGGGGGCTGAAGATGATGGCGTTTCGGGTCTTGAGGCTGATGAGGCTCTTGAAGATGGCGGTGCTGGTTGGGTTGGTGGTGGGAATGATGCCGCAAATGACGCCCTTGGGTTCTGCAATCTTCTTGATGCCGAAGCCCTGGTCGGTCTCGATGATGCCGCAGGTCTTGTCATCCTTGTACTTGTTGAAGATGTACTCGGCGGAGAAGTGGTTCTTGATCACCTTGTCTTCCAGGATTCCCATGCCTGTCTCCTTGACGGCCATGGCTGCGAGCTTGATGCGCTCGTCGTTTGCTGCAATGGCTGCAGCTCTGAATATGGTGTCAACCTGCTCCTGGGTGTAGGTTGAGAATTTGATTTGTGCGCGCTTCACCCGCTCAATGAGAGACTGCAGCTCTTGCTGCCCTTCAAAGAGTTCGGTTGGTTGCTTGATTTCTGCCATGATGCACTCCTCTGGTGGTTTGTTGGCCCGAATGTATAAAAAATTATCTATTATGGTCAAGAGGGTAGGAAATAAATATGTGAGAATATTACAAAGCTAATGCACCAAAATGCATATCAGCGCAGATAAATAGTCTGAAATGAAAATAATTGGATAAATATTACCGATATTTGAGTTTTAATTATACGATTGGTTGTTTATTTTAGGATATTGCTCAACAATGCTGTAAACAGCACACACCCCGAAAGCAGGAGAAACAATGGTTCCTTGATTGCCCGTTTTTGTTGTTTCTGCACGGCCTGTTCGGTTCCATTGCCGGAAGCGGCGCTCTGCAGGGCCTGGTCTATGCGCTTGACAAGGCTCCCCTTGGTTGTGCGGAACGAGGAGGAGAGTTGGCCGAAGTAGGCCAGGTCGAGCAGCAGGATGGAACCGGCCTTTCCCTTCAGGCGTGGGTTGCTTGCCGTCAGGCACTGGCTGGCTGCCAGCAGGCTCATCAGCCGGAGGGCCTTGGTGAAGGCAAGCGTGAGGGAGCCTTCGGTGAAGGCAACCGAACCGAGGGAGAGCAAGACCTTGCCGTTGGGTTCGAACAGGCTGAGGATGGCGAGCGAAACAAGCAGCATGAGTGGGGGAAGCAGGCGGATTTTCCTTCGGGCGGTGAGTTGCAGGAGGTACATGCAGAGGGTGAGCAGTGCAAGGTAGAACAGCGTTTGCGTAAAGAGAATTGCTGCAATGCAGAGAAGCGAGGCGATGGCCACCCTCGGAAGGTAGGCTCCCTGCTCAACCACCGGCAAGGCAAAGTTGATGCTCTCATCATCCAAGGAGTGGGCAAAGGAGCTCTTCTGGACATAGATTTCTGCCAGGAGTCCAAGGGCGAAGCTTGAGAGCAGGCCAAGGGTGAGCATGAGCGGGGCGGCAACCCAAATGGAAGGTCCATAGGCCACCAAGGCTGCCACTGCAAGCTGTGCCAGGTTGCTGACAAAAGCTCCGACGAGGCTGATGCCCACCAGCGAAACCTTCGACTTGAGCAGAAGCTTTACCGCTTTCATGGCAATGCCGCTGGAAAGGGTCCCTGCAAGGGAGATGAGAAAGAGGTAGGAGAAGAGTGTTCCGGATACCATGCCTTGCCCGATTGCCTTCAGCAAGAGAATGAACAGGTAGGCTTTCCATCCCATGCTTTCGAGGATGATGAGCAGGGGGAGGTTCGCCAGTCCCAGGCGCAGGAAGGGAAGGGGTTTGGGTATGAGATACTCCACAGAGGAGAGCAGCAGGGTGGTTGCCCCTATGAAGGCGATCTTTCGTTCAGTTTGCGACATCATCCACCTCCAGATCGGCAGTGTTGTCTCCCACTATGGTGAGCAATACCTTGTTGGGAAGGCAGGCTATCCAGGCACGGGCGCTGGAGATGGGGCGTTGGAAGGTGCAACTCTTGGTGGGGCAGGAAGAGTCATGGATATGTGCCTGTCCGTCCTCGATGATGATGTGGGTATCGCCGAGCGGGCCTTCGACATGGATCTCACGGTCGACGGCGAGGCTGTAGCGGTAGGTTGCCGTCTCTGTCTGCACCTGAACGTAGCCGCTTCCCCCGCCCAGTGTCCTGCTGCTGATGGCAAGGATGGCCAGGATGCACAAGAGGAGAATGATGCTGTCTCCGATCAGGCTGAGGCGGCTGCGTTTCATGCAACGCAGTGTAGCGTGGATGGGATGGGTTATCAAGAGAAGGTCAGGTACACACAGATGTTCGGCAGGTGGAGTATGTGAGCTTGGGGAGAATACTTTGACAGATGGTTCACACTGTGCGTATTATACAGAGGCATTGTGAAGATACTGTGGAGTATTATGGTGTGTAATCTGGAACGCTTGTCAGACGTTCGAAGGTATGGTGATGTTGTTTATGAAAATGTTGTATGTCGTTGATGGCAATGGTGAAGAGCGGGATGGTATCAAGCAGTACTTCGAGCTTTCAGGATATGAGGTGCAGGCTTTCGAGGATTTGCATGGGGTGCAGGTGGCGCTCTCCCGACAGACTCCTGACCTGATGCTGATGGAGGTGCAGTTTCCCGACGGCGATGGGTTCACCTTCCTCAAGAAGCTGAAGCAGACCTACTCTTTTCCGGTGATCTTTGTAACAGCCCGTGTTGCGGAGAGCGACAGGATACTGGGCTTTGAGCTGGGGGCTGACGACTATGTATGCAAGCCGTTCAGTTCCAAGGAGCTGGTGTTGAGGGTGCATGCCCTCTTTCGGCGCATCGATGTCAGCGTTTCGGCTTTCAGAAGCGGCAGCACCTGGACACTGGGAAACTCGGTCCTGCAACTGGATGAGGTGAGCCACCTCTTTTCGGTGGACGGGAACCAGGTTCCCCTCACCGCTGCAGAGTGGAGGATCATGAGCTACTTGGTGAGCAACAGTGGCATCCTGATCACCCGATCCCAGATTCTGGAGCACTGTTTCGACTACAGTTTTGAGTCGTACGACCGTATCGTCGACACCCATGTGAAGAACATGCGGGCGAAGATGGGGCCGCTGGGATCGCAATGGATTGAGACCGTACGTGGATATGGGTACCGGTTTGCCGGCAAGAGCACATCGACCAAGCCCCAAGGGGGCGCTGAGGTACAGGAATAACCTATGGGACAAGAGAACCAGGAGCTCATTTATATTGTTGAGGATCATGACGTGATCCGAGAAGGGGTGCGCCAGTACCTGGAACTTTCGGGGTATTCGGTTCGGGGTTTCGGGACGCTCAAGGCAGCGAAGGAAGCGGTGGCGAGTCAGCTTCCCAACCTGCTCATCCAGGATGTCATGCTTCCCGATGGGGATGGGTTTGCCTTCGTGAAGCAACTCAAGCAGAAGTGTGACTGTCCGGTCATTTTCATGACTGCCCGCAGTGAGGAGAGTGATCGCATCCTTGGCTTCGAGCTTGGCGCCGATGATTACATCTCCAAGCCGTTCTCGCCCAAGGAGCTGGTGCTTCGGGTGCAGGCGGTGCTTCGCCGCTACCACAACGGCAGTTATCATCCTTCCGACGGAAGGTTGTATGTCGGGGAGCACTGGATGAACTTTGATGAGCAGAACCACCGCCTGGAAGTTGACGACACCGAAGCGGTTCTTACTGCTGCGGAGTGGAGGATCCTTTCCTATCTGATAGAGAACTCCCACCACTTGGTGTCGCGCTCCCAGATACTGGAGGAGTGCTTCGACTACAATGTGGAGTCGTATGAGCGGGTGGTGGACACCCATATCAAGAATATTCGGTCCAAACTGGGTGATGGGCCCTGGATCGAGACGGTTCGTGGCTATGGATATCGCTTCATCGGCCATGAGAAAGACAGTGGAGAGCTATGAGAAAACAGTTTGTACGACTATTCTTGGGCTTTGTCCTGGTGGTGGCCGTGGTGCTCGGCATCCAGGGAGCAGTCTTTCTGCTGAGTGTGCAGAACCAGCGCCATTCCTGGACTGAGTCGGTTTTCCAAGAGTATTTGTCTTCATTCACCACAAACCTGAAAAAGGGGCTTGCTTCGTCTTCCCATACCTTGCTCTCCCTCGAGGGAGTCTTGCTTGCCTCAGCGGATGACCGGGTCAGTGGTTTGTATATCCGCAATCCCGATGGGGCGGTGGTGGTTGCCTACGGCAATACCAGCAGCGGCAATACGCTTCCTGTTCCCAGGATGCGTCCACCGGAGCAGATGCGCGACATGCATGAGGACCAGCAGCTTCCTATGGCCCAGGAAGAGGTTGATGATCAGGAGTTCACCTCATCCGAGATGCAAAGTGATGTCTATGTGGTGAAGATCATCCAGAATGGCCCCATGGCCTCGCTGATGGTGACCAAGCAACCTGAGCCGCAGAAGCAGACGATTCTCCTTCCTTCCCGCGTGAAGGCAACCGATATAGCGGGAAGCATGGTGCTGATGTACAACAATGAGGTACTCGGTTCGGTGGATGTCCTGACCTACACCCCCTTTACCTATAAGGATACGGGAAGGCTCTTCAAGGGGCTGCTCTATCCTTTCCTGTTTTCCATGCCCTTTGCCTTTTTGGTCGCCTTGCTTATGGCAGCATCCATCTCCCGAAGAAGCCAGCGCTATACCCAGGGTATCGAGAAGGCACTTACCATTCTCAGTCGTGGAGAGAATGGTGTGGAGCTGCCTCCTACCAAGATCGATGAGCAGAGGGTGATCAATGCTTCGATCCAGATGCTGGATGAGCATTTGCTGATGCACAAGCGAAGCCGGCAGGCTTGGCTGCAGTCCATCAGCCACGATCTCAATACGCCGGTAACCTCGATGAAACTCCTGCTTGATGGGATGTCAGACGGGGTGTTCCCGATGAGCAAGCAGACAATTGCTTCCCTTCAGAAAGAGCATGCAACGCTTTCGGACAGGGTTGCTGCTGTGGTGCTGTATGCCAATCTGCAGAGTCCGGAGGCAAAGGCCACATGCAAAAGCATAGACACATCATCCTTGTTGGATCAGGTTCTCCAACACTTCTCCCCTGAACAACGCAAGCGGATCTACGTTGATGCAGGTCAGGCCGAGCTGGTCGGCGACCAGAAGTTGCTCGCGCTTGCGTGCGGGGAACTTTTGGACAATGGGTTGAAAGCAAGTGAGGACTCAGTAGGGTGGGCGATAGGGAAAAACACCATGACGTTCACCAATGCAGGAACACTTGCGGAGGGAGTGGACTTCTTCGAGCCCTGGAGCCGTGGCGACAGCGGCCGCAGCACTGCTGGCAGCGGACTGGGGCTTCCTATTGTCAATCAGGTGATGTTGCTCCACAAGGGAACTGCATCGATGGAGCAGCGTGAGGAACAGGTGGTGGTGAGCCTCAGATGGTGAGGCTCTTGATCACATTCCCCTCAAAGTCCTTGATGGTGAAGGTCGTTCCTTCCAGGATGCAATAGGAAGGGGGGAATCCTCCCTTGGGGATTGCAACCGATCCTGGGTTGATGAAGACCAGGCCGTCCTTCTCCTCGGCTACCGGGATGTGGGTATGCCCGCTGATGACAATCGTACCGGAGGGAAGGGGAGGAAGGCTCTTATGCCCATGGTGAAGGTAGATCATTCTTCCCCCAAGGCGCTCAAGATACATTGTTGCGCTGTCAGAGAGTACGGGAAATTCCAGAACCATCTGATCAACCTCGGCCTCACAGTTGCCTTTCACACAAATTAACGATTCTTTGACACTATTTTGTAGCCTACACGTTTCTTTTGGGTTATACTCTTGAGGAAGGTCATTGCGAGGGCCGTGATAAAGCAGGTCCCCGAGCAGTATAAGCTTGGAGGCTCTGGTCGTTTCGAAGATATTCAGGAGCGTATGCATTGCATATGCACTTCCATGGATGTCAGAGGCAAAAAGGTATATCATACTTATATGATACTAAAATCGGTTATGTACGGCAATGTTGTTGACAAACCAAAAGATATTGTCTTTGTAACCTTCTTGTCATCTTCACAAAGAGGATTTGTGCACATAAACCACACACAACCATCAAAATTCCTCACACAAACCCAAAGAAACACATCCATCCATCACACTAATCCATCATTCGCACAATATTTGTCCATTCTACTCACAAAGTGCATCAGCATACTGATGTTACAAATAAACTCTCACGCAAAAAAATGGAGATTTACGTCATGAAGAAAAAGTTTGTATTGACTCTGGCGCTGGTTCTCATGGTTGCAACAACCTTGGTTGCATTCCCTGTCGAATTCACGGGTTCTATCAAAGCTGGTTACAAGTTGACCTTTGATCCGACGGCTATTGCTGCATCAAACACTCCTGAGATTAACATTGACGCTCTTTCCGTCTCTGGCGATTTCTGGAAAGTCGGTGTTGCTGGTGGTACCCTTGCATTTGATACCGACAATGCAATTGCCGGAACATTGAGCATCTACCTTGACAAGGCTCTTGCTGAGCAGGGTGTTGACATGGGTGATGTTACTGTTACCCTTGCTATTGGTAACATGGGTGATGTGAAGCCCTCTGATGTCTATGCCGATACCAATGACAAGGTTGCAGAGCTTGCAATGAAGGGCACTTATTCTTCTAAGGTTACCGTTGGTTACACCGACATGGTTACTGTTGAATTGGCAGCTGATCCTACCAACACCGCTGACAAGCCGATTATGCTCGGTGCAAAGTTCGCTCCTGTTGATGGCGTGAAAGCAGCTGTTGGCTATACCAACTTTACCGCTTCTGGCGACAAGGGTGGCATGACTGCTTCTGCTAGTGCTGACATCGCAGCTCTTGCTGGTCTTGATTTTGCTCTGACTGCTTCTGCAATCACCGTGTACAACTTTGACACTGAGAAGAACAACCTCTATGCTGAAGTTAACGGATCCTTTGAAGACATCTCCGCTTGGGCAGAATATCAGCTTCTCGACACCACCAGTAACCTTATTGCTAAGGTCACCTATGCTGGTATCGAAAACATGGGTATTTATGGAAAGCTCTCGTTGGCAGATTTCAGTGATATTGCAACCACCATTGGATTTGGTGCTGATTACACCATGGGTGGCGTAAAGTATGCTCTTGATGCAGAATACGCTGCTGCTACTGAGGCTTTCAGCCTTACTCCTTCTGTAAAAGTTTCTTTCTAATCTAATTAGTTAGGAAAAAGGTGGCCCATCGTTGATGGGTCACTTTTTTTACCCTTCCTCCTAGGAGGTCCCCCATGAAATCAAATGCAACTACCGTCCAAGCCTATATAGACAGTCTTACCTTTGAACATCAAGCTGTCATTCTTCCCATGCGTTCTTTCATTCTCTCTCATCTCCCTGAAGGCATGCAGGAGAACATCTCCTGGGGAATGCTCAGCTACGAAGTACCCTTGGAAGTCTATCCTACGACCTATAACAAAAAGCCCTTGCTCTATGCAGCAATCGCTGCACAGAAGCAGTACTATTCGTTGTATCTCATGGGGGTCTATCTGGAAGAAGACCGGAAAGCACTCTTGCAGAAAGCATTTGAAAAGAGTGGAAAACGATTGTCCATGGGCAAATCCTGCATCCGTTTCAAACGCATGGAAGACCTTCCCCTGGATCTCATTGGCCAGATGCTCTCTTCGCACACAATTGCTTCATACATCGCCCTGTATGAACTGAATCGAAAGTAGTTTGGTTCTGCTTACATCTGTTTCTTGGAAACGGAATCGTAGGTGATCTTCAGCGCATCCCTTACCTGCTGGTAGTTGTCATACAGATAGTTGGTAAGTACCTCGATCAGGAAATAGAAGGGGAGCCTTGTCCCCAGTTCCGCCTCAAGGGCCGGTATCCTGATGGCAGTGATGAGGAAGAGATCAGAAAGCTTCACCAGCGGTGACTTCGTGTGATTGGTGAACGCAATGACCTTGGCCTTGTTCTTTTTGGCAACCGTCACCGTGTCCAGGATCTCTTTCGTGGTACCGGAGAAAGAAAACACAAACACCACATCCCGCTCATCCAGCAAGGAGACACGATACGACTGCACATGGTTGTCAGCATCGAGTGTCACCGAATCAAACCCCATGCGCAGCAGGCGGTAAAGAAACTCCTCAGCCATAGGATAGGAACCTCCAAAGCCAAGGATGACAATCTTTCTCGCCTGCATGATCGCCTGCGCAATCCCAATGATGATGTTGTCCTCAGTATTGCGAACCGTCACATCAAGCTGTTTGGTTGCAAGCTTGCGATACTTCCCCAAAAGAGAATCTTCTTCTGCATGGCTGGGCTTTGCATCCGGATTCTCCGTAGCAAGCCGTATCTTGAAATCCTGGAAACCCTCACACCCAATCTTCTTGCAGAAGCGGATGATCGATCCATATCCGACCTTGCTCTCCTCTATCACCTCAGTAATCGTCTTGAAGATGATATTCGGGTTGTTTCGGATATACGCAACCAATTTCAGCTCGGTTGCGCTGAATTGGTTGCTCTGGCTCTCCATGATATCAGTAATCAGCATATGCACCTCGAAACGAGTATACACAAAATAGGGGTTCTTTTCATTCGGTTGTTGTCACTTTGCTCCCATATCTTGGCAGTCCCGTATAGGGATTCTTTGCACACGCATAGGTGATCATCAGTGTCTGGAAGGCACTCATCATCCCAAGCACCGTGAAGATGTCATCACCCTCGGGAAAGCGGATGGTGATGGAGTTCTCCAGTGCCTTGAAGGAAGATGCATCAAAGACCACACACGAGAACCCAGCCTTTCGTTGCAATTCCACGAAGCTTCCCGCCAACTGTCCCAATGGGCCATCCTGACGGAAGACAACCAAAGAAGAATCACAGCTGAGTATCTCGGTCGGTCCATGGCGAAGTTGCCCAGTCTCCAGACACACCATTGCTTGTCTGCTGAGCTCCTCACTGCCAAGTGAAAACAAGTGCGCCAGAGGACTGAAGATGCTGCGACCGGTAGCTACCACATGTTTGGCCTGGATGATCAAGCCAAGGGCTTTCTCGAGCTCCTGGAGGGACTCAGGGCCGTTTTCCAAGGCATGGTCAAGTTCCTGCCTTGATCTCATCCCCAGGGCAACGCAGACACTTGCCATGATGGCGATCGTCAGCGTTACGCTGCGTGTCCCTGCAAAGGCCTTCTCTTCTCCTCCACTGGCGACGAGGCTTTGCGTCTTTCGCCCGATGGTACTCTCTGCATTCAACGTAATGCTGAAAACTTGTAATCCTTCCAGAAGCGGCAAGCAGCGTACCGTTTCCACCGACTCCCCCGATTGACTGGTGAGCAGAACCGGGCCCTTCCACTGAGGGATAGGGTCATAGATGAACTCGGAGGCACTTACGGCAAGAGCTTGGTACCCAAGCTTGCGCAACTGGAAGGAAAAAAGCTCATTGGCATAGTGGGAAGCACCCATCCCCAAGAGCAGGAGTGACTCACTGCTTTTGATGGCCTTGGCAAGTTCCTTTACCCCTGCTTTGGTGTTTTCTATACTCTGTTTTGCATCGGAGACCTGCCTATCCATCTCTGCGAGGATTGCTTGTACTCCGCTTGTATCCTGCAGCAATGCTGCATACGTCTCGATCATGGCTCTCATATCTTATCTCCCTTCCGTATGTGCCAAGAGTGCAGCACCCAAGCTGCCGGCTCTGGTTCCTGCCTTGCATCCTTGCAAGAGTGTTTTTCCATAGATTGGCAACAACGCATCGAGTCGTCGTTGCACCCCTGTGAGTACATAGGTCTCAAAGAACTGTTGCATTCCACCCCCGATGTACACGATTTGGGGGTGGAAAATGGTTGCAAGGCTGCTCACTGATTCAAAAAGTGCTGTCTCAAGATCATGCCTGAATGTGCTGTCTGGATAGTTCACCAATGTTTCAGCCTCTTCAGCTCCTTGCTGCCGTGCATGGTTGTTTATACCTGTACCGGAGAGGATATGTTCCATACAATTGTTCCTCCCGCAGTAGCACCTGTCTTCTGCCTTGATGCTGGTGGGAATGTGGCCTATCTCAGGGTGGATGCCCCCAGGAATCCTGAAGAGTGTTCCTTGGAGGCGGATGGATACTCCCACCCCCGTTCCGAAGGTGAGCATCATGGTGTCATCGGGGGCATCACTTTGGAGGAAGACCTCCCCGACATGTGCCGTATTGGCATCATTGTCCACCACCACAGGGACCTGGTAGCGCTCAGAGAGCAGCTCGCTGATACTGTGACCTTCCAAGCCGGGCAGGGTGAAGGGGTTGAGAATGATACCCGTCTGATAGTCGATGGGACCTGTGCATCCGACTCCCAGGCCTGACAGTCCTGCGTTGCCCTTCTTGAGCAAGCACTGTATCGCCTCATCGGTAGCATGGAGAAATGCTTCGATGCCATGCTGTGAGGATGTGCGAAAGGATGTTTCGCCAATAATGGAAGCGTGCTCATCGAGGGCCAGGAGCTTGACCGAAGTCCCTCCGATATCCATACCAATGGTTAGGCTCATTCCTTCACCCCACCTTGCACCAGGCCCCTGATCAGGGCACGCTGGAAGAGGATGCCGATGAGTACCGGCGGGGTAGAGGCAACGACGCCTCCGGCTGCAATGAGGTTGTAATTGGATTGCCTTCCTGATGCGAGGTTTGCTATGACGACCGGCAGCGTGATGGCCTCCTTGCTGCTGGTGAAGAGCAGGGCATAGAAGTACTCGTCCCACGCCATGATGAGGGCCAGAAGGGCAACGGTTCCCAGAGCGGGCAGCAACAGCGGCATGACTACCAGCAGGATTCTCCTTGCCACTCCTGCACCATCGAGGATGGCAGACTCTTCCAGCTCATACGGAATGGAGTCTATGTTCTCCTTGATCAACCAAACGCAGAAGGGCAGGACGATGGTGCAGTAGACCAAGGCCAGGGAGAGTGAGTTGTTCAGCCAACCCAAGCGGGTAAGCATGCGATAGAGCGGAAGCGCATAGGCCACCGGTGGCAACATGAAGGTGAAGATGGCTGCGGTGAGAACCCAACTCTTTTTTCCCGGGTATCGGGAGAGCACCCAGGCAGCGGGGACTGTGGCAAACAGGGAGATGAGCACCGCGGTGAACGCGGTGGTGAGGCTGTTTCCCAGCGCATTGACAAACAGTTCCCCGCGACTGTTGATGCCCATGGTCAAAAGGTCCTTGTAGCTGGAGACATCGATGCTTGAGGGTATCCAGCGCAAGGGTTTCTGCGTAAGGTCATTTGCAGAGCTGAAACTCATGATGATCAACCACACGAAGGGAGCGATCAGATAGATGACCAGACAGATGACGGCAGCGTAGAGAAGGATGGAGGAGAGGGGTTTTCTCTTGATCATGCTACTTCTCCTTCCTTGAGAGCCCTCGGATATAGAAGGCTATGAGAATCATGATCAGACAGACCATGATGATGGCGTAGGCGGCACCCGAACCCATGCGTGAGTTGGTGAACGCCTCCTGATAGACGAAGATGCTTGCCGAGCGGGTTTTGTTTGCCGGCCCTCCCTTCGTCATGACGTAAATGATGTCGAACACCTTCACTGCCTCAATGATCCGCAACACCAGTGCTACTTGCAGCGAGGGGATCAGATGGGGGAGGGTGATGTAGCGAAAGCGTTGCCATGCCCCGGCCCCATCGATCTTTGCAGCCTCTATCTGGCTGTCAGGCAGGGTCTGCAGGGATGCGAGGGCGATCATGGCAACAAGTGAGAAGTTTTTCCAGACGTCGGCGAACATGACGGACCACAAAGCCTTGTCTGCACTGCCCAACCAACTGATGTAACTGTCAAGGAAACCCAGTTGGAAGAGCAGGCTGTTCAAAGCACCATACTCAGGGTTGTAGATCAGACGCCACATGATGGCGTTCACGGTGGTGGGAACCGCCCAGGGAAGGATAAGAAGTGCACGCACCAGATTCCTTCCCCGAAACGGTTCATTGAGCAACAGCGCGACAGAGGTTCCCAGGATCATCTCCGAAGAGACAACCACCAAGGCAAACAGGCCCGAAACTTTCAGAGCATCGAGATATCCCTGGTTGCCCAAGCCTTTGATGAAATTATCCAATCCTACGAATGTGGGAGCAGAAACATCCATCAGCTGGGTATCGGTGAAGCTGAGTACAAATGTTTGGATAAGCGGCCACCCGATGACCGCCCCCATGACGAGAATCATGGGAGCAAGCAGCAGGGTGTACCATCGTGTTCCCCGACTGGCCATACCTAGAGAGCCTTTACCTTCTGCACGGCATCGGTGAGTGCCTGCTTGGGAGTTTTCTCCCCATACAGAGCGGTCTGGATGTGCTGCTGGAAGATTGCGCTCACTTCCTGGTAGTTGGGCACGCTGGGCCTGACGTTCATGATCGAGAAGGCTTTCTTTGCCGCCGCAACCAGATCCTCACGTCCTGCCTGGATGGAAGGATCGTCGTAGCTGGCAGTCCACACGGGAAGCTGCAGGTTGGAGTAGGTGTCCTGTACTTCCTTGCTTGAGAGGTAGAGGATGTACTGGAGTGCTTCATTCGGATTCTTTGACTTGGATAGGACGGAAAGTCCCATCGAGCCGCTCATGGCTGCCGAATCCTTCACGCCTTTGGCTCCGGGAAGCACCATGACTCCCACATCTTCCTTCTTCAGCTTGCTCTCTGCAGGATCGCTGGCAAGTGCATGCATATAGCCCCAGTTCAGGGTAAATGCGGCATCGCCGGTGGAGAAGACACGTCTCACGTCTTCTTCCAGATACTCCAGCGAGTTGGGGTTGAGCAATCCCTCGTTCTTGAGGGAGACGAGGAATTCCAAGGCCTTAACGCCGCTGGTGTCGAGGATGTAGTTGCCTTGTGCATCCTGGAAGGAGCCGCCGAAGGCTTCGAGGAAGTTCGAATACACGCAGATGAGTGCTTCTGCCTGGGCAAGGCTGAAGACAAACGGGTATTCAACGATGTTTTTGGCTTTCAGGGCACGACCCATCTCAACCATCTCCTCAATGCTCTTCGGTGCTGCCGTGTAGCCGGCGGCCTTGAGCATCGTGGGGTTGTAGAAGAGGTACATGGTGTCCAGGAACCAGGGAAGCCCTACGATCTTGCTTTTCTTGGTGGTGAAGTTCCAACCACCGGCAAGTACGCCATCCTTGTAAGACTTGGGGATGTTTGCGGTGATGTCCACGAGCATTCCCTTGCTGTCATACTCGGTGAACCAGATGTCATCCACCAGTACCGCATCATAGGAGTTGTTCGAACCATAGGCGAGCAGGGTCTTGTTGCGAAGTTCCTCATACGGGACGAACTCGGTGTACACCTTGATGTTCGGATGTGCCTTCATGAAGTCAGCGGTCATGTCATTGACATTCTGCTCTGAGTACGCAGCCTGTGCCATGCCCAGGAACCTGAGCTCGATCACATCATTGGGAGCACTCTCTTTGGTCCCTGCTGCAAACATAGGTAGCAGACAGGCAAGACAAAGCAACAGAGCGATACCTTTTTTCATTGTTTCCTCCTTAGTGAGGGTGCCTCAGCACCCAAACCATTCCTTTTGTTTGTAGTATCGGGCAGGGGAAAGGGGAGGTCAAGGATAAATTATCCAAAAAAGAAATAATTGTGGATATTTGATACTCTTCTGAAAATTCCTTCTTGCTGTCTTCTTTGTTGTCTGCCTCCCAAAGAGAAAGTTGTAAGCTGACGCGGGGCATATGCTTGACTGAAAGGAGCCGGAGGCGTTACGTTTCTTCCATACCATATTCATTCGTACAGGAGATTGGATGTACAGACAGTATCTGGATTCGGTGATGTGACATCGGCCTCGGCTTTGATGTCCTGCTTTCCAGAAGACCTATCATCAAGACCGTTCGGCCGATGAACCTACCCCAAGACAGCGTAGGCAGTCTTGGTATGCTCATCACACTACTGGACGGATTACCATGTACAATCATCAAGAAGAAACACTATTGCAAACGTATGGCTGGCAGCAGTGCCATGCCCAATCATTCATACCGTATCAGGAACAAGGATATCAGGCCTATCGGATCGTGCGGGAAGGGAAGGGCCTTTACTGGGGTTTTGACGGGGAGAAGGAGCTGCTGCTCAGACGCTCCGGCTCCTTTCAGAATCGTGAGGACCTGGGGGTGCAGAATCCACCCGTTATCGGGGACTGGTGTGCAGTCCTTCCCTATGGCGAGGAACAGGGGCTCATCGAAGGCGTTCTTGAGCGCACCTCTGCATTTCACAAGTCCTCTGCTGGTGATCGGGAGAGAGTTGATGTCTCCTCTTCCGTTGTTGCCGCCAATATCGACAAGGCAGCCATTGTGCAGGACATACGCAATGACTTCAATTTGCGCAAGACCGAACGCTTTCTCTCCCTGCTTCATGCCGATGGCATCCCTGCCATCCTGATTCTCACCAAATGCGATTTGGTTGAGGAAGCGGAGTTGTATCCGAGAAGGGTGCAAGCCCGTTTCTCCGACCTTGCCGTATTCCTGGTGGACAGTCTTTCCGGAAAAGGCTTGGAAGAACTTGCGGCAAGCCTTGCAGAGCGCTCCACCCTGATGGTGCTGGGAAGCAGTGGGGCGGGAAAGTCGACCCTGCTGAACAGCCTCTGTGGAAAGCGGGTGGCAAAGACCCAGGAGGTGAGAAGCTCTGATGGGCGTGGTAGGCATACCACCACATCCAGACAGCTGCATCTGCTCCCCAACGGTGCCTTGCTGCTCGATACCCCTGGACTTCGTTCCGTGGGTATGAACAGCAGTTCATCTGAGGTGGAGGATTCCTTTGAGGATATCGCCCTTCTCGCATCACAGTGTAGGTTTGCGGACTGTACGCATACCGGGGAACCCGGGTGCGCCGTCCAGCAAGCATTGCTTGGTGGGGAACTTGAGCAGGATCGCTATCTGAACTACCTGAAACTCAGAAGTGAGGCACAGAGTTGGGAAGAGGTCCTGAACATGCGAAAGCAGAAGGACAAGAATCTCGGCAAGCTGCTCTACCACTACAGAAGGGAAGGTCTCTATGAACGATAGGAATGATTTCATCTGCCTTCACTGTGGTGCCCCAGTCTCCTCAGAGGCATGGGGCACAAGGCATCGCAACCACTGTCCCCACTGTCTTCACAGCCGCCATGTTGATATGCATAGCGGTGACAGGGCTTGCCTGTGCAGAGGAGTGATGGAACCGATCGCGCTCTATCAGAAAGCTGATGGGGAGTTGATGCTGCTGCATCGCTGTACTGTCTGTGGGATGATCAAGGCGAACCGGGTTGCCGGTGATGATGATCCCGAGGCACTTCGTAAGCTGGTCCCGGAGGTTGGTCAGATTTGTTCTTGACATATCTACCGAATTGTATGGAGAAACATGATGTTTGGGTGAGGGTATGCATCACTAATCGTGAATCAGATGGATTTGCGTATAGCTTAGTGAAGTAATGGGCAATTCAATTGACAAGATGGTATGGATACCCAATACTTCACATATACCCTGAGGGGGTATAGGAGCAAGCCATGATGTTGATCATTGTTGTCCTGATTGCAGTTGGGCTGTACTACTTGCTGAAAGGCCAACGCAAAGGACCTGAACCTGAACAAACCGGTGCCATGGATATCGTGCGCAAACGGTATGCTTTGGGAGAAATTTCGCGAGATGAGTATCTTGCGTATCGTGACGAGTTGAAGGGGGAATAACGAGTATGTATCATACCTTGTTTTGGAATGCCGGCAGAGTTGCCGGACCGTGTTTGGGATTTGGATATGCCGGTGCAGGGAGGTGGGTCATGGGCCTGGTTCTTGCTGCGGTTCTTGCTTCCCTTGTGCTTTCGATCATTGCCATTGTCCGCACCTCAAGGAAACGGATGGACAAGCCGGAAGCCGTGAGGATTCTGGAGAAGCGCTATGCACAGGGCGAGCTCACCAAGGAAGCGTATGAAGCCATGCGCAAGGACTTGTACTAAGCCTATTCCAATTTATGGCACCCCTATCCTGAATTCAGGTAGGGGTGTCCTTACTATGACTCACTGCAGGACTCCATTCGAGAATGACTTTCCGTTCAATGGTCCGGTACCGCTGCAGGAAATGGAGAGTTTGCCCCCACTGATCGAGTACGTGATGGAAATTGAGTCGTCTGAATCGATAAATGTTGTTGTACTAGTTGTATTGTTAGTTCTGTTGTAATCGTACGAACCTACCAATACTGTAGCCGCGTGCGAAATTCGCGCCCTCTGCGTGAGATATTTCTCCCCTAAAAATTCTTTCACTGTGTAAAACCTTTCGTTCACAATTTCAATTCCTCCAGCATGTGCTGGACGGTTGTAGAGGCCTTACAGTGCTTCACATATCCCAAGAATGACATAAGACTAGCCCGGAACTTCGAGAACGGTATAGTGCCGTCCAGGACCTCGTTGTTGAGCTTTTTCAGCCGGTGTCTGGCCGTTACCACATTCCTCTTCCTTGGTGTCAATCTGTCGGCCCGTATCCGATACCCGCAGAAGTCTATGAACTTCTGCAGCGGAAATATCGAGGTCTTCGGGTTGAGCTTGAGAGCCAATTCCTCCTGCAGGTAGACATCTATTTTCCCCAGGATATCACGCAGGTATTCCTTCGATGTGGATAGGATGATGAAGTCATCCATATAGCGGAAATAATGCTTCACCTGCAGTACCTCCTTCACATAGTGATCCAGTTGGTCCAGGTACACATTGGCGAAGAGCTGGCTTGTAAGAGCGCCCAAAGGCAAGCCTACCTCAGGGTGACATGCAGCAAAGATAATCCTGTCCAAGAAGTTCAACATGGGCCTTCTGGTGATGTACTTGCGGATCATGCGCTGCAGCATTCGTTCGTTCAGATTGCCGGCATCGATGATGACATCAAAGCACCGCACAACCTCGCGATCCTTCAAGGCCTTGCTCAATATCCGCTTGAGAATCTCCGGAGAGATGACCACCTCATCTATGACGGAATCCAGGACAGACAGCAGCTGCTTATCCTTGAGTGTCTTGCGGATAATCTTCTTCAGCCTCTGGTGGTCGATGGTTCCGAAGTAGTTCTGTATATCGGCCTTCAGAACGTACCCTCCACCATCCCAGCGCTGCAGGCCATACACATGATGCTGGACGGCCTTCACGGCCTTGTGGGTGCCTTTCTTGCACCTGCAGGCATATGAATGGAACAGGAATTTCTTCTCGAAATACGGCTCGATCACATCGACGATAGAGTGGAATGCAACACGGTCGGCCACCACCGGCGCGGTGATAATCCGGCACTTCGGCCAAAATACCGTCTTGACCACCGACATGCTCGGATGCCAGGTGAGGTTGACGAATTGGTCATGCAGATCATACAGGTTCTCCTCCAGATTGGCTGTGTACCGGAGAATCGACTTATGATACCGGCGTCTCTTCCTGGTGTTCAGATACCCGTTGTACAGGTTCTCAAACTCGCAAATCGGCTCCCACAAATTCCCTATTCGTTTTGACATGGCTTCCAAAAAAGAACTTGGGCGGCTTTTGCTGCGGCCTTCGGCGTTAGCTACTTGTCGCCCAAGTCTGGTTTATCTTTTCCCTTGCGGGAAGGATTATGGCTCCTTTTTCCCCTACACTATGTCCGAAGCCCCGTAAGGCATCGGCTTCCAGTTGACGGGGATGAAGCTACCCGGAACTCAATGTTGCCGTTCTGGTTCGACCGCGGGTTGTTCAGGTTGAGGTAGCCAGGCCCAGCATTGGAACCGTTGTTGTAGTTCCCAGAACGAAGCGGCAAACGGAACATCCGTACCAGCCATAACCCTAAAATCATCAGCTGCCTGCAATGGTCTTTTTCCATCCACCAAGCAGGCGGCCGATCTCGACAATTTTTCCTGTCATATAGCCGTAAGTCTTCACCGAAATGTACTTCAGCTCGACAGCAAGGTGAAAAAGCATTTTCACCTTGCTAATCTGTGTATCCAGGTCCTCCACCAGCCTAAGCTTCGCTTCGGACCCTCTGGCAACGTTCACTCTATCAATCAGCGTTCCGATCATCAAAATGCTCTCGCGCGTCATGTTGGCCAGAATGAACTTTTCCTCCTTCGGATACTTCTTCAATACTTCCCAGGCTTCTACGGTGGCGTCAGTCCACTTCTGAAATATTCTCAAATCCTCGGTCATGTACCAACTCCCTATATGCCAGATTACCAGAAATCAGAGGTCAGATTATCAAAGACAAAAAGCTACCCGGAACTCAAAGATGCCGCTCTGGTTCGACCGCGGGTTGCTCAGGTTGAGGTAGCCAGGCCCAGCACCGGAACCGCTGTCGTAGTACCCAGAACGAAGCGGCAAACGCTCTCCATTGTTCCGAATATAGAGCGTTCCTTCGCTCATCTTCGAGAAATCAGAGGCACCTGCAGGCTCGATCGGGGCAATGAGCAGCTGCTTCATCAATGCCGGGGTGACAAACCCTGCCTTGTTAACCAAGGACGCCCAGGCCACTGTTGTGTAATCGTCATAAGTGCCGATCACACCAGGTGCTCCAGTACGGTTGATGATGGCATCGCTAAGGATAGGATTGCCGTAGGCCTGCGTCACGCCGTCGTCGCTATATGCGGCAGAGACATCGAAAAACACGTTCTGTGCCGGCCAATCAGCCTCGGCCAGATCGAAATTGTTGTCCGCCGGGCAGTAGACACGGCCATCGACCAGCTTCAGCAAATCGACCCAGGTGGACCGGTTGCCGATGAGGTCGACAATCCCGTTGGCCGTCTGATCGTGGTTCCAGGTAATGGGACCGGACCCAGGAATTGTGTACGGCGTTCCGGAAGTCAGTCCGGGGGCAGCACCATCTTCACGCACACCGGTCTCATAGAGCGCCTTGTGCGATCGGCCATAGTTGGTATTGCCATTCGGCTTGATACCTTTCTTGGCCAACCAAATCGCAATCGCCGCCCATTCGTGGTTGGTGAGCATATGCCAGCCGGGACCCTTGTTCTTGCAGTAGGTCCGTGCCTGGTCGAATGTCTTTCCGCCGAGAGCCGGAACCATGGGCATGGAAACCGCGCGGTCATCTGCCACGATCGACGGGTAGGTACCGACGAAAATCTCGGACTTCTCCACACCACCCTTGATGAAGGCAGGATGCACGCCGGTGCCAAGGGCCGGGTCCATATCCTCCATGTTGAACTTGGGGATCACATTCATAATGGAAGGGAAACCCTTGTCATCATAAAGCACCGTCTGGTGTCCTCCGGATGCAGCCTCCACAGCCGCCCGATACGAATCCTTCACGAAAATAGTAGGCATCTTTACTCCTCCTTGCCAAACTTCAGCGGCCAAAGCGTTATGCTCACCGCGCCGATATCCAACGGATCAGCCACCATAACGGTAACCTCTCGTTCCTCTTCCCCTTCCTCCAGGACCACCGAATCATCGATCTCCTGGTGGTACGTTTGGGGAGGCACTTCAATGGTTGCCACGTAATCCCCACCGTTTTTGATGGTGTGGATGACCTGTTCATCGCGCTGCACTGCAGCCACATCGATGGAGTCCTCACCGATCGTCAACACGGTTCCATCCAGTTGATAATCGGCATAGTCACCCTTGCCAAGCTTCTTTACCAGCACCCTAGGCCTCCTTCTTGCTTACCGTCCAGCGCACCTGGACCTGGTCGATTGTGCCGTTCATGTAAATCTTGAACCCGTTCGCCGCACGGTCGCCCACATAAATCTTGCCCTCCTGGAACCCTCCGCCCTCATAAGCAATCACATCCAGGGACACCGAGTAGTCGGCATTCAAAAACGGGTATTGCAATGCGATGTTCGCATACGGGGCGGTGATGAACAGGGTGGGCCACTTCGCCTCGATCC
The DNA here is from genome assembly GCF_963667405.1 of uncultured Sphaerochaeta sp. Lineage (NCBI taxonomy): Bacteria > Pseudomonadati > Spirochaetota > Spirochaetia > Spirochaetales > Sphaerochaetaceae > Sphaerochaeta > uncultured Sphaerochaeta sp. The sequence continues at coordinate 1,890,796 of NZ_OY763408.1, read as the reverse complement.
TGCGGATATCCGTCAACGTGACTGCGGTAGCTTGCGGATCGTTGGCCGACGTGTTGTTTGCAGGGATATTCACCCGATACAAGGGCAAGCCCTCATCTGGAACGACTTCCCCGATCTCCGTGCAGATCATGCGCATCACACCACCATCCTCGATCAGATAGCAGTAGCAGGAAGCTGCCGCATCCGAAAGGTTGGACGGGATGATAGCCACATTCTCGGCCGCTGCCGCAGGTACCAGCCGACTGCCATAGAAACAAAGCCCGGTAGCCAGGGACAGGTTTCTGGTGGCACTTGCCGACTTGGTGACCGTGCATCCCTTAACCACGCCCCGATTGATAATCGTCACCTCGCCCTTCTGGGTAAGGACCTGCTTCAACCTGGTAATCTCGCCGGCAGCTCCTCCGCCCAGGTGCAACGCCTTCATGGCCGCTGCGGCCAGTGCGTTGATCGAATCCGGACTGAACAGGTCATACTGGTCAAGCCGCTCGTCCAGGCTGCCGAAGCCACCCTTCGCACCGTCGACCTCATCGGCCCGCTGTTTCAGATACAGGGTGCGGTTCGCCAGCTGCTTCGCCTGTTTGTTGCTGATGCCTTCCGGCCCACCCATCACCGGATCAGTTGTTTCAATCTGGTAGATGCCATCTTCCCAGACGGGTGTCTGTGTCACATTTGCCATAGCTCCTCCTTGCTAGAAAATCAAAGTCCACTGACCATCAATGGTGATATCCGATGCCTTGTTGATGGGTTCAGTCCTGGTCTTGCGTGCGAACAGGGCACCGTCTGCACACAGCAGGCCGAACTCACTGATCGCCTTCCCGTTGGCTTCGGTGGAAGCCAAGCTCCAATGGAACGTAACCTGGCCGGTCGCCGGGTATGAATGGGAGTCGACGTTCTTGACGAACGGGGATGTGATCGCCACATCGGAGGCGATCGGCGTGGCCGAGCGGGTGCCTACTGCGATCCTGTTGACGCTGCGGCCGGTCACTTCACCGGCGACAAGCCGGGTGAGTGCAACCTTGGCCATATCGACGATGAGGTTATCATCTCGGTACTCCTCGGTCAGCACCCCATTCGTATAAATCCGGATCATGAAACTTCCCCGGACCTGCTGCTTTTCTTGAATCTTCATACACACTCCTTATAGTTGGTTCACCTGCACCGAAAGCTCATCCAATAAGGAAGGATTCTCCGGTGCATAGAACAATTGTCCGCCGTAATTCACACCACCCACATGCAGGGCGGCCAGCTTGATCTGGTCGGAAACATCGTGCTGCAGCAGCAGGTCCCCGATTACATCGGCCATAGAGTTGGCATACCGCGCACCCTCGGCCTTCTTCTGCGATGCAAAGACCAGGTATCCGGCATGGGATACAAACCCTCCATAGGCCATGACCCCACTCTGGGTGAACGGGAGCTTACGGATACCGGTCCAGGTTCCCAGCTTCGCCTTCACCCCTATATATAAGGTAGAGCCGTCGGCCACCACCGAGCCGGCATACAGCAGCTGCATACCGTGGTCGTGCTTGATCTGCCCGTCATGGCACAGGTCCCCGGGAAGCCAGTCCAGCACGTTGTCATTCAGATTGACCGCAAGGTCCTCTGTCATGGGAATATGCTCCACAAAGCGGAACCAGTCGACCAGCGCGATGGCTATGTTCGGATCAAGCTCCTTGCCCAGGAATTCCCACAGCCAAGCACGATCTGCATTCATCATGTCCAGGACCTTCACGGTCAGATGCAGGAATTCCTCGACAATCTCATACTCGCGGCCAGTGAAGCGCTGGCCGATCGCCGTCTGGAAGAATACCCGCTCGCCGCGCCGCTGCAGATAGAAGGAGGCTGCAGCCACACGCTGGCGGTAGCTCTCGTCCGTATCGTTGGAGTAGCGCGGGACGGCCAAGGCTTTCCCATGGGCGGCCAAGGCCTTCGCATCGGACAGGAACGGAAAGAAGTTGCGCAGCGTGGCCGTAGCATCCTGGCCGAGTATCTCGCCCAGGCGCTCGATGAGGGAGAACAGCCGGCCCCGGTTCGTCTTTTCCCTGCCGGGAGGGTTGAGGTTGTCTATCACCTGCTTCATATCACACCTTCGTTGCCGTCACGGCAGCCACGATGATCGAATCTTCGTCAGCGCTTATATCCCTGGCCGGGGAGATGACTTCCACCGAGTCAAGCCCAAGGGCGTCAAGGGTCGCATACACCTGCCTGATCTCAAGCTTGCCCCCGATGCCAAGGCTGTACACATATTGCAGCACTGCCTCCTGCACCTCGTTCTCGGTCGCCTCTCCGGAGAAGACCACATCGATGGTGGCGGCGGTCTGCTGCGGACCCTTCACCTGCAGGTCATTGCAGATCAAGGCATGGTCATACAACGCCTGGTACACGTCATCGAGTAGAGCCTGGGAGGGAATGCCGGCAACCGACACCACGATCACATCAACCGTTCCGTAACCCCGCGGGGTACGGATCAGCTTGATCTCCTTCACTCCGGAAACACTCATCGCATAGTACTCGAACGACACCGGCGGGTTGCCCTGTCCCTGGCTCATCCATCGGTCGGATATCCTTGCACGATACGCTTCGTCCAACTCCTCATCGGTGCCGGCGGAGGTGATCCAGTCGGGGCCGAAGTGAACGCTTTCAATGCCGGCAATCACCCGGGTAAGCAGGCCGGGGTCATCGCTGATGTTGTACTGTGAACCAGCGAACTCCGCCTCGACGGGAACCTGGAAGGTGCCGGCCACAAAGGCCACATCCTCGGTGATCCGAAAGCGCAGCGTGGTTCCGGAAACAGTGATCCATGTCCCTGCTGCCAATGCGCCATCGGCATAGGCACTCACTGTGGCCATGCCCCGGGTCTTGGTTGCAGCAAGCCGCACGACGCCGAGCATAAGGCCCCACATGGAAAGCCAGCGCCCGCCAGCCGTTTCCAGGTTGGTCTGCTGGTAGATCGGAGTCAGATAACCCCGATACAGGGTAGAGACTATCCTGGAAAAGGTTTCAAGCAGTCCCCGGAGCACACCGGTCGACTTGAAGTTGCGAATGCCGGTCTCCTCGGAGGCAACACCGATCACGTCCTTGCGTATCTCATCATCGCTTTTCTGCAGAAAAGACAAGTCTTCAGCCATCCAGTCCTCCCATCAAATCTTCCAGGTCGAAGAGCAGCTGCACCTCGTCCAGCTCACCGATCACCGCGAACGCAAGGCGGAAGGTGCCGTTCTCCAGCCTGGTCGCAACCACCGTCGAGGCATCCACCCGCGGATCGGCAAGTGCCACGCGCTCCAGCTCGTTGCATACCGTCAAATCCACGTCCAGCTCACTGTTTAGCTGGTCCAGCAGGGTGCTTCCTGCTTCCTTGTCCCAGGCAACCGCACCCACATGGATGCTCAATGCCTCGCGGATATCCTGGGCCACCAGGCGGGCGCCGCTTGCAAGCTGCACATCCCCGTCAGTGGTGAACACTACGTCCCTATTCTCATCCAGATACAAATCCGTGCCGTAATCCATGCTCACCCCCCCAGCAGGGCGGCCACCTTGGCCTTGATACCTGCGGCCGTTCCGGCCTCCATCGATGTGGTGATGACCGAGTCTCCGCGGGTGTCCGTACCGTTCGCCTTCAAGGCACCACAAAGGTCGAGAATCTCATCAAGCAACGCCTTGAGCGTCCCCCCGCCGTTGGCGATCGTAATCTTGCCGTCGTGGGCCAGCGTGATGTGTGCACCCTTTCCGTCGCAGATCACCAGCGATGCAGGGGCCGCATCGGAGCAAGGCTTGACCTGCTCGCCATAGACGGCACCGACAAACGGCCAAGCCTTCGAGGAGGCGATGAAGGAAACGACCACCACAGTGCCCTCCTCCGGAGGTGCATAGATGCCACGCCCGTCCTTTCCTGCCCAGATAGGGGAAAGAGGAACTTCCTTCAGTAGCTCACCGGTGGCCTCAAGGCTTCCAGGAACAAGCACGGTCGCATCGATGCAGTATCCGCCGGTTGCGGCCTTCACATAGGCCTTGTCCACCCGCGCAAGCACAGGGGCTGCAACCTGGCTGCGGATGCGCTCGTCGATGATCTCGGCCAGGCTTCTCATAGCCACCTCACCTTGGCACAGGTCTCGTGCCGGTCCGACCTCACCACGATCTCCACATCCTCGGCCTGGCACTGCACACCATCGATGGCGAGCAGCTGGCCGTACAGCAACGGCAGCACGTGCAGGCCGTACATTCCCCGACGCATCCATAGGATATCCACGCCGGTGACAACCGAGATTGAAGATCCAAAATCCGGACGAATCGAAGGAAGCGGCCCGAAATGCAGCACGCCATCGATGCCCGGGATTATCACCAGGTCAAGCTTCTGGTACTGGCGCACAGCCCAGCGCAGGTTCTGCAGCAGGCTGAACATGATCTGGTCCGGATAACTGAACCGCTCCAGGCGGACGGTCGGGATCGCGGATAGGTCGTACTTGGCCACACCAGCCTCGGTGAGGATGTCGGTGGCTATCTCCGCAACCGTGGCCTTCCTCCAGCTGGTGGCCTTCACCACCGTTCCCATGGACCGATAGTACGGTTCCTTGCACAGCAGGTGCTTCACCCCAACCTCGCCGGGATTGACGATCTTCACCACCAAGGTGGCGAACAACTGCAGGCGGTCCTCATGCCTGTACGAAAGTGTGACGGCCGAATCCTTGGCTGCCTTGGTCGAGGTAGGCACATAGATGGTTGCCGTCGACCCGTAGATACGGGAGTGGAACAACAGGTTCGAATACTGCACCTCCTGCCCATCGATCGCTACGACAATCTCAACCGCCCGTGTACCCAATTCATTCATGGTAATCCGCCTCCAATGCTTGCAATTTCCTGCTCTCCGCCGCCGTCATCAGCGTCGGTTGAATATCTGTCGTACCGCTGTCCTGGGTCGCCGCTCCCTGCTGCTTCTGCACCTTGCCCACTACAGGGTCATGCTCGACCAGGGAGATAACCACATCCAGCCGGTCGGCGTCTTTGCCATCATCGCTGGAAAGGCCGCGGAACAGGGCCGCCTTCAGTTGGTGGGATCGAAACACATTCCCCTCCAGGGCGTACACCACAGGTTCGCCCTGGCGCAGCTTCTTGAATGCACTGGTGAGGATCAGCAGCTTATCATACCGGCTGGTCCCTCCGTCGGTCGGCTCGATCATGGTCAGATACAACTTGACCGAAGCGTCATCGAACCCGTTGAAGGTCTTCTCCGATCCGCTGGTAAGCAGCAGCTCGGCTTCGCCAAGGACCATCTGCCCTCCGATGCTGACACGCTCCACGAATCCGGGAAGAGTCACACCGTTGACCGTCAAGGAAAAATCATTATTCAAACGGATGGTGTTGGCACTCATATGGCAACCTCCTCCGTACTGTCCAGCTCGAACTGTTGCTCAAGCGAAGAGACGAAGCGGATTACATCCTGGATATCCTTCACATCCGGAAGGGTGATCTGCTTGATCTCGGTGTGGTAATGCTTCTCGATTCTCTGCTCTCGCTTGGAAAGCTTGTCCACCAATGCGGAGAGCAGGCCGCCTTGTCCCTGGGGCGCTGCAGCCTCACGGCTTCCTTCCTGCTCGGGGGTGGGGAACTGCAGCACGTTTGCTGCAGGGGATGCAACCTGGACACGGGCGAACAAGTTCTCGCTCGCCCTGGTAAGCAATGCGCCACCCTGGGACAGGCCCTTGGCCAAGGTCGCAGGGATCGCACGTCCGGAAGCGGTGAGCGTGGAGAACGGGCCGCGCTTGGCGTCGCTGTGGGGAATGAATGCGGAAGTCTGGCCGAAAGCCGAAGCGGTCGTATCGGCCAAGACAGGAGCCTGTCCCTCGATGCCGGCAGCCATGGCATCCATCGCCGCCTTACCTTCATTCCGTCCAAACAGTCCGCCCACCTTGTCCTTGATCCAAGTCCCGATGCCCTTCTTGGGTTCGCCGGCGGGAGCAGGAGCCTGTCCTATAGGGGAGGCTGCGACCTGCGGAGCCTCCAGGGGAGCCTGCTGTGAATCATCACCGCCGAACAAGCCACCGATCTTGTCCTTGATCCAGGTGAACGGCTGCTTGATGGCTGTCGCAACCGCGGTGATCTTGCCCACGATCCAATCGAAGGCCGCGACCGCTCCGCCTGTGATCGAATCCCACAGGCCTGCGAACCACTGCTTCACTCCTTGCCATGCACCCAAGACGCCGGCAGTCACAGAATCCCAGACACCACCCAGCCATTGGCCGGCAGCGCCCCAGGCGGTCTTGATGCCTTCCCATGCGCCGATAGCCGCAGCCTTGATGGAATCCCAATGCTTGACGATCATAAAGATGGCCACACCCAGGGCGATCACACCGGCGACAATGAGGGCAACAGGGGCGATGACGGCCCAATGGGCGGCAGCAGCGCTGAACATGGAAGTGATCCACGTGCCCATGGCCGGAAGTGCCGCCATGATGCCGCCCCCGATCTTCGCAAGCCCATGGCCCAATCCAATCAGCGGTGATGCCAACAGGGTGGCACTGCTCTTGAGCAGGTTCAGCATGCCCCCGGCCTTTCCTCCCATGGCCGCGATCGTGGCGATCTGGGCGGTGGTGTTCAAGGCGGTCCCGCCGACCTTCAGAAGGGCGCTTGTAGCCAGGGTTCCCCCGGAGACCAGGGTGGAAAGTTTCCCGCCGATCGGCGTGGAAAGTACAGCGCCTGCCATATTGTACCAGGCTGTCTGCACGCCCATCAGCTGGCCTTGAATCTTGTTGGTGGACTCTCCCAGCTGGGACTGCAGGGCGCTCCTGGCATTCTCCATGCGCTTGGTCTGCTCGACAAAGCTGTCGCTCATGCGCTCGGCCATCATGGTAGACTGGCCGTCCGATGCGCCGATCTGGCCATAGTTCGCCTTGAGGCTCTCAAGCGATGCACTAAGCAGGGTGAGCGCACGCCCACCCTCGGTGCCGAACGCCTCATCGAAGGCCATCTGCACGTTGGGGGCAAGCTTGGTCACATCCCCGAATTTCTTCTGTATGTTCTCCAGGGTGCCGATCACATCGGTTCCACCCTGTTCGTTGTATGCGATGTTGAAGCCGAGCTTCCCGCTGGCCTTGTTCATCTGCGCCATCATCGAAGACAGCGACGTTCCGGCCAGACTTCCGGAAAGGCCACTGGTGTTCAGCTGGCCGATGATGGTGTTCAGTTCGGTCCACGCGATGCCGTACTTCTGGGCAACCGGGATGCCGTACTTTAGGCCCTCGTTGAGCTGGCCGAGGTTGGCGATCTGGAAGGTCGCCTGGGTGTTGGCGATGGTGTCGGCAAGTCGGGACATCTCACTATCTATGTCCGCCGTCTTGTCTCCCATCGTATTGTAGGAAATGGCCAAGAGATCTGCGGCGGTCTTGTTGTCGCCCATCGTGCCCTTGGCAAGGATCAAGCTGCGGTTCGTCGCAGCGATGGCGGCCTCGGTCTTGAGACCGGCACTAAGCATGGAGTAGGTGGTGGCTGCATATTCGGATGCACTCACCGAAGCGATCCTGCTTCCCTCGGCATGGCCGCTGGCCCATGAGAGGGCCTGCTTGCGCAGCAGGTCGTAGGTCTTGGCAACCGATCCATCGACGGTGTTGCCTGCATTCATTACGGTGGTGGCAGCTGCCAGGGACTGCTCAAGCTCGCCGGCTTTCCTGGACGGTTCGGCCAGGCTTGCCACCAATTTCTGGCGGTATTGTTCGGTCGACGCGGCCATCAACCCCAGAGACGACGCAGTCTGCAGCAGCCCCGTATTCGCTTGCAGGCCCTGCAGACTTTCCCCGATCCCCTTGACGGAGGTACGGGCCGCGTTCAATCCACTGGAGAAGGAGTCCTGGAGAACCAGTTTTATATTGGCTACAAAGTTCTTCAATCCCTACTCCTTTCTGAAAAGACTTGCCACCGCATCAGCGATGATCCCGACTTCAAGGCTGCGGAGGTACTTGGCTTCGGCCAACAGGCAATCGATGCCGTCGGCCGGATAGCCGGATACGTCCACGCCGGTGAACCGCCTGATGAACAGGCGGGTTTTCGTCAGAGCTTCCGGCTCGTGCTCACCACCTCCGTGCCGAAAAAAGGCGACACCTGCTTCTCCACGAAATCAGCCGTGACGGCCGGGAATTTCTGGATCACATCGGCCACGCTCTTGGGGTCCGGATGGACCACCAGGCTGACAAGCAGGTTGTTCTGGGCGGTGAAGGCATTCTTCGCTGCCGCCTTGTTGTACGCCTCCATGTCGGCCACGGTGGGCGCCCGCCAAATGAACTCAAGCTTGTACTGCTTGTCTTCCTGGTCCTTGAAACTGATCTCACCCACGTACAGCGTGCTGTTGGGGTTCTTTTCCTTGACAGACTTCAGAACGTCATTGTCGAACATCGCCTACCTCCTTATCCGAGCGGCTGGTAAGCAAGCTTACCGTTCAGTTTCGCGACGGCGGTCTGCTTTCCCTTGACCGACATCTTGATCTCGTCATCCTTCTTAAACTCGCGCGGCACCTCGGTGATCTTCACGATGATCGTGTCAGTCACCACCGGGCTTGCCCCATCCCCCATGGAGACGACAATCGGGAACGGGTCCAGGGCAAGGATGCCCCTGGGCGCACTCTGTGCCAGGCGTTCATACTCGCTGAGCGCCAGGGTCATCTCGAAGTCGCCCTCGTATGCCTTGCGCACCGTACCGCGGGGAATACCGTTCTTGTCGGTCACCACGTCCACGTCCTTCTTGACGCCGTACTTGATGTCCTCGACCGTGCTTACCATGCCGGTAGGCAGCTGCACCTTGATGGACTCAAAGTCATAGACTACTCCGTTTATCATCCTATTCCTCCTCAAGGACTGGGTTTGCGTAGCTGATGACGTTCTCGATGAAGGTCATCTTGCCAAGCGGAACGATCTTGACGCGCGTCTCGATCGTCTCGGTGCTCAAGATGTTCTGGTTGGGGTCGATCTCGATCTCGCCGGCGCTGATCTGACCGGCTGCCGCCATGTCATTGAGCACCTGCTGGCTGATTGCCTTGAACATCTCGATGCCTTCCATGCTGCCGTCGGCGGCGATGGATACCGTGTCGTTGAGGTACATCAGCTGGGCGGTCCGGATGCGGTGGCATGCAAGGTCCATAACCCGCCTGCGCTCCTCCAGTCCGTAGTCGCTGGTGCCCTCGGCGAACATCCGCCCATGGGTGATGTACGCGCCGGTGAGGCCGATGTAGGTGGTGAGCGTCGCATAACCGGCATTGTCCAATGCGTCGATGTGTCCGCCGTTGATCCCCTCGGGGAGCAGCTTCACCACGCCGCTGACCGAACCATTGCGCACCGCGTCCACCGGTTCCTGCACGTCGCGTCTGGCGCTCATGCCGCAGGCAAGACCGATCGCACCACGCACATCGGTAGCGCCGAACGGGTCGGCCTGCAAAAGATGTGCAGCATAAACCTGCACCCGGCCGCCCACGGTCAAGCCGCGTTCATCCCCGGTAAGAGCCGCCACCCATTGGTCGATCGTCTCGCCATCATCCAGGTACCTGGCCTGCGCCTTGAAGTGGATGTAGCGGTAAAAGGCTTCGGCGCCGGTTGCCTTGGTTGCCAGGGCAGCCCACATGGCTGCATCAGTGATGCCTGCCACGGCGATCCACTCGAACGCGTAGGAAGACTCAAGCAGAGTATCAATGCCTGCAAGCATCTCGGCGTTGGTTGCGCTCGGAGCGCTGGTGCTGAAGGTGAACACATCGCCGGCGGCGAAGGAAATTCCCTCGACCCCTGCAACGAAGGTCAGTGTCAGACCGGTTCCGGCGATCACATACTTGCCATCCTCTGCAATGGTGAACCGAGCGGACGGGATGCCGTCCACGGTGACTACGGCCGAAGCCTCGTTGAGACCGCCGCTGCCCTTGATCTCGACGCTCACGTCGTAGTCGTTGCGCGGAAGTCCGGAAACGGTCATGCTGCCGGTGCCGGTAGCGGCCGCAGCCTTGAGCACGGCGGAGACCACACCGTCCACAGTCCCCAGAAGAGGAACCGCATACACGGTGGTGTTGGCCAGCGACAGGGCCGACACGATCAGATCACGAAGCGGTCCGGCCAGAAGCTTCTCCTGGGCGTCTGCTGCGGTTGTGAGGATAAGAATCCCCTGGCCATAGCCGGCGGCTGCCACACCGACGGCACCGAAAATCCCGGTGGATGCGGCAGGCTGCACGCCCAGCGCACCGTCCAGGATCGAATTGTTTACATGTCCTCTTGCCATCGGTTACCCCCTTTTGGTACGCCCGGCGGGAGCGTTCAGGAACTGCTTCACAGCCTGGTCGAATTCACCCTGTGAAACACTCTTTCCAGGACTCCAGTTTTTCATGACGCACACGGCGGCAAACGTGGCGGCATCGATGCCCTTGGCCAAATCCTCAATCCTGTACTTGGCCGACTCTTCGGTCTTCTTCATCAAACCCTCCTCGATATCACCGTGTCGGTTACCACGGCGTTCTTGAACTGTGCGACGCGCTCCGGCTGTGTTGCCACCGGCACGACCAGGTTGACCGTGACCGATGCGACCGATGCGCCATTCTCGCCCTTGCCGGAATGCAGCTGAACCACCAGCGTGGTGGTGTTCAAGCCGTCCTGCGTGCTCACATTCGGCAGTAATGCCAGGAGCGGCCAGAGCAGGCTTTCGGCCTCCGCCTCGCTATGGGCATAGGCGGTGATGGAAACCGGCCAGGTGGCGCTGCCCTTTACGGTACGCCTGTACAACTTGCCCTCGGCATCGGTGTACTTGACCGTCCTTGCCTCGCCCTTCTCAAAAAGGCCGTCTCCCTCCTGGATGCCGACGAACGGCAGGACGGAGGAGAGCACCAGGGCCTTCAGCTGCTGATCGCTTTGGGCAACCGAGCAGATGCCGGAAAAGAGGGAAGCGATGCGATGCTTCTCGGCGGCCACAGGGCCTCCGGATGCAAGCGGGTCGTCCCCGATCGCAAGGTGCGGCCAATCGACCATATGCACCCACAGCCGCAAGCTGCTTTTCAACGCATCCTTGTCGTACAACGACCGGCTGGATACGTTCAAAGGCGGTCTGCCGCTTCCTCCAAGACCCCTCAAGGCCTGGACACACAGATCGAGCACCTCCACCTGCCGGCGGTCGGTCGATCTGAAAAGCGTATACACGGCCAACCTCACCCCCCCGTTGTCCACCGAGAGCGGACTAACCAAAAGCTTGGGGGTGGCGCTGCCCTTCTTGTTGGCCTCGTCCAGGGAGAACACGCCATCGTAATCCTCCACGTAGACCTTCGGCACGAAGGTGGAGAAGGCCGCGGCCAATGCCGCACTCGCGCTTGCCTGTGCCGCTTCCAATGTCATGCAATGCCTCCCTGTTTTAACACGGTCTCGGTTGCCTGGTAAAAGTCCTCGGCATCCTCGGTCCCGACTCCCAGATATGGACGGGCCGGAATGTTGCGTTCCTCCCATCCTTGCTGATGCACCCGTGCGTATACCATTGTCGAACCCACATAGACGCCGTCGCTGCGGTTCTCGTAGGTGAGCGATTGCTGCAGGCGGGCCGTCGGCCCCATGAGCGGCGACCTGCGCGTATCCCCTTCAACCTTCTTCTTGTACTTCTCGGACCACGGTTTCCAGGGGACTCGGTCCGGGTCGTGCTTAGCTTCGAACCTTTTCTGGGCATTGGTGACGGCCATATCGCCGAAGGCGTTCTCCAGCGCATCCAGGTCAAGGACCGCGACTTTGGCCAGCATGGCCTGCAGGGCTTCAAGCTCGCTGATGTCCACACGGAATGAGGCACCCATCAGTGGTACAATCCTCCGGGCGGGATGAACTCGCTGCGCCCGTCGATCAGTTCCGCATTGTTCGTATCCAGCGGATCGGGTCCGCCGGCGGCTCCCGACCCTCCGGTCGAACCTCCGCCCAGGGCGATCAGAAGCTTGATGGCCCGGTCATAGCGTGCGTTCACCGACTCCTCGCCCGGCCGCTCGTTGAGTAGATACATGACGATGTCGCGCACGATCGGCTTGAGCGATCCCGCAAGGCGGGCGGGCGGGTCCAAGGGCAGGCCGTCCTCCCCGATCAACTCGGGGAGGTAGGTCCTCACAATCTCGGCGGCGTCCCCCAGGGCGGTGATGCAGCGCTCCTCGTTCAGCTGCCCGTCCTCAAGGCGCGGCAACCGCTCGGCATCGCGCAGCTTCAACTCGTCCAGGGAAAGGTAGGTCATTTCTTCTCATCCTTGCCGGAGGCCTTCGCCTCGGTCTTCACCGCCAGCTTGACAAGCTTGTCAGCCTTGAGGGCTTCAAGCTGATCCTCGGTCACCTCGTACTCCGCATCGGTCAATCCAAGGACAATGCCGGCCCTCCTGTAGGAAGGAATGGGAGACTTGCCGCGGACGTGGCGGGCTACGATCCTGATGCTTTTCTTTTCAGCCACAGATCACCCCCTTACGCCAGCCACGCGGTATCGAGAACCTCGACGACCTTGTAGTTGGGGTTGGATGCACCGTTGGCCAGGCGCTCCACTTCGATGAGGGCCTTGGCATCGGCACGCAGGGCGGGAGGCACCACCAGGATGGTGGGGCGCAGGCCCAAAGGATCGCCGCCGTCGGCCTTGAAGGAGCACATCGCCTGGTAGGCCGCGTTGAAGTTCTCCTCGTTCAGCGCGTCGCGGCTCATGACGGCCATCTGCCAGAAGCTGAAGCCGAACGCACGGCGGGCGCGTACCCCGTAGAGGTATTCGTCACGCATGAAGACGGCGTCGTTCTGCGGATCGCTGATGGTCTGAAGCTCCGCTGCGCTGCGGTTCTGGTAGATCAGCGGCTTGATGACCTTGCTGGCGTCCAGAAGATACCAGGCAGGTCCGTCGGTCACCAGCGGGTTGATGATGTTGCTTGTCGACACGGCGACTCCGGTACCGTCATGGTTGGGGTACACAGGGTGGTCGGTGTCGAAGAAGTTCTGCCCGTCGTAGCACAGCTCGCTCAAACCCAGGGCCAGCTCGGCGAACACATTGCGGTCGATGTGCAGTTCGCTCTCCTCGCCCATGCTCTGCACGATCGGCGAATACATGCCAAGGTTGTCGTCCTCGATGTCCGAGCGGCTCACCGCAACGGTGCCCTCGAACTTCTTGTTCGGCAGCATGTAGGCGTTCTCCACCATGTCCTTGATGACACGGTCGCCCACCCATTCGCGCAGCTGCGGGAAGCGGCCCAGCCAGCCGTAGGCGGTGGTGGCTGCGGAGGAGGGCACCATGGTGGCGACCTTCTTCCACACGGACGGGGCGCTTGCAAGACCCTGCTTGAAAAGGCCCGAGAAATTGACGTTGAGGTCGGTCAACAATTCTTTCTTGATGATACCCATTACTTACTCTCCTTGTAGTCCTTGTAGAACTTTTTGGCATCCTCTGGGTTGATGCCGAGCTTGGCGGCGAACGCGATCTGCTCGGCGTTCAGTTCCACCTCGCCTGCGGGATTGGCACCACGCGGCTGCTCGCCGTTGGTCACGATATTAGGGAGGGTCCCCACGAACTCGGTGAACTTGGCCAGGGCTTCCTCGCTGTTGCAGGAAGTCTTGTAATAGTCCTTGCTCGCCGGAGCGATCTTTCCGTCGGCTACCGCCTTGTCGATCTGCTCGTCCCTCTTGGCCTCGAACTGGGCCTTCTTGAGGTTGGCCAGCTCGGTCTCGGCAGTCTGCGCCCGATTCAGCGCAAGGGTGAGGTCGGTCTTGGGAACCATGTCCTGCTGACGGTTCAGCGAGACGGCCCCCGCCAGCTCCTTGGCCTTGGCGATCACATCGGGTTCGGCGGCGTCGGCCTTCAGGCCCATGGCCTCGGCAACGTCCTGTTTGAATTTGTCCATCACATCCCCTCCTTGGTTATTCAGCGCCGGCAGGCGCAAATTGGGCGTATTGGTGAGGCCGACAGAAACCACCCGCATGATCCTGGCCGCTGCATCGCAGCTGTAGGCCGGGCTGTAGTAGCGGTACTCGCGCGAACTGACGGCGTTTTTGCCGCCATCGGTCCACTCCACCTTCCCCCACAGCTCGCCGCCGCGGTCCTCCAAGTCGACGATCCAACCGAAGGCCGGGGCGGGCTTGCCCTCCACCGCCTGGGTGTGGCTGCTGTGCTCCACGTCGACGACGATGTCCACCCCATTGGAGCGGAAGGCGTCAATGAGGGAGGCGGGACCGGGATTGATGAATGAACGGCCGTCACGGCCGGGCACATCGAGACCCGCCGGAACCAGAAGCATCCAGGCCGGCGGGTCGGAGGTGAGCGAGTACGAATTCAGTGAAACGTTCTTGTCTGCCATGGGGCCATAGTGGACCATTGCGCACGTACATTCCTTGTAATGCGCCTTACTTTTTTGGCAAAGAGAAGGGGTGGCAAGCATTCTGCTTGTCACCCCTGTTGGTAATCGTGTTCATAAACGGTTTATGAACGCCGTAGGCGCATCCTGTGGACGAAGTGATGAAATTACTAGTCCGTCAAATCAAGCACGCCCTGTGCGTCCTCCTCGCGTTTACCGATGCGCTTCTCACGCTCGCGCTTGATGATCGCGTACAGGGTGGTGAAGCTGATCTGGTAGCGGGTGCATATCTCGCGCTGGTTGGACCCGTCGAATGAGTCGTACACCTCGGCCTCCAGCTCGTCGCGGAATGCGGTCGCTACCATTGGAAGGTACACCTGCGTACCGCCAAAGTCAACCAGGAGCTGGCGCACCACGCGCGTCGCCTGGCTCTCGTCCCCGACCACCTTCTTCACCGACTCGACCATCTCGGCCGCCATATCATTTCTCACAAGCCACACCTCCCTTGACCAGTTCCCTGTTGCGCTTCATGTCCACACGAATCTCCCAGCGCTTGAGCGCCTCGATCAGCTGGCTCTTCTGGCCCTTGCGCAAAATGTCCTGGGGATACATGCGCTTCACCCATGCCATGAAACTGCCATAGGAGCGGTTATCCACCGCTCCCAGGTCATGCAGGTTGCACCACAAGGCGTAGGCCTTGGCCATCTGGTCGTCGTCGATCGAGTAGACCTTGCCTTCGTTGCGGGAGAAGCCGAGGCGGTCGAAGGCGGCCATGACCGCCTTGAACTGCGCCTCCGATTCGATGCCGCTTGCGGAGTCGACCCCGGCGACACCCGACAGAAGGGCGCGGTAACTCTGGTCGTCCAGGTTGCACTGCCTCTTGGCCACGTGGATCAGTTTCAGCCAGCTGCTCTTCATCGCCATCCCCCTTATCCTGTGATCGAGGACCAGTCCAGGGCAACCTGCCTCCACTCGTCCTCCCCGTGGCGCTCGTAGAAGCGCACATACCGGCGCGTGTTCTGCACGGTGATGCTGTCGCTGATCGCCTCCATGGCCTGCTGCCACTGCTCGTCATGGATCTCATAGCGGCGCAGCTCAAGGATGCGCCTCACGTCCAGCTTGCCCTTCTTGTCGACCCGGAAAGCCTCCTTTACCACGGCCACCAGGTTGGCGGAAGCACCATCGGCCCAGCGGATGAGGCAGGAGTCGATCAATTCCTTGGCGGTCTGCAGCCGCTCGTCGAATGCGAACACATCGTTGTAGCAGAGGGCGACCTTGTAGCGGCCGTCGAAGGTGAGCAGGGTGACGTTGCCCTTGGTGCCCTTGCGCTTGACACCGTACTGCTCGCTGCTCATCGCCAGGAAGGTGTCCAGCGTACTGTACACGCTTGCCTTGGCCTTCCTCAAGGCATCCGAGAGCGGCAGGGCCACTCCCAGCATCTCGCGCACCACGTCGTCGCGCAGCTTGTCCAGCTCGCCGATCTTCTCGGCGGGCACCAGGCTGCCCCGCTGGTCCAGCCAATACTCGGTCCCGTTCATCGTCTGCTTGTAATCTTCCATATTCCTCTCCCTTGCTATATGCTTGCAATCGTCTCCGCATCCACCAGAGTCTGGCCGATGTCGGCGGCTGTGTTCATGGCCTTCTTGACCATGTTGTTCACCGTAAGCGGGTATGCGTAGTTCAACCGGTACCCGCTGCGGGTTTTCCTCACCAGCTTGTCCAGGATCGCCTGGTAGCAACCCTCGTCCATCACCTCTGATGCCTTCACGCCCACACGGGCGAACTTGAGAGTGAGGTACTCCTTCAATTCATCCGGGTTCTCGAACGGGCTGATCTCGGCAACCTCCATGCGCCGGATGATCTCGCGTGCCTCGGGGTTGCGGCTCTCGTCCAGCATCCCCTTGATCTCCGGCTGCGCCACCAGGATTACCGAGAGCAGCTTCTTGAAGCCGTCCTCCAATTCCCAGAACCGCTTGAGGTACTTCAGCGTGCGCACGTCCAGGTCGTGGGCCTCCTCGATCATCAGTACATGCGACCATCCGGCCCTGCTCGATGCGGTCAGCACCCGCTCGATCTGCCGGCTCTTGGCCTCAAGGGTGCGCTTCGGCTTGTCTTCGCTGCAGTCGGCGACGATCGCGTCGCAGATGGAGGAGGCGGTGAGCTTACCCTTGTCGATGGAGCGGGGGAAGATCACCTTGATCTTGAGGTCCTCACGGTCGATGCGGTCCAGCAGCAGGCGCCGCAGCGTGCTCTTTCCGCTGCCGCTCTCTCCGACCACCGCCAACATCCCGCCGGCCTTGGCCGTCATGTACATGTACTCGGCCACATAGCGGCCGCTTTCGGACAGGTACACGTCCCTGCTCTCGGTCACATCATCGGTGAACGGGTCACGTACCAGTCTGAACTGTCTCTTCGCATTCATGCCCAACATAACGCATGCCTCCTTGGCTTCTTCCTCGTCGTCCGAACGGACGCCTTTCCATAAATCCTTCACCGGTACGCCTCGGGCGTCCAGGAACTTGTTGATCGCATCCCTCGTCTCGGCCTCGCGGCCCTTGGGGAACTGCCCGTAGTTGGCGATCTGGCAGACCGCCGCCTTGCTCAACCCCAGATGGCCGGCAAGCTCCACCTGCGTGATGCCCTCCTTGGCAAGGACCGTCTTCAACCCACACATCCGGCCTTCCTCCTCTGCCCGCCAAGGTGCAGCTCGATCGCATCGATGTCAGCCTCGGGCACACCGTCGGTGTAGGTGTCGCGCAAATACTGCAGGCACTCGGGCGTCCACCATCCCATGCGGGCCTTGAGAGTCTTGGCAGCCTCCACGGTGGAGATGCGGATGCGGCTCTGCGGCGGGGCTGCCGGCCGGCCGGTCTTCTGCATGGCCACGACAGACGGGTCGCTGCTCTGGATCGCATCCAGGGCGGCGATGCCGTTGCCCTCGTTCCAGCCGGCGAACGGTTTCTTCTCGTCGCCGATCAGATCGTCCAGGCTCTTGGCAGCCGTCTGCACGTAGGTGTCCGGATGGCGCTTGAACTCCACTCCCCACACCGGTGCGTCCAGCGGGAAGCCCGCCTCGTCGATGAGGGCCGGGTAAATCTCGTCGGTGATCTCCTCACCCTGGTACTGGTAGCTGACACGCAACACCCCATCGGGATCGGTGAGGATCGGCTGCACGTTGACCACCAACTTGGGGCGGATGCCCGGCAGCTTGCCCAGGCTGTACGATCCGCTTCGACCAAGGCGCGGGTGCGCATAGCTGACGGACAAGTCGCCCTGGACCTGGCGGGTCTCCGGCTCCGGCACCAACAGGTTCCTCGCGCCCTCGGGAAGCTCGCGCAGCTTTTCGACGGGGATGGTGAGCCACAAGTCAAGGCGGCTGCTCTTGGCTCGGCGCAGGGTGCTGTCGTAGCCCTTAATGAGGCCAGCGTTGTACAGTGCGTCCCACTTCTCGGCATACTCGTTCAGCTCGTCCACGCTTCGCACCGGCTGGGCCTTGAGGCGCGACTCGAACAGGCGCTCGACAATGTCGTTGCTCCTCTCGACGCTTCCCTTGGCCCGGGGGTTTCCCACCTTGTGGTCGTAGGTCTGCACCCGCAGACCCTTCAGCGCGTTGGCGATCGCCTTGGATGAGTTGGCACTTCCCTTGTCCCATACAAGCAGATCGGGCAGGCCGTGGAACGCATCCAGCGGATCGGCCTTCTTCGCCCAACTGTAGAGAAGAAAGTCCCAGAGAGTGAGGGTGTTCTCACCGGCCACCTGGTAGTAGCGGTGGCAGATCGAGCCGCTGTAGTGGTCGGTCAGCACGTAGCGCCACACCTTGAGGTTCTCCTTGCCCAACAAAAACGGCTTGTTCTTGTACACCTCGCGCTCCTCCAGGATGCGCTGGCCGCCATTGGGAAGGTAGTAGACCAGGCAGACCGACGGATCGCACTGGTGAACATGGTTGGGGTGCAGGCTGCGCATCCGCACGAACGGCTCGGGCGCCTGTTGGGTCTTCACGTCCAGCCCGCGCTCACGCAGCAGCCGGCCCAGGGTGGAGTTGGTCACCTCGCCGAAGTCGACCCCGCTGGCTTCCAGGACCTGCCGGGCGGTGGGGATGGCCAAGGTGGCCTTGTCGTTGCTTCTGATGCCGCTTTTCATATAGGCGGCAAGGGCGGCAAGCGCCTGCTCCTCGACCGCCGTGGACCCTGCGTCGGCCCTCCTCTGGCGGTCCTGGCAGTAGCCGGCCTCGTCAAGCTTGCGGTAGATGGTGGCCTTGCTCACCCCCAGCTGCCTGCTCAAATCCTCGATCATCCGCCCGCGCTCGCCTCGCGGGGCGGCCTCTATCACCGGTAGGTACGACTGCAGCATCACGCATCCTCCCCCTCGCCGTCGACCACTGTGTAGTCGGCATCGTCGGCATCGTCGGCATGGCCGCGGTTGAAGTTCAGCCCCGGGAAGAAGGCGGCGTTCACCTTCGGCGCCAGCCAGTCCAGCCGGTCCACGGTGACCGAAGCGTCGTCGCTGATCGTGGAGGCCACGAACTTCGCCTGCTGCAGGCACACGCTCTCCTCCTTGGTCCACTCGGTCTCCTGCATGCCATGGACCTCGTCCACCAAAGCATTGAGCCGGCCGTTGAGCTGGGAGGCCTCCATCAGAATCTTGTTCAGCTCGGCAAGTATCTCGGCCGATCGGGCCGACCAGTCGACGGGTCGGTTCACCTGTTTCTCCATTTCCTCCAGCTGATCTGTGAGTTGTAGGTTTTCTTCCTTTTTCTTGACAATCATCTTGGAGAGCGCTTCATTCTGGGCTTTCAGTTTTTTGATGGCCTTTTCCACTTCCCGAGACGACTTGCTATCGATAGTCTCGATTGTCATGCCGTTTACCGATCCACCAGCATCCAGAATTTCCAGCTCTGGATCGTTGAAATAGGTAAGCGCATCAGACTTCTTATTCCCTAACGCAACAATGTTAGGATATTTTATGCCGCCGGTTTCATTTAGATACTTTGCAGCCGCTGCAATGGCACAATAGGCCCATGATTTCTTTATTCCTAGATTCCCGATTGCCTCTTGAAAACGCTTTTGACCTTCATGTGCTCGGATACGGCAAAGCCTTGCTCCGATATGTAGCCTATGATTGATAATGGTAATTGCTACGGAATGACACTCGACAATGTCTACCTCGAATGAATATGGACCGAGGAATGCAAACTTCTGATCGATGTCATAAACATCTTCGCCAAGCTTGGCAATTTCACTCCGGTCTTCCTCTGTCAAACCCTCCAGTTCATCGGCTGTATATTTTTCCACGCGTGGAATAATATCAGTATCAATTCTGGTTTTCCGGCCGGCCGGAATAGTTTCAGTATTTTTCATTTACCCTCTCCTTCCTCGGGGTCAATATCGAGACCAAGACGCTTGACGATTACTTCGTCCGGAACACCTTTTCTCATAATCCTATAAAGCAGACTGATCGGAAAATCTCTGTACATATCATGCACAAGGTCCCCTGTACCGTCATGGTCAAGAAACCTCTTCGCACAACGCATCCATAGGTATGCAGATGTTGGACTGATCCCCAATCGCTTGAGATGCTTTGGA
This sequence comes from uncultured Sphaerochaeta sp., assembly GCF_963667405.1. Lineage (NCBI taxonomy): Bacteria > Pseudomonadati > Spirochaetota > Spirochaetia > Spirochaetales > Sphaerochaetaceae > Sphaerochaeta > uncultured Sphaerochaeta sp. The sequence continues at coordinate 1,870,931 of NZ_OY763408.1, read as the reverse complement.
AAATCCTTACCCCATTTTCCCTTATTCCGGATCAATCGAGCGCCAAGATAAAGCATATCTTCCGACCCGCTTCCAGAACTCCGCCCGACGATCAAGCCAGCAACATCGACTCCACCTTCATCATCATCCAAGGCTGCCGATGCTTGCAGCACGGCTGTAGACGGGGCATAAACCACGCCTTGAAGAAACCGTTTTTTACTGGCAATCTTAGCGGCCTCCATGACACCGGTACCAAATATTTCATTCATCGTCATTCTGCCGAAATCTTTCTGTTCCATCCTCATACCCCCATGTAGTCCTGGTGGACCTTGTTGATCCGGCGCATGGCCGTGTTGATGTTGTCAGTGATCCGCCTCAAGAGCCGTGCTGCATTGGGGGTAAGGCGCCAGCGCCCGTCCTCCAGCTGCTCCGCCCACAAGGCAGTCTGCAGGTTCTGCAGGTCCCGGAAGGTGGCGGTGGTTGACACCTCCATCTTCCTCGCCAGATCGGCAGCCGTCTGGCCGTCGATCTCCGAACCCGCCATGGTCTCGATCAGCTTCAGCAGCCGTTGCTGGGAAGCGCAGTCATAATCATTCGCCATCTTTTTCAGCCCTCTTCTTTCGGATCATCTCCAGATACCCTTCAATCATCTGCTCAACCTGTATCTCCAAGAACTCTTCCACGGTAACCGTGGCACCGCTCTGCGTCCTGGTATTGGCAACCAGGTCCCGCAGCTGCTTCATGAAGTCGGAAGAGAACTCAAGGGTCACCTTCTCGTACTGGTCTTGATAATCATTTGCCATACTTCTCACTTACCTCCTTGAAGTAGGGTTGCAATGCAGTCGCCAGCGATCGCTCGAAGCGGAGCGCCAGGCGGATGTTGCCGGTCACCAGCGCCACCTCGATGAGGGACAGTCCCTCCAAGAGGATCGCTATTGGCTGGTCGGCCAACGGCCCCAGATGTTCGGGGTACCGGATATCCTCGAACGTCACACCCATGGTCCCGCACTGGGTGCGCAGGGTATAGGTCGGAGCGCCGTACATGTTGCGCCCGCCGATATATCCAAGGGCCAGCATCTTGTCCATGTCGGCCTCGACCACGTTCACCATGCCGGTTATAATCCCGTGCCCACAGCAGCAGCCTGTGGTGTGGATGCCAGAGAACCAAAGGTCCTCGATCTCCTTGACGATGCACCGGTCGATACCGATCACCGAACCATTGAACGGGCTGTAGCGGGTAACCTGGTGCTCATAGGTGCCGATCTTGCAATGCCTGCACTTACTCTCCATCCTTGGCCTCCTTCTGCGGGGTACCCACGCTGATGGTCACGCCTTGCTCGGCAAGCTCTTTCAGCCGCTGATCGGCAGCCTTTTTCAATTGGTTGTCCAGATAACCCAGGTACATTCCAACCGATCGCTTGGCCATCTTCGCCACACTCTCGCCGTACATCCGTCCGAACATCGAAAGCTTGATGTACTCCTCGGTGCTCAAGGTGATTACCACCTGCCGGCCTTTCTTCCTTGCTGCCATATCAGCCCTCCTTCCGCTGGTCGGTCCCGATAGTGGCACCCCCCAGCGTCCGCTGGTTCAACATCTGCAGCGTCGCATGCTCCACCATCCGCTCGACCGTGGTTCCACCGGATGCCGCCAATACTGTCAGCAGTTCGTAGTTGTACTCGTTCAGCACCACGACCACCTTCTTCTCGGCGGCTTGGATCACTTCCATCGCCGCCTGGGACTTCTTCACATTCAAAGCCATACTCACCTCTACAACGCGATTGCGAGAATCAGAAACGCCATGACGATGCCTATCGCATCGGCAGCCAAATCACCCCAGGACCAGCCCTTGTACGACCATTGGTCGTAAGCTTCCTTCAATACGGAAACCGCCAGCCCTGCCAGCAGCGCCCATCCGATCGAATGCAGCACGATGCCGGCAGTTACTGTCGCACCATAGGCGCAGACCACATGCAGGACCTTGTCCACATTCCTTGAAGCAAGGGAGATCAGCCGTTGCATGCGAACCTCCCCTGGGCGCAGTCGTTCAAGGCATCACGGACGAATGCCTTGGTGCGCTCGGTGCTACGGATGCCGGCTTCGATGTTTCGGATGGTGGTTGAACAGACCCCGGACAACTGGGCAAGGCGGTACATGGAAAGTCCCAGCCGCTTGCGCTCCTCCTGGACTATCTTTCCGAACTCCAGATCGTTGTCGTGGGGGGGGGTGACGGCAAGATCATCGTCGGCCATCACATAGCGGCGATCGGCCAACGGGCAGGAGGATTGCCCTATCTTGTCCTTGCGGATCAGACACCCGTTCACACAGGAGCAGGGGGAAAGCTCCGCACCCTCGGACTCCTCCAGCGCCTTGCCGTTCATCTCACAAAGCAGGAGCAGTTCCGAATAACTCTCTACCACCAGCACCGAATCCTGCAGACACGGAACCTGGTAAGACCGTCCGTCGTTCATGGTGATCTTGCCATGGCGAACCTTGTACAGACGCCTGCAAATCATGCTCATACTGTCACCTCCAAGTTTTGTAATTCTTCCCAAGACCTGCACCCGAGGTCTTCGGCTAACTTCTGACGCATCGAACTCGACCGCTTGGTACCAGCAATGGTCATTGAGAGATACGGCTGGCTGACCTTATGCTTCTTTGCCAATTGCGTGAGTGTCAAATTCCGCTTCTTCAGCAGCACACCCACCTTGAGCTGAATGTTTCGATCCTGCTGTGTAATGTTTGACAAGTTCTCCTCCCTGTTGGACGCTAGACAAATCGGAAAATCTAGCGAATACTCTTAATTGAAGTTATTAGTATTACCTTCTATAAAAAAGAATATTACGTTTTGTAGATTAATGCAACAACAAAATGGAGGATTTATGGAACTAAAACAAGAAATTGGAATACGTCTGCGGTTAGTGAGGGAACATTTTTCAGAAAATCAAAAGCAATTTGCTGAAAGACTAAAAACAACACAAGGCCTCATCTCAAAATATGAGCGTGGAGACTTGGGCTTGCCGGATGAGATTAAGTTGATTTTAGTACAAAATGGAGTTTCTGGTAATTGGATTATTACGGGCGAAGGATCAATGCTTTTATCACCACCAACTCTAGGCCAAAGAATTGCTCAAGCAAGAAGTTCTGTTGGACATGACCAAGCAGGATTGGCAAATTTACTAGGAATAGAACCAACGGAGGTATCATCATGGGAGGAAGACAAACAAGTTCCTAGTCGACCTTTTCTAAATAGAATAGAAAAGATCACTGGATATAGTGTCCAATGGCTAGAAAATGGAGAGTCCGAAATAGGGAAACTTGCTGATTTCGAAAGGACATTCCCCGATGTTAGGAATATCTACAACCAATGGATCGATCTCAAAAAGAGATTGGACAATATGCGGGAACTCGAAGGTATCTACTACCGCTTGAACGATATCCCCAGAGAGCGGCTTATGGCTTATGCAAAGGCTTTGATAGACTCCCAACAGGACTAATAAAAAAAGAGGCGTTTCCGCCTCCTTTTGAATCACCTTTTACTCATGCCGGCAACGGCACCTTCTTGGAGAGATCGGGGTATCCGTCCTCCATCACCGGATGGTACAGGCCATCCTCATCGGAAGCAACGTAATCCTTGCCGTCCGAACCCACCTCTACACAGTCGAAGATACCGGCGGCCAGCGCATGCCGGATTTCCTCCTCCCCGGTCAAAGGCGGTAGGTTGGGGTCTGTCTCGTAGATCGGGTTTCCCAGGCACGTGGTGCCCACTATCCTTCTCGTATCCATCCCAGCTCCTTGAACATATCGTCCATCGATTTCATGATAGGCACAAAATCCTCATTTGTCCACTGTATATACCGGTAATCCGAAGCATCTGTCTGAAGTTGCTGCAATTGCTCAAGCAGCACAGGGTCGGCGCTCTTGGTCGCAACGTACTGCGCATAGGCCCGGGCGAACTCCTCCTCCTTCTTCAGATAGTAATGCAGGTTGCGCACCTTCGCCTTCTTCAGCATGGCGATGGAGTCGCTTTTACCGATCGCATCCAGTACATTCTCCAGCGGCTTGAAGCCCCCCGCCCGGGAGGTGAGGCCGGGACCCGGCAGACCCTGGTGGTCCAGGTAATGCCCGATCTCGTGGGCAAGGGTAAGCTCCTTGTGCGACCCGGGAATATCAGTGAGGGCGATCTGGTTGGACCTGCTTCCGGAGAAGCTGTACTGCCCGTAGAACGACTTGGCCCTGGATGTCTTCACCGGCACGCCCGGCAGCGATCCGTCGCCATGGATCGAATCAATGGCCTTGAGCACCCTGTCGACCACCGGCGTATTCTTCCTCGCCTCGCTGACGATATTCCTGGATACAGGCATCGAAGTGTTGGCCGGTGCCGTGCTGCCGTTGATCGCGTCGGTGGCCTGCTGAAACTTCTCCTGGTAGAGCTGCGCGGTCTGCTTCTGGGCAACCTCGCGCTTGCCCTGGTTAAACTCGAAGCCCGGGTCGATACCCTCGGGGATCGTGTAGGACTTGCCGGTACGCTTGTTGACATAGCTTACCATCACATCCTTGGGCGCGGTGGTCCGGACGGAAGTCTTGCGGGTGGGGTACCCGTCTACCATGCTGGTCATATCGGGCAATCCCTCGCGTTCGTAGCGGTCCACCTGGCTCTGCATGAGGAAACGGGTTTTGCACTTGCATCCCCAGCCAAGAGGTGGCCAGTGGGTATCCCAGAAAGGATCATCCTTCGGCAGCACCAGGGCATCCCATCCCAGGTGCTCCTCGCGGTGCTTCCTGCTCGGCCCGATGCGGTACATGATGTGGGTGTGCAGCTTACTCTTCGATCCGCGCTCCCACACCCCCGCCTGGTAGGCGGAGTTGATGTTCACGTTGAAGATCGTCTTGATGCGCCTGGAACTTCCCAGCTGCACCATCTTCACCTCGCCGGTGAGCGGGTCCACCATCTCCTGCTTGCCCCACCATCCAGCATCCACCATGGTCTTGGTTATGTCCTTGGACCACTTCTCATAGGGCACGCCCTCGGCGATCGCCTTGGCAAGCGAATCCTGGATGTCCTTGAGTAGGTCCAGCTGCATGCACTTGGCCACAGTAAAGGCATGGTTGTGCTCCTCCTTCCACACGTCCTGGTAACTGAACGCCGGCTGAAGCTTCTTGCCCTCCAGATAATCCAGGGCCTCCTTGGGAACCACTCCGGGGTCAAACATCCTCATCCTCCAAAGCCGCTACATCGCCCAGGGCCTTGGCCTTGAACGTCGCCAGGGCTATACGGTCGATCGCGGCATCCAGGGCCGTACCCTTCAACAGGGAAGGCAGGCGCCGGGAAAGCTCATCATATGAAGCGCACTCGGCGGCCAGTTGCTGAATCTGCTGCAGCAGCGGGGAAGCGATCTGCTCCCACTCGCCGGCTGCCTCGTCCACCAGGTCGGCAACCGGATCATCGACGGCCTCGGCCTGCTCTGCGTTCAGCTGCAGGCGGCTCTTCTTCTGCCGGTTCAAATCCGGATCGACAGATGGAGTGGAGGGAGGTTGCAGCACGTCATCCTCCTTGGCCGGACGGTTGAGTCCCAGCTTGTAGTAGAGGTCCTCGGTCTTGACCTTGAACCCCAGGGGAGCAAGCTTGGTCACCGCATCGACCAGACCGGGTATATCTTCCGGACGGGGGACGGGGATGGTGAGGTGCGGGTACTCATCCTGCAGGCCGTAGTTGAGCTGCACATACGGGATGATGAGGTCACGGTTGATGGTGGATGCGATCTGGTCGGCATCGCTCTCGCGAATCTCCAGGCGAATCTCGTTGTGCAGGTCGCCCTTGTACTGGCCGCCCTCGGCATCACTGCTCATCGTCTGGCCCAGGATTGCCTTGCTCATCTGCTTGTCTGAATACTCGGCAAGGCGCTCGTACAGGGTGACATTCCCGTTGCCGGTCACACCGTTGACGATATCGATCAGCATGCTCTCGGGGACCACGGCCCCCACGTCGGTGCCGATATTGCGCACCGCGCTCTTGAGCACCTCGATGTCCTTCTTCGATGCGTTGCGCCCGTACTTGCCGATACGGATCGGATAGCCGTAGGTCTCGGCGAACGCGGCCCATCCGGCAAGGTCAAAGGACTTTATCATATGATAGTAGGCGCACGGGAGAGCAAGGCCGCTTCTGATCTGCAGCCCGCTCTTAAGGTGGGGCTGATGGACCACATACTTGTAAGGTTTCAATGGCAGCAGCTCGGAGCCTTCCTTGAGCATGAGGTACTCGCCTGTCTCGTGGTCGTAGCGGAACCACCGGGGATCACGCCATTTGTAGGTGACAGGCGTCCACCAGGAGGCATCCAATTTCCAGATGATCTCACAAACGCTGTAGCCCTTGCCCAGGGCGTCGAGCAGATCGGAAACAAGCAGGCCGAACTGCGGCTTGCGCACGATGTTGGTGTACACATCGTCGGCGATCGCCTTGGCCTTATCGTCATCTCCCCCGGATTCTACCAGGTATTCAAGGCTGCTGATGGCATTCTTGCGGGAGCCGAGCACAGAACGGTAATGGCCGTCGCGCTCCTCCATCTCCTCTGCAAGGGTAAGGTATGCGTTTGCCTCGCCGCTCTTGATGTCGCGCACCAGGGAGGCTAGCTTGATCGGCGACAGGGTGGTGGCCACCTCCTCGCTGATCCAGGGCTGGCGGATACTGAACGGGGAGGGAGCGGCAAGCTCCCCCTCCATCTCTTGTTTTTTTACCGCCGGCTTCTCTCGGTTTGTCGACAACCTTCTGAACACATCACCAATTCTCATCGTCTACTCCTTTGGAAAAACTGCTGGCCGGTGGGCACGGCTCGTATTCGAACGGCTGGTAAGCCGACGCTGTGCTGCTGTAGGCATGCTCGACCATAAGGCCCGCGACGACCGAGTCGCCGTGGCGCAGCTTCTTCCTTCCAGCAGCTTCGCTGGTGCGGCCGTCCGGGATCAGCGGGACACCCTTCTCGATAGCCACCAGGCGGTGGTCCTCCAGGATATCCAGGCTGAAGGGTATCTTGACCCCCTGGTCCTCGAACCGCGCCTTGTACTTGGGAAAATATTCCATGTAGAACTGCCGGCTAATCATGACCTGGTTCACATAGCCCGGGCCGTACTTCTGGGCAAGCAGCTCGGCGATCATCTGCCCGTTGCCCCTTGCATCAAGCGACGATCCGTAGAACCGCTTGAGATGGTCGATAATAAAGCAGATCACCTGGTACTGCTGGGCGAACGGAACGTTGCGCATCTCGACATAGCAGAGCGCCTTCAAGAATCCGGGCATGATCTCCTGCTGGATCGCCACAACCGAAAGGTCGCCGCTTCGTCCGAAGTCCTCGCCCACGAAGGAAGGAAGGTCCGGAGCCTGCTCCAGGATCGGAGCCAAATCCTCGGCCATCCACTGCATACAGGCTGCCTGACGCACCTCTTCGGCCAGGTAGGTAAAATCATCGCTCTGCTCCCATTTCAACACAGGGATGGTCTTGTCCATGGAAGCCTCGACCAAGGCGCGGGAAAGGTACTTGCTGCCACTCTTGGAAGGTATGCAGAAAAGCTCCTCGCTCGCCCCGTCGCCGTAGGTCTTCACCAGGTCGTCAAGCCATTTCTTCTCGGCTGCCTTCGTCCAGGTTTTGCCGGTACGCAGACAGATGCGCTTGTACAGCCCCTGCTCCAGCGCGTCGTTGATCGTGGTCCTGTGCAGGCTGTAGGGAACCTTGCCGGACCGGATATCCTTGACCATCTCGTTGAAGGGATTGTCCTCACCGTTGTGGGTGCTGATGATCCTCACATCGCCGCCCCACATCAATAGGGCAAGGGCCGCCTTGAGCAGCTCGCCAAGGTTGTCGCAGAACGCCGCCTCATCGATGATGACACGACCCTGGCGACCGCGCAGAGTGGTGGGCCGGGAGGGTAGGCCGAGTATCTTGTGGCCACTGGGAAAGGCGATCCTGTAGGCGGTGACATCCTTGTCCTCGTCCTTTATCAGAATCTCCTCCATCTCGGACGCGGCACGGCCAAAGCTCTTCGCCCAGCCCGCACAGGTCTGCACGAACTCCTTGGTGAACTCCATGTTATAGGAGATGTAGAAGACATCCTCGCCGGCATCGGCTGCGGCCGTAAGAACAGAATCGGCGGCCTCGGCCCATGTGAGTCCGATCCGCCTGCTCTTCTCCCCAACCTTCACCTGGGAGGTGTCCGCCATCCATTTCTGCTGGTATGGAAGGAATACCGTCTCGTCCATTATTTTGTGATCCCCAATATCCTGGCCTTTATCTGTTCCACCGTCTCGTCGGTAAGGCCTGCCTTGCGCACGGTGGACTCCACTTCCTCGGCTGCCTTCTTGGTCGCGGCCCGCATCTTCTCCTCGCGTTCCATGTTGATGGTTGAGGAACTCTCAAGGTCCTTGATAGCTTTGGCAATTTTAGAGGTAGTGAATGCCAAAGACTCGATCATCTCTGGATCATCTCCACTTTTCTTTATCTCATCGATTGCCATCAACAATTCAAAGACCAACATACGGACCTGCTCATTGACCAGCTTTCCGAGTTGGTTTTGTGTATCGCTTCCATACTGGGCGACATACACTTCCGCAACCTCACGGGCTTGCCTATTCTTTTCCTGGAACTCTCGCATCCTCACGGCATATCTGTTGACGGCGCTCTTTGAAACAACCTGCTCTCCTGCCTCATCGTTTATGATTTCAGCAATTTGCAGTTGGGTCACATTTGGATCATTGAGTAATTTCAGCAGCCGCGCCCTTAACTCATCCGGCAACCTCTCGATCGATGATTTTCTTCCCATTGCCTACTCCATCGGGATAGGGCGATCGATGCCATCAACCCTGGATCGACCTTGAGCTACATCCATACCTTTCCGGGTGAGCTTCGCCACCAGCATCCCATGACCGAGATCATCAACTTCGACCAGGTCGCAGTCCTCAAGGAACCGCAGGTGTGCATCGATGCGGTCAATGGAAATTGCATGCCCAAAAAGATCCAAGGCCTTCTGAAGAATCTGGTCATTAAGTGAATAATCAGAGTCCTGGTACATCAGCTGTAATATAATGATTCGCTGTTGTTCAGCAAAAACATCCTTCATCCTTTTCACTGGCTACCTCCCTGGTTCTCTATGAAATGCCGTTGGATCAGCATGAGCGTATTGTTCATCGAGTCCATCTTGCCTTCTATCTTCCCGAGCCGGTCGCCCACGCTGGCAAGGTATGTCGTCTCCAGGGCATTGACCCTGTTGTGCAAATCCTGGACATCCTTACGCCTACGCTCATCGACCTTACCGTGCAAATCCTCAAGCCTGCTTTGCAGGTCGAGCCGCAACTGGGCGATCTCGGAGTCGTGGGCTTTTTGCATTGCGGCGATCCGCTCGTTCACACTCTTGCTGAACTCGGCCTGAAGGGCCGTCTGCTTTTCCTGTTGCTGCCGGTTATCCACACGAACGCGCCAATAGAATGTGCCGAAAGCCAGCAGCACAGACAGCACGCTGATGATTATCCCCAACCATTCCCTCATATACGCACCCCTGTTCTATTATTCATGCTATTCAAGGCTGGACCCCTTTCCTTTCTCGGTCAGCCCATAGAACTGCAGCCATGTAGGCAGGCTATCGTTGCTCCATTTCTTGAGCGCGGCAAGCCACGCGATTAGACGGTCCATGTCGGAGACCGGCAAAGTGTAAACTGTTTCCCGCACCTGCCAATCCAAGGCCTGGGGATATGCCGGAATCGGAGGCATCGGCAGATCAATCTGCAGGGGAGTTGTAACCTCGATCTGCGGTTCTGTTATCAGATCAGAGCTGGTAGTCGTGCAGGAAGTCAAGGCGATCAGCATCGCTAGCAGTAGCGGCAGCAGCCTCATCCTTCGCTTCCTGTTTGTCCTGCTCGAACTTTTCCAAGGCAGCGACATGGCGCTGGTAATTGGCAATGGTCTGGGCATGGGATTTCTTCTCCTCTTCATATGCTTTCCGATAGGCGGACGCTTCGGCCTGGCTGGCAGTAAGCTGTTCACCAAGGTTGGTAATCTGTCTTTCAAGTTTTTTGCGCTTGAATAGATTTCTGATGGTGGTGACACCTCCTGCCAACACCGCCGCTGCGATCACATACAGAATGGTCACTTCGCACCTCCCACCCTGTCTTGGAGCAGCTTGACTAACTGGACTCCGCACAAGTGCTCGATCGCATAGATAAGCCCTGCATTGATAAAGACATCACCAACTGAAAGCTCCACCTTTCCGGCCAGCGACAGGAACAGGCTAAGCACCAGGCAGATGCCGGCGGCGAAGAACGAATACCAGCGCTTCCATTTCTGGTTCGCGTCATGCTTCTTGATTGTGTCGAGGATCGCATATACAATGACAGCCGCAACGACCATCAGTCCCCAAGCAATAGCTTCCATAAAAAGCCTCCTTCCTATTGACGTACAAAAACACCTATGTCAATGTTGATGATAGGTCGGGTAGCCAATTCGTAAAATGTAAGGGTTCTTAATTGTTTAGTGCCTAGGTCCGGGCAAAAAAAATCGGCGCCCAAAAATATTTCACACAGTGAACGCCTTCATTCATTTCTATTCCCACTAAGTCCCGCGTCTTCCCAGTTAATCCCGGAAATATCTCACGCAGTGCCTATGAATATCTCACTCTCTGACACAATACAGTTCCTGAATAGGTCCCGCTTCCATAACAGTAGTAATAATCGTCACCTGAAGTGAAGCCAATATCGGCAATTCCAGTGTTTCCATCGTTGTCTACATATACGGTGATATCGGAATATCCTCCTTGATCGGGAAAATTCCATGTGCCTTCTAAGGCATCAATAGCAACACCGAAGTCATCACAACTGATGAGAATCCACACCAACAGAATGCTAATGAACAGAAATCTTTTCTTGGACATACGCCATCTCCAGAGAATCGGTTTTGCGACGAAACTACGCTAGCCTAACTTGTTGTTCATCCTTCTATGCTTGTTTGAAGATTGGTTTCCTTTGGAGAAAGGGAAGATGGGATCCGAAAGCAGGTTTCTCCCATGTATGCCTACTTTCGTTGTCATATGAAGAACACCCGGGTTGTCCATTACCCATAACAATAAAACCATACAGATGGTTACATGTGTAGTATACCAAGCATTGGGCTGGATACAAGAACAAGGCCCCCTTTAGGAGGCCTGTTGCTAAGTATTTTTGCTTCTTTGGTCAGCGGAACCTGTTCAGTCTCAACGCATTGAGCACCACACAGACACTGGACATGGACATGGCAAAGGCAGCGAACATCGGGCTGAGCTGCGGACCTCCGAAGAGGGTCAGCACGCCGGTGGCCAAGGGGATGCCCAAGGTGTTGTAGAAGAACGCCCAGAAGAGATTCTGGTGGATATTGCGCATCGTTGCCTTGGAGAGCTGGAACGCCCTGGTAACATCTGTGAGGTTGTTGCGAACCAGCACCACATCTGCAGTCTCCCGTGCCACATCGGTGGCACTCCCCACTGCGATGCCTACATCAGCTTTGGCAAGGGCAGGGGCGTCGTTGATTCCATCCCCAACCATTGCAACCATGCCTTGCTTGGCATACTTGCTGATCGCCTCCTCTTTCTGGTGAGGAAGCTGGCCGGCAAGATAGGAGTCGACTCCCGCCTGCTTGGCAATAGCCTTTGCCGTACGTTCGTTGTCTCCGGTAAGCATGATCGTGCGTTTGTTGAGTTTCTTGAGCTCGCTGATGGCCTGCTTGGTCTCCTTGCGCAGCGTATCGGCAACCGCAATGATTCCCATCACCTTCTGTTGGGTGGCAACCAGCAACGGGGTTTTTCCTTGGTCGGAGAGCAGGGCAAGCTGCTCTTGGATTTCTGGACTCAGCTTGATGTTGTGATCAGCGAGGAGGGCAGGGTTGCCGATGAGCACCAACGTGCCATCCACCTTCGCCTCGATGCCTCTGCCGACCAGAGCCTGGAAATCCGTACTCTCCAGCACCTGTGCCTGCATCTCCTTGGCTTTCAGGACCACAGCACGGGAAAGAGGGTGCTCGCTGTGCTGTTCCACACTTGCCGCAAGCTGCAACATCTTCTCAGGATCATTGGAGATGATGTCGGTCACCAACGGCTTTCCTTCGGTAAGCGTGCCGGTCTTGTCGAAAATGATCGTTGCCACTTGCCTGAGTTGCTCGATGGCCGCTGCATGACGGAAGAGAATCCCCAGTCGTGCTCCCTTGCCCGAAGAAACCATGATGGCAATCGGGGTGGCAAGGCCGAGCGAACAAGGACAGGCAATGACCAGTACGCTCACCGCCCGCAAGATCGCCGTCTCAAACGGAATGCCTGCAAGCATCCATGCCAGGAAGGTGATCACCGAAATACCCATGACGATGGGAACGAAAATGCCGGAGATCTTGTCTGCAACACGGGCGATCGGGGCCTTCGACCCCTGGGCATCCTGCACCAAGGTGATGATGTTTGCAAGGGCGGTATCACTGCCGACCTTCGTTGCACGGTACTGAAGGACGCCGGTTGTATTCAGGGTGGCAGCATACACGTCATTGCCCAGGCTTTTCTCCACCGGAAGACTCTCTCCGGTCAAGAGTGATTCATCGATGGCAGAGAAGCCCGAAAGTACGATGCCGTCAACCGGAAGCTTCTCGCCGGGTTTGACCATGACAATGTCATCGACCACCACTTGGGAAGCATCTATGACCACCTGTTGCCCGTCCCTGAGAACCGTAGCCTTGGCTGGGGCGAGTTCCATCAGCTTCCTGATCGCTTCCCCTGTCTTTCCCTTGGAGCGATGCTCAAGATAGCGGCCGAGCATCACCAAGGTCAGGATGGTGCCGACGCCCTCAAAATAGAGATGGTGGGCAGCCTCATGATTGCCTCCCCCGATTTGGATGACACCCCAAACGCTGTAGAGGAAGCTTGCTGTGGTCCCGATGGCCACCAGACTGTCCATATTCGGTTCTCGCTTGATGAGGGTGGAGAAACCCTTGGTGAAAAACATCGAACCTGCAACCATCGTCCCGACGGCAAGCATCAGCTGGACAAGGCCATTCTGCAGGTGAGAGAGGGGAAGCTGCAGTCCCACCATCGGCCCCATGGCAAGCACCATCAAAGCGACGGTAAGCACCGCAGAAATGATCAGCTTGTGTCCCAAGACCTTCAGATCCCGAGCCTTCTCCTCTTCCTTCTTCGCATGATCGACTGTATCGACGACCGAGTAGCCGATTCTTGAAACTGCCTGCCTGATCTTTTCCAGATCCAGACTGGTTTCATCAAAGGCTATGGTTGCCGTCTCGGTGGCCAGGTTCACCTGTGCCTTTTCCACACCCCCCAGCTTGTTGAGTGTACGCTCAACAGCGGAGGAGCAGGAAGCACACGTCATGCCCCCGATTCCTACCTGTATTTCTTTCATTCCTTTACCTCAAATCCTATCTCGCCGATCAAGCTCTTCGCCTCGGAAACCGTAGTCTCCTTGTCATGCTTGATCACCACCTTGCCGCTCTTGGCATCAGCCTTGGCGCTCTTGATATCCTCCAACTGCTTCAGTGCATTCACCATTCTGGTCTCGCATCCATTGCAGTGCATTCCTTCGGTCATAATGATTGTTTTCATGGATTCCTGTACTCCTTACAAGGGAATTTTTCATCTTTGTACTAGACATGCCACGCATTTTCCGCTACTATCCCTCATGTACTCAAACACGGGCGGTTAACTCAGCGGGAGAGTGCCACGTTGACATCGTGGAAGTCGCCAGTTCAATCCTGGCATCGCCCATAGGCAAGTATCCATTTGGATGCTTGCTTTTTTTATTGTCTGCGAAAGTTCGCCATCACATCCATCAGTTCCTTGATCTTCTCCTCACGCCCTGCATCGTTGTCGCTGCGCATGGCATCCACCACGCAGGTGTTCAGATGGTTCTCCATCACCAGGTCCTCCACCTTCTTCAGGGCTGAGATGACTGCCGACAACTGCAAGAGTATATCGACACAGTACCGATCACTCTGCACCATGTTCCGAATACCCTTTACCTGACCCTCGATCCTGGCAAGCCTAGGGTCGATCTTTTGTTTCACTTCAGCTTTCATGCTTCCTTTATATACCCCCGTAGGGTATATGTCAAGGGGCTTGGATAGCCTGAATATTCTTATGTAAGGCAACAGAACCCTGATTTCTGGTATGTTGGGAATACTATACCTATTGGGGGTATAAGGTTTTTCCCAACTCACACGATACAGACGGACGTGTCAGGCCTTGCCGGAAAAGGAAGACAAAATTTCTCAAATGTCTGGTTATATTCAAAATCAGAATACATAATCTGTTTTATTGCAAAAAGATAGATTTGACAAACTCTTGTGGGCTGGAAAAAACTTCCGTATACTTGGCATATCAAACCAAAGGAGCGGAGTATGGCAGGAAGATTTGTGATCACCAAAACACCAAAGGGATTCTATCGTTTCAGCCTGCAGGCTGCGAATTATCAGACAGTATTGACGAGCAAGAATTACTCAACACTTGCAACCTGTCGCGATGGGGTTGAGACCATCAAGAAGAACGCTCAGGCACCCATTGAGGACCAGACACTGAAGAATCCTGAAGCACTGAAGTACCCAAAGTACGAGGTGTACTTCGACAGTGCAGGACAGTACCGCTATCGCCTGCTCGCTTCCAATGGCATGAACATCGCCCTCAGTGAGGATGGATATGCCACCAAGAGCGGATGCCTCAACGGCATCGATGCCATCAGCAGGGCGGCTGTGGACGCAACCGTAGACGAAAGTTCCCTGCAAGCCTAGGTCGTATATCGCCCGCCCCCAATCCTGGGGGCGGCCTTGCTTCTCTTGCATTTTCCCTCCGTTCTATCCATAATGCCTAGCTGTACATGCAAAAACGACTCAAACCAACCATACTCCTCCTCATAGTCCTCCTGTTGTTTGGAGTGACTTCCTGCAAGAAACCTCCTGCAGAACCGCAGTCACAATCTTTTCTCATGCTTGGGACCGTCTGCAAGATAACCATCTATGACCAGCCGACCGAAGAAGCATTCAAGGAAGCTTTTGATCGCATCCGCAGCATTGAAGCCAAGATGACGCTCCACAGCCAGACCAGCGAGATTGCCAGGATCAATGAGAAGGCGGGCCTTGAGCCGGTTGCCGTCTCCGAGGATACCTTCACCGTCATTGCAAAAGCGCTTGAGATAGCCAAGCTCAGTGGAGGGGCTTTCGACCCCACCATAGCACCGCTTGTCATGGCTTGGGACATTGCGGGAGACAATCCTCGTCGTCCGCCCGATGAGGAGATAGCCTCATTGCTTCCCCTTGTCGATTATCGTAACGTTGTACTCAATCCACAGGACCTGACCGTCTCTCTTTCCAAGGAAGGCATGGCCCTTGACTTGGGCGGAATTGCAAAAGGTTATGCTGCTGACGAGGCTGCCAAGATCTTGCGTTCCCATGGCGTGAACCAAGCAATCGTGAACCTCGGAGGCAATGTGCTCACCCTGGGCCGCAAGAGTGATGACTCACTATGGAGGATTGGGGTGCAGGATCCCGAGGAGAGCAGGGGAGCCTATGCGATCATCGTCGAGTTGGATGACACCAGCCTCGTTACCTCAGGACCCTATGAGCGTTTCTTGGTTCTGGACGGTGAGACCTACCATCATATCCTCGACACAAAGACGGGCTTCCCCGTTGAGTCGGACTTCACCAGTGCAAGCATCATTACCAAAAGCTCACTGCTTGCCGATGCTCTTTCCACCAGTGTCTATGCCCTTGGCTATGAGAAAGGCATGGAGATGATCAACAAGCTGGAAGGTGTTGAGGCAATCTTCTTCACCGCAGAGAAGCAAATCTTGCTCAGCGAGGGAGCCAAGCAGGGCAAGATCTCCTACAGTATCACGAATCAGGACTATTGGGTCGAACCCTAAGGGTTCTTCTCTTGTCTCTCCACTTGTACCACCCTACACTTAGGGGTGGAAATGCGTGTCTTTGTTCCTTTCTGCAGTGTATTTGAAGACCAAGGGATTTGGTTTTTTGGAAGATTGTTTCATTTTTTTGATATCATTGCAAAAAATTCATCATACCATCAATGGATACTTGAATAATTTATGATATTGGTAGTTAATTAGGATAAAACATACGAATTTTGCAATTTCCAATTTGGAGGGTGTTATGACCGGTACACAACAGGAAATCTCTTATATCGTCCGTGAGCCGAGGCAGAAAGATGTCTCGCTGGCCACTGAACTCTTTTCCATGAAACAGGCAAACTGCTCACGCCGTTTCCATCGACAGGTGCCCGGCTACCGCATGAGCGCCTTGCAGGGGCTGCCGAATCTTGCAGCCATGTTCAAGGTGGGTGGCATCTGGACCAAGGATGAGTCCAGCCGTTTGCAGCTGAACAGCTTCAAGGTGCTGGGTGGTTCGTTTGCCCTGTACCGGTACCTGCAAAAGCAGTTGGGTATACTCGGAGAAGATACTCCCTTCGCCTATCTCGCCAGTCAGGAAGTGAAGGACAAGGTGGGGGAAATCACCTTCGCCAGTGCCACGGACGGCAACCACGGCCGCGGCATCGCCTGGGCAGCCAAGAAGCTTGGTTTCAAATGTGTCATCTATGTGCACAGCGAGACCAGCATTCGCCGCATCGATGCCATCAAGAGCAACGGAGCGAAAGTGGTCATCGTTGACGGAAACTACGACGATGCGGTACGTCAGGTAGCCATCGATGCCGAAAAGAACGGCTGGACGATCATCAGCGATACCAGTTGGGACAACTACACCGAGATTCCGACCTGGATCATGCAAGGCTATCTCACCTTGCTTGCAGAAACACAGGAACAATTCAGCGGAGTGGGCATCGTCAAGCCGACGCATCTCTTCATTCAGGCAGGGGTCGGCGCCTTGGCTGCTTCGGTAATCGGCTTCTACCATGCTCTTTTCGGCCAGGATGCCCCCAAGTGCATCGTCGTTGAGCCCGATCAGGCTCCTTGCATCTTCGAAAGCGCCCTTGCAGATGATGGCAAACCCCATTCGGTGACAGGAGCTCTGGACACCATCATGGCAGGGCTTGCCTGCGGCGACCCCAGCCCGATCGCTTGGGAGATCCTGAGCAAGAATGCCGATGCATTCATCAAGGTTCCCGACTATGTGGCAGCAAAGGGAATGCGAATCTATGCGACACCGCTCAACGGCGATCCGCTGATCATCAGCGGTGAGAGCGGAGCGGTCACGTTGGGAGCTTTCGCCTCGATCATGCAGTATCCGGAACTGGAAGAGTTGCGCAAAGCCCTTGGTCTGGATGAGACCAGCCAGGTGCTCTTCATCAATACCGAAGGGAACACAGACCCGGTACACTTCCGCCAGATCATCTGGGAGGGAGCGAATCCGGTGCCCAAGCAGCATTGGATCAATGTCTGATTCTTGCGCAACCAGGTATAAAGAGAGAGCCACCGAAACGGTGGCTCTCAACATCTGCAAGAGGGCGCTCAGTCCTCTTCATACGACAGATCGAATGTTTGCTCCTTCGGCGGGAAGATCAGGGAGAACGCATAGAATGCTACCAAGCTGATCAAAAGAGCCGGGATGATGTTGTTTACCTTCGGGACCGAGGGGATGACCTTTTTGTCCATCAGGAAGAAGACCACGCTTCCGATAAGGATCGAAGCAATGGATCCTGCACTGGACGATTTCTTCCAGAAGTGTCCCATAACGTAGGGAACGAAAGTTCCGGCTGCGCGCAAGGTGAAGGAGAAAGCAAGAAGCGTCAGAATGTTGTTTGCATACAAGGCGGTGACCAGACTGAAGAGAGCGACAATCACCATGGTGATCTTGGTAACCCGCATGACTTCCTGATCTTTTGCGCCCTTTCTGATGAAAATCTTGTAGAGATCATTGCCGAAGATAGATCCTGCTCCGAGCAGGTCGCTGTCGGCAGAGCTCATCGTCGCGCTGATGATACCGGCGAAGAGAATGCCGGTGACTATTGCGGGCATCGTGGCAACCGCAAGGGCAGGGAGGGCGTATCGGCTGTTGTTCTTCAGCGCATCCACCACATTGGCGTCCAGGAGGTTCTGGTTGAAGAGACTCAGCATCGCCAGGCCCAGGATGACCGGGATGAATGCAAAGACGAAGTTGACGATTGCAGCAATAATCGAACCCTGTACCGCTGCCTTTCCATCACGGGCAGCGTAGTATCGCGAGACTGCTTCTTGTCCGACCGAGAAAGTAGCCACGTACATGATGACAAAACCTGCGATCTGGCCCCAACCACCGATTCCCTTGGTGAGGCTCAAATGTTCAGCGGGAACCGTCTGCTTGATGGTGCTCCATCCGCCGGCAAGATTGAGTGCGAAGGGGATGGCAATGACCATGCCGATGACAATCAAAAAGACCTGGATGAAGTCGGTAAGAGTAACAGACCACAGACCACCCATGACCGCGTAGACGGTGATGACGATGGTGACGATGACGAGGCTGGTGGTATAATCCAGGCCGAGCATGACCTCAAGGATCGAAGCGGATGCCTTGAATTGTCCAGCGGTGAGTCCCACGAGAGCCATCATCATGATGATGGCACTGAAACCACCGGAGAACTTGTCATAGCGCCTGCGGAAGTACTCGGGCACCGTTTTTACACTCGAGGCCCGGAACTTGGGGGCAAGCGGGATGAGGATCATGAATGCGATGCCCATGGCAATGATGTACCAGGATGCGCTCATGCCCCATGAACCGTATGCGTTGGCTACTACGCCAAGGCTGCTGCCTCCGCCGATTTCCGTAGCGGCAAGGGTTCCCGCCATCAAAAGCGGACCCAGGCGCCTGCCTGCGACCATGAAGTCCGTGTTCGTACTGATCTTCTTAGAAGAGTAGTACCCGATTGCCAGCATCATGAGCATGTACAGAACAACAATAAGGGTGATCGTTAGATTCATTCCAAATTCTCCTTCTTCTGAAGCTGAAAAAATAGTGCATGCTCAGTATGATTATGGAGTTCAGAATTTGTCAAGAAATTTAATCATGACCATAATAAATGGGTGAAATATTACTATATCACCCAAATAGAAGTGTAATTATTGTGGTAATCACCAGAATCTGTACAAGTTTTTTGTCATGTCACAACTTGTGAAAAAATCGTGCTTCTCCACTAGAACGTATACAGAACCCCAACCGTTGAGGTCAAGAGGCCTGCAAGCGGCAACAGGGGATTGAACACAACCCCTCCATCGAAATTATCATCATCCTCAATGAACCCGTAGGCGAGAATCGGGATGTTCAGATTCAGAAACAAGCCGTAATTCTGGTTTGGAATCCAGTATTCGCCTTTGAGAACTACCCCTCCCAAACCGAGGACAACAGGGCCGAAGTTTGAGAAAGCGGTAGTGCCAATTCCAAGTTTCAGGTCAAAGTTCTCGCTCAGGGCGAACGCTTGGCTTATGTCAGCATTGAAGGTGACGATATCATAAAAGACGTCTTCTGCTTCAAGTGCGGAGGCAATGTAGCTGACCCCCAACGGATAGTTGACGCCGGCCTGCAGATAGAGAGAGCCAAGGCCGATATCGACCACAACCCCTGACGCGGCAAAGCCTATTTGACCTCCGACAGCGATTTTCTGATCGCGGGCAGGCAGGATGGCGACCGCAAGGGTGAGCATAAGGACACATACTAACAGCATTCGTTTCATGGCAGAACCTCCAGATGATCAACAAGTCTCTACCTAAGAAACAAAATTGCGAGCTGATTGTGACAAGTTATTAATTGTGTCTAATGGTACCGAATCATGTTGGCAAGCCGTATGATCTCGAAGCGGTCCTTCACCTCAAGTTTTGAGTAGATGGTGGAAATGTTGTTTCTCACGGTCTGCTCAGCCAGTTGCAGGTGGTCGGCGATTTGCTGGTTGTCAAAGCCGGTGGCTATCAGGCCGAAGATCTCCTTTTCACGGGAGGTAAGGGTGTCGAACCATTCGAAACGGCTGGATACTTCAGGAATTTTGGGGCTGGTGCCGTCGTACATGGCATTGATGAGCTTTGCTGCAATCTTGGGAGAGATCTGCACAAGGCCCGAATGGAGAGCGCGGATGGCGGCGATGAGCTCAGTAGGGGAGATATCTTTCAGCAGATAGCCAGAGGCTCCGATTCTCAGTGCTTCCCTGACATACTCATCCTCATCGTAGGTGGAGAGCATGACAACCTTGACCGATGGCTTCTGCTCCAATATCCGCGAGGTTGCAACCACCCCGTTGATATCAGGAAGGTGTACATCCATGAGAATGACATCCACCTCCGACTCCAAGGCCATATGGATGGCACTGGTTCCTGTCTTGGCGATGCCAATCACCTGAAAGTCATCGGTGTAGTTCTCCAGGCTCATTCTGAGGCTCTGGACAAAGAGTGGCTGGTCGTCAACCAACAGAATACGTATCATCGCTCAACTCCTTCTGCATAGGGATGGTCACCGTCAGTTGGAAACCCCCTTCCGGGGCGTTTTCCGCCTTTACCTGTCCTCCGAGTTTGCTGATCCTCTCTTCCATCCCGGCGAGCCCTATTCCCTTGATTATCTTCTTCGCCCCGCTTCCGTTGTCAAGAATGATTACCTGCACCGATTCGCTGACAATCCAAAAGAGCATCCTCACACGGGTGGCGTGGCCATGCCGAAGGGCGTTGGTCAGGCCTTCCTGTACGATGCGGTAGAGAATGAGATCAATCTCATCGCCAAAGGAAGCGGGAAGGTTGCCGCTCTCAATCTCAACCTGCACTCCGGTCGTTCCCTCAAAAATCTTTTTGATTTTATGAATTGCCTTCATCCCCACTTCACGCTCTTGGTCGCTCTTGCGAAGCAGGTGCAAAGCCCTGCGGGTTTCCACCAAGCCTTCCTGTGCCTGGCTGCGGGCCCCGCTGCACATCTCGCTGGTTTTCTCGCAGTCACGGCATCCGGTTGCAACGATGGCATCCATCATGGCGATGATGTTGGTGAACATATATCCGCTGATATCGTGTATCTCCCGGGAGATGCGGTAGCGTTCCTTCTTGGCCGCCTCGAGTTCAGCCGTCCGTGCATACGATTGGAGGCTCTGGCTGAAAATCGTCAGCTTGGTGATGGTGGTATTGAGGATCTCGATCTGCATCTTCGCTTTCTCATGCAATTCGTGCAGTCGGGTCAAGCCAACCTGAAAATAGGCACAGACCAACAGGACCAGTACAAACATGGTCAGTTCAGCAGGGTCTGCCGGCCGAAGCAGGGTGTTCAGGTCATTGGCTCCCAGAAACTGGGGCATGAGCTGGAAGTACAGGAAGAGTGATGCTAGTGCCACCGGGGCAAACCATGCCAAGGGGAAGGGCAGTTTGACCAACACCACCGCTTGGAAGGCAAGGAACAGGGAGAGGCGTATGGTCAGAAAGTCATTGAGCGAGTAGTCGAGGACCATAAGTGTCATGAGACTGAGAAAGCAGAGCAAGAGGATTCCCAGCAGGTTTTCGGTGTGGGCAAGCAGGACCTGCATGAAGGCAAAAAGCAGCAGGAAGATGAAGAAGGTTCGATAAAACTCGAACGGACGGCTGCTGGCTCCTCCCTCAAAACCATAGGTCATGATGAAAAGAACAAGGGAAATGCCAAGCAAGAGATACGCATAGGCTTCGAGTATGTGATGAAACCGTAGGTTTCGCTGGAATTGTGTTTCTCCGTTCATTTGCTTGAGTATAGCACAGCCTTTTTCCGCGTCGGTATTTTTGTACTGAAGGAACCGGGAAAAAATAGGCAAATCAGTATTTCTGTCCCTTTCGTTCCCTGATGGTTGACCGTATGCTGAAACTGTTCAAAACGTAGCAAACTTGTTCGAGAAACACAAGGAGGAAATGGTATGAAAAAGACCATGTGTGTTGTTATGGTAGTGCTGCTTCTTGTCTCTTCCCTTGCATTCGCCGGGGGAAAGGCCGAAACCGCAGCCGTTGCTGATCCGAATGCCCCAGTGACCCTCACTGTATGGTGCTGGGACCCTGCATTCAACATCTATGCCATGAATGAAGCGGCAAAGATTTATGGGGCGGACCATCCCAATGTGACCGTCAATGTGGTGGAGACTCCGTGGAACGACTTGCAGCAGAAGCTGATCACCAGCCTCAGTGCAAACGCCACGTCCAACCTGCCCGACATCATCCTGATGCAGGACAATGCCATCCAGAAGAACGTCATGACCTATCCTGAGGCTTTCGTTGCACTCAATGGCAAGATGGATCTCTCCCAGTTCGCTCAGTTCAAGGTTGATGTCGGTACCATCGACGGCCAGCATTACGGCGTACCGTTTGACAATGGCGCCACCGGCACGTTCATCAGAAGGGACATCATTGAACAGGCTGGCCTGAAAGTCAGCGATTTCAATGACATCACCTGGGAACGCTTCATCGAGCTTGGCAAGATTGTCAAAGCAAAGACCGGCATTGCCATGATCTCAACCGTTGCCAACGAGCCCGACTTCCCGATGCTGATGCTCCAGAGTGCAGGCACCTGGATGTTTGACGAGCAGGGCAAAGCCTACATCAAGGACAATGCAGTCCTCAAGGAAGCCCTTCGCATCACCAAGGAGATGGTGACCAGTGGTGTCTGTATCCTCGTTCCCGATTGGAACGCCTACATTGCAACCCTGAACAACGGTACCGTTGCCTCTACGATCAATGGCTGCTGGATCAGTGGATCAATCCAGGGCGAGAAGAGCCAGAGCGGCAAGTGGGCTGTCACCAACACCCCTAGGTTCGCCAACATCGCCAGTTCGGTGAACTACTCCAGTCAGGGCGGTTCGGGCTGGATGGTCATGGCCAACTCCAAGCATCCTGAAGTTGCCATCGATTTCCTTGCCAAGACCTTCGGCGGAAGCGTTGCTCTCTATGAGACCATCCTTCCTTCCAGCGGAGCCATCGCTACCTGGCTTCCTGCTGCAAAGAGCCCGGTGTACTCCACTCCCATCGAGTTCTTCGGTGGCCAGAAGATCTATGAGGATCTGGTCAACTTCGCAGGCAAGGTTCCCAACGTCAAGTATGGTGTCTTCAACTATGAAGCCCGTGATGCCATCGCCCGCGCTCTCAGTGAGGTCATGCAGGGTGCGAACATCGACTCCGCCCTCGCCACTGCCCAGAAGAACGTTGAGTTCTTGATGAGCGAGTAAGCAAATTCCTGTTTTCAACTCCGATACCGCTGTATACTGGCGGTATCGGATTCTCTGAACGCCACGTACAAGGGAAAGGCATCATGGCAAAAACCACATTGACAAAGAAAATCAACCTGTACGGCTGGTTGTTCGTCATCCCCGCGGCACTCTTCATTTTCATCCTGAATTTTTATCCGATGATCAGTGCCTTCCTGCTCTCTCTGCAGTCGGGGAGAGGCAACAACCTGAAATTCGCCGGCCTGAAGAACTACGCCCGACTCTTTGAGGATGAGATGTTCCTCACCTCGGTGGGCAACGTCATCACCTACCTGGTCATCCAAGTACCCATCATGCTCTTGATGGCCCTGGTTCTGGCCAGCATGCTCAACGATCCGAAGCTCAAGTTCAAAGGAATTTTCCGGACCATGATTTTCCTGCCGTGCGCGACCAGCCTGGTCTCCTCGGCCATGATCTTCAAGTCCTTCTTCTCCATTGACGGGATAGCAAACACATCCCTCATTGCCTTGGGAATCCTTGATGGGCCGATGAGCTGGCTCACCCATCCCATTTGGGCAAAGTTCGTCATCATCCTGACCATCACCTGGCGCTGGACCGGTTACAATACCGTTTTCTATCTTGCAGGACTACAGAACATTGACCGCAGCATCTACGAGGCGGCGCGCATCGACGGAGCCTCAGCCAGCACCCAGTTCTTCCATATCACCGTCCCCTTGCTCAAGCCGGTGATCCTGCTCACCACCATCATGTCCACCAACGGCACGCTGCAACTCTTTGACGAGGTTCGCAACATCACCAACGGCGGACCGGGTATTGCGACGCTCTCCATCAGCCAGTACATCTACAACCTCTCGTTCATGTACAATCCGCAATTCGGCTATGCCGCGGCAGTCTCCTATGCAATCCTGGTCATGGTAGCCGTGCTCTCCTTCATCCAGGTCAAAGTGGGGAACAAACGATGAAAAAACGCCAAGCAACCTCAATCGCAAAATATGTATTTCTGGTCATCGTCTGTCTCTTCTCCGTGTTCCCTTTCTACTTCATGATCGTCAGCTCGACCAATGCGAGTGTGGACATCATCAAGGGGAGGATGTTCTTCGGCACCCACCTCTTTGAAAACATAAAGACCCTCGCATCCACCGTCCGTTTGGGAAATGCGTTCTGGAATTCGTTGCGCAATGCCATAGCCAATACCCTGGCAAGCCTGTTCTTCTGCAGTCTTGCCGGCTATGGATTCCAGGTCTATCGGGAGAAGGGCAAGGATACCCTCATGGGTATGCTTCTGCTCTCCATGATGGTTCCTTTCGCTTCCCTCATGGTCCCTCTCTTCAGAATGTTCAGCCAAGCAAGGCTTTTGGATACCACGATCGGGTTCATCCTTCCCACCATCTCGACGGCCTTCCTGATTTTCTTTTTCCGCCAGAGTGCCGAATCGTTCCCGATTGAGACGGTGCAGGCGGCAAGGGTTGACGGACTTGGGGAGTTCGGCATCTTTTTCAGGATTTTCGTGCCGATCATGGCCCCAACCTTTGCAGCCGCTGCCATTGTCACCTTCATGGCGGCTTGGAACAACTATCTCTGGCCTCTGATCATCATGCAAAGCCAAGACAGCCAGACCATGCCGTTGTTGATCACCGGACTTACCGCCGGATACACCACTGACTATGGTATACTCATGCTGTCGGTCACCATCACCACCTTGCCGACCCTGATTCTCTTCTTCACCCAGCAAAAGCGCTTCGTCGAAGGAGTGCTGGGGTCAGTCAAATAAGGAGATTCTATGTCCAACCTGTTTTTGCAGCACCGTCTTTGGCAGCAGCCCAGTGTCAGTGAGACCAATCGTCTGGCGATGCACTCCCTCCCGCCTGCCTTTTCCACCTGTGAGGAGGCTCTGGAGGACGCAATCAAAGGTCCCGAATATCGGGATCTTTCGGCCAATCCCTACCATCTTTGCTTGGATGGCACCTGGTCTTTCCGGTACTATGAGAATCCGCTTGCTGTAGGGGAGGATGTTCTGGACATCAGCTCAGATGCAGAATGGGCTCCCATCCTCGTTCCCGGTGCATGGAGCGTCCAAGGCTATGACAAGCCGCATTACACGAACGTGATCATGCCCTTTGCCAATACGCCCCCATTTCCTCCCCAGGACAATCCCACCGGGGTGTACCGCACCCGCTTTGTACTCGACAAGACTTGGAAAACACGCAAGACACTGCTCACCGTCGGAAGTGCGGAAAGCTATCTTGAGGTGTATCTCAATGGATGCTTTGTAGGCATGGGTAAGGATACACGCCTTCCTTCGATGTTCGACCTGAGCGACCATCTCAGGGAAGGGGAGAATACTCTTGTCCTGGTGGTGGTCCGCTACAGCGATGCCTCCTATGTTGAGGATCAGGACCAGTGGTGGTTTGGCGGCATCCACCGATCGGTGACGCTGAGCAGCGTTCCCCCACGCTCATTTGCTGATGTAAAGATAACCCCCACACTCTCCGACTGCTTGGAAAGCGGAGCTGTTGAAGTGCGTGCGCCCTTTTCCGGAGATGCAGCAACAGCCTTGATTAGTCTCTATGACCCGAAGGGTAACCTTTTGATAAGTCGCCATG
The DNA here is from genome assembly GCF_963667405.1 of uncultured Sphaerochaeta sp. Taxonomy (NCBI): domain Bacteria; kingdom Pseudomonadati; phylum Spirochaetota; class Spirochaetia; order Spirochaetales; family Sphaerochaetaceae; genus Sphaerochaeta; species uncultured Sphaerochaeta sp. The sequence continues at coordinate 1,845,212 of NZ_OY763408.1, read as the reverse complement.
TCGAGGCAAAGGACAAGCTCTTTCTCACTACCTTTGAAGTTGAGCACCCCCTGCTGTGGAGCAGTGAGCACCCCCGGCGGTACTCCATTACGCTTTCCCTGGAAGATGAGGCGCTGCATCATGGCATCGCTTTCGGATTCCGCAAGGTGGAAATCAAGCGAAGGGCGCTGCTGATCAACAACAAACGCGTCCTGATCAAAGGTGTCAATCGCCATGAGCACGACCAGTACATGGCAAAGACCCTTACCACCGAAGGGATGGTCCAGGATATCCGCCTGATGAAGCAACACAATTTCAATGCGGTGAGAACCTGCCACTATCCCAATGATGAGCGGTGGTACGAGCTGTGTGACATCTATGGCTTGTATGTCATGGATGAGGCGAATATCGAGACGCATGCCAATTATGACAGCATCTGTCGTGACGAGAGCTGGGCTTCCTGCTTCCTTGAACGGGTGCAGCGCATGGTACGTCGTGATTACAACCATCCGTCGGTCATCATCTGGTCATTGGGAAATGAGAGCGGCTATGGGCACAACCATGACAGCTGTGCAGGCTGGGTACGCCGCTTTGATTGCAATCGGCCCCTCCACTACGAAGGGGCAAACCGTCCCGAATGGGGCCAGGGAGCCCATACCCTTGCTTCGCTCAAGCGCGGCCGGTTCGCCACCGATATCATTGCGCCCATGTATCCAGCCATCGCGCTCATCGAGGCCTGGGACCACAGTACTGAGGCTGATGAGGACGATCGTCCCCTCATCATGTGCGAGTACAGCCATGCGATGGGCAACTCCAACGGAAGTCTGGGAGATTACTGGCGCACGATACGCGGTTCGCGCGGCATCCAGGGCGGGTTCATCTGGGACTGGGTCGAGCAAGGCCTTGCCGTCGATGCGGAAGGAAAACCGGTAGGCCCGAATTCTGAGGCTGCCTGCAGCACGGAAGGGGGCAATGCGTGGCGCTATGGCGGTGATTTCGGCGACAAACCCACTGACTTCGATTTCTGCCTCAACGGGCTTGTATTGCCGGACAGAAGTCCAAAGCCGGCAATGGCAGAGTGCCTGAAGGTGCAGCAAGCTATCCACATCACCAGCGAACATCCCGCTGGCGGTCGCTTCGTACTGACCAACGCAATGGACTTCTCCACGCTCAAGAACATTGTCCTGCGCTATGTGATCTTCAGTGAAGGGGAGGCGGACAGTCTGGAAGGGGAGGTTTCTCTCCCTTGCGTGGAAAGCAATGGTTCGTGTGAGCTCATCCTTGCAGAGATTCTCCAACCTGACGTACAGGCCATGATGTGCCAGGCCCAGACGTACATCCGCTTTGAGAGTATCCTGAAGGAGGCAACTCCTTGGGCGGATGCCGGACATGTGGTTGCTTGGGACGAATTTGTGCTCAGCAGCGCTCCCAAGCTTGCCTTCCCGATACCCCAAGCCTTTTTGGAGAAGCAAGAGGATGGAAGCTTCCACATCGAGACGGAGGCCTACGAGGCCAGGGTCACCGCCGAGGGGCTTCTGGGAAGCCTGAAGTTTGTCGGCCAGCGGGAGCTGCTCTCTTCTCCCTTGACCGTGAGCATGATGCGCTGCCCCACCGAGAATGATGGGTTGAAGACACTGCAGGCAAACAAGGGCTTGCCTGAGTATGCCTTCTACCACGAGAACAAGGCGTTCGGTCCTTGGCTTGACCATCAGCTGGATTCTGTATCGCTTGAGCTTGCAGACCTTCATCTGGAAGAGGGGCAGCTGTGCAGTGAGCACCGCATCACCAATCCAGCGAAGGAACTGCTGGGAGTGTTTCGCCAGCACTGGGTTTTCTCTTCGGACAAGCTCTTCTACAGTGTCAGCATCACGCTCAATGATGCACTGAAGGAGTATCCGAGAGTGGGGCTGAAGTGTGATCTGGACAAGGCCTGGTCTTCTTGCCGCTGGTTCGGCCTGGGACCGGGAGAGAATTATCCTGACCGTAAGGACGGCTCTGCAATGGGAGACTACTACGCGCATGTCGATGAGCTGTACGTGCCCTACATCGTTCCGCAGGATCATGGTGAGCGTACACAGCTCAGGAGACTGGATCTGTATGATGGCGATACCGGGGGAATCCGGTTGCGTTCATCAGATCACTTCTCTTTTGCCCTGCATAAGTATTCGCTGCAGGAACTGTGGGAGAAGCGGCATGCCGATGAGCTGGTTGCCGATACGGTGAACCATCTCTACCTGGATGCTGCAGTCAGAGGCGTGGGGACGGCAACCTGCGGCCCGGATACGCTGGAGCGATACCGGGTCCGCAGCGGTGTCCACCGGCTCTCATTCACGATCAGCAGCAGTCATTAGTTTTTCGTTCATCCTGCCCGCACGGGCAGGATGCTCTGTAATTGGAGGTCCCTATGCATCTGTATGATATCAGCGTACGCGCAATGGATGGCACGCCTGTCCAGCTTTCCACGTATGCGGGCAAAGTCCTGCTCATCGTCAATACCGCAACCAAGTGCGGGTTCACCCCGCAGTACGATGAGCTTGAGGCTCTCTACAAGACCTATCGGGAACTCGGTTTGGAAATTCTCGATTTCCCCTGCAACCAGTTCAAGGAACAGGCTCCGGGCAGCATTGAGGAGATCAACCAATTTTGCACGCTGAACTTTGGCACCACCTTCCCCCGCTTTGCCAAACTTGAGGTGAATGGGGAAGGAGAACATCCTCTGTACACCTTCCTCAAATCGCAGAAAGGGTTTGCCGGCTTTGATCCCAAGCATGAGAAAAGTGCCCGTCTTACTGAGAAGATGCGCGAGGCAGACCCGAACTTTGAGGCAGATCCTTCGATCAAATGGAACTTCACCAAGTTCCTGGCTGACAGGAAGGGGACCATCATTGCCCGGTTTGAGCCGACTGCGGCTTTGGGGGATGTTGAGCGGCAGATAAAAATCTTACTATAACGCTTGACAAACTTTTGGTGCATGGGTACTATCTGTATATAAGTTGTGAAAAACTAAATAGCAAACGATATAGCAGGAGGAGCTTATGACCGTATATGATTTTACCGTGAAAGGAAGACAAGGTGAGGACGTAAAGCTCTCCCAATACAAGAACAAGGTGCTCTTGGTGGTGAATACTGCCACCCAGTGTGGGTTCACTCCCGAATACACTGAACTTGAGAAAATATATGAAACCTATCAGGGGAAAGGATTTGAGATCTTGGACTTCCCCTGCAACCAGTTCGATGGACAGGCTCCTGAGTCGATTGAGGAGATCCACGAAATGTGTACGCTCAAATTTGGGACCAAGTTCCCCCAGTTTGGAAAGATTGAAGTCAATGGTGAAGGTGCAATCCCGTTGTACAACTATCTGAAGGGCAAGAAGGGGTTCGCTGGTTTCGATATGAGCCACAAGATCGCTCCGATTCTTGACGGCATCTTGCGCAAGGCAGATCCTGCGTATGAGAAGAGTTCTGAGATCAAGTGGAACTTCACCAAATTCCTGGTAAACCGGGAAGGGGAAGTGGTTGCACGATTTGAGCCTTCTCACGATCTGGCCAAGGTAGCAAAGGCCATCGAGAACGTTCTCTAACACTCCAAACACACACAGTATTACCCTATGCCGGCGTTGTCTTTTCCCAGGACAACGCCATTTTTTTTCTGCTTACAAACGGCTTGCCAGAATGAGGGCGCCTTGCAGGGCACCGGCTTTGGGAAGGGATGTTGCAAGCCGTGGGTCAAGGCGCTTGCAGACCAGGGACCGCAGCAAAGCATCACCTTCAAGCACACCACCTGCCAGACTCAGTCGTTTGGGATAGGGGTCAGGAAGCCTGTGCTGCGCCGAACCGACCAAAGCAGCAAGCTCATCAGCTGCTTCTGCGTAGATGCTCAGAGCCAGTTCATCGCCTTGTGCTGCAGCATGCCCCACTTCAGAGGCAAAGGCTGCAATTTCTGCCTTGGTACGGCTGCGGTCGTTGAAGTAGGGAATGCCTCCGGCAAGTGATGAGAAGCCGTAGAAGGTGAGCAGGGATGCTGTCATGGTTGTCTGCAAGTCCCTTCCTTCGCTGCTGCGGTAGCACCGCTTGATCGCCTCGTGGGCGATCCACCACCCCGATCCCTCATCCCCTAGGGCAATGCCCAATCCTCCGCTGCGTACCTCAACACCAGCCTCGTTGCGCCCCAGGCAGATCGAACCGGTACCGCAGATCAGGCACAAGCCGGTTGGCTGAAGATGGCTGCCCACCAGAAGGAGGGTTGCATCACTGACCAGAAGCCGTGGGACGAGGGAAGGGAACTCCCGGGCAAAGAACTGTTCCCATCGTTGGTGTTCTTCCTTCCTCCCCAGCCCGGCGCTGCCGAAGCAGAAGCCTAGGATTGGTTTGTGTGCCACCTCCTTATGGTTCAGGCACGGCTCAAGAATCCGTTTTACATGATCCTGTGCCTCAGGCAGCCCTACCGCATAGGGATTGGAACTCTCTCCTGTATCCTCATAGAGAAGTTTCTTGTCTGCATCCCAAACTGCAAGGCGGCAACGCGTGCCCCCTCCATCCATTCCGAGGTATATTCCGTCCATGGCCTAAGTATGGGATACCGGTGGGAAAAAAACCAGAGAAAGCTTTTGGAAGAAGAGCTGCTATGCTATGCTCTGTGCTATGGAAGGTTGCACTATTCTCCTCAACCAGGCACTCAGGCACCTTGCTCCCTCGGAAGCAAAGGTAGCCTCCTATATTCTGGAGCATCCGCAGGATGCTGTCTCGATGAGCATCACCGACTTGGCTGAGAAGGCGGGGAGCAGTGCCGCTGCTGTGGTGCGGCTGTGCAAGCGCCTGCAGTTTGATGGATATGCTGAGCTCAAGCTCTCCTTGGCCAAGGAAGTCTATGGGAAGAGCCCTGTCAGCGATGGCCCGTATCTTTTTGATGTCAAGCAAGCGCAGAATTCCCAGCAGATTGCTTCCATGATGGTGCAGGCAGTCTGTGAGAACATCAACAAGGTGGTGAGTGTCCTTTCCACCAAGTCGTTGGACAAGACGCTTGATGCACTCAACGGGGCCCATAAGATTCTCTTGGCTGGTATCGGAGCCTCTGCCTTGGCTGCAATGGACCTCTATCAGAAATTGGGAAGGCTTGGCATGTATGCATCGTTTCCCTCGGAACAGGATTTGCAGATTGTCAATGCCTGTTCTCTTGATGAGAAGAGTGTCTGTCTTGTTTTTTCCTACTCGGGAGAGACGCGCAGCATGCTCACCGTGGCCCAGAAGGCCAAGCAATCGGGAGCTACAGTCATAGCCATCACCCGGGTTGGGGGCAATTCCCTTACGAAAATCAGCGATCAGGTGCTCGCCGTTCCGGACAGCGAGGCGCTCTATCGCCAAGGGGCTTCCCTAAGCCGGCTCAGCCAGCTGGTGGTGGTCGATATCCTGTACAGTTGTCTCATTGCCCGGCGCAGCGATGCCGATGCTTTCATCAATGCGACATGGAAAGCGGTGAGCAGATAAGGACCCCCTGTGCTTCAAAACTCCACTTCATCATCGGCCAAGGCGGCGAGATAGATTAGCCTGCCCATATCTCGTTCCCCAATCTTGCCCTTGAACAGGTTTTCCGTTCGATTCGCCATTTCGCATCGTTTGGCAAGTACGCTCTTTTCCGCCTTCGCAATGTCTCCCACACTGCGAATTCCTGCATGCAGGAGAAGCCGGGCGAACAGGATGCTGACCCATTGCAAACGGCAAAGATCACACAGACTCACAAGCGGCAGCAAGGAAGCCTCCTCGACACCAAGTTGCTGGGCAAGAGCGGCCCTGTCCCTTTTCCGGCGTGCTGCCGTCCAGAACTCCTTGCTGGTCTTCAGACCCAGGGTTTCCAGTTGTCTTGCATGTTCGGTGAGGAGTGCCAGCTTTTGCGGTTTTGGTGTGTAGCCATTCAGGACACGCAGCAGCAAGGTGAGATACGTCTTGCCAATCCCGCTTTCCTGGGCTAGCTGCCCCAGTCTTTTCGGTGTTTGGAGGCGTTTTTTCAGATCTTCCAGGGTGCAGATGCCACAGCTGGAGATGGTAGCAATATGCTCATCCAGATCCCTGGTCAGGGGTATCTGACTGGGGATGAGATCTTCTTCGAGAAGACGCTTTTTCAGAAACCCAAGGGTGAGGGTGCTGAAGTCCAGTTCGTATGCCATACAAGGAGTTCTCCTTTTCTCTGGTATACGGCCTGAATTATGTGGATGCAAGAGTCAGGAGCCGGAAACCGAATGAGATTCCATCAGATTCAATACCCGTGAGATGCTTTGCCCGTTCTGTTCGAGCAACTCGGTGGCTTGTTCAACCGAAACGTGCAAGAGACCCATGGTGATGGCAAGCTTGGTGTTGTTTCCTGCCGCTTCAAACAGGCGCTTGCTCTCGCTCTCATCACACCCGGTCACCTCGGTTATGAGACGGTGACTGCGTTGGATGAGCTTGGCATTGACGGGACGAAGGTCAACCATCAGGTTGTTGAAGACTTTTCCAATCCTGATCATGGCAGTGGTGGTGATCATGTTCAGCACCAGCTTCTGGGCAGTGCCTGCCTTCATCCTGGTGGAGCCGGTGACAATCTCAGGTCCCACTGGAACAAAGATGCGGTGCTGTTCGTCCAGCAGGTCAAAGACGGCCGTTGTCCTGTTGCAGCTGATCGCCCCTACCTTCGAGCCAAGGCCAAGTGCATACCGCATGGCTTCCACCACAAAGGGGGCTCCCCCGCTTGCCGTGATACCGATCAGAACATCCTGGGAGGTGAAGGAGACTTGCTTGAGCCTCTCAACCCCTGCCTGCCCGTCATCCTCAGCCCACTCGACACTGGTGGTAAGGGCTTTCTGCCCACCGGCGATGATACCTTGTACCATTTCCGGTTCCACCCCATAGGTGGGAGGACACTCAGAGGCATCAAGAACACCGAGCCTTCCGCTCGTACCCGCCCCGATATAGAAGAGCCTGCCTCCGTTTCGGAAGGCCTCAACCACATCATCCACCACTACAGCGATCGAGGGCATGGCACTCGCCACCACGAAGGGCACTTTCTTGTCTTCCTCGTTGATGATGGAGAGAATCTCCAAGGTGGACTTGGAGTCGATGCGGTAGGAGAGGGGATTTCGTTGTTCCGTTTCCAGAATGCTTTCCATAACAGAAGCAGTATACACGGAAAGCAGGGGATGGACAACAATAGTTTTCAGTATATTAAAGATAATATTGAAAATAATTTCCAATATGCTATTCTTATCCTTACTCATGCTTGTTCTGTGCAGCCAGTTGGACTAGGATACAGAAAGGGGAGGATTCCATGGAAATCGGTCTGGACCAGATACTGAAGGAACCCCATGCATCGCTTCTTCGGGGAAAGCGGCTGGGTTTGGTGACCAACTCCAGCAGCTTTGACAACAGATACAAATCTTCCGTCCTCTGTTTGCATGATCACTATGACCTGCGGGTGCTCTACGCGCCTGAGCACGGCTTGGATGGGTCAGCCCAAGCCGGGAAAATGATACCCGAGAGCCGGGATCCTCATACCCAGATACCCATCCGCAGTCTCTATCAGGGAGAGCACACCCGTCTCGATCCCTCCTTGTTTGCCGATATCGACTTGCTGGTATTTGACATGCAGGATGTGGGCCTTCGCTTTTACACCTACACGGCGACACTGGAACAGCTGATGCATGGGGGAGTACCCCTCTTGGTATTGGACCGTCCGAATCCCTTGGGTGGTATTGTGGTGGAAGGTCCCATCCTCGATGCAGAGCATGCCAGTTTTGTTGGTCTTGCAGGACTGGCAGTGCGCTATGGGCTGACCATCGGGGAACTGGCTCTCTTTCTGAACGGGGAACGAGCGATTGGGTGCGACCTTCAGGTTGTTCCCCTGCAGGGGTGGAGACGCACCCAGCGATGGGAGGACCTGAAACGGCCTTGGATCATGACCAGTCCTGCCATTGCCCATTGCAGTGCCATTGAGCTCTATGCAGGCTTTTGCTTGCTGGAAGGGACGAATCTCAGCGAGGGACGGGGAACCAGTGCCCCGTTCGAGCTCTTCGGCGCTCCTTTCATCGATGCATATCAACTCTCCTTGGAGGTAGGAAAACTCAATCTTGCCGGAGTTCGGTTCACCCCCATCACCTTTGTTCCCTCTACCGGCAAATTCCAAGGGCAAGCGTGTCACGGTTTGTATGCCCATGTCATCGACAGTGGGCATTTCAGGCCTTTCAGTACTGCCTTGTCGGTACTCTCCCTCCTGTGGGACCTGTATCCTGAACATCTTTCATTCAATGCCTCATTTACGCGGCTTGCAGGGTTCTCAGAACAAGCGATAGCCAGGGCAAACCTGTCTGCAACGCTGGAACGCATCGAAGAAGAGGCGCGCACTTTCGAATACATCAAGAGGAGCTATGAACGATATGCATGAAGACGAGCGAACGTTGCTTCGACAACAGATAGGACAGCATTTTGTCTGTGGGTTTGACGGTCCGGTTTTGGAACAATCCTTCATCGATGCGGTGAAGCGCCATAAGATCGGGAACATCATCCTGTTTGCAAGGAATATTGAGAGTAAGACCCAACTTCATACCCTGTGTCAGGAGATTCAGGAACTGGTGCGGTCGGAATGCGGCCACGATGCGCTGATCACCATCGACCAGGAGGGTGGCATGGTCACCCGTCTTTCCAAAGACTGCACCAATGTGCCCTCTGCCATGGCCCTTGCCGCCACAGACGATGAGCGTCTCGCCCACCGAGCGGGATTGTTGACGGCAACCGAACTCCGGGCTCTCGGGGTGAATGTGGACTTTGCTCCTTCACTGGATGTGAACAGCAATCCTGACAATCCGGTGATCGGGGTGCGAAGCTTTTCGGATGATCCCAAACAGGTGACACGATTCGGCCTCGCCATGATCGAAGGCTTGCAGGAAGGTGGGGTGATGGCAGTGGGAAAACATTTCCCCGGTCATGGGGACACCCACCTCGACAGTCATGTCGCACTTCCGGTTGTGGAGGGTGGGGAGGAGCAGCTTGCCATCCATCTTGAGCCTTTCCGAAAAGCCATCACCGCCGGGGTGCAGGGTATCATGAGCAGTCACATTCTCTTCCCCGCGCTTGAACCTGAACCCGTTCCCGCAACGTTGAGCAGGACCATCATGACCGACTTGCTTCGCTCGGAGTATGGGTTCAAAGGTCTTGTCTTTACCGATTGCATGGAGATGCAGGCCATTGCAAACCATTATGGGACAGTGGAAGCAAGCCTGGCGGCATTGCAGGCCGGTGTGGATGTGGTCTGCATCAGCCACCATGTGGAGTTGGCTTGCAAGGCAGTTGAGCTTGTGGAAGAAGCCCTGCTTGAGGGGCGTTTGGATACCGCTTCCTTTGCCGAATCGACCCAGCGGATCTTGCAGGCAAAAACCATGCTTTCTGAGCAGGAGATACCTCCTCTTTCGGTGGTTGCTTGTGGGAACCACAGCAAAAGCAATGCCCTGCTGCATCAGAAAAGCCTGACGTTGGTCAATGATGCCCCATTCAGCTTGGGAAGCAAGCCATTGGTGCTTGGCCCGCGGCCTTTCAGGGCCACCAACGTGTCCAATGACGAAGAGATCCTCACCTTTGCTTCCTCGCTCGCTGCCTTGCTCTCTTGTGATGGCATCACCACAAAGGATGACCCCAGCGAAGAAGAGATCGAGGGCCTGTGCAAGCGCGTTGCGGGGTATTCCTCGGTGGTGGTGGGTACGTACAACGGCCATCTGCATACCGGGCAGCTCGCATTGGCCAACCGTCTTGCACAGAAGCTTCCCACCCTCTGTGTTGCACTACGCAATCCGTATGACCTGGGTCTGTTGGACAGAAGAGTGCGCAGCATTGCAGCGTATGCGTACACCGAATCGGTAGTGCATGCCCTCGCCCAGGTGCTGGCAGGCAAAGCCGAAATGACGGGGGTGCTTCCTGTGGTGCTTCCCGAACAAGGAGAAGCGTGAAATGCCGGACATGTTGGTCAAGCTCTACAATCTCAGATCAAGCCGCCCCGCTGTCGATGCGCTCGCCGAACAAGGCATCCAGATCCGACGTGCAATGGCACCTGACAAGGAACGGGTGCTCAACTGGATTGCAGAGCACTCCTCGGTTGCAGCGCGAGGGGAAGCCGACGTCTGTTTCGGTTCCCATCCCATCTCCCTTTTTCTTGCTACCGAAGGGAAAGAGATCATCGCTTATGCGTGCTACAATGCAACAGCCCCCGATTTCTTCGGTCCCACCCGCGTGCTGGACAGCAAGCAGGGGCTTGGTATCGGAAAGGCCCTGCTTTTGCGCAGTCTTGAAGCCCTTCGTGACGAGGGTTACGCCTATGCCATCATCGGCGGGGTCGGTCCGGTGGGTTTCTACCAGAAGTGTGTTGATGCCATCCTGATTGAAGGGTCGACTCCGGGCATCTATCGTGATTTCCTGGGTTCGCAGGCATGAAGAGAAGCACACTGGCCATCGGGCTGATGAGCGGCACCAGTTGCGACGGCATCGATGCATCCCTGGTGCGCATCACAGAAGATGATACTTCCCTGCAGGTTGAGGAACTGGGGTTTCTTACCGTCGCCTATGAGGATGCAGTACGGGACCGGCTTTTGGTGCTTGCCAAGGGGAGTGAAGGGGGAAGCCGCGAGCTTTGCCTCATGGATGGGCTGCTCGGGTCCCTCTTTTCCGAGGCAGCACTTGCGGTATGTGCACAAGCCGGGGTGGAACCATCACGCATCGGCTTGATCGGTATGCACGGGCATACATTCCATCATCTTCCCAACGCGGTGGACTACCTGGGTCATTCCGTGCGCTCGACGCTCCAGCTTGGGCAGAGTTGCTTTCTCAGCGAGCAATTCCCTTGCCCGGTCATCAGTGATTTCCGTCCCCGGGACCTTGCTGCAGGTGGTCAGGGTGCTCCTCTGGTTCCCTTCACCGAGTATCTCTTGTACCGGCAGGAAGGGGCGTGCATCGGATTGCTGAACGTGGGAGGCATTGCAAACCTTACCATCCTTCCCCCTTCTGCAAACCTCGAGGAGGTGATTGCCTTCGATACCGGTATGGGGAACATGGTCCTCGATGCCTTGGTCTTCAAGGAGACAGGGGGGAAGCAGCGGTTTGACGAAGGTGGCAAGCTGGCCGGGCTGGGCAGGGTGGATGATCGCTTGCTTGCATGGATGGAGCAATCTGATACCTATCTTCCACTCCCGCTTCCCAAGTCGACCGGCAGGGAACTGTATGGAAGCCGCTATGTTGCCGCCTTGCAGGCTGAGGCCGACAAGCTGGGAGTGCCCTTTGTCGATCTTCTGGGAACCACGACCCATTTCATTGCACGCTGCGTGCAAAGAGCGGTTGGGCGGTTCTCTCCCGCAAAGCTCGATCGTCTGCTTGTCGGAGGGGGAGGCAGTCATAATCAGACCTTGCTTTCCGCCCTCTCCAAGGAGTTGGGAACCAAGGTGCTGACGCAGGAACAGGTGGGCAGAAACAGTGACAGCAAGGAAGCGGTCGCGTTCGCCCTGCTTGCGTATGAGGCTTTGCAGGGAAGACCCAACAACATGCTCGGTGCAACCGGTGCAAGACATAGGGTGGTGATGGGAAAAATCCAACGGTAGTTGAAAATAATTTTCAGAAAAATTTAGGGTATTGGTAAAAAAGATTGTTGCGATTTGCTCCATTTGGTGCTTATACTACAGAGGTGGCAGTCCTCATGTCTCCCGAGTTTGCACCCTTCCAGGACAGCCGCAGAGCTTTGTTGGTAAAGACCGTACATCGGTTTTTCAAATACACAAAGGAGGGGCACTATGAAGAAAACCCTATTGGTTGCTCTCTTGGTTTTGCTTACCCTTTCCTTCTCGCTCACAGCGGCGGGAGTAAAGGAACAAAGTGGCGGTCCGGTCTCATTCTCCGCCTACTATTCAGACAATGCCACCCTGCCGTTCAAGCAGGACTGGCTGACTGTCACCGAGGTCCAGAAACGGGTGAACGCAGACGTGGAGTTTGAGATCATCCCGATCGCCGATTATCAGACCAAGGTCTCCTTGGCACTGAACACCGGCACCAACGCCCCCGATGTCATTCTCTACCAGTCCACCAAGGGCGAGAATGCGGCGCTTGCACTCAACGGCGCGATCGTTCCGATCAGCGATTACAGCGAGTGGACACCCAATTTCAACGCCAGGGTCAAGGAGTTCGGGCTTGAGGATGATGTGAATGCGCTCAATCTGAAGGATGGCAAGCGCTACTATCTTCCCGCTCTCTTCGATGTTCCCTTCTATGATGGCGGCTTGATCCTGCGCGAGGACCTGCTGAAGAAGTACAACCTCAAGACCCCGAAGACCTTTGATGACCTGTATCAGGTGCTCAAGGTGTTCAAGCAGAACAATCCTTCTTCCTATCCCCTTACCATCCTGGCCGGCCCTCGTGTGCTCTACCGCATGACCATGCCCTCCTGGGGTATTTCACTGGGCAAGAACAGTGCAAGCGGCAGCAACACCCTCAGCTGGGACTATGCGAACAAGCGCTATTTCGCTGGTGCCATCAGCGAGCAGTACAAGGACTACGTCACGTACTTCCACAAGCTGTATGCGGAAGGCTTGCTCGATCCTGAGATGGCCGAACCTATTGATGGAGACCGCTGGACACAGAAACTTGCAACCGGCAAGGCTATGGCGAGCTATGCATATTATGATCAGCTCGGCGGCGTAACCGCCAACAGCTCGATTCCGGACTTCAAGCTGCAGATGTATCCTTCCCTGAGCGGTCCTGCCGGTGCACACCACCAGCCCAAGAGCAAGACCGGTTCGGGCATCCTTTTCCCGTACAAGACCAGCAAGCGTTCAGATTTTGAACAGATTGTCCGTGCTGTGGATGAGATGTTCTTCTCTGAAGAGAATGCCAAGCTCTGGTGCCTCGGGGTGGAGGGAACCACCTACACGGTGAAGGACGGCAAGATCGTCTTCGTCGATGAGATTCTCAACTCCAGCGAAGGCATCTACAAGAGCCTGCAGGTTCGCTATGGCTGCGGAAGCGATGTGACGCAGATGGTCTGGGTCAACTCTCGCGAGATGACCAAGTATGACGAGAACTACGCCAGGATCAACGCCGAGGTTGAGGCAATGGGCGACGTCATCCAGGCCATCCCCCCGACCCCGAAGTTCGACGATCGCCAGGCTGAGGAAGCAGGAACGCTGCAGACTCCGCTCTCCGATGCCTTCGAGCGCTGGAATTCTGCTTTCCTTACCGGAAGCAAGAGCATCGAGAAGGATTGGGACGCGTATGTCAAGGAGATGAAGAGCCTTGGCATCGAGAAGTTCAACGATCTGTACAACGCAAATCTCTAGGGCAGTGAGGCCCCGTCCTACAACGGCGGGGCCCCTTTCCTTACGTTCAGGAGTGTTTGATGAAGAGTGAGAAAGGTCTGGATAGGCCGATGCTGAAACGAAGGGGAGCCTATCTTGGCCGTTACTGGCAGCTGTATCTTATGATGGTGTTGCCGGTGCTCTACTTCATTGTGTTCAAGTATGCCCCGATGTTCGGCAATGTGCTTGCTTTCAGGCGCTATCGGCCGGGCATGGGGCCGTTTGGAACCGAGTGGGTGGGGTTGCAGTACTTCTCCCGGTTCTGGTCCGATCCTGCCTTCTGGCGGGCCTTCCGCAACACCTTGGTGCTGAGCTTGCTCAACCTGGTGGTGAACTTTCCCATCCCCATCATCTTTGCTATTCTCCTCAACGAAGTGCATCTGCTTCCGTTCAAGAAGGTGGTGCAAACCGTGTCGTATATGCCTCGATTCATCTCCACGGTGGTGGTCATCGCCATTCTGGGCGAGTTGCTTTCTCCCTCTTCCGGAATCGTCAACATACTCAGACAACGGCTGTTCAGTCAGGAAGCCATCTACTTCATGAACGAAGCGAGGTTCTTCCGCATCATCTACATCCTGGTGGATACCTGGCAGTATACCGGCTGGACTGCCATCATCTATCTGGCTGCCATCACCGCCATTCCTGCCGACCTCTATGAGGCGGCTACCATAGACGGGGCCTCGCGCACCCAGCAGATTTTCTATGTGACCATCCCCTCGATCATGCCGACCATCATGGTGATGCTCATCCTCAATGTGGGGCGGTTGCTCTCCTTGGGCTTTGAGAAGGTACTCCTGCTCTACACACCGGACAACAGCATGGTCAGTGACATCATCGATACGCTGGTGTATCGCACCGGTTTGGCAAACCAGAACTACAGCTATGCAACTGCCATCGGCTTGTTCAGCGGTATCATCGGGGTGATTCTGGTTTCCTCCTCAAACGCCTTGAGCCGCAAGCTGACCGGCGAGGGGGTGTACTGATATGCGTACCTACCGAACCCGCTCTTCGCTGCTCTTTTCCACTGTTGTCTATCTGGTGATGATCTTCACCCTTGCAGCGTGTCTGATTCCGTTCATCTACATGCTTGCGCTCTCCATCTCCAGTCCCCGCTCGATCATCAACAATGAGGTGTTTCTCATCCCCAAGGAGGTGACGCTGGAGGCGTACAAGCAGATTTTCTCCTATCCAAACTTCTTCCGTGCCTACGGAAACACGTTCTTCTATACGATAGTGGGAACAGCCATCAGCCTGGTGATGATGATTCTGTTTGCCTATCCGCTGAGCAAGAAGAGCCTGAAAGGGACGCATCTGATCATGCGTCTGGTGATCTTCTCCATGTTCTTCAGCGGTGGATTGATCCCCAACTACCTCTTGGTATCCTCTTTGCGGTTGACCAACACCCGTCTTGCCATGTTGCTTCCCTTTGCGATCAATCAGTTCAACCTGATCCTGCTGATCAACTTCTTCAAGTCCATTCCGATGGATTTGGAGGAGGCTGCGATCATCGATGGGCTGGACTATTTTGGAATCTTGCGCAAGATCATACTCCCGCTCTCCACCGCAGCCCTGGCAACGGTTGGCCTGTATACGGCTGTTTTCTTCTGGAACGACTGGTTCAATGGCCTGATTTATCTCAAGAGCAGCCAGTTCCCGGTGATGCTTTTCCTGCGCAATATCGTGACGGGAACCAGCATGGTGGGAGATGCAGCAGGGGCAGGGGACAAGAGCACCATAGCCATCTCGATCAAGAGTGCGGTGATCATCACCAGCACGCTCCCCATCATCCTCCTCTATCCCTTCCTGCAGCGCTATTTCGTCAAGGGCATCATGATTGGGGCTGTGAAGGGTTGAGCAGGAGACCTTCTGTTGCATTGGTGTATCAGCGAGTTCCCGGAGGGGTTCACACCACTTCGCATAAGGGTCCAAGGTCCGGGTATCAGCTGTTGGTGATATGAAGCATCCTATGGTAGTTCCGGTAGTTGGAGGGGGTCATATCCTTTCTGCGCTTGAATTGGTGGACAAAATCCCTATAGGATGAGAAACCGGAATCCTCTGCAATTGCTGAAATTGTCTTGTCACTATCAATCAGGGCAACAAGCGAATGCTCAATCCTTTTGTCTATGATGTATTCTATCAGCGATCGTTTCATCAGTGATTTGAAATGCCGGTTCAGGTAGTCTGGATTATAGCACAGGGTGTCTGCCAACCGTTTAACCGAAAATCCAGGATCTGAAAGATTCTCATACACCAACTGGATGACTTTGTTCACGATGCTCTTGTTGTTCTCGTTCTTTTTTGAATTGTTGATGATATCCATCACCGTCTCATTGAGGGAAATCAGCAACAGCTTTACGGTTGCTTGATACTTCTGCTCAGTGAAACACTTGTTTTCCTGTTCATAGAGAAGTGCGTGGAACAATTCTCTCACTACATTGGTGTTGATCGTGTCCATGTATCTCGGCAACAGCAGAGCATCATGCAACCTGGATCTGGCGATTTCTGGATTATTGATGATGAGCAAGGCTTCTTTTTCCGAGAGGAATTGTGGGGCCTCCTTTGTTTTGAAATGTATCCAATAGTACCGTGCTTTCTCTTGGAGCTCCTCAGCCCCCCAGTGGTTTCTTCCCTCCGAAAGGAGGCAGAATGATGAAGGTTGGATACAGTACATCTCCGACTCTTCCTGAATGCTTACCTTGCCTTGGTGCCCCAGGATGAGAACAGAGGTGCTCAGATTGCGTTTTTTGTGAATCCAACCAGGGCTTAGGATGGCGATGCCGCAATTCTCAGCTTGAAGTTCCGAAAGATTTGGGATGAAAACGAACTCCATAATGAACCTCAAAAAAAGTAGGATTTTTGCATATAATATCATGATTCTTTCTCTATTGGTTTATAATTTGTAATGCTTTAATTACTTAGAATCCAAAAGGAGGATCCTATGAAAAGCAAGTTTTTGGTCATTGCCTGTATTCTCTTTCTCATAAGTGCAGGCCTTTGTTTTGCGAATGGGCAGAAAGCAACTGCTTCTGATCAAGTCAATCTGAAGTATATCTACTGGGGAAGTCCAGCTGAAGATGCGGCGGTTAAGCAAGCTTTGTCCGAATTCGAAGCAGCCAATCCTACCATCAAGGTAGAACCCATGTATCTTCCCGGAGATCTCGATGGTTCAACGTATAATGCAAAGATGAAGGCATTGGCGGTCTCCAACACGTTGCCTGATGTAGGCTATTTCAGACCGGAAGAATTCGGAAATTATGCCGAGAATGGCTATTTCCTCAACCTGGATGATTTGATTGCCCGTGATGGCATGGATGAGTCCTACTTGCCTCAGACTTGGCTGAAGATCCAGGGGAATACGTACGGGGCATATTCGGCAGCAGAGTGCCAGGTCATGTGGTACAACAAGAAAGTCCTTGAGGATGCAGGGGTCCCGATTCCTCCAACCGACTACCGGAACGCATGGTCGTGGGAAGAGTTTGTGACCAATCTGAAGAAAATTACCGTCGACAGCAAGGGAAACCATCCTGGTGATCCGGGTTTCAATGCCAAGGACATCACACGATTCGGTGTGAGTTATGACTTGTGGTCTGCAATGTATTACCCGAGTGTGTGGAGCAATGGTGGGGATATCATCAGCTCTGATGGGAAAACGGTGTATGTCGACAAGCCGGAAGCCATCGAAGCATTCCAGAACTTGTCTGATCTGATGAATGTGCATCATGTGATGCCTCTTGTTACCGGTGGCACAAGTGTTTCCCCGATGACCATGTTGGCCAATGGCCAGTTGGGATTCTATGTGACTGGGCAGTGGACTTTGCTGGAACTCGGAACAATGAAGAGTTTTGACTATGGGGTGGCAGCCCTTCCCATCATGAAGAAGCCGGCACAGCTCTATGTAAGTGGTGTCAATGTTGTCTTCAATTCCACAAAACATCCCGAAGAAGCCTGGGCTTTGCAGAAATGGATGATGGATCCTTCCAAGACACTCGACCTCTATACTTCAGGGCTTTGGATGCCTACGAAAATGTCCTATTATACTGATGCCGAGGATTTGGCAAAGTGGCTGGACAATGATGTACATCCAGAAGGGTTCAAGGAAGCTGTGGTAGACTCCATGGCAGTCGCAGTCAACGAACCGATCATGATCAAGAACATCAATCAGATTTGGGGTGATTACCTGAATTCTGCAGTTGAGAGCATCTGGATCGGTGAAAAGACTGCAAAAGAAGCATTGACTGAAGCCGCTGGGAAAATCAGGAAATCCGGCTTGCTCCAAGGTACCTATTGAGCATTGGGGAGCTGCTCCTTTCCGGGGCAGCTCCTGGTTAAGATGGAGGTTTCTCATGGCTGGTGCCAAGATGGGCTTTAATACCAAACGACAAACCCTGTGGGGCTGGATACTCATCTCGCCTCTCTGTCTTGGTTTGACACTTTGGGTAGCATTCCCAATGGGGTTGAGTTTATGGACGAGTCTAACCGAATGGGATATGCTCAGCAAAGCGGAATTCGTAGGGTTGAAGAACTACATCACGATATTCACAGAGGATGAACTCTTCCTGAAATCCGTTCGGAACACCTTGTATTTCACTGTTCTCAGTGTTCCCCTCCAGATGATCATTGCCTTGGGGGGTGCTCTTCTGCTGAACACGCAGGTGAGGGGAAAACGAGCCTTCCGCACCATTTTCTATCTTCCCTCGCTTATTCCCATTGTCGTTTCATCAGTGATGTGGCTTTGGTTGTTCAACAGCCAGTATGGCTTGATCAATTACCTGTTGCATTCCGTTGGCCTCAATCGTGTGCAATGGATTGATAGCAGGCACATGGTGATTCCTAGCCTTACCATCATGAACATCTGGAATGTAGGGAACATCATCATCATCTTTCTGGCTGGTTTGCAGGGCATTCCCAAGGACTTGCTGGAGGCAGTCGAGATAGATGGAGGACGCTATTGGCATAAGTTCCGGTTTGTGATCATTCCGCTTCTCAGCCCCATCATCCTCTACAACATGATTGTCAATATGATCAAGTGCCTTCAGCTCTTCGTGGAACCCTATATCATGACTGGAGGCGGACCTGTCAACTCTTCCTTAAGCTTTGTGCTGCATATCTACAATAATGCATTCAAATACGGGAAGATGGGTGTTGCAAACGCTATGGCATGGGTCTTGTTCATCCTGACCCTTCTCATCTCCTTGGTAATTTTCAAGACTTCTTGTCACTGGACATACTATGAGGGGGACCGATGATGAAGACAAGAAGAACTGGTGCTGTTGTTCTCACGTATCTCTGTCTGGTATCAGGTGCAATATGCTGTCTGATTCCACTGCTCTGGTTGGTTCGAAGTTCCCTCATGTCAACGGAGGATATGTTCAAACTGCCGTTGATTTTCTTTCCGAAAAAGATACATTTTCAGAATTATGCCGAGGTCTTTACCATGGTACCCTTTGCTAAATTCTATGCAAATACCATCTTTGTGGTGACGTTCAATATTTTTGGGGCGCTGATTTCGAACCTCATGATTGCATACGGCCTCACTCGGATTGAATTCAAGGGAAGAAAGCTCATGTTCTCCCTGAGCATCGGGACGCTCATGCTTCCAGCCTACGTTCAATTGATACCTCTGTTTATTGAATGGAACTGGTTTGGCAAGATCAATACCTTTTTCCCTCTGATTGTTCCTGCCTTCTTTGGCAATGCCTTTTTCATTTTCATGCTTTGCCAGTTTCTCAGGACAATACCCAGGGATTTTGATGAGGCTGCATTCATGGATGGTGCAAATTACCCGCTCATCATCGCCAAAATCATATTGCCTTTGGCAAAACCAGCGATGGCAGTAGTCGCAATATTCCAATTTATGTTTACCTGGAATGATTTCATGGGACCTCTGCTGTTTTTGAACGATAGGGAGAAGTTCACGCTTGCCATCGGGATCAGGACGTTCATCTCTACATACTACACCCCATGGGGAGTGCTCATGGCAGCAGCAACGCTTACGATCTTACCGTTGATAGTGTTGTTCTTCAGTGCCCAGAAATTTTTTATTTCCGGCTTGACCTTGGGTGGAATAAAAGGATAAGTGATAATGAATAATAGACATACGGGCGTGGACCTCAAAAGCGTGAAATTGCTTGCAGGCTTATGGGAAGACAGGAATCGGTTGCTGGCTCACGCAATTATCCCCTATCAGTGGGATACCCTGAACAACCGCACCAAAGATGTTCCCTTGAGTCATGCGGTGGAAAATTTCAGGATTGCTGCGAGAGAAATGGAAGGTGTGCCTGAAGGGACGATCTTTCAGGATAGTGACGTTGCGAAATGGATTGAGGCTGCTGCCTATTCGTTGGTATTTTCTCCAAACGAAACGTTGGAGAACACGATTGATGAACTGGTGAGGCTGATTGAAAAGAGCCAGCACAGCAATGGCTATGTGAATACCTACTACACAGCCAAGGGTATTGAGCAACGGTGGACCGATCTTGCGATGGGGCATGAACTGTATTGCGCCGGGCATCTGATGGAGGCATCAGTTGCATATTATCAGGTTACCGGCAAACGGAAGCTGATGGATGTCATGATCCGGTACGCCGATTTGATCACCGAAGAATTTGGGGTGGAGGAAGGGAAACTTCATGCGTACGACGGCCATCCGGAAATAGAATTGGCGCTCTATCGTTTGGCAGATGCATCCGGAGATGACCGCTACAAGGATTTGGCGGACTACTTCATGAATATCAGGGGAGTTCCCCAAAAGGATGGTACAGGGAGTATCGCAAAAGAAGGAAAGAAGCCCAAAACCAGATGGCTTGATTCTGACTACCTGATTGCCGACAAACCTATTCGGGAAATGGATACGGTAACCGGCCATGCTGTTCGTGCAGTCTATTTGTATGCCGGGATTGCTGACCAATACCGGAGAACCAGAGAGCCGGAGCTATGGGAAAGCCTGAAGCTGCTTTGGGATAATCTGGAACAAAAACGTATCTATATAACCGGAGGCATTGGTTCCCAGAGTCATGGGGAGCGTTTCACCGTTGATTATGATCTCCCCCCTGATCGCGGATATACCGAGACCTGCGCTTCGATAGGGGTGGTGTTTTGGGCGTGGAGGATGTCACTCATCGATGCTGACAGCCGCTATGCAGATATGGTGGAGAAGGAGATCTACAATGGGGCGCTGAGTGGTATCTCTTTGGACGGAAAAAACTATTTTTATGTGAATCCATTGGAGACCAAGCCGCAGATAACAGCATACAGACAGGATATGGAGCATGTCCTTACGCATCGGGTGGGGTGGTTCGACTGTGCATGTTGTCCAACGAACATTGCTCGTTTGATCGGCTCGATCGGGAGCTATCTCTACAGTGTTTCGGGCACCCGTCTCTACGTTCACCAGTACATTGCGTCTGAGGTAGACCTGATGGTAGGAGGGAGTAGGTTCTTGCTCCGGCAAACCACCACGTATCCATGGGATGGGGATATCCGGTTTTCCCTGGAGATGGCTGAGCCCCAACGTTTTTCTCTTTTGCTTCGAAAGCCAGGTTGGTGTGATGGCTGGGAGATCCGCATAAATGGGATCAAGGATGACACATACGCTCTGGAGGAAGGCTATATCGTTCTCGATCGGATGTGGACAACCTCCGATACTGTTGCAGTTTTGTTTGAAATGCCGGTCAGAGTTGTCCAAGCTGATAGCAGGGCACAAGCGTATTGTGGAAAAGCAGCCCTGATGCGCGGCCCGCTGGTGTATTGCTTGGAAGAATTTGACAACGGTCCGGAATTGCAGGAGTTGCTGCTGGATCCACAAGGGTCTTTTGAGCTTGGGGAAGAAACGATACAATCGGTTTCCGCTACGTGCATCCTTTTCGATGGATATAGGGAAACCATCTCTCTCGACAGCCTCTATGCACCGATGAAGGAACGGCAGAGATCCAAGGTCAGGCTGAAGGCAATTCCCTATTTCCAATGGGGAAACAGAGGAAAAGACGAAGAGATGAGGGTCTGGCTTCGGAGTTTGTGATCTGATGTACAACGTGCTCTCAGAAGGAGCATTTTGCCCACAAAGACTGCATGCATGAGGTAATGCTTCATTGTTTGGAAGCAAAAAACTAAGGTTTGATGAAGGCGAAGAGAAGCGGGAAAGCTTCTCTTTTTCCTTGTTTTTATGCAAAAAACATGCATATAAATAGACGAAATGTATATGAAGTTGTACAATTGCTCCCAATATATGTCGCTCGAGGGTCGCTTCTGACCGAAGGATTGGGATATGGATAAGAAAAACATTGATTGGGGCAGTCTTGGTTTCACCTACACCAAGACCGACAAACGGTATGTTTCCTACTGGAAAAACAATAGTTGGGATGAAGGTTCCCTCGTAGAGGATGCGAATGTATCCATCAGTGAGAGCGCCGGAGTTCTCCAGTATGCCCAGACCTGTTTTGAAGGGCTGAAGGCCTATACTACTGTTGATGGGAGAGTGGTAACCTTCCGGCCTGACCTGAATGCCCAGCGCATGTATGATACGGCTGCGCGTCTTCTCATGCCTCCGTTTCCCATCGAGCAGTTTCTTGATGGGCTTGACCAGCTTGTGAGGGCAAATCTTGCCTATGTTCCCCCCTACGGCAGTGGTGCTACGCTCTATATCAGGCCCTTCTTGTTTGGTAGTGGTCCTGTCATCGGGGTTGCTCCGGCTCCCGAGTATACCTTCCGCATGTTCTGCACTCCTGTCGGTCCCTACTTCAAGAGTGGGATCAAGCCGTTGAAACTACAGGTAAGTGAGTATGACCGTGCTGCCCCCAGGGGGACCGGACATA
Organism: uncultured Sphaerochaeta sp.; assembly: GCF_963667405.1. Taxonomy (NCBI): domain Bacteria; kingdom Pseudomonadati; phylum Spirochaetota; class Spirochaetia; order Spirochaetales; family Sphaerochaetaceae; genus Sphaerochaeta; species uncultured Sphaerochaeta sp. Next base: position 1,823,074 of record NZ_OY763408.1, on the reverse strand, counting down.
TCAAGGGCGGATTGAACTATGCGATGAGTCTCTACGCCGGCTATGATGCCAAAGCGAAAGGCTTTGCCGAGAACGTCTATCTTGATGCCGCAACCCAGACCTATGTAGAAGAGACTGGTGGGGCAAACTTCATCTTCATCACCAAGGACAACAAGGTGGTCACCCCCAAGAGCGATACCATTCTTCCTTCCATCACCAGAAGGTCTCTGATGTATGTTGCCAAAGAGTACCTGCATCTTGAGACCGAGGAACGTCCGGTGAGTTTGGAGGAAGTTTCGGAGTTTGCCGAAGGCGGACTCTGCGGAACTGCGGCAGTCATCTCTCCCATCGGTTCCATCACCACCAAGAGCGGTGTCATCGAGATGCCCAGCGGTATGGAGAAGATGGGTCCTGTCACCCAACAGCTCTATGATACGCTCACCGGCATCCAGATGGGTAGGATCGAGGGACCCAAGGGCTGGATCAGAACCATCGCCTAAACGGCAGCAGACCAATCAAATCCTTTTTGCATACCCTGTCCATTGGACAGGGTATGTTACTTAAGGAGCTATACATAAGTATATTAGATAAAGAATTGCTTAAAACGGTTCCTCCAAATATTGCCAATGGCTATATCTGTGATAGCCTAGAAATACGGACTATTGGCAGAGGATATATTCCCCTGGGTCCGGAAACACTACCGGAGGGCTGGAATGAACAAGCGATTTCTGTGGATTTGTATTGTACTGATGGCACTGGTATTGGTCGTGGGGTGTGAGGATAGCCCCAATGATGATTCGAGCGGTTCAGGAGGATCGGGAGGATCGGATTTTGCAACGGTCTATGCTTCGCTGAATGCTGATCAGAAACTGTTATTTGAGTTCTTCATGACGATGGGTGAATTGGAAGATGCAAGTACTGCAGATCCTAGCGATACGCATCGGGCAACGTTTACCTATACCTTGGATTCTACCTACGATACTACAATAACCACCGCGCTTGGATTAACACCCCAGTATATACATGATGGTGCAACAGTAACAGGAACACTGACTTTGACAGGAATCACGTATGCTGAATTCCAGGATGATGAAAATGAGGATACGTACGCAGATTACAATGTGACGATTACGTATACTGCTACAGTGACAGGTGATGATCTTCCTACAGATCCAACTACTATTACATTCTATGCCAGCGGTAGATATGGAGATGAAGACGCAGAGACAGTAATCTTTACCGTAAACTCAAATACGGTTTCATTCACCCTTCCTTCGTTTGAATAGAAACCTGGGATGAGTTGGGAGAGGAATCAGGAAAAGCAGGCAAGCTCCACCTTCTGACATGGACGGATATCACTTGCATGGGGTAGAGTAGGGCAGGAGTATTTGTATGAAGTATCGACTGCCTGCCCTCCTGCTCCTGATTCTCTTCTGTCTTCTTCCTCTCTCTGCCTCTTGGCAGCAGATGGAGACTGAGCATACCAGAATCATCTTTGAGCAACAGGACCTGGAGCATGCCCGGCACCTCGCTTCCTTTGCAGATGAGGTGTATGAAGAGCTTGCTCTGTTTCTCTCCTATACGGAAAAAGCGAAAGTTCCCGTAATCCTCTCCGGGCGGACTGCTTGGGCAAACGGCTACTATACCACCTTTCCGAACGCTGTCTATCTCTATCTCACCAGTCCCGAGGACCGCTTTCTTGGCTCCCGTGCTTCTGATTGGCTCTACAGCCTCTTTGTCCATGAATTGACTCACTACTTGCATCTGGGCTCGTATGTGGGGCCTGCCAAATACTTGCGTTTTCTTGGTCCTGGAGTTACTTCGCTGAGCACCGTCTTCATGCCGGGGTGGTGGATCGAAGGCATCACCACCTATACGGAAACCGAGTTCGCCGATGGGGGAAGGGGAGATGATGCATCCTTTGCCCTGACCTACCAGCGTTCCCTGGAGGAAGGAAACCTGTGGAGCCTCTCCCAGGGAGCATACAATGGACCCTTCACCCCCTCCTCTCGCATCTACATCACCGGCTATCTTATGGTGGAGCATCTGATCCGAACCTATGGCATTGAAAGCTTCCTGGAGATCAACCGCAGGTTTGCAGCCTTTCCGTTCTTTGGCCTTTCCCCTGCCTTCAAACGGGTGACCGGTTACTCGGCAAAAGATATCTTCACCTTCGCTCTTGAGGAGAAACGAAGAGCATATGCTGCTCTTGTTGGTTCTCCTGTGGTTCCCCAGACTGAGGGCTCTTCGTATCTTCTTTCTCCTACCTCCCGAGGCCTCCTGGGATATGCCACAAGCCCTGGTTCAGGAGGAGTGCTCTACCGCTATGCTGAGGATGGAGAACGTACACATCTCATGGACCTGAGTCTTGATGGCGGCCAGTCGATCTCTTTTGCTTCTGAGACTGCGCTGTTCTCCTTCCTCTGGGTGGACAGCACCCATCCATCCTATCTGGCCAAGGCTCCGGTAGGCTACAGTGACCTGTATCTGCTCGATCTCAACACCTTGGACATGGTCAAGATTACTGATCGGCAACACCTGGTGCACCCCTCAATAAGCGGTGATGGCAAGCGCGCAGTTGCTTCACGCATCAACGGCCCTTTCTATGAGTTGGTGGAGATCGACCTTTCTGATGGGACTCTTACCGTGCTTGCTTCCAAAGAAGGAGTGAGCTACCTGGAGAGTGCCCTCAACACAGATGGCTCTGCCTTGGTTGTCTTGGCACTGGAAGGAGGCAACTCCTCCTTGGTGCTGATGAGAAACGATGAAGAGCCCACCATCTTGGTTGGTCCCACCAGCGATGAGTTGCGTTCTCCCATTTGGGATGGTGAGGATGCCATTCTCTTTTGCAAGGAGCTCTCCCTTCACCGCTATGACTTGACCACCGGTACCATCACGCAAGTGCTCTCCGAGCCAGGAGGAGTCCATGCTGCACGGAGGATAGCGGAAACTCTCTATTATGAGAGCTATACCTCCACAGGCCTGAAACTTTTTGCAGTTCCGGTATCTCGACTCGGCTCAGAAGACGCTGCTTTTTCTGACCCACAACCACGTGCAATCCTCACGGGCCTACCCATCTTCTCCTACAAACCCTATGCCGATCATCTGAAGTGGAACCTCATACTCCCGTTCCCCTTTGTGGAGAACAACCGCTTCCAACCCGGGGTCTGGTTTCATACCACCAGCCTGTTGCACACCCAAAGCCTGGTCGGAAGTGTCGGCTGGTCGTTTCGGTCGAAGCTACCGGTGGCAAACCTGACCTACCAACACTTGGTCGGCGGCAAGGCCCTGCAGATCAATGCCTTGCTCAACCAATACCATCCGTTGAAGAAGACTGAAGAAAACAGAGTGTCAGCAACGCTCGGTGTGCCGCTCTATCTCACCAGTACACCCCGCTATGGGATGAGGGTGGCTATGCAACCTTCTCTTGCCCTGTATTGGGACAGTCAGGAGGCAGTGGGTGCTGCGACCCTGAGCCTTGCTTCCTCGATCCAGGAGAGCATGCAGAGGTCCCTCGATTTCTTCGGCCCCTCCTATCTTGCGTCCAGTGTTGGCATCCAAGCCCAGACTCCGCTCGAGTTCGACCAAGTGCATCTGCTCACCCTCTTGTCAAACACGGCACAGGTTCGGCTCGCCCACAGTTCCGCGATGCTGCGTATGGGAGTGGATATAATGACATCCAGCATGGGACAGCTTTCGGACAAGCTTCCGCTCTTCTCCTTTGCACCGCTGGGTGATGGGCAGGCGAAGCTGAGGGCATTGCTTGCCCTGCGCATGCCTCTTGGCCTGCATGACATCCCTGTTGCGTACGGTGGACTCACCGGATCGGGGTTGGAGGTGAGTGCGATGAGTGCCTGGTATCTGGAGGGTGGAGACCTTTCATGGGAAGGAGCCTGGGCGGTTGGGGCAACCCTGACTGGAAACTTCCTCCTTGGAGGACCCCAGGTCTCTTTTCGCCCCTTTGTTTCCACCTCGTATCTGGTGGGTAAGGATGCATTCAGCGTAAGCATCGGGCTGGACGGGCAGTCCTTTCTCAGTTTTTGAGGTCGTGCTCGATATCTATCACCAGACCAAACTGGAAGAGCAGCGGGCCGGTATGTTCGGAAAAGTCTGGAATAAGCGGGATGGTGTTGTGGAAGAGGACATAGTGGACGCTGGTGGCAAGGCGGAAACGGTAACTTTGGTTTCCGATCACCCACTGCCCATGTTTTCCGATTCGCAGTCCCACTTCCAAGCCGACAATGGGCCGGATCTCCTCACTGAGGGTGGTGGTATAGTCTTGCTGCAAATTGAAGCGTTGCAAGCCTGCGAGGAATTTTGCATAGGGAAGGGCAAGGGATTTTGTGTTCTCCGGCCCCATCTGATACCCAATGGTCCATGCTCCAATGTTGAGGCGGTCATCCTGGTCCTCCATCCGGTTGAACATGGGCCCGTTCTTGTGCCGTGTCTCGAAACTAATGTTTCCGAAGGAGAAGGCAAAGAGTCTGCTCTGCTGTCCCAGCTCATCATAGAGAAAGCCGGTGGAAAACGTGAAGTCTGCTTGGGTAAATGACTTCGGACTCAGCAAGGAGAGCACATCGAAGGCAAAACCCCCGTACGAGTATCCGCTGGTCAGGTAGGTGGTATAGAACGATTGCAACAAGCCGCCATCATAGGTGTAGCCGAGCTTAAGTCCCTCGTATCGTGCTTCCTGGGTCTTCTGGGTTGGATACAGATCCTCTCCCCATTTCATTTCATACCCCAGTTGTACGGCCAGGATGTCATGGTAGGCAAGGTGCATCGATGAGCTGACCGAATACTCCCAGGAGGGTATCACCTTTGCATCAAGACCTACGCCCAGGAACAGCAAATCGAAGAAATGTCCGCTGATGGCGGTGAGCGAAAGATAGGGGTGTGCATCTTGGGTGCAGTCATCATACGCGAGAAGCACAGGATCACGTCCGATCAGGTCATGATAGGAGTTCTGGATATCCTGGAAGCCAAGGTTCCCTGTCATGGTCATCCCTACTGCAGGAGAGATGACGGTCTCCAGCTTGGTTGCATGGAACGTGAATGGATAGGAGACAGAAGCGGTCATCACATCAAAACGGCGTTGGCTGACTATGCGATCGGTGTAAGCTTGGGCATCGAGCTGGATGGAAAGGCCGGAATCCAGTGACAGCTGGACTTCAGCACCAAAACTCAGCCCATCATCCTGGTTGTATCCCAAGCCCATGGTATACCAGTCGTTTCCCGTTCCCAAGGAGAGGGAAGTGGCATGCAACGGGAGGGTACACAGCAGCAGAGCGAAGGCGAGCTTACAGCTGCTGTGCAAGTTCAAGCCAACGGTCTTCCAATGTTTGCAGATTCTCGCGTAGTGCATGGTATTTCTCCGTTCGTTGTGCCAGCGTTCCTTCAGCAGTTGGTTGCGCATCCGCAAAGCTCTCTTCCAAACGAGAAATTTCTTGCTGCATGGTTTCCATGTTCATCTCTATCTGTGTGAACTCTTTTTGTTCGCGATAGCTCAGACCCTTTTTCTCGGTTCGCCTGTTCTGGGGAGGAGGGGGAGGGGGGGCCTCGGACGACTCTTTTTCTTCCCCTGTTTCTTCGCGCCATTGGCTGTATCGCTTGGTCTCATACCGGACAGGTTTGTTCACATCCAGGATGAACAGTTCATCGCACGTAAGATCGAGGAATGCACGGTCATGGCTGACGATCAGGACACAGCCGGAGAAATCCTGGACATACTGTTCGAGATTCTCCATAGTGGGCAGGTCGAGATCATTGGTAGGTTCGTCCAGCAGCAGGAAATTTGGGTTGCTCAGGAGGCGAGAGGTAAGGTAGAGTCTTCTCCGCTCCCCTCCGCTGAGAGTGGCTATGCTCTGGCGATGCATGGAAACAGGGAAGCCGAAGAGTTCCAGGAACTTGGATGCACTGACGATTTGGTTCGGACCCAGCACCACCTGGGTGGCAATGTCCTCTACATAGGCGAGCAGGGTTTGTTCGCTTTCCAGGTTTCTTCCACTCTGGTCATAGTAGGCAAAGACGGTATTCACCCCGATATCCAAGGTCCCGCTGTCAGGCTGGAGATGATTGCACAAGAGGTCGAGCAGGGTGGACTTTCCGCTTCCATTCGGACCGACCACCCCGATTTTCATCCCTTTGGTAAAGGAAAAGGAGAAGTCCTGGATGATTGGGTTTCCCTCATAGCTCTTGCTCAGGTGCTTTGCTTCCAATATTTTCTTGCCCAACCTGCGGCTTGTGCTGGAGAAACTACGTTGAGCTTCATCCCCCACCTGGTTCTGGCTTGCAAGCAGGATCTCGATACGGTCCTTCCTCCCGCTGTCCTTGCCGGTACGGGCTTTTGGGCCCCGCTTCAACCACTCGAGTTCCCTTCTCAGGATGGTACGGATCTTGTCCTGTTCCTTCTGAAGCCGCTCAAGGCGTGCCTCTCTTCGCTCAAGATAGGCGGAGAAAGAGCCTGGGTGCAGAAAGACCGAAGCGTTGTCCATCTCCAGGATGGCAGAGCAGACTGCATCAAGGAAATAGCGGTCGTGGGTAACCAGCATGATGGTGGCTCGGCTGTTCTTCAGATACTGTTCCAACCATTCGATGGTCTGGATATCGAGATGGTTTGTCGGCTCATCAAAGAGAAGGAAAGAGGCTTTGCTGCACAAGACCCGGGCGAGGGCAACTTTCTTCTGCATTCCCCCCGAAAGGGTGTCCATGCGCTGGTTTTCGAGATCATAGAGGCCGAGTTCGCCCAACAGCGAACGGTAGTCATTCTCGAGATTCCATCCATCAACTGTTTCCATGGCCTCTGAGAGGCGGATGAGCTCAGCTTCCTTGTGTGCATGTTCAAGGCAGTGGTGGTACGCAAGATAGGTCTTGATTCGTTTCCCCTCCCCACCGTAGAGATAGGAGCCGACCGTGGCGTCTTCGGCAAAGCTCACCACCTGTTCAAGCATGACCAGGTCGGTGTCGCCCTTCATGGCAATTGTTCCGCTGTCAGGGAGAATATCCCCCCTGAGGAGTTTGAGGAACGTGGATTTTCCCTGTCCGTTTCGACCGATCAGGGCTACATGATCCCCCTCTTCCAGACCAAAACTGACCCCACTGAAAAGGGGTTCATCCTTGAGCGTTTTGGAGACAGCTTCCAGCGATAATACATTCATGATTTGAGCGTAGCGAAAAGCGGGATGGTAGGCAAGCTGTTTCAGGCAGCAAGGAAGAGGATGGCATCTGTGTTGTATCCTGCTTTGAGCTTGGAAAATCCAATAATCCCGACATGGCAAACACAGTTTACATGGGCTCCTTTGCAATGTATTTCTGATTGCGGCTAGTGGGTTTGCCCGGTAAGGTCATCTGCAAATTGCCAGATTCCAGCAATGGCTTAAGAATGAATTTCCTGAAGTATTCACGATGTTCTATACCAATATGTGTTTGCATTTCTTCGCGAGATCTCGGTATGGAGCAGAAAGCCAGAAGCAGGCACACCCGATTATCTTGCGCGGTGTCTTGCGCGCTATCTTGCGCGGTAACTTGCGCGGTATCATTGGCTGGATTCCAGTTTACATTTGTAAGCACTACCCGGAAATCTGATGCAGTGGAAATGAACTCTGGTTGCATTCTTTCGGTATATCCAGGAAGTTTGGCTGTCTCATCCAGAATCTTTGATAATCCGCTACCCCGCCTCTCCATATATTTCATGCGATGGAACAGATCAGCAATAATCGGATTCCTTCTTGCGGATACGATTGCTCGAATATCACGATCTTGTATTGCCCTACCATCAACCATACCGCCTGGACTTTGAATTTCCAGTCTGTCATCAAACATATCAATATGGATTTCGGTGCCCAGTAGAACATAATCACGATGTATGAGCGCATTGACAATTGCTTCGGTTATTGCCCGTTCTGAGTAATCTGGCTTGTCCACCCTATACTGTGCGTCTTTCACAAAGCGGACCTTGGAATTATTGCGTACAAAATCACTGCTGTTGCGTAAGAGTGAAAGGAGATTGCCTTCATATTCCTTATCATCCAATGCATCATCAAAAATGGAACCTTTCTCGATTCCATTCCATCGTGTACAAAAAACTCGGGAGTTACGTACAATGTACTGATCTGCCATCAGTTTTCCTGCGTTGGAAAGAAAACCTTGCTTGTCACATAGTCCAAAAGAGTGATAATCAGTGGGCTTTATGTGGGAGCCTGCTTGCTCGAGGTAGGTCGCTTCAAACAGCGTAAAGCTGTAGTCGGATTTCTGAACATCGGAAATCATCGCATCAAAAGATTTGTTCGTGCCTTTGAGTATCAGTTCATTCAGAATATGCTCAGGAGCAACAATGCTTTCGTTGCCCACTCTGATATATGCCTCCATGATTCCATCAGCTTTGTAATAGTATGGAGTAGCAGAACCAGGCAGTATCTTTAGGCACAGGATATCATTTCCCCTCTCCTTGAATGCTATCAATTCAATGCGTGGCAATGGTAATATCCGTTCCTTGATCAATCGGCTAATGGATTCAGCATCATCTTGTACTGAGTCAAGGCCGATTACTTGCTGTTCATTGTCGACTCCGAAGATGAGCATACCCCCAATGGAATTTGCAAATGCGCTCACGCTCTTCAGCCAACTCTTGGGTTTTCTTCTCTCGACTGCAACCTTGAAATCGCAGTCTGTGGCTTCTGCTATGTTTTTTTCCAGCATGAGGAATCCTCTTTCACAGAGATAGACTCCTTCATAGCCGTTTTGATTGAGGTCTGTTTGTCAGATGGAATTTCTTGGATTCAAATGCATCTGCTGCGAGGTTTGCAGAGTACGTATGTTGCGTAAGAGGCAAGCTGTTTCAGGCAGCAAGGAAGAGGATGGCAACCCCGAGAATGGATAGGAGTGTGGCTCCCAAACTTGCTGGGGTGATCTTCTTGTGCAGGATGAAGCGGTCGAAAGGAAGCAAGAGTATGGGGGTTACCTGGGTGATGGTGGTCACAATCCCCACCGGGGCTAGGGTGAACGCCTTCATCTGCAGCGACATGCTCACCACCGGTCCGGTGAGGGCCGCAAGAAAGAGCAGGAAGAACAACCGTGGATTGCGGAATGTCTGGAAGTGGGAGCGTGCATCATGTTTGTAGAAGACATTGAAGATGATGAAAGCCCCCAATCCACCCAAATTACGCAGGAGATTGGTGGAAACGGCACCCGTTTCCTCCAAAGCAAACCGGGCCAAGAGGAAGGAGAGTGATTGCAATACCGAGCCCAGGATTGCATAGACCAATCCTTTCAGTTTTGACCGCTCCTCATCGCTTAGCCTTCCTCCCTGTTTTCGCCTTCCATCCAGGAGAACCATCAGGGTGACGCCAAGGATGGTGACGAAGATACCGAGGATTTGGATGAAGTTGAGCCGCTCATCAAAGAGAAGGAACCCGAACAGCGCCGTGACTACAGGGGAAAGGGTCATGATGACCATCGACTCACGTGCTCCGAGCAGGACGTACGATTTGAACAGCAACAGGTCGGTTATGAAATACCCGATTGCTCCGCTTGCAAGCAAAAAGAGGTAGGTCCTCGCACTCAATCCTACAGGGAACCAGATTCCCTCCATGAGGTAGGTGAGCAGTATGATAGCGGGCAGGGCAATCCACATCCTGATGTGAGCGACAGCATCCGAACCCACTTTCTGGCCGAGATGGCGGTAGATGATCGCATTTTGGGCCCAACAGGCTGCAGTGAGCAGGGCAAGCAGCTGCCCTACGATCAGATTATGTTCCATGGTGGGCCAAACAGTAGCACAAAGGGCGTTTCTTGGCAATGAAACAGTATGTGCCAAAGGGCATATCACTGGCCCGCAAAATCTTTTTCCCCATCATTTCACAAATGCAATTTCTCTCGTGTTTGCCGACAATTTGCTCAATCAAGTAGAGAGCGGAACGCTATGGATCACTATGGCTCGAGTGAAAAACGTGGTGCATAGAGTGCACATTCCCCGATAGGAATTTCCTGAAACGATTGCAAACAGATCCATCTGACTTTCCGTCCGCCATCCTACACAAGTCAGCTCCTGGCAAGGACCTACAGCGTTCTGCTGGCAGCCTTTATGAGTTCTGATGCATTACAACACCTTCACGTTCAATAGAGTCCCCGCTAATCGGCCTTTCGCTGTTAGTGGTGGGTAGAGTTGCATACCCGGTTGCAGCAGAAGTAACAATGCTCCACAGACGAAAAGGAGCAGGATGTCCGCAAGGACGGCCTTCTTGCCGGATAGGAATGCCTTATCAAGCAGAAACTCTGTGAATTGAGTTGTAAATCGTTGATACTCGGTCGGCAAGTCGACAAAGTTTCAATTTTTATTGCACTTTGCTACTCATTGAAGTAGCATTAAGTAGAAAGTAGGTCGACATGTTGAGCTACTTTCAAAAGAGGAGTGATGTATATACAGAGAGATACGTATCTCGAGCAGCTTAAAAACAGCAGATTCAATGGGCAGATTAAGGTAATCACAGGAATCAGAAGATGCGGGAAGAGCTTTCTCCTTTTCAGAATCTACCACGATCATCTGAGAGAAGAAGGTGTCAAGGAAGAGAACATAATCAAAATTGTTTTGGATGATGATGCCTATACACAGTTGTGTGACCCATACGAGCTTTCCAAGTATATCCGCTTGCGTGTAACTGACAAGGATCAAAAATTCTATGTGTTCATCGACGAGGTACAGTATGCAATTTCCAAGGAGGAAACAAGAAATCCTGACACACCAATACGGCTCTATAGTGTTCTGAACGGATTGATTCATCTTGGCAATGTCGATGTCTACGTGACCGGAAGCAACTCGAAATTCCTCTCCAAGGATGTGATGACAGAGTTTCGAGGACGTGGTGATGTGATTCATATTTATCCTTTGTCCTTTAAGGAATACTATGACTATGTTGGCGTAGAAAAAGCAGAGGCATACGAACAATACGCGATGTTCGGGGGCCTGCCGTTTGTCCTGACGAAAAATACGGATGAGAAGAAAGCCCACTATCTTTCCAACTTGTTCTCCGAAGTCTATTTCAGGGATATAGTTGAGCGCTATAGGGTTGATCTCGACTCTATTCTTGCCCAGTTGACAGACACACTTTGTTCATCAATAGGCTCGCTGACTAATGCGAACAAACTCTCGAAAACGCTGGCAAGTGTTGGAGGCAGAAAAGTTTCTTCTGAGACTATTGCTGCATATATCGGATACCTTTCAGATTCCTTCCTCTTTCGGGAAGCAAAGCGCTTTGATGTAAAAGGGAAACGTTACTTCCAGTATCCATGCAAGTATTACTGTGCAGATATAGGATTGAGAAATGCACGGCTCAATTTCAGACAGCAAGAAGAAAGCCACATCATGGAGAACATCATATTCAATGAATTGGTCTCCAGAAATTATTGTGTTGATGTTGGTGTGGTGGAGCTTACAGAGACAGCCGAAGACGGCAAACGTCACCAGAAACACTATGAAATCGATTTTGTGGTGAACAAGGGATCGACGAAGTACTATATCCAGTCAGCACTGATCATGGATACTGAAACAAAGACAAAACAGGAGTTGAGGTCTCTCCTCGGAGTCAATGATTCATTCAGGAAAATTGTCATTACCAAAACTCACGCAAAACCATGGACTGATGAAACAGGCATTCTCCACATAGGTCTCTATCAGTTCTTATTGGATAAAGATGTTTTCATGTCTTGAGTATATGGGCTAAAAGTGGAGCCAATACCGTATGCTTCTTCAATTGGCCAAGATGGGAGCATTAATCAGACCTGTAGACAATTGAACCCCTTTTCCTCTTCAAAAGCTGATATGCAATTGCTCCCTTTAGCCTTAGCTGCAAATCGACGTTCACTCTGGATCGAGTATCACTTCAAGGAGAGCTTCAACAACGTGGTAGCAGTTCTCCTGCTTACGGTGCTGTTGCGAGAAAATGATTTTGTTGCCATTGCTGTCCCTTCCTTAAGATTTCTATCCAATATATGTACTGTTGAGTCCATAAAGTACAGTGAGTCTGGTTTCGTAAACAATGAAAGGGCATGAGCCGAAGCCCATGCCCAAGTACGTTTGGAGAGAACGTCTGTGAAGAGATCTATCTGCCTTCCTGGTCAAACAGCGCCAGCTGGTTGGCGAGGCTGTCAGCAGCAAAATAACGTTTCTCACGACGCTTGTTCAGCAGTGTATACAAGGTCGGAGAGAGAAAGAGAGTGAGCAGGGAACCGGTGGCAAGCCCACCGATGAACGTAAGGGCAATCGGTTGCATCATCTCCGAACCTTCCCCTGGAAAGAAGGCGAGGGGTATCAAGCCCAGAATCGTAGTCAGGGTGGTCATGAGAATCGGCCTGAGACGGGTCCTTGCAGCGGTGAGACATGCTTCATGCACACGTACTTTCTGGGCAACCAATTGATTGATCGAGTCGATGAGCACAATACCATTGTTCACCACCACCCCGATCAGGGCCACGATGCCGACGATGGAGAAGAGGGTGAAGCTCTGGTTCATGACCAGATGAATACCCACCACTCCGATCAGAAGCATCGGGATGGTTGCAAAGATGATGAAAGGATCTACCAGTGATTCAAACTGCGCGGCCATCACAGCGTACACAAGCAAAAGGGCAAGCACGATGATGAGTATCAGGGTAGGGCCATAGGAGGTCATCTGTTGCATGTCTCCTCCAAGAGATACCTCCACGCCCTCAGGAATCAGGAGCTGGGCGTCAAGCGCTTGCTGCACCTGTTCCTGCACCTGGTTGGCTGAATACCCATCCGCAAGACTTGCTGTCACATGGTTCACCCGCACTTTGTCCTCCCTGGTGATGGAAGCCGGGGCGGTGCTGGTGGAGAAGCTTGCAATGCTTCCAAGCCGTATCGTCGATGAGTTGGTCTTGAGCAGAAGACTTCCCAGGTCATTGATGCTTGTATAGTTTGCATCATCCATTGCCACAACAAGATCGTAGGTCTGTTCACTGCTGAAGGTTGAGATTGTGGAGGCAGTGCTCCCTGAAAGAGCAATGCTCACAGTGGAGTAGATGTCACTCATTGTCAACCCGAGGTCTTGTGCCTTCTGTTCATCAATGTCGACGAGAATTTTGGGAGAACCGTTTTCCAAATCTGTGGCAACATTGGTCGCCGAAGGTACTGATGAGGAAATGATGGTTGCAATCTGGTTTGCCGTTTCCGTGATCAGCGCCGTATCGGTTGCACTGACACTGATATTGATCGGGGAGCTGTTCATTGGGCCCCTTCCTCCACCATAGGTCCACGTTGCACGTGGATTTTGTTCAAGGAGGGGAGAGATGGTTGCTTTCAGTTCGGTTGTTGAGTACACCTGCTCAGTGATATCCGGCAAGCTGATCTCAATCGAACCGGTATTGCCACTACCCACCTCAACCATGATCTGTGTGTAGGCATCGGCGCTGAGTTCTTCCAGCAATCCTCGCTGAACCCTGAACAGTTCATCCTTGGTTGCCTCCTTGGTATAGCCGCTGGGCATGGTCAGGGAGATGCTGATGCTGTCATCGGTAGCCATCTGTGGGGTGAGGTTCATCCCGATCCCTCCAAAGTACTGGGTGCTGAATACCAAAAGGAGAACAAGCAGGATAATCACCAGCAAGCGATGCTTGAGCACATACTCCAAGGAGGAAGCGTACGCGTTTTCCAATGCAGTCTCAGCTTTGCAGTACAAACTGTCCAGTTGTTTCAGCACACCCCACCTCAGTGGTTTCTGAACCCTGGTGTCGAGCCTGAGAATACTCCCACTGAGTGCGGGTACAAGCGTGACTGCGACAAAGAGAGAGGAGATGAGAGCGATGCAGACGGTGATGATGAGGTCCTGGAACATGATACCGACCATCTCCAGCTGATTCTTATAGATGAGCAGGGGGATGAAGACGCAGATGGTGGTAAGGGTGGAGGCCACAATGGCGGTGCTCATGTTCTTGCTTCCCAGGATGGCTGAGGCAGCACTGCCATGGTTCTTCTCCCGATATTTGTAGGTGTTCTCAAGGATGATGATCGAGGCGTCCACGATCATGCCGATGCCAAGAATGAGACCACTCATGCTCATGCTGTTGATGGAGATGTCAAAGAAGGACATAGCCATCAGGGTGAAGAGGATGGAAATCGGCATGGAAAGGGAGATGACCAAGGTCGCCTTGAGGTTGCGCAGAAACAGGAAGATGACCAGCGCGGCCAGCAGTACCCCCTGCAATGCGCTTTTGTACACCTCTTGCATGGTTGAACTGATCATGGTTGTGGAGTCTTGTTGCAAGGAAAGGATCACCCCCTCGGGAAGTTCATCCTGGATTGATGCAAGATTCTGTTTGACGGCTTTCGCAACCGTTGAAGCATTGCTGTCCGACTCGTTGGTAAGCGAAAGAGAGACCACAGGAGAGCCGTCCAAGTACTGCTCACGGAAGCTGGTGGTACTTTCCATTTCCACCGTCGCCACATCATCGATGGTGATGTTTGCCCCTTCGATGGTGGTAATGACCGTATTTCTGATTGCATCCAGTGATTCGTAGCGCTCATCGAGGGTAACCGAATAGCTGATGAGGTTCTGCGTGATGGAACCCACTTTCCCTTGGGTGTTGCGCGCAGCGAGGGCATTCTTCACTTCTCCCAGCGTCAAGTTGTATCCTTCCAAGCGAATGGGATCCACCCTTACTGCCACCTGCGTATCTGCACTGCCTCTCACCTCAACCTGGCTCACCCCGTCGATGCGCAGCAACAGTGGGGAGATGGTATCTTCTGCAACCTGCTTGAGGACGTCCTCGTCGTTCAGGCCGTTGACGATCAGGCGCATGAATGAGGAGGACCCGGAGGCATCAAAGCGCATGACCGAAGGCGTTCCTGCCCAACTGGGCAACTCCCGGGAGATGCGACTTATCAGTGTGGTGATGGAGTCACTTGCCTCGTCAAGATCGGTACCATAAGCAAACTCCAGCATGACCATGGAACTGGATTGCGAAGATTGGCTGGTGATGGAGGAGAGATTTTCCAAGGAGCTGAGAGAGTTCTCCAAAACCTTGGTTACCTGCATTTCCACTTCCTCCGGTCCGGCATCCTCTACTGATACCATTACCGATATCACCGGCATGCCGACCGAGGGATAGAGTGCAATATCGAGATTTTGCACAAACAAGGAGGCAATGACCAAGAGCAGTACATAGACCATGGTGATCAGAACCGGCCTGCGGACAGAGAGTTCACTCAGTTTCATACAGACTCCTTGATGATGTTGACGAGACTGCCTTCGGTCACCGAACCGGCAGTGATCAGGAGCTCCCCGCCTTCCAACCCTTCAAGGATGACACTCCTGCTGTCATCAGAAGAACCGGTGACGATTGCCTTTCTCTTGGCCACCCCATCCTCAACGACATAGACGACACTTTCACCAAGGTACGTGGTGATGGCCTCGGTAGGTATGGCAATCACCTGTTCTTGCAGCTCTGTGACAAGACTGAGGCTGACAAACATTCCTTCCCTAAGCCGGGAGTCAACCTTGGTGGGCTTGAGCGTCACCTCCACCGTGCGATTGATGGGATTCACCGATGCACTGATGTCCGTCAGGGTGGCCTCAAAAGGCTCATCGGGCCAAGCACTGGTGGTGAAGGTTGCGCCCAGCCCGACTTTGAGACTGGAGAGGAAACGTTCGCTGATCTGGGCTTTGATGAGCAACTCCCCACCACCTTCAATGCTGATGAGGGCTTGGCCTTGGGAAACCCGTTCTCCGACATAGGTGTGAACCTCTGAGACAACGCCTGTGAGTGCACTGGTGATGGAGGTGCTCTTGTAGGTACTTCCGGCTGTTGAGGGATCGATTACCGCAATCACATCACCAACCTGTATCGGGTCTCCCTGGGAGAGAGGCAAGGTTACGACCTTGCCGGCCACTGTGCTGCTTATCTGCACCTCATCCATGCTGCCGGTCAATTCAGCACCAAGGACGGTTGTTTTTGCAAAGGTATCCCGTTGTACCTGGATCGTCGATACATTGATCTGATTCTGCATCCTTGCCTGCTCAGATGCAGGCGGCATGCCTCCTGCCTGAGTGGATTCCTGCGAAGTGAAACGAATGGCAATGACTGCTGCAAGAGCGATGCAGAGCGTAAGCAGGATGAGGGTGATGATACGATCGAAGAGGGATTTAGTTTCCATGTCAGGACTCCTTGTAGAGGGTGGTGGTAGGTACTTGCAGAAGATGGGCAAGCTCGTGGATGAGAAGTGTGTGGTTTACCTGTTCGGCAAGCAGGGAGAGGTGGGCTTGGGAAAGACTCTTCTGGCTCTCAGCCAGTTCCCGATATGAGATTTCTCCCGCATCGTAAGCACGTTGGGATAGGTCTGCCGACTGCTGTGCCAAACGCTCATAGTCACCAAGATAGTCGATGGTCTTCTTTGCCTCCTCGATGCTTCGATAGGCACTGGTTATGGATGAGGCCAAGGTTTTTTTGCCTGCCTCAAGCGTGTTCTCGGCAACTTCGATGTCTGAATCAAGATTCTTCAAGGTTATGTTGGCTTTTGAGTTTTTCAGGTATGCGTCGACAGGAATCGAGATGGTAACCCCGACGGTTGTTGCATCCCGCAGCGTGGAAGCTGTTGTTGATAGGTTTGCAGCAAAGGAAGTGGAAGCGTCCAGAGACAATATCGGTGATGCTGAGCTTGCCTGGGCTTCAAGATAGGCAAGCTTCGCCTGTTCTAGCGCAAGTTCCGATTTCTTGATGGTTGTTGTTGAGGAGGCGAGCGCAAGCAGTGCATCAAGGCTTTCCAGTTCTCCAATCGGAAGCAAATCATCGAGCTTGCCTTCCACTGTTGCTCCGGTGAGGAGTGACAGCTGGTCTTTCGCTTCCTGCAGGTTCCGCTCGCGACTGCCTTTGCTCAGCTTTGCATCTGCAAGTGAGAGTTCGGCTTGGCTTACTGCGAGCGTGGTAGTCTCTCCCCCCTCATATTCGGAACGGACCCGTTCCAGCGCCTCTTGCTTTTGTGCAACTTCGAGTTGCTGCATTTGCAATGAGAGCTCGGCGGCTACAACATTCCAATAGGCTGTGGTAACAGCAAGCTCAATCTGTTGCATGGTAGAGGCATAGTTCGATTGCGCCGATTGTGCGGACAGACTCTGCTGCTCATCCGTATAGCGGTTGGCGCTGGAGAGTGAGAAGGAGAGCGTCGCGGTGGGGGAGATATTGGCGCTGTAGCTCGCATCGAGCAAGCTTGCTTGCGCAGTTGCTCCTGCAGAAAGTCGTATGGAAGGCAAATACTCATTGATCTGTGCTTCATTGAGCTTTTGGGAGAGGGTGATGGCAGCATTCTGCGCATCAGTGTTGTACGCTTTGGCCTGTTTGATGGCATCTGCAAGACTCATGCTTTGCGCTCCCAGCGGGGAGAGGATGCACATCAGCAATAACAGGCTGACTGAACGATGGTTCATGTTGGACTCCTGGTTCGGTTGGTTTCGTTTGTGTCATCAACCTAGCACGGTGAGGATGTGGTCTTGCTCAAGGGATGATGTACTGTGTAGGGAGCAATATGAAGTTGGTATGAAGCCTGCTTCATTGACCGTCTGCCACTTGGGCAGGTAGAATGAAACAATGCAAAAAGACATCAACATCCGGCTCTCTGCAGAAGAAGCAGCCGATACCTCCCTCATTCGTACGAAAGCAGCCGCAAAGGCTGGCCTTTCCCTTTCCGACATTGCATCGAGCCGAGTCATCCGGCGCAGCATCGATGCCAGGCGTTCCCCTGTCGTAGTTGACCTGGTGGTCCGTCTTTCTGGTGAGGAGGAGCAAGCCTTCCAGCCAACAACCTACAAGATGGTGGACAACTCCAAAGCGGTGATCGTGGTTGGAGCGGGTCCTGCCGGACTGTTTGCGGCCCTTCGGTTGCTGGAGCTGGGCCTGAAGCCCATCGTGCTGGAGCGTGGGGTGGATGTTCATCAGAGAAAGAAGGATATTGCCTCATTGATGAAGACCGGCAAGGTCAATTCTGAAAGCAATTACAGCTATGGTGAAGGGGGGGCTGGAGCCTTCAGTGATGGCAAGCTCTATACCAGGGCAACCAAACGGGGCAATGTGAACAGTGTACTCGACCAGCTGTGTCAGCACGGAGCTTCCCTGGATATTCTCAGTGATGCCCATCCGCACCTTGGCAGCGACCGGTTGCCAGTCATCGTGGAAGCGATCCGGAACACCATCCTCTCCCACGGTGGTGAGGTTCACTTCAAGACAAAGGTCATTTCTTTCGTGAGAAAATCCTCCAAGCTTGTCGGTGTGGTGACCCAGACAGGTCAGACGTTCCACGGTCCGGTCATCCTGGCCACCGGCCACAGTGCCCGTGACATCTATGAATATCTTGATGCAGAGCACATTGCGCTTGAGCCGAAGGCTTTGTCTATTGGTGTTCGCCTTGAGCATCCCCAACATCTCATCGACCAGATGCAATACAAGCAGAAAGAAGGGCGGGGTCTCTACCTTCCAGCCGCTGAATATTCTTTTGCCGAGCAAGTCAAAGGCCGCGGCGTCTATTCGTTCTGTATGTGCCCGGGAGGTTTTGTCATTGCGGCAGCCACTGAGAATGGGCAGCAGGTGGTGAACGGGATGAGCAGTGCAGCCCGCGCAGGTAAGTTTGCCAACAGCGGTATGGTAGTCGAACTCAAGCCGGAAGATCTTGAACAGGATCAGTTTGGAGGAGCTTTGGGGGTGATGCGTTTCCAGGAGGCTCTGGAAAGACGCTGTTATCGTGCAAGTGGGGAAACCATCAAGGCACCTGCCCAGCGAATGGTGGACTTTGTGAATCATCGTGTTTCCAAGGATCTTCCTGAGACCTCGTACATTCCCGGCCTCGTCAACAGTGATTTGCACCGTGTGCTCCCCCAGTTCCTCTCAGAGCGGTTGGCTCTCGGCTTCGAGGCATTTGGAAGAAAGGCTTCGCGTTTCCTGACCAATGAGGCAATTTTGCTGGCAGCGGAAACCCGAACCAGCAGCCCGGTGAGAATCGTGCGTGATCCTGAGACACGCATGCATACAACGCTGGACGGATTGTTTCCCTGTGGTGAGGGAAGCGGGTATGCAGGAGGCATCGTCAGTGCTGCCATGGACGGTATGGCAAGTGCTGATGCCGTCAAGGCGTATCTGGAATGCTGAGCGGCTTTCCCCCGATCGAGAGCCCCCAAAGCAAGATACTCATCCTGGGTACCGGCCCAAGTGTCCGATCCTTGCAGAAACAACAGTACTACGGCCATGAACGAAATGCGTTCTGGCCGATCATGGCTGAAATTCTTGGGGGCAGCATCGAAACCTACGAGCAAAAATACCATCTTCTGCTGAACCACGACATCGCCCTTTGGGATGTACTTGCAAGGTTCGAGCGGAAGGGCTCGAGTGATGCTGCGTATACCCAGGCTGTTCCCAATGATATCAAATCCTTTCTTGCTGAGCATGACCGGATTGACCGAGTGCTCTTCAATGGACAGAAGGCACACCTGCTCCATCGCAAGCTGATTGCGCAGGAAATCCCGGGACTGCAGGTTTGCATTCTTCCTTCCACCTCCCCAGCCTATACGCTTCCCTATGCGGAAAAGCGCAAGCGATGGCAAGAAGCCCTTGGGATGTAAAATCGGGCGAAAATCTGTATCGGTTGATACGTCACAAGTTGGCATTACGTTGCACTGAAAGAAAAAATGCTTTCCTCTGGGTGAGAATACCGCTTTTGTTGCGCTCAGGGCTGTGGTATGCTGAGGCAAGATGATGGGTTTTGATTTGGAAAAAGGGAGTTGTTATGGCCCTACAAGGCAAGCTCTACTCACGAATCTTCCGTAATGTCTTGTTCTTGGTGATTCCCTTTGTGGCAATCAGTTTGTTCTTGTTCTCCTCATACGAACGGTCTGTTTCCAGCCAGGCTTCTCTCCGTCTGCAGGCAGAACAGCAAAGGGGTGTGCTGATCATCGGCAATCAGATTGAGTCGGCCTTTTCCCAGTTTGTTTCCGATCTTCTGGTTGTGTATAATTCCAATGAGTTTTCCTCCTACACCCAGAATGTGGATGAGCAATCCCTGCTCGACGTGGCACGGCTGTTTGTCCGCATCACCACCCAGAAAGAGTACATTCTCAGTCAGCGGTTCATTGGTGCTGACGGACGTGAATTGGTGCAGGCCGACAGGAGGGCTGGGAACTACATCACTCTTGCTGGGAGGCAGGAATTGGAAGACCTTGGGCGCAGCGAGCTGTTCCGCTACACCCGCTTTCTTGCCCCTCGTGTGCTCCATATTTCCGGGGTTTCCGTGGAAACCGATGAGAATGACCAGGAGCGGACTATCATTACCCTTGCGTTGCCAGCATACCAAGGTTCGAAATTCCTGGGCGTGGTCGCCATTGATTTTGATGCCTGTTACTTGTTTTCCTTCCTCTCCGCCTATCAATCTTCACTTCAAAAAGATCTCAACTTCCTGCTCATCGATACCGATGGGGAGGTCGTGCTTACCGGGGATGCAAAGTGTCCCGATGTGTATGCGGATGAAAGGAATCTTTTCTCAGACGTTCCTGCATTGAGAAAGCTCTTCATCGAGACAACGCAAGGGAGCAGATCTGTGGATGAGGTTACCTATACCTTTCAGGCGGTATACCCCAAGACCAATGAGCGTCTGTCCTGGTCTCCGGGACCGGTGAGATTGTGGACACTGGTCAGTTACTTCGAGGAGAGCCAACTTCCCGATCTTGCTGATAACTTCTGGCTGGACAATCCTTTGATCAAGTACGGATTGGCGTTTCTCATTCTGGCTCTTGGTACAGCACTGGTGGTTTTTCAGCAACTCAGGGCAGGGGATAAGCAGCAGATGCGCATCAGTTCCCTGATAGCAGGGTATGCAAACAACGGCATTGTGGTATGCAATGCCGAGGGAAGCATCACGTTTTGCAACAAAGCCTTCGAAGAGTTGTCCGGTTATTCGCAGGAGTATCTGATAGGAAAGACATCCCCAAGGATGCGCAATGAGGCGAACCCGATTTCTTCTTCACATGGTGATACGGTTGCAAATCCTGCATGGGTATTGCATCACTCCGGACAGAGGATTCTCACCCACCTTTCCATCACCACCATAACTGACAGACGTTCCCGGGTGGAGCATACCATTGAAATCTACGAGAATTCGAAATGGACTCCCGCCCGCCTGACTTCCTTGCGAAATGGTGAAGCAACGCTTCCACACCAATTCCATGCCACAATTCTTCCCTCATTTCCCGAAGACCAGATGGTTGCCTGCCTTTGTTTCCATCTTGAGAACACGAGGGAAGTGGAGACGCGTTTGAGTCAGACCGAACGGGTGCTTTTCTCTTCCAATTTTGCATCAACCTTGGCCAACCTGATCGGAAGTCGTTTTCCAGTCTACTGTTTCTCTTTAGACTACTATGTGCTTTTCATGGAACATGAGGGTCCCTCAGAGGCATTTGGGAAGCGGATGAAATCCATCCTGGTAAACCTGTCAGAACCCTATCCCTTTCATTCTGGGAGCCTCCCGGTGCGCCTAGGCTGTGGAGTTGCCTTCAAGCCTTCCACTTCTACCTCAGTGTTTGCCTTGCTTTCGGATGCAGCGCTTGCCAGTACCATGATCGAGAGTAGAAAGAATGGGCCTTTGCTCTTCTACAGTGAAGAGGTGCGATCCCAATTCCAAAGGCAGAATGCCATCCGTGAGGCCTTGGAAGGAGTGTTCAAGACAGATCAGCTGTCTCTCCATTACCAAGCACAAGTCTCTGTTGCTTCAGCAAAAATCATTGGCGCCGAGGCCTTGATCAGGTGGAACCATCCTGAGCTTGGTTCCATCCGGCCGGATGAGTTCCTGCCGATGCTCAAGGATCAAGGACGACTGGATCAACTGGGTCGGTTTGTGATCACCGAATCGATAGAGTTCCTGCATCGAAACAGGAAAACCCTCGAAAACCTCTGCCCCTCATTCTCCCTTGCGCTGAACCTCAGTGCAGAAGAGTTGTCCAATCCCGCACTCATCGACCAGTTGGGCGCCTTGCTCAGACAGTACCACATCCCTGACGATATGCTCTCTGTTGAGCTTACCGAGCACACTGCAGTGGAGAGCTTTGTGAATACTAACTCCATCTTGGAAAAGTTGCATGCCCAAGGCATTGCCATTGCCATCGATGATTTTGGTACCGGCTTCTCCTCCCTCTCGTATCTCTTGGAGCTATCGGCTGACAAAATCAAGATCGACCGGTCTTTCATCAGCAGATATCCTGAAAGCGAATCCATCACCATCTACAAGACAGTGCTCCTGCTGGCAAAGGAAGTCGGGGCTGTCGTATTGGCGGAAGGGGTGGAAGACGAGCAGCAGCTTGCGTTCCTGACTGAGATTGGGTGTGATGAGTATCAGGGATACCTTTTCTCTCCTGCTGTGAATGAGCAGGCTTTCCTAACGCAACTGGATGAGGTGAATCAGAGAACATGAGCCCAAAAAAAGGGAACCCCGAGAGGTTCCCTGGTTGCTCAATCAAGCGCTCTTAGTAGCGGTTGTAGGTCGGGCGGGGCTTGGCGATAGCTTCGTTGACACGAAGGTTGCGACCACCAAAGTCCTGGCCGTCAAGCTGGCTGATTGCAGCGATAGCAGCGGAATCGTCTTCCATCTCTACGAAGCCGAAGCCCTTGGGGCGGCGGGTTTCGCGGTCAATGATGATGTTTGCACTCAGCACGGTACCGTACTGTGCGAACAGGTCGCGAAGCTCTTCTTCGCTGGTGTTGTAACTCATGTTACCAACATAGATTTTCTTTGCCATTCAAAGCATCCTTCACAGGCCTGTGCCTGTACTATAGAGTATTTGCTCTTTTTGGCGCAGTCTTGAACGTTTAACCTGTCTGGAAGTGGGATTCAGTGAAGAACGCTTACATACTAAGATAGGATAAGGGACTAGCTGCAACGCAAAAACCAAAGCATCTGTACCCTACCATGCAAAAGACCGCTTGTCAATTCGGCGCTTATGGGGTAGTGAACATATTTTGCAAATTTGAAAGGAAAAAATAGTACAGAAGGCGCAATTTCCTCTCCTTGGAGAGAACATCCCCGGGCAATTATGCTTGCTTCAGCTCGACTCCTCCATGATACTTACTCGTAGAGGAGGCAACCATGGAACCGGTTCTGGTCCCATCGATGGATGGGTTTTTTCTCTCTTGCATGCTCTATGGGGTTGAAAACCCGAAAGGCTTGGTACAAATCATCCATGGGGCTGCCGAGCACAAGGGGCGGTATCATGAGGTTGCCAGCATCTTGCAAGCGGCAGGGTATTGTACCTTGGTAAGTGACTTGCGGGGACACGGTGAATCCATTGACAGCCGTTTTGTGCGAGGGTATATGCCACCCATCAGGGTGTTGGTTGAGGACCAGTACAAGATAAGTTGCTTCCTCATGGATCTTCATCCTGGGGTTCCCCTTCATATGCTTGGACACTCCCTGGGTTCGAACATTGCCCGTCTCTACCTTGGCTCGCATGATGGACAGCTCTCCTCCCTGGTAATGACCGGCTGTCCTTTCCACGTTCCCGGCATTATGTTTGGCAAGGCGTTCGTTCGCATCCTGATGCTGTTGCTTTCCGAGCATGGGTATGGCTTCATCTCCAGCAAACTCACCACCAGTGCTTCACTGAAGTGGGTCTGTTCAGATCCCAGCGTCATAGAAGAACGCCGTTCAGATCCCTACCGGAAGAATTACCGGTATCAGCTGGCTTCGATTCATACCATTTTCGACTCAGTGCAAAAACTGCATGCCTGGAAGCTGTATGCTTGTACCAATCCGACGCTCCCGATTCTCTGCATCACCGGTTCTGATGATCCTGTTCCCGGAGGTGCCGCAGGCCTTGCCGACACCAAGCATTCGCTGCATCGGATAGGCTATACGCAGGTAGAAAGCAAGGTATTCGATGGCATGCGCCATGAGGTTCTGATGGAGGTGGACAAGCAAGACGTGTTTGATTTGGTACTCTCCTTTCTCGAACACCCTGGGCACAACCGAACCACTTGACGTTTCACCCTTTTGCTATGATTGTTGTGAGTAGGGGAGTTGTTCCCCACGGTTTTGTTTTCTTTTGCATTTCATCGAACAAGGAGTGATGGATTATGAGAAAGAACACACGGGACACAATCAGAAGACCCAAGGACCATGAAATGGATCCTCAGTGGGAATCCGATGATCGAGAGCTGATGGGAGATGTGGAGAAAGAGCCTAAACCCAAGACAATAGACAAGGAAGCTCGCCTTGAGCGGGAAGATGAGGAAGGAATGTAGGAATCCTTCCTCTGTTCGGAAGACCTCCCTTCGGGGAGGTTTTCTGCTTAGTAGGGGCAGAAGGTCTCAGCAAGGTTCACCCCATTTTCCCGTACCACCTGATTGGGGAGAATTTCCTGGTGGAGCACCCTGCCCGATGCATTGAGGAATGAGAGTTCCACGGTATACGTTCCCGGCTGGAGGTCCAGATACCCTACCCAAGCTTCTGAGGGGAGAAAGTGAGTACTGCGGACATCTGCAGATTCTGAGACATCGCGGGCGATGCGGAAAATCCATCCGAGCAACTCCTCGGCGGCAGTGACTTGGTTATCCTCCAGCGCTGCTGCATCATAGGCTGCAATCCCGATTGCCTTCGCCATGGCACGGGTAACCGCTTTCAGTTTCGCAAGCTCACTCGTTGCTCTGAAAGTGTCTATGGCAATATCCTTGATGGACTCGATGCGCTCAAGGCGCTGAACCCGATTCCCATCCACGCTGACTTCGATGGACTGCACCTGTGAGGGTCTTCCCACCAACACTGGATAGGCAATCTTTGCCCGGTTGGCATATGACACATAGATTGATTCGACCCGTTCCTCCTTGAGCGGAGCCTGACCGGTAAAGCCCACTACGTGCAACCTTCCCATCCCGCTTTCCACCTTTTGGGGATCTTCTGCAGCAGTTGAGGGGAGGGGAAAGGCATAGAGAGCCGGCTGGCTTGCAAACGCATGGCGCACCTGGTTCATGGCATAGTAACGGGTATTCTCTTCTCCCATACCTTCGGCGACGACGGCACTGAGATAGTTGGCCAGGGCGCTGGTGGAGAAGGATGATGCATAGCTTTGGCCTTCCACGGAACCCAAGCCCTGTTTCTCACGGTAGGACGCGACTTGCTCCACCTGTTTCTCATATTTCTGCTTCAGGAATGCCTGTTTTTCGATGCTGCGGTTCAGCTCGACCAGGGCTGACTCTTCCTCTCCCTGGTGCAGATAGTTGAGGGCCTTGAACACATTGAGGTAGATGTCCTCGTAGTCCTCTCCCGTATACGCTTTGGTATTGTCATTGACGATGAAGGAGGCGACATTTGCCGTGATGCTTTGGGTATAGGCTTCCCTGATCAGGCGTTCTGACTCTGAGAGATAGTTGTTCGAATCCTTGTATGCCTTGTTCAGGCGTGCAAGCATACCCAAATCGTAATTCAGGATGATGGGCCCTTGGGCCTTGAGCACAGAGGGTGCTTGCTGCTCAAGATCCAGAAATGCCTGGCTGTAGTTGCTGTTCAGATACTGCGATTGGGCATTTGAGATGTCAATGCGGGAGGAGCAGCCGGACAGCAACAGAGTGACAAGAAGCAGAAAGCAGAGAGGTGTGTGCCTATTCACAATCAATTGTCTCCTAAAAAATGCAGAGAGAATCTTGTATGGGCACAATGTAGCATTGCTGATTATCCGGCGCAACAATCCGATACATTTTTATCAGGATTTTCTTTGTTCACGCAGATGAATTCCTACACATCGCTCATGTCATCTGTTACACTGTGGCCACAAACCTGTTTTGTGAATGTAGTGACCAAAAAAATGAACATCCTGTACGAGGAGAATACCGATGAAAAGAATCCCTTTGCTGTTGTTGCTTGTTGTCCTGTTGACCGGGCTGCTCATCTCATGCCAGTCCGCAGTTTCCGTCAACCGACTGAGTGCAGATACGGACATTGATTTGAGCGGGAATTGGAATGATACGGACATCCGTCTGGTTGCACAGGCTTTGGTTGAGTCCAGCCTTTCTTCTCCCTGGGTCAACCAGTTCAAGATGAAGAATCCCGGCAAGAACCCGGTGGTAATCGTCGGTACCTTCATGAACCGCAGCAGCGAACATATTGACACCTCAATCATAGCCAAGCGCTACGAGATGGAACTGGTGAATTCCGGCAAGGTCGACATGGTGGCCGACCAGAACTTCCGTGCTTCGGTCCGTGATGAGCGCGAGGAGCAGCAGTACTTCGCCAGTGAGGATACGGCGAAGGCCCTGGGCAAGGAAATCGGCGCCGATTACCTTTTGCAGGGTGCGGTCAGAACCAACCTTGACCAAAGTGGCGGCTCCATGGTGAGAACCTACTACGTATCCGCTGAGTTGATCGACATTGAGACAAACCGCAAGGTATGGGTAGGGGAAGAGACTATCAAGAAGCTCATCAAACAGAGCAAGTTCAAATTCTGAGGATAGCCTATGAAAACCTTGAAAAAGATGGCGTTGGTGCTTTCTTTCCTGGCTTTGCTTGTCTCTTGTGCTTCCGGTCCCCAGGCAAAGGCACACCCTTCCTGGATGGACAGCCCGTATGACAAAGCGTATGACGAGGCAACGTATCTGTGTGCTGTGGGATCGGGCTCAACGCGCCAGCGTGCTGTCGATGCAGCACTCTCTTCGCTCTCACAGGTTTTCAATGCACAGGTGAAATCGGTTACCGAAGTAACCAGCCTCAGCACAGCAGCCACCGACATGCAGGGCAATGTCACGTTCACCGATGCCTCCGAAATGCTGGAGATGGGAAGCATCACCAGCGAGACCGACCAAATCATTGGGGCTGAGGTGGTCAGTGTCCATACTGATGAGCTCGGAAGGGTCTATGCTCGTGTGGCGTTGCATCGCAAGCAGACGGCTGATTTGTATCAGGGAAAAATCCGCGATTTGGCGACTTCCATCGCACAGCAGCGCATGGCACTTGCCAAGTCAGCCGATCCTCTGCGCCAGTATGTTGCACTGCTGGGTGTGCGTGATCTTGCGCGTCAGCAGCAGTCATTGCTGGATCAGATACAAGTGTTGCTCAAGCAACCGCAACAGCAAGTCTTCTCTCCGATACAACGTGAACTGACGGCCCTTGCACAGGCCATATCCATCCAAGTCATGGTCGATGCCGATGCTCAGAGCAGTACTGCCCTGCAGTCTGCCTTTGAGAAAGGCTTGCAGAATCTCGGGTTCCAGGTTGGCGGTGCACAGGCTGCCTCGACACTTGCGGTAACCTACCGTGTTGAGCCCATGGTACTTGCAGACAGCCCATACCGATATGCACGGTATGTGCTTACGGCACAATTGAAGGGAGCCGACGCCACCTATGTCTCCTATGAGAAGACTGAGCGTGAAGCGGCCATGGCTGAAGCGGATGCTGTGGCACGTGCGTTGCGTGCGGCCACAGGCGATGGTGTTGATGAGTTCTTTACCCTCATGCTGAGTACGCTTGGGGATGAAACATAACTATGGAGGTCTTTATGAAAAAGTGGCTTGTGATTCTCACACTGGTAATGGTTTCGATCGTGCTGTCCGGTTGTGCTGCCACGGCAAAGGTTGAGGAAGCCTCGGCTCCTGTTCGTCCTGTGGTCATTGGTGCCGAGGGAATTCCCCAGCCTGAGTGGGTGTACAAGACTGTTTCGACGCAGGATGTCCACTATGAAACCGGCTATGGCAAGATGAGCGACAAACAAAACTCCATCAAGCGTGCAACCGTTGAGGCAAAGAACAAGATTGCCGCATGGGTCAGCACCCAGGTCAAGGAAGTGGTCGTGACCTACGTCAACGATGCTGGCAGCGGTGACAATCGCCAAGCCCTTGATGCAATGGAAGTGATCAGTCAGCAAGTTGCTGAAGCAACCCTTTCGGGCGTGACCACCGAGGAAATCTGGGTTGATGCAGACAATGGCGTCTGGGTACTGTGCACCATTCCCATCGCAAACATCCAGAAGAGTTTCGAGCCCGCAGCAGAAGCTGTCGCCGAAGCCTTCGTCGAGAGCGAGGCTGCTGAAGCTGCCAATGCCAAGATGAAAGATGCCTTTGCGAACCTGCTTAAGGGAGCCAATTAAGCTTTGGGTAGGCGACCTTCAGTAGTGTTGCTGGTACTCCTCGGTTCCGTTCTACTCCTGTCTGGATGCAGGACGGTATCGATGGAGCCGAAGCAAGAGGATGCCTTGGCCTATCTGGATGTTTCTTCTCATCCCTCCAACGTCTATGTGGGGCTTTCGGGTCCGTATTCGACGCAGGAGCGGATGGTACAGGAAGCAATTCTTTCTGCAGCCACATCCATCCACCTGAAGAAAGCGCTTGCCTTGGACAGCAGGCTTGTTTCCTCATACAAGTCGGACAAAGGCCTGCTCTCCTTCGCCAGCGATGAGGCAGCATTCTTTGATGATACCAAGATGGCTGACACCATCCAAGCGCTTGAGGTGCTTGCAATCCATTTCGACCCTGAGGCTGGGGCTGTGGTCATTGTCAAGGATCCACGGGAGGATGGGAGCAAGCGAGTCTATCAGAGTTCCTATGGGGAAGACGGAAAACCCACCTGGATCACCACCTATCCCAAAGTGAAGGGGTACCAGTTTGGGGTGGGCTCTGCAAAGCGGCACTATTTCCTCAACGATTCGCTGGAGGCTGCCGATTTTGCAGCTGCGCAAAACCTCTTGGATCTGAAGACTGAGCATGCATTCTCGGTGGAAAAAGTAACCACGGCAAACCAACAGATGGAAAGCCATCTGTACCAAGCCCAGAGGGGTTTGCTCAAAGGCTTCACCATCATAGCAAGGTATTATGACCGAGCCACCCAAACCTATTGGAGCTTGGCCTGTGCCGAGGAATAAAGGAACGATAGTATGAAACGAATCATGGTTGTTCTCTCTCTCTGCGCCATTCTGCTTGCAAGTTGTGCAACCACTCCCAAAGCAAACCCTGACGGGTCTCCCTACTGGACGACCCATACGCCGAAGAGCACCCGCTCCCTCCACTATGAGGTGGGCAGTGCCAAGCAGTCGACGGTGCAACTGAGCACCCTGAGAGCTGAATCGGCCGCAAAGGATGCCATTGGTCGTTGGGCTTCCACGAACGTGGACAATGCCTTGGTCACCTTTGTCGAGGAAGCAGGGGAAGCCTTGCGCAACAAGCAGATGCTGGAAGTTTTGCAGAACCTGAGTGTGCAGACGGTAAGCATCGGGTTGCGTGGGGTATCGATCGAGGAACGGTATACTGCTCCTGATGGAACTGTGTGGGTGCTGGCTTCCTATCCGGTGAAGAATCTCAAGGATGCGTATCAGATGCAGGCTGAGGCTTTGCAGCGTGATCTGGAGATGGCGAAAGCCGAAGCCCAGGAAGCACAGGCGGAGGCTGCTTTGGTCAAGGCGGAAGTCCTTATGGCCTATCTGGACCAACAATTGGAGAGTGAAGTTCTCGAATAGCTGCCTTCTCATCCCCGTCTTACAAGGCCAAGGGTTTGACCGCTCTTGGCTTTTTGTTTGTCTTGCTGTTGACGCAACTCTTTTTTATTGTCATCTTTGCAGCAGGAGAACCTACCAAATGAGTAAGATATTCATTGCAGCACTTGTCATTCTTTCTCTCGTTGTCGTGGTTTCCTGCAAGAATCAGGATGCTGGAGCAGCAGAACAGACTGAAAGCAGGAGTACTGCAGTTTATACAAAGATTTCGCCCCAAGCGGCCAAAACGATGATGGATGAGCAACCTGGCATCACGGTTGTTGATGTAAGGACTCTTCAGGAGTATGAGGCCGGCCATATCGACGGATCGATCAACATACCCAATGAGACCATTGGGACGAGCAACGTGGAAACCCTTCCTGACCTTGATGCAACCATTCTGCTCTATTGCAGGAGTGGATCCCGCAGCAGCCAGGCAGCACGCAAGCTGATTGCTCTTGGGTATACCAATGTTTTGGACTTCGGAGGGATCATCGATTGGCCCTATGAAGTGGTGAAGTAAGGGGATGTCCGTGCATAGTTCCTTACGACTTGCCCATCTTGAGCACCTTCATCTTCATGCAGGATCTTCAAGCCGGTTTTTGGGGGCGGACCAAGAGTGGTATCCTCAGCTCTGGCAACGCAAAGCCGGGTGCGGGCCCACCACAGCCAGCAATCTGGTGGCCTACAACGCCAATGCGCATCCCTCATTGGGCCTGAATCCGATCACTGAAAAGCATGGGATGATTGCACTGATGGAGACGATGTGGACGTATATCACTCCCGGCATCATGGGCGTGCATCTGGTAAGCCAGTTTTCCCGTGGTCTGGAGCGCTATCTTACCGATCGCAAACTCCCTTTGCGTGTTGCATCCCTCGCCTTGGCCAAGGACAGGAAGCAACGTGTTGGGTTTGATGAGGTGAAGGAGTTTCTGCTTTCCAGCCTTGCAGACAATCAGCCGGTTGCATTTCTGAATCTCAGCAATGGGGAGGTGGAGAACCTTGATCCCTGGCACTGGGTGACAATCGTGGGGCTGGAGCAAGAGGAAGAAGGGGGATCCCTCGTGGTGGAAGTGTATGATGCGGGAAAGCGTTGGCTCATTGATCTGACGACCTGGTATTACACCACCACGCGTTCAGCTGGGTTTGCCCGCCTCGTCATGTGATGCGAGTTGCCTCAGGATCTGGTCGACGAGATTGGGGTCAGCCTCAGTGCCTGCCAGATTCCGGAGGATCTCGTTTCTTGTTTCAAATGTTGCGTTTTCAAGTCCTTCCCGTTCCCATAGTTCAGCAAGGCGCAGTATTCGGCTGATCAGTGGGATATCCTCAGCTTTCAACCCCCTGAGGTAGCCTTTCCCATCCCACCGTTCATGATGATTGAGTACGAGTGGCGCGATGTCCATCGTCTCCTCAAAGGTGTTGAGAATACGGAAGGCTGCACTCACATGGTCCTGATAGGCTCGTTGCATGCTCGGGGAGCGTTGCTTGGTTTCAATGAGAGCACGGTCCAGTACCACTTTCCCTATGTCATGGTAATAGCCTGCCTTGGAAAGCAGATTGAGATCCTCATTGCTGAGATTCAGGAGCTTTCCTATGAACACTGCATGGTTTTGTACCTGTTGAGCATGATGTTCTTCCGAAGGGGCTTTTCCAAAGAGCATTCTGAGCAATACTTCCAGCTGTTGGCGCTGGGTTTCTGTTTTGGTAAGGGTTTTCTCACGGTACATACGGTCTTCTGCTTGCTCAAACACATCATGGATCCGATCTTTCATGGTGGTCTTGGTGCCTATTCCAAGGGCTAGAGCCCGGCTTCCTGCGAGTATCTCTTTCCCATCGAGGTCCTTTCGTATGCGTTCGACAATCTGCACAGCGATCACCTCGCTGGTGTTTGGGAGGAGGACGACAAACTCATCGCCACCGATACGGCTCACGATATCACTTTTTCTGCAGGAGTTGCTGAGCACATCGGCAATATCGGTGAGTAATCCATCCCCTGCACTATGCCCAAAGATATCATTGGAAAGCTTCAGGCCATTTACGTCTCCCACAATGATGGAAATAGGCAACAGCTCTTTGCGGTTGACCTTTACCAGTGCATCATCAAAGAAGGCGCGGTTGTAAAGCCCGGTGAGCTGGTCATGCAAGCTCAGGTATTCGATCTTGGCAAGATTCGCCTTTCGTTCAGTATTATCGGTAAAAGTGACGACTGAGCCGATCACGTTGCCCTCTCTCATTTGGGGATACGCATGGCAGAGCACATCAAAAGAGCTTCCATCCTTGCGGAAGAAAACCTCATCATCCATGACGACACCGATACCATCCACAAGGGCGCGACTGATGGGGCAGTCCTCCTCCTCGATGGGTTTTCCGTTTCTGGTTGAATGATGGATCAATCGGTGCATATTCCTGCCGAGCAACTCGGCCTCGCTGTCGTAGCCGAGAATCGAAAGACAGCTTGCATTGCAGAAGGTACAGTTGCCCTTTGTATCCATGCCATAGATGCCTTCTGCAGTCGAATCCAGGATCAGGCGCAGGCTTTGCTTGCTTGCCTCAAGTTCCACTTCTTTCTGCGCTTTCTGGATGGATGTATGGATGCCTGCAAACAGAAGTTGCACCTGATAGCCATCCCCTTCATCGTAGCCGTAGGGGTTGTTGGCGAGCAACACGATACCGGCAAGTTGCTCATCCACGAAGAACGGGACGGTGATCAGCGTGTTCAGTGTACCTTCAAGTCCATGGATATAGGTTTGCATCGCAGTGGTGATGGGTTTCTGGTTTTGTATCAACGGTTTGCCATCATCAGTCAATTGTCGGAAGGATACAGAGAGCGAAGCATCAAGGACCTGCGGATGCTCCTCAAGCCGGCATGAGGGGACAAGATTCCCACTGGTTGCTGCCAGCATCAAACCTGAAGAGCTCTTGTCGATGAGCAGCAGGATACCCAGATTGCTTTGCGTAAGCTCGCATGCCTTGTCCAGTGCTTTGTGCATTTGTACCTGGGGGTGCGCTATCGAGGAAGAAAGCAGGTCCACCAGCATGGCTGAGCGTTTCAGGCTGAGGTTGAGCGTTTCATCCTGTCTTTTTGCCTCAGTGATGTCCTGTGCAAACGTTCCCATGCCCGGTTTCCCATCGGGAAGAATCAAGGGGAACTTGGTGACCTGGTAGACCTGTTGGTTCCATGCAGATTCAAAGGTGAGCAAACGCATGGTCTCCATGACCTTTTGGTCGCTTAGGGTGGTCATTGCTGCAAAGTCAGGATGAGCTACCTCATCCAATCGTTTTCCGAGCAATTGTTCATAATTTTTCCCAAGAAATGCTGCAAGTGCGGCATTTACGAATATGAAACGCCCATCATCGTCCTTTACGTAGCTGATTCTGTCATCCGCATCGAGAAAGCGTTGCAGCAACTGTACGGTATACTCTTGTTGTTGCTGCTGTTGTTGCACCTGTTTGGTGAGCTTGAGTTGCAGGAACAGGAAAAACAGTAGGAAGAGCAGGGTGATGGCAATCAAGGTGCTGAGTGCGATGGTAAGGATGCGATTGCGAATGACCAGATTGGCCTGTTGGGTTTGGTCCAGCAGCAGTGCCATATAGTAGGAGCCATCCTCGTTTTGGAACGGTTGGAGTCCTATGAGCAGGTGTAGCAGGGAACCGTCAGGCTGGGCATGGATCACCGTCTTTGCCTGCAATGAGGCAAGACTCTGATTTCCCAGGGAGAGCAGGGAGGAGAACAATCTCCCGTTGAGGCGTTCTTGGGGGACAGAGAAAAGCTTTGCTGTGGCTGCATTGGCATGAATGATGGTCCCTGTTTCTGCATCCAGTACCAGGATGGGGTGGATTGATGCTTGGGTGGCCTCTTCAAAGGAGGGAAGGTTTGCCGCAGACAGCTGAGCGAGCAGGAATAGCAGGCAAAGTGTCAGCAGTACCCTAGGCTTGGGCATGGCTCTCCCCTTTGAGACGCAGCAGGTCGAGGGCGTTTGCGGGGGGAATCGGCTTGCTGAAAAGGTATCCCTGCAGCAAATCACACTCCATGCCGATCAGTATTTCTTTCTGATCCTCCTGTTCGACCCCTTCCGCGACTACCAGTTTTCCCACATGGTGTGCCATGGAGATGATATCGCTTGCAAGTCCATTGTCCTGCTCATGGAGGGCATTCAGCGTATCGACGAACTGTTTGTCCAGTTTGAGCGTATCTACCGGAAGGTTCCCCAAGCGGCTGAGAGACGAATAGCCGGTACCGAAGTCATCGATGGATATCCTGATTCCCATTGACCGGATTTGTCGAAGCTGCTTGGACAGCAGTTCCAAATCCTGGGCAAACACTGATTCGGTTAGCTCGAGTTCCAGATTTGCTGCACGCACCCCTTTATCCTTCAGCAAGGAGGCCAGGTCCGGAACGAATGATTCATGCATCAACTGCATCACGGAAATGTTCACCGCCACCGAGATGGAGGTAAAACCGTTTGCTTGCAACAAGGCAATGAAGTCGCAGGCCAAGCTGAGAATCTTTCGCCCCAGTGGGATGATCAACTGGCGTTGTTCGGCAATCTGAATGAAGGTGAGCGGACTGATCATCCCCAGCTTTTCGCTCTTCAGTCTTGCAAGCGCTTCGAAACTGCTGATGGTTCCTGTTTTGCTTTCGATGATTGCTTGGTAAACCAGACTCAGGCCACCCTCTGCCGAGGAGACGGCCTGTTTCAAATCACTTTCGATCGTATCCCCTTGGATGAGTTTTTCTTCCAGGGTTTTGTTGTAGAACTGGAGATGATTGCTGCTGGATGTAGCATTCAGCGCTATCAGGGCTTCCTTGAGCAAGCGGGTGGAGTCGTGTGTTTCCGAGTCGCTTTGGGAAACCCCCAGACAAATCTCGATGGATCCAAACAATCCGGACCTTTCCTTGATGGAAATCAGCTCATCACAGAAGACCTGGAGCGCTTGCTCATGGGGAATCTCCGCATACACCACCAGAAATCGATCATCAGACAACCGGAAGGCTTGGCATGCCTGTTGCCTTTTGCACAACTGGTCCAGCATCTCTCCGATACCGATCAGGACCTTGTCGCCGTGCTCATAGCCATACAACATGTTCAACAACCGGAAGTTGGTTGGATTGAGGACGATGCAGGCAATTTCCCTGCTCTTCAAAGTAAGTATGTACTGGTGGAAAAATCTGAGGTTGGGTAATCCTGTCAGCTCATCGTGGTAGGCGATATTCAGTATCCGTCGGTTCTTCGCCCGAATGTTGAGGAAGGAGAACAGGAAGATGCTGAAAAAGAGGAGCAGGCTGATCGAAACGATGAGCGAAACACGAAGCATCAGGAGGTTGACCTGAGTCAGATCATAATAGAGTACCAGCGAACCGACCCGCTCATCCTTGATGATGATTGGGAGATGAAATGCGAGATACTCCTTGTCTTTCCACGCAATCCGCTTGTATTGGGTATCGGAGATGGGTAGTCCTACGGTTTCAGGATTGATGAGGGTTCCCACAATCGCAGGATCGGAAGCTGCCAGGACGGACCCCTTTGCATCGAGGAGGGCAAGCAGGTTGTCTGTGGCATCACGGCTGAGCTTGTCGACTATGAACTGTGGTTCGAATTGGGAGTAGAGCTTGGAGATGTTGCTGGCAAAAATCCCGACTTGGACGATTCTGCCATCTTCGAAGCGATGATACCCATACTTATGGGGAATCCCGGAGACCGTATCCTCACGGATTTCCTCCACCAGCGAAATCTGGTTGCTCATGGAGAAGGTACGGATAGGATGCTCTTGTGGCACTTGCCAACCCAGGTACTCCCCATTGCTGGAATGTGTTACGGTCAGGGAATCGTCGTATACGTACAGGACATCAACTTCGAGGTTGCGTGCCATGGATGAGAGAACTGCCTGGGAGAAGGGGAGTTCATAGTTTGCAACGGTGACCCCGGCTACCCGCAAGGTGCTGTTGAGCTGGTCCTCGATTTGCTGCTCAGCATCGATGACCGTTGAAATAACGCTCGTATAGCTTTTTGCAAGAACTGAAGCTTCCTCAGCACGTTCGCGGTAATAAAAACTGAGTATGGAAGCGATTACGTAATAGCCTACCCCAAGGAAGATGAGCAGGATGAGCAGAGAGGGCAACACCAATGTCTTCCATGAATTGGATTGTACTTTTGCCTGTGCTTGTACCATGGAACACCAGCCTCCTCTTGGGGTATCTGCATGCTACCATTGAGCATTTGTATCGTCAAGGAAACCGCTTGGATATCCATCTGAGAAAGCCTGTCTCATACCCTAGGGTTTTCTGCGGACAGGCATCAATGCAGTGACCGCATCCCACGCAACGGTCAGAGATGACGGGTTTTCCCTCACGAGCCATAGCCATGATGGAAATCGTTGCCGGACAGGCCCTGTCACACGCACCACACCCGATGCAGCTTGTCTTGGCCGTGGAAATCCTCATTCCCCCCAACTTTGCCAGCAATGCAAGCACCGTTCCCAAAGGACAGAGATGGCAGTATCGCCGTGGTTGGGAAGCAACCCAGAACCCCATTGCAAGGATGAGGTTGGCTCCCAAGTACCAGATCAGCTCAAGGGTTCGCATCACTGAGATGGACTGGGACGGCAGATGCTTGGCTGGATAGAGCCAGAAGATGGTGAAAAGCAGTGCGATGCCCAAAAAAAGATACCGCAACCAATCCAGGTGCTTGAGCATCTTTGCCGATGGCCTTTTGCGCTTTCCGAAAAGGGGAATGGCAAGATCGAACACTTCGGCTGCAAATCCGTTGAAGAGGCACAGATGCGAACAGTGCAATCTTCTCCCCAGCAAGATTGTGCCTATGGCGATACAGGCGCTGTACACCCAAAAGAAGGCAACGGCCCAGGCTATGCCATCCAACCCGAGCGTGTACTGATGACTTTGGAAGAATGAGGATTGTTCGAAGCCTGCTTGCAGGGGAAGGGTTGTCCAGGGGAGGGGCATGGCAAAGAAATACAGCTCAGGATTTCCGGTGAACAGCGGAAGCAGGATATGGATGCATAGGGCAGTTGCAAACAAGAACGCCAGGTTTGCTTTCTGCTTGGTGATGCGACCCTTCCTCTTTTTGATGCTGAGTGTCAGATACCCGCACACAAGAATCAGGGCTGTTTTAAGCTCATTCTCAGAGAAATGCCACCAAGGAGCCACTTTTCGTGCAATCTCCTCATTTGTTCCTTGGTTGAGGGCAGCAAGCACAAGGCTCAGGAGGATGTAGAACCCCAGCAAGAGTCGCAGCGCGACAAGCCTGCGATCAGTTTTCATGCACTTTGCCCACGCGGTATGTCAGCACGATGGCATAGACGAGGGCTACCAGACAAAGGGAAACGGTGATGAGGACCGATAGGTAGGCTGATGCAAAAACAGAGGTGTGCTTGATCAGAATACCAAGAAAGGCCCAGATAAACGTGAAAAGATAGGCCTTGTCGTTGGTGGGAAGGCCCCAGGAAAGGCCGATGATCAAGCCAACCACCAAAACCAGAGACGTCCAGAAGGATTCAGAGAAGGGAGTGCCCGACCAACCAAGGTCAACCAGGAAGGTGGTGATGTTGGCTATGGTTGCCACCGTAATCCAACCAAAGTATACAGAGAAAGGCAGACGTACTGTCCAATAGAAGGCTGTGCCTAGTTTCTGGGCACTGGTGAGTCGATTGATCAGAATCAGGGAGATGAGGATCACGAGCATCAGCACCACCGAAAGGGCGATGTACTGGTAGTGCCACGTGAATATCCACAGCGCGTTGGCAACCGATGAGAGGGAGAATATGAGTCCGATTCTCTTGCGAAGCGGCAGTTGGTCCTTTGCTGAAAACTGGAAAATGGTATGTATGGCAAGCAAGAGATAGATGAGTCCCCAGATGGAGAAGGTGAGACCCGCCGGAGCAAAGAGGTTTGGATACGCATCTGAGACGGCACCCGTATTCATACCTGCAATCGGGAGAATGTTGGCAAGGGCGTTGATTGTCACCATGAGTACATAAGTCAATGCTGCAACAATCGGGACCAAGAAGGGCCTGTTTTTCATGATTCCTGCACTCCTTTTGTTGGTACTAGTGTACAAGAGAGAACCTGGCAAGTCAAAACAAATGCAGGAAGCGGCAATTGCGTGTATACTATGGAGCACACGATACAAGGAGGCCACCATGTACAAGCCAAATCCGGAACGCTATGATTCGATGCTCTACAACCGATGTGGAAAGAGCGGCCTGAAGCTTCCTGCCATTTCCCTTGGGCTCTGGCACAACTATGGAGACACCACTTCGTTGGCCAACTCCCGGAAGATGTTGCATACTGCTTTCGATTTGGGTATCACCCATTTTGACTTGGCGAACAACTATGGGCCACCTCCGGGTTCTGCCGAATTGAATTTCGGAAAGCTGCTTGCCCAGGACTTTGCCGCCTACCGCGATGAGCTCATCATCTCCACCAAGGCTGGATATCGCATGTGGCCCGGGATCTATGGGGAGTGGGGAAGCCGCAAATATGTGCTCGCCAGTCTCGACCAGAGTCTCAAGCGATTGGGCTTGGACTATGTCGACATCTTCTATTCACACCGGTTTGATCCCGACACACCGCTTGAGGAGACCATGGGGGCGCTTGCAAGTGCGTACAAGGCGGGCAAGTGCCTCTATGTAGGCATCTCCTCATATTCGGCAGCCAAAACGAAAGCAGCCTATGAGATCCTTGCATCCATGGATGTGCCGCTGCTGATTCACCAGCCATCCTACTCGATGCTCAACCGTTGGGTGGAAGAGTCCCTGCTTGATACCCTCAATACCTTGGGCGTGGGCACGATTTGCTTTTCTCCGCTAGCCCAGGGGATGCTCAGCGACCGCTATCTGAAAGAAATACCGGAAGGAAGCCGTGCTGCAAAGTCGGGAAGTTCCCTCTCCCAAGAGCTGCTGACGGAACAAAACCTCAAGAACATCCACTCGCTCAATGAGATTGCCCTCTCCCGTGGACAAAGCTTGCCGCAAATGGCATTGGCTTGGTGTTTGCGCAGGAAGGAGATTACCAGTGTGCTCATCGGCGCAAGTTCGCCGGAGCAGATTGTGGAGAATGTGGGCTCCTTGCAGAACCTTTCCTTCTCCCAAGAGGAACTTGCGGCGATAGATTCCTACGCCAAGGAGGGGGGGATCAACCTCTGGGCGCGATCCAGCAAGGATTGACAAGAATATTTGCTTCTGTTATATTGTTCACAACTTAATAGATGATACCAGGAGCAATCATGCCAAACCTATATGATTTTTCAGCACAAAACTCCAATGGGACGCCTTTTGACTTTTCTTCACTGAAAGGGAAAACGGTTCTTATTGTGAATACTGCCACCAAATGTGGCTTTGCACCCCAATTCGATGGGCTTGAGGCCTTGCATCAACAGTACAAGGACAAGGGCCTTGTAGTGCTCGGTTTTCCGTGCGACCAGTTCGCCCATCAGGAACCTGTAACAGACTCCGATATGACCGAGTTCTGCAAAGTGAACCATGGCGTTACTTTCCCTCTGATGGGAAAGATCAAGGTCAACGGCAAGGAAGCCCACCCTCTGTATGTCTGGCTCAAGGATCAGGCTCCGGGTACGCTTGGCAGTACGATCAAGTGGAACTTCACCAAATTCCTGGTGGAGAAGGATGGGGTGTCGGTGCACCGCTACGCACCTACCGATGTACCATCCTCCATCGCTCCCAAAATTGAGGAGGTCCTGTAATGGCACACCCACAGCTGTTGCTTTCAAATCAGCTTTGTTTTCGTTTCTATGCGCTCGAACGTGAGTTGATGGCTGCCTACCGGCCCTTGTTGGATGAGCTTGGCCTGACGTATGCACAATACATCACGCTTATGTATCTCTGGGAACATGGAAAAGGAACGGTAGGAGAGCTTTGCAGCGCGCTGAGCTTGGATACAGGGACGATGTCCCCTTTGCTCAAGCGGCTGGAAGCGGCAAACCTTATTGAGCGACACCGCCTTGTCACGGATGAACGGACCGTGGAAGTCAGCCTTACGGCAAAAGGTCGTGAGTTGGAACAAAAGGCGCTCACCATTCCCTCCCATATTGCAACGTGCCTGCTCAGCAGCAATCAAGATGAGCAGACACGCAAATATGCTGAACTTCGCACGATGCTGGACGATACACTCACCCAGCTCAAGCAGACACGTAAGGAACGTGAGGAAGACAGATAACATATGATTAGGCAGGGAGGCATGGTCATGATGGTTTTGCTTTCACTATCTCTCTTGGCTTCCTGCACTACGGAAGGTGGTGCAACGGCGCCCCTCCAGACAGTACCGGTTCTTGATCTGGACCGGTATCTTGGTTCTTGGTATGAAATCGGGCGGTACCAACATGGTTTTGAGAAAAACCTGGTGGGTGTAAAAGCCGACTACTCCTTGCGGGAAGACGGCCGTGTCCAAGTGGTGAACAGCGGACTGAAAAGGGATCTGGATGGCAAGCTTACCCAGGTGAAGGCCGTTGCCTGGAGACCGGATGACACGCAAGCCGGGAAGTTGAAGGTTAGGTTTTTCGGCCTCTTCACCAGTGACTATCTTGTGTTTGGATTGGATGACCAGCACTACCAGTGGGCGGTGGTGGGAAATGACAGCCGCACCATGTTGTGGTTTCTCTCCAGAACCCCATTCGTTGATGCGACGGTCCTTGATCGGATGAAAGCCATAGCCCAGGACCAGGGCTATGAGCTTTCCTCCTTGTACTTGGTACCACAGAAGGAGCGATGATCTTTCTTCTGTTTCGTGTTCGTTCGAGCTCCTGCCCACCAGCTGGAGCTTGTTTTATCAGCCAACCTTTGTCTTCTGCCCGTCTTCCAGGTAGCTGGTCATGAGAACTTTCAGACCTTGGTCCTCGAAGATGGCTCTTGCCATGGAAAGCTCTTCCTTCGTGGGTTCTGAAACGTTCTTCAATGAGTAGTTGAGTTTCAGCTGTTCCCACTTGTACTGACCCATGCGATGGTAGGGCAACAGCTCCACCTGCTCGATGCAGTCGAATGCGGTCAGGAATGCTGCCAGATCCTCAAGTTTCTTTCTCTCAAGCGTCCAACCGGGAACCAGCACATGCCTGAGCCAGACTTTTTTCCTTGTTGCCTGACAGTAGGCGAGGGTGGCAAGGGTGTTCGCATTGCCCATACCGGTCAGACTGAAGCAGAGCTTGTCGTCCAGGCTTTTGATATCCAGCAGAATAAGGTCTGCAGCATCCAACACAGGCTTGGAAAGCTCAAGGGGAACACTGCCGGCGGTATCAAGGGCTGTATGAAGTCCTTCTTTCTTCAGGCGGTTGATCACATCAAGGGCAAACTCTGGTTGCTTCAGCGGTTCCCCTCCGCTGATGGTCACCCCTCCCTTGGAAATGAAGTTTCGGTACCCCAGGATATCCCTGACCAGATCCTCACTGGTGGTATCCTTGCCACCGTGCATATTCCAGGTGTCCGGATTATGGCAGTAGCGGCACCTCAGCGAGCATCCTTGCAAAAATACTACGTAGCGCACTCCGGGACCATCGAGGGTCCCGAAGCTCTCCACTGAATGGACATTGCCGTGTACAGACATGGTTCCTCCTTAGAGTGTTTCGTGGAAGGTGCGGTGGATGACATCAAGTTGCTGTTCCCTGGTGAGTTTGATGAAGTTGACCGCGTATCCGCTGACCCGGATGGTCAGCTGGGGATACTTCTCAGGGTGATCCATGGCATCGAGCAGGGTGCTCTTCTCCATGACGTTCACATTGATGTGGTGTCCCGTTTCCTCAAAATATCCGTCCATCAGGGTGACAAGATTGGAGATCTGCATCTCCTTGTTCTTTCCCAAGGTGGAGGGAATGATGGAGAAGGTATAGGAAATTCCATCCTGGGCTGCTGCATAGGAGAGCTTCGCAACGCTCTTCATGCTGGCCACACACCCTTTTGTGTCACGACCGTGCATGGGGTTCGCACCCGGTGCAAACGGTTCGCCCACTTTCCGTCCATCGGGTGTGGACCCGGTCTTCTTGCCATACACCACATTGCTGGTGATGGTAAGCACGGAAAGGGTGGGGATGCTCTTGCGGTACGTGGTATGCTTTCTCATCTTTGCGATGAAGCTCTTCACAAGTTCCTGGGCAAGGGAATCGACACGGTCATCGTTGTTTCCATAGGAGGGGTACTCACCCTCAACGATAAAGTCCACGGCAAGGCCGCTCTCATCACGGATGGGCTTGACCTTTGCATACTTGATCGCCGAGAGGCTGTCAGCCACCACACTCAGGCCGGCGATGCCTCCTGCCATGGTCCTGACGATCTGCTCATCATGCAATGCCATCTCTATGCGCTCGTAACTGTACTTGTCGTGCATGAAGTGGATGACATTGAGGGTGTCGAGGTAGAGCTTTGCAAGCCAGCCGCTCATGGCTTCAAACCTATCCATCACCTCATCAAAATCGAGGTATTCGCTGGTGATAGGGGCAACCTTCGGTCCGATCTGTTCCCCGCTCTTCTCGTCTCTTCCTCCGTTGATGGCGTACAGCAGCGTCTTTGCAAGGTTCACCCGTGCTCCGAAGAACTGCATCTGCTTGCCGATGCGCATAGCAGAGACACAGCAGGCAATGCCGTAGTCATCCCCATAGTCGCAACGCATGAGGTCATCATTCTCATACTGGATGGACGAGGTCTTGATGGAGAGATGGGCGCAATACCGCTTGAACGGCTGGGGAAGATGCTTGCTCCACAGAACGGTGAGGTTCGGTTCCGGTGCGGGTCCGAGATTGGTCAGGCTGTGCAGGAACCGATAGCTCATTTTGGTGACCATGTGTCTCCCGTCATGGCCGATCCCGCCGATGGATTCGGTGACCCAGGTGGGATCCCCGCTGAACAACTCGTCATAGCTGGGAGTGCGCAGGAA
This sequence comes from uncultured Sphaerochaeta sp., assembly GCF_963667405.1. Classification (NCBI taxonomy): domain Bacteria; kingdom Pseudomonadati; phylum Spirochaetota; class Spirochaetia; order Spirochaetales; family Sphaerochaetaceae; genus Sphaerochaeta; species uncultured Sphaerochaeta sp. Next base: position 1,780,723 of record NZ_OY763408.1, on the reverse strand, counting down.
GCGGATGATCCTCAACTTCATGATGAAGTGATCGACCAGCTCCTGGATCTCCGACTCGCTGAAGGTTCCGTTTGCAAGGTCACGCTCGCTGTAAATGTCCAGGAACGTGGAAACACGCCCAAGGCTCATTGCCGCCCCATTCTGTTCCTTGGTAGCCGCAAGGAAGGCGAAGTAGAGCCACTGGATGGCTTGCTTGGTGTCCTTGGCAGGCTGGGAGATGTCAAAGCCGTAGGCTGCAGCCATCTCCTTGAGCTCAACCAGACTCCTGATCTGTTCGCTCAGCTCCTCCCGATCGCGGATTACCTCCTCGGTCATTGCATCAAACGAATACTGGTTTTTTGCCTCTTTCTTCTGTTCAATGAGATAGTCGATACCGTACAGAGGAACCCTTCGGTAGTCACCGATGATTCTTCCCCGGCCATAGGCATCGGGCAGGCCGGTGATGATGCCGCTGTGGCGTACTTTCTTCATCTCCTCGGTGTACACATCGAAGACACCGTCATTGTGGGTCTTTCTGTATTTGAAGACTTCATCAACACTCTCGGGAAGGGTGCGTCCATATGCCTTGAGCTCGGTGTGTACCAGACGAATGCCGCCGAAAGGCATGATGGCTCGCTTGAGCGGCTCGTTGGTCTGCAGGCCTACAATCTGCTCGTCATCCTTGTCAATGTATCCGCTCGTGTGGCTGGTGATGGTGGAAATGGTCTTCTCATCGATATCATACATGCCGTTGCGTTCGCGCTCGATGGCAAGCAAGCCCTTCAGCTTATCCCAGAGCCTGAGGGTCCTGTCGGTAGGACCTTGGAGAAAGCTCTCATCGCCATCGTACGGAGTATAGTGGGTGTTGATGAAGGATCGGGTGTCGATTTCGTGGGTTGTCATTTCTGTATCGTTCATGGTGTTTCCTCTTGCAATGAATTTCCGTATACTTTGTCTGAGTTTGTTCTACCATGTTTGCAAATGTTTCACTGTGATTGAAATCACAAAGATAGTATTTTACTAGGAGATAGGATGGAAAAGTTGCACGAGTGCAGCGGATGCACCAACGACCTCTGCTTACGGAATGTCCCGCTTTTCGCCTCCTTGGACAAGGATTCGATGCACGCCCTCACAGCCCAGATGGAACACCGTCATTACAAGAAGGGAGAGCTCATGGTCCGGGAAGGGGACAAGGCCACTACCTTTACGGTTATCCGTACCGGGAGTGCGAAAGCGTATCGCTCCACCGCAGATGGGCGGGAGCAGATCCTCTACATCTTTCCGGCCAATGACTATTTTGGAGCCCGATTTCTCTTTACAGCAGAGCGCGTTCCCTACACCGTGGAAGCATTGGAAGAGAGTGATGTATGCATCCTGAGCAAGACACAGTTCTCATCCCTTCTGGTGACCCACAGCCAGGTGGCCCTCGAGATCATCGAGGCAATGGCCAATCGAATGAGTCGACTGGAAACTGCGATGCAAAGCATGGGTGGACGCAACGCCGATGTCCGGCTTGCTTCGTTCCTGTTGGAGTTCAAGGATTCGTATGGAAAGTGGGATGGTTCCTATCTGGATATAACCCTTCCGCTGAGTAGGGAAGGGTTGGCCAACTATCTGGGATTGGCTCGTGAAACACTCAGCCGCAAGCTTGCACAATTTGAGGAGGAGGGGCTCATCGAGAACCTCGGCACCAAGGTGGTGCGGATTCTCGATCTTGAAAGCCTCACTGAACGGGCGGGTGTTCCCGATTGAAAGCTAGAGTGACTGGGCGCGCTCATACAGGGAATCTTTCTCCTTCTGGCTCATGAGCTTTTCCAGGATTGCTGCAATGATGATGATCCCCGGCAAATTCACCAGCAGTCTGGTAAGGGCAAACGGCACCCCCAGCGCAGTGAATTCAAAAAGCAGCATCGGTATTTTTGTGGTTGACCAAGCACCCAGGAAGATGAGGATATTGGAGAGTTTCACCCCCTTTTTCATGAAGACTGCTGCAACAGGGAAGGCTCCGTAGAGCGGTCCTGCGGCAGCGCTGCCGATGAAGAGTGCAAGCAGAACACCTTTCAGTCCGCTTCCTTCTCCCATGAACCTGACCATTGTCTGTTTGGGCACCCAAATGTCAAGCAAGCCAAGCAGGATGAAGATCGGGGGGATGACCAGGATCATCTCACGAAGCTGATATGCGGTGGTGTCATAGACTTGCTGACCCAACTCACGATCCAGCAGGCTCAACCCGAGCAGCACGACGCTCACCAATAGGAATGCACGATAGCGTACAACGAGGCTTCTCACAGCACTACCTCCATGACCTGTCCGATAACGAATGCAACAAGCAGGGAAAAGATGAAGGCCAATGCATTGCGTTGGAGAGCGAGCCGCTTGCCGAAATACTTGAACTCCACAGGAAGGGTGACAATACCCACCATCATGAGGGTGGAGATGAATGCAGCAATCTGCATATAACCTGCCCCCCCATTGAGCAAGAGCGCTGCAGTGGGGAAGGCCACGAAGCCGGGTATCAGGGTGATGGCCCCAACGATTGCAGCAAGAAGCACGCCGACCCAGCCGGATTCAGCACCGATGATCTTGAGGATGGTATCATGGTTGAGCAAGCTCAACAGCAGGCTTACCAGCAGAATGACCACCAGGAATTGGGGAAGGATGTTTTCGAACGCTTTCCAGGCTTTTTTCAGGGCTTGCTTTGTTTTTCCCTTGTCCCGGTACAATGAGAGCAACAACAACACCGCTGTCACTCCGTAGAGAACTATCGTCATGGAACCACCTCATTCGTACTAAGTAGGGTTATAGCAAAAATACTTGCCAATAGCAATAATATCAGTATATATTCATAGAATGATTTTTGTCTTCAGCGTCTACTACAAGAATGGTAGGAATTTTAGAGTCCTCCTGCACAATTCTCTTGCGGATTCGCATCCGCTGCAGTACGCTTGAAACAGAAAGAGAGCGAATGTTTGACATAATGGAGGTAACGTATGGCAAATGTACAATCGATCTTGGATCAGAAGGGGAGTGCTGTGTTCAGCATCAGTCCTGAAGAGGCGCTTTCCCATGCCCTCTTGCAGCTCACTGAACATAAGATTGGTGCCCTGTTGGTGCTGAATGAGCAAGGTGATATCAAGGGAATTCTTTCAGAACGTGATATCATCCGGCATTTTTCCAAAAAGCTTGAGCACCTGAACACTGCCCAGATCAAGGTACGTGAGGTTATGACCACCGGAGTAACGTATGTAAAGCCTCATCAGAGTTTGGAAGACTGCCTCCAGCTGATGACTGCAGGCAGATTCCGTCACCTACCGGTTGTTGATGACGACAAGGTGGTTGGTATGGTCTCAATCGGAGATGTTGTAAAGGCGGCCCTGGAGGAACGTGACTTCCAGATAGGCGAGCTTGAGCACTATATCACCAATGCCTACTAACTATTTGAAAAAAGTATAGTTTCTCCGAAAAAGCACTTCACTTATGGGGTGCTTTTTATCATAGTATTATAGTAGGAATTACTACGATAGGAGTTAAGATGGACGAACAGAAGATAGTGAAGCTGAAAGCAATCATTGAAAGACTGCACGCTGGTGTCAGCAGTGCCGACGTCAAGAAGGAGTTTGAGGCTGAATTCGGGAGTGTGAGTGCCGAAGAGCTTGCAGCAGCGGAACGCAAGCTGATGGAAGACGGAGAGATCCAGGTGGAGCAGGTACAGAAGTTGTGTGACGTACATGCATCTGTCTTCGGCGGCAGTGTTGAGGAAATTCATCAGGGCAAGCAGGTTGACAAGACACCCGGACACCCCGCCTTTGTCTTCATCAAGGAGAACGAAGGGCTCAAAGCCTTCCTCGATGGTGATTTCGCCAAGGCTGTCCAGACGTACAAGGCACAAAAAGACGAGAACAGCAAACTGAATCTGCTGGCTGCATTGAAGACGCTGTCAAGCTTGGAGAAACACTATCTTCGCAAGGAAAACCTGTTCTTCCCCTATCTGGAGAAAGCCGGTATCACCGCTCCTCCCAAGGTAATGTGGGGTGTTGATGACGAGATACGTGCCTTGTGGAAGCTGGTGATCAGAACTCTTGAATCCTCTTCCGAGGTACTTGAGGCGGAGCTGGCAAAACTTGAGGAGCAGGTACGCAGCATGATTGACAAGGAGAACAATATTCTTCTTCCCATGTTGCAGGGCTGCATGGATGGTGATGCCTGGCTTATGGTAGGCCGTGACAGCGCAGATATCGGATACTGCTTCAATGGTGGTATCGAGGGAGCCAGTCCTTCCGATGCAACCACGTGGTATCGTTGGAATGCAAGTATGAGTGGCAAGGAAGATTTTGCCCCCAAGCAGGAGGATACCGGAGAGATTGTGCTTCCCAGTGGCCATATGAGCCTTGATGAGCTTACGTGGATGCTCAACACACTTCCTGGTGACGTAACCTTTGTTGGGGTTGATGACAAGGTACGGTACTTCAGTGAAGGAAAGGATCGTGTCTTCCCGAGAACCCGCAGCATTGTGGGTAGGGATGTTGCACACTGCCACCCCCCCAAGAGTCTGAAGGTGGTGGAGAAGCTGGTTGAGGATTTCAAAGCGGGCAGAAAGGACAGCGAGTCATTCTGGATCCAGAAGGGCACCATGTTCATTCTCATCAGATACTTTGCCGTACGCAATGAGCACGGTGAGTACCTGGGAGTACTGGAGGTAACCGAAGAGATCTCGTCACTTCGCAGCCTTGAAGGTCAGAAGACACTGCTCAGTGAGTAGTAACATAAGGGGGCTGGGAAGGAAAACTTCTACAGCCCCTGTTCTTTTTTCATCTCATTGATGAAAGCGATGTACGCATAGATTTGCCCTTGGATTTCTGCATTCTTCAATATGCCACGCCCTCCCCAATCCTGTCCTTCATAGACAGTGAGATGAAACAGTTCTCCCTCAACATCAATGAGATTTTGCTTGGAGACCTGCTGACGGGTCCGTAGGTAGTGCAGCGTGGTATCGTACGCAGTGTGGAAAGCATTCTGCTCCCCGGTGAGATCAGAGATATGTTCTTCGTCCATGGTGTTTCCTATAGTGAGCGGCCCGAGAGTTTTGCGAACAAGTGCAACAACTGTCGCCTTACCTCAGCATTCTCAAGATTCTCGATATCCTTGAGTGCACGCTTCTGATAGGATTCTGCAAGATTTTGTGCTTTTTGTACACCACCCAGCGCATGTACCAATTCCAGGGCGCGTTTGACTGAGCGTCCTTTCAGCGGCATGCTTGCCTGGCTGAGCAGGGTGGCTAGTTCTGCACTTCCCCTGCTTCGTTCCTCGTTGAGCGCATATAGAAGGGGCAAGGTGGGGATACCACATTTCAAATCGTTCCCCGTGGCCTTTCCCAGTGTTGCCGAACTGCCGCTGTAATCAAGGATGTCATCCTGGATCTGGAACGCCATTCCCATGCAATATCCGATGCGATGGCAGCGCATCGTCTGGATGGCAGGTCCTTCCTGCAAGGCTGCACCACCGTAGCAGCTGAGCGCGAACAGGCTGGCGGTCTTGCCGGCAATTCTTCTCAGGTAGGTAGGTACGGAGATGAAGAAGTTGCCCACTCCCGCATCCTGGTCCAGCTCGCTTTCGCAAAGCCTGCTCAGGGCGGCACTGACAACCCGGCTGTCCATCCCCCGTTCCTTGCCGCTTGTCAGCAACAACGCCTTGGCCAGGAGGAAGTCTCCTGCGAGTACTGCCTGCTTGGCCCCAAGCTTTGCGTAAATGGTGGACTTTCCCCGTCTTTGCGAGGCAGAGTCGAGGATATCGTCGTGTACCAGCGAGGCAAGATGAATCAGCTCAATGATTGAGCCTACCCGTATTGCATCCTCGGTAACCTCATGGTCGCCGAGTTGGCTGGTGATGAGTACCAGGGCAGGGCGCAACATCTTGCCCACACCCTGCACATGATCGAGCAGGATGGGGCGAATGAAACCATGAGCAGTCGATACCGTATGGTCTATGGTATGGCTCACCTGTTTGAGCTGGTCTTGCAAGATCGGCTCGTCGTTCCAGAATGAAGGCATCAGCGTCCTACTTTTTCCCAAGTTTCTTTTCCATCTGCCTGCGGGTGAACTCTGGTTCTCCGAGGTAGAAGTACGTTTTCTTGGCAAGCGGTGTCTTGTTCCACAGCTTTTTCAGGTAGGGCATGACCCAGTAGTCAAGTCCGAAAGCCTTGCCAGCTCCACCAAGCATCACGATGGAAACCGCCATGTACCAGAGAATTTCCTTGCCAGCCAAGGCACCGATCAGGAACATGACCGAAAGGCCCAATGAGACAATGGCTGCGGGGAAGGTGAAAAGTCCGGCAAAGAGTGCCAAACCGATACCCAGTTCCGCAAGCACGATCATCAGCTGGAAGAGATACGGAGCCTGGGCAACGAAGGTGTCGTTGATCCAGGTGAAGATTGCCAGCGGCTGAGAGAGGAGGGGAGGAGCAAATTGCTTGACTGCTTCCACGGTTGCATCCCCAGTCTCGGCAACTGCCTGACTTGCTGAGGCAACGGTTTCCACGACCGCCTGGCTGGCGGAGGCCCATGCATCGGCGCCGGCTTCTGCTGCTGCAGGAGCGCCCCAATACACTTTGCTTCCGGTGGTGTCGGTCAGCCATCCTTCCTTGATCTTTCCTACACCTTCGATGAACCACATCACCCCAAGATACATTCTGAGGAACGTGGTCCAGTAGGAGGGAACCTTGTATGAGGCGAGACCCCCGATAAGGGATCGCTTCTGCTTGATTTCCAGAATCTCATGCTTGAAATAACTCCAAGCCCCGTTGATGCCGCATACGCCCGCCTGGTAGTACATGTTCACCATGTGTTTCAGTGCCTGGGCGAAGAAGCCTGAGAGGGACATGCCTGCCGTATGGCTCACTGCATAGCGACCACCGATCGAGACCATGAAGCCGTGGAAGTTTGATTTGAACGGCTTAGGATGCTCGGTCTTGATTCCCATTTCGCTCTTGATGGTGTAGGTGACCCCGTCGGCAGCAGTTTTCGCAGTCTGCTCAGCAGCTTCTACGATCTGTGGGACAGCGCGATCATTCTCGAGGAACCACATGCCGTCGCCGACCAGATACACATTCTGGTAATCGGGGCTTTGCATGTACTCATTGACAGCCTTTCTGCCGATCTTGCCGTCGGTGAGAGGAAGGCGTTCACAGAACTCGGTGCCGCGAACCCCACACGTCCAGATGAGGGTCTTGGTCTTGATGACATCGCCGTGGCGAGTGGTGAAACCCTCGGCATCCACATGCGTGATCAGGGAGTTGAGCATGATCTCAACACCCTTCTTTTCCATATACTTTACCGCTTTTGCCCTTGGTTTCTCAGGCAGCATGTTCAGGATATTGCCCAAGGCCTCACAGTTGATGAGCCTGACTTCTTTCTTGAAATCAATGCCATTGTCCTTGCAGAGGGTGGGCAGCCACTCAGTCAGCTCCCCAACCAATTCGACACCGGTGAAGCCACCGCCGGCGATCACGAAGGTGAGCATCTGCTCCCGCTTTTCCTGATCTGCCTCCCTGCTTGCCTCCTTGACCATCTGTTCAATATGGCAGCGGATGCGTAGTGCATCATCCAAGCTCCAGAGGTAGAATGCGTGCTCCTTGACTCCAGGAATGTTGAAGTCTGCTGTCTGGGCACCAGTGCCGATGATAAGCTGATCATAGTGGTAGGAGGAACGTTCTCCTTTGAGAATCTGTCCCTTGAAGTCTATGTCACCAATGGTATCCTGCACAACGTTGACCATCTTGCCGCTGAAAATGCGGTCAAAGGAAATCTTGACCGATTCCTCTCCCACACGGTTGCCGGCGACTTCATGCAGCTCGGTCATCAATATGTGGTGACGGTTTTTGTCGATCAAGGTGATCTCCACCTTGTCCTGGTATTTCTTGAATGCCTTGTGCAGATTCTTGGCGGCATGTACCCCGGCATACCCTCCGCCCAATACCACAATGTGCTTCTTGTCCATGTTTCCTTCCTTGGGTCCCTGATAAGGTTGAATGGCCTGCATTTGAACCACTTGAAGGTGTCCGATCCTCCGATCAGTCCTCATGCAGACAGAATGACACTCTAGCACAAAAGTAGGATTTGGTGCAATTGTGTCTTTTTTTATCGAAAGTATTTTCGCATAATTTTGGTGTTTGTGCTATATAAAGAGGTTTGCTTGTTGGAAATATTTCTCAGCCCAAAGAAATTACCATTCTACCAAAGAGAAAATTCACGTGGATATTGGGATGTGTAAGTAAAGTGATGGGAATTAGGATTGGGAAACTCGTTATCTTGTAAATAGTTATCAAGAAAATAGTGTAACTGATAATTTATATTGATAATTTTATGACGATATTGAATCTGTGTCATGTTTGGTATATGATTATATGTACGAACGATGAAATGAATTTCTGCATGAGAGGAGTTACGTAACGATGAGAAAGAATGTGTTGGTTGCATTGGCAGCCCTGGCTTTGCTCTCTTTGGTTGTGTTCGCCGGCTGTTCAAAGTCTGAGGCGAAAACCGCTGCACCGTCTGCTGCTGCAGCACCTGCACCAGCAGCCCCTGCTGCTGAACCGGTAGAAAAACCGGCTTCCCCTGCCTATCAGGACGGTATCTATTTTGCTATGGATGATAGCTTCGCTTCTTCCGGTTGGAAGGAAACCGTCACCCTGACGGTATCCGGTGGAAAGATTGTTGATGCTGATTGGAATGCCGTGAACATTGCTGGTGGAGCTGACAAGAAAACCTACGACAAAGCCGGTAAATACAATATGGTCAAGTTCGGCAAGGCCCAGGGAGAGTGGTATCAGCAGGCAGAGAAGGCCGAGGCCCATCTGTTGGCTACCCAGGATCCTGCTGCGATCAGCTACAAGGATGCCGAAGGCCACACTGATGACATTGCAGGCGTATCTGTGCATGTCAATGCCTTCTTTGAGCTTGCCCAGAAGGCCCTTGCCGCCGGTCCGGTCGGTCGTGGTCCCTATGCCGATGGTGCATACTTTGCCATCGACGAGGCTTACCCGAACTCCGGTTGGAAGGAATATGTTTCCCTTACCGTGCTCAATGGCCGCATCGCCGGCGTTAACTGGAGTGCAGTGAACCGCAACGGCGATGACAAGAAGGCCTACGACAAGGCTGGCAAGTACAACATGGTCAAGTTCGGCAAGGCTCAGGATGAGTGGTATGTTCAGGCTGAGAAGACCGAGAACCACCTGATTGCGACCCAGGACCTGAAGGCAATCACCTACAAGGATGCCGAAGGACATACCGATGACATCGCTGGAGTCTCCGTGCATGTGAACTCCCTGTATGCACTGGTTGAGAAGGCTTTGGCCAACGGTCCTGTTGCACTCGGCCCGTTTGCCAACGGTGGCTACTATGCAACCGAAGCTGAATTCGGTTCCTCCGGCTGGAAGGGCTTTGTCTCCCTCTTTGTCAGCAACGGCAACCTGGTGAACGTCTATTGGAGCGCTGTCGACAAGGACAACCGTGACAAGCAGACCGTCGCAAAAGAGGGTGGCTATGGCATGATCAAGGCAAGTACAATCGGCAAGGAGTGGCACGAGCAGGCAGCTGCCGTCCAGTCCCACCTTTTGAGCACCCAGGATCCGAAGAAGATCAACTACAAGGATGAGAAGGGTCACACCGATGACATCGCCGGTGCAACCGTCCATGTGAATGACTTCTATGCTCTGGTTGAGCAGGCTCTGGCGAATGGGGCTAAGAAGTACTAAGCTTCCGCCCTTTCAGAAAAGACTCCGGTTGGTTTCCTTCCGGGGTCTTTTTTTAATCGCAAGCGGGCAGAACTTCTGCTAGAGTATCTGCATGGAAATCGATCTGTTTTCAACGTTTCTGTTTGCCTTCATCACCACATTCACCCCAGGCCCGAACACCATCAGCAGCCATGCCATGGGAATGAACTACGGATACCGTAGGTCTTTGCCGTATTTTGCAGGAATTGCCACAGGCTTCTTCTCCATCATGGTGCTCAGTGCACTGTTTGCAACGTTGCTGCAGCAGCTCATGCCCTCTGTCGTGCAGCTGCTGACCATCCTTGGGTCGCTCTACATCCTCTACCTTGCCTATCATGTGTTCTTTGCCTCCTACCTGCTTTCCCAACGCGCTGTGAAGGCTTTGGGATACAGCAATGGCCTCCTGCTGCAACTGCTCAATCCGAAGGTGATCATCCTGGGACTTACGGTGTATTCCACCTTTCTCAAGGAGATGGACCGAAGCCCAATCCCCATCATTCTCAGTGCCTTGGTCTTTACCCTGATGAGTTTCACCGCCCTCACCACCTGGGCTCTGTTTGGTTTGGGAATAGCACGGTTGCTCAAAACGGAGCGAACGAGGCGTATCGTCAATGCCGTCCTGTCACTGTTGTTGGTATACACGGCTGTGAAGATGGTTCTCAATCAGTGGTAGCACAGAGTTCACATGAAAGTTTTTCAATAGATTTTAGATAGGTAATTCATCGATTTTCAAAAAATTCAATATTTTCTTGAATTATAAGCAAAAAAAGCCAATACAGTAATTATTACGTTTTGGAATTTGTACTATTAGCTGTATAATACACGTGGCTTTGGTATCGACAGCTACATAATAATCTACTCCGAGGTAATTCAACCATTCATGCTGTCATGAGCCATTTTGGCAGATATGTTGGAGGTTTTCCAAATCGGAGTGGTTATTGCGTATGGAGAATTATGTAAGGTACTGGGGAAAAGCGGACCAAAAAACAAAGCAATGGCATCCACTAGTCTGTCATATGCTGGACGTAGCCGCAGTAGCTCGAGTAATGATGCAGTCTATGCCAGATTTTCTAGGTGATTGGAGTGCAATGTTAGATATCTCTCCAAAGCACCTCTTGGATCTGATCTGTTTCTATTCTTCCCTCCATGATATAGGTAAATTCTCGTCTGAATTTCAATGTAAAATCCCCGAGTTGGCTGAATTGCTTCAGGAATCACTGAAGCCTTCACTTTCGGGTAATCCACATACTGCATTGGCTTGGTTGTTGTGGGATGAATGTCTCGAAACACAGTTGTACGCAAGGTATAACATTCAATTCAATCAAGCAATTGATCTATGTAATACGTTGGAACCACTGTTTTCAGCATCATTTGGGCATCATGGAAGCCCTGTAATGGAACCAAATGCTATTTCAAAACGGACCTTTGGAAGAATATTTTCTGATTCAACAATTGCTGATGCTACAGCCTTATTGTCGGAGATCTTGGTTGCCTTCGATGGAATTCAAACAATCTTGCTCAAACCGGAAAAGCTGATCTCTCATCGTAAAGATATTGCTTCATTTTCTTTCATCCTATCCGGTTTGATTATTCTTGCAGATTGGACTGCTTCCGCCACCTCGAATTTTCCATACCTAGTACATGCTGGAAATGGAGAATTCTCCGATGACTTTGAATTCGATGATTTGGCGGGTTATTTTTCGCGGTCATGCGTACTTGCAAAAGGTGCTGTTGAACGACAAGGACTAGTACCTGTACTAAAGAAGCGTCTGAGAAATCCATGGAAGGAACTATTTCCAAATCTTTATGAAGCACATTATATTCCTTCACCGTTGCAAGAGATGATGATTCACTTGGAACCGGCGGATGAACCTGGGTTATATGTAATTGAAGATTTGGCAGGATCCGGGAAGACCGAAGCAGCGTTGGTTCTTTATTCCAAACTTCAGATGAAGAGCTCTGCTGATGGTTTGTATTTTGCTCTGCCTACCATGGCAACTTCAAATGGTATGTATGCACGGTTGAAAGAGACCCACAAGAGGTTTTTTGTTGATGGCACTGGCCCTTCATTCATTCTTGCTCATGGTGGGAGTAGATTTCATAAGGATTTCCAAGATTCGATTATTTTTGATGTACATACTATTCCCAAGGATACGTATGACGATTCACAGTTGCATGCACAAACACAAGAGATAGATCATCAAACCAGCCAATCCTCATGTAGCGAATGGATTGCCGACCGATCACGCAAAGTCTTCTTGGCGCAGGTGGGAGTAGGGAGTATCGACCAAGCTTTGTTATCGGTTCTTTACGCAAAGCATAATACTCTTAGGATGTTTGGATTGGCACGGAAAATTCTAATTATCGATGAAGTACACGCCTATGATCTTTATATGCAACGAATCCTTCATACCCTTCTGGAGTTCATGGCATCACAACACCGAAGTGTCATCCTTTTATCAGCTACATTGCCATTGGCAATGAAAGCAGATTTGGCTAATGCGTATAGGAAAGGGCTGCATCACGGGGTTACTACAGAAATGGAAGAAAGCGATGCAGACTCTTCATTCCCGATGGTGACAATCTATCAGAAGGGGCAAAGTATCCATATTCCGGTACAAGCAAGAACCTTCTGCAGAAGGACTGTGAAATTGGAATTCTTTTCCTCGATAGGCATTGAAGGACCATTGAAATTTCTGAAGGAGGTGTCAGAAAGCGGCAGGTGTGGTGTTTGGATCAGAAATACCGTTTTTGATGTACAAACGGCATATGCCAAGCTTGTTGAAGCAATTGGTTCTGCAAATGTGCTTGTATTCCATTCAAGATATTCCATGGAAGACAGGCAGCGAATTGAAAGTAATGTTTTGGAGATTTTTGGAAAAGAATCAAGTGAAGATCAGCGGAAGGGAAAAATCCTTATTGCATCACAAGTTGTCGAGCAATCTCTTGATCTTGATTTTGATGAGATGATTACAGATCTTTGCCCGATAGATCTGATTATCCAAAGAGCAGGAAGACTCAAGCGCCACACCCGAGACAGCAGTGGGAATCCTATATCAGGAGATAAGGATAAGCGTGGTATTCCTTTGCTTCATATTTATGGGCCTTGCATCGAGGGGATTATATCAAAAAATTGGTATTCCGAGTTTTTTCTTGGAGGATCGTGTGTATATCGTGATGCAGGAATTCTTTGGAGAACAGCTAAACTCCTATTTGAAGAGAAAGAGTTGGCAGTTCCTGAAAAATCGCGCTATATGATTGAGCGTGTCTACGGGAAGAATGCAGAGAGGATACCCGATTCCCTTAAGGAAATTTCTGGAATTGCAGCAAAGAAAAATCATCATGATGAGGCAGTTGCAGAGTCAAATGTGTTTCCCCTTTTTGATGGATTTGCCAAACCTTCCAACACTAGTCCATGGCCGGACCATTTGGCTCCCACCCGTCTCACAGACGATGTAGTTGCGTACCGGTTGTGCCTTTATGTGAATGAAAAGCTTATCCCGATGACTAAAGATAAGGATTTTGCATGGCAGATGTGCGAAGTGAAATTCCGTAAAACAACCATTGAGTATGAGCATGTATTCGAAACGTTGATAAGGGAGACCGAGAAGGGTTTGCCCGACTTTGGTCGTGGAGGTGTCCTGCTTCCAATGGAGCTGGATTCAAAAAGCAATACTGAGAATATGAGTTATCACAGTATCGGACACACCTGTGACGGTATGTCGTTCTCATATGACAGTATTCGGGGATTGAGTTTGAGAAGTACGGGATAAAAAAGGGGGGAAGATGAATTTATTGCATGATGCTTGGATACCGGTAAAAAGAAGAGATTCTCATAAAAGAGAGTTGATACGACCCTGTGACTTGACGAATGGAATTGATGAAGATCCATATCACTCAATTGATGCTGTCAGGCCGGATTTCAAAGAATCTCTCCTGCAATTTCTTATTGGGCTGATACAGACAGTCATGACTCCAACCAGTGAAGTCGAATGGGTCGCCTTGTTTCGTAATCCTCCTTCACAAGATGTATTGTCCGAGGCTATGGAGAAAGAACTGGAGTATTTCGAACTTGTAGGCGACACAGTCAGCTTCATGCAAGAGTCATCTCTTCATGATGCAAAAACCAAACCCATTGCAGGTTTGTTGATTGATGCGCCTGGTGATAACACCATTGAAATGAATACTGATCATTTTGTGAAACGAGACGGTGTGAAAGGCTTGTGTGAGGCTTGCACGGCAACAGCTTTGTATACTCTTAATGTGAATGCTCCTGCTGGTGGCGCCGGCATCAGAACATCTCTTAGAGGAGGAGGGCCACTTACTGCCATCATCATTCCGGACGGCTATGATAAAGCATTTGATACACTGTGGCACTTGGTTTGGTTGAATGTCCTGGTACAGAAAGATCAGGAGAGGACCCAGTGCAATTCATCCCTTATTAGACCTGAAGCAAAGTATCCATGGATCGGAAACATTAAGGTAAGCAATGAAAAAGGTTCAGAGACAACAGCAAAACACATACATCCATTCCAAACTTATTGGGGGATGCCAAGAAGGATTAATCTGATTGGTTGTAAGACATCCATCGGGACTTGTGATGTATGTGGCACTGAAAATGTCTTGCTCTATCAGTATTACAAGTCACTTCCTTGGGGTATTAACTATGGAGAAGGCATAATTCATCCGCTGTCTCCATACTATTCAGACAAGGATGGACTGAAACTTCCTGTTCATCCACAGCCGGGTGGTTTTACGTACAGGCACTGGCCACTGTACATCGCCTCAAACAGCAGTTTGAATCCTAGGCCGATTACTTTGCAAGTATTGGACAGAAGGTTGAGAGATCTTAAAAAATCCATGGTTGAATGCGGGGTCCGTGTAAAAGTGTCCGGATATGATATGGACAACATGAAAGCAAGGTGTTGGTACGAATCTGAAATGCCGTATTGGCTTGTACCTGTAGAAATCCGAGAAGAATTGGTGGAGCACTCCACTCGGTTGGCAGAATCAGCAAATGCTATTGCCAAGAATACCAATAATGCCGTGAAGGAATCATGGTTAAATCCAGGTGCAAAGGTGAGAGGAGATTTGAGCTATCTTGAGAGTGAATTTTGGGCTTCCACGGAACACGAGTATTACCAAAGAATCCGGAAATGTGAAGAGCTCATGAATCATGGGGATATCGATTATCAAGGCATGTATGAGACCTGGCTACAGTATCTAAATCGTGCATCACTGAGGATTTTTGACGAATATGCGGAACAAGTATCTCTAGATTCAGGGAAAAGTAAATCAGGTATTCCTCGAGTGATCACGGCACGGAATGCCCTTATTGGGAACAACATGGGCAAAAAGATACGCGAAAAGATTTTAGGGCTCCCTACGAAGCCTACGAAAAAAACAAAGGGGGATGTGTGATGGAAAACTCTTCAGAAATCCGAAGTACAAATGCGTTTCCATTGGTTTTGGAGCAGGTTGTGAAATGGTGGCTTATGATTCAGGGTCCCCATGCATCGGGGGAAAGGGCGATGTTAAGGCGGTTGAAGAGTCCTGATGAAGTTGCACTGCAGAGTGTTTATTACAAGTTATTGGACTCTGTGCTAGAGATTGAAGGAATGAAGCAATTCTCTGGCCCACTTGCTTCTCGGCTTCCTTTCATTGCCGGGATTCTTGCACATGTTGAACAAGACAATCCCGGATGTCCAATTGCCAAATCCATGGGAATGAAGCAACAGGGGAGTGATAGACCAACAATTAGTGATCTTCGATTCCGTAAAATCTTGCGAACTGATGAGAGTGCAGAGTTGTACATTATCATGATTCGCATAGTCAAAATGCTCGGCAAGAAAGCTGATGTCAGAAATCTAATCCAGTCTCTCTATTTTTGGAATGAACAGACGAAGAAGAGTTGGGCATCCCAATATTATCTTCAGAAAGATATATATTGATTGCAATTAAGCTATTGAGAAATTCAAAGGAGTTAGAAAATGAGAAAATTTTTGCAGATTCATTTGTTGACGTCGTACCCCCCAGCCAATTTAAACAGGGATGATTTGGGCAGACCGAAAACCGCCATTGTCGGAGGAACTACCAGGCTTCGCGTATCATCTCAAAGTTTGAAACGTGCTTGGAGAACTTCAGATGTTTTTGAGCAGAAGATTGGAGAGATCAAAATTGGAGGGAAAAACGGTATCAGGACAAAACGGTTTGGTGAGACAGTCTTCAAGCTCTTGCTTGAAGGTGGTATCAAAGATGCAACCGCGCAAGAATGGGCCCGCAGTGTTGCCGGCTGTTTTGGTGCAATAAAAAGTGAGAAAGAGAAATTTCCTGTTAACTTGCATATTGAGCAATTGGCTTTCATCTCACCCGAAGAGCAGTCGGCAGCTTTGGAGTTGGTAAAGACATTACTTGAAAAACATGAAAAACCGACAGAAACCCAGCTCAAGTTGTTGAGAGTGGATACTTCTGCTGCTGATATGGCTCTCTTTGGGCGTATGTTAGCTGGTAATCCTTCTTTCAACATTGAGGCTTCAATCCAGGTTGCTCATGCTTTCAGTGTGCAAAAAATTGTGGTAGAGGATGATTTTTTCACCGCTGTTGATGATCTAAATGCGGGAGAGGAAGACCAAGGTGCCGGTCATATGGGTGACACTGAATTCGCTTCCGGTGTGTTTTATACATATATCAATATCGATAGAGAATTGCTGATGGAGAATCTACGTGGCTGCAATGAGCAGGCTGATGGCGTCTGGGAAAAAACCATCCAGGGGTTGGTGGAATGTGCAGCAAAGGTTGCTCCTACAGGTAAACAGAACTCCTTTGGATCCAGGGCATATGCACACTATATTCTTGCTGAGTTGGGCAACCAACAACCAAGAACTCTTTCCTTGGCATTCATCAAGGATATCAGCGGCGATATTATCAACGAGTCGATTCAGAAGCTCGAAAGTACCAAAGAGAAGATGGATGCTTCGTATGGCAATTGCAGTGATGAATCACTTGTTCTCGATGTCATATCTGGTCGAGGGTCATTAATGGAACTCATGGAATTTTGCGTCAAGGAGTGATGAATGGCAACATATCTTGTATTCGATTTGTACGGTCCATTTGTTTCATTCGGTGATGTTGCAGTCGGAGATTACAGGCCTACGTACTCGTATCCGTCGAAATCAGCCGTTCTCGGGCTTTTAGCCGCTTCTCTTGGCTTTAGAAGGAAGGATGAAGATCGACTAAAAGCTCTTGACGATGATTTGCGAATAGCAGTGCTGGTTTTGCATTCCGGAAAATTACTGAGAGATTTTCATACGATTCAAGTACCACCTGATGTTCAAATGAAGCGTCGTACCATAGTGACACGAAAAGACGAGTTATCACTAAAGAAGCAGAACACAATCATTTCAACGAGAGATTATCGAATGGATTCTTATTACCGTGTAGCTGTATGGAGTGCTTCTGGAGTATTTGATTTAGTTAAGCTTCAAGAAGCACTGTCGTACCCAAAATTCTCACCATATCTAGGTCGAAAATCTTGCCCGCCGGCACTTCCCTTCAAAGCAGAGGTCATTGATTCAGACGACGTATGCAAAGCATTGACTATTCCTGGCTTCAATGGGGATTTGTTGCAGATCATTCCCAAATTGGATAGGAATGCCTCTTATATGCTGTATTCAGAGACTTTGCCTAAGAAGTCTGAAGGTACAATCATGATTGTAACAAAGAACGACCGGTTGGTGAGCAGAAAGAGCTGGCAATATGGTGAACGGAAAGAATTCATTCAATACGTAGGAGGGGAAAATGTATTTCAGCAGAATACGTAGGCCTGTTGAGCTTGCTCATTCTCAGAAGTATCTGAAGTTGTCAGTTGGAAATATTGGTGAGGAGCATAAGTTCATTTGGCAGCTGTTCCCCCATGATAAGGACGCTGACCGGGATTTCCTATATAGAAGATTCGATACTGATGCCTTCCAGCAGTTTTTTGTGTTATCAAGCAGAAAGCCCTTGGAAAATTTGCCTACATGGGAGATTGATGCAAAACTCTATGAACCCAAGATAAAGGTAGGCAATCATTATCATTTCAACCTGAGGGTGAATCCAGTTGTTACCAAAATGCCAATGGGAACTGATTCCAAGAAAAGAAAACGGGATGATGTCTACATGGATGCGCTAGCAAAGAACAAAGCAGCTCCCGAAACGGAGAGGGTTTCAAAAGCAGAAATCCTCCAGAATAGTGCCATGCAATGGCTTTTAGAGCGAGCTGAATCAAATGGATTCTCCGTTTCTCGGGATACTGTTCTTGTAGAAGGCTATCAACGTTTTGAGATGAATTCCAGAAAGGATAAGCAAAGAATTCAAATAGGTGTCATAGACTATAGCGGTAGCTTGACTGTGTCCAATGTGGGTTTATTCTATAGGACCCTAAACCAAGGATTGGGCAAATCCAGAGCTTTTGGTTGTGGTCTTTTGATGATAAAGAAGGTCTAGGCATGAAAAATGTAAATCTTCAAGGAATCCCGAAATTTGAAGATTCATGGTCTTATCTTTACTTTGAGAAAGGAATGATTGACCAGCATCAAAAGTCGATTGGATTTCACTATCTAGATAGGGTTGTCCCCGTACCGATAGAAACCTTATGCCTTTTGATGCTGGGTCCAGGAACTTCAATCACCCATGAGGCGATCAAAAGGATTTCTGAAAGCCGTTGCCTTCTTGCATGGACAGGAGAGATGGGTATTCGGTTTTATTCTTCTGGATATTCTGGTACCTACTCAGCGAAGAATTTGTTGCGCCAAATTGAGGTCTATTCAAACGAAGATACTCGATTGGGCGTTGCGCGGTCTATGTATCAAAAAAGGTTTATTGAAACGGTTAGTAAAGAGCTTAGTATTGAGCAACTTCGGGGTCTTGAAGGGATACGAGTAAGAAGAGCCTATGAGCAATTTTCCCAATTGTATAGTGTAGAATGGGATAGACGTGACTATGATCAAAGTAATTGGGATTTTGGAAATCCAATCAACAGAGCTCTTTCATCGGCCAATGCATGTCTTTATGGCGTAGTCCATGCTGCTATCTTGGCATGTGGTTTTTCTCCTGCGATAGGATTCGTACATACGGGCAAACAACTGTCTTTTGTGTATGATATTGCTGATTTGTATAAAACTGAAACTTCAATACCAGTTGCTTTTCAAGTTGTGAGCGAATCACATGAGGATGTCGAACGTAGAGTCAGGTATACCTTGCGCGATTTGTTCAAAGAACAAAAACTGATGAAGCGGATTATTCCTGACTTGAAGGATCTTATGTATGGTAGTGATTATGCTGGAGAAATCGACCCCTTCTCAGAAGGGCGAGATGTCGCGGTTAGCTATTGAGCTAAAAAGTGGTGTATTCTTGGCTGATTTGAGCGCCCGTGTAAGAGATGTTCTATGGGAGAAGATCACCATTGAATGGGGTCTTGCGGCAATAATGGTTTATTCGGCGAATACTGAACAATCCTATGGGATCAAAATAAATGGAGAGCCAACGAAGTCAGTTGAGAGTTTTGATGGGATATTACTATTGAGTAATCCGGTCAAATCGAAAGAATGAGTTTGCTAGTATTTGAAAAAGTACTATACAAGCTTATAGAGTATTCCCCACGTGTGTGGGGATGAACCGTTCGAGATCCGGGGCATCCCCTTCCTGCAGCTGTATTCCCCACGTGTGTGGGGATGAACCGCGCGAGCTCGTCAAGGGAGAACTTACCGAGGAGTATTCCCCACGTGTGTGGGGATGAACCGCATACCAAGGCCATCCCGAGTGGCTCAAGTCAGTATTCCCCACGTGTGTGGGGATGAACCGCTTTTGCGTCTCTGTCTTCTGTGCGTCCTGTGGTATTCCCCACGTGTGTGGGGATGAACCCCTGCATAGCCCATGGTTCCCCAGCCGGGAGAGGTATTCCCCACGTGTGTGGGGATGAACCGCAGGAAGCTGATGCACTTGAAGAGCATGGGCTGTATTCCCCACGTGTGTGGGGATGAACCGTTCAGCATCGCTGTGAACAGGAGAACCAAGAAGTATTCCCCACGTGTGTGGGGATGAACCGTATGCACAACCCAACGGCATTGCAACCCTCGGGTATTCCCCACGTGTGTGGGGATGAACCGGACAGCCTGGTATTCAACTACCTGCCCAACCCGTATTCCCCACGTGTGTGGGGATGAACCGAGAACATCGTCTTGGGGGTCTTCGCCTAAATAGTATTCCCCACGTGTGTGGGGATGAACCGTTATCAGAGAAGCAACGATGGCTGGGGTTAACGTATTCCCCACGTGTGTGGGGATGAACCTATGAGACAACCTCTTCCTCGGTGGCACAAGTAGTATTCCCCACGTGTGTGAGGATGAACCGACATGGTAGGAGTTGCATATGGAGACAAGAAAGTATTCCCCACGTGTGTGGGGATGAACCGCAGTGGCTGCAGAGCGTAGAGAAGCACCTGTAGTATTCCCCACGTGTGTGGGGATGAACCGAATACGGGCAACGGCGTCTACGCCATACAGGAGTATTCCCCACGTGTGTGGGGATGAACCGTTTCCAGCGACAGGCTCTTGCGTACAGTAAGCGTATTCCCCACGTGTGTGGGGATGAACCGTAGCTCTCTCCTTATCTCCTCTGGGATAGGAAGTATTCCCCACGTGTGTGGGGATGAACCGTACTACCGAAAGCACGGCAGTGACGGGTATGTGTATTCCCCACGTGTGTGGGGATGAACCGTAGCTCTCTCCTTATCTCCTCTGGGATAGGAAGTATTCCCCACGTGTGTGGGGATGAACCGTACTACCGAAAGCACGGCAGTGACGGGTATGTGTATTCCCCACGTGTGTGGGGATGAACCGCATTTGCCGGACAGCTTCGCATACGGCAGGGAGTATTCCCCACGTGTGTGGGGATGAACCGATGTTCACCATCTGGTTGAATGAGCGACTGTCGTATTCCCCACGTGTGTGGGGATGAACCGGAAGAGAACCTCTTCATCAATGGTGATGGGAAGTATTCCCCACGTGTGTGGGGATGAACCGGTTGAGCAGGCGAAAAACTCAGCAAGTGAGATGTATTCCCCACGTGTGTGGGGATGAACCGGACAGGGCGATGGCAAAGGTGGTGACCAAGGCGTATTCCCCACGTGTGTGGGGATGAACCGGTGGATGACACTGATGAGCTTATCGGTTGCCGGTATTCCCCACGTGTGTGGGGATGAACCGGGGCCGGGTACATGTATGTAGATCATGGCCGGGTATTCCCCACGTGTGTGGGGATGAACCGCAGCTTGAGGCATCTGTCGGCAAGTCCATTGAGTATTCCCCACGTGTGTGGGGATGAACCGCCGACCGTCACCGTTTTTGATGTCGATATCTAGTATTCCCCACGTGTGTGGGGATGAACCGAGCTGGCATCAGCGGGGGTGTCCGCCTGTGCTGTATTCCCCACGTGTGTGGGGATGAACCGTCAATGCCTTTAGACAAGGGACACCTCCAAGTGTATTCCCCACGTGTGTGGGGATGAACCTCAACATCACAGACCAAAACATTGCTTTCTTATGTATTCCCCACGTGTGTGGGGATGAACCGGAGATCGCAGATGGCGATTGATGCAGGCTCGAGTATTCCCCACGTGTGTGGGGATGAACCGCTCAGCCTTCACAATTTCCACATCACTGTAGGGTATTCCCCACGTGTGTGGGGATGAACCGTATCCGGTACGCGTTCGGCATCGAGTTGTAGCGTATTCCCCACGTGTGTGGGGATGAACCGATTGTTGAGCACTGTACCTGTGAAGGTAGGCCGTATTCCCCACGTGTGTGGGGATGAACCGAGGGCGTCGTTTATGGCGTCCTGGCAGGCCACGTATTCCCATCGTGTGTGGGGATATCTCCTGAGCCACAGTTATTTCCCAAGAGCCAAAGAAAGCCCCCTGTCAGGTTCCTGACAAGGGGCTTTGTTGAGTGCGGTAGACTGGACTTGAACCAGCACAAGATTTCTCCCACTAGCACCTCAAGCTAGCGTGTCTACCAAATTCCACCACTACCGCATTCTGAGGTATGTCCAACAAGTTCGCTGAACGTGGCAACAATACAATACGGGCGGGACTTGAGTCAAGCCCTCTTTTGAAAAAGAGCTCAGGAATTCACTCCAAGCAGGTTCTCAAGCTGATCGAGCAGACCGCTGAAGGAAGAAAGGGCGTCCTTGACCGGTTTTTCGCTGGTCATATCAACCCCAGCCTTTTTCAGGGACTCGATGGGGTACAGAGATCCGCCGCTCTTGAGGAATGAGAGATAGTCCTCTCGTTCTTTTTCACCGCCATTGAGCACCTTTTGGCTGAGCGCAATCGCTGCACTGAGGCCTGTGGCATACTTGTAGACGTAGAAGGGTGAATAAAAGTGCGGGATTCTCAGTCCTTCCAAATCGCTCTCTTCCTCGAACTGGACGCTATCACCAAAATATGTGGCAAGAAGCGTTCGGTACTCCTGTCGCAGCACTTCGAGTGTCAGAGGAGTCCCCGACTCCGCAATCCTGTGCGTAGTCATCTCATACTCGGCGAACATCGTCTGCCTGAAGAGCGTAGCGACAATATCATCGATCTGCTTGCCCAGGATGTATGCCTTCATGGTGTCATCCTCGGCGTGCTCGAGCAGGTACTTTGCCACCAGTTGCTCATTGAACGTGGAAGCCACCTCAGCCTCGAAGATGGTATAGTCGTAGTGCATATAAGGGTTGTTGCGTGCACTGTACCAGCTATGCATCGAATGACCCCCCTCATGGGCGACGGTGAAGAGGTCACGCAGCACATCCTCCTTGTAATTGAGCAGGATGTATGGTTTTGAGGTGTAGGTGCCACTGCTGAAGGCCCCACTGCGCTTGCCCTTGTTTTCGTAGCGGTCAACCCAGCGTTCTTCCAAGAGGCCCTGGGTAAGGGTTGAGACATACTCTTCCCCCAAGGGTGCAAGCGCATCGGCTATGGTTGTTACCGCATCCTCATAGCTGGTCTTGACCTGCAGACCTTTCAGCAAGGGGACATACACATCATAGTGAGCAAGTTTCTCCAAGCCCAGGACCTTTGAGCGGATTGCATAGTATCGGTGCAGGGTGGGAAGTGCCTCATGCACTGCCTTGATGAGGTTGTCGTAGACTGAGAGCGGAACATCATCGCCAAAGAGGGCCATTTCCCGTGCACTCTCATAGCCGCGTACCTTGCAGCGGAATATGTCCTGCTTCACCTGTCCCTCATAGAGACGGGCGATGGCATGCTTGCTCTTCTCATAGACAGCATAGAACTGCTGATAGGCCTGGCGGCGCAGCTCACGGTTCTCCTGCATCAGGAAGGAGGAGAGGGAGCTCTGGGTAAGCGGCTTCCCGTCAAGCATCCCGAAATCGAAATCGACGTTGGTCAGGTCGGAAAAGGTGGTGCGTGGCGTTGCCGCAACCTCGCTCTGCAGGGCCATGATGCGCTCTTCCTGCTCACTGAGGATATGCGCCTTGAACCTTCGTGCCTTGCGGATATACACCGCATAGGGAGCGAACGCAGCATCCTTGAGATAGGATGCAATGGTTTCCTCATCGAGTGCGAGCAGTTCCGGCTCGAAGAAGGCCAGGGCAGTGGAGAGCTCGCTCAGCGCACTGGCGGCAAGTGAGTACCGGTGGGTATTCTGGCTGTCGGATGCATCCGAGCTGTAGTTGAGGAACGCCCAGTTGTAGATGCGCTCTGCTAGGATGCCCGTCTCCTCATACCAGCTCATGGTCTCAAGGAAGGACTGTTTCCCTTGTGTAAGCTTTCCCTTGAAGGATGGAGCTTTTCCAATGCGTGCCTTGAACTGGGCAAGGCCTTCCTCCCAACTTGCTGCGTCGGCAAACAGGCTGCCCAAATCCCACGTATCTTCCTTGCGTTGTTGTGATCGCTTCATCGTTTCCATCAGAGTTCTCCCAAGAGTGTGATCAAATGTCGTGTTGCACGGCCGCGGTGGCTCACGCGGTCCTTCTCCTGCTCAGTAAGTTCAGCCATGGTCTTGCCCGCTTCCTTCACCACAAAGACCGGATCGTAGCCAAAACCGCCTTTCCCGTAGCTTTCGGTTGCGATGTATCCCTCCACAGACTCACAGAGGGTGAAAACGCGGTGTTCCTCCGCTATCAGGGCGAGGGCACACACGAAGCGTGCGCTGCGCTGCTCAGTCTTGGTAATGTGCGAGAGATTCTTCAGCAACCATGCATTGCGCTCTGGGCTTTCCAGCATCCTCCCGTGTTCTTCCATGCCGTAGCGTGCGGTCCGGACCCCAGGGGCCCCGCCCAACGCATCGATGCAGATGCCCGAATCATCGGCGAGCACAAGATACCCATCAGGGGCAATTGCCTTCAGTGCACGTGCTTTTCCGAGTGCATTCTCCGTAAATGTTTCCTTGTCCTCCTCAAAGTCAAAGCGAAGAGAAAGCTCGCTGGGAAGTACAAGGGTATGGGAAGTGAGGATTCTTGCGAACTCCTCCTTCTTATGGGGATTGTTGGATGCCAAGAGAATATTCATGTGCCTTAAGATACTCATTGTCCTAGGTTTCGTCCAGACACTGGGAGATGAGGCGTTTCATGTAGTGCACGGAGCTGTCCACCGTGCCTTTTGGGACGTTGAGCAAGGATCCGATCTGGCTGTGGCTCAGATTGAATTCCAAGCCCCTGATCTGTTCCACCTTCGCTTTGTAGACTCGTTGCGTCCACTGTCGAAGTGATTCGAGCTTGGCTCGTTTTGCTTCATCTGCTTCCCGTTCCAGCTCGCTCTCAATCTCAAGGAGACGTCGGAAATGCCGGTTGCTCAACGCCTCAAAGTCAGTCTTGCATTGTTGTTTCTTCTCGAGCATCAGGCAGGCGGTATTCAGGTACCTGTTCAGCAACTCCACCTCAACATCAAGCAACGATGCCAGGTCCTCCAAAAGATACGTGCCCGCAAGGTCTGGTGATACGGAGAGGACAATGAGAAATCGCTTGCGGTTCGCCCCTCTCTGCAAGGCGGTTTTGAGCTTTCTCAAGGGCTCCGTATCCATGACATGCGGTTTTGTGGAGGGTTGCAGCAACGAGAGGAAGAGTTGTGGCAAATGTGTGAGTTCGGTCTGCTCAATGCTGCGGCTCGTGTGATAGTACGCCTGCTCAACCACCTCGTCCTCTTCCTCAAGTGTATACTCATAGTACTGGCACTGGGCCAACAATTGCTCTTTCTTTGTCTGTGAACTCTTCTGGGAAATGAAGAAGCGGCTGCGTTTTTTCACCACCTGCACCAGGTATCCAAGGTAGGAGAGTCTTCCCTCCCGATACATGGAGAGAAAATAATCAATGGCATCATAGCAGTAGAAGAAAAACTCACAACAGTCTTCCTCATCCAGCAGATGGAGGTAGGAGGGCAGGGCATAGAGCAACTGTTCGGTCTGTGAGCGGATGGCTTTGTAGAGTTGCACGTCCAGCGGATGCTCCTTGTAGAGCATGACGGACTTGGTAAGTGAGCGCGAGGCTTCTTCGGAGAACGGAAGACATTGCATGGTAGGCTCCTTGTGCGTGATGCACACCTACATGCAATGTGTATGCCAACCTATTCGGAGAGGAGTTCTCCCACTGCATCGATCAACTGCTTTCTGACAACCTTGATCTCGTTCTGTACGGTTGCTCCTGCAGCTTTCTTGTGACCGCCGCCACCAAAGCGTTCCGCCAAGGCTCCCACATCGATGGTACTCTGATGGGAGGAACGGAACCCAACTTCGGTTTTCCCTCCCTCAAGTTCCTTGAAGAAGAGCACAGCCTCTACACCTTTTACAGAGAGCAGCATGGCATAGAGCGAGTCACTGGGCTTGTCTGTGGTGATGTAGGTGTCACGATCGCTGAGACAACTTGAGGAAATCATAAGTCTGCCGTCGAAAAAGCTCTCGCTGCGATCGATGAGTTTTCCCAGGTATTTGACATACCCCAGGCTTTTGCCGCCGGTCATACGGTCAGCCATGGTGTTCGGGGAGACCCCAAGATCCACCAGTTCGGCTGCAAGACGCAAGGTCTCGCCCCGATAGGCATTGATGAACCGGAAGAACCCACTGTCGGTGGCAAACCCGAAGAAGAGATGCTCTGCAACCTCCTGCGAGATTTCGACATCAAGCGCCTTGTACAGTTGCATGACGATCAGGGTGGTGGAAACCGATCGGGGAACAATGTAGCGGTGGGTCCCGAAGAGCTCACCGCTGCTGTGATGATCAAAGATGATGGTGACCAGCCCCTCTATCTCCTGGGCGAGATGCCCGAGCCGTTCGGGGGAGGAACAATCCACCACCACGGCGATGGGAGCCCTGTCAAACAACTCCCTGTCGATGTGGGAGAGGAAGTCCGCCCGCAGGTGGGAGATCTCTGATCGGTCGAAAGGACCGGCGTTTGCCATGTGCACGGTCTTCCCCATCTTCAGCAGGAGGGAGTTCATGGCCATTTGGCTGGAGAGGCAATCCCCATCTGGGCTGATGTGGCCCAACACAATGAACTCGTCCTTGCTGCGGATGAGATCGAGAATCTGATCATCGATAGGAGGGTAGCTGAACATTTCAGGCTCCACGGATAACCTCTGGAAGCGTTCCATTGAGCACACAATCCCTTCCCACGATGACTTGTTTCACCTGTTGGATGGAAGGAATGTCATACATGATTCCCATCATGATGTTCTCAACGATGGACCGAAGTCCACGCGCGCCAGTCTTCTGCTCAAAAGCTTTCTCGGCAACGGCCTCGATTGCTTCCGGTTTGAACACAAACTCAATGCCATCGAGGCGGAATGCAGCCTCATACTGGCGGATGATTGAATTCTTGGGCTCAACGATGATCCTCATCAGGTCCTTCTTGGAAAGGTTGTCCAAAGCTACATGAATCGGCAACCTTCCGATGAACTCGGGGATGAGACCAAACTTGATCAGGTCATCCGGCATCAGCTTGCTGTAGAGTGCATGCAGATCTTTTTGCGCGGAGTTGATGATCGTTGCACCGAATCCCATGCCATGGCTCGATACACGCTTCTCGATGACCTTGTCCAAGCCTACGAACGCACCACCACAAATGAAAAGGATGTTGCGGGTATTGATCTTGAGCATCTCCTGGTTGGGATGCTTCCTTCCTCCCTGGGGAGGTACGGAGGCATCGGTACCCTCGATGATCTTCAGCAAAGCCTGCTGTACACCCTCACCACTGACATCACGGGTGATGGAGGGATTCTCTCCCTTCTTGGCGATCTTGTCGATCTCATCGATGAAGATGATCCCGTATTCCGCTGCCTTGATGTTGTCATTGGCGTTCTGGATCAGTTTGAGCAGGATATTCTCCACATCCTCACCGACATACCCAGCTTCGGTGAGCGTGGTTGCATCGGCGATTGCAAAAGGAACCTGCAGTTTCTTGGCCAAGGTGGAGGCAAGCAGCGTCTTTCCGGTTCCGGTAGGCCCGACCATGAGAATGTTTGACTTGTCCAGCTCGACGCCTTGTTCTGAAATCTGCTTCTGGAACTTGACCCGCTTGTAGTGGTTGTAGACTGCCACGGCAAGGACACGCTTGGCATCATCCTGGCCGATGACATACTCATCCATGTACTCCTTCAACTCCTGGGGAGTAGGGATGCGTTCAGGCAAACCTACTGCTTCTTCCTGGAAGGTGGGGTCTCCTGCGAGCATATCGTTGCAGACCTTGATGCACTCATCACAGATGGCAACTCCAGGCCCGTTGATCAGTCTCTTTACTTCTTCCTGGCTTTTGCCGCAGAAGGAACAAACTTTCGCGTTTCGTGCCATCAGTTACTCCTTCTCATTACGGTATCGACAATCCCATAGGTTACCGCATCATCACTGGAGAGGAAGAAATCCCGCTCCACATCCTTGGACACTTGCTCGAAGCTTTTCTTGGTGTGTGCCGCGATGATGTCGATGGTGAGTTTCTTGAGGCGCCCGATCTCCCGGGCATGGATGGAAATGTCGGTCGACTGTCCCTCAACACCACCCCAGGGCTGATGGATCATTACGCGTGCAGAGGGGAGGATTGACCGTTTCCCCTCTTTGCCGGCACAGAGCAGCAAGGCTGCCATGCTGGCTGCCTGGCCCATGCAGATGGTCTGGACATCGCTGTGCAGGTACTGCATGGTATCATAGATTGCAAGACCGGCTGTCACCGACCCGCCTGGGCTGTTGATGTACAGGCTGATATCCTTTGTGGGGTCCTCAGATTCGAGGAACAGCATCTGGGCTACCACGAGGTCGGCAGTTGCATCATTGATCTCCCCGTCAAGGAAGATGATGCGGTCTTTGAGAAGTCGGCTGAAAATATCATAGGCACGTTCGCCGACTCCCGACTGCTCGACGACCATCGGTATGGTGGATTGCATCCTCGAAGGATGAGTATTCATGACAAAAGCCCCCTTTCTAACTTGGGATTGAAAAGGCGGAACCTGTGAGGACCCGCCTTTTCACGATTAATCACATTGTTCACAGGAACCATCAGGCTCCGTAGGTCTCGCTCATGAAGACATCGTACGCAACCTCTTCTCCTTCGGTGAAGGTGTTGTTCTCCTGCAAGAACGGTGCAATCTTCTGGAAGCGCATATCGTCTTCGATCATGGTCTTGTAGTAGTCACGCTGGCTTTCGTCGGTGATGTCCTTCAGCTGTTCGGCAAGCACCTTGTTCAGTTCTTCCTCATCGAGGGGGAACTTCTCGGTTTCCTTGATCTTCTCCATGATCAGCTGGATGCGCAGGCTCTTCTCGGCAGCTTCTCTCCAGGGTGCGACCACGTCTTCCTTGGTCTTCTGCTGGAACTGCAGGAACTGAAGGATCTGCTCCTCGGTCAGGCCGGTCTGCTTCACGTAACGGTTCCAGCTCTGCTCAATCTCAAGATCGATCATGCTTGCCGGTACGGCAATGGTGGTGCCTTTCAAGAGCTCATCGCTGAGTGCATTCAACTTGGCTTGCTCGAGTTTGGCCTCGAGAGCCTTCTCAAGCTTCTCACGGGTTGCCTTGAGCAGATCTGCGACCGTCTTGTACTCTTCCTTCACGTCCTGGGCGAACTCGTCGTCGAGTACAGGGACATCACGGAACTTGACACTCTCGACATTGACCTTGAGGGTGATGGTCTTGCCTGCGTAGCCCTCAACAGTGGAATCCTCGGCGTAGGTCTTGGAGAAGGTCTTCTCCTCGCCACTCTTCATACCGACAATATCACTGTCGATCTGGTAGAAGTTGTAGGTGCTTCCGAGGGTGAATACGAACTCCTTGCGCTCGGTACCGGGAACCTCGTTGTTCTCAGCATCAAGCTCGACGTAACTGACGGTGACGATGTCACCCATGGCAGCCGCATCATTCTTGTCGATGACCATGGCATTCTGCTCACGCAGCTTGTCCACTTCAGCATTCACCGCCTCATCACTGACCTGTACTTTGGGGTAGGAGACGCTCAAGCCCTTGTATGCAGGCATCTCAAAGGTCGGCATGACATCATATTTGACGGTGAAAGTGACATCGGAGTTTGCCTTGAAGGGCAGCAGGGTCTCTTCATCCTGCAACTCAGGAGTACTGAATGAGAGGGGCTTGTACTTCTCTTCGACACCCTCAAGAACCTCTTTGAGCGCCTCTTCGATGGTATTGAAGGTACTCTCCTCACGAATTGCTTTGCCGAACTTGCCTTCCAGTACGGAAATGGGGGCCTTTCCCTTGCGGAAGCCCTTGAGCTGGATGGTGGAAGCGTACTTCTGCAGCGCAGCCTTGTAGTCGTTTTCGATGGTGTCAGCGGTCACAGTGACCGTCAGCGCGACGGAGGAGTTCTCCAATTCTTTGATACTCTTATCAGCGATCATCCTATGTTCATCCTTTCGGTCCAGTGTAAGGACCCTGTATATCCTTAGGCAAAGCCCTTTCGTTGCATCATTGGGTATGCGAACGCTTCTGAGTATACTACAACCAGAAAAGCTCGACCACCCTCTTGTAGGGAAGAATGGGGAAAACCCTTTTCCCGGAAACATATTGTATATAGCAACTTTTTGCCGTTTGGTCTAGGGGAATGAGCCGATTTATCCGATTGCGGCAACCATCCGGCTCTGCTAGGATAGGGTAAAGGGGGAAGCTATGACCATCTTTTGTTATCCTCGCTGTTCGACCTGCGCCAAGGCAATCGCCTTTCTTGATGCCAAAGGCCTTTCCTATACCTACCGGGATATCAAACTCAATCGTCCGAGCAAAGAGGAATTGCGTTCTCTCTTCCAAAGAAGCGGTTTGGAACTCAGACGCTTTTTCAACACCAGCGGACAACTCTATCGGTCAATGAAGCTGAAGACCAAACTCAGCAGCCTTTCGGAGGATGAGATGCTGCAGCTGCTCGCAAGCGATGGAATGTTGGTGAAACGACCTCTCCTAGTTACGGAGAAGACCGTGTTGGTCGGTTTCGATGAGAAGAAATGGGAAGCACTGCTCAGCTGAATGTCAACACCATGATGGCCAGATCCTGATAGGACCCATCCTTGTATTTGAAGCCATGGGGAATGGAGCCGATACGCACAAAGCCGAACTTCTCATACAGGCGGATTGCCCACTGGTTGGAAGCGACTACCTCAAGTTCCACTTGTTCGAAGCCCGCCAGCCGGGCCTGCTCGAGCATGAGGGAAAATATCAGTGAGCCCAGGCCCCGATGTGCAAGCGTGGGTGCAACTGAGATGGCGCATTGGCCGCGATGGCGGAGTTTCTGATTTGCAGAGACAGGCAGGCAATCGGTCAGAGCAACCAGCCTTCCCTCTGAAAACGCGCCAAGCATGATCCTGTTGGGTGCTTCTTCCGTACCTTTCAGAAACGCTGTTTCCTCATCATGAGAAATCTTCCACTCCTCAGGATACCGTGCCAGGAAGGGAGAGGATGCGTACATGGACCCGACAAAGTCGATGACCATGGAAGCATCCTTTGGCTCCAGGGAACGAACGGTGATGACCAGCCCGTCTTGCAAACGATGTTCACTTTGCGCTCTTTTCATGAGAGGAGCATAGCAACTCTTGTTTTTCTCTGCAAGAAGCGGACAAACCCCTACGTACCGTCCTTCCTGAAATGACTAGATCAGGAACAGCACCTCTTGCTGAACATAGATCACCAGATACGCTGCAAGTACGACCAACAGGGAGATGATGAAACCGTGTGCCATGGCCGCCCCTCCCGATGTTCTCAGGTCGCCCAGACTTGTCTTCAGCCCGATGGCGGCCAGGGCCGTGACCATGAGAAACTTGCTGAGGGTTTTCAGCATGGCTGACAAGTCCTGGGGGATGATGCCCAGGCTGTTGAGCCCTGCCATTGCCAGGAACAGGAGAATGAAGTACGGGATGCTGGATTGCACTTGCCCTTTTCGGTTTTTCCCGACTCCCTGCATGTGGAAGTGTATTGCACCAAAGATGAGCACGGTGGGGATGATGGCCAGCGTTCGGGTGAGTTTGACCATCACTGCATAGTCACCGGCAGCCTCGCTGAACCCGTACCCGGCGGCAACCACCGAGGAGGTGTCGTTGACCGCCGTCCCTGCCCAAAGACCGTATGCCGTATCGCTCATGCCCAATGCATGACCCATCAGGGGGAAGATGAGGATCATGACCATGTCGAAGAGGAAGGTTGCACTCATGGCGAATGCGATGTCCCTGTCCTCTGCATCAATGACCGGGGCAATGGCTGCGATGGCAGAACCACCGCAGATTCCGGTGCCTGCACTGATCAGGTTGCTCATCTTCCAATTGAGATGCAGGGCTTTGCCCACAAAGTGTCCGATACCGAAACAGGTTGCCAGGGTAAAGAGCATGATCATGAGCGACCTTCCCCCGACCTGCATGATGGTCGTGATGTCCAAGCTGGCCCCCAGCAGTACGATGGCAATCTTGAGCAAGCGTTTTGAGGCGAAGCCGATGCCTTGCTGCAGTTGCTTGCCCGGCTGTTTGATGGTGTGCAGCACCATCCCCAGAAAGAGAGCAATGACCGAGGCACTGATGATGCCGGAGGGTATGAAGTGTGCAAGCCAGGTGGCAAGAACTGCGAGAGCGAGAGCGAGCGAAAGACCAGGCAGATAGGGGAGGGGTGAAAGACGTTTCAACATAGCGGCATCCTTGGTTCCTTGATTTTTGTTGGTGATGCTACTACGATTGATCAATAATTACCAATGAAACATTTCTATGAAATGATTACAAAAAGTTATTGAAGGAGGCTGTTGATGGATACCCGCTTCTCTACGTTTCTCTCGCTATGTTCCACCTTGAACTATCGCAAGACAGCTGAGGATGTGCCTCTTTCCCAACCGGCGGTTACCAAGCAGATCCAATCGCTGGAACAGGAGTACAGCACCAAACTGTTTGACTATAAAGGAAGAAGCCTTTCCTTGCGTGAGGAGGGCATGTTGTTCAAACGCTTTGCGGAAAGCCAACGGTACAACGAGCAGGAACTCATATCCGAACTGGCGTGCAAACCACAGGACACACTGCGTCTTGGGGCAACCAAGAGTATCGGTGACAGTGTCCTGGATTCCTACCTGATCAGCTACCTCAAGCAAGAAAACAGAAACATCTCCCTTATGGTGGAGAACACCACGGTTCTTCTTGCCCAGCTGGAAGCTGCACAGCTCGATTTTGTCGTGCTGGAGGGACTGTTTCCCAAAAAACACTATGCATACCGACTGCTCAGGCGGGAGACCTTTGTGGGCATCTGTGCCAAGGACCATCCTTTTGCGGGCAAGAGCATACCGGTTCCTCTGTTGCAAGGGCAGAACCTGATAACCCGGGAACCGGGATCGGGAACACGGAACATCTTCGAGCGGGAACTGCAGAGTCAGGGGTATGATCTTTCGCTCTTCCCGCGGGTCACTGAGATTTCCAGTTTCCAACCATTGAAGAAGCTGGTCTCGAGCGGACTGGGCATCAGCTTTGTCTACCAATCGGTGGCCGATACCGATTCAGAGCTTGCACAATTTTCGCTTTCCCATATGGTGACAGAGCATGAGTTCAACATCGTATGGCTCAAGCACACCTCAGCTTCCCGTTATGTGGATGACTTTTTCCAGAGTTCAGAATCCTGAAGTCGGGATCATGCATTCCTCAGTACCATACAAGTAACCATGCAAGTCAGGATACAAGATACCGTACAAGTCAGGCACTACCGCGATCGTGCCCTGTATTTTTGTAATCGGCTATTTGGTTTATCAGGGAGGGTCATTTCCACGCAACCCAATTCCAGAGCGGGGTGAAGGTATACACGCATGAATGATGGACGGTTGGACAGGCCCATAGCCTGCATGATTTCTTGTGCAGAGAGCGTTTGTGTTCCCATGGCTGCAAGGAGTTTTTCCACGTAGGGAGAAACCTGCATCTTGCCAGGTGATAACCCACACAAGGCTTCATCAATCGCTTGCAACATGAAAGTTACAAACGGGGCGGTATTGTTCTGCATAGTCGAACTGTTGATGGCTTCATAGTACTGTTGTTGCCGATCCTTGACGATTTCTTCCACTGCCAAATAGGAAAACAGGGGGTTCCAGGTGGAGAGCAACAGAGTCTGCCACAGGCGCCCCATGCGGCCATTCCCATCTGCAAACGGGTGGATATCCTCAAATTCGTAGTGGAAGATGGCACTTTTGATGAGCATCGGATACTCAGCATCTTTCACCCATGCAAGCAAGTCAGCAATAAGATGCGGTACAAGCGAGGCGGGAGGAGCAACATGGATGACCTGCTGTTCTCTCATGACGCCTACAGAACCTGTTCGGAAGCTCCCGGATTCTTCAGCCAAGCCATGCATCAAGACCGCATGTACAGAGAGGAGATCTTGCACATTGAAAGGATCCTTCGCATACAGTTCGTGGTATGCGTTGATGGCATTCTTCACTTCCAATACATCTTTACGCGGGCCTGCAATGTGTTTGCCATCTACCAATGCTGTCACTTGATCCAACGTGAGTGTATTTGCTTCTATCGCAAGGGAGCCTTGGATGGTTTTTGCCATTGTATCGCGTCTGAGCTTGGGAGAATCCGGATTGAAGGTCAAATGATGGGAAAATGCATGCAACTTTTCCAAAATGGTTGTCGTCAACATGAGAATCTCATTGGTGGCGTTGAAATTTGTTTGATACGTCGACATGGTTTTCCTCTGTGGACAGACTACTACAGGAGTCAGTTTCCAACAACAATTGAGCAAAAAAAAAGCAGCCAGATTTCTCTGACTGCTTGAGAGCGAAAGACGGGACTTGAACCCGCGACATCCACCTTGGCAAGGTGGAGCTCTACCACTGAGCTACTTTCGCAAAAACCATCTTTTGTCAGACAGCCCTTTCGGATTGTCCTTTGCGAGAGAGGGGACTTGAACCCCTACACCGTAAGGTACCAGATCCTAAGTCTGGCGTGTCTGCCAATTTCACCACTCTCGCGGTGCATGTCTTGCCCCATTACGAGGTTCGCCATGTTTTGAGCCGCAAAGGGATCGAACCTTTGACCCGCAGATTAAGAGTCTGCTGCTCTACCAGCTGAGCTAGCGGCCCATGACAACTAAACTAACAAAAACCAAAACAAAAAACCAATGCGCCCGGAAGGATTCGAACCTTCGACCTACGGATTCGAAGTCCGGCGCTCTATCCAGCTGAGCTACGAGCGCGTTCACCGGTAAGGGTGAGAGACGGGGCTCGAACCCGCAACAGCCAGATCCACAATCTGGTGCTCTACCATTGAACTACTCCCACCATGGCAGCTGAAGCAGTGGTTCATCACCAGTGCGTTTCAACGTTGCATACTATGCCCTAAACGCATTTCTTTGTCAACAACCCTCCTGCAAAAAATCCAAAATTTTGGGTCTCTGGAAACAACTGTTTTGCCTGCAATCACTTGTTTGCATGTGCCTTTTGCTTGACCCGTTTGAACGTATCATCCGCTGTCTTGGCTTTGCCTGCCTGAGGTGTTTTCCAGGAAGCGTGCACAAAAAGCAAATGATGCTTCCAGGCAAGCGATCTGCCCGCAAGCTGACCGATGAGTTCCTGTTCCAGTTTCTTGGCATCGACCTCAACCGATTGGGCTGTGAAAGCCGGGAGGTAACTGGCACTGAGATAGCGACGGATGTCGTCTTCGGCCATGCTCCGGCTCTCTTCAAGATCCAGTTCGAAAGAGGTTGTGGCAAGGCCGGCTTGTTCAAACATCCCAAGCAGGTCCTCTGCAGTCCAGTTGGTCAAGGGATTGGCAGGATCTGCATAGAGTGTACGTTCGGCCTTGCGAAGCAGGAGCTGAAGATCCTCGGTCACAAAATCAGAAAGCCTTGAGCCGAGCGAAGGTACGCTCTCTGCAATGTGCAGCGAACCCTCTGCGGACAATCTCGCTTTCAGCTTTGCAAGCAGCTTCTCCTCTTCCTTGGCGCGGGAGAAGAGGTTTCGTCCGACAATGACCTCAAACCGCAGTTGTCCTTGCAAGGTGTCAAGTACCTTGTCCAGGGGATCACAATGGATAACCGGCCGGTCAAGATCGGAAAGGGAGTGTGCATAATGGTTGATGTGGTCCCTCTGGTCGGGTGTACGGACCTGGGCAACCACAAGGCCTTCGGGGGTGCTGCGGTACGCCTCCCATAGCAACAGCCCATGCCCTGCATTGCAGACCAGCACCCGGTCGCTTCTTCTGATGGTCAAGCCCTCAAAGAGGGTCTTTCTCAGGACTTGCAGGAGTTTTCCCCGCTCGCTGACTGTTCGGCTGACCCACCGCTGCCGATCCTTGTCCCCGGGAGAGTAGGAGAGGTTTTCCACAAAGGCATCGGTTTCCACACTCTCCAGCTGCTCTTCGCGGTGGCGCTGCACTTTTTCCTTGATGCTTTTCTCATAGCCTTGGTCACTCGGCTCATAAAAAACCTTTCCCTGCAGCGATGAAGGCAGGTACTGCTGGGCGACCCAGTGGTCCTGATACGCATGCGGATAGAGGTATCCCTGCCCATGCCCGAACCCTTTTGCATCACGATTCCCGTCCCTGAGATGGTTGGGTACCTCATCCTGAGCCTGTTGTTCCACACCCTTGAGTGCATCGAAGAAAGCAAGGGTTGAGTTGCTCTTCTCTGTTGTGGCGAGGTAGAGCGCTGCATGAGTCAGATGAAAACGGCCTTCGGGAAGACCGATCCGTTCGAATGCTGCAGCATCGGCTTGCACCACCACGATTGCCTGGGGATCGGCAAGCCCGACATCCTCGCAGGCACTGATCAGCATCCTGCGGAAGATGAACTTGGGATCCTCGCCGGCACTGACCATTCTGGCAAGCCAGTACAAGGTGGCGTCGGGATCACTTCCCCGAATGCTCTTGATGAAGGCGCTGATGACATCAAAATGGTAATCACCCTCTTTGTCATAGAGCACAGCCTTCTGCTGGATCGACTGCTCGGCAGCGTCCTTGGAAATGATGATATGGCTCCCTTGCGGCGGGGGGAAGGTAGGGACTGAAGTCTCCACTGCAAGTTGCAGGGCGTTGAGCAGGCTGCGGGCATCGCCGTTGGCCACCTCCACCAGGTGCTCCAAAGCACCCTCCTCAAAACCTACTTCATACAGGCCATACCCACGTTCCTTGTCAGCAAACGCCTGCCTGGCAATTGCCATGAGGTCTTCGCTTTCCAGACTTTTCAGTTGGAATATCCTCGATCTGCTGACCAGTGCGGCATTTACCTCAAAATAGGGATTCTCGGTGGTTGCACCGATAAGAATGACCGTCCCATTCTCA
Organism: uncultured Sphaerochaeta sp.; assembly: GCF_963667405.1. Taxonomy (NCBI): domain Bacteria; kingdom Pseudomonadati; phylum Spirochaetota; class Spirochaetia; order Spirochaetales; family Sphaerochaetaceae; genus Sphaerochaeta; species uncultured Sphaerochaeta sp. The sequence continues at coordinate 1,744,226 of NZ_OY763408.1, read as the reverse complement.
ACCCAGGGAAGAAGGGCGTCCTGCTGGCTCTTGTTCCACCGATGCACTTCATCCACGAACAGGATGGTGCCACGGTTGTAGAGCTCCAGGCGCTGGCGGGCCTCGTCAATCTCATAGCGCAGTTCCTTTACCCCGGAGAGCACTGCATTGAGCGTGGAGAAATGCCGCTTGGTGGTATTGGCGATGACGCGGGCAAGCGTGGTTTTTCCGGTACCCGGGGGGCCGTAGAATATGACCGAGGAGAGCTGGTCGGCTTGGATGGAACGCCTGAGCAACCGTCCTTCGCCGATGATGGCATCCTGTCCGATATATTCGTCGAGCGTACGTGGGCGCATGCGGTAGGCAAGTGGTTGGTTTTTCTGCTGATCAGCCTCGCTGGCAACGCTGAAGAGGTTCATAGGCTGGCCTCCTGTTGGAAGACTTCCAGAAAGGATCCGCTGCCCTTTGGCACCGGAGTGGTGCGCAGCTGCTCTTCCTGTTGACCCAGTTGGTCGAGATAGCGTGAGACAAAGAGCGCATGAAGGTGAGAAAAGGGGTCGATATCCACAGGTTTCAGCTCTTCACGTCCCCAAAGAGCGGTCCCTTTTCGCCAGATATCATATCTGTCCAGGATGAGTGCCCAGGTGACCTGGCTGTTCTGGAGGGATTCGGAGAGCATCGAGCGAACCTCTTCATCCAATTCAGTTCCGTGTTGTGTGATGAACGCTTCGGTGGCACTGCGATTTCCTGAGAGAATTGTCTTGTTTGGATCATCCCATATGACACGAGCAGCAGTCTGGTCCACCAGGGAGGGGAGAGCAACCACCACCTGTCGGAATCCTGTTTTCACTTGCTCCTGCCAAAGTGCAAGATGGTCAAGGAAAAGGGGTATCTGTTCCAGCTCGGGAAAATGCGTTGCCTCAAGGGGAAGGAAGGAAGCCAGATCCTGTGATGCAAACAAATTGGCATCTATGGACTGGCTGGAGAGTTTGAGCACCTCTTCCAAGGCGTACGCAGAGGAGACTGCATCGGGGGCAACAGGCCCTTGGACCGTTCTGCACCCGGTAAGAAGCAGCAAAAGCAGGAGAAAAGGCAAGCGTTTCATGTGCGTAACTATACCATCACCAAATCATCTTGCATAGGTGAACCGGCCTCAGTACAATCGCAGAATGCACACGGCAACCCGGGCGATGAACAAGCAAATTCGGCAGTTGAGTCTCCCCACCATGTATGGGATGCTCTTCACCGCGCTGAATGATGTGGTGGACATGTTCTGGATCGGGATGCTGGATAAGGAAGCGGTTGCCGCCATCACCATCTATCTCACCCTGTTCTGGGCCTTGGAAATCCTCAATGAGATTGTCGGAACCAGCAGTGTCTCCATGCTCAGCCGCAGCTGGGGTGCAGGGGATAGGGAGAAGACGAGAAGCATCGGCGAGCAGACCTTTGCCTTCAAAGCCCTGCTGGGCAGTCTGGGGGCGATCCTGTTGATCATCTGCCTGCCGTATTTCTACCGCATGTATACCGATGATCCGAAGGTCATTGCCCATGGCCTGAACTATGGGTACCTCAGGTCAGCCTTCATTCCGATCTTCTTCTCCTCCTATACGGTGAATACCCTGCTCAGAAGCACCGGCGATGCAAAGACCCCCATGAAGCTGCTTCTGGCGACCGCGGTGCTGAATATGATTCTCGATCCGTTGTTCATGTTCCCAGTCATTCCGTACACATCCATCAGGGGACTGGGGTGGGGAATGTTCGGCTCGGCTCTTGCGACCTGTCTCTCGTATCTCGTAGCCTTCCTTGTTGGGTTTGTGTACTTGCTAGGGGCAAAGGCCCCCCTATCCATCCGCTTCAGGCACATATTCCATCTGGATTTGAAGCTGGACAAAAAACTGTTGACCATCGGCCTTCCCAGCGGCTTGCATATGCTGCTTCGCTCGCTGGTGACCTTCGTCTTTCTCAAGCTTGTGGCTCACTATGGGACGGCTGCCATTGCCAGCCTGGGTATTGCAAACCGCATCTACCAGTTCTGCAGCATGCCATCGAATGGACTGAGCATGGGCTCGGGCATTCTGGTTGGCCAACGTCTCGGCTCAAGACAGTTTCCGCAGGCGCAACAGGTTGCCTACCTTTCCATCCTCAACGGGCTTCTCTTTTCTCTTCCGCTCTTCCTTGCCCTGATGCTCTTTCCCTCAGCCATTCTCAGCCTCTTTCTCGGAGGAGCAGAACCCACCGCCGATGCAATGTTCTTGCTCCGCATCTATGCGCTCTGTCTCATTTGCCTTGCTTTTTCCAGCGGTCTTGGTTCCGCCTTCTATGGTTCCGGTCACACCAGGCCCATCCTGTATGCATCCCTGATCTCAGGCTGGTTGATCCAAATGCCCTATGCCCTGGTGGTTGCCTCTTTGCTCATGTTGCCGCTTCGCTGGTTGTGGGCGGCGTATCTGATAGGTGATGTGGGGGATGCCGTAGCCCGCTGGTTCTGGTTCTCCAACCGCCGTTGGTTGGAAGAGCCTTGACGATTTGCTTCACTTTGATGAAATTATGGTATGATAGCTCAGGAGGCTAGCTGTATGAACGATCAAAACACCTCATTTTTCCAGAATGTAGCGGTGCGGGAGCGCACCATACTCAAGAATGTATACCTCTGGATGACAGCCGGACTTGGTCTGACTGCCCTCATCGCTTTTTTCATTGCAAGCAATCCTTCGTTGCTTCGTGCCATCATCGGCAACACCATGGGCTTCTTTCTGGTGGTGATCGGGCAGTTTGCCTTGGTCTTCTACCTCTCTGCACGATTGGACAGGATGAGCCAGATGAGCGCCATCATTGCCTTCCTTGCCTATTCGGCACTCAATGGCATCATGCTCAGCACCATCTTTGCTGTCTATGCGGGAGTGGTCATCTACAAGACATTCTTTACCACAGCATTGATGTTCGGTGGCATGAGCCTGTATGCCATGACCACAAAGCGGGACCTGAACCGCTTGGGCTCCTATCTGGTGATGGGTTTGTGGGGTCTCATCGGTGCAAGCCTGATCAACCTCTTTTTCCGTTCCTCAGGCCTTGATTACCTGATCAGCTTCATCGGTGTAGGAATTTTCCTTGGTCTCACCGCCTATGACACCCAGAAGATCATCAGGATGAACCAGGAGTACGGGTCGTCCATAGATGAGGAGTCCTTCACGAAGCTGAGCATCATCGGAGCTCTCTCCCTCTATCTGGACTTCCTGAATCTGTTCCTCTATTTGCTGCGGATATTCGGCCGGTCGAACAACCGCTGATGATCGAGCCACCTTCGGGTGGCTTCATCTTTTTCAGGATTGTCGGTAGGTGATACATTCAGGTCTCAGGCTTGCTTTCAGCGACTCATAGGAGAGTGAAGGCATTTCCAGGCAACAGCTGCGTCTGCCCACCTGCTCCAGCGAGTGGGCATCGGAACCAGTGAGAACCGCCAAGCCTCTGGTATCTGCATGGACCGGGATGTGGATGGCCTCCAAGGCAGAGTAGGGCAGGTCGGGCAAGAAGCCCAGATTTGCCAGTACGCTGTTTGCAAACCGGTCTATATGAGCCGGTATCACCAAGGCATCGCGGCTCAACGCCTCTTCCACCACATCGGAAAAGGAGAGGTTGCTGGAACTGACCAGAAGTGCATCCACTCGCTCGATGACCTCACCTTCCACATTCACCACCAGCTGGTTGCCGAAGAGCTTGGGATTGTTCTTCCGTTTCGGCAGGAGAAACTCCACAAAGGCCGAGAACTCCATGGCGTTCTGCAAATCCTTGAAAAGGGTGAGCACATGCACCTCCTCAACGGTGGTGACTTCCATCCCGAAGAGAGGGAGAATGGAACACAGCTCGCACGCTTCGGCGAATGCAGGGAGGTTTTTTCCGCAGTTGTGGTCGGTCAAAGCCAGGATTTCGATTCCCTGTTCCATTGCTTCCACCGCCAGAAGTGCCGGTGTGAAGTCGTCGTCACCGCAAGGAGAGAGACAGCTGTGGTTGTGCAAGTCAATTTTGACCTGCATCTCACCTTCCCAATGCCCGGGCTATCTTGCAACTCGCCTCAAACTGCGTATCTTTGGTGGTGAAAATGGCAACTTCTTCCTCTTTTGCAGCTTGCAGCATGTCAGGAGGGACACTGCGGTTGTTGCAGATGACCAAGGCACGGATTTGAGCCAGAGAGGCGACTGCGACAGTATTCTTATGTGCCTGGATCGTGATCAGGACGCTGTCTGCGGGAGCATTGCCCATCACGTCACTGAGCAGGTCCCCGGTATAGGCATCCTGGATCTCATACTCCTCGTCACTGATGCACTGAAGGGAAAATCCCTGTATGTTTGCAAGGTCTCGAACAACCATCTTATTCCTCCTCATGGTTTGGGTGCAGCTCTATGGTGCTTACCACGGTAGTACCGCTTCGGCCACTCTCGATGGCGAAATCATCGGATACGGATTTCACATTGGGAAGGCCCATGCCGGCTCCGAATCCAAGCGATCGTATCCACTCGCTGGCTGTGGACCAGCCGGCGGTCATTGCAGCTTCTATGTCACTGATGCCCGGCCCGCTGTCGCGGGCGGTGATCTGCAAGGTCTGCGGCGAATATTCGGCGATCAACTCCCCGCCGTCGGAGTGCACCACCAGATTCATTTCCAGCTCATAGCTGGCAATGGCTGCCCGCCGGATGATGTGGGGGGCGATTCCTGCACTCTTGAGCCGTTTCTTGATCTCGGTGGAGGCATAGCCTGCATTCTCGAAATCATTTTTCATGATTGAGTAGGTATGGATCTCCCCGCTCATCTCCTGGCTGAGGCTGGTGGTGCGCGTGCGCTTCTCCAGCTCCTCGATTTCCCGGTTGATCTCCACCAGCAGGGTACTGGTGATATCCCTGCTGGTGATCATGCCGACCAACTCCTTGTGCCGGTTGAGCACGGGGAACCGGTGGTAGCTGAAACGGTCAAAGTAGCTGATGGCAAACGAAATCGGCATATCATCCTCAAGGACAATGAGGTTTCGGGTCATATGATCCTGTGCCGTTTCCTCAATATACCCCTTGTCGAGGGCTTGGATGATGTCATCCATGCTCACGATCCCAATGAGCCTCTTGCCCACTACGATAGGCAGGCCTGTGACCTGCTTCTCACGCATGATGTATTGGATCTGCCTGAGCTTGGTCTCCTTGGTTGCCGTCACCAAGTCGGTGGTCATGACATCCTTCACCTTGAGGCGGTAAATGAGTTCAAGAATGACATTCGGCGAGGTATAGGTATTGATAGGTATCTCTTGCATAGGGTGAGTATACATCAGCTTGTCGGCAGTGCAAAGAAACTCTCTTCGCTTTCTTGGTGCCGGACGGCAGGATTTTTGGTATATTGGTGGGGTATGGATAATGAGTTGCGTGTGGACCTCATCCATGAGGATCCTGATTTTCTGATTGTTGATAAGCCATCCGGCCTGCCGACCGTCCCCCTGAAGGACGATCCGAAGGAGAAAGCGACCTTGCTGTCTCTTGTTGGCAGGATGTATCCCGAAGTGCTGTCAGTGGAGGGTGCGAACGCCTGGGAAGGTGGGGTGTTGCACCGTCTCGATACAGCCACCAGTGGCTTGGTGGTCATCGCCCGATCCAGGGAGGTGTATGCTTCGTTGCAGGCCATCGGGAAAGCGGAACTCTTTCTCAAGGAGTATCGCGCCCGGTCCTCACACTACCAGGAACCCCAACTGCCTGGATTCCCTCCCTATCCGTTTGATGATCCTGTCGCTTGTGGTGGCAGGGAGGTTTCCATTGGTAGTCTTTTCCGCCGATTCGGGGAGAACAGGGCTCAAGTACGTCCGGTACTTGCAGACAGTCCCAAACACCTTCTGGACAAGACCAGCGGAACGTGGTATCTGACAAGGGTTGGGTACAGCGGCAGGGATGACAAGGATGCACATCTTTTTACCTGTAGGCTAACTTCCGGGTTCAGGCATCAGGTACGTGTCCACATGGCATGGAGCGGCTGGCCGCTCGATGGGGACACCGTCTATCAGGGAAAGGCAGCTGATCGGCTTGGCCTTCGGGCTGTGGCAGTGGAGTTCCCCCATCCCAAAACCGGACGCCCGTTTGAGATCCGGTTGGAAGAGTAAGAAACCAAGGAGCAAGAAAGAATGGCAGATCCCAGAGAAGAAAAGCTTGCAAAGCTTTTGGTGCAGTATTCGGTTCATCTGAAGAAGGGTGAATCCTGTTTGATAAATGCGGTGGATATTCCCATCACCATGACGGAGGCCTTGGTCAAGGCTGTCTATGATGCCGGTGGGTATCCGGTGGTGAACCTTTGGAACCAGCGCTTGGAGAGGGCGATGTGTGAACAGGCAACCAAGGAGTCATTGCAGAAGTGGGCTGATGTGGATACCTACCGCATGCAGCAGATGGATGCCTTCATCGGTATCCGGGGCATTGCGAATGTACGTGAGCTCTCCACCATTCCCGAGAAGTCGAACCTGGCCAGTACCTATTACAATATCCCGGTGCATATGAAGACCCGGCTTCCCCATACCAAGTGGGTGGTCCTGCGCTATCCCACCGAAGTGTTTGCCATGCAGGCAAATCTTGGGACGGTGGAGTTTGAGGATTTCTTCTACGAAGTCTGCACCGAAGTCGATTACCTTGCCATGGCTGAGGCCATGGAACAGGCAAAGGTCTTCCTCGATACCGTGGACAAGGTGCACATCAAGGCGAAAGGCACCGACCTGTCGTTCTCGGTGAAGGGCATGGGTTGGATACCCTGTGCCGGCAAGATGAACATCCCCGATGGGGAGATCTACAGTTGCCCGGTGAAGGATTCGGTGAACGGGACGATCACGTACAATACGGAGAGCACCTATCATGGGCACTGCTTCAAGGATGTGAGTTTCACCTTCAGGGATGGGAAGATCATCGAAGCCCACAGTGACGACGATGCGCTGCTCAATGAGATTCTGGATATCGATGAAGGGGCCCGCTACATCGGTGAGTTCGCCCTGGGCTGCAATCCCGGCATCCTCAAGCCGATGGACAACATCCTCTTTGATGAGAAGATTCTCGGATCCATCCACTTCACACCGGGCAACGCATATGACGATTGTGACAATACCAACCGTTCAGCAGTTCACTGGGATCTCGTACAGATCCAGAGACCCGAGTATGGTGGGGGAGAGATGTATTTTGACGGGGAACTGGTAAGAAAGGACGGCTTGTTCGTCCACCCGAAACTCACTTGTCTCAATCTTTCTCTCCAGAAGGCTTGACCAAGAAGCCAGTCTTCGGTACAACATAGCATAATCAAAGGCGATGCGGAGCAATCTGCATCGCCTTTTTCCAGTATGGGGCCCGTTGGGCTCCTCGTACAACGGTGTGCGATGGTTCAATCCATCGTGCACCCTTTTTTTTGCGGGAGGGGTAGGTATGTACTCATCAGTAGACACCTTATGGGTCTTGCTCGGCGCGGTGTTGGTCTTCTTCATGCAGGCAGGGTTTGCCATGGTTGAAACGGGGTTCACCCGGGCAAAGAATGCAGGGAACATCATCATGAAGAACTTGATGGACTTCTGTCTGGGCAGCGCGGTCTTCTGGATCCTTGGCTTTGGACTCATGTTCGGGGTGGGAGCTGAAGGACAAACCAATCCCTTCGTCGGCTTCTTCGATTTCTTCGTCCAAAGGGAGTATGGCTCCTCCTTTCCCACAGCCGCGTTTTTGATTTTCCAGACAGTCTTCTGTGCAACAGCAGCTACGATTGTCAGCGGTGCCATGGCAGAGCGTACGAAATTCATCTCCTATTGTCTCTATTCGGTGGTCATCAGTGCCCTGGTGTATCCGATCAGCGGTCACTGGATCTGGGGCGGTGGTTGGCTCAGCACGCTCGGTTTCCATGACTTTGCAGGCTCCACCGCGGTTCACATGGTGGGAGGCGTTGCTGCCTTCTGGGGAGCAAAACGCATAGGGGCGAGGGTAGGCAAGTATGACGAACAGGGAAAAGCGAAGGCAATTCCCGGGCACAGTCTCACCCTGGGTGCCCTTGGTGTGTTCATCCTCTGGTTCTGTTGGTTCGGTTTCAACGGAGGTTCCACGGTAAGCCTCACCGGTGATGATACCATTGTCAGCGCTGCATCGATTTTTGTTACCACCAACCTTGCAGCGGCCTTTGCTGCAATAGCCACCATGCTCTATACCTGGATCCGCTACAAGAAACCGGATGTATCCATGACGCTGAACGGGGCTTTGGCCGGCTTGGTCGGCATCACTGCCGGTTGTGACGCGGTCAGCCCCATGGGAGCCGCTGCCATCGGCCTCATCTGCGGCGTCCTGGTGGTGGTTTCGGTGGAGTTCTTTGAAAAAGTGGTACGCATTGACGATCCTGTCGGTGCCATCTCGGTCCATGGCATCTGCGGAGCGGTGGGAACCCTGCTGGTTGGGTTGTTCGCCCTGGACGGTGGACTCTTCTACGGTGGTGGCTTTTCCCTGCTTGGTGTCCAGAGCCTTGGCGTAGTCTCCGTACTGGTTTGGGTTTCCGTCACCATGTTCCTGCTCTTCCTGCTCATTGAGAAAACGGTGGGACTCAGGGTTTCCCAGGCCGAGGAGGTCGCAGGTCTGGATCTTGAGGAGCATGGGATCATCTCTTCCTATGCGGACTTCATGCCGGCGGTTCCCTCGGTGCTCGGTTCTGCTTCCGCCTCACCGGAGGAAGCCATACCGGTAGTGCATGTTCCACCTCAGAAGACTCCCAGCAGGCAAGCCCCGATGACCAAGATCGTCATCGTAAGCCGCCAGAGCAAGTTCAACGAGCTGAAGCATGCCCTCAATGAGATCGGTGTCATGGGTTTGACCGTCACCCAGGTCATGGGGTGTGGCATGCAGAAGGGAAACAAGGAGTACTACCGTGGGGTTCCTGTCTCCATGACGCTGCTTCCGAAGATGCAGGTGGAGACGGTTGTCAGCAAGGTGCCGGTGCGTTCTGTCATTGAGGCAGCGAAGAAAGCGCTCTACACCGGACACATCGGGGACGGGAAGATATTCGTCTACACGGTGGACAACGTCATCAAGGTCCGCACCGGCGAGGAGGGCTATGATGCCTTGCAGGATGAGCTTGTGGCTGAGTAACTGACTCTGTCAAAAAGAAGGACGCGCATCATCTTTGGTGCGCGTCCTTTTTGGATCCTAGCGTTCCACGTCAAAGACGATGGTACGGTTCTTGTAGACAATGATTCGGCTTTCCAGATGTGCTTGCACCGCCTTGGCCAAGACACGCCGTTCCACATCCTTTCCCACGTCCCTCAGTCCGTTGGGGCTCAACTCGTGGTTGACCCTGACCACATCCTGGTCGATGATCGGTCCCTGGTCGAGATCCTCGCTTGCATAGTGGGCGGTTGCCCCGATCATCTTCACCCCACGCTCATACGCTCTGCGATAGGGATTCGCTCCCTGGAATGCAGGCAGGAAGCCATGGTGGATGTTGATGATCTTGCCTTGCCACTCGCTGGTGAATTCGGCCGAGAGGATTTGCATGTAACGGGCGAGTACCACCAGATCGATATCGAAACGCTTGAGCAGGGTGCGGATCTTTGCTTCCTGCTCGGATTTGGTCTCGGAGGTGACAGGAAGATAGTAGAAAGGAATGCGGAACTGGTTTGCGATGACCTCAAGATCCGGATGGTTGCTGATGATGAGGCTGATTTCACACTTCAGGTCGCCCTCATTCTTTCTGGCGATCAGGTCGTAGAGGCAGTGGCTGGTCTTGCTGACCATGATGGCAACACGGGCATTGTAGTCGCTGTAGTGGCACTCCCAGCTGAGATTGTAGGAGCGGGCAAACTCAGCAAAGTCGTCCTCCAGCTCCTTGCGGGTGGTCTTGAGGTCCTGCATGTCGAGTTCGATGCGCATGAAATAGCGGCCTTCAATGTTGTCGGTGTGCTGCTGACAGTGCAGGATGTTGTAGCTTCTGTTGTAGAACCAGGTCGAGGTGGCACTGAGAATGCCCTTGCGGTCCTCGCACTGGATGAGGAAAATGATTTTGTTCTGATTGCTTGTCATCGATGATGCCCCTATTCCAGATTGGTGATTTCTACGGTATCCGTCTCTTCGCCCAGGACAATTTCCACCTTTCGCTTGGCTTCTTCCAAGGTTTTTTCCAGCTCCTTGGCAAGCTTCATCCCTTCTTCGAAGAGCGCGAGGCTCTGTTCAAGGGTGATATCCGAAGCGTTGAGCTTCTGGGCTATCTCCTCAATCCTGGAGACATCGGTTTCAAAACTCATGGTTACTCCTCCACGACAGCCTTGCGGCTTCCATCGATGAATGTCAGGGAAAGCTTGGTGCCCTTCGGAGCCTGCTTGGCACTTCGTACCAGATGCTGCTTCGTATCCTGCACCACGCAATAGCCTCGCGCCAGTATAGCAAGGGGTGAGAGGGCTTGCAACTCTCTCTGGGCCGTATGCAGACGTGATGTGGTCATGATGAGCAGATGTCTCATGCTGGTGGCAAGATTCTGGCTTGCATTCGCCAACAGGTACTCCTTCCCACTGAATATCGCCTCCATCCGTTTCCCTCCGATCACGCGGTCATGGCTCTTCAGGCGTTGCTGGGCGATAAGCAGTTTTGTCTGCATCGACCGTGCCACCTGCATCTTGAGTGCTTTGGCCTGCACCTGCAGATCCAGATAACCCTGGCTCACCAACTCTGCTGCTGCGGAGGGGGTGGGGGCCCTGAGATCTGCAACATAATCACTGAGCGCCCAGTCAATTTCATGTCCAACGGCACTGATCACCGGGATGAGGGAGTCATGGATTGCCTCGATGACGCACTCCTCCGAAAAGGGCAGAAGATCCTCAAGCGAACCTCCACCCCGTCCTACGATCAGGACATCACACAAGAGCAGTTCGTTTGCTTGCCTGATCCTGTTGGCGATGGTCTGCGATGCAGTGGATCCCTGCACAACTGCCGGGAGCACCAGGATGTCAAGCATTGGAGCCCTGCGCGCGGTGATGTTGAGAATATCCTGCAGGGCGGCTCCCCCTGCGCTGGTCACCACCCCTAGGCGTTTTGGATAGCGGGGGATGGGGCTCTTGAGCTCCTGGGCAAAGTAGCCCTTGCTCTCATAGAGACGCCTGCGCATCTGGATCAGAAGCAGCAGCTCGCCAAGGCCAGCTTTCTCCATGGTGTCACACTTGATCTGATAGGTTCCCCTGGCACCATACACGTCCAGGCTGCCGGTGACCACCACCTGATCCCCTTCAGCGGGGGTGAAGTCGACTTTCCAGGTAGAGCCCTTGAACATGACGGCGCTGATGGCACTGCTGCTGTCCTTGAGGGTGAAGAACCAGTGGCCGGCGGAGGTGGGGCGGAAGTTGGAAATCTCACCGCTCACCCTGAGTCCATAGAAGCCCTCCTCAAGGGTTTTCTTGATGAGGCTGGTAAGCTCGGTGACTGTCAGCTCGGTGTTCAGCAGTTCAGCCATTGGGCACTTCCTTCTTCTCCTTTCGCTTTTTGAGCATGTTCATCTGATTGAGGATGCCCACAAACGAGAGAAGGGAGGCAAGTATGAAAAAGAGGGTGAATCCGAGGTACCAGAACCGGGAGAGCAGGTAGGAGACCAGCATAGAACCGATGATGGCACTCTCGGTTGCCATGTACGACTCAAAGCGAGCCAGGCAGAAGGCGAGAATGATTACTCCCAGGATGCAGCTGATGATCAGGCTGGCTTGCAGCGGAAGGAGCGTGAGTGTCAACAGGAAGAGCATGAGTGTCATGCTCAGGGCGGTAAAGAGGGCCACCACCTTTTCCAGAAGCTTGCCTTTTCTTCGGGCGAGGAAAAAGAGCAGAAGGCCTCCGAACGTGAAGGACATCAGATGGATGAGAACTGCCAAATAGTCATGTTGGGGAAAGACCAGAGCCCAGAGCCCCCCAAGTGGTGCCTCGGATGCAAGTGCTCCCACCAGCGCCACTCTGTCGTAAAGAACCAAGGAAACGCTGACAAAGACCAGCGAGCCGGAAAGCACGCTGCGAAGGCTCACCAGCAAGGATTTGATGAGGTACCCGTAGAAGCAGAGAAAGAAGCCTGCAAGCAGGCCTATGAACATGATCGGGGCGCTGAGGGTTGCTATTTCACTTTGCATGTTTGTTCCTTGCCAAAGAAAAAAAAAGAGACAGCCATCTGTGCTGTCTCTCAACCGTGGCGGTTGTCTTACTCCTGGATGATAGCTGCAGTCGGGCAGACATCGGCACAGGTGCCGCAATCGATACAAGTATCCGCATCGATTACATAGATGTCGCCTTCAGAGATAGCACCAGTGGGGCACTCGGGCTGGCAAGTTCCACAAGCCACGCATGCGTCAGTGATTTTGTAAGCCATGATGATTGACTCCTTACTTCGTTTTCGTTGCCTCTGACTATATACCGCCTTCGCATGCAAGTCAAGGAATATGAAAAATCTGTACTGTAAGATTACAATTAGAGCAATAAAGTAACCAAAAGCAAGGAATAGCAAGAGAAATGGGAGTACGGTCTTTGACAAGTTCCATTTCTTGTAGTATCGCACGAATTCCTTTGCTGCAATAGGATTGTACACTACTTGTATTGAACTGGCGGATTTCATCCGAAGGGTCTATCCTTACCTACGTGGCGAAGTCTGGGAGACTGGTAAGCCTTCCCAAGTAGCCTGGGGCCCTCTCTGGTGGAGGGCCTTATTTTGTGCTGGTGAACTTGAGCATCCTGTCGCTCAGGTTTCCCACGGGGCACACCGCACACCACAACCTCGGACGGTAGATGCGTGAGAGCACCACGGCGATGATCGTGGTGGAGAGCATCATCGAATAGAAGCGGTAGGAAAGGTGCATGAGAAAAGGCGCTGCCTCGAGGGTGACCACCTGGGGAAGCGGGAAGAGCGGGATGGCAATGAAGAGACGGAGGTAGGGCATGGCCGGCATTCGTCCCAACGCCACCTGGATGGTTGAACCGGTGATGAAGAGCAGGTTCAGGCCGAAATACCAGAGCATGAAGGATCTGAGCTTGCCGTTGGTGATGAAGGTGGGGTTCTTGCGCCAATCGTGTTTGCGGCCGACCTTGTCGATCAGGCTTGCACGGGGACAGTAGTGCTGGCACCAGGTCTTCTTCTTTGCCTTTGCAAGCAGGATGAAGGGGATGGTCATGCACAAGAGTGCAAGGTTTGCCGTAAGGATGGAGACGAAGCCCAGAGCGAAGTAGGCGAGGGTAAGGAAGAACAGGCCTCCAACCAGACCTTTGCTCTTGGTGTTCATACGCTGAGCTTCTCCATGCGAAGGGCTCCGGGCATGCAAGAGCGACTGCATCGTCCGCAATTGGTGCATAGGTTCCTGTCGACCGTGGGAACCTTGTAACCTTTCTGTTTCAAAGCTCCGGTGGGGCAAGCTTGCACGGAAGGACACTTGTGATTCTGTGGACAACGATTGGTGTGGATTACCAGTTTTTTGGGTACGGGAGGCTTCTTGCTGATGCCAAACAATGCTGCGATGTTCCAGGCCATGATGATTCTCCTTAGGTTTCACCTACCCTAGCGGAAAAGGGCGTTTCTGTCAAATGATTGTTAATGGCAACAATTGTGGTTGACAAAAAAAGATGGCCTTGCCTCATAAACTCGCTTGGCTATATAGTCATGGAGGGAGGATTCTGCATTGAAAAAGCTTGTTCTGGCTGAAAAGCCGAGTGTCGGAAGGGAGTTGGCCCGTGTGTTGGGGTGCTGGAAACGGGAAACCGGATATCTGGAAGGGGATGCGTACATCGTCACCTGGGCCTTGGGCCATCTGGTGGAGTTGGCCGAACCCGCTGTCTACAGCGACCGGTATCGCCGGTGGTCTCTCTCCGATCTCCCCATGCTGCCGACCGAGCTCAAGCAGGAAGTGATCGAGCAGAGCAAGGATCAGTTTTCCATCGTATCCTCGCTTCTGAACCGACCTGATGTGGAGAGTCTGGTCATTGCAACCGATGCAGGAAGGGAAGGGGAGCTGGTAGCCCGTTGGATCATGAAAATGGCCAACTACTCGGGGAATGCGAAACGATTGTGGATCAGCAGCCAGACCGAAGGAGCCATCAAGGATGGGTTTGCGAACCTCAAGGATGCAAAGCTCTACGACAACCTGTACGAGGCTGCCCAAAGTCGGGCTGCCGCTGATTGGTACGTGGGCATGAACGTCACCCGCGCCCTTACCTGTCACTACGATGCCAAGCTTTCTGCGGGGAGGGTCCAGACTCCCACCCTCGCTCTGATGACCATGCGCGAGGATGAGATAGAGGCATTCAGCGGACAGTTCTACTGGACCCTCAAAGCTGATTTCTCCACCTTCAGTGCCTCCTATTATCCCAGCGAGGATTCCATCCGCATCACCAAGGAAGAAGAAGCAAAGAGGCTTGAGACCCTTTTGGTTGGAAAGACGGGCAAGGTTGTCAGCGTCCAGACAGCTGAACGCAGCGAACAGCCTCCCTTGGCATATGACCTTACCGAACTGCAGCGCGATGCCAACAACCTGCTCGACTTCAGTGCAAAGGAAACCCTGGATACGCTCCAGTCTCTCTATGAACAGCATAAGATCGTAACCTATCCCCGCACCGACAGCAGATACATCACCACCGATATCGTCTCGACACTTCCCCATCGCCTCCAGGCGTTGCTTCCCACTCCGTTTGCCCCCATGAGCAGCCGATATCTGAGTGAGGGGTTCCGTGTCGACGAGGAACGCTTCGTACAGGATCTGCAGGTAACCGACCACCACGCGATCATCCCTACCGAGCAGCGGGTTGATCTTTCACGGCTGAACTCCCGCGAGCGAGCTCTTTGGGAGTTGATCGTGGTACGCTTTCTGGAAGTCCTCAGTCCCGACTACACCTACCACACCACCACCGTGCAGGTCGAGGTCGAAGGCTGCCTGTTCAAGACACGCCTGACCATCGGCACCAATCAAGGGTGGCGCGATGTTGCCCGGCTGGTGGGCAAGCGAAGCGCCCAATCCTCCCTCGCCGATGAGGATGAGGCCAGCCCCGCCTTGCTTGGGATTTCGGAAGGTGATGCATTGACCATTGCTTCGGTGAAGCTGAGAAGGCTTGCCACCACCGCTCCGGGCAGGTATACTGAGGCTACGTTGCTCTCCGCCATGGAGCATGCCGGCCGCTTTGTGGAGGATGCAAAGCTGAAAAAACGTCTGGGCAACGGCTTGGGAACCCCGGCAACCCGGGCGGATATCATCGAGAAACTGATTCAGAACCACTATGTGCAGCGTGAGGGCAAGGAGCTGGTTCCCACCGCAAAAGGGAGGGAACTGGTACGTCTGGCGCCACAGGAACTGCGCTCTCCCGAGCTCACCGGCGTCTGGGAGGAGCGGTTGGGCAATATCGCTGACGGCATTGAGGACAGCAGGCGGTTCATAGAAGATATCAAAGCCAATGCCGCTCAGCTTGTTGCTCAGGTGAAAAGCAGCGCTGAGATCTTCAGTCCGCACTTCCCGGATGCCAAGAGTTGTCCCTACTGCAAGACACCGATGATGAAGGTAGTTGATGAGATCGGGCAGAACCACTATCTCTGCCAGCGTCTCTCCTGCTCCTATGAGGAGATGGAGATCAAGAAACGGGTCCTTGTTCCCAAGACGGAAAAAAAGAGTGAGCAACCGGTACAGAGGGTGGTGGTCAAACCCAAGATCGTCGCCTCCGCAGACGGGGTGAAGAAAAAGGTGGTGCTGAAGAAGAAGAGCCCTCAGACCAACTTTTCGCTCAAGGATGATGAGGAACCTACCTATACCTGGGAGACGGTGATCGAGGTGGTGCGCCCGAGCAAGCTTGCCTATCGCAGCCAGTCGCGTCCACGTCCGCCCAAGGATGCCTGGAATGCAGGGTTGCAATCCAACCATGTCGTGGATGAGACACCCTCAAACGGGGGAAGTTTTGCTGAGTTCCTGAAAGCCAGTGAAGAGAGAAAGCGTCGTGATAAGGAAAAAAAGCGTCATTAGTTTGATGAATCTGTTATAATAAAAACATTCTGTTAAACTATGGACACATTTGTACCTTTCTGCTACTCTTCCTGCAACAGAGGAGGAGCATATGCGCATCGCATTGGTCGGATATGGAAAGATGGGCAGAATGATTGAGAGTGTCGCTCGCTCACAGGGGTGTGAGATCGGGGCAATCATCGATCCCGTTGCCTCTGAGGGGGCGGTTACCAGCCGCTCAGTCAACGCCGAGAGTCTGGATGGCTGTGATGTGGTCATCGATTTCACCCATCCAACCGTGGTGTGTGACCACATTGTCCTGTACGCACAGCTTGGCATTCCGGCAGTCATCGGAACCACCGGTTGGTATGATCAGCTGGAGCAGGTGCGCCAGGCGATCGGGGGTACCGACTGTGCCATCATCTACAGCGGCAACTACTCTTTGGGGGTCGCCCTTTTCATGCAGGTGGTCAGGCAGGCTTCCCAACTGTTTGCAAAAAGCGGCTTGTACGATCCATTTCTCACAGAGATTCATCACAACCAAAAGGCGGACAGCCCAAGTGGTACGGCAACCATGCTGGCCCAGCGGGTGCTTGATGCCTTTCCTTCAAAGACACACATTGAGGCGGAGACCCAACACCAAAAGCGTGAAGAGTCCGCGCTTCATCTTGCATCCGTACGTGGCGGGTGGGTACCCGGTACCCATACCGTATATTTTGACAGTCCGCAGGATACCATTGAATTGACCCACCGCGCTCGTTCGCGCGAAGGGTTCGCCGTAGGCGCCGTGCGCTCAGCATTTTGGATAGCCGATGGAAGAAAGGGGTTCTTTACCCTCGATGATATGCTTGAGGATGTATACCTTTCCGTGGAGAGATCAGAATGAGAGAAATCAGTTTCCGTGGGGTGTTCACCGCTATGGTCACCCCGTTCACCAAGAAGGACAATCTGGATGAGCAGCGTCTCGAGGAGATCATCGAGGCACAGATACAGAGTGGCGTAGACGGGTTGGTGCCATGCGGAACAACCGGAGAAAGCCCCACCCTCAGTCACGACGAACACGACAGGGTAATCGCCCTGACGGTGAAGTTCGCCAACGGAAGGGTCCCTGTCATTGCAGGTACCGGTTCGAATGCAACCACCGAGGCCATCAGGCTCAGTCGTCATGCCCAGCAAGTGGGTGCCGATGCGGTTCTGCTTGTCAACCCGTATTACAACAAGCCGACTCAGAGAGGCTTGTTCCTCCACTTCAAGGCAATTGCGGACAGTGTGGATATTCCGTGCATCCTCTACAACATCAAGGGGAGAACCGGGGTGAATATCGAGACCGAGACGGTCAAGGCCCTCAGCGACGCATGTTCGAACATCGTCGGGGTGAAAGAGGCCAGCGGAAGCCTGAAGCAGATGCAGGATGTCATCGAGGCTACGCATGGAAAGTTCCATGTGCTCAGTGGTGATGATAACCTCTCCCTTCCTCTGATCGAGAGTGGTGGCGATGGGGTCATCTCCGTCGGCTCAAACATATGCCCGGCATACATTTCCAAAATGATCCATCTTGCGCTTGACGGCCATTTTGAGGCGGCGCGGGCGATGGAAGCGAATCTCAGCGGATTTTTCAAGGCTTGTTTTTTGGAAACCAACCCGATACCGATCAAGACTGCCATGGCCCGCTATGGCTGGTGCGAGGAGTCCTTCCGTCTTCCGATGTGCACCTTTGAGAACGAGGAGAACCGGCGTCTCCTTTACGCAGAATTGGACCAGCTCGATGCACTCGGTGCCATCACCAGGAGGTAAGGACCATGGCTACGATCAATACGAATTATCAGAAACTGGCAAGCGGCTACCTCTTCCCTGAGATTGCCCGCAGAACCGCCGTATGGCAGAAAGCACATCCCGATGCCAAAGTCCTGCGCCTGGGCATCGGCAATACGACCGAAGCCCTGCCCCAGGCGGTATGCGAGGCGATGAAGCAAAAAATCGACGGCCTTGCCGCCCGCAGCACCTATACCGGGTACGGTGATGAGCAGGGGGACACCTACCTGAGGGAAGAGCTTGTCTCGTATTACAAACGGTGGGGCGTAGAACTGGAAAGCACTGAGTTTTTTGTCAGTGACGGGGCAAAGAGCGATGCTGCAAACATCCAGGACCTTTTCGGTTCGGACAATGTGGTGGCAGTCCAGGACCCGGCATACCCCGTGTATGTCGACAGCAATGTGGTAGGGGGTCGAACCGGTCTCTTCAACAAGGAACGAGGCTGTTATGACGGCTTTGTCTATCTTTCCAGCACCGAGGAGAATGGGTTCATTCCCACCCCTCCGTCCCAGAAAGTCGACCTGATCTACCTGTGCAGCCCGAACAACCCGACAGGTTCGGTAGCCACCTACGACCAGCTTAAGGCTTTCGTAGACTATGCGATCGAGCATAAGAGCGTCATCATATTTGACAGTGCGTACAGCGAGTACATCACCGAAGAGGGGTATCCCCGTTCGATCTATGAGGTGGAAGGTGCAAAGCGCTGTGCAGTGGAGATCAACAGCTTTTCCAAGTTCAGTGGATTCACAGGCGTTCGCCTGGGATGGACCATTGTTCCCAAGCAGCTGGAGTGCGAGGATGCACAAGCCGGGGTGCTCAATGCAATGTGGAACCGCAGGCAGTGCACTTTCTTCAACGGGGCGAGCAACATTGCCCAGAGGGGAGGCTATGCCGCCTTGCATGGGGAAGGCTATGAGCAGAGCAGAGCCTTGGTGGCCTATTACCTTGAGAATGCACGCATCATCCGCGAGGGTTTGACGAAGGTCGGACTGACGGTCTATGGTGGAGTGAACAGCCCCTATATCTGGGCCAAGACACCGAATGGCATGGAAAGCTGGGAGTTCTTCGATCTTTTGCTCGACTCCTGCCATGTGGTGGTCACCCCCGGCAGCGGTTTCGGCCCGGCAGGGCGACACTTTGTACGGGTTTCTTCCTACGGCCATCGGGAACAGGTGGTTGAGGCAATGCGGATGATAGAGGAGAATCTGAAGATATGAGTCAAAAAACCCTTCCTTTGGGCCATGGAGAACTGCTTGAGCTGGCATACCAGCTTCCCACCCCTTTTTATCTCTATGATGAGAAAGCCATCGTGGAGCAAGCCCGCTCCATGAAGAAGATTTTTTCCTGGGCTCCGGGGTTTTGCAACTATTATGCAGTGAAAGCCTGTCCGAATCCTGCAATCCTGAAGCTGCTTGCAGCCGAGGGCTTCGGTGCAGACTGCTCCTCGCTTCCTGAGCTTTTGCTCAGCAAGGCCAGCGGTATCAGCAAAAGCAAGATCATGTTCACCAGCAACGACACCCCGGCTGAGGAGTTCAAGGCAGCCTATGAGTTGGGGGCGATCATCAACTTGGATGACATCACCCACATCGAGGCGATGGAAGAAGCGCTGGGCTGTGTCCCCTCCACCATCTGCTTTCGGTACAACCCAGGACCTGACCGCACGGGCAACGCCATCATCGGCAACCCGGTTGAGGCAAAATACGGAGTCACTTCCTCACAGATTGTCGAGTGCTACAAGATCATGAAGGAGAAGGGCGTACAGCACTTCGGCCTCCATACCATGGTGGCATCCAACGAGCTGGACGGTTCCTACATTGTGGAGACTGCACGCATGCTGTTCGAGCTGTGCGTCCGGATCAAGCAGGAAGCGGGCGTAACCATTGAGTTCATCGACATGGGTGGTGGCATCGGGATTCCCTATCGCCCTTCCCAGGAGCCGATGGATTTGCAGGCAGTCAGCAAGGGGATGCAAGCGCTCTACGAGTCGATCATCGTCCCTGCAGGGCTTGACCCGCTGCATATTGTCTTTGAATGCGGTCGTGTCATCACCGGACCGTACGGCTTCCTGGTGACAAAGGTCCTGCATGTCACAGACAAGTACAAGCAGTATGTGGGTGTCGATGCCTCGATGGCAAACCTCATGCGTCCCGCCCTCTATGGTTCCTATCACCACATCACCGTGTTGGGCAAGGAGCATGAACGTCTGGATCATGTCTATGATGTTACCGGTTCGCTGTGTGAGAACAACGATAAGTTTGCCATCGACCGAGAGCTTCCGAAGGTGGAGAAGGGTGATGTACTGGTCATCCACGATACCGGGGCACACGGGCACAGTATGGGTTTCAACTACAATGCAAAGCTCAGAAGTGCCGAGTATCTGCTCAGACGGGATGGTTCGGTGGTCATGATCAGGCGTGCACAGACCTATGACGATTATGTGGCAACCCTTCGCTTCGATGGCGCCCTGGTGGAAGTCTGATGTACAGTTTCCCGATTCGTGTCTACTACAGTGATACAGACTGCGGAGGCATTGTCTATCATGCCCGTTATCTGGATTTTGCAGAGCATGCCCGTACGGAAATGCTTCGTGAAGTTGCTGCCAAGCATGGCCTTGAGGGATCGCAGAGTTCCCTCACGGCCACGCTGAAGCTAGCTTTTGTGGTGAAGTCGATCAACGTCGACTACGAGAAGCCGGCCTTGTTGGACGACCTGTTGGAAGTGCGGACCGAATTGGAGAGTTCCAAACGATTCTCCATGGTGTTCCGCCAGACGGTGACGCGTTCTGATGAGGTGCTCTGTACCCTGCTGGTACGTGTGGCGGCCATCAATAGTGAGACGCTCCGTCCCATGCCGATGCCCGCCTGGTTCATACCCGCACTTCAGGGAGCATAGGGCATTGTCACCAGCAAGGTAGAGCTGCCCAGGCTTCCCAGTTTCTCATGATGGGCTATGACATCGTACCGATGTGTGCCTGCATCCGGGATGGTGCAGAGGGTGCGGGTATCGGAAGCTGCCAGTTCCCCCTCGCAATACCAATCGATGACCAGGTCGCTGACAGTGAGCTCAGCGTCCAGATTGGTCGGTGTGTAGGTGAGGGTGACCTGTTCATTGGGAGCAGGGGAAGCTGGGGAACAGGTGATGGTTCCTTCTATGGGCAGCGTCGTATTGTTGATCAGAACGAGCTCGAATTTTGTTGACAGGTCTCCGATCACCATCCCGATGGTGGCATCGGCTGTCGTTTGGTCGAGTATCCGTATTGCTTGGGTTGCCCCGCTGACGAGCACTTCCTGGCTGAAGAGCCGTAGTTGCATCAGATATGATCCGGCTGCCAACGGAGTCTGGATGGATGCGGTACCCGCCTCTTTGTCGAACAGGGGAGTGGGGATGGTGCATGCCGATCCTTCCTGGTCCAGCAGTGTCACCTCCAGACGGGCATCGTTTGCCACCTGTGCTGTATCCCAGTGGATTTGGATATCCAGACTCCCTGTTCCCACCAAGGAGGAGAGGGTGATTGTTGCAGCGGGGCTTGCCTTGGAAAGCAGTGTTTCCACCTGTCCCTCCACCAGAGGGATTCCCTCACTGTTGAACGCCTTTGCGTGGAGATTCCACGTACCGATGGCAAGATTGCCGATGGCCACTGCCGTTTGGGCAGAGTCGATGTCTATGCTCTGTCCCTGCGGTCCTGTCCCATGTATGTGGTAGCTTGCGATTTCCATGGAGGAAAGGCTGGGCGTCAAAGCACGCTGGTTGGCAAAATGGTCGGAGTGCAGCATGAGCCGCAGTGTGGCCCTCTCTTGTTGCTGGGTGCTGTTGTCACACCCGAATGCAAGCAACAGCAGAAGCAGAAACACCCCACCTAGCACTGGTTTGGATTTCATTTCGGTTCTCCTTCGGTTTGTATCTGTCTGCAAAGGTTTCTTTCTTTCCTCTTTGCTTCATCCGGTGCTTGGACAGCACCTGCTTCTCGTCTATACTTTTGTAAGTATCTGGGGGTGTGATGCAATGATTACGGTACACAAGGTTCCTTTGGACAATAGTCTTCCTGTGGTGCTGCACCAGTGTTGGGGGGATTCGGATGATGTTGAGGCAAACGTGCATCTCAGTTGGGAGGGATCTACGTTGCATCTGAGATTTCTGGTTCGTGAACCGCAGCTCAGGCGCATGGTTCGTGAACACAACGGAAAGGTCTGGGAGGACAGTTGTGTCGAAGCGTTTCTTGCGCGGCAGGACAGCGATGAGTACATCAATGTTGAATGCAGTGCGAGTACCCGCATCCTGGTAGGGAGGGGAACGTCCCGTCATGACAGGCAGCTGCTTCCTGTCCCCCTGATTGCAAGCATCCCCTGCTCAGTGGAGATCCTGGAGAACAACACCAAGCAAAGCCGGTGGAAGGCTGAACTGAGTCTGGATTTGGTGCAACTGGGAGTGCTCAAGGAAGGGGAAACACTAAAAGAGGTCCCACTGAAGGGAAATTTCTATTGCTGTGGCGATAAACTTGCCCAGCCCCACTACCTCTGTGCCCAGGAGATCGGGACACTCAAGCCGGATTTCCACACTCCTGCCTTCTTCGCTCCGATCAGGTGCATTTCCTGAAAGACAGGGCATGGTTGTGTTAGCCCTGCCCAATGCAAAGCAGGCGGGGAGAAATTGCGTCTTCAGCGTATAGGTTGCTTGTCTTTCGGATTCCAGGCTGCCTCTCCGCTGAGGTTCTCCTCATCCAGCAGCTTGGTCAGGGCAAGGTGTGCCAGGTTCTGCCCAAAGATTGCCGTCACCGTGGGCAGGCTGCCCAATACATTGCGTTTTCGCCCGCGGTCAATGATTTGCTCATTGAAATCGGCATGTTCCTCTTCCTCTGGGTCCTTGTAGGTGAAACGCACCACCTCAGGGCTGAATATGACATCAATGCCCCGGCCTATGCCACGCTTGCGCAGGTTAGTGCGTACCTGGCGTGCCAAAGGGCACCCATAGGTATCCATCAGGTCGGATCTTCGGACCAAGAATGGGTCCCTCCGAAGCGCAGCACCCATGCTGCTTACCACGGGGATGCCCCGCTCGTAGGCTACCTGGAGCAGGGCACATTTGGGATTGAGGGAGTCAATGGCATCGACAACGAGGTCTATCGGGCCTTCAAGTATGGTATCCATGGTTTCAGCTTGCACAAACAAGGGGAGCGCCTCAACGGTGCAGAAAGGGTTGATTGCTTGCATCCGCTCTTTTGCCACCTCTGTCTTGAGTTTGCCCAAGGTGTCGTAGGTGGCCAAGACTTGCCTGTTGAGGTTGGTGATGCCGACCGTATCAAAGTCAACAAGCCTGAGGTTGCCTACGCCGCTTCGGACAAGCGACTCGAGGCACATGCCGCCGACGGCTCCCAACCCTACCACCACCACGTGTTTCTGGTGGAGTGAGAGGACCTGCTCATCACCGAGCAGACGGCTGATTCGTAAGAATTGCTCTGATCTCATCATTATTCCTTATCAGGGTATCGCAGGAGGTATCGGTCAACTCGGAGAATGCGTCAAGATGGTTTTCCAGATAGGCCTCATATGGCTCTTCCATCTCCAGTGCATAGTCCGTTTCCAGTGCGTAGCGAAGCGTCACCAGTCGCTTGCCTTCCCTTGCCAGCGCACTTGTGTACAGCGAGGGGGCAAAAGAAAGGATGATTCCCATCCTTGATGCTTGGTGGGCACTCTCCCAACTCAGGGTACATCCATGCCAGAGCAAAGTGGGGAGGTGTTTGCCCTGCCGCTTGAGCAGACCCAAAAGCAAACCATCCCTTCGTACACAGTGCAGGCTTACGCTACGCTCCAGGATATAAGCAATGTCCAATACTTCCAATAAAAAGAGTTGCTGTGCTTCTGCATCCGGCCACCTTCGGTCCAAACCTACTTCAGCTATCTGCAGATCTGCTTGTTTGGACACATACTCATACAACAGTTCAGCCGTTGGCAACGGTTTTTCCGGCAAGGCCCCGATACCCCCGACAGAAGGGTGGTGCATGCCTTTCAGGCGTCCCCATTCGCCCGTTTTGCTGGTTGCATAGAGGGCGTTGGCGCAGGCTTTGGCACTGCTGAAATGGCGGTGTGCATCAAACATGCCTTATCGTATGACGAAAAGGTACCTGCATGCAAGTCAGAGCAACAGCAGGTAGGTGACCAGAATGCTCGTGAGAATGGGGATGATCATACCGTTGCGCCGATAGGCGATGATTGAGGAAACCATGACAGCCACAAGACCTGCATACCATCGAGGGTGGAAATCCATGATGACGCCGGGGAAGATGAGCGGGCCGAGGGCAGCAATGGGCAGCAACCTGAGGCTTCGGGACAGAAACGGCGGAAGCCGATCAAGGAAGGTAACGTAGTAGGGGAGCATCCGTACCAGAAACGTAGCGAGGGCGCTTACCAGGATGGGAATGATGAAGGGAAGATTTGCATTCATGCACGGTACTCCTCTTCCTTGATGAACCAGGCTCCCAGGAAACTCGCACTGAGCATGGATATTACAAAGGAATATCCAACTCCCAATTTCAGTACCAGAATCAACAGCGAATTGAGCGAGGCAGAGATGAGGGCGATGATGAGGACATCCTTTCCTTTTTGGCGGAACTCCTGGGCAAGCAAGGAGCTGAACATTGCATAGAGGGTGACCCCAACGGCCATCTGTAATGCCGAGGGAAGCACCATGCCTGCCAGAAATCCCACTGCAGTTCCGCTTACCCAGCCAAGGTAGGCTGTGAGCTCCAGCCCTGCCAAATAGGGTTTTGAGATGGGTGAGCGATGGAGCACCGCAACACTGAATACCTCGTCGGTGGTTCCATGGGCAAGCAGCAGACGTGCAGGCCCATCAATGCCTTTTTCCAGCTTTCTGCTCAGCTCAGCACCCATGAAGGAGTACCGTAGGTTGATCAACAGCACGCTGATGAAAATCTCCAGCAAAATGGAGCCGGAGCGGATGAGGCTGGCTGCGAGAAACTGGCCGCTTCCGGCAAAGTTGGTAACTGAGAAGAGCACTGCCTCCCAGATCCTGAGTCCCAGATCCCTGCATACCAGACCGAAGGCCATGGCCGTGGGAAAGTAACCCACAAAGATCGGGGATCCTTCCACGAACCCTTGGTGAAAGGTGAGTTGGCTTTGGTTTTCGGTGTCCATGATCAGCAGATTATCCGTTCCGTGCCTTTCCTGCAAGTCTCCTCTGTGGTACACTATCAGCCTTCAGGAGGCTTTCATGGCACTGTATCTTGCAAATTCCGGACTGACACTGCTCGCCAAGGATGGGGTCCTTGACCAACAGAAGCTGATGCACTGGTTCAAGGAAGCAAAACGCATCAAGGCAACAGGTGGTGCGTATTATACCAAACTGTTGGACAGTGGATTGACACTCATTTTCCGCACCGTTGTGCAAAATGACGACGTGGAGATTGCCG
The DNA here is from genome assembly GCF_963667405.1 of uncultured Sphaerochaeta sp. Lineage (NCBI taxonomy): Bacteria > Pseudomonadati > Spirochaetota > Spirochaetia > Spirochaetales > Sphaerochaetaceae > Sphaerochaeta > uncultured Sphaerochaeta sp. The sequence goes on along the minus strand of NZ_OY763408.1, from coordinate 1,719,054 downwards.
GAGTGGATATGCACCTCAGTGGTCGTTGCGTGTGGAGTGCCAAGCCCCTTGCACAGGTAGGGAAGGGTGACGTGCTTTCGATCACCCTGCTGATGACCAACGTATCGGAACGCAGTGCTTTCATTGCCACACTTGTGCACGCAGCAACGTTGGATCATATCGATGAGGACAGTCTTCTCAATCTGCAGGTGTGCGCATTTCCCCAAGCCCTTGATGTCTATGACAGCAGGGAAGCCTATGAACTGGCCACAGACGAGCGCAGTCGGCTTGAGGACAAGAAACTGTTGCCCTTCAACTATATCATGGCCCGCGACGAGAGCTTGACTGAAGAGCAGCGCGATGCATTTCTCAAGAGCGAGACGATGATGCTGCTGTGCGGCCCGGTCCTCGGGGTGGAAAAGCGGGAACATGGGTTTGAGAACACCTCATGCATGGTAGCTACCATTTCCACGGAGATGGGCCATCTGGACTTGGTCTATGCTGAAGAGCAATTGAATAAGCCTTTGGTCAAGGGCTCCTATGTAGTAGCCTCCTGTCAGATCAGTGCAGACGTCCTGGCAGACTAAATGATGATTTCCCAATTCCATGCACGATATGCTGACCGAAATCCGGCTTTCTGTGGTTCTGGATTCTTTCTTGGACGACCAGGCCTGCGTTTCGGCTGATTGGGATCAACAGCCTTTCTTGGCTTTCCGCACTCCTTGGAAGCAGCAATCATCTTGGCATCCTGGACAAGGCCGAGCTTTTTCATCGTATCCATTGTGTGAACTGTGATTCTGATGAAATCCTGCTTCGTCTTTTTCCTCGCTCATGAATTCGGCGTAGCTCGATGAAGTTGCAGGGCGACAGGTCGTACTGCACGAAGCTTTCCTCGCCCCATTCTCGGTATGCCTCACTCCTCCTGTGTACGGTCCTGCCGGGAGATTGGGTCTCCCCAAGGCCCGATCTCGCTGATCCTGCCCCCTGCCGCTTTCTGGTGCGTAGGACAGAATCACCGCTCAATGAAATGTATCTGCTCTTCCAGTTGACAATCCTCAAGAATGGTACACTATGGAACAATGCTCAATATTCCAATGCTGCCCTATAGGGAGAACTAGCGTGAAGATTCATATGACCGTATTGCTTGTCCTCGTGATAGCCTTGTTTCCAGGATGCACCACTAAGACAACGGAACCAGCCGTTGTCTCCGTCCCCGTCGAGAAGGAAGAACTGGTCGACTTCTGTGGCTACTGGGAAGGTTCCTTGGCCATCACTCCGACAGATTCGCTTGCAATGGGCTTCACCATAACCTCCGGTGGCGACGGAGTCTATGAAGCCCTGTTGCAGATTCCGTCCCAAGGTTTGAGGAATTTCAAAGTCTCGTCGATTCATCAGGAACATAACCAGCTCTCCATTGGTATGGAGCAGTTGCAAGCCACATTCACGGGAACCTACGATGACGTGACACAGCAGATAGCGGGGACCTTTGTCCAGATGGGACAATCGTTGCCCTTGGTCCTTGACAAGGGAGAAGTCAAGGAGAACGCACGACCGCAAGATCCTATCAAGCCGTATCCTTACATTGCCGAGGACATCTATTTCAAACAACAACCGGAGGGCTTCAAGCTTGCCGGAACCATTACACGACCACAAGGGGACGGCCCGTTCCCCGCTGTGGTGTTGGTCACCGGGTCAGGGTCACAAAATCGGGACGAAGAACTGCTTGGCCATAGGCCGTTCTTGGTGCTGGCAGATGCACTGACACGTTCCGGGATTGTGGTCTTGCGCTATGATGACCGTGGTTTCGCCGAGTCAGAAGGCGATGCGAGTGCCGCCACATCGTTGGATTTCGCGAACGATGCCGAATCAGCCGTACACTACCTCAAGTCCTTGCCGTATGTAGATGCAGGGAATATTGGCATCCTCGGACATAGCGAGGGTGGCATCATCGCACCGATTGTCGCCCAAAGGAACCGGGACCTGGCATTTCTGGTGCTCATGGCTGGCTCCGGTGTTGACGGAGTGGCTGTACTCGAGGACCAAACAGCGGCCATTCTGAGGGCACAACAGGCTCCCGAGCCGTATATCGCGCAGACAGTACAGACTAACCTGGACATCTATGCCACAGTCTTGGATGAGGGGAGGACACTTGAGGAACGCAAGGAGGCTGTACTGCAGACACTCCTGGCGATGGGAATGTCCGAAGACCAGGCAAGGGCCCAGGTATCTGCACTATTCTTGCCATGGTATATGACGTTCCTCACACTTGACCCTTCCGATTACCTGAAAGGCCTAACCGTGCCCGTCTTGATCCTGAATGGAACGAAAGACACACAAATTTCTGCAGCACTGCATGTGCCGGCTATCAGAAAGGCTTTGCTTGCCGGAGGAAATACTCGCAATACAATCAAGGTATACGAGGGGCTCAACCATCTGTTCCAACCGGCGGAAACCGGTGCTCCTGAAGAATATGGGAATATTGATATAACAATCGACATAAAGGTTCTGGAAGATATTTCCAAGTGGATTGTCAGCGATAGGTTTCAACTATGATGCACCGATTCCAGCAACAGTGAGTTCCTTGACGTATTCCCAATTGAGTGCAACAGAAGAAACAGGTCTTCCCGATGCTGTTCCGTCCCTTGCTAGACAACCTTCAGCAATGCCATGGCATCCTTGGCATTGCTGACAGTGAATAGCTCAGAAAGGAGAGGAAGGCCTGGGAAAACGTTTGGATACCGACTTCCCTCTGGTGTTGGAGCATGGGAAATCGAAACCTAAAAGCGTTTGGTGTATGCATGGCAATAGGGAAGGGTTCCCTTGCGCTCGTAGTAATCCTGATGGTACTCCTCAGCCACATAGAAGGTTGAGGCGGGGCGCAGGGTTGTTGCAATACCCAAGCCTTTTGCCTCGAGAAGCCCGATGAGCCTGACGGCTACCTCAAACTCATGCCTGCTGCGATAGAAAACAGCGCTCAGATACTGATTGCCGATATCCGGGCCCTGTCCGTTGGCCTGTGTAGGGTCATGGATCTCAAAGAAATATTTCGCCAGTTCCTCATAGGAGATGACCAGCGGATTGTAGAGCACCCTCACGGCTTCCAAATGGCCGGTGGAGTGGGTCAGCACATCCTGATAGCTCGGATTTTCTGTGGTTCCCCCGGTGTATCCACTTACAGCGGAATACACGCCATCCTTTTGTGCAAAGAGGTGTTCAACGCCCCAGAAACAGCCGCCGGCAAAGATTGCCTGCGCAACCGGTGGGCCCGAGCGAAAGACCAGTGAAATTGAGTTTACGCAATGACGGGTATCCTTTTCTGTGAAGCGCTCTCCCAGAAATACATGTCCCAGATGACCTTCACATGTTGCACAGACTATCTCAGTCCTGCTGCCATCGGGATCGGGATGCCTGGTCACGGCAAAGGGAAGCTCCTCATCAAACGAGGGCCAGCCGCAACCTGAATGGAACTTGCTTTCTGAGCTGTACAGCGGTGAACCGCACCATTTGCAGTAGTAGGTGCCTTCCTCTTCAAGATCGGTATAGGCACCACGGAAGGCCCACTCTGTGCCTTTGTGAATGATGACCTCTTCCTCTTGCGGGGTAAGGGTCGTTCGAAGTTGCATATCCAAAGGGAAAAATTCAAAGCGTTCGCTCATAGGTTCCTCATATGGTTGTTGGGCGACACTCTCCTGCTTTGCGCAAGAGGTGAATAGGAGGAGAAGAATGACAATCCAAAACAAGTGGTATCTGTTCACGTGTACTCCTGTACTCCCATCCTAGCATGCCATCACCAGAATCTGAAGAGAATTGCAGGGACACGTTTCTGGTACTTGGCATACTCAGGATATTTGGAAGCGGTGATGCTCTCCGTGAAAACAGTCGAACCGATGAACAGCAAGGTCAAGAGGAGAGGCCCTGCCAGAGTGAAATGCAGCAAGGAAGTGTGGAAGGAAGCACAGAAAAGATACATCGACCACCATACACCCAGCTCTCCGAAGTAGTTTGGGTGTCTGCTTCGCCTGAACAAACCAGAGGTTCGGAATCCTCGCTCATAGTCTTCGGAATACCGATTGTCGCGTTCAAGAAGATGATGTTTTGCTTGCTGGAATGTGTATTGCTGCTGGTCGGCAAGTGTCTCAATGCCGAGACAGAGGAAAAAGAGTACGATTGCGACAAAGCTTATGGGAGTGAATACAGAAGATGCAGGATGTGTCAGCAGGGAGAGTGGGCTGGTGAAGGCAATGAAGAGGAACTGCTGGTAGCTTGCAATGAAGAGCAGATTGAAGACGATCCAGGCAAGTGGGTTCCCTATTCGCTGCCTGAGAATGCTCCAGCGGTAATCCTCCTCTCCGGTATACCCGCCTCGTCGTGCAAAGTTGAAGGTAAGGCGTGCACCCCAAACGGTGATGAGCAGTGCTGCCACAAGAGCGGCTGCAGTGAACGATGATGCGTATGCATACATCCAGGCATAGGCAACCGGCAGGGTGCTCCAAAGCCTGTCTGTCCAAGAGTAATCGTTGGTAAGCAGGGACAGGGCAAAGGAGAGAAGCGCCGTGAGCACTGTTGACAGGCTCACCATCTGCAGTGCGGAGAACGATGCAGGGGAGTAGGCGTCTACACCGACGAGGATGAGAACGATGGCCAAGAAGAACACGATGATGGTTGACTTGGTTGCTTTCATGCACCCACTATAGCAAACGTCATTGAGGACAGGCAAGCGGAAATCAGAGCTCTGAGAGCAGATAACGGGCGTCACCATTTCTGATGAGCACTGTCAGGGAGTAGCTTAGCTGCAGCAGGCCCAACACAAAGGTTATCACATGCAGTGCGACGATTTCCTTGATGATGAGGCACTGGATGATGATCCAAGACATCATGATGATTCCCATTCCCATGCTGCACAGCTTCCCGACGATGGGAAATCTGAACAACAGGATGGAGCACACCAAGTTGCCGATGCCGACAATGGCAAACAGAAAGAAACCGGGCAGGAAGAATGACAGGAAGACCGATCCTTCCAGAAGCGTAATCGGAGCCCCTATTGGTCCGAGAGGTTCTTGCATGCAGGCATACCCTGCTGCCAGGGCCCCGATGCTGAGAAGGATGTGTGATCCAATGACAATCCAACGGATCAGTTTCATGGGTTGCCTGCCTTTGCCAGTGCTTGCTCCACGGCTTTCAGGATGACAATACTGCTGTAGGTTGCTCCACTGATGGTATCTACCGCCAGACTCTGTTCTTCAACAATGGTTTCCAGGATGGCTTCAGCAGGCTCTCCTTGCCCATTCCGGTGTTCCAAAAGCGAGATGGCCTGGATTCGCTGGTCAAGCACGTGAACCTGTACCCGAACCTTTACGGGAAACGTTGAATACGTGCCTTCGTAGAGACCGTCCGCCAAGGATACTGGCACCGATGGTGCAATGGAAAGCGTCACAAGATTCTGCAAATTTGTTTCCACCTGTCTGAACACAAGGGAAAAACCGACGCCAAGAAGTATCAGAGTGCAAAGGACAACAATGAGGATATGTATGCTGCGTTTCATCTCTCGTGATTCTCCAGTTCGTATCCTACGCTTCGAGGAAACTGAAGAAAAGGGATTTGCCTTCAATTATGGGAAGATTGTTATACATTTTTCTCAAAAGGTAAAAGGAGGGGCTCTTGAGCCAAAGAAAAGAGAGTCGCTTATGCAGCAACTCCCCAATAAATCGGGCTGGGCGGATTTGAACCGCCGACCCCATGTCCCCCAGACATGTACGCTAAACCCCTGCGCTACAGCCCGAAAAGTGCCGGTTACCCGACAGGAAGGAACCTTAGCATAGAAGCCTACTTGTGTCAATAAATGACTTGGTGGTAGTCAAAGAAAGATTTTTCCATTAGTGTTAGTACAAATTTCTATTAGGATGTATACTCCTTGAAGTATTATACTACTGTACATATAGTACAGATAAACTAGGTGAGGGATACCCATGGCTCAGATGACAAAGTCGGCACTTGCTCAGTCCTTGAAGCAATTGATGGCTGACAAGACCTTGGACAAGATTACTGTGAAGGAGATCGTTGCACGCTGCGGTGTGAATCGACAGACCTTCTACTATCATTTTCGTGATATATATGACTTGTTGGATTGGATGTTCATCAACGAGGGAAATGAGTTCTCCCGCGCCTATCCGAATGCAACGGTATCAGACGATGGCCAGACAGCTGTTCAGAACCTTTGCTTCTACCTCCTGGAAAACAGAGAGATGATCGTCAATATCTATCATAGTCTTGGCCGTGAGCTGCTCGATCGTTACCTGTGCAGGGAGATTTCGAAGCTGCTTTACGCTACATTGGAGAAACGCGCGAAGGATTTTGGGGCAACAAGCGATGACTTGGATTTCCTGATCGGGTTCTATAAGCATGCGTTTGTGGGCCACATGTTGGATTGGGTACAGGATGGATTGCCGGGTAGCTGTAACGAAATTGTGCTGAAATTTTCCCCATTATTGAAAGGAACCTTTGATTCAGCATTGAAACGCATGGCTTTATCCCATTGATTCTCACATTTGTATCAAGATTACGGTCTTGATGAATCCTATTCGATGACGTACACTATCACAAATGCTGTTCAAGAAAGAGAGTTGCTTATGAACCAATGCTTGTCTGGGACAATGAGGAAAGTAATACTGACTTTGGTGGTTGGCCTTATCGCGCTCTCCTCAGTAGCTGCCTATCAATTTTCCCCGTTGGAACAATCTTTTCAACCGACTGGTGCTGAGAGTACCAAAACCTACACAATTGTCAATGACAGCAATGATTCCATTGCAATCAGCATCTCGGCTCTGATTCGAGATCAGGATGCACAGGGCAATGAGGTCAACACTCCTGCCGATGCATATTTCTCCATTGTTCCCAACAAACTGGTAGTGCCTCCGCAGAGCAGCTGGGTGGTGCGTGTCCAATATCGTGGACCAAGAACCGTAACCAACGAACTTTCTTTCAGACTGAAAGCTGAACAGATTCCGTATTCTCAAGGAAAAGCAAGCACTGACAAGGGGATGTTCAATTTCCTCTATATCTATACTACCAGCCTCTATGTAATGCCTTCGCGTGTCATTGAGAATGTCGGGATAAGAAGTGTCGCCGCCTCAAGCATGGAAGATGGCAGTCCTGCGCTTTCATTGACCTTGGCCAATTTGGGAACTGTACACCAATTGCTGATTTCGGCCGTTGTGGAAGTCAAGGACAGTAAAGGCAATACCGTGGTGTTGCAGGGACCTGAAGCGCTTGCTGGCATAGATGGCATGAACATTTTGGCTAAGAAAACAGTTACCAAGCAGGTTCCTTGGCCGGAAGGTCTTTCACGGAATTCCGGAGTAACCTATCAGGCCACCATCAAGTATACGAAATAAGGGGAGGTTTCTCCTTCCCCCTGAGGAAAGGGCTTTTACATGAATAAGAGAGGTTTGGCACACGCAGTGTTCCTGGTGTTATTGCTTGTGCTCATGTCTCTCTTTCTTTCTGCCTTCCTCTATACATGTTTTTCCAGACCAGCGCCCACTTCTGATTCCCTGATTCCCCTCCAGGTTCCTGTTGTCAAAACACCTGTAAAGCAACCGACTCAAGGCGAAGAACCCTCTGTTCCCATCGTCAGAATACCAGGACTTCCAGTCTTTGCCGGAAGCCCTGTTGTTGAGCGGGAACTGGTCCAACCCAAGCCATTGCCTCCCTTGGCCCATTTGCTTTCTTTCCCGAATCTTCCGGACCCAGCCAAGAAACGCATTGAACCAAAAGGTGTTCCTCGTGTTCCGGGCAAGCCGGTGTTTGCCACAGAGCCGGTGAGCAAGGCCTACGTTCCCGAACCACCATACATCTTTGAACCCTTGGTACTGACCGAGGAGGAGTACGATCTTTTCTATCCTGCCCCTAGCCAAGAGGAACCGGATGAAGATTTCTGGGCGGACTTTTTCGTCGTCGGGCAAGACCAGAACATTGCGTTTGAGGATGGATTCTACTATCTGAAGCTCTTTGTGAACGATGAGGTGGTAGGGGATATTGAAGTGGAATTCCTTGGAGAGAGCCGCTTGGTGAATACGGCCGAGCTGTCCTTGTACGTGAATCCCTACCTCACAGAGGAGGCGAAATCCAGGATATTCGGCGATGGAGCCATCTCCTTGACGATTGAGCAACTCAATGAACGGGGAGTGGAAGCATATTATGATGCCATCGAATTCTCCATTCATCTCTCCTTCAGCATTGAGGACATGCCTGAACGTACCGTCAGCATCTCCTCGTCCACCATCAACCGCAGGGAGCAGTATGGCCTATCGGGTGCCATCGTCCTCAAGCCGGCCAAATTTGCTTTGGCGAGTTCTCTCAGCTTCTATGCCTTGCTTGACTATCCGTCCGATTTCTCTGCTCTCACCAACAAGTTGCTCTCCTTGTCCGTCTCCAATCGGGCTTCCCTGTTGGGCATAGGCTTGAATTTCTATTTCTCCCTCTCCTCGCGTGAGCCGATCTTTACGCCCGGGTCCTGGAGCGGGTTCTATGATTTCGTGGAGTCGAACCACCGACTGAGTTTCGGACATGTCGGGACCAACCTCAACAACACCATCGGAACGTCCACGAATGTCGGGTTCAGTTTTGAGAAGAACTATGCCTACGGCACGGGATCTGCAAAGGGAAACCAGTTCGAATACCGCATCGTGCTGGTGGAACCCTCCACCGTTCAGATTGAGATGAACGGGGAGAAGGTCTTTGACCGCAAGTTCCAAGCAGGAACTTACCGCTTGAGGGATTTCATCTTTACCCAGGGCGCTAACCAGGTCAAGATCACCATCATCCCGGATGCACATCCTGATGATGTTCAGGTTGACTATGTCGATATGGGGTATGACTATCGGCTTCTGGGCAAGGGAGACAGCCTCTATGGCTTCGGATTCAGCGTGCCGAGGGTCAAGTCCACCACAGCCTCGGCCCCGATCAACATTCCTTGGCTGGACAACCAATTCCTCTCCTATTATCCCGATAAGTTCACTACGACCTATTTCCAACAGACCGGGCTGACAGATACCTTTACGTTCACTACCGAACTTGCCCTCTCTCCCGGGTATTTCAGTGGTACGTTCAATGGAGTCCTTGCCACATTGCTGGGAACATCCCAGTTGCAAGTGAGCCTGGGTATGGATGAGAGCATGAGCACCCCCTCGTTCTCAGGCAGTCTCAGTCATCGTCTAAGCGGAAGACCCGGCAGTTCCTTTGGTACGGTGAGCACCACCCTCAGCCACTCGGTTCCTGCCCGTACCTCCACAGCAGCATACGCCTCGGTCACGACAGCCAATCTCTCATACTCCGGCAGCTTCACAGAGAAGATACGCTACACCGTTTCGGCCAACACCATCTTCAACACCGCGCAATCCAATCCCAGCTGGAGTCTCTCCTTTGCAAGTGGATTCTCCCCATTCAGAGGTCTTTCGATCAGCGGATCCATCACCGCGAATGCGGCTTCCACAACCTGGCTGAATCCTACCATGTCTGCTCAGATCAGCGGCAGTTACTCATTCAGCCCGCGTTTGAGTGCCAATACCTCAACAAGCTTGCAAAGTGGTACTCCCTTCTTCGATGGTACGGCCACCAGTTCCCTTGGGGTGAACTGGAAGCCGTCCACCAATGACAACCTCAGTTTTGCCCTCAGCTCATTCAAGTATGATGACCCGAAGAATCATGCGCTGAATACCTCTTGGTCTCATAGCGGCAAGCTCTCTTCCTTCTCCATCCGGCAACAGATAAGCAATTCATACCAGAACATGGCAACCACGTTCACAGCAAACACCTCCTTTGCGTACGCGGATGGGGCGTTTGCCATCGGAAAATCCGTCAATGATTCCTTTTTGCTTGTGAAACCAACCGGAGAACTGAAGAAGAGCCAAGTAACGGTGGCCAGAAGTCTGGACAGTGCCCCTTCCTCTCTTCCCCGCCCACTGGGCAGTGCCCTGTACAACAGCATCTCAGCAAATACCAAGAATAGTGTGGTGGTCTTCAGCAGTGGCCCGACTGAGTATTCAACGGGATCTTCTTTTGTCTATGAGATGACGCCAAGAAGCCGTCAGTCTTTTGTTGCACGCTTGGATGTTGAACCTTCATTCACGGTGAGTGCTGTGTTGCTGATGGTCGATGGAAGCCCCTACATCCAGTACTCATCACCGGTGTATCGCGTGCAACAGGCAGAGACGGGCGAGGAGCTTGTTCGTGATGATTCTCTCTACCTCTTCACCGATCAGGAAGGCCGCTTCATTCTCAGTGAGGTGAAGAGCGGCACCTATCTCTTTGATCTCAAGGTCGATGATCTCTGGTATGCCGTTCGCTTTACCGTACCTGATTTTGATGCGGAGAAGATTGGTCTCGATCGTGTGCTGCTCCTGGAGGATTTCTGGGTTGCCGATCCGGCGTTTGAGCAGCGCATCGTGGTACAGGATGCACAGACCGGTTTGCAAGTGGAACAGGAAGAAGATGTGTTCGGTACCGATCTTGCCACTGGATATGATGCACAGGTGAGTCTGGAAATCATTGACCAAATCGATGAGGAGACCTTCTGGAGCATCATCTTCCCAGCATTTGATGAGAGTGATTTCAACTTTGAGGAGTTTGATGAAGAGTTTGTCAGCCAGGATGATTTCGCCTTCGATGAACAGGCTTTTGATGCCATGGTTGACGACGATGCGTACGATCCTACGGCGACCCAGGTATTCACCGCAGCTCCCTAGAACCTTGCTTGACACTCAATGGCAAAAGGTAGAGTATAGGAACGCGAGTACGCGAAACCACACAAGGAAGTAAAACCGTGCGTAGCGATATAATCAACGAAGTATTAACAGTTGAGGATAGAGCGCAAAAGATCGTAAGAGACGCCGAACGTACAGCCAGAGATGCTATTTCCGACGCCCAGACCAAAGCGAATGCATATATCCGCTCAGCAATGAAAGCAGAGAGGGACCACAGTCATGCCCAGATTCTCCAAGCGGAGGCAGATGCCGAAGCTGAGCTGCAGGAGTTTGAGGCAAGTTTGCATATCTCTTCTAGTTTGACAGACGCTGAATTGGATCGGATTTCCAAAACCATCGTTGAGAAGGTGTGTGCTACCGATCTGGATTCATTTGTAGATGCTCAATGAGTAAAGACCCTGTTTCCGTATACGGATTCATCAATGCCAAGCTCCGGGCAAAGATTGGTTTGATGCGCCAAAGTCGCATCATTGAGGACCTTCTGAAAGCTTCTTCCTTGGTGGAAGCGGTTGCTGTGTTGCGAGACAGTCCCTACCATGCTTTGGCCGAGGTGTACGATCAGACCGGAGACCTGCAGCAGATGGAATTCGTGCTGCTGGAGATGGAAGTGGCGATGTATCGCGAAGTTGCTTCCTATTTGGAAGGGAAAAGCGCTACCTTCGTACGTCACCTCTTGGGAAAGATCGAGGTTGACAACCTGAAAAACTCAATACGACTGTGGTACAGCAGTATCGTACGCGGAAGACCCATTCGCTTTCGCAGTGGATATTTGTACAAGAGTCCCATTCTCAATGCAATCGATTGGACTGCCTTGGTCAATGCAACCAGCTGGGATGCAGTCCTCAAATCAGTGCATCAGAGTCCCTACGAACCCGTCCTTGCCCAGTATTCCGAGCAGGATCTTGAGAAGGATGGTTTGTTCTCCTTGGAGAGCAAACTTGATTTGCTTTGGTATGAACACTTGCGTACTGCCCTCGAGACGTTGGGCCGGCAGGATCGTGAAGTTGCCTCCACCATATTCTCGGTGGAAGTTGATCTGAAAAACCTTCTCACCTTGGCCCGTTACGGGTGGTATCACCAGATGGAAGGGGATGCCCTGCGGTCCCTCGTACTTCCCTGGGGAAAGGTGGCGACGAGCAAGGAGACTGAACGGTATATCCAGACATCCGCTTCTGATCGCGATCCGGTAGCACTGATCAATCGCTTTGCGGGTGGGCTTGAGCAGGACCAGCAACTGGTCCAGCGTGGCAGTATTCATATTGAAGAGACCAGCGTCCTCGAAAATCTTAAGATTGAGGACTATCTGGAGAAAAAAAGGCATGCCTTGTACCACAAGATGCTGAGTTCCGATCCTTTCACCATTGCCCTTGCCTTGTCCTACTTCTTCCTCAACAAGGAGGAGAGTTCGATGATCAAGGCTATTCTCAACGGTAAATACTACGGGTACGATGAAGCATACATCAGGGGGGTTATAGGATGAATTTGTTTACGAGACCGATGAAATTACTCACAGCGGTGGTCCTTGAACAGACCAGTGATGCTGTGGTGAGGGCACTGCTCGCCCTGGGCGTGCTGGATTTTGTCCACATCAACAAACTCGACCCCCAGCAGATGGAACGACTCTCCAGTCGTCCCAGCAGCATCAACCGCTCTGCGCTTGAGGACCTTCGCCATCGTGTGGAAGCCCTGCTCAAGCAAGGGCATATCTCCATTCCGGCGACAGAAAAGCTTGATGTCAAGAAAGTGGAGACCCCACAGCTGGAGCAGTACAAGCAGCAAATTGACGCGTTGAACGTCAGCTTGCTCTCCCTGAAAGAGAAACAGAAAGACAGCAACCAGCACCTGATGGGGCTTGAGGAACTGAGACGTTACATTCAAGAGGACAAGGGAGAATACCTTGACCTCCGCCTAGGCGAGCTGACCCATGGGAAAGCCGAGGATCTGATACTGAAAATCTCTGCCTTCGGTGGTTTGATGGAACCTATCGCCGACACCCAGAGGTATATCAGCCTGACTTTGCGCCGCGATGTTTCCCAAGTAGACCCCTTGTTGGAAAAGTTTGGCTGGGTTGAGTCCAGTGATGTGGAGTTGCAACGGCAGGCCTTGCAGTTGATCAAGAGCCGTCTCGATGAGGAGCATGCCAAGGCGTTGCAGGATCGTGGAGCCATTGAGATGGAAGTTGATGCAGTGGTGGCTTCCCACCAGGCACAGCTGTACGCCATATGGTCCAATCTCAGGCTCAATGAGCTTTGCGACCAGATTCGTTCCTATTTTGCCTACACCCGCAATACCACCCTGTTCTCCGGTTGGGTTCCCACCGACCAGGCTTCCTTGGTCGAAAAGGCCATAGAGGATGCAAGTGAGGGCCAATGTGTGGTCGAATGGACTGAGGCTTCTTCCATGCCCCGCGATCAAGTACCGGTTGCAATGTCAAGCCCGAAGGCGCTTGCCCCCTTCCAGAAGATTGTGAACAACTACAGCACCCCGGAATATGGGACGGTGAATCCGACGATATTCGTAATGGTTGCCTATCTTTCCATGTTTGGCCTGATGTTTGCTGATGTTGGACAAGGTCTGGTGCTATTGCTCGTTGGCCTCATGGGTTCGCACAGCTACAAGACACACCCCCTCAAACCGGACGGGATGCTCAGCCGCAATGTGACCAGCCTCTTGGTCTACCTTGGCTTGTCATCCATGGTGTTCGGAGCACTGTTCGGTTCCTACTTTGGCTTGCCTCTGGTTCCTGCCCTTTGGTTCAATTTTGAGGCGGCAGTGGCCGGCCATGGAACACTGATCACTGATGTGTATGGAATACTGGGCATCACCATCCGGTTCGGTATCATCATCATTTACACCGGTCTGGTTCTCAATTGGATCAATCTCAGCCGCAAGAAGGCGTATCTGACACTTCTGTTGGATAAGAATGGATTGCTTGGGGGACTGTTGTTCGGCATCGGTCTCTACATGGGCTTTGGGTTTGTGAGAAGCGGCTACAGGACCTTCCCCTCCCAGCCTTGGATTGCACCGGTTGTCACCGTTTCTCTCATCCTGCTCTTTGCCCGTGGGTTCATCATCTATTTGGTTTCGTTGCGAAAGGGTGGGGAACGCCATGAGATCAGCCACGTCATCCTTGATTCAGTCATGGAATTCCTGGTGGATGTCCTGGAGATTTTCACCGGATATCTTTCCAATACGCTCTCCTTCATGCGTGTGGCCGGCTTGGGAATAGCCCATGCTTCGCTGATGGAGTCTTTCAAGGAACTTTCCTCGATGGTGGATGGATTCGGGGGAGTGGCGATTTTCATTTTGGGAAACGTCCTGGTAATTGTTCTGGAAGGCCTGAGTGCAGGCATCCAGTCGCTTCGTTTGAACTACTACGAGTTCTTTTCACGGTATTTCACCGGAAAAGGTGTGGCGTATGAGCCGGTTGGGCTCTCCAACACCCGTTCCGAGAAGAGATAGTGCATTCTTTTGAGGAGGGTCACACTATGACCAACATCGCATTCAGAAAAAAAGTATCGATGACCTTTGTTGCAACGGCGCTTATGTTGCTTGCCTCTGCGTTCATCTTCGCCCCCGGTGCCTTTGCAGCAACGACGGAAGCTGCCCAAAGGAGTGACTACAACCTTGCATTGGTCTGCTTCAGCGCAGCCATCGCGTTTGCCGTAGGTGCTCTTGCTGCAGGCATGGCTATCGGCAAGGTGGGAAGTGCTGCGATGGGAGCCATCAGCGAGCGTCCCGAGATTGCCAGCCAGGCTTTGATTTTCATCGCTCTTGCTGAAGGCCTTGTGGTCTTCGGATTCATCACCAGCCTGATGATTCTCGGCAAGGTCTGAGCATGAAATACTTTGTCATCGGTGACGAGGATACCGTTCTGGGGTTCTCCCTGGTTGGTGTTTTCGGCATGCAGGCGACAAATGCCGAACAGGCAAAACGAGCATGGGACAAGGCTTTGGAGGATCCTGACAACGGGATCATCATCATTACGGATACAGTGGCTTCCCTGATTCGGGGTACGGTCGACCGATATCTGTTCTCCGAGTCCTTTCCCCTTGTCGTTGAAATACCCTCCCCGAACTCAAAGGAGGGGCGTACCGATTTGCGTACCCTGGTCAACCAGGCCATCGGGGTATCGTTGTAGGAATGGTTTGAATGGAAACAACTGACAGCCGACTCTTGAGCGGTATTCTCGAAGAAGCGGATATGAAGGCCAAGCAAATCCTTGAGGATGCTGAGGTAACGGCGAGTCGTCTTCTTGAAGAGGCTCGTCTTCGCGCAGAGAAGGACATCGAGGTGGAAAGGCGTGCAACCGAAGATAAGCTGAAGCAGATTCGGTTTCGGTTGCAGGCAAACATGGCAAGTGCAAAGCGTAAAGCCAGCCTTCGCCAGATCGATGAGAGTTATCAGCAAGTCATGAATCGAGTGCTCTCTTCGTTGGATGCCAAAACGGTGGGCAACTATCTGGGCACCTGGATTGCGGAAGCTGCCATCGGCCTGGACCTCAAGCAAGCAAAAGTATCCTTCAGTCCCCAATGTCCTGTCACAGAAGCACATCTGGAGCAAGCCGGCATGCTGGTCAAACGCGTAACCGGAAGTGACATCACACTTACGCTGGAAAAGAAAGCAATCCGTAGCATTGGGGTGATTGTGTCCTCCATGGATGACACCATCTCCTTCAATAATCAGGTCGAAATACGCTTGAGACGATTCGACCGCGTAGTTAGGTCAATGATTCAGGAACATACATGAAAGAGAGAATAATCGGACACGTCAAACGCGTGAATGGGCCGATACTCATTGTCAAGGACATCTCCGATGCGATGATGATGGAGATGGTCCGCATCGGTGAACAGCAGCTGGTAGGTGAGGTGGTGAAACTCTATGATGGGTTGGCTACCGTACAGGTTTATGAGGATGCCACCGGTATCTGTCCTGGAGACAATGTCTATGGTAGTGGGATGAGCTTGAGTGTAGAGCTTGCCCCGGGGCTCATCGGAACCATCTATGACGGAATCCAGCGGCCCTTGGAGGAACTTGGCGCTGCAAGCGGCGCCTTCATCTCCCGCGGTCTAACCTTCGATGCGGTCAACCACACCAAGCGTTGGGCTTTCCATGCAACGGTGGAGGAGGGCTCTGCCGTCCATGCAGGGATGGTCATCGGTACTGTCCAGGAGACAAGCCGGATCGAACACCGTATCATCATCAGTCCGCACATCAGCAGTGGTGTCCTTGCATCGATTGCAAAGGATGGGGAATATACCATCGAGGATGTCATTGCACAGGTGGTGCTTCCCGACGGGAGACAGGAGCCGGTGACCATGCTCCAGAAGTGGCCGATCCGGATTTCGAGACCTGTAGACCAACGTCTTGCCCTCAAGCAACCGTTGGTTACCGGACTGAGGGTCATCGACACCCTCTTCCCGCTTGCCAAAGGCGGGACGGTGGCAATTCCCGGAGGCTTCGGGACCGGCAAGACCATGACCCAGCACTCCATCGCCCAGTGGTGCGATGCAGACATCATCGTCTACATCGGCTGCGGGGAACGGGGCAACGAGATGACCGATGTACTGAGGGAGTTTCCCCTGCTCGTCGATCCGAGGACCGGCCAATCGCTCATGGAGCGTACCATCCTCATTGCCAATACATCGAATATGCCGGTAAGTGCTCGTGAGGCTTCCATTTATACAGGTATCACGATGGCTGAGTACTATCGTGACCAGGGCTATCATGTGGCCATCATGGCAGACTCGACCAGCCGATGGGCTGAAGCGCTCCGCGAGCTCAGCGGCCGTATGGAAGAGATGCCTGCAGAGGAGGGCTTCCCGGCTTATCTTCCCACCCGAATCGCCCAGTTCTATGAACGCGCGGGTTATATGCGTACCCAGAGTGGATACGATGGCTCTGTTTCGATCATCGGGGCCGTCAGCCCTCCAGGCGGCGACTTCTCAGAACCGGTCACCCAGCACACCAAACGTTTTGTGCGTTGTTTCTGGGGTCTTGACCGCCAACTTGCCAGCAGCCGTCACTATCCTGCCATCAGTTGGCTGGACTCCTACAGCGAATATCTTACCGATGTGAAGATGTGGTGGAATGACCACAGTGAAGGCTCGTGGTATGCAAGCCGAACCCAGATCATGGACTTGCTGCAAAAGGAAGTCAGGCTCCAGCAGATCGTGAAGCTCGTTGGACCGGATGCACTGCCGGATACCCAGAACTTCATTCTCGAAGTCTGTTCGCTCTTCAAGACAGCCTTCCTTCAGCAGAATGCCTTCGACGAGGTTGATAGATACTGTTCTGTAGAGAAGCAGGTGAAGATGCTTTCTGTCATCCTTGCGTACTACCAGAAGGGAAATGAAGCCATTGCAAAAGGCGTCCCCATGGTGAAAATCAGAAGGCTGAAAGCAGTGCAGGAGATGGCCAGAATGCGGCTTTCGGTCAGCAATGATGACTTGGGAGCAATCGATAAGATCCAGATGCGCCTGGAAAGGGCGATCGACCAGATTGGAGGAATCTATGAGAACTAAGGCTGAGACACTCCTCTCGCAAACCGATCGTCGACTGCTTTCAGGTAGGGAGTATCGTGGGGTTTCCCGCATTGACGGTCCTTTGGTATACATGCGCAACACCCATGCCGTCGGATATGGCGAGCTGGTGGAAGTGGTGGCTCCCGATGGTTCGCATCGAAGCGGACAGGTACTTGATACCAGCGACGAGGTCGTGGTGGTGCAGGTCTTTGAGGGAACGGACAATCTGACCCTTCCCCAGACCGGTATGCGTTTCATGGGCGAACCCCTTACCCTTCCCGTTTCCGAACAGATGCTCGGACGGGTCATGAATGGGTTGGGAAAGAGCCGCGATGGATCGGGCACGGTCCACGGGTTTGCAGAACGGGATGTGAATGGTGAGCCGATCAATCCGACTGCACGCGAGTATCCACGCGATTTCATCCAGACCGGGATTTCGGTCATCGACGGGATGACGACACTCATCCAAGGCCAGAAACTTCCCATTTTCAGTGGAAATGGTCTGGACCACAATCGACTTGCGGCACAGATAGCACGTCAGGCGAAGGTGCGTGGCAATGCAGGGGATTTTTGCATTGTGTTTGCTGCAATGGGTGTCAAATACGACGTTGCACGGTTCTTCATCGATAGTTTTGAGCAAACAGGGGTGTTGGACAATGTTGCCCTCTTCCTGTCCCTTGCAGATGATCCTTCCATCGAGCGTACCATCACTCCCAAGACGGCACTGACCCTTGCGGAGCACCTTGCCTTTGACAAGGGCAAGCAGGTGCTGGTCATCATGACCGACATGACCAACTACTGTGAGTCACTTCGTGAGATTGGCACAATGCGAGGGGAGATCCCCTCAAGAAAGGGGTATCCTGGGTACTTGTATTCAAACCTTGCTGAGATTTATGAACGTTCGGGCAAGATAAGCGGACGCAGTGGCTCCATCACCCAATTGCCGATCCTGTCCATGCCCAATGATGATATCAGTCATCCGGTCCCTGACCTTACCGGCTACATCACCGAGGGACAGATAGTCTTCGAGCGCAGTATGCAGGCACGAGGGATCTATCCCCCGATCAACTGTCTTCCCTCGCTCTCCCGACTCATGAAGGACGGTATCGGGGAAGGAATGACCCGCTCCGACCATCCCCATCTGTCAAACCAGCTCTTTGCTTCCTACAGCCATGTCAAGGATGTGCAGAATCTTGCTTCGGTAATCGGCGAAGAGGAACTGACTTCGCTTGACCAGCAGTATCTTGAGTTCGGAAATTTCTTCGAGAAGCAGTTTGTGAACCAGGGATTTGACGAAGACAGAAGCATTGAGCAAACCCTTGACCTCGGGTGGGAAGCACTGAGCAAGTTGCCCAGTGAGGAATTGCAGCGGTTGACTGATGAGGAAATCGCAGAGCATTACGGAAGATAGGAGGCGTTGTGAATACCACCCTTGCTCCTACCAGGAGCAATCTGCTGAAGCTGACGGAAGACCTCAAGTTTGCACAGCTCGGACATGAGCTGCTCGACCAGAAGCAATCGATTCTGGTCGTGGAGCTTCTGACCCTTGTCGACCAAGCTGTCGATTATGAGGGGAGGGTGGTGAAAGCCCTGGATGAGGCACAGCAATCACTCAGCGACGCCATCATGCAGATGGGAAGGCTCAAGGTTGGAAATCTGGCAGGGGCTGTGAATATTGAGTATTCGATTACGCTTGGTTCACGACGAGTCATGGGAGTCTCCGTGCCGAAGGTGGAGACATCTTTCACGGACAACAGCCCCTACTTCAGTGGTGAGGATACCTCAATACTTTCCGAGCTCTCCATAGAGCGCTACCGCACTACCTTGCAACTGATGGGAAGGCTTGCTGAGCTGAAGGTCTCCATCATGCGTCTTGCGAAAGAGGTCAAGAAGACCATCCGCAAGGTGAATGCACTGGAAAAGATTGTCATTCCGGAGAATAAGGAGACCATTGCCTGGATGCGTGGTCGCATCGAGGAGCAGGAGCGTGAGAATTTCATTCTTCTCAAGGTGGTGAAAGACCGCATGGAGCAGGCCAAGGCTCAGGTGCAGGCTTTGACCTCTTCCGTCGGAGATGATACAGTATCAAGTGGAGGCTTGCATGGGAGTTCCGTTTAGGCAGATAGTCGTATATCTGGATGGTTCGGAGAGTTCAATGACTGCCATCATGTATGGCATCAAGCTGGCCAAGGAACATGATGCCACATTGACGGCAGTCTATGTGGTGAACACCAGAGCCTTGAGTGAATTGGTGAAAGCGGGTATTTTTGTTGCCATTGAGCGTGATGAGTATCAGAGGGACTTGCAGCAGGATGCCGATAGGTATTTGCGGCATGCTTCCCGATTGGCCACACAGAAGGAAGTGGAAATTGAGACTATCAAGCTTGAGGGCACGGTTCACGTAGTGATGAAAGAGTTGCTGAAAAGTCGGAAGGCGGACTTGCTGGTTCTCGGTGGTATCACCGACATCCGCAGTCGTCGAGAGGAACTCGCCAGCGAGACTGACAGGATGATGCGTACATCCCCATGCCCGGTGTTGGTGGTGAGGGATGATGACGATATCTGGCTCGAGTTTGAAGCGTAAGGAGCTTGGCATGAATGTACTGGATGTATTGGACAGAAACCTGGTCAAGGTGCCACTGATGCATACTGACAAGCGAGGGGTGATAACCGAACTTGTCGAGACTGTGGCAAAATCCAAGGGGTATTCAACACAACAGTTTGAACAGATTCTGGATGCGGTTCTCGATCGTGAGAGCCTCGGTTCGACAGGGATTGGAAATGGCATTGCCATTCCCCACGCCAAGACCGATGTGGTGAGCCATGTCACCATGGTGGTGGGTATCAGTCGCTTCCCTGTGGATTTCGACTCTCCGGACAACCAGAAGAGCAGGATTTTCTTTTTGGTGCTTGCTCCGCAAAAGGAGGCTTCCGCTCACGTGGAATTGCTTGCTTCCATTGCGCGCAGTTGTACAAGCCAAGTGTTTCGGAGAATGCTTGAGCAGAGCAGGGACAGCGAGGAAGTTGTTCGCCTGTTCATGGAATAGCCGAACAAGAGTTTTTTTCTGACTGTGCGAAGCACCTCTCATTTTGGGGGTGCTTTTTGTTGTTCTGGACATTTTCTGTTTTCCATCCTATGGTGGTCACATCATCAATTGTTGAGGTGTATGCTCCATGAGCAAAATCATTGCATTTTCCTCTTCAGAACAGTCTCTGCTTGACCAATGCCGAAGCCATCTGGCTCTTCATCACCCTCCACTTGCAACCTTGCTCCGAACCAAGATCGAGGATCTGGAACTGCTTGCCTCCATTGTGGGGAGATCCTCTTCACTTGCTAGCGATCTGGGACTGACGCAACAGGGCCGTAGCTTGGGTACCTTGGCACAGAAGCTCACCAACCAAGGTATAGAGGAGGTGGTGAATTTACCGGTGAAAGCTTCCCTGGGGAGATCCTTTACCGTTGCAAAGCTGCACCTGTTCGGTTTCTTGCTGAAGATTCCCTCCCTTTCATCGTTCTGCCCCCGAATCCTTGACTGCTATCATGCAATCCTTTTTACGCTGATGGCAGAGGACCTGTACATTTCCATCATTGCAGAGAGCAATGGAGGGGAGCCCTGGGCACAGCAGGCGACCGCTGAATTGCTGCACATGTGGGAAGCACGGGGAAATGCCCAGGCCGAGCTCTTCGCTCCTGCCCTGAAACAGCTGTGGGAAGTGCGCCATTCCCTGGTACCGGTGCTCGGCACCCTGATGGGTACCGTCGAGTTGCTCCAGCTTTCCCTGCGCCTTCCTGCACGGTGGAGTGAATTTCTCACCCTCCGTGGCCACGATATCCAGGTGGTGCACGCGCTCAACGAGTTTCTTTTCTCACTCAGCTACGAGCAGCTGGCAAGTCTCCAAAAAATCATGGAAGAGAAGGGACTGAAAACGGTAAGCCGTGAGCAAGCCAACAGCTTGCTCACGCTTCATCCAGACCATTCTCTTGAAGGGTCGGATGAGCATGAGCTCTCTGCAATACGTCTCTATCGTTCATTCCTCAGAAGGAATGACCTTGCGCGCCTCAGGCGTGATACGGACCGAATAGGTCCGCATCGCACCCTTGAGCAGCAGCTGTTGCTTTTTCTTTGGAATGAAGGGATGTCCTAGGCTCGGGCAGCGTTGGTGTAGATGGTCTTGATCTCTTCCTTGCCGAGCACCTTGATGTTTCCCAACGTCCTTTTCCCGAAGAATGTGCATTTCTCGCTCATTTCCTCGATTTCAGCCTCGGTGGGATTGATCCCCAACTCCTTGAAGTTGGTCGGAGCGTCAATGCTTACGAAGTAGTCGTGGAAGGCTTCGATGGCCTTCAGTGCATCACTCTCGACATCAGCTGTCCGAGAGAGTGAGAAGACCTTCTCTCCCAGCCTGGCGAACCGTTCAGGGTTCTGGTCAAAGACAAAGCGCGCCCAGCTATCCCAGATGGCAGAGAGACCAGCCCCGTGGGCTACATCAAACATGCCTCCCATCTCGTGCTCCAGCTGATGGGGAGCCCAATCTCCACGACCTGCGTTGCCGGCTCCCGTGAGTCCGTTGTGCGAAAGGCTGCTTGCCCACATGAGGTTGGCTCGCCCATCGTAGTCCATCGGATTCTTCTTGAGCACCTTCGCATAGTGGACAACGGTGCGCAGCAAACCCTCGGCAAGCTCATCGGTGAGATGCATGGAGGGTTCGTTGATGAAGTACCGCTCCATGGTATGCATCATGATGTCAACTGCACCGCACATCGTCTGATAGGCGGGGAGGGTGTAGGTCAACTCAGGGTTCATGATGGCGAACTTCAGTCGGGAAGCATCGTTGTTCGCCCCGCGCTTGAGGTTCCCATCCTCATTGGTGATGACTGAGGAATTGCTCATCTCACTGCCGGCAGCAGCCAGGGTAAGGACACAGCCTATAGGGAAGCACCCTTCGATCGGACGCTTCTGGCTGTAGAAATCCCACACTTCGCCGCCATGGTACAGGCCGTAGCCGATACCCTTTGCAGAGTCAATGACAGAGCCTCCGCCAACTGCGAGAATGAAGTCGACACCTTCTTTGCGACACAGTTCAATACCCTCATGGACTTTGCTCAGACGGGGGTTCGGCACAACGCCGCCCAGTTCCACAAAATCGATCCCCTCATTGCGCAGGGACGTAGTGATCTTGCCCAGCAACCCGGATTTCCTGGCACTTTCCGATCCATAGTGGACCAAAACCTTCTTGCATCCCTGCATCTTCACCAGAGATCCTGTCTCTGCTTCGGCATTCTTTCCGAAAACAACTTTGGTGGGGGTGTAATACGTAAAATCAGCGACCATGCGTTCCTCCGTTAGTATCCTAAGCTCTCACCGACAATGAGAACCTTCATTCTTCCTTCAATCTGCTGGTGGGAAAACACCACGTAGTTTGAGCATATGGTATGCTCGCAAGCCCCGGCGCTGAGAGCCATCAGGTGATGCTCATCGCAGACAGGGTGGATGCACTTTCCGCTTTCGGTACAGAAAGCACCGGTATGAAGCCTCGTTGCATTTGCCGGGGCTGCAATTTGCTTGACGCGCAAGATGGCACTGACCAGATCCGGGACAATCTTATCCCAGGAAACGATCAGGATGACCTGTTTGGGGCCGTAAAGCAGGGCGGCAACGCGGTTGGATTTGCCATCCACACAATAGACTTCGCCGTGCTCGGTCAGGGCATTTGCACTGGCCAGATAGGTGTCAACCGAAAAGCTTTTCTGGAACACCTCATCGATCTGCTGCTTGGTCAAACCTTTCTCATATCGGTCATAGAACACGTAGTCACCGTTTCTGAGCAAGTCCAGAACACCGGTTTCAGCCAAGGTTACCGAACCTCCGACAGCAACAGTCTCTCCTTTGTGCATGAGCTGAGCCACTTGACCCACAACCTCCGCTGCCTTGGGAACAAACCGTGCATCTATGTTGTTCTTTGCCAAGGCCTTGATTGTCCTGGCCACCTGAAGTTCACGAATTGCCTGTTTGTTTGCGTCCATGTGCTACCCCTTTCTCCTAGAATACCCAATACGGGAAGCCTTAGCAAGAACACCCAAAGCATAGGGGAGTTCGGATTTCGAATATACATTGCATCCTCACCTGATCAATCGTATTCTTGGATGTAGAAAAGGAGCGAATATGCACATAACATTCTTTGGAGCGGCTCAACAGGTGACAGGCAGTTGTACTTTGGTGGAATGCAACGGCAAGTACCTGCTGGTCGATTGTGGTCTTCCCCAGGGCAATGATGAGAAGGAGGCTGGTATTGAGCTGCCTTTCGATGCAGCAGCCATTGACTATGTATTTCTCACCCATGCCCACATCGACCATACGGGAAGGATACCCTATCTGGTTCGCAATGGGTTCAAGGGCAAGATATTTGCTACCTCTGCAACGGCTGAACTGTGTGAGATCATGCTTGCCGACAGCGGGCATATCCAGGAGATGGAGGCTGAGTGGAAAAGCCGTAAGGCAAAGCGGGCAGGCAAGAAGGGTGTTGAACCGCTGTATACGGTGGAAGATGCCCAGAAATCGATGCGATTCTTCGAAAGCTGTGTGTATGAGGAGATTTGTGAGATTGATGAGGGAATCAAGGTGCGGTTCATTGATGCAGGGCACCTCTTGGGCTCCTCTTCCATCGAACTTTGGCTGAAGGAAGGCAAGGAACGTCGCAAGCTGGTCTTCTCCGGTGACATCGGTAATTTTGACCAGCCTTTGATCAAGGATCCTGACTATATCGATGAGGCTGATTTCGTGATTATGGAGTCTACCTACGGAAATCGTACCCACAAAAAACCTGAGCAGGCAGTGGGAAATTCGATTCCGACCGCTGTCAGGGCTGCAGAGCTGGCCGAGATCATCGAGCGCACCTTCAAACGGGGCGGCAATGTGGTCATTCCCTCATTCGCTGTGGGAAGGACCCAGGAGATTCTCTACCTGCTCAGGGTGATCATCGAAAAGAAACTCTGCCCCACAATAACCGATATCCCCGTGTTCGTGGACAGTCCTCTGTCGGTGAAAGCTACCCATGTCTTTGCAGGCAATCTCTTCGGATATATGGATGAGGAGACCATGGAGCTGGTGAACAAGGGGATCAACCCGATTCTGTTTCCTTCATTGGTAACCATCACCGATGTTGAGGATTCGAAAGCGCTCAACCGGAGGCGGGAGAGCTGCGTGATCATCAGCAGCAGCGGCATGTGTGAGGCAGGAAGAATCAAGCACCACCTCAAGCACAATCTCTGGCGAAGTGAAAGCACTGTCCTTTTCAGCGGATACCAGGCGGGTGGCACGCTGGGCCGCTCAATCCTTGATGGGGCCAGGCATGTCACCATCTTCGGTGAACAGATTGATGTACGCTGTGAGGTATGCGAACTGCATGGGATCAGCGGACATGCAGACCAAGAAGGGTTGGTCAAGTGGCTGAAATCCTTCAAGAAGGAGATCAGACATGTGTTTGTCGTCCATGGAGATAAGGAGGTAGCACCTTGGTTTGCCTCGTTCATCTCCCGCACCATGGGTCTCAAGGCTTATGCCCCGAAGGTGATGGAGCGCTTCGACCTGCTGAAAGAGCAAGCCTTGCCGCTTGCCCATGATATGAAGGATACGGTTCTTCCGTACATCAGGGAGCTTGAGGAGGCCCTCGAAAGCCTGAAGAGTCAGGAGGATACGCTCAGGGCGGTCGTGCAGCGGATGGAAACGGCAGGGAAGGAGCCTCACTTGGAGGAAAAGAAGGCAGTGCGCCTTACGAATGCCATCTATCGTTTGGCAAGTGACCTTGAGTATCTGAAGACCAAATGGGGTTCCGACGCAGACTAGAGGGTTTTTCCGAAGATGGCGCCCCAACTTTGCTCCTCAAGAATGGAGAATCCCATGCGTTCATAGAATCCATAGGCACGGGTGTTCCGGCCATCCACTCCAAGGTGGATGCCCTGGGCACCCGTTTCCTTTACTGCAGAGCAGAAAGTTTCCATGAGGCTCTTCCCAAGCCCTTTGCCTTGCAGGTGCGGGAGAATGTCGATATGAAGATGAGCGGGGAATCCCATATTTTGCCAAATACCTTCTCCGGGGCCTTTGAGCAGTGTCCTGATCATCTTTTGTTCAGCTTCACTGGAGAAGTATGATACTTGCTTATACTGTTGGTGCAAAACCGGCAGCCAGGTGGCATGCATCCACGTATTGAAGGAGCGGGTGTCACTGGTTCCGACAATATATCCTGAAGGGGTGTTGTTCTCATCGAGTGCGATGAAACACAACTCGGGATTGAAGAAGAGATAGGGTGCTGCATAATAGTGCCCGACACAGTACGGGTCGTGATAGTATTCGGTTCCGTCCAAGCCTGCAAAGGCTGTCTTGAGGGCAATCGTGTAGAGATAGGGGAGATCCTGAGGTAAGGCTTTTCGGATATTCTGCATGGCTTCTGTTCCTTTCTTTCAGAATATCGCTGATCAACAAATTTCTCAATCAGAAGTTCTCAAAGGGCAATTTGTTTTGAATTCAACAGTTACACTCTAAGTGATAAAATATTTGAAAAAGTGCTGGACAAATTGCCCATTAGGGTGTAATATCCCATCTCGTTCGGCAACGAGAACAACGGCACTACAAAAAGCCAAGAGCTGTGAAGCACTTGACGGAAATGATGGATGTCGAGTACTCTGAGAGAACGCCCCCTTGAGAAAGGGTGAGCATGAAATGATTATTTTCAGAAGAGCGTAGGGAAGAACAAAGAGATTGGAATAGTGGAAGGCCACCGAGATGGGCTTCCCAGTCAATTACCTTAGAAATGATGAACAGTAGAATTGAAAAGCTACGTTCGTTTGCGAGGAAAGACAGGGCGAACTATTGAAGAAATAGAGCCCGCGCCCTCGGGTGCGGGATTCCTATGACGGAGAGTTTGATCCTGGCTCAGAACGAACGCTGGCGGCGCGTTTTAAGCATGCAAGTCGAGCGGCAAGGGCCTTCGGGCCCCTAGAGCGGCGGACGGGTGAGTAACACGTGGACAATCTGCCCCCCGGCCGGGGATAGCCCAGGGAAACCTGGATTAATACCGGATGAGACGGGACCTGCGATGGCGGGATCCGGGAAAGGCGCTACGGCGCCGCCGGGGGATGAGTCTGCGTCCCATTAGCTAGACGGCGGGGTAACGGCCCACCGTGGCGACGATGGGTAGCCGGCCTGAGAGGGTGGACGGCCACATTGGAACTGAGACACGGTCCAGACTCCTACGGGAGGCAGCAGCTAAGAATCTTCCGCAATGGGCGAAAGCCTGACGGAGCGACGCCGCGTGAACGAAGAAGGCCGTGAGGTTGTAAAGTTCTTTTCGGGAGGGGGAACAACCGTGGCAGGGAATGGCCGCGGGATGACGTGAATCCCGGAATAAGCCCCGGCTAACTACGTGCCAGCAGCCGCGGTAACACGTAGGGGGCGAGCGTTGTTCGGAATCATTGGGCGTAAAGGGCGTGCAGGCGGTCCTGCAAGTCCGGCGTGAAAGACCCCGGCCCAACCGGGGGGACGCGCTGGAAACTGCGGGGCTTGAGTACAGGAGGGGATGCCGGAATTCCAGGTGTAGGGGTGAAATCTGTAGATATCTGGAAGAACACCAATGGCGAAGGCAGGCATCTGGCCATGTACTGACGCTGAGACGCGAAGGTGCGGGGAGCAAACAGGTTTAGATACCCTGGTAGTCCGCACAGTAAACGATGTGCACCAGGTGGCGGGGGGTCGACCCTCGGTACCGTAGCTAACGCATTAAGTGCACCGCCTGGGGAGTATGCTCGCAAGGGTGAAACTCAAAGGAATTGACGGGGGCCCGCACAAGCGGTGGAGCATGTGGTTTAATTCGATGGTACGCGAGAAACCTTACCAGGGCTTGACATACGTTGGAAGCGGTCCGAAAGGATCGTGCCGCTTGCGGCCGGCGTACAGGTGCTGCATGGCTGTCGTCAGCTCGTGCTGTGAAGTGTTGGGTTAAGTCCCGCAACGAGCGCAACCCCTGCTGTCTGTTGCCACCACGAAAGGTGGGGACTCAGGCGGAACTGCCGGTGACAAACCGGAGGAAGGTGGGGACGACGTCAAGTCATCATGGCCCTTATGTCCTGGGCTACACACGTGCTACAATGGCCGGTACAGAGCGCAGCGAGGCCGCGAGGCGGAGCGAATCGCTTAAAGCCGGTCCCAGTACGGATTGGAGTCTGCAACCCGACTCCATGAAGTTGGAATCGCTAGTAATCGCGCATCAGCATGGCGCGGTGAATACGTTCCCGGGCCTTGTACACACCGCCCGTCACACCATCCGAGTCGGGGGTACCCGAAGTCGCCAGCCCAACCCGCAAGGGGGGGCGGTTCCGAAGGTACGTCCGGCGAGGGGGGTGAAGTCGTAACAAGGTAGCCGTACCGGAAGGTGCGGCTGGATCACCTCCTTTCTGATAAGAAAGGCAGGCTGCGGCCCTCACAGCCGCGGCCACAACCAAGGTCGTCGACCAGCAGGTGAGAGTCCTGCAAGCAATTGCCCGTCAACGTGGCACGAAACTGTTCCAATCTCCTTGTTCTTCCCGGATATGCAGGCCACGGCAACAGGTGCGTGGCAGGGTTCGATCCCCTGATGGCCTGATAGGTTTTTTACACAGAATAGCGCAGGGATTGGAAGAATGATATGGTCAAGTGAACAAGGGTCCACGGAGGATGCCTAGGAGCTGCCAGGCGAAGAAGGACGCGACAAGCTGCGATAAGCCGCGGGAAGGGGCCAATACCCGAAGATCCGCGGATTTCCGAATGGGGTAACCCGTATGTCTGGATGACATGCGCATGCACATGAACAAAATAGTGTGCATGCGGAATACGCTGGGGAGTGAACCATCTAAGTACCAGCGGGAGTAGAAATCAAACGAGATTCCCCCAGTAGCGGCGAGCGAACGGGGAGGAGCCCAAACCGCGTGCCCTCGGGTGCGCGGGGTTGTAGGGATGCGGCGGGGGCTTGCCCCGTGCAGTGAGAAACCGCAAGCGTAGCGGAACGGACCTGGGAAGGCCGGCCAGAGCGGGTGAAAGCCCCGTACGCGAAACGCTTGCGGCTGCATGGCCGCGTTACCTGAGTACGGCGGGACACGAGAAATCCTGCCGGAATCCGGGGGGACCACCCTCCAAGGCTAAATACTCGGCAGCTACCGATAGCGCATAGTACCGTGAGGGAAAGGTGAAAAGGACCCCGGGAGGGGAGTGAAAGAGAACCTGAAACCGTGGACCTGCAAGCGGTCAGAGCCCGAGAGGGTGATGGCGTGCCTTTTGTAGAATGAGCCTGCGAGTTACCGTATGCGGCGAGGTTAAGGGATAGGAGTCCCGGAGCCGCAGGGAAACCGAGTCTGAACAGGGCGTTCAGTCGCGTGCGGTAGACCCGAAGCCAAGTGATCTAGCCATGGCCAGGCTGAAGCAGGAGTGAAATCCTGTGGAGGGCCGAACCTAAATCCGCTGAAAAGGGTTGGGATGAGCTGTGGCTCGGAGCGAAAGACTAAACAAACTTGGAGATAGCTGGTACTCTCCGAAATAGCTTTAGGGCTAGCGTCGCATGGACTGTCGCGGAGGTAGAGCACTGGATAGGTGAGGGCCCGTCACTGGGTACCGAGCTTAACCAAACTCCGAATACCGCGATACAATGTGCGGCAGTCAGACGGCGACTGATAAGGGCCGTCGTCAAGAGGGAAACAGCCCGGACCGCCGGCTAAGGTCCCAAAGTCGTGCTGAGTGGGAAAGGAAGTATGATTGCACAGACAGCCAGGAGGTTGGCTCAGAAGCAGCCACCCCTTCAAAGAGTGCGTAACAGCTCACTGGTCGAGTAGTCATGCGCCGATAATGTAACGGGGCTAAGCACGGCACCGAAGCCGCGGGACAGCACCAATGGTGCTGTCGGTAGGAGAGCATTCCGTGTACGGAAGAAGCGGGGGCGGAAGCGCCCGTGGACGGGACGGAAGAGAGAATGCAGGCATGAGTAACGAAAAGACGGGTGAGATCCCCGTCCGCCGAAAGCCTAAGGTTTCCAGGGTAAAGTCAATCTACCCAAGGGTCAGTCGGCCCCTAAGGCGAGGGCGAGAGCCGTAGCCGATGGGAAGCGGGTCAACATTCCCGCACCTCCCAGGGTTCCGATGGGATGACGCATAGGGCGAAACGCAGCCGGGCGACGGTAGTCCCGGCCGAAACGGCGAGCCGACGAGGGTCCCAGGCAAATCCGGGACCTGAGGTGAGCCGCGAGCGAGCCGCATCACGGTGCGGTGAAGTGCGCGTAGTCGTCGTGCCGAGAAACAATCCCTAAGGAACGGCCCTGGGGGACCGTACTACAAACCGACACAGGTGGGCGAGCTGAGAATGCACAGGCGCACGGAAGAATTCGCGTTAAGGAACTCGGCAAAATGCATACGTAACTTCGGGATAAGTATGGCCCCCGCGAGGGGGTTGCAGAGAAACGGCCCATGCGACTGTTTACCAAAAACACAGGTCCATGCGAACCGGCAACGGGAAGTATATGGACTGACACCTGCCCGGTGCTGGAAGGTCAAGAGGAGCCGTCAGAGCGATCGAAGCGGCGAATCCAAGCCCCAGTAAACGGCGGCCGTAACTATAACGGTCCTAAGGTAGCGAAATTCCTTGTCGGGTAAGTTCCGACCCGCACGAATGGTGTAACGATATGGGCGCTGTCTCAACGCGAAATCCGGTGAAATTGAAGTCCAGGTGAAGATGCCTGGTACCCGTGGTTAGACGGAAAGACCCCGTGAACCTTTACTTCAACTTGGCATGGAGACTTGGACAGGGATGTGTAGGATAGGTGGGAGGCAGCGATGCGTGGGCGTCAGCCTGCGCGGAGCCGTTGGTGAAATACCACCCTTGCCTGTCCAATTTTCTAACCGCGGCCGTCATCCGGTCGCGGGACAGTGCCAGGCGGGAAGTTTGACTGGGGCGGTCGCCTCCCAAAGAGTAACGGAGGCGCGCGAAGGTCACCTTAGGATGGTTGGGAATCATCCGGCAAGTGTAAAGGCACAAGGTGGCTTGACTGCGAGGCAAACAAGCCGAGCAGGTACGAAAGTAGGTCTTAGTGATCTGGCGGTAGCGAGTGGAAGCGCCGTCACTTAACGGATAAAAGGTACTCCGGGGATAACAGGCTGATCTTGCCCAAGAGTTCATATCGACGGCAAGGTTTGGCACCTCGATGTCGGCTCATCGCATCCTGGGGCTGGAGCAGGTCCCAAGGGTTTGGCTGTTCGCCAATTAAAGCGGTACGCGAGCTGGGTTCAGAACGTCGTGAGACAGTTCGGTCCCTATCTGCCATGGGCGTTGGATGTTTGAGGGGTTCTGCTTTTAGTACGAGAGGACCGAAGTGGACGAACCTCTGGTGTACCGGTTGTCGTGCCAACGGCAGCTGCCGGGTAGCCACGTTCGGAAGGGATAACCGCTGAAAGCATCTAAGCGGGAAGCCCTCCCCAAGATGAGACATCCCCCCCGCACAAGCGGGCATAAGGAAACAGGGAGACTACCTGTTCGATAGGCCGGAGGTGTACGCACGGCAACGTGTTCAGCC
Organism: uncultured Sphaerochaeta sp.; assembly: GCF_963667405.1. Lineage (NCBI taxonomy): Bacteria > Pseudomonadati > Spirochaetota > Spirochaetia > Spirochaetales > Sphaerochaetaceae > Sphaerochaeta > uncultured Sphaerochaeta sp. The sequence continues at coordinate 1,688,207 of NZ_OY763408.1, read as the reverse complement.
CACCGGTACTAATCATCCGAGAGGCTTGACCATATCATCGTTCCAGTCCCATGGGCTGCCAAGGCCGGTCGTGCGAGGTTTCTCGCGCTCCCAGGCGTTGGCCGGCCCGGTGGCCACAGCAGGGTGGACACACCCGTTCCCATCCCGAACACGGAAGTTAAGCACCCTCACGCCGATGGTACTACGGTTAGCCGTGGGAGAGTAGGTAGCCGCCGGGCCTCTTTTTTTCTTCTTCCATCCATACCAGAAAACCTTCCACAATGGAAGGTTTTTTTGTACCCCGAGTCTGGAACGCATGGTACACTCCCCAAAGGGGGTGTGAATTGCAGCTCATTCAGGTTTTTCTTGTGGTATTCATAGGAGCGTTTCTCCAAGCGAACATCGGATTTGGGTTTCCCATCATTGCAATGATCTTTCTTCCTGCTCTGTATCCCTTCTCTACCGCTGTAACCCTCAACCAAGTCATCGCTATGGCTAGCACCGGATATCTGGCTGTACGGTACCATCGGCATATTGCTTGGAAGATTCTTCTTCCGCTTCTGGCAACCTCCTTGGCTGTCGCCCAGTTGGTCATCATCTTCAGCCTATCAGTCGATTCGGGCATACTCAGTGTTGCCCTCGGCTTGTTCTTGTTGTTGCTCTCACTCTATTTCGCGTTCTTCAGTGAGCGTATCGTCATCAAGGCAAGTGCGGGCAATGGGTTGCTCATGGGTCTGATCGCGGGGGTTGGCAATGGATTCTTCGGTATTGGGGGACCTCCGGTTGCACTCTATCTCTTTGCTTCGGTAAAGGACAAAAGAGCCTATCTTTCCACCATCCAGGCCTATTTCCTATTCTGCAATATCCACAGCATCTTGGTCAGATCATCCTTTGGCTCCCTCCAAAGATCCCACCTTGCACCTATCCTTGTCGGTTGGGCTGCCATTGGAGTGGGAACGTATCTAGGTCTTCTGCTGTTCAAGAAAATTTCCGATACAACGCTTAGGCGTATCGTCTACGTATTTGTTGGTTGCGCTGGGGTGTGGATAGGCCTCCAACCTCTACTGGCAGCTTCTTGATGCAACGCCATCTGTTTTGTATACTGAACAAACCAAGGACAAGGAGAAAATCGATACGATGAAGAACTGAAGAATAGATTGGAGTGCACATCATTCTTTTTGTGCGTCACCTCGTTCTCATTCTTCTCTCATCCTATCAGTATGACCGTGTGTGACGCCTCACCTAGGAGGCAAAATGAATACCCAACCCTTGGAATTCCACCAAGTAACCTATCATTATCCCGAACAGACCTTGGATCTTTTCCAAGATCTTTCGCTATCTCTTGCGCCAGTCTGGACCGCCGTCATCGGTGCCAATGGGGGCGGAAAGAGTACCTTTCTTCAGTTGGCTTGCGGCCTGCTTGCACCAATAAGAGGCACTGTTCAGCATCCTGGACACTGTATCTATGTTCCCCAGCGCACTGAAGAAATCCCCCCAACCTACGAGGAGTTCGCGTATGCCTATGATGCTGAGGCATGCAGGCTGCACGGCCGCCTGCACCTTGGGCGTGACTATCTCGATCGTTGGGATACGCTCAGTGAAGGAGAGCGCAAGCGAGCACAGATCGGCTGGGCCCTTTATCAGGAGAGTGACATGCTGTGCATCGATGAGCCTTCCAACCATCTGGATAGGGAAGCAATGCTCTGTGTCCTTCAGTCTCTGAAGGAGTACCGCTCACTTGCCCTCTTGGTAAGTCATGACCTGGAGCTTCTGGATGCCCTCTGTAGCCAAACCGTACAAGTTCATGCCCCTCTGGTTTCCAAATTCACGTGCGCGCCCTCTCTTGCCATGGAGGAGACAAGCCGGATGCATCACTCCCTGCTTGTCTCATACCAGCAGCATGCAAAACGGGAGGCAAAACTGAGACAGGAGAAAAGAACCCGTGCAGCTCATGCTGCGAAGCAGGATACGATGAACACTAAGCGAAACATCGATCCCAAGGACCACGATGCGAAGGGGCGCATTGATGGGGTGAGGGTCAGTGGAAAAGACAAAGTTGCAGGAAAACTATCCAATCAGCTGAATGCCAGGCTGAAGCGTACGGAGCAAGATGGAAGCCTGCTTGCAGGAAGCCTGGCGAATCAGTCTCTATTGAATCTTCGGAAAGATCTCGATGGCATAACCGTACAGGGATCAAAAGCTTGCAGAAACACCTTGGTACGGATGGAATCTTGCGCGCTTGAAATGGGTCCCATCCGTCGCCTGCATCTTCCTTCCATGGAACTATCCAACACACAGCGTGTAGCAGTCAGAGGACCCAATGGGGTGGGAAAGAGTACTCTGCTCAAGCATCTTGCCACCCTTCTGGACCAAAGCACCATCCGATACTGGCAGCTGGAACAAGAACTGGGTAAGGAGGAGAGCCTCTCCTGGTTTGCAAGGTTCCAGGATCTGGATTCAAGTGCCAAAGGGGAAATTGTCTCATCGGTGGTTCGTCTGGGCAGTGACAGCAACCTGTTTTTGGGGTCGGCGCTTCCAAGTCCCGGAGAAATGCGCAAACTTTTGATAGCGTGGGCACTGCAGGAAAGCTGCGAGCTCATCATTCTTGATGAACCTACCAATCATCTTGATCTCCCGTCACGTCTGGCATTGCAGCAAGCACTTTCCGTTTTTCCAGGCGCCCTGATTCTGGTAAGTCACGACCAACGGTTTCTGGAAGGTCTGTGTACGAGCTGGTGGGATCTTGCGTGGGATGCTCAGAAGGGTGATTCATTTCTCAGCATCCATTGACAAGGATGTGGTGCTTTCTTATTATATAGACAAACATCAATATGAGAGGTTCTCATGGAAGACATGCAGATATTGCAAATACTCAAGGCATTGGCCGATCAGAACAGGCTGGCCATCATCAGACATCTGGGAAGGGGAGAAGCGTGCGTCTGTGAACTGCTGGAGGTGTTCTCCGTCACCCAGCCAACGCTGAGCCATCACATGCGCATCCTTTCCGAGGCTGACCTTGTGGTAGGGAGAAGGGAAGGCAAATGGATTCACTATTCCATCAATGAGCCGATGCTGAAAGCGTTCCAAGCTTCCATCCTGGCTTTGGAATGTACCCTCGATCAGAATGGGGGTTGTGCATGCGTGTGATGCTTGATTTCCTGCAGTATCAGATTCTGGGTATGCGCTGGCTCAATGACGGGATAGGGTTCCTGCTCTCTTCCCTGGGGCTTGATCTTGGGGGCAGAATCGGAGCAAGCCTGCAGTTCTTCGTATATGATGTGCTGAAGATCTTGATATTGCTCTCCTTCCTGATTTATGTGATCAGCTACATCCAGAGCTACTTTCCTCCTGAACGAACGAAACGTATTCTCGGGCGGTTCTCTGGATGGAAAGCCTACACCCTGGCGGCGTTGCTGGGGACGGTAACCCCGTTCTGTTCCTGTTCTTCCATTCCCCTGTTCATCGGCTTCACTTCAGCAGGGCTTCCGCTGGGGCTGACCTTTTCCTTCCTGATCTCCTCTCCCTTGGTTGACCTGGGCTCGCTGATATTGCTCTCAAGCATATTCGGTTTCCCCACCGCCATCGCGTATGTGGTGGTTGGCCTTGTCCTGGCAGTGCTGGGTGGAGCCTTGATCAATCTCTTGGGAAAAGAGGCGGATATCGAGCCATTCATCCGAACTATCCAAAGCCAAGAGAGCGTAGAGCAGTCACTTGCTGCAACCGATCGAAGACGGTTTGCCGTATCGCAGGTGAAATCCACGGTACACAAGGTGTTCTGGTACATCATCGTCGGAGTAGGCATCGGGGCAGTTATTCACAATTGGATCCCAACCTCCTGGATTCTTTCGATCCTTGGATCATCCAATCCCTTCAGTGTGGTCCTGGCTACCTTGGTCGGAGTCCCGATGTATGCGGATATCTTCGGTACCCTCCCTATAGCCGAAGCGCTTTGGGCAAAGGGAGTTGGGCTGGGAACCATTCTCTCATTCATGATGGGCGTAACCGCCCTTTCTCTGCCTTCCCTTATTCTTCTGCGCAAGGCGGTCAAACCCCGCTTGCTCGGCTTGTTTTTTGTGATAGTGACGATGGGAATCATTCTCATTGGGTATCTTTTCAATATGATCGGACCCTACCTGTCGTAGGGAAAGGAGCGGGATATGGCTTTGTTTGGTTTAGGGAAAAAGAAGAAAGTGACAGAGGAAATCACCTCGGATATCAAGATTCTTGGCTCGGGTTGCGCTGCCTGCAATGCTCTCGAGGAGAATACCCGCAAGGCGCTGGTGGACCTTGGCCAAGAGAGTGCGATAGAGCATGTGAGGGATTTTGCCAAGATAGCCGAGTACGGAGTGATGACCACCCCGGCTTTGGTCGTGGACCAGAAGGTGCTGGTTTCGGGAAGGGTTGCTGATGCACAGGAAGTTGCCCAACTCATCAGAAAGGCGAGGAATCTGGTATGACTAAGCCTACCGTTGCCTTTGTGTGCGTCCACAACTCCTGCCGCAGCCAGATGGCTGAAGCACTAGCGACATTGAAGTATGGGCACCTGTTCTCCTCTTTCAGCGGGGGAACAGAGACCAAGGACAGAATCAACCAAGATGCGGTAAGAATGATTAAGAAACTATATGAAATCGATATGGAAGCAACGCAATATTCCAAGTTGATCGACCATCTTCCCGCCATTGATATCCTGATCACGATGGGGTGCAATGTGCACTGCCCGTATCTGCCTTGCAAGCATCGCGAGGATTGGGGGCTCGATGACCCCAGTGGCAAGGGGGAGCAAGCTTTCATCCAGACCATTGGTCTTATCGAGGAAAAGCTTGCAGATCTGGCTGTACGGATTGAGGCCGGACTTGGAACAAAGGAGTAGTACTTGGAAATGATGGAAACAGTTTGTATACTTTCGCCCAAGCCGAGAAGACATCTGTTTCCTGTTGTCTCTTTCTTTCGGTCCCTGGAGGAGCGGAATACAGCGGTGTTTGGAGGAGTCTGATGCGTTATCTGATCCAATTCCAAATCAACATATTTGCCCTGGCTGTACTTGGGGTTCTGCTCCTGTTCATGCATTCCATGCATATCAGGACATTCAGTGGCGTGCTCATCAGACGGGTATCGCTGGCTGCGGCTGTCGCCATCATCGATGAGCCGCTGACATGGATATTTGACCGTGCCCAGTTCCCAGGCGCCTATTTCCTGGAATACGGTACCAATGTGCTTCTTTTCCTGATCGGGCCTGTCATCGGTGGCCTGCTGATGAGTTATGTAGACTACCGCTTGTTTCATGATACCCGGCGAATCCGCAAGCTGTGGTACTATCAGGGGGCAAGTCTTCTCACTGCGCTGCTGCTGCTGATCAACATAGGGTACCCTGTCTATTTCTCTGTGAATCGCCAAACCAATGGCTATGGAAGCGGACCTTGGAAAATGCTCCATTACGTGATACTGGCTTCACTCTATGCGTATATGCTTTTCCTGATCCTGCGACATAGAAAACGGACCTCACCCAAGGAAATTGCACTGTACAGCATCTTCCTTTTCTTCCCCATCATCGGAATGGTTACCCAACTCATCGATTCCCGGGTACATTTCAGTTGGACCTCCATTGTGCTCGCCGTTCTGGTCATGTATGTCTTTCTGGAGACTGTCCCTTCCCATGTGGATTATCTTACCAGCCTGTACAATCGCAGGAGCTTCGATACGCATCTGAAGTATCTGGTGCAGGATGGGAAACCTTTCGGGTTGCTGGTGTTTGACCTTAACTCTTTCAAACAGATCAACGATCGATTCGGGCACAAGATAGGCGATGAGGTTTTGGTCGGATTCGCTTCCGCATTGAGACAGACCTTCTCACGAGACGGCATAGCCGCCAGATTGGGAGGTGATGAGTTTGCGGCGTTTATCCATACCACCGATCAGGACGAGCGGGTCGCCAAGCTGCAACGCTTGCTTGCAACTTCCAAGCACAAGCATATCCGGAACCTGAATTTCAGCTATGGGTTTGTCGCATACGAGAACGGAATGACAGATGAGACCTTGTACACCATTGCAGACTCCAACATGTATGCTTGCAAGCGAATGATGAAGCAACAGATGCAAAGATAGGGTTCGTCCGAAGCTGAACCTAGTGGACATTCTTGCCAAATAACGGTATTACATAGGAGTACCTTTTCCAGGTACCGGTCCATCGCATTTCCAGGAGTCTTTTTCATGCCCTCACTTTCCAAGCTACTCAAGGTCAGATCAGAAGATGTGAGCTTGATGTACACCATATATTTTGCGTTCTTCACCAGCGGCATGATGAGTACTCTCATCGGGGCTTTGCTTCCGTTCATGAAGGCCGAATACCAGATGAGCTATGTGCTCAGCGGAGCTGTAATTTCGGCTCATCAGATCGGTAACTTCGCAGCGTTGCTCATTGCCGGCTATCTGCCCTACCTGATCGGTCGGAAGAACAGTACGCTTACCCTTTCCTTGGGCATTGTCATTGGGTTTACCTTGATGACGCTCTCGGGGAATCCCCTGCTTTTGCTGATTGCCTTTGCTTTTACCGGAATCGGTAGGGGTACCATGAGCAACATCACCAACGTAGTCATGAGTGAGATCGCACAGAACAAGGCAGCAGGTCTGAACCTCCTGCATGCCTCGTTCGCTGTAGGAGCCTTCATTGCTCCCTTCCTTGCCATCCTCAGCACCAGTGTGTTTGGGGTGTACTGGAGGATCAGCGCATGGGTTCTGGTGCTCTTTGAGATTGCAGTACTCTTTTCTCTCAGCCGTTCCTCGCTTTCCGGCAAACCCAAGGAAAAGCAGAATGATGAGGGCAGGGCCTTCATGCGAAGCGGGAAGTACTGGCTCAATACGTTCATCCTTTTTTTCTACCTGTGTGGGGAAGCTTCGGTTATCGGCTGGCTGGTAACCTATTTCAACGATACCGGTCGGCTGAGCCCAGCTCTGGCACTGACGACCAGCAGTGCCCTGTGGATCTTCATCCTTGTTGGCAGGCTTGTTTGTGCAACCCTTTCGGTGAAGATGAACAAGAATGCCTTGTTGGTCATTCTTGGAGCCTTGCAAATCGTGTTCTTTCTCATGATGATCAGTGTTGAGCATATCGCACTGATTTACCTAAGTCTGTTCGGGTTCGGGCTTGCGATGAGTGGAACCTATCCAACCACACTTTCGACCATGGATAGGAAATTCAACTCTTCCACCATCGCAACAGGAACCTGTATTGCCACTGCAACCGTAGGGGCAATCACCATGCCGATTATTGTCGGCTCCGTCGCCCAGGCGGTGGGCATAGCCGGGGGACTGGCTACCATCAGCCTCAGTATCCTATGCATGTTTACGCTGATTCTCGTAAAATTCTTCCTTGGGAAGCGAGACGAGAGAGCAGAATCGACAGCATAGGGCCTGGAAAGGATTTCTCATGATTATCACAAATACAAAGATTCGGAACATCGCCATCATCGCGCATGTTGACCATGGCAAGACCACGCTGGTCGATGGATTGTTCAGACAGAGTGGACTCACGAAGGATGGGTCCCAGGACCGCATCATGGATAGTGGAGCCATTGAGCGGGAACGCGGTATCACCATCAGCGCAAAGAATTGTGCCATCACATGGAACGGTGTGAAGATCAATATCATCGACACTCCGGGACACGCCGATTTCGGTGGAGAAGTGGAGCGCGGACTTTCCATGGTTGATGGGGTTGTCCTGCTCGTTGATGCTGCAGAAGGTCCGCTTCCCCAGACACGCTTTGTGCTGGAGAAAGCGCTGAAGAAGCATCTCAAGCCCATCATCGTCATCAACAAGGTTGACCGTCAGGATGCCCGCAGCGAAGAGGTTGTCCAGGAAGTCTATGAATTGCTCCTTGAACTTGCCGACGACGAGAATATGCTCGATGTGCCCGTATTCTATGCAATCGGCAAGCATGGGCGTTGCGGTATTGCACCCAACGATCTTGATGAGAACCTGCATCAGCTGATGGATTGCATCGTTGAGAAGGTGCCGGCTCCTGTCTATGATGATGAGTTGCCGTTCCAGATGCTGGTGAGTGATCTCTCCTACAGTGACTACCTCGGCAGATTGGCAGTGGGAAAGGTCATCAACGGCATGGCCACCACCAATGATGCGCTTGTATGCATCCAGGAAGGGGGAGTTCAGAAGCCGCTCAGGGTGAGCAAGCTGCAGACCTATAATGGGCCTACCTTCTCCGAAGCCACCAAGGTGTACAGCGGGGACATCATTGTTCTCAGTGGTGTCGAAGATGTGCATATCGGCGATACAATCTGTACGGCTGAGTCCCCGATGGCCTTGGAACGCATCCATGTTGATGAACCAACGGTATCGATTCTTTTCTCAAAGAACATCAGTCCCCTTTCCGGCAGGGAAGGCAATCAGGTGACGAGTGCGAAGATCTGGGAAAGATTGCAGAAAGAGTCGCTTCGAAATGTGTCCATCAAGGTGGAACGCAATTCCGATGATACGTTCACGGTCAAAGGCCGTGGAGAATTCCAGATGGCAATCATCGTCGAGCAAATGCGTCGTGAGGGCTTTGAGCTGTGTGTAGGCAGACCCCGTACCATTTTCCGTACTGATGAGAGTGGACGGAAGACCGAGCCTGTGGAGTATTTGTTTGTTGACTGCCCTGAAGAGTACAGCGGAACAGTGATGGACAAACTGTCCAAGCGCAAGGCATTGATGAGCGATATCACCTATCTGGGAAACAATCGGGTGAAGATGAAATTTGAGATTCCTGCCCGTGGCCTGATCGGCTACCATGATGAATTTCTTACCGATACACGCGGTATGGGCATCATGAACAGTTACATGAAAGGCTATGAACCATACAAGGGTGATTTTCCTGATCGCTTCAGCGGTTCCCTCATCAGTGACAGAAGTGGAAATGCTGTCGCCTATGCACTCTGGCAGCTGGAGGATAGAGGCCGGCTCTTTCTCGTACCCGGGGATCCTGTGTACGAAGGGCAGGTTGTTGGTGAACACAATCGTGATGGGGATCTCTTGCTCAATCCGACCAGGACAAAAAAGCTTACCAACCTCAGGGCTTCCGGAAAGGATGATGCAGTTACCCTTACTCCGGTTTCCAAAATGAGTTTGGAGCAAGCCATCCAGTTCATCAAGGATGATGAGCTTGTGGAGGTTACCCCGAAATCCATTCGTATGTGCAAGAAGATTTTGGGCTCACAACAGCGGAAGGTGTTTGAAAACCGTGGAGAGATACCTTCGTATCTCTTGAACAAATAGTTTCATAGCAAAAGAATGGGGAGGACTTGCATCCTCCCCATTATCTTAGTCTTGCAACTTCAGTATCACCGGCGCATGGTCGCTGCCCAGTATCTGGTCATCGATGCTGCTGTCAAGGACACGGTCCTTGAGGTCATCACTTACCAGCCAGTAGTCGATACGCCACCCTGCGTTCTTTTCCCGGGCCCGGAATCGGTATGACCACCACGAGTATGCTTCGGTCCTGGAAGGATACAGCAGCCTGAACGTATCCAGAAATCCAGCCTCGAGCAAACGGGAAAACTGGGTCCGCTCCTCGATGCTGTAGCCTGCATTGCGCTCATTGCTTTTGGGATTCTTCAGATCGATGCTCTGGTGTGCAACGTTCAGATCGCCGCAGATGATCACCGGCTTCATTTCCCTGAGGCTGGTTACATAGGAGCGGAATGCATCATCCCAGTCCATCCGGACCGGGAGACGGGCCAATTCTTCCTGGCTGTTGGGAGTGTAGCAACTGATCACATAGTAATCGGGAAACTCTGCGGTGACTGTACGGCCTTCCGCATCAAGCTCATGCCCGATCCCGTGTTCCACGTTGATCGGTTCAGCCTTGGAAAAGAGTGCAGTCCCGCTGTATCCCTTTTTTTCAGCAAAGCTCCAGTACATATGGTACTGGGGGAGTTCCAGGGAGATCTGATCTTCCTGCAATTTGGTTTCCTGCAAGCAGAAGATATCTGCATCTGTCTGTGCAAGATACTCTTCAAACCCTTTTTTCTGAATGGCACGCAAGCCGTTCACATTCCAGCTGATCAGTTTCATGGACACTCCTACATCAGGAAGACTTGCATTGCCTTCGCTTCGTCAAGGACCTCCTGCGGCCAGACGGATGCCTGCACCTCTCCGATATGGGCTTTCTTGAGCAGATACATACAAAGCCTGCTCTGCCCGATACCGCCTCCGATGGTCTGGGGTAGTTCGCCATTGAGCAGGCGCTTGTGCCAGTACAAGCTTGCACGCTCCTGGGCATTGCGGGTATCAAGCTGTCTGATCAGTGTTTCCTGATCGACTCTGATGCCCATGGAAGAGAGCTCCAGGGAATCCTCGCGAATACCATCCCAAACGATGATGTCTCCATTCAGCCCGGTGTGCTCTGCATCCGTGGGTGTAGACCAGTCATCATAGTCAGGTGCTCGTCCGCCTTGGCTTACGCCATCAGCAAGCGGTGAGCCTATGCCGATGAGGAAAATTGCCCCGTACTCTTTTGCGAGTGCCTTTTCCCTCTGGACTGGAGTGAGGTCTGGATACCGTTTTTGGGCATCCTCCGTATGGATGAACGTAATCTGGTCAGGCAGGGTCGGAGGGCAGGATGAGAACATTTCGCTGACCAGGAATTCGGTTCGTTTCATGGCAGAGAAGATCTTTTTCACAACCTTCTTCAGGTATTCGAGATTACGGTCATTCTTTCCCATCACCAATTCCCAGTCCCACTGGTCGACATAGATGGAGTGGATGGCATCAAGGTCATCGTCAGGTCTGATGGCATTCATGTCAGTGTACAAGCCGGTATTGCTCTTGAATCCGAGATCGGCCAAAGCCATGCGCTTCCATTTGGCGAGCGATTGCACGATTTCCATCTCACGATTGCTGAGGTTTCCGATTTCGAAGCGTACGGGACGCTCAATACCATTCAGATCGTCATTGATTCCCGAGCCTCTCGGCACGAACAACGGGCTGGTGACACGACTCAATTTGAGCCCACCGCTCAGTTCACGCTCAAACGTGTCTTTGACGTATTTGATGGCTTTTTCAGTTTGCTTCTGCTCCATTGCAGGAACATATCCTTGAGGAAAGAATTGGGGCATACACTACTCCTTATTCGTCGAAGCATATCGTATTTTTTCCATGAGGAAAAGCACTGGAAGCAAAGCTCCGGGTGTGATACCATCAGCTCCCATGAAGAAGCACGTTTCCTTGATACTGGTGGATATGGGTGGCGTATTGGCGCTCCATTCCGATATTTCGCTTGAGCAATCATTGCTCAGGGATTTTGGCATCGAGCAGCATGAGAGTTTTTGTGAACTCGATCCGGCACTTCCTCTTCTGTTGCAGGAACACAGCAAGAACTCCATCGATGAAAAGGAAATGTGGCGTCGTTTCACAGAGAGAACGCATATTGAAGTACCTCCATTCCACGGTTCGCTGTGGGCAAAGTATTTCAACCCAACACTGGATACCGCCATGGAAAACCTGCTTCAGGAACTGAAGAGGAAGGGATACCGCATCGTATGTGCAACCAACACGGAACCAGCCCACTATGCCTATCATCTCAAACACAACCAGTATGCACTGTTCCATCACGTCTATGCTTCTTGTGAAATCGGCCATGCAAAGCCCGAATATGCATTCTTCTCGCATATTCTCCTGCAAGAAAGTGTTTCGGCTGAGCAGGCTTTCTTTATCGATGATAATCTGGACAACTGCAAAGCAGCTGCAGAAGTCGGTATCACAGCACATCAGTATCTGGGTGTAGAGAATCTCCGATTAGCACTGATAGATATGGGAATACTATAAAAATTAGAGCAAATAAAATAAATATACTATAAAATATATATGTATATGATTACTGCATGATTTGTACACTGAGGGAACTTTGTTCTGCAAATTTCATAACCTTGTCTGGCGCATTGCACTGTGATAGCATCCATACGACACGTGTTATACGTCGCCACCCGATAAAATAAGGATACTATTCGCATGCAGAGATTGGAATTCGCACCAGAATTTCTGTGGGGGTGCGCCACAGCAAGCTACCAAGTAGAAGGGGCCATAGAAGAGGATGGAAGAAAACCTTCCATTTGGGACACATTCTGTGCCAAAGAAGGAACGATATTGGGAGGTGATGATGGGAGTATTGCTGTCGATCAATACCACCGTTATGCCGATGACGTTCAATTGATGAGTGATTTTGGCTTCCAGGCATATCGGTTTTCCCTTGCTTGGCCACGCATCATCCCTACTGGTAGAGGTGAAGTCAATCTCAAGGGCATCGATTATTATATCAAGCTGAGCAAGGCTCTCAGAGCTAAAGGGATGAAGGTTGTTGCTACGCTGTATCATTGGGACCTCCCGCAAGCACTACAGGATGAGGGTGGATGGGCGGTACGTTCAACAGCCTATGCGTTTGCTGAGTATGCAAAGGTGTGCTTCTCGTACCTTGGTGAGTATGTCGATCAGTGGATAACGCTGAATGAACCCTTCTGCAGCGCATATCTCGGCTACCTATGGGGAGAACATGCTCCAGGCATCAAAGATCCAAAACAAGCATTCAAGGCAGTACATTACCTCAATCTGGCTCATGGATTGGCAATCAAAGAGTATAAGGCTTCCGCTTTGGAGGCTCCCATCGGAATCACACTCAATCCCAGCTGGCCAAGACCGGCAACAAGAAGACTAGAGGATGCAAAAGCCAGTGAGTTGGCAAGAGCTTTGTATACCGATGTGTATTTGCATCCTCTGCTAGGAAAGGGGTATCCGAGTTCCATGAAAGAGGAATTGCATATCAGCTTTCCGATCGAACCAGGTGATATGGAAATCATTGCACAAAAAATTGATTTCATTGGCATAAATTACTATATGGAACATGCAGTTGTGTATGATCCGCAGGAGCCGTTCCTGTTCAAAGAGGTACCTGTTTGGCAACGCACGACAAACCAGGGTTGGCCCATTGTACCGAATGGCTTATTGCGCTTGCTCAAGTATTTTGACAAAGAAACTGAAGGCATGGATCTGTATATCACAGAAAATGGCTGTGCAGCAGATGATATCGTGGAGAATGGAAGGGTGCATGATTACGCTCGTTGCGATTATCTCAATCAGCATTTTGCAGTCTGCAAGCAAGCCATTGATGAGGGTGTGAATCTGAAAGGGTATTTTGTATGGTCCTTCATGGATAATTTCGAATGGGCCTGGGGGTATTCAAGAAGATTTGGCATTGTGTATGTAGATTATGAAACGCAAGAAAGAATCCCAAAGGACAGTGCATATATGTTGAGGGATGTAATCGCAGGGTATTGCGAATATATATAAGAAACATATAAAAACAAGATAAAAATACACTAAAAACAAATGATTAAATAGCTAAAACACTTAGGACTGATATTCAATTAGAGTATTAGTCCTTTAAAATAGCTAGAAAGAATATAAGAACAAAAGAAAATAAGTAGAAATAATATCAAAAAATAGTAAGAACACTAAAGAACAGTATAGAAAAAAATTGAAAAAAACAAAAATAATATAAAATAAACAGAAATAGCTATGGAAGCAAACAGAAATACTAGTGAAACAGAATGTATTGAAGGGGGAAGAAGGCTAGGAGCGGTTGCCAATACTTACAAGATGTTGCTGCATCTGCACCAAGGAGTTCCTCGGTGATCGGGAGAACGCGAAAAGAATATGTGTGCATGTATTAGGCAGTTTTATCATCCATGAAATACGTTTGCAAGTGAGAACGCATGCATATCATTCTTGTATGTGCATGCGTGAGGTGCAGGTATCATCAAGTGATGAAGAGTGTCTCTTGGTACAAGCTATGAATAAGCTGATTTGCTTTGCTGATCTCACTACAACCAATGAAGTAATTGCATTGATAAAATATAGAACAGATATAAAAAACATACTAAAAATTGAAAAAAACTAACAAGATATATATAGGACGACTATTGTTACATATGATAGTATGATACTAATCATATTGTTTATTCCCTGTAACAATCAGATTTGGAATAACACTTGTACGACGAAAAAACGTGGTATATACTAAACGCTAAGGGTTAACTATGGCGAAAACAATTTCCTTCCATCTGCAAAAAGGTGGAGTTGGTAAGACGACTATCTCGGGAACGTTAGCATGCCAATCTGCTTTGGATGGGTATCGTACGTTGTTGGTAGACGTTGATCCTCAAGGAAATGCTTCCTCGTGGTTTCTTACAGACGCTCCAACCTATGAATTGGCAGATGTTGTGCAAGGTAAGTGCTATATTCATGATGCAATTGTTCCTATTTCCCAGGTGCCTAATCTTTCAGTACTCCCCACATTCGGTATCGGGGGAACTCTGAAACTGTATTCAGAGACTAAATTGGCAGAGGAACCATATGTTCTGCAGGATCTTGTTAAGGAAGTAGCAGAGGAGTATGACCGTATTATTCTGGATTTATCTCCAGGCTTAGGCCGATTGGAGAGAGCTGCTTTGATTTCCAGTGATGAAGTGATCACCCCGATGACACCGGAAGTGTTCAGTCTTGATGGTCTGGAGATTTTCATTGATGAGTTGAATAAGCTTCGCAAGAACTTGCGTTCTCCAGTAAAGCATACAAAGATCATCATCAATTCGTTTGACAATAGAATCAAGCAGCACAGAGATATCTATTCCGCAGCGTGTGAAGGAGTCTTTACCGTATATAGGATACCAGTGGATCCTTTGTTCAGAAAAGCACAGGAAGCAGGAAGTGCTCCACAGCTTTTCAAAGTGCGGGGAAAAGGTTTGAAAGATAGTACGATTGATGCGATTGCTACACTTAACAAAGATATTTGGAGATAGTCATGGCACTTAAGAGAAACCCGGAATCAGAGAACGAAGTAGTACAGGAAAACAGTATCAGCGGACAGAAAGCAAAACAGCTCTTCTCAAAAGAGACGAGGACTTCAAAGAAAGAGAACAAAGTATTGACTACGTTTTCCATTGAGCCCTCTTTCAAGCGAGAACTTGAAGAGCTTTTTGCCAGTATGGGTCTCGGCTGGGCTGCTGGCATTCGGTTTTCCCTGAAAGAGTTCTCCAAAAAGCATTCGCAGGAATAGTGCATTAAAGTTATTGTAAAATAAATTAAAACGATATCAATATTTAATTGAATACTACGTAAAGTACATATAAAAACTATCGTACAAATTTATAAAAGAAACTAAAATATGCATTAAACTGTAGCAATATTATTTTGTATATATACTATAATTACTGTGCAAAAACAAATTATAATATATAAATAACATTGAAACAGTATAGAAAGCATTATAAACAATATTAAAATTACAGTAAAAAATTGTATAACCTGTATGTGATTATTCCAGTATGTTTGAATTGGCAACAATCCATGTGTGAAGAAATCGTGTGATTGTAGTATCAGATACTATGTATAGTACATTTAAATTACTATAAGAATGACTATAAAACAGTAAAAAAATACTTGTAACGATATAAAAATACTATAACAAGAATTGGTTTGATAATTCGAATGTTCATGAGGTATACTCATTGAGGAGGTTCTACTCATGGACTATGCCTGGTGGGAAGATTGTGTAGTATATCAAATCTATCCAAGAAGTTTCCAAGATTCCAACAACGATGGTATTGGGGATATTCAGGGCATCATCCAACGATTGGACTATTTGCAAAGCCTGCAGATAGATGCCATCTGGCTGAGTCCCATCTTTCTTTCTCCGATGGCGGATTTTGGCTATGATGTTTCCTCCTATCGGGAAATCGACCCAATCTTTGGAACTCTTGCTGATGTTGATGAGCTCCTGCATGAAGCTCACCAAAGGAATGTGAAGGTTCTCTTGGATTTGGTATTGAACCACACATCAAACATGCATCCTTGGTTTCTGGAAAGCCGGGAGTCAAAAGAAAATGAGAAGGCCGATTTTTATATCTGGTCTGATACCATCCCCAATAATTGGTATGCTGCTTTTGGAGGGAAAGCATGGACCTATGACGCTTCCAGAAAACAATACTATCTGCACTCCTTTCTTGCGGAGCAACCTGATCTGAATTGGAGAAATCCCAAGGTTGTTGATGCTGTTCTCGCTGAAATACGATTCTGGTTGGAGAAAGGTGTTGATGGATTCAGATTGGATGTCATCAACTGCATTGTCAAAGACGAAAGCCTGCGGAACAATCCTAGGATCATCGGATCAAGGCCTAGGCCTTATGATATGCAACGACATATCTTTGACAGGAATCGTACTGAGACTCATCAGAAGCTGAAGATGATACGCAAGCTCATGGATGAGTATGGGCAACGCATGCTTGTCGGTGAGATCATGGTAGAGATGCCAGGCGAACCGGAATTGGCTGCTTCGTTTCTTGGACGCTATCATGATGAATTGCACCTCAGTTTTGATTTTTCTCTTGCAGCAACACCTTTCAAGGCACAACGTTGGAAGACTGTTGCAAAACGCTGGTACGAGGCAGTAGGTCGGCATAGGGTTCCGACTTGGGTATTGAATAATCATGATTTGTCACGTTTTTACAGCCGAGAAGGGGAGAGTGAAGCGAAAGCCAAGCTAGCAGCTCTCTTTCTCTGTACCCAAAGAGGTGCTCTTTTTCTCTACTACGGTGAAGAACTGGGGTTGCCGAATTCAAAGATTTCCCGATTGCAATTACGGGATCCTCTTGGGAAAAAGTATTGGCCGTTTCATCCTGGTCGTGATCCTGAACGTGGCCCGATGGTGTGGAGCACCGGTGAGGGAAATGGTTTCAGTACCGTAGAACCATGGTTGCCATTTGCGAAAGCTTCCAATCGGTATTCTGTAGAGAATCAGGAGATGGAAGAGTCCTCGATGCTTCTGTATTATCGTAACCTTCTGGAGCTCCGTAAGGATGATGAAACGCTGAGAAGAGGGTTGACGAGTTTTGTGGAAACGACAAATGTACACGTTCTGGCCTATTGCAGGGAGCACCAAGGGCAACAGCGTCTAATTCTGCTGAATTTCAGCAAAAGAAGGCAAACTGTGGATTTGCCTTCCTTTGCACTGAAAAACCTTTCTTGTGAACTTGTTTTCTCAACGCATGCCTCACCGTCAGGTGCACCTG
The DNA here is from genome assembly GCF_963667405.1 of uncultured Sphaerochaeta sp. Classification (NCBI taxonomy): domain Bacteria; kingdom Pseudomonadati; phylum Spirochaetota; class Spirochaetia; order Spirochaetales; family Sphaerochaetaceae; genus Sphaerochaeta; species uncultured Sphaerochaeta sp. The sequence goes on along the minus strand of NZ_OY763408.1, from coordinate 1,671,119 downwards.
TCATGCAGTTTGAAAATCTGCTGCTGCAACCCTATCAAGGATTGATCGTTCGCTTGCCTGAAGAACGTCAGGAGCAGAACTAAAGCCTGAACAAGAGGTCATCGTAACTTGGGAAAGGCCAACAAGCCTTGTCCGTGTACGTTTCCATCAAGTCAATGTGACTTCTCAGTATCTGCATCTGTTGTACAACTTCATCACGATAGATCTGTGCTTGCTTCAGAATCTCATCTTTGTACGAGAGAGCTTTTGCAATGCACACATGCAGCTGTTCAGTAGCTTCAATGGCTTGATTCAGAGCGGTTTGTACGGTGTTGAGCAGCTGTTGCTGTGTCTGCACAGCCAAGCCACGCGATTCCTGCTTGCTCAAAGAGTCTGCAAGGTGCCCTACGTACCCGATGACAGCCGGTATCACCTGCTTTCTGCACATCTCCACCATGATGGAAGCCTCTACATTGATTTGCTTGCTGTAGGTCTGCAAATAGATGTCAAGACGGGAAGAAATTTCACTTCTGGTGAAGACATGTTGTTGCTCAAAGAGGGAAAGGCTCTTCTCGCTGAGCATCTGGGGCAGTGCACTCACCGTATCCTTGAAATCGGGAAGGCCACGCCTTGCTGCCTCTTCTTTCCACTCCCTGCTATAGCCGTTTCCGTTGAATACTATTCGCTTGTGGTTCTGGTAGAAGTCTCGGATGATGTTGTGGCACTCAATCTCCTTGTCTGCCGCCTTTTCCAGTCTGTCTGCAGCCTCTTCGAGGATTTGTGCAACTGCAGCATTGATGTAGATGTTTGGCCCTGCCATGGATTGGGAGGATCCCACCATGCGATATTCGAATTTGTTGCCGGTGAATGCAATGGGGCTGGTGCGATTCCTGTCAGTCAGATCCTTGGGCAGCTGAGGAAGCATGGTCATGCCCATCCTAACATACTGGCGGTCACTTTTAGTGCAACTGCCCTCCATGGTGATGGTATCCAGGATGGAACTCAGTTGCTCGCCAAGATAGATGCTGATGATGGCCGGGGGAGCTTCCGAGGAGCCCAAGCGATGATCATTTCCTGCTGTGGCTGCGCCGCAGCGGATCAATGGGGCATACTCATCCATTGCCTTGATGAAAGCGGTCAGGAACACGAGGAATTGCAGGTTGTCCTCAACGTTTGAGCCTGGGCTCAAGAGGTTTGTCCCGTCATCGGTGGAAAGCGACCAGTTGTCATGTTTTCCTGAACCATTGACACCCAGGAAGGGCTTTTCGTGCAGAAGTGCAACCATGCCATGGCGCAGTGCAACCATTTGCAGTACATCCATCAACAGTTGGTTGTGGTCTGTGGAAAGGTTTGCCGCATCATAGACAACAGCAATCTCAAACTGGTTGGGAGCTGCTTCCTTGTGCTGTGTCTTGCTGCTGATACCCAATTTCCACAATTCGTAATTCAGCTCGCTCATGAATACCGTCACACGGTCTCCGATGGTACCGTAGTAATGGTCATTGAGTTCCTGCCCCTTCGCAGCCAGATTTCCCATGACGGTACGGCCTGAGAGCCGGAGATCGGGTCTCTGGTCATAGAAACTCTTGTCAACCAGAAAATACTCCTGCTCAGGACCAATGTTGACGACAACCCGCTTGGCCTTGGTATTCCCCAGGGCACGCAAGACACGCAGTGTTTGCTTCTCAATTGCCTGATTGGCTCGGAGCAAGGGAACTTTCTTATCCAGCGCATCTCCGTTGTAGGAGAAAAAGGCAGTGGGAATATAGAGGGTCTTCACCCCGTTGATGTCCTTGATGAATGCAGGGGAGGAGGTATCCCACGCGGTATACCCGCGGGCCTCAAAGGTTGCTCGCAACCCTCCGTTGGGGAACGAGGATGCGTCTCCTTCTCCTTTGATCAGCTCTTTGCCGGAGAACTCAAGCAACACCTTTCCTCCCTTGGTAGGGCTGATGAAGGAGTCGTGTTTCTCTGCAGTGAGTCCTGTAAGGGGCTGGAACCAGTGGCAGAAGTGCGTTGCACCCCTACTGAGCGCCCACTGTTTCATGGCACTGGCAACATAGTCTGCAAGTTCGCTGGTAAGTTCTCGTTGGCCACGCTGCACCTCTTTCAGTTCCCGAATGACCGGGTCGCTGAGGTACTTGCCCATTTCTGTTTCTGTGAAACAGTTGATTCCATAAAAATCTGTTACCGGGGTTTTTGCGTAGTCAATATCAAACATGATGCCATCCTCTTAGGTGGTTTAATTTGACAATACACACTTTCTGCATAGTTATGCAAGAAGCAAAGTGTCCCTATATCGTGTCGGATGGCGTAATCGTTACGGTGATGGTGTCGAAGTATTCCCCCGCTGGAGCCATATCAGCTTTTGTCGAATCCACTTTGGTGATCATAATGTCCTTGAAGTTGTCATCTGAAACAAGATCTTCCCAGCGGATGGATTTCCCTCCCTCCACTTCCTGTCCATTGAAGAGAAGCGTGTAGGGAATGGCATAGAGTGATTGGTCATTGTCAAGATGGAGTGCAAAATGAGCGCTGTTGATCCGGTTCGAAAACATAATGTCTATCCCGTATTGCTGATTGGGTTGTGTATTGGACAGAAAGAGCTTAGCTCTTGCGATACGAGTGGAAAGCCCTCCATACGCGCTGGTTATGGTAAAGGAGTTCTCATCGATGATGGACAAGAGATATTCTGCCTGGGGAGGAGCTGCTCCATACGGTATGCTGGTGATCACAGTATTGGAGTATGCTTGTCCTGTAGATGGTGCGCCATTTGCTGGTACAGTCTGCCCGTTGATACTGGCATAGCTGAATCCATTGTAGTACCCGCTTCCAGACTTTGCAGTGGCAATATTGAAAGTACCAAGATTGTTGCTGGTCAACACATACGAGGAGCCTAATCTTGCAATGGCATTCATATTGGTTTCCCAAGAAACAAGATACAACTTGATATCAATGATTTTGTTCAGTTGGTTTCCTGAAGAATTTGGGATCATCGGGGTTCCTGGGCTTATGGTTATATCCTGTTTGGTAACATTGCCTCCCGTAAATGTCGTAACGGCTACGATACGAAATCCAAAGCTACCCTGATTGTATTTGGGTATTCCATTATCAGTGTAGGAATAACGGTCTCCAGAAAACGATATTCCACTGGTCACTTGGGAAACCTGCATAAAGGTTGGGTCGAAGAGTGCAGAATTATTGGTTGCGCTGAATGACATGCTACCCAGATAAGCTATCATATTCCGATCAGGAAACAGAGGGGAAGACCCTATTTCAAAAACCAAAGAGTCAGATGGCTGATAGTCCACGAGAATCTGTGCAGAAAGTGTAAACATGCAAAAAAATAGAATACCAGCAATGATGAGCGTCCGAACTTTTCCCATACACCTATGCTATCGGAGAAGAGCAAAACTAGCAAGTAGTACTTATTCCTAATAAGAAAGACTAGTCGTACAATTGTACGTTTTTTTCCGGTTGGGGCAAGCGTTTTGGCAATCGCACCAAAATACTTGCCTAAATGAGATGGCGGAAGTTCTTTTCGGTAGGTGACATTCCATCTCATACACCTATCACTGCCTCATCAAATTGGTGATGCGGAATACCAATGAAGCGTCTTATTGCCTATGCATGAGTATTGTTTGTGGGGTAGAACATTTTTCTTGGAAATATTCTTATAGGCTTAGAGAAATAATTGTCGGCATCTAGGCATTATGGTATAGTATGTATAATCCCAAGTTACCAATGAATCCTGCTTGTCTTCGTCTTTTTGGGACAAAGAATTTGCCTTTGCAAATTGATGGAGAAGAAAGCAGATGAAATCGGCTTCCATTCGGGTATTGGTCACATTGATTCTGATGTTTTCTTTGGGTTATTCAATATTGGGCGTTTCTGCCACATATGTTCCTGAACCAGCTATCGTTTTGAAGAAAAAACCTGGTGTTTTTTCCCATCCCAATATGTTTGGCGCCAAGCTGGGGCGATTGACTATCACCTCTGATGAGGTTATGTACAATCCGACAATCATGGTAACCGGATTGTCCGGAAGTTACGATATCTATCTCATAGGCCCACATCGCTGGGATAAACACAATGATTGGGATTATGACAAGAAGATACAGATGAACCTGTTGGCCGTCTCCTATACTGATGGGACGGATGGTTCTGCCTTTATTCGCGCTCTCAACGGAAAACAACCTTTGCTGAATGGTGAAGACAACGTACAAGTTGATGAGAGTCCTTTCGTTGTAGATCTGTATCTTGTCAATAGCAATGATCATGGGGGGACAACGGATACGGGCATGGCCCCAAACCTCAATACACTTGGAGGTTTTTTCAAACTTGATTCACCCTTTGTGTTTGAAACGCCCATCGATTTCAGATTCACCGTGGGTATTACGGATACGCTTGGCCAAGGTCCTTGGGTTTTTCCTGCATCGGGTGAACCAACGCAAGGCCAATTCATACCCATAGACGGTGCTGTTGGGCAGGGGTCAACTTCTGTCATCAACCCTGGTTCGTATACCGATGGAGAGCCGCAGGATGTTGGGTTCTGGTATGGGACTGGTACTCCCCAGCAAGTGTATTTCAACATATGGTTTGAAAATTGAGTTCAACGGTGCACCCCGGCCACTTGACCTGAGCAAAGCCCGCCACTGAACTATGCAATCCCAGCCAGCAGAATCTGCTGACAAGAAATATCGAAAACTATCAGGGTTTAGCTGAATATATGGATAGCTGGTCTTGTACTTCAAGTCTCAGCGTATATGAAGACGATGTAAGCCTATCCAGGTTAGCTTGACCCAAGGAAACATTACCTATTACCTTCGGCCAGTTCTCATTCGGTCTGGATTTCTCTAATTCCTTCACAACATAAAAAAACAGGAAGCATATAGCTTGGGTCACGAACACCTTCCTGGCTGCAATGAAGGAGTTTCCTCAGGTCCTCGTTGGTGACATCCTCTGAAACTGGGAGTTGCAATCCCCGCTCTTTCGCTCGTTTGATGCAGAGTGCAACGGCATCCCTGGAGCAAGAAAGGCTGGTTGCTATCGATCGCTGGCTAAATCCTCCGCAATACAAACGCAGGATTTCCTTGAAATTGGTCATAATTGACCTCCTTGGATTGATATCTACATGCTATGCATGCATATCCAAGGTTTATCATCGCTTGGTTCCTACTGGTAGGATTTTCTCCGTTGGGTGGCTGGGTTTTTACCGGTCAACTGGCTGGGAACCATCAGCGAACTCAGAAAATACCTCAGTGACATTTGATCTTTGTGATGCCTATGATGGTTATTGGAAAGAATTGACCGATGTGTGTATTGAAGTAGGCAATGGGAAACCCCACAAAAAGTATAAGCTGAATATTGCATTCACTACCGATGACAATTCCGGAGAATTCCAGTTGCTCCCAGATTTTATAGGTGGTACAGGAATTCCCTTTGAACTCATGTTGGACGAGGGCCCTGTCGCGTATGGTGACAACATCGAATGGAGCGTATCAGGACAAGGCGTGAACCGGAAACCTCTGTTTATTGGAGGAATTGACACCAGCTTGATAGACCAACTGGTGAGTGGAGTGTATCAGGCTACGATCGTCGTCAATATCACCAATGCGGATTGACTTGTTTGTGCTGTAACGTTGGTTTTTGATGATCAGAATTCAATAAGTGAGAAGAGTCACAAGGTATCAAGCGGAATGATGACCACCGTAACCGTATCAGAGTAGGACCCTTCTGGAGCTCCAGCCAGTTCTGTGCCCTCTTTTACCGCTACCGTTATCGGACGTTCAAGCGTTACGGAGCCAGTACTGAGAACATAGATACCGTCCCATAGGGTGAATACGTTTTTCTGCATAAATTCGCCATTGAGATAAAGATAATAGGGGAGTGCATACTGGCTTGGATCTCCATTGAGATGCATCTCAAAGTCCGATCCTGGAGCCGTACTGGTGAAGGCTATCTGCACCCCATACTGTTTCGTTGGATCTCCCAGGCTAACTTGTAATTGCGCAGCTGCGATTGTAGCTTTTCTCCCCTCTATGGCATTGTACAGGTCAAATGATTCGACGTTGTTGAGAATGGTGAATTGAAACTCATGGGTGAAGGGATAGCCATCACCTTCACCTTGAAATGGGATATCTGGAGTGGTATCTTCCCCAACATCAACAATCGGAGCTGTAGTTGTTTCTTCTCCATCCACGACAATGGGTACCGGTGTAGAGGTATTTCCTCCTCCCTGCGGAACAACAGATACTCCAAAGGAACCTAGGCCTGCGTTAAGCGAATACACCATTCCTGGAATGAAATATCCAAGTCCTTTATTGGTGTTGATCAGAATGATATAGGAAGTCATGGTATTTTCACCGGGCAGGAAATTGCCTGAATTTGGTGCAAGGTTGGTAGTCCCGTTTTGAAGCTGAACAACAGATGCTACAGAACTCCCGACTATCGTAACAGCCCATACTTCAACAGGAACACTGGCCAGTATATACTGCCCATTATCGTACACATACCCAGTGATCGTTATGTTTGTGTCAAAACTGATGGCGTAGAGGCTTGGATTCTTAAGATTGGTGCCATCAGTGGTAATCGTAAGAACTCCCAAGAGTGCAGTGAAATGCGTGTTTTGAATATTCGAAGATGTTCCGTATTGCTGGAGTATCGAGGGGGCTCCATACTGGAACTGCAGGCTGGTTACCTGTTCATAGGTGGTGGTAACGGTGACAGTTTTCGCTGCAAGAAAAAATACATTGCAGAAGAGGATGAGGAACAGGATGCATACCAGTCGTACTCTCATGTCATCAGTCTAGACATGCTGTCCACTACTGTCAAGAATTAGGTGTGGCTATCGGTACTCTCGGGCAAGAAATCTGTCTTAATGATTCAGCAGAGACAATACCTATCACTCAATCGGGGTAATCTCCACCGTGATGGTATCGGAATAATTGCCGCTTGGAGCTGCTTCCGCAATTGTCGAAGAAATATTGGTTACGTAAATGCTCTCTTCAGTGACCGGAATATCCAAGGGACTCCACGTGATTGCCTGTCCCTTGTTCACCTTCTGTCCGAGGAATTTCAGCTCATAGGGAATGAATGGATACGTGGGTTCCCCTTGGAGATGCAGCTGGAACTCCGGTCCTCCCTGATTGCTGGAAAAAGTTATCTCCACTCCATATATACCTCCCTGCACAGCGTTCTGCAAAGCGATTTGGGCCTTGCCTACACTTGCCTGGTTGGTTGAGCCATAGGCATCGCTTATGGCAAAGGGCTCATCCTGGATGATGGTGAAGACATGGACCAGCTCGGGGGGATCGACGCCATAGGGAACGGTGGGGATGGGAACACCGGAACCTCCTACAGGAATGGGGATCGGTTCAGCAGGAGGAGAGCCGTCTTCGGGTATTTCCTGATCATTGACAGGAACATAGAAGTAGTCCCAGGAATTCGCTGGTTTCAGCTTCACATTGAAGGAGCCAAGTGTTCCATCAACCATCACATAGTCTGCACCTAGGATGTAGAGGTTGGAGTTATGAATACCTTGGAAAAAGAGTTCCACGACATAAGGATTGGCGTTGACCGTTCCTGACTCCAAGATGAACTCGCCTCCGCCGCTGCCGAACCATACACCAAATGGAGAGCGTCTCGTGGTGGAGACGCCGTAAATCTGGAAACCGGTATCATGGTAGCCCCCTCCCCAGCCAGTAAGAGGACCATTGAATACAAAATTGTTTGAAGTGCCGAATCCTTCAAGAATGGGGCGTATGATCGGCTCGTTTTCGGTTGCCGTAATCGTGATGGTCCCGATATGTGCAACAATTTTTGATGCATTGAATCCGGTCGGAGAGAACGAGGAGGTGGGAACGTCGTTGCCTTTTCGGAAAATCAGATAGTACTCAGGCTCGTACTCAACTTCAATTGCCGCTTGGAGCGGAATCAGGGAAATGAGAAGCATGATGATGAGTTGTGTCATATGCTGTTTCATAACGTATACTATGCTTGGTATCGTCTGAATAATCAAGACAAACACCTTGCAAGAAATGAAACTAAACCAAAATACTAGGAATTAGAAAGGCCAATTGGCAGGATTATTGCAGGTTGTTATCAGGTAGTTTGCCTCAGAGCAAGCCGTTCCCGAAGCAATCTGAGCTTATCAACAACCTCGTCACTGGACAGCTGCTTGGTCGGATCTTCCTCATCAAAAAGTGACTTGGGTATCTCTTCCAGGAACCGGGAAGGCAGAGATATGACATCTCTTCGTTTCTCACAGCTGCTGATCACCAGTTCCCTTCTTGCACGGGTAATGGCCACATAGAACAACCGTCGTTCCTCATCAATGCTGGCTGGATTCTCCTCGATGGCCCTTGCATGGGGAATATATTGGTCTTCCACTCCTGCAAGATAGACCGTATCAAATTCCAGCCCTTTGGAAGCATGGATGGTCATGAGGGCAATCTTTCCTGCATTCTCCTCGTCCGGATCTTCCTTGCCTGCAAGACTGACCCTGTTCAGAAAGTCGAAGATGGAGGATTTTGCGTTGTCCGGGTTTCTTTCCCACTTTGAGAGACGGTCACACAAGAAGTCGATGCCCTTCATCTTGAAGTTGACGATACCTTCGTTGTCCGGGTGCTCCGACTCAAGATAGGACTTGTAGCCGATCTCCTGCACCAGGTTGCGCAGCACAAAATTGCGTTTTGACCCAGCATGGAAGAGATCGTAGTGGTACGATTCGATCATATCGTAGAAACGCTTGAGCGCTTTTTGTATCCCTTCCTTGACCTGGCCATCGGTGGCTACGGCCATCAGCGAGAGGGCGCTGTAGAGTGAGCACTTGTGGTCGTCGGCAACCTTGCGCATCTTCTCCAAGGTAGTACGCCCGATTCCCCTGCGCGGGGTGTTTATGACCCTCAGCAGGTTCACATCATCATCCTGGTTGGCCATGACCTTCAGGTAGCTGAGGATATCGCGGATCTCCTTGCGGTCAAAGAAGCTCTGTCCGCCGGTAACCTGGGTGGGAATGCCTCGTTCGACAAACTTGGTCTCCAGGGTGGCAAGCAGACTGTTGGTACGGACCAGCACACCGAAATCAGAGAAGGGCAGGTCGTTCTTCTTGTGTTTCATGAGAATCTCATCCGCAATGACAGAAGCTTCCTCCTCATCATGCGAAGGATGGATGAGCCGGATCGAGGAGCCTTTGCCGCTGTTTGTCCACAACTTCTTCTCTTTTCGCATCTGGTTGTTGACGATGAGGCTGTTTGCAGCTTCCAAAATGGTGCCGGTGGAGCGATAGTTTCGTTCCAGCTTGATTTCCAGACGCTCAGGGAAGTCACGCTCAAACATCACGAGGTTTTCATAGTTGGCCCCGCGCCAACTGTAGATGCTTTGGTCGTCATCGCCAACCACGCACAGATTTCGGCTCGTGCTTGCAAGCTGTTCCACCATGCGGTATTGCGAAAGCGAAGTATCCTGGAACTCATCCACCAGAATATGGGTGAAGCGGCTTCTCAAGGCGTCCAGAATTTCAGGCTTTTTCTCAAAAAGATCCAGAGGCTTCATGATCAGGTCGTCGAAGTCCACTGCGTTGTACGCTTTCAGGTGCTTCTCATACTCCAGGTAGAGCCCACGGATCTTATCGGATGCATTCGGACCGAACACCTTGCGTTTGGTCTTGATGTCACTGAACAGGGAGGAGAGCTCATACAGGTCAAAGGTTTCCACCACATAATCGAGGTTCAGGATCACCTCTTTGATGAGAGCCATGCGGTCGTTGGTATCGTAGATGGTGAAGTTGTTCTTGAAGCCCAGATGCTGGATGTACTGCTTCAGCACCCCCATCCCGAAGGAGTGGAACGTAGTGGTGGTGAGTTTCTTCAGTTTCAGGCCGGTAAGGCTGCGAATGCGTTCGCCCATCTCTGCTGCAGCCTTGTTGGTAAAGGTGAGCGCGAGAATGGACTCCTCCTTGATCCCGCATTCCAACATGTGGGCGATGCGATAGGTGAGCATACGGGTTTTGCCGCTGCCGGCTCCTGCAATGACAAGCAGGGGGCCGTGAAGGAGCGATGCAGCTTTGCACTGCTCCGGATTGAGTTCCTTTTCCAAATTGAAATGCATGATACCTCAGATTCGTTTGATGAAGACCGAATCGATCCCGACCCCCAAAGCTACGAGGCTGGTGACAATCAGGCCGGAGACGATGACTCCGCCGAATACTGCCATCATGGTCTTCCGCTTGTCAAGGCCCAAAATCCAGGAACCAAGCGTTCCTGTCCAAGCGCCGGTCACGGGAAGGGGGATTGCCACAAAGAGAAGAATGCCCCAATAGCCGTACTTATTTACCTTCGGGGCCACACGGGCTTGGGCCCGTGCAACAAAGCGGTCAAAAAACGAGGCATACCACGCCCAATGCTTGTGGAAAATCTTGTGGAATGTCGCCAGGAATGTGTACGCGATGGGGGCGACCAGGGCATTGGTGATGATGCAAAGGGGAGCGGCAAGGGCTAGGGAGGCCCCATTGAAAAAAGCGTATGGGATACCTCCCCTCAGCTCACTGATGGGGAGCAGGGAGAGCAGGATACTGAACAGGAGCGTAGATAGTTCCATGGTACTTCCTCAGCTGGGGATGGTCTCATCAACAAGAATGGCGGAGGCCGGACAGACCTCATGACAACAATAGCAGCGGATGCATGCTTTTTCGTCGATGATGATGCGTTTATCCACCATCGTCAAGGCATGGGCGGGACAGATGTCGATGCATTTGCGGCAACGGATGCAGGGCTCGACAAGGAAAACGGGTGCTTTCCTGTCTTTCTTCACCTTCCATCGGATAAGCTTGCTGAAGATGAAGGGAATGATCAGGGAGTGGACGAACTTCGTCCGTTTCTGCACCTCAATCCTCTGGAAATCGGGCAGAACCAGATCCTTGGCATCCAGAACCGGATAGGAAGAAGGGGCTGACCCGATTCCGCGTCTCAACCCTTCTGCAATGATGGGAACCTGCTTGGGCTCATAGCCCATGATCTGGGCCTGGGCGTAGTCGAGTGCAAGGGAATCTGTGCTGGCCAGCAGCAGGCCTATATGTCTCGGCCGTCCGTTTGCAGGGCCGGGGCCTTCCATCCCGATGATTCCATCCATCAGGCTGAAGGCGGGTTTCACCACTTCCGCTATTCCCACGATGAGGCTGGCGAACTGTTCACGGGTGGGGAACTGCACATGGCAAGGACTCTTGGAAAGGTTCGGCACCAATCCAAAGAGATTCTTCACCGCTCCGGTAGCGTACATCAGCTGGTGGGTCTTGAACTTGGGAAGGGAGAAGACCATGTCCACCTCTTCAAGCACAGATGCCAGCAACAATTGCTTGTTGGAGGTGTAGGGAATGGTATGCAGCTTCGGGTGTTTTGTGAAGTCGACCCACTCGACTTCCTCCTCGATGCACACCTGCTGGATGCCCGATACCCTGGGCTGGAAGTTTGGTACCTGAAGACCCGGGGAGTCACCCACAAGAATCTGTTTCGCCCCATGCTCCTTGAGCACCCTGATCATGGCATGAACTACCATGGGGTGCGTGGTTATGTTGCGTTCGGGCTTGGCATCGCTGAGAATATTCGGCTTGAGCAGGATGCTCTTTCCTTTTACGGAGGGCATGAGGCCATGCAAGCAGGCTTGCCGTACTGCCTCATCAACCTGAGCTTGTTCATACGCTGAACACTGTACAATGGCCACTTTGCTCATGAGAGCCTCCTCAAAAGGCAGAAATACAAAGGTCCCTTGCCTTGCTGTGCATCAGGCATGACGATGGATCCATAGGAACACAGTTCGGTGCCGTTATTGTCGGTTGGGATGCACTCCACCCGTCCGGCCCGTCTGGCAAAAAGCTTTTCAATGACCTCTTCGTTTTCCATGGGGTTGATCGAGCAGGTACTGTAGAGAATGTATCCTCCCACCTTCACCGCTTCAAGCGCACTGGCAAGCATGGCGAATTGGGTGATCGCCAAATGTTTCGGTCTTGCCGGTGTCCACATTGCGAGAGCCTTTGGATCGGAAAGGACATGGCGTTCGCTTGAGCATGGGGCATCAAGCAGGACCCGGTCATAGGCATCCTTTTCATAAAGAGACCATTTGGTGGCATCATGGGCGGTGACGGTGATGCGTTGTTGCATCGCTTCTTCCAGATGCTGGGCGATCACCAGCTTGAGGCGTCGTCGTCGGTCTGCCGATCGGTCGTTGGAGACCAGCGTCCCCCCATCCTTCAGAAAGGATGCGAGTACCAGCGTCTTGCCGCCAGGGGCCGCACACATATCCAATACAGCGTCGTGGGTCTGCACCCCAAGCATCTTGGCAGCCAAAATGGATGCCTCATCCAGATAGTAGGGTTTGACCAGTGTCTCGCTGAAGGCTGTCGGTTGCTTCTCAACGAGCAGGGCCTGTTTCAGAGTTTCCCATCGCTCTTGGTAGAGCATTGCATAGTAGGTGTCGAACAACACCCTTCCCTCGACTTTTTCCTTGCGTTTAGCCATGGTGTGACTGTACCAACTTTTGGTCCTCTTGTGAACCTGCCTGTCTTATGGTATGCTCGGCCATGGCATATCTTACTGCTTTCCTAGAAGGGATCATCAGTTTTATCAGCCCTTGCATCCTGCCCATCCTCCCCTTGTACTTCTCGTACCTTGCAGGAGGGGTCGCTGATCGTCAGGAGCGAAGGGGAGTGCTGCTGAAAAACAGCATCGCATTCGTCATCGGTTTCACCGTTTTGTTTGTTGCCCTCGGAGCGGCCAGCACTTCGGTGGGAAAGTTCCTCAGCAGTCATCTTGTCCTGCTGAATAGGATTGGTGGTGTTCTGGTCATACTCTTTGCCATCAATAACCTTGGTTTTGTCCTTATCCCTGCGCTCAACAACAACCACCGGCTGCAGATGAAAGGCCTGCAGAATATGAACATTCCCAAGTCGATGCTGTTCGGCCTGGTGTTTGCCATCGGATGGACGCCTTGTGTAGGGCCCTTGCTTGGATCTGCCCTGATGATGGCCGCCAATGCCGAGTTGTTGCATAAGGGAATGCTCACCTTGTTCTTCTACGCAATGGGGTTGGCCATACCCTTCCTCTTCTCTGCCATTCTGCTTGACCAGGCGGAAGGAGCCTTCACTGCAATCAAGAAGCATGCAAAGCTCATCACCATACTCAGCGGCCTCTTCCTTCTGGCCTTCGGCGTTGCCTTGGTCTTGGGATTCAATCCTGCCGCACTTTTTCTCTAGGAGCCGTTCATGAATAAGAAATCCCGTACCCTGCTGATATCAGTCATTTCGTTCGTAGTTCTCATCGTTGTGGCCTCTGTGGCATACAATGCGCTCAGGGAGAATGCTCCTTCCGTTGCATTCACCCCTCAAGTGGCTGTAATTCCCCAGGAAACTCCCCAAGCGGAACCTGTACAGACCCCGAGTCCCCAGCCTTCCGCACAGCCGCAGCCCACCGTACCTGATGCAACGGCAGAGGCAGAACCGGAAAGCGAAGAGCCCAAGATGCCCAACCTTCCCTTCTTCACCTTGGATGGAAAGGAGATGCTCTTTGAGGAGATTCGCCAAGGCAAGCCTGTTGTGATCAACTACTTTGCCTCATGGTGCCCTCCTTGCAAGGAAGAGCTTCCGCACTTCCAGAAAGCGTTTGAGAGCTATGGGGACAAGATACAGTTCATCTTCCTCAACGCAATGGACGGACAGCGTGAGACAAAGGCCACGTTGGAGAAGTTCGTGGAACAGACGGAATTCACCGGTCCCATCTTCACCGACGAGGGGCTGTTCAGCTATGTCTTCCAGACCAACAGCCTGCCCACCACCGTGTTCATCAATGCAGATGGTACGTTGGCAAACGGCTATCTGGGGTATGTGAGCGAGTCAGTTCTGATCGAGAACCTTGAGGCCCTGCTTACACAAGAGTAAACAGGTAGCCGAAGAAGAAGAGCGCGCTTCCCCCGATACAGAACAGGTGCCAGATGGCATGGTAGTGGGGGATGCGTTTGCTTGCATAGAAAATGACTCCGATGCTATAGGTCAGTCCTGCTGCAATGACCCAGGCGATCAGGCCTTCGGGCAAGTAGGGGACGATGTCTTTCCAGAAGAACACGATCAGCCAACCCATCAGCAGGTAGAGTCCCACATGCAAAGCTTTCAGTTTTCCCCAGAAGATGAGGGTGAAAACTATGCCCAACAGTGCAATTGCCCAGACCATGATGACCAAGCGGATGGCCAACGTTGTACCGATATACAGCATCAGCGGTGTGTAGGTGCCGGCTATCAGAAAATAGATGTTGCTATGGTCAAGAATTCTGCAGATGCGTTTCCCATTGCCATACGGGAGGCTGTGATACAAGGCCGACGCTCCGTAGAGGAGAATCATGGTCAGCCCCCAGATGATGGTACCAACCTTCAGTTGATAGGTGGCCATATCTGGTACCCGAATGAGAATCACTACCAAAGCCACCACACTCAATAAGGTTCCCACCACATGGGTCCATGCATTCTCCCGTTCAGATCTCGGGTCATCATACGTGTGTAAGGTGATATGGTGCTCCAACCAATGTGTAAGCATATGTTGTTTCATGACACGCTCCTTCTTGCAACCAACCATAACGAAACAAGCCTCTCCGAAGCAATGGTAGATTTGTGCTTTTTTGCTGGTAGGAATCTATCATGCAGTGGATGGAGAATCCGAATTTTAGTTCTGGGTGTCTATGGGAGGGGTTTTGGGCGAAACGTGAGACGATGACGATTGTTGAAGATGCCCAACCCGAGCAGGATGGCCATGCCTCCCCAGAAGGTTCCCGAATCCGGGAACTCGCCGATGAGCAGGATTGCCAACAGTGTTGAGAGCAGGGGAGTGACAAACATGAAATTGGTGACATCCCCAATCTGGGTTGCCAGGGAAAGGGCTTTTGTCCAGAGCAGGAATCCGATGGCTGAGGGGAAAATGCCCATGAACAGAACGGCAAGCAACGAGGAGAGAGGAGCTGTGGATAGTTCCTCGATCGCCTGGGGAAGGAATACCAGGAACATGAGACATGAAGCGGTGATGGTGTACACCGTCGACTGGAGGGATGTGTATCGGGTTCTGGCAAATCGTTGGATCAGGTTGTAGGCGGCAAAGAAGAGTGCAGCTGCCAGCATCCAGACAAGACCCCATCCAAGGGAGACTTCGCGTTTGGCGAAGGTGAGTACCAGAATGCCCAGGAACTCTATGGCAACGGCCACCCAGCCCAGCTTGCCCAATCGCTCCCTGAAGAAGAGGGAGGCGAAGAGTGCGGTGATCACCGGTACGGTGGCTGTGACCACACTTGCCGTAGCGGCGGAGATGGTGGTCATGGCAATGTTGAAGAGGATCTGGTAGAAGAAAAAGCCGAACGCCCCGAGCAAGAGGAACAGGGGAATGTCACGCTTGCTCGGCAGTCCTATGCGCTTGGCCAGGCCGATGCCGACCAAAAGCAGTGCGGCCGACCCATAGCGCAACAAGCCAAGGGGAAACGGGCTGATATCCCTCACCGCAATCCGGGTGAAGACAAATCCCGTGGACCAGAGGACAACCGTGCAGAAGGCCAGGATCAGCGAGAGCGTTCGTTGCTTCATAGGCCCCAATGTAGGCTGATTTCCAAGCGGAAATCAAGCACAATGCATACAAAACCAGCAAGGGGCCCGAAGGCCCCCATTGCTTAGAGAATATGCTCCAAAAAGAGTTTGGTTCGTTCATTCTTGGGATTGGCGAACATCTGGTCCGGGGTGCCTACCTCAACGATGCGTCCCTCGTCCATGAAGACGACCTTGTCAGCAGCAGCCTTGGCGAAGCCCATCTCGTGGGTTACCAAGAGCATGGTCATCCCACTCTTGGCAAGCTTGAGCATGACATCAAGCACTTCCTTGATCATCTCAGGGTCGAGCGCACTGGTCGGTTCGTCAAAGAGCATCACCTTCGGGTTCATTGCAAGCGCCCTGGCGATGGCAACACGCTGTTGCTGGCCGCCGGAGAGTTGGGGGGGATACACCTGGGCTTTCTCTTCCAAGCCGACAAGCTTGAGAAGGTCCATTGCCTCTTTCTCCGCTTCAGCCTTGCTCTTTTTCTTTACCTTGATGGGGGCGAGGGTGATGTTCTCCATAACCGAGAGGTGGGGGAACAAGTTGAAGGATTGGAATACCATGCCCACTTCCTCGCGAATCTTGCGAAGATCGACATGAGCTCCGGTAACCTCATCCTCATCAATGAAGATCCTGCCACCGGTGGGCAGTTCAAGCTTGTTGACACTGCGCAGCAAGGTGGACTTCCCGCTGCCGGAAGGTCCGATGATGACAACAACCTCTCCCTTCCTGACGGTAAGATTGGCTTCCTTGACTGCTTTCACCGTCATGTGGCTTGAAGTGACATAATCCTTGGAAAGATTCTCAATACGTATTCTATCCATTTTCGTGCAACCTTTCCTCCAGAATGCCTACCAGTCGGGAGAGCAGGAGGGTAATGATCAAGTAAATGAGTGCAACCACCAGCATGGTTTCCAAAGAAAGGAAGGTCCGGCTGATATACTCCCTGCCTTTGCGCAGGATGTCACTCAGGGCTATCGTCGATACCAAGGAGGAGTCCTTCAGCATCGAAATGAATTCGTTTCCGATTGCCGGCAACACCACCTTGATGGTCTGTGGCAGGATTACATAGCGGAACGCCTGGCTCCTGCTCAAGCCCAAAGCGATGGCAGCTTCCATCTGCCCGCGGGGGATGGCCTGGATGCCTGCACGGACAATCTCACCCATATAGGCACCGAAACAGATGGAGAGGGCGACCACCGCGGCAATCATTCCCTCAATCTTGAAGAAACGCCCCATGGCGTAGTAGATGAAGATGAGCTGTACGAGAAGCGGGATGCCTCTGATCAACTCAACGTACACTCCGCTGACCATATTCACCCAGCGGCGCTTGCTGACCGAACCAAGGCCGGTAACCGTTCCTATCACCAAAGCACCGAGAATGGCGAAGATGGTGGCCTGAAAAGTGACCGGAGCCCCCTTGATGGTGACCAGGAAGATATCCAGATACGGCTTGGGCTTGATGATCATGAGAAGGGCAAGGAGGGCGATGGCGCTGAAGAAGGTGATTCTCCAGGAGTTGAGGATATGTCCCTCATCCTTGCGCGGAATGAGAACACCGTCTGTCATCTGGATGGTAAGCGGCTTTTTCTTTGGCGCATTCGGGTCCACTGAGACGACCTTCTTGCGTACTGCCTGCAGTTTCAACTCATCAATATCGTTTGGTTGTTTGTCCATACATACTCACACAGAAAAGATTTGTCATACAGGGAAGTACTACATAATTATGCATACAAAGTCAAGGTGCTGTGCATAAATATTCACATAATCCCTGCTTTGTAGCCCTGAAAGAATAACAAGCCGCCCGAAGGCGGCTTGCATCCAACAAGGATCTGATTGCTCTCAGAGAATGTTCCACTTCTTCTTCAGCTCATCCATCTTGCCGCTCTTCTGGATCTGTTCCAATCCATTGTTCACCAGGTCGAGCACTTCCTGGTTTCCCTTGAGCATGGCGATGGCAATCGGTTCAGGATCGCCAAGGTCGCTTGCGCTGCCTGCCACCTTGAGCTTGCTTGCATAGTTGGGATTGGAGAGCACGAAATCGCTTGCAATGACCGAGTCGGTGACCACTGCCTGCAAGTTGCCGTTGAGCATATCCTCAATGGCGAAGCCAATCTCGTCATAGGCCTTGATGGTAGCTTTGAAGGAGGGGTTCTTCTGCATGAAGTCATCAAGGAAGATATGTCCGGTAGTCCCGAGCTGTACACCCACGGTCTTGCCGCTGAGGCTTGCAGTATTGGAAAGGGAAGAGTCAGCAATCGGGGCGAGGATGGCCTGGGTGATCACCATGATGGGGGTGGAGAAGTCCATGGTTGCCTTGCGTTCCTCAGTGACGGAGACACCGCTGGCGACTGCATCATAGGCCCCGTTGGCAAGACCGGCAAAAATGCCTTCCCATGCTACGTTGCGGATGGTGATCTTGACGTTGCTCACCTTTGCAATCTCATTGACCAGGTCAATCTCAAAACCGACGATATCGCCATTCTCATCGACGAACTCAAGCGGCGGCCAAGCACAGTTTGCAGCAAATACATACGATTTCCCGCTTTCCTTCTGGGCTTGTGCAAATAGGAGGCCAGAGGTCAGTACCAAAAGGATCATGAACAGGGCGGCTAGTTTTTTCATTGGATATCTCCTTCATTCGATATGCGAATAATGCATACTTATACATGATATGTCAACTATTGAAGAATAAATATACAGAAAAATCTGAAATTTTGCATAAAAATAGGGGGCCGAAGCCCCCATCATGCTGATGCTTTGTTTACAGCAGGTTCCACTTCTTCTTCAATTGGTCAAACGATCCGTCCTTCTTGGCAAGTTCGAGACCCTTGTTCACCAAATCAAGCAACTCCTTGTTGCCCTTTTTCACGGCAATGGCGATATCTTCTTCGGTGAAGGGCTGGCCTGCCACGGAAAGTTTTGCCTTGTAGTTCTCGTTGGCAAGGACGAAGTCGCTGGCGATCAGCGAATCACAGACAGCAGCATCAACGTTGCCGTTGAGCAAGTCCTCGATGGCCAGACCGATATCATCGTAGGCCCTGCGGGTTACCGGATAGTTTTCCAAGGCGAAGTCACCGGTGGTACCGATCTGTACCCCGATTTTCTTTCCCGAAAGGTCGTCGATGCCTTTGACCTTTGCAGCATCGGAAGTGCGGATGATCACCACCTGTCCAGCCTGCAGGATGGGGGTGGAAAAGTCCATGCTGGCCTTGCGCTCTTCGGTCACGGTCACACCGCTTGCCACCCCGTCGTAAGCCCCATTTGCGAGACCTGCAAAAATGGTGTCCCAAGGAATGTTCTTGACGGTCATGGTGACGCCGACCTTCTCTCCGATGAGAGGCATCAATTCGACTTCAAAGCCGGTCAACTGACCATTTTCCACGAATTCGAGCGGTGGCCAGGTGGCGTCGGAAGCAAAGACATACCCCTCATTGCTCTCCTTTTTGCCTTGGGCAAACACCAGGCTGGAAAGCAAGAGCAGGACTGACAACAGAACAAGTATCTTGTGTTTCATGGTAGACTCCTTACATAACATTCGTACGCCCATCATGCAAAGAGACGCTGGGAAAGTCAAGCAAGTGCATAATCATGCACACTTGCCGATCTAGAGCCCTACAATCCTGTTCGTAACCAACAGACCGATGATCAGGCCGAGAAACATTCCGCCGACCACCTGGCTGAACGAATGGCCAAGCATGGTCTTCAGGTTCTCGGGAGTAAACTGACCTTCGCGGTGAATGTCACTGAGGATTCTGCTCCACTCGTTGATGACCTCAGCCTGCTTGCCGGCAGCACGCCTGATGCCCATGGCGTCATGGATTACGATGGCAGCGAACGTTGCACTGATGGCAAAATATATGGAGCCGATACCCTCGGTGAAGGCAACGCTGGTTACCAGGGCAATCACTCCTGCAGTATGGCTGGAAGGCATTCCCCCGGTACTGAAAAGGAGTTTCCAATCGAGAATCCGCTCGAAGACCGCATTGACAAATGGTTTGAGAAACTGGGCAATGAAGAAAGCCAGTGCAGCGGAGAGAAATGGGGCATTTGACAACAGGTCCTGATTCATACCTTCTAAGGTAGCGGTTTTTCACCGCTTGCGCAAGAATGACTTGTGAATTACAGTTGCACACATCACCTGCATCGGAGCCATCATGCAACCTACCGTCCATAAGACTGATACCATCCAATTCTGGGTGCTCAACATTGCCTCGTTTCTCGCCCAGCTCACCATCGCCATGGTCAATCTTGCCTTGGTCTATCACCTTCGCTCGTTCTATATGCTGGGTGCTGACCAGATAGGCATAGCCGCTTCCCTCAGCCCGGCCACCTACCTGTTCTTCTGCATTCTTGGTTCGCGGTACACGGTTCATTTCAGGCCCCGTCATCTGGTTGAGCTCTCCCTTGCAGGCATGGCCGTTTCCGTATTGCTCTTCCTCCTTACCTCCACGTTGGGTGTTGCGTATGCTGCCCTTGCCTCATACGGTGCTTTCATGAGCCTTCTGTGGCCGCAGATTGAGGCATGGTTCTCCCGTGGCAAGGAGGGGGCTGCCCTGAACCGGGTGGCAAATGCCTTCAACTTCTCCTGGTCGTTCGGCGTAGGTCTCTCTTCCTACATTGCCGGCTTGCTGGTGGAAGTCTCCACTACCACCCCGTTTGTGGTCTCTCTTGGTTTGTTTGGCGTGGTTTTCCTGCTGATTTTTCTTGCCAGTGCACTGGTTCCCGGAATCAGGGCGGTTTCCAGTGAGCATGAGGATAACAAAACCAACGGGAAAGTGGATGCGAGCACTCCGCTCCGATTCTATGCATGGGCGGGAATCATCGCACTCTACAGTGGGATGAGTGTCATCCTGACCATTTTTCCCCTCTATGCAAAAGAGGTACTGCACATCAGTGAAAGCCAGACCGGATTGCTCCTTTTGGTTCGCGGTGTAGCCACCTGCGTCAGTTTTCTTGTGCTGGGAAAGCTTGAGTTCTGGCACTTCAAGCGACGGTACATCTTCGGTGTTCAGCTCCTGTTCGGTTTGATCTGCCTGATGGCAGTCTCATTTGCCACCGTCGGTCCCTATGCACTCTTCTTTTTCCTGTTCGGCATCCTGTTTGCCTTCGCTTACGACCAGAGCATGTTCCATGGCGCAAGCGGGAGCGTAAACCGGTCGAATCGGATGATCATCCATGAGGTGCTGTTGACGATCGGAACAATCTTGGGAGCGGTTGGAGGCGGGTACATCTACGAGAAGCTTTCCTTCTCCTTGCTCTTGAGAATGATCGGTTTTGCCGCCCTTGTGTTGGTTGGCTTGGAGATGCTGCTGGCCTTGCTGCTTGAAAGAAGAAAGATGAGAAGAGCATGAGGTTTTACACACTCCCTGTGAATCGTATACACTGAAGACAATCTAGCGTGAAGGAGCCAGGTATGGGAATGACATTGACTGAGAAGATTCTCTCCTCCCACTTGCGGGAAGGAGTGCTGGAGACAGGGAAGCCCATTGGTATTCTCATTGACCAGACATTGACCCAAGATGCCACCGGAACAATGGCCTATCTGCAGTTTGAGGCTATGGGACTTCCACGGGTGCAGAACGAGCTGGCGGTCAGTTATGTTGATCATAATACGATTCAGGTGGGGTTTGAGAATGCCGATGACCACCGGTACCTGCAATCGGTAGCCGCAGCAAAAGGGGTGATATTCTCCCGTCCCGGCAATGGCATCTGCCATCAGGTCCATCTGGAACGCTTCGGCAAGCCGGGCAAGACCCTGCTTGGAAGCGACAGCCACACCCCTACCGGCGGTGGGCTGGGCATGATTGCCATCGGGGCCGGCGGCCTGGATGTGGCGGTAGCCATGGCCGGTGGGCCGTTCCACCTGATCGCCCCGAAGGTCATTGAGATCCGCCTCCACGGAAGACTGCGCAAATGGGTGAGTGCCAAGGATGTGATCCTTACTGTCCTTGAGCGTTACGGGGTGAAGGGCAATGTGAATTGCATCTTTGAGTATACCGGCGATGGGGTGACTTCATTGGAAGTCCCGGAGCGTTCCACCATCTGCAATATGGGAGCGGAGTGCGGGGTGACCACCAGCCTCTTCCCCTCCGATGAGAAGACCCGTCTCTTTTTGAAAGCACAGGGTAGGGAAGAGGATTGGACAGCATTGGCAGCTGATGAGGATGCCACCTATGATGGGCTTTTTGAGATTGACCTCTCGACGCTTGAGCCCAAGATGGCCTGTCCCCACTCCCCAGGTAACATTGCAACCGTCGCATCACTGGAGGGGAAGGCTGTCGACCAGGTCCTGATCGGTTCCTGCACCAATTCCAGCTATGCCGACATGAAGAAAGTTGCGGATATCCTGGATGGGCACACGGCTTCTGAACGGGTAAGCCTTGGCATTGCCCCTGGCAGCCGGGAAGTGCTTCTGATGCTCAGTCAGGACGGTTCTCTGGGCAAACTCATCCAAAGTGGTGCCCGCATATTGGAAAGTGCCTGTGGCTTTTGCATCGGCAACCACCAGAGCCCCGGAACGGAAGGGGTATCGCTGAGAACCAGCAACCGCAATTTCGAGGGTCGCAGCGGAACCAAGTCTGGACAGGTCTATCTGGTCAGCCCCGAGACGGCAGCGCTTGCAGCCATCACCGGCCGGTTCACCGACCCCCTTTCCGACCATGGCGTTGCCTTCCCTGAGGTGGTGCACCCCACCCAGTTCCTGATTGATGACACCATGTTTGTATTCCCCCCTGCACAGGGTTCTGATGGGGAAATCTTCCGTGGCCCGAACATCGGCGATCCACCGAAGAACACTCCGCTCAAGGAGTCTCTCGAAGGGTACGTGACGATCAAGGTGGGGGACAAGATCACCACCGACCACATCATGCCGGCAGGCGCACGCCTGAAGTACCGCTCAAACATCCCGGTATACTCAAAGTATGTCTTTGAACCGGTGGACGAGCACTTCAGTGAGCGCTGCACGGAAAACCAGGACCGGGGCAAGGACAACTTCATTGTTGCCGGAGCTTCCTACGGCCAGGGTTCCAGCCGGGAACATGCAGCCATCTGCCCGATGTACCTGGGAGTGAAGGCGGTGATCGCCCTCTCCATCGAACGAATCCACCAGAACAACCTCTGCAATTTCGGTATCATCCCTCTGACCTTTGTCGATGAGGCTGACTATCAGAAACTTGACCAGAACGATGAGCTGGTGCTTGAGAATGTGAAACAGCAGATCGAAAGCAAGGAAGTGGTGCTGAAGAACAAGACGAAGAGCCTGGAGATCAGGCTGTTGTGTGATGTCACCGACGAACAGCGTTCCATGCTGATCAGCGGTGGGTTGCTCAACATACTCAAGGAGAGAAACTGATGGACGGCAAGATCAGCAAGGTTCAGGGAAAGCTGGTGGTTCCTGATCAGGTGACCATTCCCTTCATTGAAGGGGATGGGGTGGGACCCGAGATTACCTCGGTCATGCAAAAAGTGGTGAACAAAGCCGTCCTGAGTGCCTATCAGGGACAACGGGCAATCCAGTGGAAAGAGGTGTTGGCCGGACAGAAGGCGAAGGATCTTGTGGGCACCTATCTTCCCGATGAGACCCTGGAGGCGATCACTGCCTACAAGGTGGCGATCAAGGGCCCCTTGACCACTCCGGTGGGGAAGGGGATACGTTCGCTGAATGTTACTTTGCGCCAAACTCTTGACCTGTACGTCTGCCTCCGTCCGGTGGAGTACTATCCGGGTGTTCCTTCCCCGGTCAAGCATCCGGAGAAAGTTGATATGGTAGTCTTCAGGGAGAATACCGAAGACATCTATGCAGGCATCGAATGGGAAGCGGGAAGCGAGGAAGTGGAGCGTGTCATAGCCTTTCTGGAGCAAGAGATGGGTGTGAAGAAAATCCGCTTTCCCAAGACCAGTGCGGTGGGAATCAAGCCTGTCTCAGTTGAGGGCAGCGAGCGTCTTATCCGCAGTGCCATCACCTACGCTCTGGAGAACCACCGCAGAAGTGTCACCCTGGTGCACAAGGGCAATATCATGAAGTTCACAGAAGGTGGATTCCGGGCCTGGGGATATGCGCTTGCAAAACGGGAGTTTGGTGCTGTGGAGGATGAGAAGGGCAATGTATCCATTCCTCGTGAGGGGGAGCAACCGCTGTATCTCAATGATTGCATCTGTGATGCATTCCTGCAGAACATCCTGCTCAAACCCGAAGCGTATGATGTCATTGCCACCCTGAACCTCAACGGGGATTATGTCTCGGATGCCTTGGCGGCAGAGGTGGGAGGGATCGGCATCGCTCCCGGTGCCAACATCAACTTTGACAGCGGTTTTGCCATCTTCGAGGCAACGCATGGCACCGCACCTGACATTGCAGGGAAGCAACTGGTCAATCCGCTCTCCTTGGTGCTCTCAGCACAGATGATGCTTGAGTACCTTGGCTGGACTGAAGCAGCCTCCTTGATTCGCAATGCAGTGAGGAAGGCCATCTCAGAGGGGATGGTTACCAGCGATTTTCACCGATTGATGGTTCAGGAAGGCCGGAAGGCTACACTCCTCGATACCGCAGGCTTTGGTTCCTATCTTACCAGTCTACTCTAGGCTGTACAACGAGAAATCATTGATGAGGGCATGGACACCATCCATGCCCTTGATTGTCTGGGTGTCAGAGCCGGGACTTGCCACGGCGATGATGCTGCCGATGTGCGCTGCTTGTGCAGCCATGATTCCTGCCCTGGTGTCCTCGAAGACCGTACAAAAACGGGCTTCCATCCCCAAGACTTTGCATGCGTCCAGATAGATGTCAGGCTCTGGTTTGCTTTTCCGCTTCCCATTGTCGAAGATGATCGCCGACTCATCAAAGAGCGAAAGAAGGTTGAACCACTCCTGGTACCGCCTGATGTTGTCTTCACCGGCACTGGTGGCAATAGCCACAGGGATGTCCTGTTCCTTGGCTGCCTTGATCAACCCAACGGAGCCGGGAGCCAACGAAAGGGGAAGGTTTGCAAGGCAGATCTGCTCATACAAACCCTCTTTCTCCTCGCTGATCGCACGCACCTCAGTTGCACTTGGAGTACGTCCAAGAAGGTAGGCGATGGTCTCCGCATTGGTCCTGCCGTTGAGGTGGTGGCTCTCCTTTCTGCTCAGGCTTACACCCCGATAGTGTTCGCTGATGGTGCTCCACGCTGTCTTGTGATACTCGGTATCCCAAAACAGCGTACCATTGAAGTCGAAGATGAGTGCCTTATCGGTCCTCAAGCGGTACCACCTTGCGCACGTGGGGACCACTGTACACCTGCCTGGGACGTCCGATCTTCTGATACGGATCGTGTCTCCACTCAAGCCAGTGGGCGATCCAGCCGGGAAGCCTTCCCATGGCAAAGAGAACCGTAAACATTGATTCAGGGATTCCCATTGCATGGAAGATGATTCCCGTATAGAAGTCAACGTTCGGATAGAGATTGCGCTCGATGAAGTACGGATCGTTCAGAGCAGCCTGCTCAAGATCCATGGCAATCTGCAGCAGGGGATCGGTCTGGCTGTCAGCCCCAAGAATCTGCTGGCACAATCGCTTTGCAATTTTCGCTCTCGGGTCGTAAGTCTTGTAGATCCGGTGGCCGAAGCCGGACAAGCGGAAGGAAGACTCCTTGTCCTTAGCCATCTCAATGACCTTCTCGACGCTCAAGCCTTCCGAGTGAATCTGGGTGAGCATCTCCATGACTGCTTGGTTGGCACCGCCATGCTTGTTTCCCCAGAGGGCACAGCACCCTGCCGCAACCGATGCATACAGGTTTGCTTCACTGCTTGCCACAAGCCTCACTGCACTGGTAGAGCAGTTCTGCTCATGGTCTGCATGGAGAATGAGCAGGATGTTCAAAGCCTTGACATGCAAGGGATCGGGAACATAGGCGTTCAC
The DNA here is from genome assembly GCF_963667405.1 of uncultured Sphaerochaeta sp. Taxonomy (NCBI): domain Bacteria; kingdom Pseudomonadati; phylum Spirochaetota; class Spirochaetia; order Spirochaetales; family Sphaerochaetaceae; genus Sphaerochaeta; species uncultured Sphaerochaeta sp. The sequence continues at coordinate 1,645,632 of NZ_OY763408.1, read as the reverse complement.
CGGGGTATGGAAGAGCATGTTCAGAAAGTTCTCACAGTAGGAGTATTTGTAGGAGGGGTCGACGAAATCGAGCCCGTTCATTTGCCGATAGCTGAATGCGGCGATGGTTCTCATTTTGGAGAGCAATCGGCTGACCGTGAGGTCGACATTCTCTTCGGGATCGACGTCCTCAAGTTCAGGGTAGAAGGCCGAAAGCGAGGCAACCATGGCCGAGAGGATGGACATGGGGTGGGCATCCTGGGGATAGTCGCGGAAAAAGTTTCGCATATCCACGTGCAAAAGGGAGTGACGGTTGAGCATTTCCGCGTAGGTATGGCGTTGTGCAAGATTGGGGAGCTCTCCCTTGATCAGCAGATGGGCAACCTCGACAAAGTCGCAGTTCTCCACCAAGTCTTCGATGTCATAGCCACGGTAGCGCAGGATACCCCGTTCACCATCGACAAAACAAATGGAACTCATACATGATCCAGTATTTACGAATCCTGGGTCATAGGTGATGAATCCGGTTTGTTTGCGCAGGGCGGTGATGTCAATGGACTTGCCACCCATGTTGTCCGTGATGACCGTGAGGTCCACTTCCTTTCCATCAAGAATCAGTTTCGCTGCATCTTTCTTAGTGTCCATACCTTGTGCCTCCTAGGGGGGTCATGTGCAATGTGGGCGGTGATGCCTCCTGTGCCCATACTGGCCAGGATAGCTGAAATGTATCGTAAAAATCGGTGTTTGAAAATACAGCTGTCCCTTTTCTTCCAGCCTTTCCATTTGCGTTGAGTGTTGGTATACTTACTTCCACTACAAGAGGTGTGATGCCATGAGTGAACCTATGTTGCCGTTGGAAGAAGAGATAGTTGATATCGCTGAGTTCTTCAAGGTGTTCGGAGATCCAACCCGTCTGAAGATCCTTTTCCTGCTGGAGGGGGGTGAGCACGGAGTGAATGCCATCAGCGAAGAGCTTGGCATGCAGCAATCCACCATAAGCCAACAGCTGAAACTGCTTCGGGCTCGCCGGCTGGTGCGTTTCCGAAAGGATGGCCGCAATGTCCTCTACCGCCTCAATGACGAGCACATCCATGCCATTCTTGCATTGGGTACGGAACACTACCAGGAACTTCAGTAAATCTCTTTTTCCATCGCTTGGTATTCGGAAAAGAGAGCAAGGCAGGCTTTCCGGTCTCCACTCTTGAGTTCAAGTATCTCCTTGTCCGTACATCCTTGCTGGATATAGCGGTAGATGAAGTCATCGCGAAACCCTATCGCCTCTGCATCCTGGGGTGTGCAACCGTAGTAGACTGTCTTGATGTTTGCCCAGATGCAGGCTCCAAGGCACATGGGACAAGGGTAACAGGTAGTGTACAGAATGGAACCGGTAAGGTCATGGGTTTTGTTCGCCTCACAGGCTTGCCTGATGACATTCACCTCGGCATGACCGGTTGGGTCATGACTGCCCAGCACCGTATTCGACCCAACGAAGACATTGCCGTTGGCATCCACAAGAGCCGCACCGAATGGCCCGCCGAGATTTTCCTGCATGGTCTTGCGTGCTTGTTCCACCGCCATGACCAGATATGCTTTCTCATCCATTATGTGTCTCCCGATTTCCAGTATACCACGTCAGCATTGCCTGTGTACAAGAGGGCCTTCCCGAAGGAAGGCCCGTATGCATCAGTCGCGTTTTGCACTCGCCATCAGGCGTATCGCATTGATGTTGATGAACCCCTTGCAGTCCACCGGTTGGTAGCCTCCTGCCTTGTCCATCGATCCAAGAGCCTCATTGTAGAGCGAGACCGGGCTGCTGACACCTGCAAAGATGACATTTCCCTTGTACAGGACAACTTTCGAGGTTCCGGTCACCTGTTTCTGGCTCTGTTCGAACGCAGCGGTGAGCATGGCAAACTCCGGAGCACCCCAATACCCATTGTAGATGAGTGTTGCATAGTGGGGCATGAGGCTGTCGCGCAGGTGCATCACTTCCTTGTCCATGGTGATGCCCTCCAGGTTGTGGTGAGCCTTCCAAAGGATTTCGCAACCAGGAGTCTCATAGACACCCCTGCTCTTGATGCCGATGTAGCGGTTCTCAACCATATCCACCCGTCCGATGGCGCTGTCATGACCAATCTTGTTCAGATAGAGAATCATCTCAAGCGGATCGGTGACCACGGTCTTGTCCTGTTCATTGGTGACGGAAACAGGAATGCCGTCCTTGAACTCGAATGTGAGCAACGTCTCCTCATCCTTTGCTTCCTTGGGGCTGAGTGTCAGGCTGTAGACATCATCCTCACAGCGCTTTGCGGGATCCTCAAGGATGCCGGCCTCATGGCTGATGTGGATCAGGTTCTCATCCTCGCTGTAGGGTTTCTTGGTGGAAGCCTTGATGGGAATGCCGTATTTCTGGGCGTATGCAATCATATCGCTTCTTCCCTCGAATTGGCTCAACCACTCAGGATCCTTCCAGGGGCTGATGATCTTTACCTCAGGCATGTGCATATAGTAGCCGAACTCAAAGCGGACCTGGTCATTTCCTTTTCCGGTAGCGCCATGAGCGACGTAGACCGTTCCTTCCTCGCGTGCAATCTCAATCTGGCGCTTTGCAATGACCGGTCTTGCCAAACTGGTACCCAGCATATAGGTCCCTTCGTAGATGGTGTTGGCTTTCAGGGCAGGGAAGATGTAGTCGGTGACGAGCTCCTTGCGAAGATCTTCCACATATACTTTTGAGGCTCCTGTTGCCAGGGCTTTCTTCTCGATTGCTGCAAAGTCCTCGTTCTGTCCGACGTTTGCGACATAGGCGATGACATCGAAGCCTTTATTGGCAAGCCATTTGAGAATGACTGAAGTGTCCAGCCCGCCGCTGTACGCCAAAATGATTTTTTCCTTGTTCATATGTTTCTCCCTGTTCGGTGTGGTACTACTGGATTCAGTGTAGTGAAGTCACAAAAAAAAGACAAGATAGTTTTGCATAAATATTCCAAAAGAATGGATAATATACAGGAATTGCGAGAATAACTGCCGTGATTGGTGAATGAATATTCATTCAAACTAATTCGAAAAAATTCGAAATAGAACTTGTCAAAGAAAACTTTCCCTTCTATACTGATGACGGAGATTCAAAATGTTACAGATATCACACGTAAGAAAGCGCTATGCGAATGCCAAACGAAATGCTGTTGACGATCTGAGCCTCACCATTGGGGAAGGACAGATCTTCGGCTTTCTCGGTCCGAATGGGGCAGGAAAAAGCACCACCATCAAAATGCTGGTCGGCCTGCTGAAAAGCGATGAGGGGTCGATCGAATTCGAAGGCATGCAGGTGCAGACCCCATCGTACAAGCGTTCGCTGGGATATGTGGCGGACGAACCGTATTTCTATGAGAAGATGAGCGGATATGAGCATCTGTGCTTCATTGCAGACCTGTACGGGGTTGATCAGAGGACGCGGGACGAGCAGATCGACTCCCTCTCCCAAACGCTTTTGCTCAAACCGAATCTCCGTGATGAGATTGCCTCCTATTCCCATGGGATGAAGCAGAAGCTTGCCATCATTGCAGCACTGCTTCCCAAGCCGAAGTTGCTGATATTGGATGAGCCGATGGTAGGCCTTGACCCCAAGGCAGCCTACTTGCTGAAAACACTGCTTGGTGACTTTGCAAAAGCCGGCAATACGGTGTTTTTCTCAACCCATGTGCTGGAGGTTGCCCAATCGCTTTGTGATACCCTGGGAATCATCAAGGAAGGGAAGTTGCTCGCATGCGGATCCTTTTCCGAACTCAGGGGAAATGGAAAAGCGAAGGATGCCACCCTGGAACAGCTCTTTCTGGAGTTGACCGAAGAGGGGTCCGTGCAATGAGAGCGGCGGTTGTCTCTACGTTGCTGAAAGCATACTGGGTGGGAAACAAGCCGGTCAGGACGGCCTTGGAACGGCTCTCGTTCGTACGGGGCGGTGGAAAAAAGGGGAAAGTCGCCCATGTTCTGATGACCATCCTGCTCCTTGCGGTTTTTGGGTACTTCCTCGTCTTTCTCGGGCTGAATTACTATGCGTACCAGACACTTGGATTCATCCTTGATCTGCCGCATCTTGGTGTATTCATCGCCTGTCTTGTTTCGTTCTTCTCCTTGTTCTTGTTGAGCTTCACCTCAGTCTCCTCTCTCGTGTACGAGAGCAAGGACATTGGCATGCTGCGCGCACTTGATGTGCAGGGAAGTGATCTGGCGATAAGCCGTTTGCTGATCCTCTATGGCTACCACCTCCCGTTGCACCTCTTTCTGTTTTCTCCTGCCTTGGTGGTTGCGCTTCTCTCTGAGGGGTTCAGCCTGGTGTATCTTGTGGGGAGTCTGGCACTGCTGCTGGTGTACCCGGTTTTCCCCCTTGCACTTTCAGTGCTCCTTACAATGCTCTTTGCCTCATTGTCCAGGAGCAAGAGGTCTTCTCTCTTCCAACAAGTGATTCCCATGCTGCTGTTCTTTGTCCTGATCATTCTGGCAAGCACTACCATGACCCGGTTCATGGTTGATGAATCGCTCTTCTCCGTGGATTACCAAGCGATGCAAGCATCCCTGGGCGCACTTTTGGCTCGCTTGGATTCTTCCTTGGTGCTCTTTTCCCTTGCTGCCAAAGTGACGACGAAGTTTGCATACCTGCTTCTGTTTCTCCTCTCTGGTGCACTGGTTCTCCTGGCAATCGGCTGTATCACTGCAAAAACCTATGACAGGCTGTACTTTGCCCTGACAAGGAGTACCTCTTCCCAGAGGGGGGCTCATCGGGTTGCAAAGCTTGGCGCCAGAGGGCCGGTCCTCGCTTTGATGAAGCGCGAATTGGTGATCATCCGCTCCCAATCCGCGTTTATCTTTGAAGTGGTGGGAGAGATGTTCATCCCCTTGGTGTTGCTTGTCGTGTATGCCCTTACCGGGGTGTTGGATGAGCTGTCGGTGGCATTGATGAACATCCAAACCTTTGCCTTCTTGCCTGAACTTCTCTTCCTGCTCATGCTGCTGATGGCATCGCTGGGCATGCTCAGCTCCACCAGCGTTTCCCGTCAGGGAAAGATGTTTGTCCTTGATAGGCTCTATCCCGTTGCACCTGAAGTCTTCGTCCAGGCGAAGCTATTCTTGCATCTGGTCTTGTTCGGTGTACCGAACCTGATCTTCCTGAGCATCAGTGTCTTTGCCCTGCGCATCTCTTTCTTTCACCTTGTCTGGATGGTTCCGCTTTCCCTGTCAACGCTTTCCCTCATTGCAGTGTTGCAATTGGCGATTGACTATTACCGGCCGAATCTAGGCTGGATTACAGCCCAGCAGGCGATGAAGAGCAACCTGAACGGATTGCTGGGGATGCTGGTTGCACTCGCTTGCGTGGTGGTGATTGCCATCTTGCTCCTGTTGCCGTATGTTTCCCCTGTGCCGCATGCCCTTGCCTATTCCCTGCTGTTCCTGCTTTTTCCGCTTTCGCTCATTCTCTCCTACCGCTTGGCGGTACGACAGGCCTCACTGGCATTGTCGAGGTGAGAAAGGCAGTGGTTGCAGAGCTCCTTTAGTGAGGTGTAGGTGGCAAACGGATAGCTTGCCTGGCGCGTTGACCAGTTCATGACCAGGCCCAGATCAGCTGCATTGAGCATGGGGATGTCAGTGGGACCGTCCCCTACGGCAAGGATGCTCTGATAGGTCGATCTAAGGGCAGTGATTGCCCTTGCCTTCGCCTCCGGCCCATCAATATCCACATGCATATGAGCGGTTCCCTGTGCATCCCAGCTCAGGCGCTTGGCGCGGATGAAGGAGAAATGGCCCAGTAGCCCTGCTTCCTGAAGAAACGCTTCAATGATGTTTTCTGTCCCGCAGCTGAGGATTCCCAGATCAGCATGCTCAGCCAGTTGCAGGATGGAATCCCGTTCCTTCGAGCCCAGATGCTTGGCCAGGTTGCGACCGATGTGTTCCACCAAGCTCTTGTCGGCATGCCTTGTCAGCTCTGCATAGCGCTGATGAAAAGCCCTGCCTGCCAATTGTCCCTTCTGATCCTGTCGTACCAGGCGGTGGGCGCGCAGGCGAAACCAGAGGTTGCTGCCCTGTGCCAGGGCAAGCAACAGTGCCTGTTCGCTGTCATAGGGGTCGATGGGGTAGAGGGTTCCATCAAAGTCGAAGATAACCAGAGCATCCTTGTCCATGGGCAGAGTGTAGCAGGCAGACAAAAAAAGAGGAAGGGCGATCCGCCCTTCCTCGATCAGTCACAAACGTGTCAGTCTTCCACGGTTTTCCCGTAGATCATGTCGAAGTACTCCATGTCAGTACTGAGGACCTTGTTCAGCCCGGGAATTGTCTTCCTGTACGACTCCAAGGTTCTCCACAGCTCGAAGAATTCAGGATCGGCAGAGTACGATTCAGCATATATTTCTGCTGCAGTCGCGTCGGCAACACCCTTGATCTTCTCACTTTCGGAGTAGGCGGCACTGAGGATCTGCTTCTCTTCACCCTCGGTCTTTCCTTGCCACTGGGCAAGCTGACCACGGCCGTAGGAGCGATATGCTTCGGCGATCTGGTTTCTTTCCTTGATCATCCTCTGGTATACGCTCTCGGTCAGGTCATCGCTGTAGCGGATCTGGCGGATGACGATGTCGATCAGTTCGATGCCGAATCCGGAGGTGAACTGCTTGGCTTGGTCAAACATCATGTTGCTCAGTCCGTCACGGCCGATGGTGATGGTTTCCTGCCTTGCCTGGGTTACCGTGAGGTTTCTCAGCGTCTCGGCATCCTCATTGCTCTCCACACTCTGCACCTGCTCCTCAACCTTTATGTCGTTGATCTGGTTGGTGTTTCGCACAGCCTCATTGAGAAAGTTCTCACTGATGATGGTGCGGATGGAGGAGTCAAGCACGTCATTGAGGCGGAAGATACCATTGTTTACGGTATTGACTGTCTCATAGTACTTGGCAGGATCGGCGATTCTCCAGCGTGCGGTGGTGTCAACCCAGATGAACTGGTTTTCCTTGGTCGGGATGCGCTGGGCAGCCCCATCCCAGGAGAGGATCTTCTTGGGATAGATGACTACGGTATCGATCAGGGGCATCTTGAACTTCAGGCCGGAATCCTGTTCGGAATTCACGATTTTGCCGAACCGGGTGATCACCGACTGCTGGCCTTCATACAGGATGTAGAAGGGGCCCAAAAGGACAAAGATGACGAGAAAGACCACGACCACAATCAACGTGGTTATCAGTTTCTTATTGGTTGCAGTACTCATTTGGCACCCCCTTCGAGCATCTGGATCGGCAGGAAGTTGGCCAGGCTCTTGTCTATCAGGGTGACAGAACCCTCACTGCTCGGATTGATGATCGATTCCATTGCCTCGATGTACAATCGTGTGCGGGTGATATCCTTGCTTTGTTCATACACTTCGCGGACGCTGTTGAAGCGAGCCACATCACCGGTTGCCTGGTTGACGCGCTCGGAGGCATAGCCCTGTGCCTGCTGGATGAGCTTGTTCGCCTCACCACGGGCCGAGGGAATGATCTTGTTGTAGTTCTGCTTGCCTTCGTTGATGAGGCGGTTCATGTCTTGGATTGCCTTGTTGACATCCTCGAATGCATCCTGCACCTCTCCGATCGGCGGAACGATGTTCTGCAGTTTGACCGTGACAATCTTCACGCCAAGGCCATAGTTGTCAAAGACCTTCTGCATGTTGTCCTGTGCTTCAACCTCAATCCTTGTTCTTTCACTGGTCATGACCGAAAGGATGGGAAGGTCTCCCACCAACTTGTTCATGACGCTCTGGCTGATGTCGCGCAGCGTGGTTTCCCTCGATTCCACATTGAACATCCATTTCACCGGATCCTCAATCTTGTACTGGACAATCCACTGGACATCAATGATGTTCAGATCGCCGGTAAGCATCAAAGACTCATTGGTGTAGTCGGTATTGCCGAAAAGTGGTGAGGTGCTGCTGTTGCTCCTGTAGCCGAAGGTCATCGTCTGGACGACCTGGGTCGGTACATTGTAGCTGGCCTCGATTCCCAGGGGAATCTTTGTCTGCAAGCCCGGGCCGACGGTGCGGTTGTACTTGCCGAGGCGGAGCACAACAGCCTGTTCGGTCTGGTCTACGACGAAGAAACTGCTGAGAACCAACATGACGAGCACTACGGCGACGATGATCCAGATCACCAGCTTCGGGCTGATGTTCCGTACCTTTCGCGCAGGTCTCGGTGGTTGCTGCATGGTATCCATGGTATCTCCTTGGTGTGCCGTGGCACCTTTTCAATGTACTTACGCTGAAGCCTAGAGTCAAGGATGCAATCTTGGATACAATCATCGCTTTGCCATTGAAATAAACGTCCCAGCGGTCTATTATGTCCCCTATGAAAAAGAGACTTGTTACCAGTGCACTTCCCTATGTGAACAATATTCCGCATCTGGGTAACCTTACCCAAGTGCTTTCTGCTGATGTCTTTGCCCGTTTCTGCCGTTCGAAGGGGTATGAGACGCTGTATATCTGCGGTACCGATGAATACGGTACCGCCACCGAGACCAGGGCCTTGAAGGAGGGGGTAACCCCCCGCGAGCTGTGCGACCGATATCATGCGATCCACCGCGACATCTATGCCTGGTTCAACATCAGCTTTGATTACTTCGGTCGTACCAGCACCGATGAGCAGACCTCCATTGTGCAGGACATTTTCAAGAAGGTCGATGCTGCAGGGTATGTCAGTGAGCACGAACTGGAGCAGCTCTACTGCCCAAGTTGCGACCGATTCCTGGCAGATCGTTTCGTCGAAGGGACTTGCCCCCATTGCCACAGTGAGGGAGCCAGGGGAGACCAATGTGACAGTTGCCAGACCCTGCTCGATCCGGTGGAGCTCATCAATCCCCGTTGCGGCGTATGCGGCACAACCCCGATTCCCAAAAAGACCAAACACCTCTATATAGATCTTCCCAAGGCACTTCCTCTTCTGGAGACATGGATGGAGAAGGCCAGCAAGGAGGGCTTCTGGGCCAACAATGCGGTTCAGGTTACGAAATCCTGGATTCGTGACGGGCTGAAAGAGCGTTGTATCACCCGTGATCTCAAGTGGGGTATCCCCGTGCCGAAACCCGGCTACGAGGACAAGGTTTTCTACGTCTGGTTTGACGCACCCATCGGGTACGTCTCCATCAGTGCAAATGCCACCAAGGATTGGAAAACATGGTGGCAGAACCCGGATAACGTTGAGCTTTTCCAGTTCATCGGGAAAGACAATATCCCGTTCCATACGGTCATTTTCCCCTCCTGCCAGCTTGCAAGCGGAGAAAAGTGGACGATGTTGCATCATATGAGCAGTACCGAGTACCTCAATTATGAGGGGGGAAAGTTCAGCAAGAGCCTTGGCATCGGCATTTTCGGAAATGATGTGCAGGATACCGGCATTCCCGCCGACGTGTGGCGGTTCTACATGTTCTACAACCGTCCTGAGAAGAGTGACGTCACCTTCACCTGGGCAGACTTCCAGGAGAAGGTGAATGGGGAGCTGATCGGCAATCTTTCGAATCTGGTCAACCGGACCCTGACCTTCGTCAGGAGATTCTATCCCGACAATGCGCTGCTTTCGGCTCCCATTGACGAGCAGTTGCACGAGCAGATCAGGACAAAGGAAGCTGAGATCGATGCTTTGATGGAGCGCTCGGAAGAGCGTGAGGGCCTCAGGCAGATTCTCGCACTCTCCTCAATCGGGAACAAGGCTTTCCAGGATGGGGAGCCGTGGAAAATGCGCACGCAGGATCCCGGGAAGGCAATGAGCCTGCTCAAGACCTTGGTCTACCTCATCAGGGACCTGGCGGTCATGGTCGAGCCGTTCCTGCCTACCACCAGTGTGCGGATGCTCTCCTTCCTGGGCTGCAAGGATGTTCGGTGGAACGCGGTGGGAACCACAACCGGGATCACCGGCTTTGCCGAGCCTGAGCTGCTCTTCACCAAGCTGGAAGATGTCTTGATCGAAGAATTGCGCACCCGATTCAGTGGATCACAGGAAGAGCGCAAGCAAAAAGAGCAAACCAATACCAAGGAAGTACAGAAAACCATGGAACAAGAAATGGATCAGGTGAGCCTGGCCGAGCAGTTCGCGAAGCGTGTCATCCTGAAGGTGGCCAAAATAGTCAATGTCGAGAAGCATCCCCAGGGAGACAAGCTTTACATTCTCACCCTTGATGTGAAGGAAGAGGAGCCGCGCACCATCGTCAGCTCAATCGTTCCTTACTATACTGCAGAAGAGTTGCAATCCCAGCAGATTGTGCTGGTCAGCAACCTCAAGCCCGCCAATTTCCGCGGGGTGAAGAGCTATGGCATGCTGCTTGCTGCCAGCGATCCTGCCGCCGAGGAACATACCACTTGTGAAGTGCTGTTTGTTCCCCAGTTCGAGGTCGGCACAGTTCTGCTTCCTGAAGGGCATGAAGGTCCCCAGGATGCCCTGCCGTATGTGAAGGCAGACCACTTCTTCTCCATGCCCATCGTAGCTGAGGACGGCGTGGTGAAGATCGATGGCAAGCCTCTTGGCAAGGATGGGGTGTATGTGACCTCCAAGAAGTATCTGAACGGCCCTGTTGGTTGATACATCGGTCTGACAGTAACTGCAAGGGGGCCTGAATGGCCCCTTTTTGCATCTTTGGGAAAGGAAGAGAGGATGGTAGTTCGGCCGATAGATTACAAGAAATTCGTATGCACCGGGCCTGCCATGCAGAGCAGTTTTTGGGCTGCCCTCAAACATGGTTCGCTCTGGAAGCCCCATGCCTTTGAAGTGGAATGGGAAGGGCGGACGCAAAGCGTGCTTGTGCTGGTGAAGCAAGTGTTTCTTCTCTGGAATCTTGCCTACATTCCCTTCGGCCCGGACTTGCAGGCACTTGGGGTGACACAGGCAAATGAATGCATCCGCCAGCTGTCAAAGCAACTCAAGCCGCTCCTGCCTCCCTTCGTGTTCGCATTGCGCTTCGATCTTCCCTTTGATGAAGTCAATGATGAGAATGTTCTTCATCTGGCTGGCCCTCGCTTGCGCACCCTCTCTGAGAGTGTGCAACCCGAGGCAACGGTTAGGATCAACCTGAAATGGGGGTATCAGGCGGTGAAGCTTGGGTATCGTGACCGGGCCAAGCGTGCACTGCGCAAGGCAAGCCAGAGTGTGGAGGTAGGTCTCTGGGCAGGTGATGATGCCACCTTCAGGAGGTGGTATGATATCTATCTTGAGACCTCAAGACGCGATGGGTTCAGCCCCCGGTCGTCAAAATATCTCAAAGCATTGCTTACCCTTGATGGCAAAGTACGGGGGGATATCTCCTCAAAGCTGTTGCTGGCCACGCAGAACCGAAAGATTGTCGGGGGCCTCATCGTAGTGTTTTCCCCTGTCGAAGCGACCTATCTCTATGGTGCTTCGCTTCGCTTGGATGGGGTTACCTGCTCACATCCCTTGCAGGACTATGCAATCAGGATGGCCTGTGAACGTGGTTGCTCTTTCTATGATCTGTACGGGATATCGGGGCCGAAGGGCAGGGGTAGTCATCTTGCCGGTTTGGAAATTTTCAAGCTTTCTTTTGGCGGACAGAGCTGTTATCGGACACCCTCAACAGACTATGTCTATCGATTTCTTTTATGGAAAGTCTACACGATTTCTGAGCGGATCCGGTATCGCCTGAAACGGAAAGTCAGGCCTCAAGAAGGAGTCCAACCAAATTCTTGAACTGGTTGCCCCGGTCAAACTCATTTGCAAAGAGCTCAAAGGAGGCGCTGCCCGGGCTGAGCAGGATTGCCTGGGGTAGGTCTGGAAGGTCTTTCTGCTTCTCCAGGGCAGCGTCCAGACTTGCCTGAAGCGCATCTCCCATGGCCTTGAATGGTCCAAGGTAGGCAATATGGTGTTCCTTCAGGAGAGGAATCAGCTTGTTCTGGGTAAAGCTTCCGTCAAGCAACGAGACACTGCTTGCATGGAGGACTTCCTCAAGCATTGCATCGCTTTTAAGGTTCTTGTCCGTCCCCCCGCAGATGAGGTGGACTGCCATCGTCCGGAATTTGGCATAGGAGAAGTGTACAGCCTCGGGAATGGTGGCTGCACTGTCGTTTACGAACAGGATGTTTCCAAGTGTTCCCACCTGCTCAATGCGATGGGGAACCCCCTGAAAGCTCTCCAGCGCCTTGAGGATGGACTTGTATTTGAGTCCCAGGGCAAGGAGGATGGTGTAGGCACTCTTGAGATGGGGTTGTTGCTCCAGTTCTTTCGGGCAGGAGCGGTCGATGCCCCGGATGTGACGGCGGTCAAGCTTGGTCTGTTTTCTGATTCTCTCGGCCATGACATCGGGGATGACGGCCATCCGTACCTGTTCGGTGAACAGCTCCAGCTTATCTTCCAGATACCGTTCAATGGACTCATATGAATTGAGGTGATCCGGATAGAAATTGGTCAAAGCACAGATTTCCATCGGAGGGAGCTGGCCATGCATTGCCTGCACCGTGTCGCGGATCTGCCAGGAGGAGAATTCACAGACCAGGTAGTCGGGAAGGGCTCTTCCGCTATCATGCCTGCGTTCCCACTCGCGAAGCACCGAGAATGCACTGATACCCATATTGCCGCACTGCATCGCCTCATACCCAAGTTCTTGCAATACATGGGCGACTGCTGCACTGGTGGTGGTCTTTCCCTTGGTTCCTGTTATTGCAATGATCTTCACCTGTTCGCACCAAGGACTGGAGAAGAGCCAAGCAAAGTCATTCACGATCATGCGAGCATGGCTGAGCATCGGGTGGTTGGGGGGGATGGCGGGATTCTTGACGACAATGTCGGCCCAGAGGAAATCCTCCGATCGATGGGTTCCTGAAATGCACACAGCACCTCGAAGTGCCAGTGCTTCCATCTCAGAGCCCAGATCGCAGGCACCCTTCAAGTCCGTAATGCGCACTTCATCTCCATGATCAAGGAAATAGGATGCAGCAGCAAAGCCACCCCCATGCATTCCCAAGCCGAAGATCAGAACCTTCATACATGCTCCCCCTGCCTACCTCTATAGTAGAAAGAAAGTGAGAACTGAGCAAGACGATTAGCGGGTAAATTCATGGACAGAAATAAGAATAAAGTTTCTCGGTCCTCTTGACCAGCCTTTGGCATACTCGCATAATGGTACGGTAATTACAAAACCACCCGGCTTCAGCATCGCTGAAAAAAAGAACCGGCTGGTAAGGAGCTCTACAGTGCCTTGTGGAAGAAAAAGAAAAAAGCATAAGATTGCTACTCATAAGAGAAAGAAAAAGCTCAGAAAGAATAGACACAAGAACAAGTAGTTTTTTCTGGTAATCTTTAAGCTTGGTACCAAAGCGAAAACCGCCGGTCGCTCCGGCGGTTTTTCATGTCCCAAGCTGTTGTGGCATTGTGGGATATGCACCGCTTTTGTTGACCTAGTCCGTGAAAGTATGGTAGTCTGTCGAGACACCTCTTTATCCGCTCTTGAGGGCGGATCATTTAGTCCGTAAGGAGGAACCATGAGAAATTATGAGTTCACCGTTATCTTCAATGCAAACGAAGAGAACACAACCGCTGGCCTGGAATTTGTGACCAGCACCTTTGCTGCTGCCGGGGTAGAGATTACCAAGCAGGAAGACATGGGCGTCAAGTATCTCGCCTATGACATCAAGAAACAGGAAAAGGGACACTATGTCTACTTCGAGCTGAAGGCTGATCCGAGTACCATCCTTGGCTTTGAGAAGGCTTTTCTGTTGCACGCCAACATCCTGAAGTATTTGTTTGTAAACAACGAAAAATAATCTGCAAAGAAGGGAGCACACGAATGGCAAATGACTTGAATGTGGTCGCGTTGGTAGGCCGGCTTACGAGGGAGAGCGAGCTTCGTTATTCCAATGGAGGCATGGCTATCTGTCGTTTTTCCATCGCAGTCAACCGTAGAAAGAGGACGGCTGACAATCGCTGGGAAGATGAGGCCAACTTTTTTGACTGCACAATGTTTGGGAAGAGCGCCGAATCCATCAACCAGTATCTGGAGAAGGGAAGGCAGGTTTCCATACTTGGAGAGCTGAGGCAGAGTCGCTGGGAACAGGACGGTCAGAGCCGAAGCCGGGTCGAAATTGCCGTCAATTCTTTGCAGCTCCTTTCAAGCTCATCCGCTTCCGCCGAAGGTGGCAGGAGTGAGAGAGGTCGCAGCGAACAGCCTGCGGCCAGAAGCCAAGGATCGTACGGTTCTCGTCCAGCTCCCAAGGAATCGGTGCCCATGATGGACATCGGTGGCCCTGAGCAGTTCGACGACGATCAGATCCCATTCTAAAAAGCTGCTGTATGGCAGCTGACAGTAATGCAAGGAGATACATGCATGCGCGATGACGATAATGATTCCATGATGAACGATATGGATGGAAAGAGTGGAAGAGGCGACAGAAGGATGGGTGGACGCAAGCCCAGCTTCCGCAAGAAGGTTTGCAAGTTTTGTACCCAGAACCTGACGCCTGATTACAAGAACCCCGAAATGCTTCGGCGCTATATCACCGAACGTGGAAAGATTCTTCCCGCCCGCATCACTGGTTGCTGTGCAAAGCACCAGAGGGCTGTTACCAACGAGATCAAGAAGGCACGCGTTCTCGCGTACCTCCCGTTCGAGAAGAAGTAACCTGTGTTGGGAGCTATGAACCGTCTGGATTCCAAGTCGATCAGAGAGATGTTGATCTTGGTGGGTGTGAGCTTCGTGCTCTCCCGGCTGATGATCGGCAATCTGGTCTTCACCATCCCCTTGATGGTTCTTGCCCCGAAGTTTTCTGATCGGAAAGTGGCTTTGCTTCCGGTTGCCTTGGTTGCCTTGCTGTTGGCAGCAACCGAGCTTATCCGTTCCAGGGATGCCCTGGGCAGCCCGGAAGGCCGAATTCTGCTTCTGATCGGATTGTTCATCCCGACTGTGTTGTTGGTCGCTAGTGCGGTATGGATTGCACTGGCTGAGCGGCGGACACTGTACCGATACCTGGCATCCTGCCTGTTTGGCGTGGTTGCTTCGGTTGTAGTGGTCATTGGGTTTTCAAAGCCTAACGAGGCGCTTGAGTGGGTCAATTCAGCAATGTATGAGACCTTTCGCATGATTCTCGGACAGGCATCGGGTGACACCGATCCGACTGCTTTGCTTGCGGACAGTGAGTTGAGGAGTCTTTATCGGATGTCGGTTTTGGCGATAGGAGCCATGTTGGCTCCCCTGTGTATGGCGTTGGTGGGTTTCACCTCCTTTATGGCGATGAGCTACCAATACCGGTACGACAGCAGTTTCAGCAAACGGATTGCAGGCTGGAGGGTTCCTGAAGCAACACTTTGGGTATTTCTCGGGTCCTGGACCTTGGTGCTGGCACTGATTCTTCTCAAGGCGAACTACCTCAGCCGTGCTTTGGCACTGCAGGTTGCGTTGGGAAGTAGCGTACTGTATGCTGTGCAAGGTATGGCCATCACAACGCATTTCGCGTTGCGGAAGGGCTTGGTTGTCAATACCGCCAGATTGTTTTCCTCGGTGTTCTTGTTGGCGTTTCTCATACCTGGGGTGAACGTGGTGGTTGTCTTTGTACTTCCCTTGTTAGGGGTTACGGAGACATGGATAGCGTATAGAAGCAATGAGTAAGGAGTTATCCCTATGAAAATCATTCTCAATCAGGATGTCGTCAATCTCGGAGAAGAGGGAGACGTGGTAGATGTCAAGGACGGGTACGCCCGTAATTTCCTGCTGCCCAACAAGATGGCAGTCATGTTCAACAAGACCAACCAGTCCATTTTTGCCTCCCGCACCGCAGCAATCGAAAAACGCAAGATCGAGAAGCGTTCTGCAAGTGCAAGCATGAAGGAGAAGCTGGACAAGGTTGCCCTGACCATGGTCGTTTCCGCCGGTGAGAGCGGCAAGCTCTTCGGTTCGGTCACTTCCTCCATGGTTCAGGAAGCTTTGGCCAAGCAGGGTATCGAAGTTGAACGCAAGAAGATCGAAGTTGCCACCCATGCCATCAAGATGGTTGGTACCTATTCGGTGCGTGTTCGCCTCTATGAGGACGAGAGTGCCGAGGTGAAGCTTGTGGTCGAAAGTGAAGCAACCGTGAAGGCTCGCCAGGCTGCAGAAGCCAAGGCTGCCGCAGAGGCTGCAAAAGCCGCTGCCAAGGCTGAAGCGGAAGCTGCAAAGGCCGCTGCTGCTGAGGCTGCTGCAACTACAGAAGTGACTGAGTAAGCGTATGGCGAATGACAGTATGCTGGGGCGTGTCCCTCCTCAGAACGAGGAAGCGGAGCGCGCGGTGCTGGGAGCGATTCTGCTCAACGAGAAAGTCCTTGTTGAAGTGACTGACTTCTTGGGTAAGGATGACTTCTACAAGGTAGCACACCAGCAACTGTTCGGCGCCATCGTCACCTTTCGCCAGGAGAGCTCGGAAACACTTGATCTGATTACCCTCAGTGCGTTTCTCAAACGCAAGGGTTTGGTTGATCAATGTGGCGGGCTCTCCTATATCTCCACCCTCACCAGCGATGTTCCCACCACGACGAATGCCGCGTATTATGCAAAAATCCTCAAGGCTCTCAGCCAGAGACGCAAACTGCTCTTGTTTGCTTCCAAGCTGAAAGACAATGCCTTTGATGAGTCGCATGATATCCAGAAGGTGATAGATGAAGGGGAGCAATCGCTCTCCAAACTGAGCAATGAGACTGCCGGTAGTGACAACTACTACAGTATCAAGGATCTCATCACCACGACCATCAATGATATCGAGATGCGCTCGACCAGTGGTATCAAGAATGGGTTTGAGACGGGGTATGCCCCCCTCGATTCCATCACCGGCGGATTGAAAAAGCAGGAATTCATCATTGTCGGTGCCCGACCTTCCATCGGTAAGACGGCCTTCGCTCTCTCCTTGACTCTCAATATGATTGTCAAGAAGAAGTATCGTGTTGCCTTTTTCTCCCTGGAAATGAGTGCAGCCAGCTTGATGGAACGCCTGCTCACCGGTCACAGCCGTGTTGACTTCTCCCATATCAGGAAGGCTACCCTGAAGAACAGTGAGATGAGTGCAATCATCGATGCCTCATCCAGTCTCTACGATGCAGAGCTCTATATCCAGGATACTCCGAACATGAAGCTGATGGAGCTTCGTGCACAGGCACGCAGAATGAAGATTGAACACGATATCCAGGTAATCTTCATCGACTACATCGGCCTGATCGATGCGGAAGCCGATGCCCGTATCCCCCGACATGAGCAGATATCCATCATCAGCCGTTCCCTGAAGCAACTCGCTCGTGAACTTGATGTCCCTGTGGTCTGCCTCTCCCAGGTAGGTCGACAGGCAGATGGTGTGGAACCAAAGCTCAGTGACCTCAGGGATTCAGGCTCCATCGAGCAGGACGCAGACGTAGTCATTCTCCTGCACCGTGATGTAGGCAAGAACCGAACCGATGATGAGTCTGAGCGTGAGAAGAACAACATCCAGGAAACGAAGATCATCATGGCGAAGAACCGAAACGGAGAGACAGGTGTCTTCTCCTTGGCTTTTGTCAGCAATATTGTTCGTTTTGAGGAGATGGAGTTCAGCCACAAGTATGTGGCAAGCAACAATCCTAACGCCTGATCAACAGGAAGTGGCGGATATCCGTCAGCGTCAAAAGCAAGAATATCAGTAAAACACATGCTATGCCGATCAGCTGCAATACGTAGTAGGTCTTTGGTCTGATCTGACGTTTTGTCATCCATTCCGCAAGTGCGATGATGATCTGTCCCCCATCAAAAGCGGGCAGCGGTATGCTGTTGGCCAAAGCTAGTGATATGGAGACGATTCCCATCAGATAGAGGAGGGCGTGCAACCCGCTTTGCGTGTTCTGCTCGAACCCCAGGCTGGTGATATCCCCGATCAAGAGGGCCGAACGAGCCATCCCGGTGAATTCGGGGGTACTTTCTTTGGCTTGGTCACGCTGAAAAAGAGACTTCAGGGCAGAGAGTATCTGAGCAGTGATGCGGGTGGTGGTCTTCCAGCCTTCCGATAAGCGGAAGGACTGACGTGGTACGTCTTGTATCCTGGCTTGCAGCGAGAATCCGAAAACCGGATTGCCTGTCTCATCCCGTGCGGGGGTGAACGATACGATGTGTTCTTGTCCATCACGAAGGACTGTCAGTGAGATTTCGCCTGTTTTGCCTGCCAAATGAGAATGCAGATCCAGATGGTTCGCAACCACCTGTCCATCCACACGAAGGATATGGTCGTTCGGGCGCAATCCCGCCCCTGCTTCCGCTGTGGCTGGTCTGACACTGCCGACCACCGTATCCTGAAGGGGTGACAGCCCGAAGCGGAAGGTTGCTCCCTCGACGTGCACTCCCTGTACATCAATGACCAGAGGCTTCCCATCGCGAAGCACCGTAAAGCTCTCCTTGCCGTCGTCAGAAGCAAGCAGGAGTGCCTCCAGTTGCTCCCAGTCCTCAATGGGTGTACTGCCCAATCTGGTGACCAGGTCACCGCTTCTCAGCCCTGCCTCGTAGGCTGGGCTCAGAGCATTGGGAAACAGAAGCGGATAGTCGTTGGTGGTGGCTATCCTTGCCTCGGTTGAGATAAGTTGGTGGGGCAGGGATGCAAGCAGAGCGAAAATGAACAGCGAGAACAGGATGTTTGCAACAGGGCCGGACAAATAGGTCAGTGCCCGTTTGAGGGGATGCACTCCGAACAGTGAACCTTCCTCGGTGTGGGTGAATGTTCGCTTTCCATGGATCAGGGCTTGGCTGAGATCATCGGAGCCTTTCAGGCGGCAATAGCCTCCGAGGGGAAACAAACTGATCCGGAACTCTGTGCCCTTCAACCGCTTTCCCCAGAGCTTAGGCCCGAGCCCGAACGAGAAGACTTCCACATCGATGCCGTTTGCCCTGGCTGCAAGCAGGTGACCTATCTCATGGATGACCACCACCACCGTTATGCCAACCAAGCCAATGAGGTACTTCATCAGGATGGCAGCAAAGCCGATCATATGAACCTTCTTGCCAGGTCCCTTGCTTGTGCATCAAGGGCAAGGATGTGTTGAAAGTCTTGGATTTCTGCATCCCAGTCATGTTCAACGGTTTTCTGCACCACCTCGATAAGACGTGGATAAGAGATGCGTCCCTCCAGGAAGGCGCCGACCGCAACCTCATCTGCAGCATTGAATGCAAGGGCTGCCGATCCTTTTCTCTCCAGGATGGAGAAGGCAAGGCCCAGCAAGGGGAAACGCTGGTAATCTGGTGTTTCGAAATGAAGCGACAGATGGCTGAAGTCCAGTCTTCTCACCAGGTTTTTGCTCCCGTCGGTAAGTGCGTTGATGATGGGTAAGGTCATGTCCGGGTTCCCCAGTTGGGCATAAACCGCCCCATCAGTGGTACGGATCATGGAATGAACGATGGACTGGGGATGGATCACCACCTCGATGTGCTCTCCGTCAAATCCGAAGAGATGTGCAGCCTCAATGACTTCGAGGGCCTTGTTGGCCAGGGTGGCACTGTCTATGGAAATCTTTTTGCCCATCTTCCAGGTTGGGTGGGCAAGTGCCTGTTCAACAGTGATGGAATCGAATCGTTCTCTTTCCAGCGTTCGGAAAGGACCGCCGCTGGCAGTGAGGATCAAGCTTTCCACCGACGAACGATCCCTTCCTTTCAGAAGCTCAAGGATCGCCGAATGTTCACTGTCCACCGGGATGATGCGTCGCTTGTGCTCCTGTGCCACCGCAAACAGGTAGGAGCCGGCACAGACCACACTCTCCTTGTTTGCCAAGGCGAGATCAAAGCCATTGCGAAGACTCATCAGAGAAGCGCGGAGCCCTTCGAATCCAGCGATTGCATTGAGTACGATGTCGGCATCCAGGTCCTTGAGCATCTGCTCCAGGCCGGAGAATCCCCGATACATCCTTGCAGGCTCACCATTGCAGTGTTCCCCGCTGGTGAGACAGATTGCCTCGGCTCCGAACTCTTTTGCCAAGGATGCAAGCTGTGCAGCATTGGAGTGTGCACAAAGGCCTACCACCTGCAGGGAAGCAAGGTTCTCCCGGATTGCCTTGAGGGCGGTGCTTCCGATGCTCCCCGTGCATCCCAGGATGATGACTCGTTTCATACAGACCTAGAAGAGGGAGAGCAGTACCCAGAAGATGGGCGCACTGGCCAGCAGGGAATCGATGGAATCGAGCAAACCACCACGGCCCGGGATGAGCGTACCGCTGTCCTTGACGGAGGCCGATCGCTTGAAGGCGCTCTCGATGAGATCCCCGATGTTTGCTGATGTTGAGGTGACAAGACCAAGCAAAGCTGCCTGCCAAGGAGCTATGCTTTCCTTGATTCCAGGAACGAACAAGCAGAAAAGCAGTGAAAGGGCAATGGTGCTCAGCGTTCCGCCAAGGAAACCGGCAAGGCTCTTGTTGGGACTGACCTTCAGGATTCCCTTGTTCTTCCTTCCAAGTGACATGCCGAACAAAAATGCAAACACATCATTGCCGAAGACCAGAAGGAAAAACAGCAAGAGTGCTTGTGTGGGATAGGCAACGGCGGTAAGGCGCTGGATGAAGGTGATCAACAGACCGGGGTAGAGCAGGATAAGGCTTTCACCGCCGATACGGGAGAGTGATTTTGCAAAAGCATCCTTCTCACCCATGAAAAGCTCAGTGGAGAAGAAACCCAATGCAAGCAGGACGAAAGCCAAGTCCACCAGAGGGAGTTGGGGATAGTATGCGATCTGGAGCCACTGTGCGAAGGGAAGGATACCTACAAAATAGCAGGGGAGGTGAGGTTTTGACCCTTCTGCTTTCTGGTACAAATCCTGCATCTCTTTTGCGCCGTAGATGGCAGTTGCTACCGCCAACAGGGAGAGCGCAAGATACGAATTGTGCGGAAGAAAAAAGATAACACAAAACAGAACAGGCAATGTGACGACTGTAGTAAGGACCCGTTTGGTCATGGATGTCATTGTACCCCCCCGAACTTTCTCTCCCTCTCACTATAATCACAGCAGACCTGGCGAATATCCTCTTCGTTCCAATCGGGCCACAGTTTTTCGTAGAAGGCGAGTTCCGCGTATGCACTGTCCCACAAGAGAAAGTTGCTCAGCCGTTTTTCATTCGCGCTTCTCACAATCATATCCACCGGAGGCACGGATGGCAAGTCCAAATGGGCAGCCAGTGCTTCCTCGGTGATGGATTGTCCGGGACATTCCTGCATATACTGGTTCACCGCACGACAAATCTCATCGCGACCACCATAATTGATCGCTACGATGGCAGTGATGGTCTTGTTGTTTCGTGTCTCGTCTATGGTTTTTTCGATGGCAGTTCGGACTTCCTCAGGAAGAGCCGACAGATCCCCTCTTGCAAGGATGCGGATGCCATGCTTGTTGTAGAATGCAAGCTCTCCATGGATCTTGGTCACGAAGAGCTTCATGAGGTAAGCAACTTCCTGCTCACTTCGTTTCCAATTCTCAGTGGAGAAGGTATAGAAGGTGACAAACCCGATGCCCTGAGATGCCGCTTCACATATCACGCGCTTGAGTGCTTTCAAGCCTTCAAGATGCCCGGCAGTGCGAGGAAGCGAACGCTTCTTCGCCCACCGGCCGTTTCCATCCATGATGATGCCCAAGTGGACAGGGACAACGGGTTTCTCTTCCATCCTAGATCTCCATGATTTCCTTCTCCTTCTCATCGGAGAGGGAGTTGACCTGGGTGATGTAGGAGTCGGTCATCTTCTGGATCCTTGTCTCGGCATCCTTCAGTTCGTCCTCACTGATATCCCCGTTCTTCTGCATCTTCTTCAGTTCGTCCATCGCTTCGCGGCGGATGTTGCGCATGGCGACCCTGCTCTGTTCGGCATTGGCCTTTGCACCCTTCACCAGCTGCTTGCGTCTCTCCTCATTCAATGGGGGGAAGTTCAGCCGAATAAGTTTTCCGTCATTGTTCGGGGGAAGCCCAAGGTCACTCTTGAGAATGGCCTTCTCGATTGCGCTCAATACGCTCTTGTCCCAAGGTTGGATTACGATCATCCGGGCTTCCGGGACACTTACCGTGGCGACCTGGTTGATCGGGGTCTCCGCACCATAGTAATCGACGCGGATCTTGTCCAAAAGTGAAGCCGATGCCCTGCCGGTGCGCAGGGAGGCAAAATCCTTGGAAAGACTCTCAAGACTTTTCTGCATCTTGCTTTCGCACGTATCAAGTACTTGTTGCATACACATCTCCAATAAAACTACCGCTCACAGCTGTGAGCGGTGGGTATGAATCGATTATCGTCAATTACTGCAGGAAGCCGCGCCAGCGCGAAGGAATGCGTAGTTGAAGATTTCCAGCTTGCCGCCGGCAGCCTTGCCGATCTCAGCAGCCTTCTTCTCAACACTCATCGAATCGTCCTTGACGAACGGCTGCTGGAGGAAGCAAATCTCGGAAAGGTGCTTGTTCAGCTTGCCTTTGACGATTCCCTCAAGCACCTTTGCCGGCTTGCCGAGATTGGCAGCCTGAACGGTGAAGATGTCGGTCTGTTCCTTGATGTAAGCCTCATCCACAGCCTCGGTATTCAGGTAGGAGGGAGTGAATGCAGCAACGTGCAGAGCGCAGTCATTGGTGAATTCCTTGACCGAATCCTGGGCAAAGAGCTCAGCCTTGTCTGCTCTGAACATGACCAGGACAGCCAAAGCTCCATCGCCATGCACATAACTGGATGCAAACTCGTTCTGACCAAGGTCATAGACGCACAGGGTCTTCAGAGCCATGTTTTCCTTGATGATTGCGATCAGGTCGTTCACCATACCGACCAACTCGTCGTTGATCTCAGTGTAGCCCTTCTCAAGTGCAACTGCACAGATTGCATTGCCCAGTTCCTGGAACTGCTCGTTGCTGGCAACGAAGTCAGTCTCACAAGAAAGCTCAGCCATGACAGCCTTGTTGTCCTGGACCTTGAGGAAGACACGACCGTTGTCGGTAGCGCGATCCTGGCGCTTTGCAATGGCAGCAAGACCCATCTCCTTGAGGATCTTCTCGGCAGCGGCGAAATCGCCGTTTGCCTGGGTCAATGCTTTCTTGCAATCCATCATACCTGCGCCGGTAATGTCGCGCAGTTTCTTTACTACATCAGCGGTAATTGCCATGCTTGTGCTCCTTAGTCTTTGTACAGGGTCTCTTCGTCGACGAGCAGGTTGGTGTCCTCACCTTCCTCCTCTTCCTTCTCCTCTACGGCCTTCTCTTCGAACTTGGAGAAATCCGCACCCTCGTCAGTGGAGAATACGATTGCTTCCTCTTCCTCATCCTTCTTGTCGCTGTCAGCGCTTTCCTCTTCCTCGTTGCCGAGGGTCTCGATGATCTGGATGCCAGCTTCGTTGTCTGCATCGACAACTGCATTGGCAATAATCTCAACAAAGAGGCTGATGGCACGGATTGCATCATCGTTGCCGGGAATGGGGTAGGTGATGTCAGTGGGGTCGCAGTTGGTGTCGACGACAGCGATGACAGGAATGCCAAGGCGCTTGGCCTCAGTGACTGCAATGGCTTCCTTCTTGGTGTCAATGATGAAGATTGCACCGGGAAGGTCCTTCATGTCCTTGATACCGCCAAGGTTCTTTTCGAGTTTGATCTTCTGCTTGGTGAGCAGGGAGACTTCTTTCTTGGTAAGGGAATCGAATGTGCCGTCAATCTCCATCTTCTCAATCTTCTTGAGGGTTGCGATGGACTTCTTGATGGTACTGAAATTGGTCAGCATACCGCCGAGCCAACGATTGTTGATGTAGGGCATGCCACAGCGCTTTGCTTCAGCTTCAATAGCCTGCTGGGCCTGCTTCTTGGTTCCGACGAACAGAACAGTTTTTCCCTGTTTTACCACAGCGCGAACTGCGTCATACGCCTCAACGATGCAAACAGATGTTTTCTGCAGGTCAATGATGTGAATTCCGTTTCTCTGGCTGAAAATGAAACGGGCCATCTTGGGGTTCCACCTCTTGGTCTGGTGGCCGAAATGCACGCCTGATTCGAGCAGGCTCTTCATGGTAACTACGGACATAATCCTCCTGTCTGACGACACAACCATCCCAACGGGACAGTGTTTGCTGTGCGTCACCCTTCAACTGTTACTCACCCATAGGGTGGAGATTCCTTTGCCACTATTCGGACAAAGGTGAAGTCAGTATTTCAGAAATTTGCAGTAATGGCAAGCCTATTACGGTTGCTTCATCGCCCTCTATGTGATCGATGAGCGTTCTTCCTTCGCCTTGGATGCGATAGGAGCCTGCAGCCCCTTTCCATTCTCCTGTCTCCAGGTACTTTTCGATCAGATGAGCATCAAGGGATTTGAACCAGACAAGAGCCTTGTCCGAACCTCCATACTTTCTTCCATGGTACCAGAGAGCCCATCCGGAATGGACCTCTTGTGCCTTGCCGCTGAAGGAGGCGAGCTGATTTCTTGCTTCATTGCAGTCAGAAGGTTTTCCGATGAGTTCTCCTCCGAAGGCAATGAGGGTGTCGCAACAGAGCACCGGATCAGAAGTATCCGGATGTACAGCGAGAAATGCATCAAGTTTTCGCTCGCTCAAGAGAGCAACTGCCCTTGCAGGATCCGACTCCTGGTGTGACTCATCACAGTGGGTTGCGTAGGTGGTAACCTCGATACCCAGTGAGAGCAGGAGCGCTTTCCTGGCAACCGATTGGCTGGCCAGTGTGATTTTCGGTAAGAGGTTTGCAAGTTCAGGCAAGTTCCGCCTCCAATGTTTCCAATTCTGCTGTCAGGACAAACCAGGCTTCTTCTTCTTCAGCCATTTCGTCTTCGAGCTTCTGCTTCTTATCTACCAAAGCCTTGATTTTGACAGCATCACTGTAATTCTCAGCCTTTCCCATCTCTTTCTCAACTTGGTTGATCAGCATTTCGAGCCTTTGGTGGCCGGCTAGCATTTCATCACTCTGTTTTTTCAGGTTTGCCAACCTGTTTTTCATCCGGTTCGTTTCCTTGTAGGAACGTGAGCTTTCGACTTTTCTTGTCTCCTCTGAGGCTTTTGCACCCCCTCTCTCACGCTTTTCCACCTTCTCCTTCTGCTCAAGCTTGTAGGAGAAGTAGGTGTAGTCACCGCTGAACAGCTCAGGCTGATTGTCTTCGGTGAGATAGAGTATCTTGGTAGCAAGATGCTCGATGAAGTAGGAGTCGTGGCTGACGAAGACCATGGTGCCGTCATAGGCCTTCAGTGCCTTGAGCAGCATCTCCTTGGCGTTGATGTCGAGGTGATTGGTCGGCTCGTCGAGGATGAGCAGATTTACCGGATGCAGGAGGATTTTCAGCAGTGCAAGCCGGCTTCGTTCACCTCCGCTGAGAACCTGTACAGGCTTGAAGACATCATCTCCACTGAAGAGGAAGGAGCCTAGGTAGCCCCGGAGCTTGGGAAGGTCTGCGGTGTCGGCCACCGATGAGACTTCCTCGAGCACGGAATTCGAAGGATCGAGGGTTTTCTCCGTATCCTGGGCGAAGTAGCCGACCGTGACATTGGGGCCGAGGCGTACCACCCCCCCATACTGGCTGTCCTCGCCGCTGAGCATGCGCAGCAGCGTCGATTTTCCCGCCCCATTCTTGCCGGTGACAGCAAGGCGGTCGCCCTTGTTCACCATGAGGGAAAAGTCATCAAAAATCACCTGGCTGCCGTAGTGCTTGTCCAGATGCTCGATGATCACCACGTCATTGGGGCTGTGCGGGGCAGGGGGAAAGCTGAAGGAGAGTTGCTTGAGATGCGAAGGGACTTCCACCAACTCAATCTTTTCCATCATCTTGATGCGGCTCTGTACCTGCCGGCTTTTTGTCGCCTTGTACCGGAAGCGCTCGATGAACTGTTCGTTCTTCTCCAGTTGTTCCTGCTGGAGCTTGAACTCAGCCTCCAACTGGGCGATTTCCATCTCCCTCTGTCTCTGGTATTGGGTGTAGTTGCCGCTGTATCGCTTGAGTTTGCCCTGGAAGAGCTCATACACCTCGTTTACCGTCTCATCAAGGAAGCCCTGATCATGGCTGACGATCATCAGGCCGCCTTCGTAGACCTTCAGGTAGTTCTTCAACCAGTAGCGGGCCTCAATGTCCAGATAGTTGGTGGGTTCGTCCAACAGCATGATCGAAGGGTTTTCCACCAGGATCTTGGCCAATGCTATGCGCATCTGCCAACCACCGCTGAACTCACTGGTCGGCCTGTTCAGGTCAGCTTTTGAGAATCCCAGCCCGAAGAGCACCTGTTCGATGATCTCCTTACGCGAGTAGTAGCCTTCTTCCAGCAACGTCTCGTGTATTTCGCTCAAACGAAGCACCATCGTTTCTGTTTTCTGTCCTTCTCCGGTTGCGGAAAGACGGTTTTCCAATTGGCGTTGTTCTGCAAGCAAGGAATCCAGGCGGTCATACGCCTTTTCCACTTCACCGTATACGCTTTCCTGTTCGAAGACGATGTCACTCTGGGGAAGATAGGAGATTCTCAGACCCTTTGTGGCCGAATAGTCAAATTGGTCAGCCGCCATTACGTGGCTGATGACCTTCAGCAAGGTGGATTTGCCGCTTCCGTTCCCACCGGCTAGGGCGCTGCGGCTTTTTTCGGTCAGGGTAAAGGAGACATCCTCCAGGATATCCCTGTCTGCAAAAGCCAAATGCACTCGCTGTACCTGCAAGGTAGCCACACTCGTTCCCCTTCTCTCTACACGGGTGTTGAAAAGCCCGATGATTGACGTTATGATTACCTTAACACAAGCGTGTGTTCGGTGACAATCCACCCGAATCCAGGAGGTCTATAGTGCTTTGCCTTACTCTTACCGGCTCCACCTTGGAGGAGAACCGGGCTTTGGTGGAACGCAACCGAACATGGATCTCTCTTGCTGAGCTTCGGCTTGACCATCTGCATCCTGATGAACAGAAAATCGCCTCATCCTTCCCCTCGACCGTGGATCTTCCGGTCATCCTTACCCTTCGCCGCGCATCTGATGGCGGCAAGTGCACCCTTGCAGAGAAACAGCGTCTCCAGTTGCTGTATGAAGCGAGCAAGGGCGACTTCGCCTATGTTGACATCGAGGATGATGTGAAGAAAGGCGATCTGAAGTTCAAGGATCCTCTTTTTGAACAGAAGGTGGATATGGAAGCCTCGTTGCGCCAGCGAGGGGTGAAGATCATCCGCTCCTACCACAACTTTGAGTGTGTTCCTCCAGATATCTTCGGCAAGATCAGCAAGCTTGCTGCAAAGGGCGACATTCCCAAGGTTGCCGTCACTCCCAACAACCTCATGGACATCATTACGCTTTTCCGAGTGCAGCAGGAGCTCTCCGAGGTCAAGGAAAAGATTGTCATCGGAATGGGTGAGTTCGGTATCTGCACCCGCATTCTCTACAAGAAATGCGGCAGCTTGCTGAGCTTCTGCTCGGACAGCCAAGCAGCTCCCGGCCACTTGGGAGCCCAGGCAATGAGTACGCTCTACCGTGCAGACAAGCTGGATGACAAGACCCACATCTTTGGTATCATCGGCAATCCTGTCTATCATACGGCAAGCCCGAAGATCCATAATCCGGGCTTTGATGCGATTCGCTACAATGCTGTCTATGTCCCGTTCCTTGTGGATTCGGTGCGTGCCTTTTTCAAGTTGGCCGAGATGCTGCAGATTCATGGCTTTTCCGTCACCGTTCCGCACAAGCGCAGTGTACAGCCATACCTGGGACGAATCACCCGTGAGGTGAAGCAGATCGGGTCGTGCAATACCGTGGTGCGCATCCAGAATATGTGGAAGGGTATGAACACCGACTACTACGGTTTCCTTGCCCCGATTTCCGAACAGATTGCTTCCGGTTCGATACGCCACGCACTGGTCATCGGAGCAGGTGGGGCGAGTAGGGCGGTGGTTTGGGCTTTGCACAACCATGGGGTGAAGGTAACCATCCTCAACCGCAGCCAAGAACATGCACGCTCGCTGGCAGCTGAGACGATGAGCAACTACGACACTTTGGAGCATGGATCCCTGTACCAGGGGACGGTCGACCTGGTGGTGCAGACCACCAGTGTGGGCATGGGAGAGCTGAGCTCGATGGATCCCTGTCCTTCCTTCGCTTTCAAAGGATCCGAAATCGCCTATGAGCTGGTGTATGAGCCCAAGGAAACCCTCTTCCTGAAGAAGGCAAAGGATGCCGGATGCCAGATCGTCAATGGATCGCAGATGTTGATGGAACAGGGAAAACTCCAGTTCGAGGCGTTCACCGGATACCACTATCCCCACTGGATTCAGGCAGACCTCTGATCAGGCGAGGTGAATCCTCACCAAGCGAACAAGGAATATCTTGCTGACAGGGATGATTTTCACTTCCATGGTCGGCATGACTGCAGCCTTCAGCAACGCTTCTTTCTGCGGCGTGTAGGCAACCTCCAAGGCATGTACCACCAGTTCCTGGTCGGTGAGCTGCAACTCAAGGGCAATATTTGTCTTTCCTGCGGCTTGCCTGCATAGGCTGACCTTTCCCTGGTAATCAAAACCACCTGCCTCCAGTACCGTATTCAGTACCTGAGCCACTATCTGTTCCTTTGCCAGGATCATCTTGGCATGGAAGCGATGCTCGAGGTCGGAGCGTTGCTCGTCGGTCAGCTTTGCCGTGCGGATGGCTTCAAGCAGGAGATTGTCGAGCTGAGCCGCCGGTTTTGGCCCGATGAGGTTGGGAACCTTGGGTTCCCGGCATATTCGGGCGTTTTCCAGCAGGAAGGAAAAAAGCGGATTTGCTGTTGCTTGTTTGACCTCAATCTGCTCATGACGTTTTGTCGCCCCCAGCAGTTGGCCTGAGTCGACCAGGATTTGTCTCCACACCTCCTCGGAGTCCCGACGCATGAGAAAGATGGTGGGGCTGAGGGATGAGAGCACATGCTCCTTGAGGGAAGGCAGATTGGTCAGAAGATTGGCGGTTCGCTCATCACAGCTCAGCACCAGGGCATCATGGATGGCGACGCGGCGATAACGCTCATGGAGCAGCGTAAGCTGTTTGAGCAAAGGTTGCTCTGAGGACGCCCTGCTCCTTGTGTGCAGATAGTGTGCTATCTCATCGAATGAGAGGCCTGAATCGAGGGCAAGGACAAAACTCTCCTTGGTCACGCGATAGCGTTTCTGATGGTCAAGAACCTCAATTTCCGCAATTCTGTAGAGGATGTCATCAGAAGGGCATGTCCCTTCATAACTGATGGTTTGGTCGCTGTCCACCAGCAGGCCGCTGTGCTCATGTCCTGCATCGAGGGCTGAGACATGCCACCCTTCATCGAGGGTGATGACACCCCAGGTGGAGAGTTCTGAAAGAAGATTGGGAGCGGCCTGCAGGTGGTGTTTCACCGAAAGGGCGCCGATGAGCAATTTCAGGGAGTTTGTATCCAGACTTCCGATCTTGCCCAGCATCTCGAGCAGGTCTGAAGCAAACGGCATGTTCTCGGTGCCCATCTGATGACAAAGAAGCAGGCAAAGCAACTTCCTGTCGTTGAGGGCAAGCAGTGCAGAGGCTTTCTCATCATTGATCGAGATGTGTTTCTCCCCTTCAAGAACACTCAGTGACAGCAAGGCCTTTCCCAAAGCATTGAACAGTTGTTCCAGCGGCTCAGCACCAAAGGTGGGGAAGGTACGCAGGTATTCCTCACGGTACACCAGCTTTCCCTCCTTTCGGACAAGACTGAGAAATGCGCGGAGAAATTCCGTGCTGCAGTACGGAGTGTTCCTGCATGCAAGCGCCTGCTCACCAAAAAGCGGCAGCAGCGAGGTGCATTCCTGCAACTGTTGCTCAAGCAAAGGATTACACACCAGATAGCCGCTGTCATTGAGCAATATCATTCTTTGCTGCAGGTTGGAGACACGCCTGAGCAGTGTCCCATAGCTCCAACGCTGCTTCAGAAGCATGGTGATCTCCTCAGAACGCACAGGTCCTGTCACCTGCAGAAGGCTGAGTATCACCTGGTCCATCTCATCGAGCATGGCGAGCATGCTCTCCTGGATGTGTTTCTGGCAGAAGAACGAACAGAGACGACCCGTCAGCTGAGGCTTGTGGAACGGGGTGCTCACCAAGCCCAGATAGTTGCGGACAAGAAAGAAATAGTTGTCTTCGCTGTACCGGCTTACCAGTGCCTTGAACGATTCTTGCGCTTGCTCATTCAATTGTCCCATACCTCAATCTCATAGGAGTATCCCTGTTCTGCAAGGAACTTCTGTCTGTTTGCGGCGAACTCTTCCTCGTTGGAATACCGGGTGACTACCGAGTAAAAGAAACTCGAACGGTTCTTCGGCCTGAGGACCCGTCCCAGTCTCTGTGCTTCCTCACTGCGAGAACCGAAGGTACCGGAGACCTGGATTGCCACCGAGGCGTCAGGAAGATCGATGGCAAAGTTGGCTACCTTGCTCACGACCAGAATCCTGG
Source organism: uncultured Sphaerochaeta sp. (assembly GCF_963667405.1). Classification (NCBI taxonomy): domain Bacteria; kingdom Pseudomonadati; phylum Spirochaetota; class Spirochaetia; order Spirochaetales; family Sphaerochaetaceae; genus Sphaerochaeta; species uncultured Sphaerochaeta sp. The sequence continues at coordinate 1,615,291 of NZ_OY763408.1, read as the reverse complement.
TCGTCCCTTCCCTGAAGGCGCTGTAGAGCTCCTCCCGTTTTGCGTTGGGTGTGCTGCCGGTGATGATGGGGAGCTTGAAGGCATCCGCGATATGCTTCAGCTGGTCAAGGTACTGGCCGATGATCAGGATGAAGTCATCAGGATGCCGATTGACCAGCTCTTTCACCACCTCCAGTTTGAGAGGATTCTCGCTGGCCATCCGGTACTTCTCCCGTTTGGTTCCGAGTGCATACGGGATTTCCAGCTCCTTTGGCAGGTCAATGCGGATTTCGTGGCAGTATGCCTCGGCGATGAAGCCTTGCTGCTGCAATTCGTTCCAGGGGACGTCGAATCGCTTGGGTCCGACAAGGCTGAACACCTCGTCCTCCCTGCCGTCCTCACGGACCAGCGTGGCAGTCAGGCCGACACGGTAGACTGCCTGGAGCTCTGCGGTGATCTTGAAGACCGGGGCAGGAAGCATGTGCACCTCATCATAGATGATGAGACCCCAGTTGCCCTTGGTCAGAAGGTCAAGATGGGGGAACGGCCCCTCCTTGTCCGGACGATAGGTAAGGACCTGGTAGGTGCACACGGTGACGTCGCGCGGATCCTTGCGCTCCCCGGTGTACTCGCCGACTTGTTCCTCGGTCAGATCGGTCTTGTCCAGGATTTCCTGCATCCACTGGTGCACCGCAGCCACATTGGTGGTCACCACCAGTGTCTTGGTAGCCAGTCTTTGCATGATTTCCATGCCCACCACGGTTTTTCCCGATCCACAGGGCAAGACGATGGTGCCGAAGCCGCAACCCGGTCCCAAGTCTCCCAAAAGTGCGTCTGCAGCCATCTTCTGGTACGGCCTGACGACAAAATCCTTGCCTTTTCTGGTTTGCTCCCGCAAGGAAAGCGGCAAAGGAGGGCCTGCATTGAGGCGGATCCGGTCATCGACCGGGTAGCCGATCTTGATCAGTTGCAGTTTCACTTCTCCCCTGGCATAGGTTTCGAGCAGAAACGTCCTGCTGTCCTTGAGCACAAGCACCTTGGAGAGGGCTTTGCGCTGCATCAGTTCACTCTTGATGCGCTCGCTGTCCACCTCAAGTCGGTAGTACCGCGGATCATCACTTTCGGTAAGCCTGACCTTTCCCCACCGGGAAGCCATGTCCCTGACATAAAACAGGACGCTCTCGGCTACCGGGAATTTGCTCCAGTAGGTAAGGCGGTCGAGAATGGTTTCCAGCTTGATGCCGCTTGCCGCAGCATTCCACAGCGAAATGGCGCTGAGTGTATAGGTATGCATATGCTCGGGGCTCTTGATGAGTTCGCAGAAACGGACCAGATCCGCCCGGCACTCCTCGGTTCGCTGGTGGTGTACGTCCAGCAAAAGCGTCTTGTCACTTTGTACGATCAGGGGGGTGTCTTGCATCATGCTTTTCCAAACGCAGTGTAGAGGAGATCGAGCAGCGTGATGGCAACCATGGCCTCCACGACCACCACTGCACGGCCGCAGATACAGGGATCATGCCGTCCTTGCACTTCCAACGTTACCGTTTCATTTGCCTTGTTCACCGTCAGCTGGGGCTTGCCTATGGAAGAGGTCGGCTTGATCGCCGCCTGCAGTACCAGCTCCTGTCCACTGGAGATACCTCCGAGGATACCCCCGGCGTGGTTGGAGAGAAAGCCTTCACTGGTTCGCTGGTCATTGCATTCGCTGCCGCGCATGGATGCACAGGCGAACCCGTCACCGAACTGGATTCCCTTGACTGCCCCGATGCTCATCACCGCATGGGAGAGCAGGGCATCGAGCTTGCCGAAGACCGGTTCCCCAAGCCCGACCGGCAGTCCTTGTACACGGCATTCGATCACTCCTCCGATGCTGTCCTTCTGCTGGCGAACCTCCTCGATGAGAGAGACCATGGCCTGGGCGGATTCACGGTCTGGACAACTCAGAAGCGGATCACAATCGGCCCAATCACGCTTTTGCGCCTTGATCGAACCCACTTGCACCGTCCCTGCCTGTATTCGGATGCCTCGTTTTGCCAAGAGTTGCTTTGCCAGGGCGCCGGCTGCTACCCGGGCGCTGGTTTCCCTGCCTGAGGAACGGCCTCCGCCTCGGATATCCCTTCTTCCATACTTTTGTTCAAAGGTCCAGTCGGCATGCCCGGGCCTGAAGACATCCTTCAGGTGCGAATAATCGGTACTTCTTTGGTTGGTGCTGTACAGGATCATGGCGATGGGGGTACCGGTGGTGTACCCCTCGTACAGGCCGGAGAGGATGGAGAGCTTGTCTATCTCATTGCGCTCGGTGCCCGTTGGGTTCGAACCGGGGCGTCGTCTGTCCATTTCACGTTGCAAAGCTTCTTGGTCGACCAGGAAACCAGGCTCCACGCCGTCGACGATTACCCCGAGGGCCTCTCCGTGCGACTCACCAAACGTAGTGATGGTGAATGCGGTGCCAAAACTGTTGTGTCCCATTTCATACCTCGTTCCGTAGCGTTTCGACAAGGAATCTTGCCGTATCGTGGAGATCCGGATAATTGGGCAATTCTATCATGAAATCACAGATGTTTCCATAGCGCTCATGTCGTTTGGCATAGAGGGTGCTGAAGGAGGTGCGGGGATTGTCCCCGTCCAGGAAGGGCGGAATGCCACCACGTATGATGCGCTGGTAGAGAACTTCTTCGGGGACGACCAAGTAGAGGAGTTTTCCATTGGCCTTGGCAAGATCAATGAGTGGTTGGTTGTCCGCGGCTCCTCCGCCCAAACTGACAACCGTCCTGCCTGTACTGTTTCTGAGATAGGTGGTGAGGGCTTTCACCTCCTCCTGCATGAATGCATCCTTGCCTCGTTCATGGTAGAAGGAACGAATGGAGGGGTAGGGTACTTGCTGGAGCACCAATTCATCAAGATCCGCCCACGCCAGTCCACGCTCTTGGGCAAAGAGATGTCCCAGGGTGGATTTGCCGCTGTGCTTGATGCCACAGAAGAAGAGGTGGTCGCCCATACTCAGCGTTGGTCGAAGAGATCAGTCCATGCAGGACTGTAGGCTCCGAGGGTGGGTACTGCGGCGGGTTGGTTGGTATAGTATTGCTTTCGTCTTTGCTCCTTTCGTTTGTGCACTGAGGCCTCCACCGCCATCTGGTACCGTGCTTCAAAGAGATTCTTGCGTACCTGCTCCTCATAATGATTGACGCGGATGGTCTTTTTCAGGGCAAAGTGGAAGGTGACGATCATGGCATACCAGAAGAGCGAGAGCAAAAGGGGCTGGAGATCGAAATAGGTATAGGGCAGGCTCACCTTGGTGATGTCGCTTGCCACCGTATAGAGGTTCAATGCATTCGGCCAGAGAATGAAGAGGGTGAGGAAGAGCGGCACGATCCAATACAGGCCTTGGCGGGAGAAGAGAAATCTCAGGCAGGCTGCAAAGGCGAGGAAATTCAGAAGCAGGCACACCAAAGGAAGTGCATAAATCTCAATCATGGAACCTCCGCTATCCAAAGAGTCTTCTGTCATGATACCATAGGCTACCTATTTGGGGAATAACTATGGAATTGCAAAACATGATCTCAGCCGAGGAGCTCACCACACGCAGAATACCAAAGAGCGAAGATGTGCGAGGACCGTTCTACCGCGATACCACCGCCATCATTCACTCCTCGCCGTTTCGCAGGCTCAAGCACAAGACCCAGGTCTTTTTTGCTCCGAGCAACGATCACATCTGCACCCGGATGGAACACTGTCTGCACGTTGCGTCCATCGCATCTTCCATCTGCAGGGGGCTGGGGTTGGACAGCGAGCTGGCGTGGGCCATCGGCATGGGCCACGATCTTGGGCACACCCCATTCGGGCATACCGGCGAGAAAATTCTCTCCCAGGCGATGCAAAAAGCACAATTCCCTCCCTTCGAGCACGAGGTGAACAGTCTGAGGGTTGTTGAGTTTCTCAGCAACCAAGGCCAGGGGCTGAACCTCACCTATGCGGTTCGCGACGGGATTGTCTGTCACAACGGGGAACATCTGGTCAAGGCGATCAAGCCGACCTTTGCAGTGAGGGACCTCTCTTCGATCACCAGCAGGAAAGGTCTGCTCCCCGCCACCTATGAGGCTGCTGTAGTTCGCTTCAGCGATACCATCGCCTACCTTGGCCGGGATTTCGAGGATGCCTGCCGGCTGGGCCTTGTCCGCAAGGAAGAGTTGCCCGAAGAGGTCGCCCGCCATCTGGGCCGGCGCAATGCACAGATCATCGATACGCTGGTTGTTGATGTCATCGATCACTCCAATGAGAAGGAGGGGATCTGCTTCAGCGATGAGCTGTTTCCCTATGTGGAGGCGATGATCCGGTTCAACTACACGCATATCTACAAAAGTCCGATGCTTGAGGGGTACGAGCGTTACTTTTCCCGTCTCTTCTCCCTCATTCTGGATTACCTGAGGATGCTGATGGACAGCTATGGGTTTGAGGAAATTCGGTATGTGGAGGAGAAGAACATGCTTGCCATGGGGTTCTACCATCATCTCATGGATATGAAAAACGCCTATGAGGAGCATGATGGGAATCTGGACCGGCTCATCTATGACTACATTGCTGGAATGAGTGACAACTTTTGCCTGGATTGTGCAAATGAGATACTCAAGCCCGAGCACTTGAACGATACCATTGAGCACTCACTGACCGGGAAGTGGTTCGACGCCCGCTAAAGCAGTTCCTTTCCCAGTTTCTGGATTTCGGCGATGAACTGGCCCAAATCGTTGAAGGCCTTGTACACTGCAGCAAAGCGGACATACGCCACCAGATCCACTTCTTTCAGCTGTTTCAGGGCTTCGTCGCCGATGTCGCTGCTGGCAATCTCACGTTTGCTCCCGACCTTGAGCATGATGGCATCCTCAATGCTTTGCAGCAGGGAATCTATCTGGTTTTCACTGATCTTCAGTTTTTCCGTGCAGGAGCGGATACCCCGCCCCAGCTTGTTGAGGTCAAAAGGCTCACGCCTACCATCACGCTTGATGACCATCAGAGGCTTGTCCTCTATGCGTTCATAACTGGTGAACCGGTATCCGCAGGCATTGCACTCCCGTCTTCGGCGGATTGTCGAGGCACTCGAGTTCTGTCTCGATTCCAGTACTTTGTCATCATCTGAGGAGCAGTGTGGGCATCGCATGAAGGTTCCTCCTACGATAATTAGTGTACATCCCTTGAGTTGGTAGCACAAGCAATTAGTGTGACCCGGTGTTGTTTTTTTGCAAATTCTCAAAGAAATAGCGCTATATGTAGTAGTTGATGTACCTTTTCCCCTTTCTTGGGGTTGTGTGTGCTACGAAAAATACACGGTAAATTTGTTGTAATTTATTACCGATTGTGATAATAGTAACATATCGGAGGATGTATGGCTGATTCAGTAAGTAGCTGTGTTAAACGTATCGTGGATAAGTCCCCGTTCATCCATGAGATGCTCATCAAGGGAATTCTCAGTTTCAGCAACTATGCAGCCTCCATCCAGGACGAGGTACAGAAAGCGTATGGCAAGGAAGTGAAGGCCAGCGCCATCGTCATGGCCCTCCGACGCTATGCAGAGGAACTGAAACGGGCGAGCTTGAAACAGGACAAGGGAAATGTCGAATATGGCATTGTGATGAAGACCAACATCTTTGATCTGAATCTGGTTCGGCGCGACAGCTTCATCAGCAAACTTGGTTCCTTGTACGGGCAGATTTCGACTGAGAAAGGTGATTTCCTGAACATCACCCTCGGCAGCCACGAGGTATCGCTCGCCGTCAGCGAGAAGTATCGCCAGCTGGTCAGTGAACTTGCCAAGGATGAGGAAGTCCTCAACCAGATGGATGACCTGGTGGCGCTCTCCTTGGTCTTCACCGGCGATTTCCTCCAGACTCCCGGCATCGTGTACGAGGCGGTGCGTCATCTGGCCTGGGAGCAGATCAATGTGATAGAGATTGTCTCCACCATGAATGAACTCACCTTTGTCATCAAGCGCGAGGATTCGATGAAAGCCTTTGATGTCCTGCAGGGGTTCCTGGGTGTCAGCTGAGCTCGTTTTGGTGGTGGGTGAGCGTGACAGTGGAAAGACAACTACGCTAACGCGCATGCTCACCATCCACCATGCACAGAACCATACGGTCGGGGGCTTTCTTGCTCTTGCAAATCCCGGAAAAACTTGGTATAGACTGAACAGCTTGGCAACCGGCGAATCGCGTATGGCCTTCAGTGCGGAGTCCAACCTGGGTTCGGTACGCCTGGGCCGTTTTTCTGTGGATGAGTCAGCCTTTGTCTGGGCCAATGCTCAGATTCACAGCGATCTTGGCCGATGCAACGTGGTGTTCTTTGATGAGATCGGGCGGTTGGAACTGCAGGGAGGTGGGTTTTTTCCCTCATTTCGTGCAGCACTGGCAACAGAATCCGTATCAGTCATTGCAGCAGTACGTACCAACTTTTTGGACCAGGTGATCCATACGTTTTGTTTGGAAGAGCATCCCTACTCGGTCGTGAATGTTGCCAAGCCCATAAGGAATGAATCATGAATGAACTGTACTGGTTGGTGATGTTGGTCCTGAATTTTCTTCTGATCATGGTCGCTCTCCGCCTTTGGGGGAAGACGGGTCTCTACATCTGGGTTCCGATCAGCGTCATCCTGGCAAATATCCAGGTAACCAAGAATGTCATGCTCTTCGGCCTGGAGGCAACCCTGGGCAACATCGTGTATGCCACCGGGTTTCTGGCCACCGACATCCTCAGCGAGCTGTACGGCAAGCGTGAGTCGGCCAAGGCTGTAGCCATCGGATTTTTCAGTCTTCTTTCCATGACCATCATCATGCAGGTTGCCCTGCTTTTTGAGCCGGCTGTCTCGGACATCGCCCACCCTTCGCTGAGCCTGGTCTTCGGCCTGATGCCGCGCATAGCCCTCGGATCGCTCATCGCCTATGTGATCAGCAATCTGCATGACATCTGGGCCTTTGACTTCTGGAAACGCAAGAAGCCGGGGAGGAATACCCTGTGGCTTCGCAACAATCTCAGCACCTTTGTCAGCCAGTTCATCGATACGTTGGTCTTTACGCTCATCGCCTTCTATGGCGTATACCCAAGCTCGGTACTGCTTCAGATCATGATCAGCACCTATCTCTTGAAATGGGTGGTCGCAATGCTGGACACCCCCTTCATGTATCTTGCGCGGAACTGGAGCGAGCAGCAAAAGCTTCCCAAATGATCATTTGGGAGGCAAGACCTTTCCCAGCGCCTTGATGCACTCACTCGTCCCTGCATAGAAAGAGGGCGAGAAGGGCTTGCGCTCAAGCATGAATGCATCATCGTATATGAATTTTTTGCCATTCACATACTCAATGTTCATCCCGCAATGCAGCAGCACTGCATGGGCGGATGCAATGTCCCACACATAGCAGCTTTGGTTCACGCATCCCTGGATGTGCTCATAGAGCACCGGACTGAGCATGTGGAGGATGGAAGAGCCGAAGATCCTGATCTTCCCCTCGAAGTGGGAGAAGTCCATCAGGCGCTGTCCGCTTGAACCCATCGTAATCTGATGGGGGAAATCCTTCGCACCCTGCATGATGAACGGCCTGTCATTGATCAACAGCTCCTTGCCCGGGTCAAGCCGGACATAGAGCTCATCCTCCCCAAGTCCCCAGCGTGGGCAGCTGATCATGGCCCCCACCGGCTTTCTGTCGCGGTCCAGGATACCCAAGGCCACCGCCCAGGAGGGGAGCCCCTGCGAGTAGACATCAGTACCATCGATGGGATCGAGTACGAAGGTGCACGGTGCATCCTCCTTGTACTCTGTCAAGGTCTCCTCACTGATGATGTTTGCCTCGGGAAAGAGGTGTGAAACCACTGCAAGTATTTTGCTGGAGATGGCCAGATCCGTCTCGGTGAGTACCGTACCGTCGCTCTTGTAGGAGCGGTGGATGGTAGCCTGCTTTTCCTTGGCCATACGGCCGCAGGACCGAACCACTTCGCTCAATTCATCCAATGCCTTTCCGTCAAGTGATAATTCCATTCTCTTGCATAACCTTCTTGCTCATGGTAGGGTAATGGCGCTTATGCAAACCCCATTATCAGAACTTGTTCAATCGTATATCAAAACCTCACCAGCATACAAGGCATTCCATGCCGAAGAGCGCTTGCTGGCAGTACAGGGACTCGAGGGCTATCCGCTGTCCCAGTTCCTGCGCCTGGTTGCCCGAAAAGTGAAAGGGCGTGTCTGGGTCATCTGCCCGACTGAGGACAGCGCCCTTCAGTTGCTGAAGGACAATGGTATCGATAGTACTGCCTCTGCCGTGATGCAAACCCCCTTGGGTGGGCAGGAGATGCGTACGCTCTACCTTCCCGGCAATGGACGGAAACTCTATACGCCTTTCCAGGCTGACAATGTGGAGTATGAGCAGCTTTCCAGGCTCAGCGCCATCCAGGAAATGAAAAACGGACTCATTGTCACCCATCTCAGACCCTTTGTTGCACCGGTGATTCTTCCCGAGGTTTTGCAGCAATCCAGCCTGCAGATCCGCAAAGGTTCAGCATTCGACAGTACCAAGATAGCCCAGCTTCTGACCAACGCAGGGTATGTGCATACGGTTACCACCTCAACGATGGGGGAGTTCAGCCTTCGCGGTGAGGTGCTGGACGTGTTTCCTTTCGAAAGCGAGCACCCCTACCGGGTCTATGCAGACTGGGATACGGTGGGGAAGATCAGCACCTACAACCCCATCACCCAGGAGACCATCGCAACCCTGCCCAAATTCGCTATCTCGTTGTTTGATACCGAAGCGGGGCTGGCCACCGCCTCAATCCGTTCCTATTTCACGGAGCGTGACTACTTCTGCTTTGTCGGTGACCAACGCCTGGCGACCAGTTACCACAGCCTTCAGCTTGAAGCGAAAGCGCTCTACCGCCAAGCGTTTCTCACCGACCGGGAGGCACCGAAGCCGGATGAGTTGCTCTTTGACTTCCCCTCCTTCCAGAAAGAGGCTGCACATTCGATAGTCTTTTTGGATATCGCAGGCCAGAGAAAGGATGCCTACACGTTCGACATCGAGGGACCCCGTTCGTACTTCGGGAACTTCACCTTGCTCAAGGAGGAGCTGAAGAGCCTGGAGAAGCAGGGGTGGAAGGTTACGGTCTTTACCGAGAACCAAGTGCAACGCCAACGCCTGATGCAGATGCTCAGTGCCTTTCCCTTCCTTACCTGGGAGAATCGTGAGCTCAGTGGAGGTTTCTCCATCCCCTCCCTGAAAGTCATCGCCATTTGCGAGCACGAGATCTTCGGTCGCCGAAGGCAGGTGGTCAAGACCCTGCAGCATACCCAATCATCGCCTTTGGACTCTTTTGTTGACCTCAATGAAGGCGATTACGTGGTGCATGTGAACTACGGGGTGGGGCAGTTTGTGAAGATCGACCGGGTGTCCAGTTTCGACCGGGAACGCGACTTCATCAAAATTGCCTTTGCTGACAATGAGATGCTCTATGTCCCCATCGAACAGGCAAACCTCGTGCAGCGCTATATCGGCAGCGACAACGGTGCCCCGAAAAAGGATAAGCTTGGGGGCCAGGGCTGGGAGAACAAGAAAGCTAGGGCCAGAAAGAACGCTGAGGATCTGGCAAAGCATCTGATCGAGCTCTATGCAAAGCGTCAGAACAGCGTCGGCTTTGCTTTCCCGAAGGACACCGATTGGCAGTTGCAGTTCGAGGCTTCCTTTCCGTTTGATGAGACTGCAGACCAGCTGGCCTGCATTGAGGACATCAAGGCAGATATGGAGATGCCGAAGGTCATGGACCGCCTTGTTTGCGGTGATGTCGGCTACGGCAAGACTGAGATTGCATTCCGTGCAGCCTTCAAGGCGGTGATGGGCGGCAAGCAGGTTGCCTTTCTTGCACCAACCACCATCCTGGCTGAGCAACACTACCAGAACTTTCTCAAGCGGCTGGGGACTTTTCCCGTGCGTTGCGCACAGCTTTCCAGGATTGTTCCCAAGAAGGAGCAGAAGCAGACACTTCTCGCTGTTGCCGAGGGAAAGGTTGATGTGCTTTTCGGGACCCATCGCATCCTCCAAAAGGATATTCTCTACCGTGACCTCGGCCTGTTGGTCGTTGACGAGGAACAGCGTTTCGGTGTGAAGGACAAGGAGAGGATCAAGACACTGAGAACGAGCATCGACTCGCTCTCCCTCAGTGCAACCCCCATTCCCCGGACGCTGTACATGTCGTTGCTCAAGATCAGGGACATGTCCCTGCTGGCGACACCACCCATTGCCCGACGCCCGATCGAGACGCACATCGGTGAGTACGACGAACAGACCATCGTGAAGGCAATCCGAGAGGAAGTGAGCAGGGGCGGGCAGGTCTTCTTCCTGCACAACAGGATCGAAAGTCTTGACGAAGTGGTTTTTCAGCTCTCCAAGCTGCTCGGTGATGTCATCATCGAGAGTGCCCACGGCCAGATGGACAGCGCAAAACTCGAAGATACGATGCGCCGATTCGTGCATGAGGGAATCCAGGTCCTGGTTTCCACCACCATCATTGAGAACGGCATTGACATACCCAATGTCAACACCATCATCATCGACAGGGCCGACCTGTATGGATTGAGCCAGCTCTACCAGCTTCGGGGAAGGGTGGGCCGAAACGACCAGCAGGCGCACGCCTACCTCTTCTATCCCCAGGGAAGCGCGCTCAGCGAAATTGCGGTGAAGCGTCTGAAAATCATCAGCGAACACACAGAACTGGGTTCAGGCTTCAAGGTGGCGATGAAGGACATGGAAATTCGCGGAACAGGAAATCTGCTGGGTAGGGAACAAAGCGGCCAGCTTGCCTCGGTTGGGTTGGATATGTACATCCGGATCCTCGATGAAGCCATCAGGAGTTTGCAGAAGGCTGGCCTGAAGGAAGAGGAAAAGGAAGTTTTCCTCGAGCTCGACTATACGGGATTCATTCCCGACACCTACATCAAGGCTCCTTCCGTAAAGTTTGATGTGTACCGCAAGATATCCTCCATTGCCAATGAGGAGCAGTTGCAAGGTCTTTCCAGCGAGCTGGCTGACCGGTTCGGTCCACTTCCCGAAGAGGTGGCCAACTTATTGTATATTGCCGAGATCAAGATCATATGCCGCAAGCTCTCGATCATCCATCTGACCGATCGAAAGCAGGTGGTGGCCATCGAATTCGGCAAGGTGGCGAACCTGAATGTGAACAAGATAATGAACCTCATCGCACTGAGCAACAAGAGCGTCTGGCTTGATATGAGACGGATGAATGTGATGTATATGAAAACCGATGCGGTTTCCCTCAAGGACAAGGCTCTCTTTCTGATGGAGAAGCTGCAACGATTGCTGTAGGAGTTTTGATGCAAGAGAACCAAGAGACCATTTATCAGGATATCCCCGAACTCAAATGGGTGGAGAGCAGGGAGGAAGGCACGGAGCGTGAAGTGAAAAGCTATGTGCTGCGCTCTTCCTATCTCAGGACCTACCAGGTTGAGGCGGTGAAGAAATACTATGCTGCCTATGGCCTTCCCTATGAGAAGCGCATGCTGGATTGGAAGCAGGTGTTCGGCAATGACAAACCGGTTGTCATCGAAATCGGCTTTGGGATGGGGACGGCAACTGAACGCATTGCAAAAGAGCGAGACCAGTTCAACTATCTCTGTCTTGAGGTGTTTCTTTCCGGATTTGCCAAGCTTCTGGACAAGGTGGGGTCACAGCAACTGGACAATGTCAGGTTGATGCGCTTTGATGCAGTGCAAGTGCTTACCGACATGGTCAAGGATGGATCTGTTGCAGGCTTCCACATCTTTTTCCCTGATCCTTGGCCTAAGAAAAAGCAACAGAAACGACGCCTCATCCAGAGCCCCTTCGCTTCCCTGCTTGCCTCCAAGCTTACCAAGGGAGGGTACATCTACTGTGTCACCGATTGGGAGGAGTATGCCTACCAGATGGTGGATGTCCTTGGGGCCACCGAGGGTTTGGTGAATCCCTACCAGGGCTTCTGTCCTGCAGTGACGTGGCGTGATACGACCAAGTTCGAGCAGAAGGGTCTGGATAAGAACCACCCCATCAATGAAGTGTGGTTTGAGAAGCGCTGAAAAGAGGGAAGGGAGCCTGCCGCCGCAAGCTCCCTTCCAAAGTTCTACAAATTCACTCTCAAGCAATCAGAAACGCACCATTTTGTTCTGATTGTCCACCACCAAACCTACTCTTGTTCTTCCTTCAAGGATTCTTTGTAGGCCTTGATCACTTCATCGGCAAGTTTGCCGCTCAGTGGTTCATAATGGTCGAACTCCATTTCAAAGCTTCCTGTTCCACTGGTCATCGACTTGAGGTCAATGGCATAGTTGAGCAGTTCAGCCTGGGGAACCTGTGCCTTTACCAGCTGCAAATGCCCCATATCATCTTGACCGAGCACCCGTCCCCGTTTACCCGAAAGGTCGGATAGGATGTCGCCCAAATAACTGTTCTCTATATATACACTGAGTTTCATGATTGGTTCAAGTAGCACGGTCCCGGCTTTTTCCAAGGCCATCCTCATTGCTCCCTTGGCGGCAAGCTTGAAGGCCATTTCACTGGAGTCGACGGGGTGCTCCTTTCCATCGATCAAGGTGATGCCGATATCCATCATAGGATAGCCGGCAAGGAAGCCCTCTTCCATCTGTTCATGCAGACCTTTCTCGATGCCGGGGATATAGCCTTTGCTCACCGAACCACCCTTGATGGCGTTGGTGAAAGAATAGTACGATCCCCGCTCAAGCGGCTCGATCTCGATGAGTACACGGGCATACTGGCCATGGCCGCCACTCTGCTTCTTGTGTGAGTACTCGGCGATGCCGCTCTTCTTGCTGATCGTTTCCCGATAGGCGACACGAGGCAGCTTGGTATGGATATTGATCTTCTGCTTCTCCTTGATCTTGTCAAGGATCATATTCAGATGCAATTCACCCATGCCGGCTACAACGTTTTCCTTGGTCTCCTCGTTGAACTTGATGCGGAACGTAAGGTCCTCTTCGGTAACCTTGTGCAATGCTTCGTTCATCTTGACTTCGCTCTTCTTGTCATCCGAGCTGATCGCCAGGCTATAGATGGGTTGGGGGAAGGCTAGGGGCTTGAAGTGCAGTTTCAGCTCGGAACCTTCGATCAGTGTGGCATTGGTGGTGGCAATATTGCTCTTGGCGATTACGCCGATGTCCCCTGCAACCAGTGCATCCGTATCGATGAGCTTCTTTCCTACCAGGCGATATACCTTGCCCGGGCGTTCCTTGCGGCTGAGTTCGGGATTATACAGTTCGGTATCGCCCTTGATGGTGCCACGCAGAACCTTGAGGAAACTCAGCTTGCCACTGAACTGATCGATGGTGGTCTTGAACACCACCGCCGCAGCGCTTCCTTCGGCTGTAATGGGGAATTCGACGGCAGAACCATCCGCTCCAACAGCCCAGTCAAGCTTTCCGATCGGTTTGGGGAAGTTGTTGCGAATGAAATTCAGCAGGCTGGTGATGCCCGAACCCTGCTCACCGGCTCCGCAGAACACCGGTACCACGCGATTATCGTTCATGCCTTCCCTGAGGCCCCTGCGAATCTCGTCGCTGTCCAGCGTACCTGCCTCAAAGTACTTCTCGATGAGATCGTCTGCACCTTCTGCTGCATTCTCGATAAGGTCATTGCGGTATTGCTCCACAAAATCGGCCAGGTCGGAAGGGATTTCGCCAACAGTCTCCTTGCCATTCTTGTCCAAGAAATAGGCTTTGTTCTCAATCAGATTGACAACACCGGTGAAGTCTTTGCCATTTCCGATAGGAATGGCGACCGGAACAAAAGCAGTCTTGAAGGTCTCCTTCAGGTTGTCCAAAACACGGGTATAATCAGCGCGGTCCCTGTCCATCTTGTTGATGAACACAGCTCGCGGCTTGTTTCTCTCATCAAGGTAGCGCCAGAGTTTGATTGTCTCAATCTGTGCCCCGTCGCGTCCGTCTACGACCATGAGGGCTGTCTCGCAGGAGCGGAATCCGCAAATGGTCTCGCCGATGAACCCTGCGGTTCCCGGAGTGTCTATGAAATTGAGTGTCTTTCCTTCCCAGTTCAGGGAAGCGAGGGATGCGTGGATGGAAATCTTGTGGTTGATTTCCTCTTCAGTAAAGTCGCTGGTGGTTTTTCCGCTAGCTACTGTTTCTGCCCGGGAAATCACATTTGCGTAGAACAACATCTGTTCAACCAGTGTGGTTTTCCCGGTTTCGTTGTGGCCGATGACGGCGACATTCCTCAAGTCTGTGCTTACAACGCTCATAATTCCTCCTTCGATCACCCTGAGAAGCGGTGGTGATCCAGAACGCATGAACCAATGGTAAGCCCCATAATCCCATATGTCAAAAGAATTCTTTGGACGCACAAAAAAGGCAGACGCCAAATCAGAGGCGTCTGCCTATGCATCAAAGAGAAAAAATGCGCTGGTTTCCCTAGCGGGTCATGCTGACATTCACATCAATGATATGGCCGATGTCCTGCTTCAATTTGTAGGCAAACTGATCCATTACGGTCACATCATTGGGAAGCTTGTCCCCGTCTTCGCAGAAGAATGTCCAGCAGGGAACATCGAGTGCTGCACTGATCTTCTCGATGGTCGCAAATGACGGTGCCTTCCTTGATGTCTCGATCTCTGTAACGAATGAAGTGGAAACGCCAATCCTCTCTGCAAGTTGTGCCTGTGTCAGAGACAGCTTGCGTCTGCGCTCCTTGAGATTCCTTGCGAAAATGTCCTGCAAATTGTAAGTTCTCGCCATGTTGTACTCCTCTGTTGTAAATGCAATTTTCCAGACTGTTTGCTTTCGTGAACCTTCACTACCTCCTACAGTCCTCTATTTTCACTGGTTATAATACATTCTAGCCATGTATTGTAACTTAACGCAAGGTTTCGGTCCGCCGATTTGACCAATTTCGGTACTATCAGCGTGTTTTCGGTTCGTAGTGGTCAAACTCCATGGAGAAGGTGCCTCTTCCCTGTGTTGCCGATCGGAGAGCCGTCGAATACCCAAACAACTGGGCCAAGGGGGCCTGGGCATGGATTTGCTCACTGGCCGGCCTGCTCTCGATGCTGTGCACCAAACCGTTCCTGCTGGTAACTGAGGAGATGGCCTCACCCACATACTGCGAAGGCACGATGACCGTCAGCTTCATCACCGGTTCCATCATGACAGGATCGGCCGTTCTGGCAACCTTGTCGAAGCACATGGCTGCACACGCCTCAAAAGCAAAGGTGGAAGCGGTCAACTCATTGTACTCGATGGAGGTGACATCCACTTCCAGATCGCAGACCTCATATCCGTACTGGATGCCGCCCTTGAATGCATTCGTGATGCCTCGCTTGATGGCATCATAATACTCGTCAGCCATACCACGCACCTTTGCGCTGCACACATAGCGGTTGCCGCTGCCACTGGGAAGCGGTTTGATGGTGATACCCAAACCAGCCGCATTCTCCTTGCCTGCCAGTACCTTGGAGAAAGTCTCGGTACCGGTTGAGCGCTTGCTGACCGATTCACGGTAGGTAACCTGCGGTTTACCCACCCTTGCCTGAATCTTCATTTCCTTGGTAAGACGGGTGACCAACACATCCAGATGCAACTCTCCCATCCCGCTGATCACCAGCTGGCCGGTTTCCTCGTCATCGCGGTAGGTGAAGGTGGGATCTTCCTGGGCAAGGATGGATAGGGCAGCGCGAAGCTTGTCCCCATCGCTGAGGGTATTCGGTTCAATTGCCACGGAGATGACCGGGATGGGGAAGTGCATCTCTTCGAGGAGAATCTGTGCACCTTCACTGCCGATGGTATCTCCTGTCCGCCCTTCCTTGAAACCGATGATCACCCCGATGTCACCCGCTTCGAGTTCACTCAGTTCTTCGCTGCGATTGGCATGCATGCGCAGAATGCGGTTGACGCGCTCGCGCTTCTTCTTGGTGATGTTCATCAGGGCAGTACCCTTGCGGATGGTTCCGTTGTACACCCTGATGAAGGTCATCGGACCGGATTCGCGATCGACCTGGATCTTGAAGATCAGGGCCAACGGCGGTTTTTCCTTGGCATACGGGATTTCGACAGGTTTCTCGGTCTTGAGGTGAATCCCGTTGATCGGGGGAACTTCGGAAGGGGAGGGCAGGTAGTCGACGATCCCGTCGAGCAGAGCCTGCACCCCGATATCCTTGAGCGAAGAGCCGACAAAGACCGGCAAGGCCAGCCGTTCGATCGTTGCTTGCTTGATGGTTCTCTTGATGAGGTCGATGCCGATCGGTTCTCCGGAGAAGTAGAGCTCAGTGATCTCATCGCTGAAGGAGGAGACACTGTCTATCAGCTTGTCATACCACAGTTCAGTCTCTTCGACCATGGAAGGGGGAACTGCTTCTTCGGTGAAGGTCTTGCCCTGGTCATCCTGACTGTAGACTAGATACGTTTTGGTCAACACATTGATGATGCCGCTGAAATTCTGCTCGGAACCGACTGGAATGAAAAGCGGGATCGGATTCGCACCAAGTTTGGTCTTGATCTCGTTGACCGCCTCCGCATAGTTTGCCCCCAGGCGATCCATCTTGTTGATGAATGCAATGCGGGGAACGCGGTAGGTGTCGGCCTGCCGCCAAACGGTCTCTGTCTGGGGTTCCACCCCTCCTACGGCACAAACCACCATGACCGCACCATCCAGGACGCGAAGGGATCGCTCCACCTCAGCGGTGAAATCCACGTGTCCCGGGGTATCTATGATATTGATCTGGTAATCCTTCCAAAAGCAGGTGGTTGCCGCGCTGGCAATGGTGATGCCCCTGTCCTGTTCCTGTTCCAGGAAGTCCATGGTAGCTTCGCCATTGTCCACCTCCCCAATCCGGTGGTTCTCTCCGGTATAGTAGAGAATCCGTTCGGTGGTGGTGGTTTTGCCTGCATCGATATGTGCCATAATGCCGATATTTCGTGTCATCTTCTCGTTCATGCTGTAAATCCTTCAACCAATCTGTGCAACGATATCACACATGGACTTGATAATCAACGAGAGGGACGACTGAGCAGAATACGCAAGGAGTTCAGCACCGCAACGATAGTCAGACCCGTATCGGCAATGACAGCCATCCACATGGAAGCGAAGCCCAGAGCACCCAGCACCAGGGCAAGTGCCTTCACCGATAGTGCAAGCACGATATTCTGCCGTACAATGGATGCACTCTTCCGGCTTATGTCCAGCAGTCGGGTGACAACCGAAAGATCATCCCTGAGGATGACGACATCGGCACTCTCGATTGCTGCATCACTTGCTTTGGCACCGAAGGCAACACCAACCTTGCTTGAAGCAAGCGAGGGGGCATCATTGATCCCATCCCCGATGAAAACAAGGTTCGGATGCTCTTGTGCGAGTATCTCGAGCTGCTGTTGTTTCTGGTGCGGAAGCAGGCCTGCATACCATCCATCGAGACCGAGGGAATCACTGACCTTTCGGGCCTGGGCCTCCGTATCGCCGCTGAGCATGATGATGGTGCGGATTCCCAGACCCCGGAGGCCTTGCATCATGGAAGGAGCGCTGCTTTTTTGCGTATCCTCCAGCAGGAAAACTGCCTCAACTTTGCCCTCAATAGCCAGATGGATGGATGTCTGCACATTGGATTGTGAGCCCAGGGGAATCTTGAGATCATGCATCAGTGCAGCATTCCCTGCGGCGATGCCCAGCCCGTCGACGGTAGCCGTAAGTCCCTTTCCGGCAAACTCCTTGACTTCAGTGGCTTCGAACTGGGTCGACACTGCGTCGAATGCCCTGGCCAAGGGGTGCGTGCTTTGGCGCTCCACCGAGGCAGCAAGTGCGAGCAGATAGGAATCTTCGAAGGGGGAGTCGTCAGGTTTCTGGATTCCAGTCAGAGAGAAAACGCCGCGGGTGAGTGTTCCTGTCTTGTCAAAGACCAGGGTGTCGGCTTTTGCCAATGCTTCCAGATAGTTCCCTCCCTTGACCAGCATGCCTTCGCGTGCGGCACGACCGATGCCGCTGAAAAAGGTCAAGGGAACACTGATGACCAGTGCGCAAGGACAACTTACCACCAGGAACACCAAGGCACGATAGGTCCAGGTTCCCCAGTCACCGGTGAATAGGGATGGAACAAGGGCCAATGCAAGGGCCAGTACCACGACAACAGGGGTATAGTACCGCGCAAAGGTGGTGATGAAGCGTTCGGTGGGGGCCTTTCTCGCTGACGATTCTTCCACCAGATGGAGAATCTTGGTGGCAGTGCTCTCTTCGTACGCCTTCGTGGTCAGGATATCCAAGCTTGCGCTCAGATTGACCGAACCGCTGAGCACTTCATCCCCACGTTCGCAGGAAAAGGGCAGGGATTCCCCGGTCAGGCTCTGGGTGTCCAGTGTGCTGCTTCCCTGCACCACCGTTCCATCCAGGGGGATCTTCTCGCCTGCCAACACCCGTATTGTAGTGCCGGGAGCCACTTGGGTGGGGTGCACCACAGCCGTGCCCTCAGCGGTGACCACGCGGGCTTCCTCGCTTTTGAGATGCAAGGCTTCCACGATCGAATCCCTGCTCTTGGTCACGGCGGTCTCCTGGAAGAACTCACCCACAAGATAGAAGAGCATGACAGCAGCTGCCTCTCCATACTCGGTGATGGCCACTGCCCCAAGGGTAGCGATGCTCATCAGGAAATACTCGTCAAAGAGACGGAGGTGCAACAGATTCCGACCTGCTTTCGCCAGAACATCATAGCCTGCAATCAGATAGCTGACCAAATACAGGGGAGCGTACTGTGTGGCGAGCCCCACAGCAAAGAAGAGCAAACCGAACACGATTCGCCAGAATCTGACCTGCCGATGGATCTTGAATTTCATCACCTTCGGTTGCATCGGCTGGTCAGCCTTCAGCACAAGCGATGGCTCCACTTTTTTTGCTTTTGCAATGAGTTGGTCATGAAACGCTTGGTCCTTTTGCCCCTCTGTTTTGATTCTCACTTGCTTGGCTGCGAAATCAACGTGTGCATCAAGAACCCCATCGGATGTGCGAAGCGCTTCCTCCACTTTTTGTGCACACACCGGGCAGTCAATGCCGCTGAACGTGTAGGTACGCATCTGCTGGTCTTGCAGTTCGGTCAGCCGCACATCCTGTTCTTCTTGCAGAATGGTCTCTTCCAGTTTCTTCCAGAAGGAGGGTCCCATGGATTGGCTTGCTTCAATGGTCAGCTGTTTTCCGAGATAATTGAGGGCAACCTGGTCAACACCGGGTTGCTTGGAGATGGTGGTTTCGAGTTTCGCCGCACAGGCTGCACAATCTAGGTTTTCAATGCGATAAGTTCTGGTAGTATCCATAGGAGCCTCTAATATCAATATATGATTGGATATTCATATATTAAGCACCCATGTACCTTTTGTCAACCCAGATCCTAGACATCCCAGCTGGCATCCAGCCCGTCGGGGATGATCTGCCGCTCGTAGATGCTCAACCTGCCGCTGAAGATGAACGATGCCGAACAGACTAGAAAAAGTGCAGTGGGGTTGCCGAATCCATAGAGCTCAAGCCCCAGGACAAAACAAGCAAGGGGAAGCTTGGTGGATCCACTGAGCATCCCGATGGCCCCAAACATGGAGAGAGCGGAGACAGGGATGGGCATGAATGATGCAAAGAGTGAACCGGTGGTTGCGCCGATAACCAGAATGGGTATCACTTCACCTCCGACAAACCCGCTGCCGATGGTAAGGGCGGTGAGGATGAGCTTGTACAAGGGCGCGAGGGCACTGGTCGTACCGTATTCGGCTTCGAGAATCAGGTTGATGGAGAGCCCATTGTATGCAGAACTTCCGCTGATCCCGTTGATGATGAGGGATGCAAGAAGCAACATCGTGCTTGCCAGCACTGCTTTCTTGTACGGATTTGGCGTCATCTTGGTGAAGAAAGCCTTGGTGAGGTGGATGAGATGACAGAAAAGCCGGCTCGCCAGCCCCATGATAAGGGAGAGGATCAACAGCATGGCGATGGTTTTCAGATCCAGTGCAAAGGATGTTGCTTTGACTGGAACCAAGGTTTTCATGTTCATCGCCTGACTTACGATGCAAGCGGTGAAGGATGCGACCAGACAGGGAAGCAGGGCATCGGTCCTGTTTACCTTGGGGTTGGAAAACTGCATGCCGAAAAGGGTTCCCGCAATGGGAGCATTGAACAAGGCCCCGAACGCCGCACCAGCTCCACTGATCAGCCAGATGCCTTTTTGGTGAATAGGTTTCGGAGAGTTCAGCACCCGTTCCTCAATCCGTCCCATGATGCTGCCGATGGAGGCTCCGATCTGTACTCCAACCCCTTCCTTGCCCCCCGAAGCCCCAACAAGGTGGGTGATGAAAGTGTTCACCAACAACAAAGGGATCATTTTGGAGGAGATCCTTTGCTGATGTGCGCTATGATCCTGTTTGTACCCGATGCTTGTGGGATGGGCGATATCCAGGATACCCTGGTTGATCATATCGATGACTTGGGAACTACCTTCTTTCAGATAGGGACCGATTTTCTGGTAGAGTAAGGTGGTAACCAATGCTCCGACAGGGATTGCCCACAGCACAAGGGGATTTGCGGCTCTGATGTTGCTGGCCAGTGCGACCAAGTAGGTAAGCAATGCTATTGCCGGTCCGACCACACATCCCATGATGACGGCTCGTAGTGTCCAGGCCAGCACCGGGATAGTGAAAGGTCTCTTTCGTGTCTCCATACCGCGTATCATACGAGTTTTTTCCCAGAATGAAAACCTTGCCTGACAACAAATCTGGTTGGCCTTGACAACAGCCTTGGCTTGGAACACACTGTTTTTTGAACAAATTCCAAGAGGAGTGACTATGCTGGAAAACCTGAAAGAGGAAGTCTGTGCGGCAAATTTGCTGCTTGAACAACATAAGCTGATAACCTTTACCTGGGGCAATGTCTCTGCAGTCGATGAGAACCGGGAGTTGATGGTGATCAAGCCCAGTGGTGTTCCCTATGCTGAATTGACCCCATCCTCCATGGTGGTGGTTGATCTGAAAACAGGAAAACGTGTGGAAGGGACCTGCAATCCCTCGTCTGATACCCCTACCCACCGATATCTGTTCAACCATTTTCCCACGGTGAATGCGATAGTGCATACCCACAGCCGTTGGGCAACCATCTTCTCTCAGAGCAAACGGGGGATCCCTGCCTTGGGGACGACCCATGCCGACTATTTTTATGGTGAGATTCCCTGCACCCGGGCAATGACTGAGGAAGAGATCAAGGGTGAGTACGAGTGGGAAACCGGCAAGGTGATCGTCGAACGGTTCGAAGGTCTCGACCCGCTGGCAGTGCCTGCTGTCCTCGTACAGAGCCACGGTCCGTTCTGTTGGGGAAAGAATGCCCATAAGGCAGTGGAGTATGCCGTAGTCCTGGAAGAGGTCGCGATGATGGCGTACCATACCATCCTCTTGGGAAGGCAGGATCATGAAGCCATGGACCAAGCCTTGCTGGACAAGCATTATCTGCGCAAACATGGGGCACAAGCCTACTACGGGCAGAACAAGTAACAAAGGAGAACGCTATGCAGAACATGGCAAACGTGCATATGGGGCTGGTGGCGGTGAGCAGGGATTGTTTTCCCATCACCTTGTCGGAGAAACGGCGAAAGGCAGTGAAAAAGGCCTACGACGGCGAGCTGTATGAGTGTCCTGTCACGGTTGAGAGTGAAATGGATATGCGCAATGCCCTGAAAGATCTTGCCCGGCACGGGGTGAATGCCCTGGTTGTCTACCTGGGCAATTTTGGGCCGGAGACAGCCGAAACGTTGCTGGCAAAATACTTTGATGGGCCGGTGATGTATGTTGCCGCTGCCGAGGGGGACGGTGATTTGTACGACGGGCGTGGTGATGCCTTTTGCGGCATGCTCAACTGCTCCTATAACCTGCACCTTCGTTCGCTGAAAGCCCATATTCCTGAGTATCCGGTGGGATCTGACCGAGAGATTGCTGCAATGATCGAGGAATTCATACCGCTTGCACGTGCGGTTCTTTCCCTGAAACAGCTGAAGATCATCAGCTTCGGACCTCGGCCCCAGGATTTTCTTGCCTGCAATGCACCAATCCAAGGTCTCTTCGACCTTGGGGTGGAGATTGAGGAGAACAGTGAGCTCGACCTGTTGGTCGCCTACAACAAGCATGCAGGTGATGAACGCATCCCAGCTTTGGTTGAGGAGATGTCGAAGGAAATCGGTTCCAGCCCCTATGAGGGGATCCTTCCCAGGCTTGCACAATATGAGCTGACTTTGCTCGATTGGGCTGAAGCGCACAAGGGCGATCGCTCATATGTTGCATTCGCCAACAAGTGCTGGCCGGCTTTCCAGACCGAATTCAAGTTTGTTCCCTGCTATGTGAACAGCCGCCTGACTTCACGAGGAATACCCGTTAGCTGTGAGGTGGATATCTATGGGGCGCTCAGTGAGTATCTCGGACTGTGTGTGACCGATCATCCGGTTACCTTGCTGGACATCAACAACACCGTTCCCGCCCCCGTGTATGAACAGCATATCAGGACCCATCGGTCCTACCGCAATGATGATCTGTTCATGGGGTTCCACTGCGGCAATACTTCTTGCTCGCTTTTGCGCAATCCGCACATGGGGTACCAGCTTATCATGAAGCGCGGTCTTGAGCCGGATGCGAAAGAGCCGGATATTACGCGTGGTACTTTGGAAGGGGACCTGATCAGTGGACCGGTCACCATCTATCGACTCCAGTCGAACGCCCGAGGTGAGTTGAAGGCGTATGTTGCGGAAGGCGAGGTGTTGGATGTTCCGACGAACAGCTTCGGCAGCATCGGCATCATCGGCATCGAGGGGATGGCCCGTTTCTATCGGTATGTACTGCTGAGAAAGGCATACCCACACCATGCAGCGCTTGCCTACGGCCATGCTGGGAAGACGTTGTTTTCCCTCTTCTCCTATCTGGGAATAGAGGATATCGCCTTCAATCGGAAGGAAGAACAGCTGTATGAAGGGGAGAATCCCTTCAAGCACTGATGCATTGGGATGAGGGAAGGCGATTGCCTTCCCTCACTGCTATCCTAGACCCATTTGCTCCGCAAAGCTTCGATTTCGGCAATCTCTTCCGTATCGGATGCCTTGATCGGACGGAATACCTTGTACTTTTCCAAAATATAGGAGAGTACCATCACTGCTTCCTGCCGATCACTCATGCCCGTCAGCGGAACCGATGAGTAGAAAGGCTTGGTGTTTCCGCCGTCCTTCCCCTCATAGTAGCGATACCGCTCAAGATTGGTGGAAGCTTTCTGCCAATCGGCCTGCATCTTTTTCAGTTCCTTTGTCCGTTTGGAAGCGCTCCAGTTGCGCGCATAGAGCTCCTCTGCCAATTTCTTGTAATGGCCGGGGTAGAGCTCCTTGCTGGTGAGGGTGTCCATTGCCATGCGCATGTAGCTGATCGCCCACTCCTTGTCTCCGAAGGAGATCATGCCACCGGGCAACTCATCATACAGGCTGGAAAGCACATACCAGGTTTCGGTCGAATCCAGGGTGTTGAAGGTATTGACCACTTCGGTCAGATCCCCAAGCATTCCCTTTGCCTTGCCAAGCGCATTCAAAGGTCCCTTCGTCTGTCCCCAGCGTCCAGAGTTCGAGGACTTCCACAGATACGCCATTGCCGAAGGAGCCTTCTCCAATGACAGCAAAGCGTACGCTTCGCCTTCCTCGTACAGGCGGAATTTTCCGTCCTTGTCTTCCTCATCCAAATCATCCCCCAGGCCTACCATTACCCGGGCAAGCCTCCAAAGCACCTCAGCTTCTTCCTTGACGTTGGCAGCCTTCGATCGCTCGGCCTCCAGGGCGATTTTGGCCTGGGCGAAATCATCGCGATCATACAAGGCATCAGCCTCACTCAGATCAAAGGCTGCAACCATTGAAATGCTGCAGAACAAAAGCAGTACACCTACCATCCATTTCTTGAACATGGGACCTCCTATGATGGGAACAGACGCCTGATAAGGGCAAGTTTTCCCCTGAACGGCGCATATCGCAGTTTGATTTCCAAAAGGGCAGAGCTCTGCAGGATGCTCTTGGTATGGCTGAAGGTGAGAAATCCATCCTTGGCATGATAGGACCCGATACCACTCTGCCCAACCCCCCCAAAGGGAAGATGGGAGTTGGAGAGATGCATGACCACATCATTGATGCATCCACCGCCATACTGCAGTGTTTGCACCACCTGCTGCTGATGTTCCTTGTTGTTGCTGAAAAGGTAGAGAGCCAGAGGATGTTCACGGCTCTGCACAAACGCCAATGCTTGTTCGAAGGAATCGTACCTGACAAGAGGAAGGATGGGCCCGAAAATCTCTTCGGTCATCAACGGAGAATCGAGCTTGGGGTCTGTGATGATTGTCGGTGCAATCCGCAGTGACTTGGGATCTATTTGCCCCCCATAGGCAAGATTCCCCATATCAAAGAGGGAAATCAGGCGTGAAAAATGCTTTTGGTTGATGATGTGCGGATAATCGTTGTGGTGGAGTGCTTCGGTCCCGAACATGGCAGTCACTGCTCTCTTGAGTGCTTCCAGCAACTGCTCTTCGACTTTCTGGTCAACCAAAACATAGTCTGGTGCAACGCAAGTCTGTCCGGCATTGAGACATTTGCCCCAGATGATTCTCCGTGCCGCAAGGTCTATATCGCTGTCAGCTTCCACGATGACCGGGCTCTTGCCGCCCAATTCCAGGGTGACTGGAGTCAGTCTCTTTGCAGCCTCCTGCATCACAATGCGTCCCACCTCTGGGCTTCCGGTAAAGAAGATGTGGTCGAAGCGGTGCGAGAGCAACTCCTTGTTCATCTCACTGCCACCTTGGAAGGTGGCGACATGGTGACTGGGAAACGTTTTGGAGAGCAGATCTTCCAATACTTGTGCGGTATGAAAACTGTATCTGGAAGGTTTGAGAATGATGCAGTTGCCTGCAGCCAGAGCGCTGACCAGGGGAGCGATGCTGAGCTGGAACGGATAGTTCCAGGGACTCATGATCAGCACGACACCCTTGGGCTGGGCGATGGTGTAGGCCTTGGAGGGGAACGAGAGCAGCGAGCCTTTCACCCGCTTCTTTGCAGCCCAGCGTTCAAGATGCCTGGCATGATTGTCAATTTCCTGGTAGACAATGCCTATCTCGGAGGCGAAGGCCTCGAAGTCCGACTTGCCCAAATCCTCAAAGAGCGCATTCATGATGGGCTTTTCGTACTCACGAATGTGTTTTTTCAGATTCAGGAGCTGCTCTTTTCGCCAAGCTACGGACAAGGTTGTTCCACTGGCAAAAAAGGTACGCATCTCTGCAAGGCACAGCTGGACTTCGTTCATGCTCTCTCTCCCTTTGCTCCAAGTATTGCACCCAAGGCAAGGCTTTGTCAAAACGAACCGTCTAGAAAGCGTCGATGACTGCCTTGTCCAGATTGGTCAGAATGGCTCGTGCGAGGGCAATGGACGCATCAATATCCACCATGCTGGAGACACCCCAATGGGTGTGTGCATACCTGACCGGGATTCCGATGACGATCGTCGGGATTCCCTGCTCGGCAAGATGCAGGGCTGAGGCATTGGTTGCCCCACCATCCCGAACCCCTTTTTGTACGGGAATTCCCTCTTTTTGGGCCATTTCCAAGGCAAATCGCTGGAATCGTGGGTTGGTGATCATCCGTGAGTCGATGAAACGGAGCATAGGGCCTTTGCCAACCTTGGTTTGTTGCTGGTAGGCGGGAAGGAACGTATCGTCGGCTGGGCTGCCCTCAAAGCAGATTGCCACATCCGGCTTGACCTTGCGGGCAGTAAGCTGGGCACCACGGCAACCGACTTCCTCCTGACTGGCAAAGCCGGCAACCAGATTGACCTTCAGGTTTTCATCCTTCAGATCTTCCAACACGTCAATGATGGTTGAACACCCGAGGCGACAGTCAAAGGCTTTCCCGAAAAGCAGGCCATTCTCCTCATTGTAGATGCATTGAGCCTCAGGAATGACCGGAGAAGCGATGTCCACCCCAAGGGCGAGCACCTCGTCACGGCTGCTGCAACCGATGTCGATGAAGAGGCTGCTGATCTCAGGTGTGCTCTTCCGCTCAGCCTCACTCATGTAGTGTGGGGGTTTTGAGCCAATGATGCCGGTCACCACTTTTCCGGTAGCTGTTTGCACCCGAACCCGGTGTGCCGGGATATTGGTGGTTACCCAGCCACCGATGGGAATGAACTCAAGCATACCGTTGTCCCTGATCGCCTTGACCATGAAGCCAACCTCATCGGAATGGGCATCCAAGAGGACAGTCGGGATGTTGGTATCCTGCCCATGTCCATACAGGTACAGGTTGCGAAGCGAGTCTTCCTGGAATGTTCCCAAGCCCTCTGCTTCATTTCTGATGGTCGCCACCACCTCATCCTCAAACCCGGAGATGCCATTGGCATCACAAATGCGTTGAATTCTGGAAAGGTTACCCATGCATGCCTCCTACTCTGGCCCCTAATTATCCATAGTTTGGATTTCTTGTACACCCTCACCAGAGCTCAGCTTGACGTGCAATTGATGAATTTCTACAATGCATGCAAGGCGATGGGGTTCGCCTTCACTCCCTGAGACTGAGAACCGCAAAGCATCCCTGTTTTGCTGATAACTCCTGCAATCCTTGGAAAGTCCGGTCATATCGAGGCCGGGGAGGTGTTGTATGGCGCTCAGTCTTGCAGAATTGATACTCTTGTGTCTTGTCGCCGATTATGTTTTGACCCGGATGCATGTTCCCGCTTTGGTGGGTATGCTCTTTGTGGGGGCCTTGTTGGGACCTGAGCTGCTGAATCTGCTCGATCCATCCCTCATTGCCGTCGGCAGTGATCTCAGAATGATCGCCCTCATCGTCATACTCCTTCGGGCGGGATTTGAGCTTTCACGTGATAGTCTCCATAAGGTGGGCGTGCAGGCGTTGCTGCTCTCGTTCCTTCCGGCTGTCTGCGAAACGCTTGTCATCGTTGCCATTGGACCTTACCTGCTGGGATTGAGCAGGATTGAGAGTCTGCTTCTCGGGTGTGTCCTTGCAGCAGTCTCTCCCGCGGTTGTGGTTCCCATGATGGTGCACTTCATCCAGGAGAAGAAGGGCACGGAGAAGGGGATTCCCACCCTGGTGCTGGCTGGAGCCAGCCTTGATGATGTAACCGTCATTGTTGCCTACAGTGTGGTGCTCGGCATCTATGCAGGGAATGAGACGAATCTGGTCTATGAACTTATTTCCATTCCTCTTTCCATCGTCTTTGCCATTCTCTTCGGCTTCGGCATAGGGTTGGTACTCATCAGACTCTTTGAGAAAATAAATCCACGTGCTACCAAGCGAGCGCTGGCCATTCTGGGGATCAGCATCTTCTTGGTGCATCTGGGCGACATTCTGGAGGCAAAGCACATTCCTTTTGCTGCATTGCTCGCAGTCATGGCCATCGGATTCATTATTTTGGAAAAACGCGAGGCTATGGCCCACGAACTTTCGTCAAAGTTCGGAAAGATCTGGATTTTTGCCCAGATCATTCTCTTTGCCATGGTCGGGTCCCAAGTTGATTTTGCCTCTGCCCGGTATGCCGGCCTGAAGGGGATTGCCCTGATACTCATCGCCCTCATCGGTCGTTCGGTTGGCACCTATCTCTGTACTTTGGGCGCTGGGTTCAATGCAAAAGAGAAGTTGTTCATCGTCATCTCCTATCTGCCCAAGGCAACCGTACAGGCAGCGATCGGTTCAGGACCTTTGTTTTTGATGATGGAGAAGGGAATGCCTCTGCAGCCTGGAAAGACTATTCTGGCAGTTGCCGTCATGAGCATCTTGCTCACCGCTCCGCTTGGCTCGCTGGCGATCAGCTGGGCAGGGGAACATCTTCTGGGCACTGACAAACGGGATGTGATCAGCAGCCTCTCTGCCGTTCAGGAGAGTGAGGGTGCCTATTCATTGATGAAGGATTGAATGAGGGAGCTGCAACCTGAAGTATTGCGGGTGTGGATACAAACTCTTCAGATTGCAGCCCGGAAGAAGGGTACATCACCAAGATGGATGGTAGCTGATTGGGAGATAAGATGCTATTGGTATCCATCCTGTTATTTTGTTTCTATACCGAGTTCTAGCAGAAGTCAAGAGTACGCCGTCCCTTTCTTTCGGGGCACTATCCTACGGCCTAGCGATTCATACTGAAAGACACTATAAACCAAAAAAAGGAATCTGCTTTTACGCAGATTCCTGTACAATTCATCTCCTAGGGGAATTGAACCCCTGTTGTCGGGATGAAAACCCGATGTCCTAACCACTAGACGAAGGAGACATTATTTGCACTATGTAAAACAGAGGCAATTTGAGCCGCACAGGATTCGGACCTGTGACCCACGCCTTAAAAGGGCGTTGCTCTACCAACTGAGCTAGCGGCCCCTGCAACGTAAAGGACTATAGCAGAGAGCGAGAAAGGGTGTCAACTACTTGCAGGAAAAAATGCTTTACTGATAATGCCGATCGCGTGGTAGGAGATACAGCGAAGTTGCCAGTTCCATAAGTTCTTGCGTCACTGAAAGTTTTCCGTGGTAGTCGGCAATGGTCTGGGCGAGTTTGCAGCAGAGCAGGGCACGTCTCATGCTGCCTTCCCGATATCTGGTGAGGCGGGTATGCAGCGGAAGCAACCTGATGAGCTCCTCATCGGAACGTTTGCTCTGTATGGCTCTTACTTCGGCAATCCTGGCAAACGCATAGTGTGCCTTTTTCAACTTGCTTACCAGAAGGTTCTCCGGTTCTACGCTTGTGCAGATGGCAAAACGATCGAGCAGGGGGTGTCCCAGATTAGCCCAGAACCGGTCAATTTGTTGTTCAGAACAGATGCAAGGTACATCATGCGAGCCCAGATTGCTGCATGGGCAAGCATTGGTGGCACTGCCAAGCAGAAAGGAGAGAGGGTAACTGCCCACCGTTTGGGCATCCAGGAAGGTGGCGAGGGAGGTTCTGACTCTGGGTTTGAGCGAGGCAAGCTCATCGGCGAGCAAGGCTCCTCCATGGGCTTTGCAAATCCAGGGAACGTTGCCGCGAGTAAGGTCCTGCTGCTGCATGCTGCTTGCCAGGGAGAGTACCGGAGGACAATCGAGCGTAGTGCCGTGGAGGGCGTATGCCTCCTGGCGTACCGTACCCGCAAGTGGAGGAAGCAGCAGCTTTACCCGTCCTAGGAGCAGGCTTTTGCCTGAACCCGGGGGGCCGTACAGAAGAAAGGGCAAATTGCCTGCACATGCATAGATGAGTGCTTCTTTTGCCCGTTCAAGACCGAGGATGCCACAGAAGGGATCTTCGATCTGCAGCGACTTGTCTTGCTCGTGGGCAGCACGCTCTTTTTGGCCTTGATGCTGGAGAGCATACCGATACAGCGAAGAGAGCGCTTGGTCGAGTGTTTGGCAGATCTGGATCTCTGTTCCCACATCAGGGGGGAGGGCATGCTCGGCCAGATTTGTCAGGACCAGATCAATGCCGTGTTGCTTGCACAAGGAAGGGATGTCTCGCAATGAGGGGGAGGCTGTGATACTGCCTTCCACGGTGATTTGCCCATATATGAGTATCTTGTGGGGACAGAGCGGGAGAATGTGCTTTTCCAGTGCATGCAAGGCAACAAGCACGGCAAAAAGCAGTTGAAACGGATCGGCTTCCTTTTGCAGTTGGATTGTTGATCTGGGAATCGGGGAGAAGAAGGCCCCAAGACCCAAGCAAAGTTGTTTTGCTTTTGCTTGGGAGAGTCCCAGCGCACAAAAGGTGGTGGAGGCCTGCCTGAGATGGATGGGAATGAGATGGCCGTTGAAGTCTTGGTTCTGGTATCCATAGATCTGCATACCCACCAAGACTTCAGTACGCTATTTCTGCTTCAGCAGTGCTGTGAGGCGTTTCATCTGCAGTTGGAAGGAGACTACCAGCAGCAGTGCGGCAGCGATCCAAGCAAGCGGGCTGGAGAGGCAGATGCCCACATAGCCAAGCATTGCCGGCAAGGTTACTGCAGCCAAGGCACGGAAGATCAACTCAATGATTGAGCTGAGCATGGGAATAAGTCCGCTGCCCAGGCCTTGGCTGGTATTGCGGAATACGAAGATCATACCGAGGGCAATAAAGAAATAGGAGACTATATGGAGGTACTGTACCGTTTGGGAGATGACAGCTGTTTCGGATGCCTCAATGAAGAGACGGGCAAGCTGCTCGCCAAATGCAAAAATCACTGCAGTTGCCAGCATGCTCAGGAGTATGGAGAGCAAGGTGGCGCTTCTGATTCCTTGCCTGATACGATCCAGTTGGCCTGATCCGAGATTCTGGGCGCTGAAGGTGGCCATGGCAAGTCCGAGGGTGATCAAAGGCTGTGTTACCAGCTGTTCAATTTTTGTTCCCACAGAATATGCCGCAACCGTGTTGCTTCCGTTTTGGTTGATCACAGCCTGGACGATCATGACGCCAATGGCGCAGACGGAGAATTGGAGAGCACTGGGGAGACCGATCTGCAACAGTCTGCCGATCATCGGCCAGTCGATGGCCCAGTCTTGTCGTTTCAGATGGAGGCTGGGAAAGCGCTTGTAAATATAATAGAGGCAGAGCAAGGCGGATATGGTCTGGCTTATGACGGTTGCCAAGGCTACTCCGCGGACTCCCATCCCAACCTGAATGACCAAAATGAGATCCCCAACGATATTCAGGGCGGATGCTATGAGCAAAAACAGCAACGGAGAACGACTGTCCCCAAGCGCTCTGAGGATGGCGGCGAGCAAATTATAGTAGATGGTGGCTGTGATGCCCAGGTAGATGATGACCAGATAGGCGTTGGCATCCTCAAGGATGTCTGCAGGTGTATTCAGAAGTCGCAACAGGCTCTTGCTGCTCAGTGTGGCCAATGCAGATACGATCACCGAAAGGAAGAACGCGCACAGCACGCTCATGGCAATTGCCTTGCGCATGCTCTGTGGGTCTTTGGCTCCGAATTTTTGGCTGATGATGACCGAGAATCCTGCGGTCAATCCGATGACAAACCCTATGATGAGGAATGTCATGGCACCGGTAGCCCCAACCGCTGCCAATGCCTGGACACCAACAAATCTGCCAACCACAAATGTATCCACCATGCTGTACAATTGTTGAAAGAGGTTGCCTCCTAGGATTGGAAGCATAAAAAAGAAAATCAAGCGGGTGGGATTTCCCCGGCTCATATCCTGTTCCATACGTTTTTGAAACTCCTTCGCGAATCCTACTCCTCCTCCACTTCTTATACAAGAGAGGCAAGTAGGGGGAAAAATTGCCGTTTCTGTCACTCTTTTGCGATTTATTCGGCTTTTTGCAGAACCTACTGGACAGGTTTGCCTCAAGTGGGTATAGTCCCATCTTGTTCGGCCAGCCACGGTGAATCGGACGAGCTTGAAAAAGGTTGTGAAAAGGCCTTGATAAGCTTGGGTGAAATCGGGTAAGTTGACTGAGCGCCTCCGAGAGGGGGAAGCGAAAAAATTGATTATTTTCAGAAGAGCGTAGGGAAGAACAAAGAGATTGGAATAGTGGAAGGCCACCGAGATGGGCTTCCCAGTCAATTACCTTAGAAATGATGAACAGTAGAATTGAAAAGCTACGTTCGTTTGCGAGGAAAGACAGGGCGAACTATTGAAGTAAATAGAGCCCGCGCCCTCGGGTGCGGGATTCCTATGACGGAGAGTTTGATCCTGGCTCAGAACGAACGCTGGCGGCGCGTTTTAAGCATGCAAGTCGAGCGGCAAGGGCCTTCGGGCCCCTAGAGCGGCGGACGGGTGAGTAACACGTGGACAATCTGCCCCCCGGCCGGGGATAGCCCAGGGAAACCTGGATTAATACCGGATGAGACGGGACCCGCGATGGCGGGATCCGGGAAAGGCGCTACGGCGCCGCCGGGGGATGAGTCTGCGTCCCATTAGCTAGACGGCGGGGTAACGGCCCACCGTGGCGACGATGGGTAGCCGGCCTGAGAGGGTGGACGGCCACATTGGAACTGAGACACGGTCCAGACTCCTACGGGAGGCAGCAGCTAAGAATCTTCCGCAATGGGCGAAAGCCTGACGGAGCGACGCCGCGTGAACGAAGAAGGCCGTGAGGTTGTAAAGTTCTTTTCGGGAGGGGGAACAACCGTGGCAGGGAATGGCCGCGGGATGACGTGAATCCCGGAATAAGCCCCGGCTAACTACGTGCCAGCAGCCGCGGTAACACGTAGGGGGCGAGCGTTGTTCGGAATCATTGGGCGTAAAGGGCGTGCAGGCGGTCCTGCAAGTCCGGCGTGAAAGACCCCGGCCCAACCGGGGGGACGCGCTGGAAACTGCGGGGCTTGAGTACAGGAGGGGATGCCGGAATTCCAGGTGTAGGGGTGAAATCTGTAGATATCTGGAAGAACACCAATGGCGAAGGCAGGCATCTGGCCATGTACTGACGCTGAGACGCGAAGGTGCGGGGAGCAAACAGGTTTAGATACCCTGGTAGTCCGCACAGTAAACGATGTGCACCAGGTGGCGGGGGGTCGACCCCCGGTACCGTAGCTAACGCATTAAGTGCACCGCCTGGGGAGTATGCTCGCAAGGGTGAAACTCAAAGGAATTGACGGGGGCCCGCACAAGCGGTGGAGCATGTGGTTTAATTCGATGGTACGCGAGAAACCTTACCAGGGCTTGACATACGTTGGAAGCGCGCCGAAAGGCGTGTGCCGCTTGCGGCCGGCGTACAGGTGCTGCATGGCTGTCGTCAGCTCGTGCTGTGAAGTGTTGGGTTAAGTCCCGCAACGAGCGCAACCCCTGCTGTCTGTTGCCACCACGAAAGGTGGGGACTCAGGCGGAACTGCCGGTGACAAACCGGAGGAAGGTGGGGACGACGTCAAGTCATCATGGCCCTTATGTCCTGGGCTACACACGTGCTACAATGGCCGGTACAGAGCGCAGCGAGGCCGCGAGGCGGAGCGAATCGCTTAAAGCCGGTCCCAGTACGGATTGGAGTCTGCAACCCGACTCCATGAAGTTGGAATCGCTAGTAATCGCGCATCAGCATGGCGCGGTGAATACGTTCCCGGGCCTTGTACACACCGCCCGTCACACCATCCGAGTCGGGGGTACCCGAAGTCGCCAGCCCAACCCGCAAGGGGGGGCGGTTCCGAAGGTACGTCCGGCGAGGGGGGTGAAGTCGTAACAAGGTAGCCGTACCGGAAGGTGCGGCTGGATCACCTCCTTTCTAGTAAGAAAGGCAGGCTGCGGCCCTCACAGCCGCGGCCACAACCAAGGTCGTCGACCAGCAGGTGAGAGTCCTGCAAGCAATTGCCCGTCAACGTGGCACGAAACTGTTCCAATCTCCTTGTTCTTCCCGGATATGCAGGCCACGGCAACAGGTGCGTGGCAGGGTTCGATCCCCTGATGGCCTGATAGGTTTTTTACACAGAATAGCGCAGGGATTGGAAGAATGATATGGTCAAGTGAACAAGGGTCCACGGAGGATGCCTAGGAGCTGCCAGGCGAAGAAGGACGCGACAAGCTGCGATAAGCCGCGGGAAGGGGCCAATACCCGAAGATCCGCGGATTTCCGAATGGGGTAACCCGTATGTCTGGATGACATGCGCATGCACATGAACAAAATAGTGTGCATGCGGAATACGCTGGGGAGTGAACCATCTAAGTACCAGCGGGAGTAGAAATCAAACGAGATTCCCCCAGTAGCGGCGAGCGAACGGGGAGGAGCCCAAACCGCGTGCCTTCGGGTGCGCGGGGTTGTAGGGATGCGGCGGGGGCCTGCCCCGTGCAGTGAGAAACCGCAAGCGTAGCGGAACGGACCTGGGAAGGCCGGCCAGAGCGGGTGAAAGCCCCGTACGCGAAACGCTTGCGGCTGCATGGCCGCGTTACCTGAGTACGGCGGGACACGAGAAATCCTGCCGGAATCCGGGGGGACCACCCTCCAAGGCTAAATACTCGGCAGCTACCGATAGCGCATAGTACCGTGAGGGAAAGGTGAAAAGGACCCCGGGAGGGGAGTGAAAGAGAACCTGAAACCGTGGACCTGCAAGCGGTCAGAGCCCGAGAGGGTGATGGCGTGCCTTTTGTAGAATGAGCCTGCGAGTTACCGTATGCGGCGAGGTTAAGGGATAGGAGTCCCGGAGCCGCAGGGAAACCGAGTCTGAACAGGGCGTTCAGTCGCGTGCGGTAGACCCGAAGCCAAGTGATCTAGCCATGGCCAGGCTGAAGCAGGAGTGAAATCCTGTGGAGGGCCGAACCTAAATCCGCTGAAAAGGGTTGGGATGAGCTGTGGCTCGGAGCGAAAGACTAAACAAACTTGGAGATAGCTGGTACTCTCCGAAATAGCTTTAGGGCTAGCGTCGCATGGACTGTCGCGGAGGTAGAGCACTGGATAGGTGAGGGCCCGTCACTGGGTACCGAGCTTAACCAAACTCCGAATACCGCGATACAATGTGCGGCAGTCAGACGGCGACTGATAAGGGCCGTCGTCAAGAGGGAAACAGCCCGGACCGCCGGCTAAGGTCCCAAAGTCGTGCTGAGTGGGAAAGGAAGTATGATTGCACAGACAGCCAGGAGGTTGGCTCAGAAGCAGCCACCCCTTCAAAGAGTGCGTAACAGCTCACTGGTCGAGTAGTCATGCGCCGATAATGTAACGGGGCTAAGCACGGCACCGAAGCCGCGGGACAGCACCATTGGTGCTGTCGGTAGGAGAGCATTCCGTGTACGGAAGAAGCGGGGGCGGAAGCGCCCGTGGACGGGACGGAAGAGAGAATGCAGGCATGAGTAACGAAAAGACGGGTGAGATCCCCGTCCGCCGAAAGCCTAAGGTTTCCAGGGTAAAGTCAATCTACCCAAGGGTCAGTCGGCCCCTAAGGCGAGGGCGAGAGCCGTAGCCGATGGGAAGCGGGTCAACATTCCCGCACCTCCCAGGGTTCCGATGGGATGACGCATAGGGCGAAACGCAGCCGGGCGACGGTAGTCCCGGCCGAAACGGCGAGCCGACGAGGGTCCCAGGCAAATCCGGGACCTGAGGTGAGCCGCGAGCGAGCCGCATCACGGTGCGGTGAAGTGCGCGTAGTCGTCGTGCCGAGAAATAATCCCTAAGGAACGGCCCTGGGGGACCGTACTACAAACCGACACAGGTGGGCGAGCTGAGAATGCACAGGCGCACGGAAGAATTCGCGTTAAGGAACTCGGCAAAATGCATACGTAACTTCGGGATAAGTATGGCCCCCGCGAGGGGGTTGCAGAGAAACGGCCCATGCGACTGTTTACCAAAAACACAGGTCCATGCGAACCGGCAACGGGAAGTATATGGACTGACACCTGCCCGGTGCTGGAAGGTCAAGAGGAGCCGTCAGAGCGATCGAAGCGGCGAATCCAAGCCCCAGTAAACGGCGGCCGTAACTATAACGGTCCTAAGGTAGCGAAATTCCTTGTCGGGTAAGTTCCGACCCGCACGAATGGTGTAACGATATGGGCGCTGTCTCAACGCGAAATCCGGTGAAATTGAAGTCCAGGTGAAGATGCCTGGTACCCGTGGTTAGACGGAAAGACCCCGTGAACCTTTACTTCAACTTGGCATGGAGACTTGGACAGGGATGTGTAGGATAGGTGGGAGGCAGCGATGCGTGGGCGTCAGCCTGCGCGGAGCCGTTGGTGAAATACCACCCTTGCCTGTCCAATTTTCTAACCGCGGCCGTCATCCGGTCGCGGGACAGTGCCAGGCGGGAAGTTTGACTGGGGCGGTCGCCTCCCAAAGAGTAACGGAGGCGCGCGAAGGTCACCTTAGGATGGTTGGGAATCATCCGGCAAGTGTAAAGGCACAAGGTGGCTTGACTGCGAGGCAAACAAGCCGAGCAGGTACGAAAGTAGGTCTTAGTGATCTGGCGGTAGCGAGTGGAAGCGCCGTCACTTAACGGATAAAAGGTACTCCGGGGATAACAGGCTGATCTTGCCCAAGAGTTCATATCGACGGCAAGGTTTGGCACCTCGATGTCGGCTCATCGCATCCTGGGGCTGGAGCAGGTCCCAAGGGTTTGGCTGTTCGCCAATTAAAGCGGTACGCGAGCTGGGTTCAGAACGTCGTGAGACAGTTCGGTCCCTATCTGCCATGGGCGTTGGATGTTTGAGGGGTTCTGCTTTTAGTACGAGAGGACCGAAGTGGACGAACCTCTGGTGTACCGGTTGTCGTGCCAACGGCAGCTGCCGGGTAGCCACGTTCGGAAGGGATAACCGCTGAAAGCATCTAAGCGGGAAGCCCTCCCCAAGATGAGACATCCCCCCCGCACAAGCGGGCACAAGGAAACAGGGAGACTACCTGTTCGATAGGCCGGAGGTGTACGCACGGCAACGTGTTCAGCCCACCGGTACTAATCATCCGAGAGGCTTGACCATATCATCGTTCCAGTCCCATGGGCTGCCAAGGCCGGTCGTGCGAGGCTTCTCGCGCTCCCAGGCGTTGGCCGGCCCGGTGGCCACAGCAGGGTGGACACACCCGTTCCCATCCCGAACACGGAAGTTAAGCACCCTCACGCCGATGGTACTACGGTTAGCCGTGGGAGAGTAGGTAGCCGCCGGGCCTCTTTTTTTCTTCTTCCAGTCAATGTTGGACTGCCAAGGCTCGTTGCATGAATTTCATGCACCCAAGCGTTGGAATTGGTCCGGTGGCCACAGCAGGGTGGACACACCCGTTCCCATCCCGAACACGGAAGTTAAGCACCCTCACGCCGATGGTACTACGGTTAGCCGTGGGAGAGTAGGTAGCCGCCGGACCTTTCTTTTTTCCCTTGCCGCATGTGTGCCCTGCGCTTCATTGCGTACAGGGGAGTGCGGAATCTTCTGCCCATCCACCCAGTCCATACGCTTCTCTTCCGATCCTCCGGACCCAGCCTGGAACAGGTCTCCCTGCTCTTGGCGATTTGGTCCGTCCTGGTGAGATTCCCTGTGTACAGCAGGCTACCCATTGGAGCCGAAAGGCTTGTTGATCACAAGGTGGAATGGATTATCCAATGGTTTGTTCCACCAATCTTCCCCTTCTCTGTCCTTGTTGCCAGGCTTGAAGCTTTTCTCCTCTTGCTCCTTCGTGGAGATTGGGTTGATGGCCGCGTCCTGAACCACTAGCCTTGCACATGCATCGCACGCCAAACTGAAACCACCAGTAATTGGGTGGGGATTGGTTCTCTAGTCGTCTAAAACATTTGAGCCAATCCCTCTTTTTTTGTTGAAGCATGGACTATACCACAAAGGCAGGCAAGGAATCCCCTTCTTGTACTAATGTGACAAAGTCCCTTCCGTTACTTCAGGACATTATCACTTCCCAATGAAGGAGAAATGAAGGTTTTTCTTCAAACCCACTGGACAGGTTTGAGCCAAGCGGGTATAGTCCCATCTTGTTCGGCTTGCGGCGGTGGAACTGCCGGGCTTGAAAAAGGTTGGGAAAAGGCCTTGACGAGCTTGGGTGAAATCGGGTAAGTTGACCGAGCGCCTCCGAGAGGGGGAGCAGGAAGCAGGCGGAAGCGTGCTGCCTTACGATTTATGAAACAACGAGCGCAGGGAAGGGAAAGAGAAAGAGAAGGAAGCAACCCGCGAGGGGGCTTCCCAGTCAATTACCTTAGAAATGATGAACAGTAGAATTGAAAAGCTACGTTCGTTTGCGAGGAAAGACAGGGCGAACTATTGAAGTAAATAGAGCCCGCGCCCTCGGGTGCGGGATTCCTATGACGGAGAGTTTGATCCTGGCTCAGAACGAACGCTGGCGGCGCGTTTTAAGCATGCAAGTCGAGCGGCAAGGGCCTTCGGGCCCCTAGAGCGGCGGACGGGTGAGTAACACGTGGACAATCTGCCCCCCGGCCGGGGATAGCCCAGGGAAACCTGGATTAATACCGGATGAGACGGGACCCGCGATGGCGGGATCCGGGAAAGGCGCTACGGCGCCGCCGGGGGATGAGTCTGCGTCCCATTAGCTAGACGGCGGGGTAACGGCCCACCGTGGCGACGATGGGTAGCCGGCCTGAGAGGGTGGACGGCCACATTGGAACTGAGACACGGTCCAGACTCCTACGGGAGGCAGCAGCTAAGAATCTTCCGCAATGGGCGAAAGCCTGACGGAGCGACGCCGCGTGAACGAAGAAGGCCGTGAGGTTGTAAAGTTCTTTTCGGGAGGGGGAACAACCGTGGCAGGGAATGGCCGCGGGATGACGTGAATCCCGGAATAAGCCCCGGCTAACTACGTGCCAGCAGCCGCGGTAACACGTAGGGGGCGAGCGTTGTTCGGAATCATTGGGCGTAAAGGGCGTGCAGGCGGTCCTGCAAGTCCGGCGTGAAAGACCCCGGCCCAACCGGGGGGACGCGCTGGAAACTGCGGGGCTTGAGTACAGGAGGGGATGCCGGAATTCCAGGTGTAGGGGTGAAATCTGTAGATATCTGGAAGAACACCAATGGCGAAGGCAGGCATCTGGCCATGTACTGACGCTGAGACGCGAAGGTGCGGGGAGCAAACAGGTTTAGATACCCTGGTAGTCCGCACAGTAAACGATGTGCACCAGGTGGCGGGGGGTCGACCCTCGGTACCGTAGCTAACGCATTAAGTGCACCGCCTGGGGAGTATGCTCGCAAGGGTGAAACTCAAAGGAATTGACGGGGGCCCGCACAAGCGGTGGAGCATGTGGTTTAATTCGATGGTACGCGAGAAACCTTACCAGGGCTTGACATACGTTGGAAGCGCGCCGAAAGGCGTGTGCCGCTTGCGGCCGGCGTACAGGTGCTGCATGGCTGTCGTCAGCTCGTGCTGTGAAGTGTTGGGTTAAGTCCCGCAACGAGCGCAACCCCTGCTGTCTGTTGCCACCACGAAAGGTGGGGACTCAGGCGGAACTGCCGGTGACAAACCGGAGGAAGGTGGGGACGACGTCAAGTCATCATGGCCCTTATGTCCTGGGCTACACACGTGCTACAATGGCCGGTACAGAGCGCAGCGAGGCCGCGAGGCGGAGCGAATCGCTTAAAGCCGGTCCCAGTACGGATTGGAGTCTGCAACCCGACTCCATGAAGTTGGAATCGCTAGTAATCGCGCATCAGCATGGCGCGGTGAATACGTTCCCGGGCCTTGTACACACCGCCCGTCACACCATCCGAGTCGGGGGTACCCGAAGTCGCCAGCCCAACCCGCAAGGGGGGGCGGTTCCGAAGGTACGTCCGGCGAGGGGGGTGAAGTCGTAACAAGGTAGCCGTACCGGAAGGTGCGGCTGGATCACCTCCTTTCTAGTAAGAAAGGCAGGCTGCGGCCCTCACAGCCGCGGCCACAACCAAGGTCGTCGACCAGCAGGTGAGAGTCCTGCAAACAATTGCCCTCCTGTGGGGTGCAACCTTCTCTTTCTTTTTCCCTTCCCCAAGCGATTTGTCTTCCATATGACGGGGGCATAGCTCAGCTGGCTAGAGCATCGGCTTTGCAAGCCGAGGGTCAGGGGTTCGAATCCCCTTGCCTCCAGAGAGATCTTTTACACAACATAGCGCAGGGATTGGAAGAATGATATGGTCAAGTGAACAAGGGTCCACGGAGGATGCCTAGGAGCTGCCAGGCGAAGAAGGACGCGACAAGCTGCGATAAGCCGCGGGAAGGGGCCAATACCCGAAGATCCGCGGATTTCCGAATGGGGTAACCCGTATGTCTGGATGACATGCGCATGCACATGAACAAAATAGTGTGCATGCGGTATACGCTGGGGAGTGAACCATCTAAGTACCAGCGGGAGTAGAAATCAAACGAGATTCCCCCAGTAGCGGCGAGCGAACGGGGAGGAGCCCAAACCGCGTGCCCTCGGGTGCGCGGGGTTGTAGGGATGCGGCGGGGGCCTGCCCCGTGCAGTGAGAAACCGCAAGCGTAGCGGAACGGACCTGGGAAGGCCGGCCAGAGCGGGTGAAAGCCCCGTACGCGAAACGCTTGCGGCTGCATGGCCGCGTTACCTGAGTACGGCGGGACACGAGAAATCCTGCCGGAATCCGGGGGGACCACCCTCCAAGGCTAAATACTCGGCAGCTACCGATAGCGCATAGTACCGTGAGGGAAAGGTGAAAAGGACCCCGGGAGGGGAGTGAAAGAGAACCTGAAACCGTGGACCTGCAAGCGGTCAGAGCCCGAGAGGGTGATGGCGTGCCTTTTGTAGAATGAGCCTGCGAGTTACCGTATGCGGCGAGGTTAAGGGATAGGAGTCCCGGAGCCGCAGGGAAACCGAGTCTGAACAGGGCGTTCAGTCGCGTGCGGTAGACCCGAAGCCAAGTGATCTAGCCATGGCCAGGCTGAAGCAGGAGTGAAATCCTGTGGAGGGCCGAACCTAAATCCGCTGAAAAGGGTTGGGATGAGCTGTGGCTCGGAGCGAAAGACTAAACAAACTTGGAGATAGCTGGTACTCTCCGAAATAGCTTTAGGGCTAGCGTCGCATGGACTGTCGCGGAGGTAGAGCACTGGATAGGTGAGGGCCCGTCACTGGGTACCGAGCTTAACCAAACTCCGAATACCGCGATACAATGTGCGGCAGTCAGACGGCGACTGATAAGGGCCGTCGTCAAGAGGGAAACAGCCCGGACCGCCGGCTAAGGTCCCAAAGTCGTGCTGAGTGGGAAAGGAAGTATGATTGCACAGACAGCCAGGAGGTTGGCTCAGAAGCAGCCACCCCTTCAAAGAGTGCGTAACAGCTCACTGGTCGAGTAGTCATGCGCCGATAATGTAACGGGGCTAAGCACGGCACCGAAGCCGCGGGACAGCACCATTGGTGCTGTCGGTAGGAGAGCATTCCGTGTACGGAAGAAGCGGGGGCGGAAGCGCCCGTGGACGGGACGGAAGAGAGAATGCAGGCATGAGTAACGAAAAGACGGGTGAGATCCCCGTCCGCCGAAAGCCTAAGGTTTCCAGGGTAAAGTCAATCTACCCAAGGGTCAGTCGGCCCCTAAGGCGAGGGCGAGAGCCGTAGCCGATGGGAAGCGGGTCAACATTCCCGCACCTCCCAGGGTTCCGATGGGATGACGCATAGGGCGAAACGCAGCCGGGCGACGGTAGTCCCGGCCGAAACGGCGAGCCGACGAGGGTCCCAGGCAAATCCGGGACCTGAGGTGAGCCGCGAGCGAGCCGCATCACGGTGCGGTGAAGTGCGCGTAGTCGTCGTGCCGAGAAATAATCCCTAAGGAACGGCCCTGGGGGACCGTACTACAAACCGACACAGGTGGGCGAGCTGAGAATGCACAGGCGCACGGAAGAATTCGCGTTAAGGAACTCGGCAAAATGCATACGTAACTTCGGGATAAGTATGGCCCCCGCGAGGGGGTTGCAGAGAAACGGCCCATGCGACTGTTTACCAAAAACACAGGTCCATGCGAACCGGCAACGGGAAGTATATGGACTGACACCTGCCCGGTGCTGGAAGGTCAAGAGGAGCCGTCAGAGCGATCGAAGCGGCGAATCCAAGCCCCAGTAAACGGCGGCCGTAACTATAACGGTCCTAAGGTAGCGAAATTCCTTGTCGGGTAAGTTCCGACCCGCACGAATGGTGTAACGATATGGGCGCTGTCTCAACGCGAAATCCGGTGAAATTGAAGTCCAGGTGAAGATGCCTGGTACCCGTGGTTAGACGGAAAGACCCCGTGAACCTTTACTTCAACTTGGCATGGAGACTTGGACAGGGATGTGTAGGATAGGTGGGAGGCAGCGATGCGTGGGCGTCAGCCTGCGCGGAGCCGTTGGTGAAATACCACCCTTGCCTGTCCAATTTTCTAACCGCGGCCGTCATCCGGTCGCGGGACAGTGCCAGGCGGGAAGTTTGACTGGGGCGGTCGCCTCCCAAAGAGTAACGGAGGCGCGCGAAGGTCACCTTAGGATGGTTGGGAATCATCCGGCAAGTGTAAAGGCACAAGGTGGCTTGACTGCGAGGCAAACAAGCCGAGCAGGTACGAAAGTAGGTCTTAGTGATCTGGCGGTAGCGAGTGGAAGCGCCGTCACTTAACGGATAAAAGGTACTCCGGGGATAACAGGCTGATCTTGCCCAAGAGTTCATATCGACGGCAAGGTTTGGCACCTCGATGTCGGCTCATCGCATCCTGGGGCTGGAGCAGGTCCCAAGGGTTTGGCTGTTCGCCAATTAAAGCGGTACGCGAGCTGGGTTCAGAACGTCGTGAGACAGTTCGGTCCCTATCTGCCATGGGCGTTGGATGTTTGAGGGGTTCTGCTTTTAGTACGAGAGGACCGAAGTGGACGAACCTCTGGTGTACCGGTTGTCGTGCCAACGGCAGCTGCCGGGTAGCCACGTTCGGAAGGGATAACCGCTGAAAGCATCTAAGCGGGAAGCCCTCCCCAAGATGAGACATCCCCCCCGCACAAGCGGGCACAAGGAAACAGGGAGACTACCTGTTCGATAGGCCGGAGGTGTACGCACGGCAACGTGTTCAGCCCACCGGTACTAATCATCCGAGAGGCTTGACCATATCATCGTTCCAGTCCCATGGGCTGCCAAGGCCGGTCGTGCGAGGCTTCTCGCGCTCCCAGGCGTTGGCCGGCCCGGTGGCCACAGCAGGGTGGACACACCCGTTCCCATCCCGAACACGGAAGTTAAGCACCCTCACGCCGATGGTACTACGGTTAGCCGTGGGAGAGTAGGTAGCCGCCGGGCCTCTTTTTTTCTTCTTTTCCCTTCAGCCTTATGCTGCAGCCCTCCTTCGTGGAGGGTTCTTTTTTGCCCTTCCTATTGCTCTCATTTACGGCTATACTTGCGCAGAGGAGGCTTCTGTGGCATTGATTCCCTTCTTCAAACCCACCCTTCGCAGAAAAGACATGGATGCGGTACTGCAGACCATGGTCGATGAGAGAATCGGTCCAGGCGAGCGCAAGAATGAGTTTTTGCGGCAGTTCTGTACGCTCATCGGAGCAAAAGGCGGATTCGCCCTCCGTTCCTATGTGGATGCGCTGCGCCTTGCCTTGCAGTCATGCAACCTTGGCCCTGGGGCAAAAGTTGGCGTAAGTGCACTCTCTCCTCTGCTCTACCAGTGGGTTGCAGACCAGCTGGGGCTTGTCCTTGTGCTTGGGGATACTGACAGTGAACACGGATGTCTTTCCCAGCAGGAGGCGCTCAGGCTTGCCAAC
This sequence comes from uncultured Sphaerochaeta sp., assembly GCF_963667405.1. NCBI lineage: Bacteria > Pseudomonadati > Spirochaetota > Spirochaetia > Spirochaetales > Sphaerochaetaceae > Sphaerochaeta > uncultured Sphaerochaeta sp. The sequence goes on along the minus strand of NZ_OY763408.1, from coordinate 1,572,178 downwards.
GAAGGGTGTGAAGCCCTGTTGGTCCATGAACCGATGTGTCAGATTCCCTATGGGTGCGACTATCGGCAATTCGGCATCCCCGTCATTGAGGATTGTACCCAGAGTCTGGGAAGCAAATATGAGGAAACTTCTTCAGGCAGCTTTGGTGATCTGGTTGTCTGTGCCTTCGAAGAGGATGGGGTGGTGAGCACCGCCGGCGGCGCTGCACTGGTCTATCATGATGAGAAGTGGGATGCCGTGATTGATGACAAATTGGGGTTTGCAAAGGCGTATACCGAACTGCCCGACATGAATGCAGCGCTTGGGATCATCCAGCTTGCCACCCTCGGCGACCAATTGGCAAAACGCAGGGAGTTTTACTCACTCTTCTCCAAGGCCCTCCTGAAAACACCAAACAAGCTCTATGGGATCGGGAACATCGATTTCCTGAGCAATGGGTTTGGCTTTTGTACCGTGCTCGATTCCCGTGCAGAGGATGCGATCAAATTTGCGAACAAGTATCAGGTATCGGCAAGGAAAACCTTTTCGGGCAGCCTGGCAACAGAACACAGTGATCGATTCGATCTCTTTCCGAATGCACTGCCGCCCTTTCTCAGGGCAATTTCGCTCCCCATCTATCCCTTTCTGAAGCAATCGGATGTAGAATTGCTCATGAAAGTCATCTCGCACCTGAGCTAAGGAGTCACCTATGGAACAACGGTCAGTACAGCGCGTGCTCATCATCGCGAACTGGAGAAAGGAAGCTTCGCATACCTTGTCGCAGACCATAGCGGACTACTTGCTGAACAAGGGGATTGCCAGCACCATCTTCCGCACCAACGCTGAGGACGAAGTCCTGCAGGTGGAAAAGGGTACCGATCTTGTCATCTGCTTGGGCGGGGATGGAACCGTACTGTATTGTGCACGCTACCTGCAGGACCATGGCATCCCCATCCTGGCCATCAACCTGGGAACGTTTGGATTCATCACCGAAATCTCGGTTGATGAGTGGCAGGAAGCCATTGATTTCTATCTTGAGGGAAAGAATTGCATCAGCCGCAGGTTGATGATACGGGTGTCGGTGATCCGGGAGGGAGCCAAGGTTTTCCATGCCCATGCACTCAATGAAATGGTTGTCTCGTCCAGTGGCATCAGCAAGGTGATCAGCATGGCCTTGCGCATCGGTGATACCGAGGCCGGCTATTTCCGCTCAGACGGTATCATCGTGGCAACCCCCACCGGATCGACCGGCTACAGTTTGGCAGCAGGCGGTCCCATCCTTGATGTTGACCTTTCCACGCTCATCATCACCCCAATCTGCCCCTTCACGCTCTCCAACCGGCCGTTGGTGGTCAGTGGGGAGTCGAACATCACCATCACCATTCCCTCCGGCCAGAGAACGGGCCTGTCACTTTCCCTTGATGGCCAGCAGAACTTCACCCTGATGGAGGAAGATGTCATCGTTGTGGAGAAATCGCGCAGCAAGGCTCTTCTGGTTACAAGCAAACGACGCAATTACATAGAAGTACTCCGTGATAAACTGAATTGGTCTGGAGGAGGCTTCCATGCTTGAACGGCTTGAGATTCATAATTATGCCCTGATCGAAGACAGTGTTCTGGAACTTGAGAAGGGCTTTTCCGTAATCACCGGTGAGACGGGTGCCGGTAAGTCCATCATCCTGGGAGCACTCTCTCTTCTCTTGGGAGAGAAGACCGAGGTTCAGTCGATCCGCAGCGGATGCGATTCGGCAACGGTAAGTGCCAGTTTCTTTGTCCACTCGCCCGTGCCTCCCCACCTTGGCTCCTTTCTTGAACGGGAGCAATTGGAGCTGGAGGATGACACCTTGCTTGTCTCTCGTACGATCAAGAGCAACGGAAGATCCTCCATCACCATGTGCGGAAGACTCTGCACCCGGAGCGACCTTGCCCTGATCACCAGCGAGCTGCTGGATATCAGCGCTCAGCGCGATCATCAGAGTCTTCTCTCCAGCGCTCATCAGTTGGCTGTCCTCGATTCGTTCGGCTCGGTAGGTGAGCAGAAGGGATCCTATCGCATCTGTTATGAGCGTGTCGTTGAACTGAAAACACAATACCGTCAGTATCTGGAGAAGATGGAAGCTTCCAAACGGGAAGAGGACTATCTTCGGTTTGCTGTGGATGAGATCGTGAAAGTCGGGCCAAAATCCGGCGAAGATGAGGATATCCAGGAACAGGTACGCCGCATTGCCTCGTTTGAGCAGATCTATGATGCGTTGAGTCTTTGTATGGAACTGCTGCATGGCGGTGGAGAGAACACCCAAGGTGCGTTGTCCCAACTTCACCAAGCGAAGACCCAGTTGGAGCATGCCCAAAAAGGCGATCCCTCGCTCTCAGCATATGCCCAGCGGTTGGAAAGTGCGAGTATTGAGCTGGAAGACATCTACGAGTCACTCCGTGATTATCTGGGGGGAATGAGTTACAGCGAGGCGGAGCTTGACCGTCTTCAGGGGCGGCTTGCACTCTTGCAACGCCTGAAAAAGAAGTATGGATACAGTCTGGACGCTGTGCTTGCCTTCCTCGCCGAGAGCCAGCAGAAGCTCAACCTCTCCGAAGAGGGGGAGATACTTCTCAGCAAGCTCGAAAAACAGATATCCCTGGCAAACCAGGAACTGGCAAATGCCGCATTGGTTTTGCGTACCAAGCGAAGGGAGGCTGCACAACGTTTGCAGGAGGACGTCGAGCAACGGCTGAAAAGCCTGGGCATGAAAGAGGCACGGTTCTCGATTCTCTTCCAGGAGACCGAGCCAGGCCCTAGCGGCAGTGATGATGTCAGTTTTGCCATCTGTGCAAACCCCGGCCTTCCCATGCGCTCAATCAAGGATGTCGCCAGTGGGGGAGAGCTTTCCAGGATCATGCTGGCGGTGAAAACCTCGTTGGCAGAAAGTGACAGCATTCCGACGCTCATTTTCGACGAAGTCGACGCAGGGATCGGGGGCAGCGTGGCCCTGGCTGTTGCCCAACAGCTGGTACATCTAGGCCGCACCCATCAGGTTATCGTCATCACCCATCTTGCTTCCATTGCAAGCAAGGCCGATACCCAGTTTGTGGTAAGCAAGGATATCCGGAACCAGATGAGTTATTCGACGATCAGGATTGTGAAGGGCGATGCACGCCAAAAGGAGATCGCACGCATGCTCAGCGGCGATGATAACAGTCCAGAGAGTCTGGAACACGCAAAGAAACTCTTGCAGGAGACACCATGAGTATGGAGTATTATTCGCAGGACCAGGGGTTTGCCTACGGCGAACCGAACCAGATGCCGTTGGCAAGGATTACCATGCGCAAGCTCAATGAGAAGACGTATGCCATTGATCACACCTATGTATCGCCGCAGCTGAGGGGGCAGGGAATTGCAAAGGTGCTGGTCAACATGGCGGCCCAGAAGGCCCGCAAGGAAGGGTGCACCATCGCCCCGCTCTGCTCCTATGCACGCAGGGCGATGGAGGACGATCCCTCCCTCAAGGACCTCATCGAACCCTAGCAAAGGATGAGATCGAAGTTCAGCACCTTTCCCAATGCATTGATCAGGGCGATGTCAGTATTGCTTTCTGTCTTTTTCTGCATGCACAGATAGGGATAGACAGCATCCTGAATGGCGGTGAGGTCAGGCTGGAAGCGCTTCTCCCGCACAATTTCCAGAAATTCCAGCATGAACCGGATGTTCGCATTGCTCAGGCCGTAGGTCTTGACCTTCTTCGCCATATTGGTCATCTCGGAATCGAAGATGGAGGCGATCAGTTCGAGATCCGGTTGCTTGCCATACTTGAGGAAGAAGTCGAGCATCAGCTCAAAATCAGATTTGAACTCATCCCACATCGTAAGCGTTCCGTACGTGAACAGGCTCTTGATGGCACTCAATGAGGAGCCTATCAACTGTTGGTACAGCGAGCCCATCGGCAGATAGGGAACGTGTTTTGCCAAACTTGCATAGTAATAGAGATTATGGGAGAGCTCCTTGATCTGCTTTTCGTCAAGCATGCAGACATTCCGGTCAATCTGCGTGAACAAGAGGTCGCGCATTCTCAAGGGAATGTCCTCATGAGTGAGGAAGTAGGTCTGGTTCTCCTCATGCCGGCTTTGTATGGTGATGGTGTACTGCAGCACCGCAGCCTCAGGGTGGGGATCGATGACCGTACACAGGTAGTCGTCCAGAGACTGCTTGTTGCTGATGGCCAGCACCATGGTTTCTGCATCCTGATGCTTGACCTCAACCAACCTGAAGTACCCGTAGCTTTCCTCAAAGTCATCGTGCAGCGTTATGCGTCGATTGAGGGTGAAGAAGAGAGCTGCCTCAACCTCTCCGCTGAGCTCTTTCAGGGCTTCAAGGGCCAAGGTCCTGCCTGTTCCATCCTGCTTGCGGTTTGCTTTTGCCTTCTGCAGGTCTTCCAGCAAGATCTCCAGCAGGCTCTCCTTGGTGAACCCCTCGTATAGGCGCAGGGCCATAAGGGCGTAGACGATGTTCTGCCTGGGCTCGAGCCCTGCAAGGTCATTGAAAAACCACCCGCAACTGGTGAATGAGAAATGTTTGTATTTCTGGCCCAGCAAGAGCTTGGCCAGCGCCTTCCTGGTATCGGGATCCTGGGTATGCCGGCTGAGGAATGTATCCATGTCATCATGTTCGAGAATGGCAGGGGAGAAGCTGTGCAACAGTTCCCTGGCCTTCACCTCCCTGCCAAGCAGGTTTACCACCTCTGTCTCAAATATGGCATCGAGCTTGCCTGCCAGGTGGTCGAAGGCTTGCCGCAGGGGAGTTCTCCACTTCTGGTTCCACCCATCATCCCCACCGGTATGGCAACCGCAGTCGCGATACCATCGGGAAACACCGTGGCTGCACGACCAGCTGGTGCCCTTCGCTTCCTCACCATCGTGAAGATATGCCGTTTCGGTGGCAGGATGCTTCTCCAGATACGTCGCATAATTGGTGAACTGGAAATCCTCGCGATCCTGGACTTTCTTGATCAGGGCTGCCAAAGCCATGTCTCCGTACGGCTCGTGGTGCCCGTAGATCTCTCCGTCGGTTGCCGTATGGATCAAATGCTGTCCTTCGGTTTTGGCAATGGTCAGCAAACGCTCATAGAGCATGTCTGCATCCCTGAGGTAGTGACCGAAGCTGATGCCCTCGGCAAGCTGGGGGTTGTAGAAAAATGCGTTGATGGTGTTTCCCTTCTCTCCCACAAGCTTGAACGGCCTGCCGTAAGGGGCCGGCTTGCCGCCCAGTTCAACCATCTGACCCTTTTCCGTCTTGAGTGCCTTGCACTGCCAGGGAGAGAGGATGACATACTGCACCCCTGCTTCCCCAAGCAAGTCGATGACCATCGGGTTGATTGCGGTCTCGGGAAGCCACAAGCCTTCCGCATCACGGCCGAAACGGCGGGAAAAGTCATCCAGACCCCAGAGGATCTGGTCCTTTGCATCTGGTCTGGAGGCTAGGGGAAGGATGGAGTGGTTGTACGCCTGCGCGATTGCATTGCCATGGCCCAATCGCTCCATGCTCTGCCGGTCGGCTTCCTGGATCAGGGCATAGGTATTCGGGTGTCGCTTCTCCATCCAGCTGAGAAGGGTGGGACCGAAGTTGAAACTGATATAGGCGTAGTTGTTGGTCATGCTGAGGATTCTTCGTACTCCCGAGAGATAGCGGGAGTGGCTGTTTGCACTGTAGCAATCAGCATGAATCCGTTCGTTCCAGTCCGGGAAGGGGCTTGCAGAGAGCTGCTTGCCGATGATTCCTGTCCTGGGATTCTCTCGTGGGGGCTGATAGAAATGCCCGTGGAGAATCAGGGAAGTCTTCTCTTGTGTCTGTGTTTTCATATTGCGTGGGCAGTATAGCACAGGCGGGTAAAGAGCAACAGGGCTTTTGGGAGACCCCATCTTGCACTTTATTCGCATCTGGGCAAAAATGGAGCAGGAGGTGCCTATGAGCATCCATATTGTTGCTGACCCAAAGCTGGTCGCAGATACCGTTCTCTTGCCGGGTGACCCGCTCAGGGCCCGTCACATTGCACAAACCTATCTGACTGATGTCATCCAATACAACGAGATACGAGGAATGCTGGGCTTCACCGGCTACTGGCATGGCAACCGTGTTTCGGTACAGGGAACCGGGATGGGCATGCCCTCTTTCTCCATCTATGCCCATGAGCTGATCGACACGTATCATGCAAAGCGCTTGGTGCGCGTCGGCACCTGCGGTACGATGAGTGAAACCCTGCATCTGAAGGATGTGCTCATTGCCCAGGCTGCAGATAGCGACAGTGCGATGAATCCCAGTCGATTCGGTTCGTATCAGTTTGCACCCACCGCCTCCTTCGACCTTCTTGCAAAGGCTGTTGAGCATGCAAAGGCCGCAAAGCTCGGGTTCGCCGTCGGCAATGTATTCACCAGTGACCAGTTCTACGACCTGAAAGGGGAGGAGAAGAAACAGATTGCCCAATCGTTGGGAACGATGGCCATCGATATGGAGACCTGTGAGCTCTATACCCTGGCCCGCATGAAGCAGGTGGAAGCGCTGACCTTGCTGACTGTAAGCGATTCTCTGCTCACCGGCGAGCAAGTTCCTCCCGCTCAACGCCAGAGTACCTTCGACACAATGGTCGACCTCGCCCTGCAGACACTCTTCGGCTGAGTGGCAAAACGCACGCAGTTGACTAAGACCGATGATTCTTTTACGATTGCAGGAAAGAACATCCATCTGGATGCGTTGCGGGAGTAAGCATGATTCTCATCAACATTGATTCCTTGTCTACTACCGAGCTGCAGTACATTGCTCAGCAAGAACGGCTGAAAAACTGGCAGTCTCTCGACCGCGAAGAACTCATCGATGCACTCGAGGAGGCTTTCGGGGAACAGGATGATGAGCTCCCCTCAGCGATGAAGGGGAAGATCAACCGAAATCGGTATTGCAACGCACTGACTGATTTCCGGGGGAGCAAGCAACATATCAATGCGCTGCCCGGAGTCGAGGATCTTCCCGAGAGCTATCTTGATACTTCCATTCACGTCTTGTTGCGCGATCCGCAGTGGGCCTATGCCTACTGGTCGCTCTCCCCAGCTTCCACACTGATGATTTTCGGTGAGGATGGTCAGGAGAAGAGCAGCCTCTTCCTGCGCGTCCAGGAAACCAACCTGGCCAACGGCGAGATCAAGACATTCGATATCAGCATCTCCCTTGAGGATACCCAGTGGAACATCAATCTTCCGAACTCCGGTTCCTCCTACGTTGTGGATCTGTGCTGGCGTGACAAGAAAGGCAATGAGATGTCCCTTGCCCAGAGCAAGAGTGTTGAGACCTTTCCCTCATACTGGCAGGAGCATGTCGAGGAGCTTGCCATGGACGGCGATCTGTTCACCATGCACTTCTCTTCGCTGGTGACACGTGAAGGGGAGATCGTTGACAATGCTGTGCTTCGTGAGATCGCCCAGACCTTGAGCAAGGGGGTTCTGTAATGTCCAATACGTCTGTGGCCTTCGTCCTGAATGCCCATCTTCCGTTTGTCCGACATCCCGAATATCCAAGATTTCTGGAAGAGGACTGGCTGTTCGAGTCGATCAGCGAAAGCTATCTTCCCCTGCTGAGGATGTTCAACAAGCTCAAGGCCGAGCGCCTGAGCTTCAAGTTCACCATCAGCCTCTCCCCAACCCTGTGCTGCATGCTCAGCGACCCGATCCTTCAGGAGAGGTTCCTGCAGTATCTTGAACGCCACATCGAACTTGGCAACAAGGAAGTGCAGCGCTGCAGCGAAAGTCAGCCGGAATTTCTGGAAATGGCGCAGTTCTATCTTGATCGCGCGAAACAGAATCTCAGCGACTATCAGGACCTGTACCGAAACAATATCCTGGATGCCTTCAAGGCACTCGAGGCAAGCGGCCACCTTGAATTGGCCACCACTGCGGCAACGCATGCATATCTGCCTCTCTACAAAGAGTATCCCACTGCCATCAATGCCCAGATCGAACTGGGTGTGCAATCCTTCCTGACCACCTTCGGCCACCTTCCCAAAGGCTTCTGGCTTCCCGAATGCGGGTATTACCCGGGCCTTGAGGAGACGCTCAAGTACCATGGGATCAACTGGTTCCAGACAGCCAGCCAATCCATGCTTCTTTCCCAGGACAAGGTCCAGTATGGTGATTACCGTCCGATTCGCTGTCCAAACAATGTTGCAGCCTTCCCCCGCGATTTCCAGGGCACCAGCCTGGTCTGGTCCAACAGCAGCGGCTATCCTGCGGACAAGGTGTATCGTGAGTTCTATCGGGACATCGGCTATGACCTGCCGATGGACTATATCAAACCGTATATCCATGAACCCGAGGTCCGGGTGTTCACCGGCTACAAGTACTGGGCGATTACCGGGCAAACCGATCAGAAGGTTCCCTATACCCGTGAACTTGCCCAGGCCAAAGTGCGTGAGCATGCACAAAACTTCCTCTACAATCTCACCAGCAAGAGTGCCACGCTTGCCCCTGCAATGGAGCATTCTCCGCTGTTTACCCTTGGCTTTGACGCCGAGTTGTTCGGCCACTGGTGGTTTGAGGGCATCGACTGGCTCGAGCAGGTCATCCGCCTGGTTGGTGAGAGCGGACAATCGGTAAGTTTGACCTCTCCCTCAACGTTCCTCTCCAAGGAGGGGCATACCTTGCAGACTGCAAGACCTGCATTCTCTTCGTGGGGACAGGGCGGTTACAGTGCCGTCTGGCTCGATGGGTCGAATGCCTGGACATACCGGCACATCCACAAGGCAATCGAACGGATGGAAGAGTTGTCCGAGCGGTTCAGCGACCAGATCAGCCTCAAGCAGAGATTCCTCAACCAGGCCGCGCGTGAAGTCCTGCTTGCCATGGCGAGCGACTGGCCCTTCATTCTCTTCAACAAGAGCAGCACCGAATATGCTGAGAAGCGTTTGAAAGACCATCTGAAGAATTTCAATGTGGTCTATGGGAACATGTGCAAGAATGCGGTGAACACCGAATGGTTGGTGAAAGCCGAGAAACGCAACAGCATTTTCAGCGACATCGATTACAACATTTTCAATCCCAACCGATAGCACAGCTATCCTACCATTCAGCCCCTTTCCTCAAGCAGGAGAGGGGTTTCTTTTTCCGCCCGCTTCCCAAATCGGCTTGGACTGGTCTACACCTGTTAAGCGAAGGGTGCGGACTTTTTGTCTTTGAACCAATCAAAGCCGAGAATGTTCGGTTGTGCTGTGGTGGGAAGAAGTGTACATTAATGGATACAAGTGGGAAAAAATCCCAAAAATGGTGCATAAAGGTAGGAACGTGGCATGTTGACTGGTGAATTTTACAACACCATAGACGACAAGGGTCGCATCCTTATCCCCTCCAGACTGCGATCGGCACTCGAAGGGGAGGCCTTGTATGTGACCCGAGGCCTGGAAACCTGCCTTTGGCTCATGCTTCCTTCCGATTTTGAGAAATTGAAAAATACCATCATCAGCGGTCCGGGGGCCATGTTTGACAGAAAGCTCAGGATCTTGCAGCGAGGCATGATAGCTCCAGCCCAACTCTGTGAATTTGACAAGGTGGGAAGGATCAACATTCCCCAAAGCCTTAGGGAGAGCGTGGGGTTGTCCGCCAAGGAAGAGTCGGTCCTTCTGGGCACCGGCAACTATCTGGAACTGTGGAACAGGGCGGAGTATGAACGCTACCTGAGCCAGAGCATGGGAGAGTTCCTCGATGCTGCACAGTCCCTCAGTGAGATGATCAGGGAGGATCTTTGATGGAATACGTCCACTACTCGGTGATGAGACAGGAAATCCTTGAGTATCTGAAACCGCCCCAGGACACCCCGGCTGTCATGGTTGACTGTACCTGTGGGGAGGGTGGACATACCCATCTCTTCCTCTCCACCCATCCCAATCTGACTGTCATCGGTCTGGACCGGGACAGTTCGATCCAGCAGAAAGCCGTCAAGCGTATGGAAAGCTTCGGCGAGCGTTTCAAACCGATGAATATCTGGTTTGACGACTTTTTTGCCGGCGAGCAGGAGAACTCTTTCGACCTGGTGCTTTTTGACCTCGGCATTTCCAGCTATCACTACGAGGAGAGCGAACGGGGCTTCTCCTTCCGCAAGGATGAGGTGCTCGACATGCGTCTGGACAAGACAGCCCCCATCAGTGCTCTCGATGTGGTGAACGGCTACCAGGAAGAACGGCTTGCCGATGTCATCTACCAGTTTGGCGAGGAGCGCTATTCGCGTAGGATTGCCCGTGCAATCGTGGAACGTCGGAAGACCGGAAAGATAACCACCAGTGAGGAGTTGGCCTCAATCATCTACAAGGCTGTTCCCTCAGGCTACCGCTATGGGCACATCCACCCGGCGACGAGGAGCTTCCAGGCAATTCGCATTGAGGTGAACCGGGAACTCGATCGCATCGAGCCGGCCCTGAAGGGAGCGATACGGACACTGAAAAGCGGAGGGAGGATGGCTGTCATCAGCTTCCACTCCCTGGAGGACCGCAAGGTCAAATGGTTGTTCAAGGAGTTGGGGGAGGGTGAGCATCCCATCATCAGGATTCTCACCAAAAAGCCTCTGATTCCCAGTGAGACGGAACGGGAGGAGAATCCTGCAAGCAGAAGTGCAAAGCTGAGGATTATCGAGAAGCGATAAGGAGTGGGGTATGGGTAACGATTGGTACACGACAGATCTCAAACAACGACCAGTTCAGCGAAGCCGCCGCTTCGTGCGCATCGAACAGTTGGTTGTCCTGATGATGCTGCTCTGTGTCATGGCTGCCATTTTTGTCCCACTTTGGCAGAGAGGGGTCAATCGCAGTCTTGAGATTGAATACCAGACTCTGCTTGAAAACCGTCAGGCGCTGGAAGAGCAGAGGCAGGTCCTGTTGGCAGGCATCTCCAAGCTCTCCATGCCTGAGCAACTGGTAGAGGGTGCGTGGAAAGAGGATATCGCCTTCCAGCCGATCAAGGCGGAGGCGGTGATCATGGTGTCCAGGAGAACGTATGACTGATAGCCAGCAGCTTGCCCAGCTTGCTTTCGATCCCTGCAGCATTGCATCGCTTTGCAATGCAACGTGCCTGCGTGGCTCTGATGCACGCATCACCAATGTGCAGATTGACAGCAGACAGTGCACGAGCGGCTCGCTCTTTTTTGCTCTCAAGGGAGAGAAGGTTGACGGAATTTCGTACCTTGCACAGGTACAGGCCAATGGAGCCAGTGCTGTGGTTGTCCCGTATGCCCAGGTACAGCGCGCGCTGAAGGAAGTTTCCATCGCAGTCTTGGGCTGTGACGATGTACTTTCCAGCTTGCACTCATTAGCCCGTTCCTACCTGGGTCTCATACCTTCCTTGCAGACGGTGGGTATCACCGGAAGCTGTGGCAAAAGCACCACCAAGGAAGCGATAGCCCGCATCACCAGCGTCTTGGGACCGACAGCAAGGACTCCCGGCAACCTCAACAGCGAATTCGGACTTCCCTTGAGCATTTTCGGCCTGGGACGCGAGAGCAGGTATGGTGTGTTTGAGATGGGAATCGACCATATAGGGGAGATGGACCGGATGGTTTCCATTCTCAAGCCTTCGGTCGCGGTGCTGACGAACATCGGCATCTCTCATCTGGAAAAGATGGGCAGTGAAACGACGATTGCCAGCGAAAAAGCAAGGATATTCCACCCTGAACTGAAAGCAGGCTTTGTAAGCAGGGACTGCAAGCACTTCGATCTGATCCAGAAGCAGGCTTCTGTGGCCCTTGGCCGATACAGCGCCAACGACATCGAGGCCCAGGACCTGGGTCTCGAGGGATGGCAGCTCTCCTATGGAGGCCAGACATTCAGGATCCGGTCAGTGGGAAGACACCTTCTGGAAGATGTGGTTGGTGCCATCAGGGTGGGAGCCTACCTGGGAGCAGATCCTCTTGCAATCGCTCACGCCCTGGAGGGCTTTGAGCCGATGCATGGCCGCTCGTTTGTCCATCGCAGCAGGGTTACCATCGTCGACGACTCGTACAACGCCAGTCTTGACTCGACGTCCAGCATCCTTCGCTACCTCTCCTCCCTCTCTTGGGGTGGAGCAAAGAAAGTGGTGCTTGGTCCCATGAAAGAGCTTGGCCAATGCTCACGCGAGGCACATCGCAGCATTGCCGATATTCTTTCCACCTCATCCTTCAGCAAAGCCTACCTGTACGGCGAGGAGATGGAAGAGGCGGCCTACTGCCTCAAGCACTCACCGTATGCAGGAGAAGTCTCCTACACCCAATCGTTTTCCCATCTGGAAGCGGAAGTGGGAACCCAATCCAAGAGTGGGGATCTCTACTTGCTGAAAGCCTCAAGATCGGTCGGCATGGAACGGCTGATACCCTTCCTCCAAAGGAGGGTGCGTTCCTATGCCTAGCAGGTTTTCGATCCTATTGCTTGCCTCGTTGTTGTTGACCTTCGTCCTCTCGAAGGTTCTCTTGTCATTGGTGGGTAGAAGCTCTGTGGCGATAAAGCCCGAACTGCGGCAGGTGCACGCATCCAAGCAGGGGACGCCGGTGGTCGGGGGCGTGGCCTTCACTTTGGGGACCTTTGCTGTGACCTTGTCCGATCCGCACCTTGCCTCTCCGACGGTCCTGTATCCTCTGCTCGGCCTCATGCTTTTTGCCTTGGTGGGATTTTTGGATGACCGCCTCAAGCAGACCTCCAGCAATGGTGATGGGCTTCCGTCGCTGCTCAAGCTGGCCCTGCAGGTGCAGGCTGCCCTGCTTCTTCTGATCATTCTCAAGCAGCATGGCCTCATCGACACCACGCTCGATCTTGGGTTTGCCTCGCTTTCGCTGGGTCCTGCCTACTATCTCCTCGCCTTGCTGTACATCTTGTATTTTGTGAATGCAATCAACATTACCGACGGTCTGGATGCTCTGGCAGCAGGGTCGAGCCTGCCGATGCTTCTGTTGATCATCCTGTTTTCGGTCCAGCGCTCCCAATCAACATCTCCTGCCTTGCTCGGTTCCCTGTTGGCGTTCCTCTGGTTCAATCGCCGCCCGGCAAAGTATTTCATGGGGGATTGCGGCAGTCATGCCTTGGGAGGATACCTTGCCATAAGTGCCCTGTTGCTCAAGGCCGAGGTTGCCCTCTTTGTTGCAAGCGGCTTGTTTCTCGTCGAGTTGGCGAGCAGTCTCATCCAGATCATCTCCATCAGGAGATTCGGGAAAAAGGTGTTCACCATTGCACCCTTGCACCACGCATATGAGCTGAAGGGGGTGAAGGAGAACCGCATCGTCATCTCCTTCATTCTGGTCTCTTGGTTGTTCGGGGCAGCATCCTTGCTGCTTTCCAGGTGAATGCCATGGATATACGAAGGGAATTCGATGACTATCAGCAACAGACGGAGAGTTTGGTCGAAGCAGGGGGAAATTTCAGCCCCTTCACGTTTCTTTGTGTGGTGGTGCTCATCACCGGTTTCGGTTTGATCATGCTCTACAGTGCTTCCTACAACGAGGCGCTCATCCACAATCTTCCGCATCATTACTTTCTGACGCGTCAGCTGATGTTCGTTGCCTTGGCCATGGTTGTCTTTGTGGTCATTCGGTTCATCCCGATCTCCTGGATCAAGATGTTCAGCTATCCCATTCTCCTGGTTTCCCTGCTTCTCCTGCTGATGACCCTTTTCACCCCCTTTGGTCAGGAACGTCTTGGTTCCCGGCGCTGGTTGCAGATAGGGCCGCTTCCTTCCCTCCAGCCATCGGAGTTTGCAAAGCTTGCCTTGGTGCTTTTCTATGCCTATTACTTCAGGTTCGACCGTTCCAACCAGTCGCTTTTGCGCCGTTTCCTTCTGCCGTTTCTTGTCAGCATCGGGATGACGCTGCTGATTTTCTTGCAGCGTGATTACTCATCCGCCGCTCTCTTCCTGGCAATCTCCTTCTCCCTGATGCTTGCCAGCGGACTGAGGATATCCACCTTGCTCATCATGTTTGCGTTCCTCGTTCCTCCCGCGCTGGTAGGCCTGTTCTCCCAGTCGTATCGGGTCAAGCGCATCGTGTCTTTCCTGTTTCCCTCCCTTGACCCGGTTGGCATGAACTACCAGGTCACCACCTCCCTGAAGGCCATCCAGAAAGGGGGACTGTTCGGGGTGGGCTTGGGAAATGGAACCTACAAGCTTGGTTTGCTTCCCGAAGTGCAGAGTGACTTCATCTTTGCGTCCATGTGTGAGGAGCTCGGGCTTGCCGGCTGTGCGTTTGTCCTGATCCTTTTTGCCATGCTTGCAATTCTTGGCTACAATGCCGCGGCAAGAATGCGTGACCGTGACCGGTTTCTCAGCATCACGGCCTTTGGCCTTACAAGCATGATTCTCTTCCAGGCTATCCTGAATCTGGGGGTGGTGACAGCCATGCTTCCCCCCACCGGCATACCCTTGCCGTTTTTCAGCCAAGGGGGCACGAACCTCTTCATTGTACTGACATCCTGTTCGATCCTCTATCGTATCCTGTTGATCAGCAGCGGAAAGATACCCCTGCAGAAAAGTTCACTTGATGAGGGGGAGCGCAAGGCAATCCTGTTCCCCGACGAGGGGGAACGATCATGAAAGGGATTGGCATCAAGACCAAGATGGTCCTCTTGCTGCTCCCGCTGCTTGCGTTGCTGCTGCTGTTCACCCTGCGCTCCGTTCCCCAGTTTATGATCAGCTCTGTGCAGGTGGCGGCACACCAAGGCAGCGCCCAGGTTCCCGCTGAGGTTGCCCAGTATCTCTCAGCAATGGTGGGAACCTCCCTTTTTGCCATGAATCTCGGAAAGCAAGAGGCCAAACTCGAAGCCTATGGGCCGGTCTCCAAAGCAAAGCTGAAACGGATCCTGCCTTCCACCCTGATCGTTGACCTGACCCTTGTCGATGCCTTGGCTTTGGTGCAAGGAGAGGATGGGCAAGACTCGTATTTGGTGACCGGTGAGAGCTTGGTGATGCTTGACAGCAGGGATGTCCCTTCCTGGAAGAAGGTCGTGCTCACCATTGAGGTTCCCCTTTCCTATGCCCGGATGATGGCTCGTCATGGAATTGATGAGGGGTTTGCTCAGGTAATGGCGTTGGCACGGTCCCTTGAAGGCAAAACTACCTTGATAACTAGGATAAAATACGATAATAATAGTAGTAACAGCTTTGGAAAGATGGTTCTGGAACTCTCGTCCCTGAATGCCCAGATTTGGGTGAGGGAGCCTGTGGGTGCACACATTGTGCAAGCAGCCATGCTTGTGGTCCAGCAGGACCAACAGGATGCGCTTTCCTTCCTCAGCTCGCCGACCAGGCGATACGACCTCTATCAAGAGGGCTTGGTGCAGAGGTAATGAGACCGACCATAAGGGGGTTGCTGTAATGGCTGGAGATAAAATGTTGATGGGACTGGATATCGGCTCCAGCCGGACCAGATGCGTAATCGGCTCGGTGAGCCGTGAAGGCCAGTTGATGGTCGACAGCATCTGTGAGCATCCGAGCGAGGGAGTCCGTGCCGGTTCAATCGTCAATATTGAACAGACGCTGAAAACCATCCAGACGGTGATCAATGAGGCTGAGCTCCAGGCAGGGGCGGAGATGAGTGAAGTCATCATCGGCATCGGGGGGGAGAACATCATCGGCATCCCCAGTACCGGGGTGGTAGGGATCAACAGCAAGGACCAGGAAATCAAGCGTGAGGACATCTTCCGATCTCTTGAGGTTGCCCGGGCCTTCGAGCTTCCCCAGGATAGGGAAATACTTCATACCTTGGTGCAGGACTTCCAGATAGATGGCCAGATGGGCATCAAGGATCCGATTGATATGCTTGGGCACCGGCTGGAGAGTCGCGTGCTTATCGTAACCGCTTCGTCGGCCATCTGCCAGAATGAACGAAAATGCATCCAGCGATCCGGACTTTCGGTGCAACGTCTTGTCCTGCAAAGCCTTGCAGACAGTGAAGTTGTACTGAGCAGTGAAGAGAAGGAGATGGGGACCATCCTCATCAACATCGGCAGCGGCATCACCAATATGATTGCCTATACCAATGGGTCTCCGGTATACACCGGGGGGGTGAATCTGGGAGGGGAGGCTGTCACCAATGACATTGCCTATATCCTGAACAAGACTCGTGCCGCAGCTGAACAGATCAAATGCGAGAGCGGACACAGCTATGTCCCTTCGGTCTCCAGTGAGGATATGATCCTCATCCCGCAAGTCGGGGGGCTTCCTCCGATCAAGATGCCCAAGAAAGAACTGAGCAAGGTCATTGAGCCCAGGATGGCAGAGATCTTCTCCCGCCTGCAAAGTGACCTTGAGAAAGCACAGGTGCAGGGTTCGTTCGGAGGCGGTGTGGTGTTGGTAGGGGGTGGAGCGCTGCTCAGCGGTGTTACCGAGCTTGCCAGCGAGATTTTCCGGCTTCCGGCTCGTCTGGGGTTTCCCGAGGCTATCGGGGGTTTGGACCGCTCCTACATCAGTCCCCAGTACACCACGGTGTTGGGGCTGCTCAAGAGCGAAGCGCGCAAAGTCCGTGAGACGGGATCTTCCCCAAAGGCCCGCAAGGATCGGGTACGGCGCAAAGAGGGTGGAGCATCCTCAAAGCTCCGTGATTTTTTCAGGACATTGTTCTAAGAGAGCCGCAGGGCAAAGGAATAGGCTATGGATTTTGGAATGTTTGAAGTAGAGGATATGGTCCAGGACGAACAGGCCACCTCCACGATCATCAAAGTGATCGGGGTAGGTGGAGCTGGTGGCAATGCTGTGAACCGCATGATCGCCAGCGGCTTGAAGAAGGTGCATTTTGTCACCATGAACACCGATATGCAGGCCCTCCAGCGATCCAATGCACAAATTCGCATCCCAATCGGCAAGGAGTTGACCGGAGGTCTCGGAGCCGGAGGTATTCCCGAGGTTGGGGAGAAGGCCGCCCAGGAGAGCAAGGAGGACATTCGTCGAGAAATTGAGAATGCCGACATGGTCTTCATCACTGCGGGTATGGGGGGAGGCACCGGTACCGGTGCGGCTGCTGTGGTGGCTGAGATTGCAAAGAGCTGCAATGCCTTGACCGTTGCCGTGGTTACCACGCCCTTTGCCTTTGAAGGAAAGAAGAAACTGATGCTTGCACAGACAGGCATCGAGAAGCTGCGCAAGCAGGTCGATACCCTGATCATCATCCCCAACCAGTACCTGCTGAAGGTAGTGGAGAACAACACCCCGATCAAGCAGGCCTTCCTGATGGCCGACGAGGTGTTGTACATGGGAGTGCAGGGCATCAGCGAGCTTATCACCGAGCCGGGTGAAATCAATATCGACTTTGCTGACGTGCGCACCGTCATGAAAGGGAAGGGCGATGCCCTGATGGGTATCGGCTTTGGTGAGGGTGCAAACCGTGCCGTTGATGCAGCACGGCAGGCGATCAACAATCCCCTGCTTGAGAATGCGAGCATTGAAGGGGCGAAGAGCGTACTGGTGAACCTTGCAGGCAGTGACAACCTCACCTTGCAGGAGTATCAGGATGTGGTGGAGCTGGTCACCGAGAAGTGTGCAGAAGATGCCCTGGTGATCGCCGGACAGGCTTTCAACCCCGAACTTGGGGACCGCATCAAGGTGACGGTGGTTGCTACAGGCTTTGAACGCAAGGAAGATGTTGTCGGTGCAGAGCTTGCCGATATGGATATGGTGAAGCGACGCTATGCTTCGGCAAAGGTGAGCGAGCACAAGGAAGACGAGAGTGCTCCTGCAGCCAAGAAGCAGTCGGAAGAGGAGAGTGATGTAGGTGCGATCCAGGTGAACCGCTGGCAGGACTTGCAGAAGCAACTTGGCAAGGGACCGAACACCAATAGCAACGACTATACGATTCCTGCGGTCTTGCGCTACTCACGCAACAAGCCGGACGACAAGTAGACATGCCTGATCCTGCCTCTCTGCTCCTGCTTGAGGAGTATCGGGACTATCTCGGCTTGCAGCGTCGCCTCAGCGAGGCGACGCAATCTGTATACGAGCACGAGGTGCGCTTGCTTCTGGAGCAGCATCCACAGCTTGAGACGATACAAGCCCACGAGATCGAGTCCTATATCCAGATGCAGGTGGAAACGAGAGATCTCAGCGAGCGCAGTGTCGGCAAGTTGCTTTCCGCGCTTCGCTCCTTCTTCACCTATCTCCAGCTGCAAAAAGTCCGCATGGACAACCCTGTCCTGCAGATTCCGCGCTCCCATCACCCCGTTCCGCTCCCTCAGGTAGCCTCCCTCAGGGAGGTGGAAACTTTGCTGGAGAGCATCGACACCTCCGATGCGTTGGGCTTTCGTGACCGTACCATCTTTGAGCTCATCTACTCGTGCGGCCTCAGGATCAGCGAGGCATGCAACCTTGAGCTGAATGACTATCAGATTCCGTACCTCAGGGTGCTCGGCAAGCGGGACAAGATGAGAATCTTGCCCGTCGGGGAGGTTGCCCAGTCGTTCTTGAAGACTTATCTGGAGGAAGTGCGTCCCCTCCTGGTTGGAGCCAGACGCTCGGAGAAGGCTCTCTTTGTCGGGCGCAGGGGACACAAGCTCACCCGTCAGGCACTCTACAAGCGGTTCATGACCTACACAGGACTTACCGACATCGAGGCAAAGGTGCATACGCTTCGCCACAGTTTTGCCACCCATCTGCTTGAGGGTGGGGCGGATTTGCGCAGTGTACAGGAACTGCTCGGTCACAGTGACATCAAGACAACCCAGATCTACACCCATGTGGACACCACTGTCTTGCAGGACGCCTATCGACGATTCCACAAGAATGAAGAGGATCCGTCATGAGTATCCTCTGGTTGCTCTGCCCCATCATTGCCTTCGGTTCTTTCGTCGATGCAATTGCCGGCGGCGGTGGCTTGATAACCCTCACCGCGTACGTTGCGGTGGGGCTTCCCCCGCAGACAGCGTTGGGAAACAACAAGTTTGCTTCTTCCAGCGGTACGCTCATCGCATCCATCCGCTATCTGGCCCATTCGCAGGTCTCCCTTCTGGTCGGGGTGGTGGCCATCGTCTTCAGCTTTCTCGGTTCGGGATTCGGCTCGCTGCTGGCAACCCGGTATGCTTCCACGTACCTGAACTATCTGCTGGTGTTCCTTGTCCCAGCCCTTGCCCTGTTCATGATGCTCAAGCCCGACTTCGGGCAGGCAAGGAGTCGTTCCAGGCTCTTTGTCGTCCTCTTGGGCATGGGTACCGGCTTGGTCATGGGCATGTATGACGGCTTTTTCGGGCCGGGAACCGGCATGTTCCTCACCCTGATCTTCACCTCGGTGTTGGGTTTGGATCTGCTGAAGGCGTGCGGAACGGCCCGGGTGGTCAATCTGGCTTCCAATGTGGCTGCCTTGGCAGTCTTCCTTCGGCATGGGGTCATTGATTTCTCCATCGCCATCCCCTGTGCTCTCAGCGCCATAGTCGGTGGCTATCTGGGTAGCAGCCTTGCCCTGACTGTCGGGGTGAAGGTGGTGAAGCCGGTCATGCTCTTCGTCCTTGCGATCCTGCTGCTCAAGGTGGTGGTGGGAATGTTCTGAAGCAAAGGTGCATCCTGCACAGCTTCTCTGGTATGAAGCTCTCCGTTTTGCTTGCCATCAGCCTGCTGAGGCTCTCCACTGCAGAAAAATTGCATCTGGTACGCCAGGATCCCTCGCTCCCGTCGTTGCTCAGGCGACTGGGACACGACAGGACACGACTTCATCGCATGCTCAGCTTCCTGTCCGACGGAAAGGCAAAGGCCTGTTTCTTCGGCATGAGCTGCTATCCGGCAACCTTGGCACAGCTTGAGAATCCACCGTTTCGTCTTCTTTACACAGGAGAGCTTCCCCAGCCTTCCGACCACCTGCTCACCCTTTGCGGTACTCGCTATCCTGACGGCCTTGGTTCCAGACTCTCGTATGCATTTGCCCTGGAGGCTTCGGCAAATGGGTGTGCCCTGGTCACCAGCAACAGCCGTGGCAGTGACAGGGCCGCCCTGTATGCCTGCCTTGACCTGGGGACTCCCGGCTATGTGGTGTGTGACGCAGGGCTTGCCACCAAGCGCATCCAGACAAACTCCCTGCTCACCCATGCAAATGTCATCTCCCCCTTTGAGCCTGATGACCAAGCCCTTCCGTTTCGCTGCCTTGCCCGCAATGTCGTCTCCACGGCCCTGGGTCTGGTGACGGTGGTGTTTCAGGCTCCTCTGCATTCGGGAGCTCTTGCGTGTGCAACGGCAGCCTTGGATGCCGGACGTGATGTCTATGTGCACGAACAGGCACTGCAATCCCCAACATTGGGGGAGGGTGGTCTTGCCTTGGTCGGGATGGGCTGCCCTACCTTCTCTTGCTATGCGGAGCTTGCCTGTAGCCTGGACTGGTCTTCGTCGGTGCAACTGAGGCAGACATCCAGCAGTGATGCGTTGTATCGGTTTGGTTCAGCATGGTATAGTCTGGAGTATGACTGATGAGGATTTGGTCCAGGCTTTTCTCGAGACGGAACGAACGGTGAGGGGCAGAAGCGAACACACCATCGCAAGCTATGGCCGCGACCTGAGGCAGTTTGCCTCGTACATCCATGCTCTGGGCATCACCCTCAGTGCTGTCCAGCGTGAGGATGTGCTCATGTACATCCGTCACATGAGCAAGGAAAAGCGATATCAGGAGGCGACGGTCAACCGAAAGATCAGCTGCTGCCGCACCTTCTATGCTGCCTTGGTACGCCAGCAAACCTGTGCATCCAATCCCTTTGCACTCATCAGCGTACATAGCAGGAAGAGCCATCTTCCTACGGTGCTGAGTGTCAGTGAGGTGGCAAATCTGCTCAGTCTTCCGTGGTGTGATTTCCGTTCTGCCAGGGACATGCTTGTTTTCAGCCTGCTCTATGATACGGGATGCCGCATCGGTGAGCTGCGATCCATCAAGGAACAGGATATCGAGACCGATGTACTGAGAATACGGGTGTTGGGAAAAGGGAAAAAGATGCGCTACGTCTTTTATACCAAGCGCACCCAATCCTTGCTCTCCTCGTATCTGAGCATGAAGCATGAACGCTTCGACACTCCCTATCTCATTGTCTCAAACAGTGGAAAACAGTTGCCGATGAGCACCATTGGTAGTATGTTTGCGACATATGGAAGAAGGCTGGGATGGCAGAAGAACTTTACACCCCATGTGCTGAGACACACCTATGCCACCCATCTTCTGGACAATGGGGCCGATATCCGCTTGGTACAGGAACTGCTCGGACACCAAAGCATCTCCACCACGCAAATCTATACCCATGTATCGAAAGAACGGCTGGCTCGCGTCTATGAGGCGTGCCACCCCCATGGAAGGAAGCAGCATGAGTAGTTTCAAAGGAACAACCATCGTAGCTGTCCGCAAGGACGGACATGTGGCAATAGCAGGGGACGGGCAGGTTACTGCCGGTGACACCATTCTCAAATCGAACGCGCACAAGGTTCGCACCTTGTATGATGGCAAGGTGATCACCGGATTTGCCGGAACCACCGCAGATGCCTTCACCCTTTTTGAGCTGTTTGAGGCCAAGCTCAAGCAGTTCAACGGGGATCTCACCCGTTCTGCAGTGGAACTCGCCAAGCAGTGGAGGGTCGACAAGCAGCTCCGCCAGCTTGAGGCCATGATGCTGGTCAGCGATGGCAAGCGCATCTTTTTGATCAACGGGGCAGGGGATGTGGTAGATCCCGAACGCGATGCCATCGGCATCGGCAGCGGTGGGAATTACGCACTCAGTGCAGCCCTGGCCTATCTTGAGGCAAGCCCGACGCTCTCAGCAAGTGAGATAGCACGAAAGAGTGTGGAGATCGCAGCGACGCTGTGCATCTACACCGATGACTCGATTCACGTAGAGGTATTGTAAGCAATGGAACATACAAACAATAGGAAGCTTGACGAGCTCAAGCCTTCCCAGATCGTCAGCGAACTTGACAAATATATCATCGGCCAGAACCAGGCCAAACGTACGATAGCGGTGGCAATACGCAACCGCACCAGGCGCAAGCGGCTTCCGCTTGATATCCGTGACGAGGTGAGTCCCAAGAACATCATCATGATCGGGCCCACCGGTGTGGGAAAGACGGAGATCGCACGAAGGATCGCCAAGCTGTCCAATGCTCCCTTCATCAAGGTTGAGGCAACCAAGTACACCGAGGTGGGGTATGTGGGCAGGGATGTCGAGTCGATCATCCGCGACCTGATGAGCATTGCTGTCCAGCAGGTGAAGGCCGAGCTTGCACAGCGAGAGCAAGAGAAGGTGTTCCAGCGGGTGGAGGAACGGCTTTTGGACATTCTGCTTCCCCAGATCAAGGAAGATCCCTCGGTGGATATCATCGAGGTCGGCACATCCTACACCGACAGCCAGAAGGTTACGAGGGAGCGGTTCAGGCGCATGCTTCGTGAAGGCAAGTTTGACGACCGTGAGGTGGAGATAAACGTACAGAGCAGGAAGCGTGTGGGCATCGAGGTGCTCGGACAACCGAATATGGAAGAGCTGCAGGATGCCATGCAGAGCCTGGGCTCGATTTTCGGCAATGGAAAAGCCCATAACCGCAAGCTCACCGTGAAGCGGGCACGAGAGATTTTCACCGAGGAAGAGACGGAGAAGGCGGTTGACAACGACCGCGCCATCGACGAGGCCAAGGAACGGGTTGAGCAGATGGGCATCGTCTTCATCGATGAGATCGACAAGGTTGCCAAGAGCGGTAGCGGCGGATCCGGCATCGACGTATCCCGTGAAGGGGTGCAGCGGGACATCCTTCCCATCATCGAAGGAACCAGTGTATCAACCAAGTGGGGAGTCATCGACACCACCCACATCCTCTTCATCGCAAGCGGTGCATTCCATGTTTCCAAGCCCAGCGATCTCATTCCCGAGTTGCAGGGACGTTTTCCCCTGCGGGTTGAGCTCGATGACTTGACCAGTGACGATTTCTATCGGATTCTTACAGAACCTGCAAATGCCATCACGATGCAGTACCGCGAGTTGCTGAAGACCGAAGGGGTGGAGATCCAGTTCGAGGATGCCGCAATCCGTCGCATCAGCGAGATAGCCTATGAGGTGAACTCCTCCAACGACAATATCGGTGCAAGACGGTTGTTCACCATCATGGAGAAGTTGCTTGAGGAGCTCTCCTTCAGCGCAGATGAGTTGAGCGGGCAGAGCATCACCATCACCAGTGCCTATGTGGATGAACGGCTTGGTGATGTGATCCAGGACCAGGATCTCTCGAAGTTCATCCTGTAGGAGGGCCTTTGGAATTCCTCACGCTTGAATCCACCGATTATGAGAGCGCACTGCGCCAGGCCCGTAGGGAGTACGGCAATGCAGTGCGCGTTCATACACGCAAGGATTTCAGCAAAGGTTCCGCCCTCTCCCGTAAGCAGGCGTGCAGGATCACCTTCTACTTGGTTGCCGAATCTCCGATGCCCAACGAGGAAGAGGATGTACAGCAGCAGGAACCCTATGATGCAGTCGCCTATTTGCAAACGTTGCTGCTTGCGAATGACCTTCCTCCCTCCCTTGCCGAGGAATTTGCCTTGGCAAGCGGATCTGAGAAGGCTGAGGTTGAGATTCTGCTTGTGCGGCGTCTCTTTGAGGAGTTGGCTTTTGCCGACCAGGTTGCCCGGAAATTTCTGGTTCTGGTCGGTCTTGCCGGGGTGGGAAAGACCACCAGCTTGGTGAAGGCTGCCCTTTTTTTGCGTTCACATCAGGGTCGCAAGGTTGCGGTGCTGAGTTTTGATGTGCACCGGATCGGAGCTGTGCAGCAAGTACGGGAGTTGTGCAGGAATTTTTCACTCCCGCTCTTTGAGGCTGACTCGGTCCAGGCGGTGCAAAGTCTCATGCCATCCCTTTCGGAGTTTGACCATGTCTTTGTCGATACCAGCGGCAGCAGCATCAAGGATGAGTTTTTGCGCCAGGACCTTCAGGCCCTGCTTACCGTCTTGCCTCTGGAGCAGACAAGTCGCATCCTCACCATCAATGCAAGTGCGAAAGTGGGCGACTTGCTCTCCCAGTACGAGGAGTTCGACTCCCATGCCCTTGATTCGGTGATAGTCACCAAACTTGATGAGACCAGTACCATCGGCAACATCCTCACCTTCCTGGACAAGAGCAAGCTTGCCTTGCTCTATGTTGCGGATGGGCAGGAGATTCCGGAGGACTTTTCCCAGGCAGAAGCATCGGTTCTGGTTCCCCGTCTCAAGCTGTTCAGCCTTGACGGTTCACACTTCTTCCCCTCGCCCTAACGGATTTCAGTATCCTTGGCCACGAGTTTTCCTTGGCTGAGCAAGGCCTTCACCACGTTGGCGATGGCCGGTCCAGCGATATTTGATCCCCAGATGGTGTTCCCCTTGGGATTTCCCGCTCCGAAATAGATGATGTAGCGGGGATTGTCGATGGGAACCATGGCAAGGCTCGAAGCCAAAACAGTCCCGTCCTCATAGGTATTGGTCTCGGGATTCAGCAGTTGTGCAGTCCCCGTCTTGATTCCTACATCCACACCTTCAACCACAGCCTTCATCCCTGTTCCCCCTTCCTCGGTGGCTTGCTGCATGCCTTCGCGTACAGTTTTGGCAACCTCGCTGGAGAAGACTTTGGCAAGGACGGTACGCTCCCGCTGGTAGGTCTTCCCAGAGGTTACGGCATCACTGCGGCTGAGGATGAGGTGAGGCTGAAGAAGCTCTCCCTCTTGGGTGAGAGCAGTGGCTGCAGCAGCTAGATGCAGGGCGCTCGCGAGCATCTCCTGACCGAAGGAGATGGTAGCCTGTGACCGTCCGGACCACGTGGATGGCTCAGCGATCTGAGCCCTGGGCCGGGAAGGAAGGCCGATGTCATAGCTGGAATTGAAGCCAAGTTTTGTGAGCGTCTCATAGAACAGATCCGCATCGGTCTGCATTGCCCAGTGCACGATTGCCCCGTTGCAGGATTTTGCGACCATGGTCTTCGGGTCAATCAAGCCATGCTTTGCGGTGCAGTTGATGGTTACGTTGGACGAACCGGTGGAGAAGGTGTAGGAGCCGTCACAGAGAAACGGCTCGGCAACGTTTGCCTGCCCGGCTTCGAGCACCGTGGCTAAGCTGAAGAGCTTGAAGACGGAGCCCGGCTCAAAAAGCAGGTTTGCCGCATGATTCTTCCTCTGCACCGCAGTACTGGTGGAGAGGGAGTTCACATCATACCAAGGGTAGCTGGACATGCCCAGGATATCACCATTGGTGGCGTCCAGCACCAAGGCCATGGCATAGTCGGGGTTGTGCTCGTCTGCAATGAACTGCAGTTGGACGTCCAGTGCATACTGGATGTCCAGGTCCAGGGTCAGGGTGATGTCTTCCCCATAGGTGACCTCTCCCTGTCCCACCTCCGGGTACGGGTTGAGGTAGTGTTCCTGGCTCAGCTCAACCCCCTCGATGCCTTCTTGTTCAGAGTTGATGAACCCAAGGGTCTGGGAAGCATGGAAAAGGGCGGGGTAGGTTCTGCCCAGCCGCTTTTCCACCGTCACCTCTTTGGTGAGCTTATGTTTTTCAAGGGTTGCAAGGAGGGCAGGGACCTGATCCTCATCAATTCTCGCCTTGATCTGTGCATAGGTGGTGTATTGTTTTGCCTTGTCCTGCACCTGCTGGGGACTCATCTGCACGTACGGGGCGACGAGTTCGCTCACCACCTGCAAGTCCTTGATGTAATTCAGATGGAAGTAGACTCCCCAGTAGGGTGTTTGTATTGCCAGAATTCGGTGATTACGATCATATATGGTACCCCGCACCACCTTCGAGGCTACCTGAGGATTGGTGTAGGTTTTGCTCTGAGATTGGTCTTGGAGGGTCAGAAATGCCAATCTGACCAGAATAAGACCCAAAAGGAGGGCAACAACCACGGTGAAGAACCGTATATACGAGTGTTTTGGACTGGTAGCCATGATTGTTTTATACTACTATGTAGGAAAGGTAATGTCGAGGTATGGCGAAAGACTACTATGATGATATGCAGGAACGTCCCTCTTGGAGATCGGGACGTGATGGGGAACGAACCAAACCCAGCAGGGGTCTGATCTGGACCATCGCGCTGGGCATAGCCATCTGTGTAGTGGTGATTGTGATCTGGTACCAGTTCTTCCCGGCCCAAGGGGCCAAGGATCCTTCCAAAACTGAAGTGATCAGGGAGGTGCTTCCCCAGGTTGAGACCATTGCCGATGCCCCGGAGGTTGTCAAACCGGCACCTGCTGCCATCCCAGAGGCTGCATCGCTTGCCGATGCCCCTGTCGTCGACACCCAGGCCCGCTCACTTTCCGACCGTCCTGTTTCCCGCACTCCCTCCAACTCCCTGGTTGTACAGTTCATCGACCATGTGGTGGGGGAAGGAGAGGACCTGGCAAGCATTGCCGCTCTCTACAGCCTGAAGACCCAGACGCTGATCAGCGTGAATCAGATCAGGAACATCCAGGCGATCAAGGAAGGGGTGACGCTCCGCATTCCCGATCGTGATGGACAGCTCTATACGGTTCGTGAAGGGGATATGCTCTCCACCATAGCCCGCAAGTACAGCCCTTCGTTGGGTTGGAAGACGCTTCAGGAGATGAACGGGCTCAAGAGTGAGAACATTCTGGTCGGCCAGCAGATTTTCATCCCCGATACCTCAAGCTCGTCTCTCTCCCAGCTTGCCGATGTGGCTCCCATCCAGTTCCAGAAGCCCACCAGCGGTACGATCACCACACTGTTCGGCCAGCCTGTGGATAATCCGGCAACCGGAACCAAGGAAAGCCTGGAAGGGATCCTGATCGTCGGATCCTATGGCTCTGCTGTTGTTGCCTCTGCCTCCGGTCAGGTGGTGGATGCCGGCTATGAGGTGAAGGGCAGGGGCCGGTTCGTGGTACTCAGCCATGAGGGTGGGTACAAGACCAGCTATCACCATCTGGAGAACGTGGAAGTGCGCATCGGCATGACCCTTGCAAAGGGAGAGACCATCGGCAGCATCGGTACCAGCGGTACTTCCTATGAGCGGCCGACACTCTTCTTCAGTATCGAGCAGTCAGGCATCGCCCTCGATCCAGCACAGTTCTTCTAGAAACTCCATCAGGGAAACAAGCAAGAGGCCGGACAGTTTGTCCGGCCTCCCCTTTGTCATGCATTCTTGCCATGGCAGTGCTTGTACTTCTTTCCGCTGCCGCAAGGACAGGGATCGTTGCGTCCTACCTTGGGCTGGTCCCTCCTGACGGTGACCGCAGCAACCTGGTCGCCACCCTGGACCCTTCTGGGACCCTGGGACTCTGATGCGAACGCCCCCCGGGCAGAGTGGGACTCGATTGTCCGCTTCGCTGGCGCCTTGCGCTGGTAGCTCTCATCATTTCTGGTGATCTGGACACGGACAAGCGTCTGGGCCATGAATTGCTTGATCCCCTCGAGCATCTCGGTGAAGATCTCAAAGCCTTCCACCTTGTACTCGACCAGAGGATTCTTCTGGGCATAGGAGCGCAGACTCACTGCATCCCTGAGGTCTTCAAGAGCCGTGAGATGGTCCTGCCAACGCAGGTCAATCTGCCTGAGGTAGTTGAACCTGAGGAAATCATTGAAGGGTTTTTCGCCGGTCAGGGCTACCTTCTGGTCAATTTCGGTATCGATGCAGGTTTGCAGATGCTGCTTGTACTCGTCGCTTGTTGCCTCGGCTGGGAGAACCGGTACTTCCAGGTGGAAGGTGGTAAGCATCTCCGAGAGAATCTTTGCCCCCTTCTGGCTCTCCTTTGCATCGGAGAACACCTGATCGACCAGATCTGCGCTGATCTCATGGCAGATTGTCCGTACGCGTTCGATGAGATGCTCATCACCGAGGATGGCATCCCGCTCCGTGTACAGGTAGTTTCTCTGCTCATTGAGTACATCATCGTAGTCGAGCAGATGTTTGCGGATCTCGAAGTTGCGATCTTCCACCCGTTTCTGTGCTTTCTCGATGGCATTGGAAAGCATGCGGTGCTCGATGGGCTCGCCATCCTGCATTCCGATCCTGCCCAGGATGCCTTTCAGGTTCTCCGAGGCAAAGAGACGCATCAAGGGGTCGTCAAGTGAGACAAAGAAGCGGCTGGTCCCTGGGTCTCCCTGGCGACCGGAGCGTCCACGCAGCTGGTTGTCGATACGCCTGGATTCATGGCGTTCGGTTCCCAGGATATAGAGGCCGCCAAGCTCCTTCACTTCCTCGTAGTCCTGCTTCCAGGAAGGATAGGCTTGCTTGATGGCAGCAGCCATCTCCTCACTGCTGGCTTCGGTACCGCAGATTTTCCTGGCACGGGCGTCGAGGCTGCCACCAAGCTTGATGTCCGTTCCGCGTCCAGCCATGTTCGTGGCAATGGTAACGGCACCCTTGGCTCCTGCTTCCTCGATGATCATGGCCTCACGTGCGTGGTTCTTGGCGTTGAGCACCTCGTGGCGGATGCCCATCTTGCGCAGCAGCACGGAGAGCATTTCACTCTTCTCGATGCTGATCGTACCCACGAGAATCGGCTGGCCGGTTTTGTGCACCCGTTCAATCTCTTCGCAGATCGCCTTGAACTTGAACTCCTCATTGTAGTAGACAAGATCGGGATTGTCTTCCCGTACGACCGGCTTGTTGGTGGGGATGACCACGACATCGAGGCTGTAGATCTTCAGGAATTCGGGTGCTTCGGTATCGGCGGTACCGGTCATGCCGCTGATCTTGTCGTACATCCTGAAGAAGTTCTGGAAGGTGATGGTGGCCAGTGTCTTGTTCTGGCCAAGCACCTTGATCTTCTCCTTGGCCTCAATGGCTTGGTGCAAACCATCGCTGTAGCGTCTCCCGTGCAGGATGCGCCCGGTGAATTCGTCGACGATCTGGACCTGTCCTTCGACAACCACGTAGTCGACGTCATGATGGTACAGCCTGAGGGCACGCACAGCCTGGGTCACATAGTGCACATACTCAAAGTTCTCATCGGCATAGATGGAACCGCTGATGACATGGTGTGCGTTCAGCAGCTCTTCCATGTGCTGCATGCCTTGGTTGGTGAAGCTGACCTTCTTCTGTTTCTCGTCCAGCTTGTAGTCGCCCCGTTCCTCGAAAGCAGGGGCATTCCTGTCGAAGCGGGCGAGGGGGTCTTGCTCATAGTAGTCCCCTGTTTCAGGGTTCTTCTCACACTCGGTCAATGATGAGGCGATTTTCTGGGCACCCATCACCTGTTTCGAGTCGTCCTCGCTCTGGCCGCTGATGATCAGGGGGGTCCTGGCCTCATCGATCAGGATCGAGTCGATCTCATCGATGATGCAGTAGTGGTGCTTGGGCTGGATCTTTTCCTCCTGCGCCCACTTCATGTTGTCCCTCAGGTAGTCGAAGCCGAACTCATTGTTCGTCCCGTAGGTGATATCCTTGCTGTATGCGGATCGTTTCGCCTCATTGTCCATGTCCGAGAGGATCGTTCCCACCGAAAGGCCGAGGAATTCATAGATGGGACCCATCCAAGCGGCGTCACGCGAGGCGAGGTAGTCATTGACGGTGACGATGTGCACCCCTTTGCCCTCAAGGGCATTGAGGTAGGCGGCAGGAACACAGGTGAGGGTTTTTCCTTCACCGGTTTTCATCTCCAGGATCTTCCCCTGATGCAAGACAGCAGCACCCATGATCTGCACATCGTAGTGCCGCTCCCCAAGAACGCGCTTAGCCGCTTCCCGTGCCAGGGCAAAGGCTTTCGGCAGCAGTGACTCCAGCGTTGCGCCTTTCTGCACCTGTTGCTTGAGCTCCTCGGTGATCTGGGGAAACTGCTCATCGGTGAGCGAGGAAGCCCAAGCCTCCTCCTTGTTGACTTGCTCCACGATGGGAAAAAGCAGACGAAGGTCTTTGTCTTGTTTGGTGCCGAATAGCTTGGTGAATAATGACGTTCCCATGAATGTCTCGCTTACAGGAAGTATTTGGCTCTGCAGAGCCTCCTTACCAGTATACTCATTCTCTGGGAAGGAGAAAAGTCAAACTCGTGAGAAAAGGTGGGACAAATCTACCCACAGTGTATCAGATTGATACAAAGATGGTAGTCGTTTTTCCCAGACCGTGGTACCATGGAGCCATGGTTGTCTGCTATACAGGGGGAGGTACCCTCGGTCATGTCTATCCCGCCCTTGCCGTACATGAGCAGATGCTTGAAAGCCCTGCCTATGAGGCTTTTTGGATCGGTCGCAACAATGCGCGTGAAAAGGCTGTGGTGGAAGCGGCAGGCCTGTCTTTTTTTCCCATACGAAGCGGAAAACTCAGGCGGTACCGGTCGATGAGAAATGTGCTGGACATCGGAAATATTGTCCTTGGTTTTTTCCAGGCTCTCGGTATTCTCTCAAGGCACCGGCCGGATGTGTTGTTCAGCAAGGGAGGCTTTGTATCCGTTCCTCCTGTACTGGCAGCTTTTGTCCTGCGAATTCCGGTCGTCAGCCACGAGAGTGACACCACCGCAGGTCTTGCCACCAGGATCAATGCACATTTCTCGCGTACTGTTTGTGTAAGCCATGACCATGGCTTTGACACGCTTCCTGCTTCCAAGCTGTTTGTAAGCGGCAACCCGGTCCGAAAGGCCTTGGTCGAACAGGCGAAGCACAAAGAGACATTGGAACGACCCGACTTTTTGGCTGACGGTGAGCCCTTGGTGCTGGTTCTTGGCGGCAGCAGCGGATCGGCAGAGATCAATGATCTGGTGCGAAATACTGTGGATGCAATTGCCAAAAAGGCGTTCATCTACCATCAGTGCGGCCGGGAGGACGGGCAGGAGACGGCAACCGAGCGGTATCGGAAGGTGCCGTTCATCGATACCGAGCTTGCCCGATTGCTTGCCCACGCAACTGTGGTGGTGAGCCGTGCAGGAGCAGGAACCCTTGCAGAACTTGCCCTGTTCGGCTGTGCGTGCCTGCTCATACCGCTCTCCTCGGCATACAGCCGGGGGGACCAGGTGGAGAATGCACAGCGTCTTGCCAACGCAGGCGCTGCAAGGGTACTCTACGGTGATGAAAGTGACGGTTCGTTTGCCGAGGCCCTCCTCGGCTTGCTTGAGGATGAGCAAGCAAGAACAAACATGGGAAAGGCACTTGGTGCAAGTGCTGACTGGGATAGTGCAAAGCGCATCGCACACGTGTTGATGCAAATATAAGGAGTGAGCATATGCAGTGGGGATTGACCATCGGTTCGGTGTATTTCAACTCAATAGACATCATTGTCTTCGCCCTCGCCATCATCGGGGGTATTGCAGATACCTTGGTAGGCTTTGCCGATGCATTCAGCCACCGCTCAGGGTATATCGTGGGCTTTTTCTCAGGCCTCATGTTCACGAAGATCATAGCGGATATCGTTTCGCAGTCTTTCGCGCTGCCCCTTGTCATTGCCTCCTTGCTCTCCTTCATAGTCCTCTTTCTCATCGGCTATGCCCTGATGAGAATCGTGGGAAACCTGTTGGAAACAGCCTTGAATGCAACCGGCCTGAAGGCGGTCAACGGCTTGCTGGGCTTTCTCTGGGGGGTCATTGAAGTGGTGATCGCAGCCTCCGTCATCATCTACATCCTTGAGTTGCAGGAGGTCTTTGATCTCTCCGCAGTTTTTGATGCAAGCCAGTTTGTTCTGAACATCGTCAGGCCCCTCGTTCCCGATACCGTTCACTGGTTTGCCAGCTCTGTGCAGGTAGCCCATGTTTGAACAGCTTTCCCGTTTCCAGCCTGGCATGGCCCAGCAGATTTGCAGCCAGATTGAGGGGGGGACCTTCAGCCAGGTGAGCCTGTTCGGCGGTGAACGCTACAGCCTCAGGCTGAGTTTTGCCCTGGAGACCATCCGTGCCCTCAGTTGTACCGAAGGGGGCAGGGATGCCTGTTCGTGCGAAAGTTGCCGCAAATTTGCAAACCTTTCGGTGAGCAATGTCGTCATCGTAAGCCAGCGTGACCATGTCAGCATCATAGAGACGAGCCTTGCCACCTTCAGTCGCCTTGCCAACGACTTTTCCCGGAATCTGGTGATCCGCAGCATCAGGACCCTCTTGCTGCAATACCACCCCGCTCTCTTTGGGGGAACGCTCACTGCGTCCCAGAACTCGCTGTCCGACGCAGCCTCGGTTCTCAACGAACAACTGCTGGAGTTGGCCGGCAAGCGTGATGTGGATGTCAAGGAAGCGAAAAAGATCAGTGATGAGCTGCGCAGCTCGCTCAAGAGCCTGTATGCAGCCTCACGCAAGAGCAGTACGATCAGCATCAATCAGGTACGCTCCCTCTCGGAGTGGACATCCCAGACAAGCATGGGTGACGGAAAGCGCTTCATCATCATCGAAGCCCTGGAGGATACGAACACCTCTGCGAGAAACAGCTTGCTGAAAATGCTTGAGGAGCCGGCAAAGGACACCTACTTCTTTCTGATCAGCGAATACCCGGGGAGAATCATGCAAACCATCCTCTCCCGGGTACGCCGCTATGCCTTTCCCCCGCTTACGGAGACTGCCCTCGCTGCGTACCTTGAACCGTACTATCCTGGGGACCGGCACTATGACAGTCTGGAAATGTTCTATCTTGAAAGCGGAGGTATGGATGTGAAGAAAAGCAGGGAGTTGGCTCGCCAGCTCTCTGAGTCGGTAGTGTATCATCGCCAGTTGGGTTCTGCAGAACTTTCGCTTCTGATCCAGGAAGTGGAGAAGATGCAGAGCCAGGAGCTGCTGTACAAAGCCCTGCTGGAAGAGTTTCATGAGGCCTTGCATGCAAAAATCATCAATTTGGATAGGATGCAGCGTTTTTCTGTTCTGCTGAACACCACCAGCAGCAATGCCAAGCTGTTCAACCAGAATGCAAAACTTACGCTGGAGGCCCTTTACTACCGCTTGATGGAGGAACAATGAAGAAATTTGTCCAGCGGGCGATCTCCAAGATCGACCAGCTTGATAGGAATCAGATCGTAGATATCCTGGGAGGATTGGCCAGCGATGTGCAGATGCTGGAGAACGTATTGGAGTCGATCCATGACGGGGTCATTCTCACCGATGAGCGGCTCACCGTCCAATACGCAAACACCAACTGCCGAAAGCTCGTACCCATGACCATCCTCAGCAGTTATGAGGGAATGGCTCTTTCCAAGGTCCTGCTAGATGAGCATATCCTTCACTATATCGACCTGTGCGTGCACAACCAGCAACTCGACGAGGACAATGAGTTCTCTTTCCAGAAAGGCGAGCATGTGCAGACGGTTGCCGTGACGGTTTTTGCCTACAAGAACAAGGCCAGGGAAGGACGGGCTTCCTACGTTGTCATGATCAGCGATGTAACTGAGCACAACGCCAATGAGGCACGGCTCAGAAGAAGCGAGAACCTTGCTTCCATGACAACCATGGCAGCCGGTGTTGCCCATGAGATCAAGAACCCGCTTGCTGCAATGGGAATCCATGTGCAGCTGCTCAGGAAGGCTTTCGCCCGCAAGGAAAGTCTTACCATCGAGGATGCCGAGCGATACCTTGCGGTGCTTGAGGAGGAGATCTCAAGACTCAACGGCATCGTGGTGGATTTCCTGTTTGCTGTCAGGCCGATGGACACCCGCCTGAGGTTGGGACCGCTTGTCAGGACGCTGGAGGAGATCTGCTCGTTTGTGGAACCTGAGCTCAGCGAACACCGGGTGCAGCTCAGACGTGATTTCTCCACAGCCCTTCCCAGGCTCGAGTATGACGAGCATCTGGTCAAGCAGGCTCTGCTCAACCTCATCAAGAATGCGATGAACGCCATGGAGGGAGGGGGAAAGCTGACCATCCAGGCAAGATTGGACGGGAATCAGGTTCAGGTCAAGGTATGTGACAACGGCATCGGGATGGATGAGCAGGTCCAGCAGAAAATCTTCGAACCTTATTTCACCACAAAAGCCACCGGGACCGGACTCGGCCTTACGGTGGTCTACAAGATCATGAAGGAACACCGCGGTGATATCACCGTACAGAGCAAGAAGGGGGAGGGAACGACCTTCACCCTCTACTTCCCCGTTCCCAAGAGTGAACGGCTTGCACTGGACAGAGAGAGTATGACGGAGGCCCAGTATGAAGCGTAGCGTCCTGATTTGCGACGATGAGAAGAATATCAGAAGCGGCTTGGCAATGGCCATGGAACTGGAGGGGTATCAGACTTTCACCGCCGAGGATGGCCAGGCGGCCTGGTCGCTCATCAACAAGGAGAGCATAGACCTGGTCATCACTGACTTGAGAATGCCCAACCTCAGCGGAGAGGAGCTGCTCAAGCGGGTAAGCAGCGCATATCCGAGGATGCCGGTCATCATCCTTACCGGCCACGGGACCATCGAGACTGCGGTGGAAGCTATGCGCGGTGGAGCCATCGACTTCTTCACCAAGCCGGTCGATCTCGATCGCCTGAGTCTGGTGGTGCACAAGGCGATCAGCAGTTCGGACCTGTATGTGGAGCATGAGCGGCTCAAGCTGGAAGTCGAGCAACTGAAAGCCCGCAACCGCTACGACCGCATCATCGGCAAGTCGCAGAAGATGGTCGCCCTCATGGACACGGTCAGCCAGGTGGCTCCCACCAAGGCTTCGGTGCTCATCACCGGCGAAAGCGGGGTGGGCAAGGAGTTGGTGGCTGATGCCATCCATGAGCTGAGCAACCGAAGCAAGGGGCCGTTCATCAAAGTCCACTGTGCTGCGCTTACCGCAAGCCTTCTGGAGAGCGAGCTGTTCGGCCACGAAAAGGGCTCGTTCACTGGAGCGGTGAAGGAGAAACGGGGAAGGTTTGAGCTTGCTGACGGGGGGACCATCTTCCTGGATGAGATCGGGGAGATTGATGCCACCACGCAGGTGAAACTGCTCAGGGTCCTGCAGGAGCGGCAGTTCGAGCGGGTCGGCGGGGAGAAGAGCATTACCGTCGATGTGCGCATCGTCTGCGCCACCAACCGTGATCTGCCCAAGGAGATCGAGAAGGGAAACTTCCGTGAGGACCTGTATTATCGGCTCAACGTCGTCCATCTCGATGTTCCTCCCTTGCGTGAACGAAAGGATGACATCCCGCTGCTGATGACCAGTTTTCTCACCCAGTTCAATGAGGAGAACAACCGCAGGATCGAAGGATTCTCCAACCAGGCGAAGCGTGCACTGCTTGCGTACGATTGGCCGGGAAACATCCGCGAGTTGCGCAATTGCATCGAGAGTGCCGTAGTATTGTGCCGGACCGATGTCATCGAGGTCGAGGATCTGCCGATGCACATCGGCAAGGCCCAGAATACCGCAACGGTGGCCCTCGAGGTGGGAATGACCTTGGCGGAAGCGGAAAAGCAGTTGATCATCTCCACGCTTGCCGGGTGTGCCGGCAACAAGACCAAAGCCGCCCAGGTGCTTGGGATCGGACGCAAGACCTTGCACAGAAAACTCCAGGAATACCACATTGACGAAGCTTGATATCGATAGGATCTTTGACAAGGAGGGGTTGCTCGAGCAGCATTTTCCCTCCTATGAGTATCGCGAAGGCCAGCTTCTCATGGCGGAACTGGTGCGCCAAAGCTATGAGAAGGGGGCTGTGGCTGCCATAGAAGCAGGCACCGGCATCGGCAAATCGTTTGCTTACCTTGCGGTAGCTCTCTACCATGCGATGCAAAGTCCGGATGAGCGGACCGTCATCGCCACCAGTACGATCAACCTGCAGCGCCAGCTCTACGAGAAGGACATTCCGATGCTCTTCTCGTTTCTGGGCATGAACTGCAAGATTGCCTTGGCCGTAGGGCGGGGCAACTACGTCTGCATCAACCGCTTTGTCCAAACCAGGGAAGAAGCAAGCCTTCTCTCCCAGGACCCGAACAGCGAGTTGTATCAGATGGGGCAGTGGATCAAGCAAACCGAGAGCGGCCTCTTCGCCAATGTCCCGTTCCGCCTCAGTTCGGAGTTGCGGTCGGATATCTGCTGTGACGGGGACCTGTGCCCCAACCACCAGTGCGCATACTTCCGCGAGTGTTTCTTCTTCAAGGCCAAGGCAAAGGCCAAGGAAGCGAAGATTGTGGTGAGCAACCACCATCTCCTCTTCACCGATGCCCAGAGCCGGTTCCTCAACGGGATTGACTATGACGAGGAGATGATTCTTCCTCCCTTCAATCGGCTCATCATCGACGAGGCACACAACATCGAGGCAAATGCCACCGAATACTTCACCGATGAGTACGATTCCCAGGAGATGCTTCGCCAGATAGGGCGCATCCAGAAAAACGGGAGATACAGTTCCAAATCCTTGCTCGAGCAGCTCGGCGAATACAGTACGGAGCCGGATCTGATCGACAGGATCCAAGACGATATCCACCTGCTCATGCAGGAAGTGGGTACACTTGACCAGTACCTGCTTGGCGTGTTCCAGAAGAATGATTTCCAGCCGGTTCTCATCAAGACGGAGCACCAAGGCAGGCTCACTGAGTTCGTACAGTCCGCCACCAAGGTGTCGCAGGCCAGCGGCAGACTGGCGGCGAAGATCAACACCTTTCTTGAGCACAACAAGGCTCCCGAGGAGCTCGATGGAAAGATCAACGAGCTGAAAGTGCGAGGATCACGCATAGCACTGATGAGTGAGGTGCTTTCGAAGTTCTGCAACTTTCCGGTTTGGCAGGATGAGGTCCACTGGTTCAATGCCGAGGCCCACAGGTCCAGCAGGAGCGTCCAGGTACGCATCACCCCCCTCTCCATCGCACCCTTGCTGGTGGATGCAGTCTTTTCCAAGCTGCAGACAGTGGTCTGTACCTCAGCCACCCTTGACCTGAATGATGAATTCGCCTTCTGGGGCAGTAGGGTGGGGCTTCCGTATGATCAGGAGCGCCCCTTTCTGAAAGGGACCTACCTCTCTCCGTTTGACTATCCCAACCGCGTGATGCTGCTCACTCCGTCTGATGCCCCGCTCCCCGCAAAGGATATTGAGGATGCGTATGTGCAGTACCTGAGTTCCACCATTCTCAACGCGGTACTCTCCAGCGGAGGGGGGGCTCTGGTGCTTTTCACCAGCTACGCGATGCTCAAGCGGGTGAAAGCGCAGGTGGAACAGCAGTTTGGGAAGGAAAACCTTACCTTGCTTGCCCAGGGAGAGCTGGACCGGTATACCTTGCTCTCTTCCTTCATAGCCGATAAGGACAGCACCCTTTTCGCCACTTCCTCGTTCTGGGAAGGGGTGGACGCCCCGGGTGATACGCTTCGGTTGGTGATCATCGCCAAGTTGCCGTTCACCGTCCCTTCCGATCCTGTGTTCAAGGCACGCTGTGAAGCGATCGACAAGATGGGTGGGAGCGGTTTCTATCAGTTGGCGCTGCAATCGGCGACCATGAAGCTCAAGCAGGGATTCGGGAGGTTGCTCAGGTCCACCTCTGACAGAGGGGTGGTCCTCATTCTCGACAGCAGGGTGGTGAGCAAGAACTACGGGGTGTACATGCTCAGGGCACTTCCGGAGAGCTATCACCCGGAGACGATGAGCCAAGGCCTCTGCGACAAGATAGAAAACTTCCTCTACGGATAAAAAAATAAGGTGGGAACTGCTTCCCACCTTACTGAATGCAACCGCCTTTACTCGATTACAGCGAGGATGTCCTTCATGCTGAGAATCAGGTACTCCTTGCCATCGGCTTTCACCGAGGTTCCGCTGTACTTGTCATGCATGACACGGTCGCCGGCTTTGACGCTCATCTTCACCTTGTCAGTGCCTTCCCCAACAGCTACGACAACCCCGATCTGGGTCTTTTCCTGTGCTGTCTGAGGAATGTACAGACCACTGGCGGTCTTCTCCTGCACTTCTTCAATCTGAACCAATACTCTGTCTGCCAAAGGCTTGATGGTCATTGTATTCTCCTCCAACCATTAGGTAAATGTGGTAGTGTACTTGCGAGGCATCTGCCATCGCTTACGTTAATATAGTCAAAAGCGGCAAGACAGGCAAGCTGAATTGCCAAAACAACACATATGGGTGTGCAGATGGTGCACACTGTGAAAATAACTCACCTAAGCCTTGCCGTTATCAAGAGGTATTACTATATTCAGCATGGAACAGAAAGGAAGTGCGTATATGGATGGCAAGAACACTACAGAAAGACAGCTGATGATCAAGGGGGAACTGCCGTTCCTTTCTCCTGACGCAACCAGCGAGCAGGTGTGGAAGCACTTTTATCATCTGGCAACGCTTTTCGCCAAATCACAGGAGCTGGCGCCCAGCCTGAACTGTTTCATTGATGTCTTTCTGATCAGGGGCAATGAGATGCACAGTCCCGACAAGGATTGGCTGGACTTCTTCCGCCGGCAGTTCGCCATCTACCTGATGGGGAAGAAGTGCATCAGCTGTTCCCTCAGTGAAGGGGATATGATCCATGATTTTTTGAGAATGGAGTATGAGCAGATCAAGATTGAGCTGCAGAACAGTGAGTTTGCATTCCAGAAGGAGAATCTCAGTCGCTGGTTCGCTTCGATTGAGCTTGATTTCCCCTGGTTGGTTGAATCAGAGGAGCTTCATTGGTCGTTCGGGTAACACCGATACGGCTGTATTCTGTTCATTCGTGTCAGAATGACCCGGATTGCGGGAGAATTTCCCTGAGTGTGTCAAAAAGAGTCCCTTTTTGGGCTTTTTGGCACTTTTTTTTGGCAATTTTCGCCAAGTTGATTTTTCCAGAATATCTAAAACTATAACAAATATAGAATTATAGATTCATTAAAAATGTTGGCACGCTTGTTGCATTTACCTTTCCAACACCCACAAGGGAGGGTACATAATGAAAGCCAAACGCCAAATGCTTACCAATACGGAAACCAGCGGATATGACGATGCAAATATTTTGAGTATCTATCTCAAGGAGATCAATCGCATTGCTTTGTTGACTCCCGAAGAGGAGTTGGTGTTGGCCAGACGGGCCCAGCAGGGTGATGAGTTTGCCCGAAAGCGGATGATCGAATCCAATCTCCGGTTTGTGGTGAATGTAGCGAAAAAGTACCAGAACCAGGGGCTGCCGCTCAGTGATCTCATCAATGAGGGCAACATCGGCCTGATGACAGCCTTGGAGAAGTTCGATCCGGAGAAGGGCTATCACTTCATCAGCTATGCAGTGTGGTGGATCCGCCAGGCAATCATGAAAGCCATCAATGAGAAGAGCAGGGCGGTTCGCCTGCCGCTGAACAGGACCAATGAGCTTTTGCAGATCCAGAAGGCCCAGCGTTCATTGATGAAAGATCTGAATACCGAAGACCCAAGCATGGAAGAGATCGGGGAATTGGCAGGCTTTGATGCCCAGCACGTCTCCAACCTGCTCTCCATCAGCAGGGAGCTTGTAAGCCTCGATGCTCCTGTTTTCAATGATGGAAGTGCCAGCAATATCGGGGACTTCCTGGAAGATGAGACACAGAATCCTGAGCGCTCGCTGATCGACCAATCCCTCAAGGATGATGTACGCAGCTTGCTTGCAACACTCAGTGACAAGGAACGGGAGATCATTGAGCTGAGATTCGGCTTGGACGGGAAAAACCCCATGTCCCTTAAGGAAATCGGGGAGTTGTACAACCTGACCAAGGAGAGAATCCGCCAGATCGAGAAGAAGGCCATTGAACGGCTCAGGGCTCCCAACAAGAGCAAGATGGTCGAAAGCTACATTGCATAAAGCACCGAGAGGGTGTATTCATATAGATGAGAAGCCGGGCAGAGATGTCAATGTCATTAAGTTAAGAACGGCAAGCTGAATAAGAAAGAAGCTATCAATGAAGAAACCAACGTTTCTGACTTGATAGCTTTCATTTTCAGTTCCGAAGTTATTATTAGGGGCATGATGATCCGAGCCTGCGAACATTTGGAATTGTGCGAGGCATGGGTTTCCGCTAGAATGTAACAAGTCAAGCTGCTCTGTAGATGAACGGGATAAAAGAACGGTGTTCGAGAATTCGGGAAAATGCTCTGTCGTTCCTTACCGGTTGAATGGTCATCGTGAGCTCCTTGACTATTTTCTTGATCGTGATAGTCGGGTCCCTTCCCGAGGCGTACAGTCTCAGTGTCTTGGACAGGTCGGAATAGCTGACCTTGTACAGGAGCTTGCGGTTTTTTATCCTACGGGACAGACTCCTGCCGAAAGCGACCAGTACCGATGTGCAGATGTTGTGGAAGATCATCGAAAGGATTATTTCACCAATGGCTGCAACCTTCTTCCTGGTGTTGCTGAATGACGAACAGTCATCATACTTCAATTGGCGCAAGGTGGTCTCCACGCCCCATCTCAAATGATACAACTCCTTGAGGTCGGCCATCGAGAACTCCGACTGAGGCAGGCTGGTCAGCAGGACCTCATACGAGGTTTCGGAAAGTTGCAGTCTGACGAGCCTGAAAGAATACTCGAAGAAATCGATAATGAGCGGACGGCTCTTCAGGACCTTCCCCAAAGGGTTCCTTGTTGCAGGGATGAACTCGTTGATCACGTTCTGTGGGACATAAATATAGTCAGGATAAATTGCTGGGTTCCTGTGCACGGTAGAGCATCGGGTGTATTTCCTGGTGACAACAGTATCCATCAGACCGTCCTCACCTACCATGTTCCGGTACCTTTGGCTGATGCCTGGGGAGTTGAGGTCTTTTGCCCGGATGCAAAAATGGAACCCCAGAGAGGACACCCACATCATGAGCCTATAGCTCTCGTACCCCCTGTCGCAGGTGATGATGCTCGGCAAGGGACTGGGGCATCCAGCCATCCGCTCGACCATCTGTTCGCAGGCCTGTATCTCATGCATGTCCTTGTGGTCCTGGATGACGTAGTCCAGGAAATACCCATCGGGTACGGCAGTGAGGACATTGAGATGAAGCTGGTTGCAGACCTTTCCGTTCGGATTATTGGTCATGTGCAGCAACGTACCCGCATCATCCTTGTTCGGGTGGATGCTGATGGCGGAACCATCGCAGGCCACCAGCAGATACTTGTTCTTGATCAGCGTGAACGGCACATCAGTATCCTTGAAATGGTCGAACAGGGCCCGATATGCCTGTACGCCCAGCTTGTCACGATGCTGGATGTATGCTGACGCTGAGGGCCTGTCAGGACCGACACCGAAGTAATGCCTCAGGTTCTCCTTCATGCAGCTTCCGGGAGAAAGCAAGCCGAGCTTGACAACATCACTGAAAGATTGACGCCTGAACCGGGTGAAATCGGCTTTGGGATTGCTGAAATGCATCCGGAAATCATCAGGGTCAAGGTCCAATCTGGCGACGGATTTAGCGATTTTGTTTTCTAGATAATTCCTCATGATATAATTGTTTACCTCTATTTAATTATATCATATCTATATTATTTTGATACTATAAAATGTACAAAAAAGAAGGCAACACATAGCCGAAGCCACATATTGCCTTGCTGTTTTGGTCTCACAAGAATGTCATTTTGCTAACTTAATGACATTGGCAGAGATGTCCGGTTTTTCTTTTGACATGATTGCCCGTTTATGGTAAAGTTTGTATACGAATCATAAAAATGATTACAAAAAGGAGGTTCGGGATGCGATCTAAAGACGTTACCAACCAGGTGTACACCACCTTGCGCAAAGAAATCCTGAACCTTGCGATTGTGCCTGGGGAGAGCCTCAGGGAACAGTCGCTGTGTGACCGGTTTGATGCCAGCAGGACCCCGGTACGCTCGGCTTTGGAACGACTGAGCGAGGAGAATCTTGTGCAGTTTGTTCCCTACAAAGGTGCACAGGCTACCTTGCTGCATTTCTCTGACATCTATCAGCTGATCCTGATGCGCATCGTCCTGGAGAGCAAGGTGGTGGTTGATTTTGCCCGCCAGGCTGATCCCTTTGCCCAGGAGCTGTGCAAGCATACGCTTCGCAACCAACAGATCTTGCTGCAAAGCCCTCGGTTTGAGGCTGCATACTTCTACGCGTTGGATGCGGAGTTGCACCAGATTTGGTTCAATGAGACCAAGGTGCCCCTGATCTGGCAGGTCATCCAGGAGGCGGAAGTCAACTACACACGCTTCAGGATGCTCGACATCGTGCGCATCCACAATTTCCAGGAAATCGTCGATGAGCATGCGTGTCTGCTGAAAGCGATTGCCCAGAGAGACGAAACGCTGATTGCCGAATTGGTGCAATACCATCTGTTCGGCGGTATGCGAAGGATGCGGCAGGTCCTGCTCACCGATTCGGCCGGGTATTTTGCGGATGCAGGTTCCATCAAGGAGTATCTCGATCATATCGAAACGATAGCCAAACCGTTGTGTTTGGCCACATGACTATAAGCATAAGGAGAACTGACTATGGATATACGGTATTCGACAGGAAAGGAAGCGTTCAAGCACATGACGACCGAGGAGCTGCGCAAGGAGTTTTTGGTCCAGGGGATCTTTGCATCGGACGAGGTCAGCGGGGTGTACTCGCACATCGACCGGATCGTGACGATGGGGGCGATGCCGGTGACCGGCAAGCTTGATCTGGAGAAGAACATCGACGCGATGAAGGACTTCGGGGTTGACTACTTCCTGCAGAGGCGTGAGCTCGGGATCATCAACATCGGCGGGGACGGGACGGTCGAGGCTGACGGGGTGACCTACGACCTGGTGCACTTCGACGGGCTGTACCTGCCGATGGGGACCAGGAAGGTTACGCTGTCCAGCAAGGACGGCTCGGACCCTGCGAAGTTCTACATGAGCAGCACGCCGGCCCACCAGCGGTTTGCGGCCAAGCACATCGTGTTCGCCGAGGCGAAGCACGTGGGCGCCGGAAGCGCAGCGGACAGCAACAAGCGTACGATCAACCAGTACATCCACCCGGATGTGCTGGACACGTGCCAGCTGTCGATGGGGCTGACGCAGCTTGAGGAGGGCAGCGTGTGGAACACGATGCCTGCGCACACGCACGAGCGGAGGATGGAGGTGTACTTCTACTTCGACATCCGCGAGAAGCAGGCGCTGCTGCACCTGTTCGGCGAGCCGCAGCAGACGCGGCACGTGATGGTGGGCAACGAGGAGGCGGTGATCAACCCGTCGTGGTCGATCCACAGCGGAGTGGGCACGAGCAACTATACGTTCATCTGGTCGATGTGCGGGGAGAACCGCACGTACACGGACATGGACTGGGTGGCGACCGAGGAGCTGAGGTAGGAGTATGGAGAAGAGCATGGACATGTTTTCCCTGAAGGGCAAGGTAGCATGGGTGACTGGTGCGAGCTACGGGATCGGGTTTGCGATCGCCAGTGCGTATGCGGCTGCCGGAGCGAGGATAGCGTTCAACGACATCAGCGCGGAGCTGGTGGAGAAGGGGCTTGCATCGTACCGGGAGGCGGGCATCGAGGCGAAGGGCTACGTGTGCGACGTGACCGACGAGGCCGCGGTGCAGGAGACGGTCGCCAAGATCGGAAAGGACCTGGGTCCTGTGGACATCCTGGTGAACAACGCCGGGATCATCAGGCGCATCCCGATGCACGAGATGGCTGCCTCTGACTGGCGCAAGGTGATCGACATCGACCTGACCGCGCCGTTCATCGTGGCCAAGGCGGTGCTTCCGTCGATGATGGAGAGGCAAAGCGGGAAGATCATCAACATCTGCTCGATGATGAGCGAGCTTGGGCGCGAGACGGTGAGCGCGTACGCGGCCGCCAAGGGCGGGCTGAAGATGCTGACGCGCAACATCGCCAGCGAGTACGGCAAGTACAACATCCAGTGCAACGGGATCGGGCCTGGGTACATAGCGACGCCGCAGACGGCCCCGCTGCGCGAGCGGCAGGCCGACGGGAGCCGCCACCCGTTCGACTCGTTCATCGTGGCCAAGACGCCTGCCGAGCGATGGGGGAACACCGAGGACCTTGAGGGTCCTGCCCTGTTCCTCGCCTCCAGGGCAAGCGACTTCGTCAACGGGCATGTGCTGTATGTGGACGGGGGCATCCTCGCCTACATCGGCAAACAGCCGTAATCTGGTATACTGGCTTTTTGCACCCATCTTCCCCAACGGAGGGTGGGTGTTTTTCTTTGTCCGGGGAAAAACACATGGGATTTGTTTCAGTTTGTTGCAATAATTGCGGAATACTTGGTTCAAACTTGTATCTACTGAGGTATAGGCAAAAATATAAATTTAAGTTGCTGGAAGCGGAAATTTTACTTCGAATTCTATCAATAGGAATGTGTGAAAAAATTGGTGAAATTGGAATGATGTTCCAAAAAAAATATAAACAAATATTTATCTAATAAGAAGTTGGAAAACCAATTATTCTGGTTTTGCCATCCGATTTGATTGACAGTTGCTCGGCTAACAGATAGGATTTGCACGTCAAATATAGAGTATGAATGAGGAGTCGATTATGGCAGAGAAGAAAAACAAGTATGTCTATTTCTTTGGCTCCGGCAAGGCAGAGGGAACAGCTCAGATGAAAGAGCTTCTCGGTGGCAAGGGTGCAAACCTCGCCGAGATGACCAGTATTGGGCTCCCTGTACCTCCGGGCTTTACCATCAGCACAGAAGCATGTGCGTTTTATAGTTCCCATGAGGGTTCCTACCCGGAAGGTTTGCGTGAGCAGGTTCTTGAGAACCTGGCCAACCTGGAGAAGTTGATGGGAGCGAAACTGGGGGATGCGAAGAATCCCCTGCTTGTTTCCGTTCGCAGCGGTGCAGCCCAGTCGATGCCTGGTATGATGGATACCATTTTGAATCTTGGTCTCAATCCGGATTCCGTAAAAGCCCTGATTGCAAAGACCAACAATGAGCGCTTTGCCTGGGACAGTTATCGTCGCTTCATGCAGATGTTCGGCGATGTGGTGATGGGTGTTCCACACCATGAGTTCGAGCGTGCCCTGCAGGATGTGAAGGATTCCAAGGGCAAGGTCATGGATACCGAGCTCGACAGCAAGGATCTGCAG
The DNA here is from genome assembly GCF_963667405.1 of uncultured Sphaerochaeta sp. Classification (NCBI taxonomy): domain Bacteria; kingdom Pseudomonadati; phylum Spirochaetota; class Spirochaetia; order Spirochaetales; family Sphaerochaetaceae; genus Sphaerochaeta; species uncultured Sphaerochaeta sp. Next base: position 1,527,432 of record NZ_OY763408.1, on the reverse strand, counting down.
GAAGTCATCGCCCGCTACCAGCGCTTGTACAAGCGTTTCACTGGTGAAGCGTTCCCCACCGATCCCCTTGATCAGCTTTTCAAGTCCATCAATGCAGTCTTCAAGTCCTGGAACAACGAACGTGCAAAGAAGTATCGCCAGATGAACGATATCCGCGGCTTATTGGGCACTGCCGTAAACATCCAGAGCATGGTATTCGGCAACATGGGTGAAACCAGCGGTACCGGCGTTGCCTTTACCCGTGACCCCTCCACCGGTGAAAACCAGTTCTATGGCGAGTACCTGATGAATGCACAGGGTGAGGACGTGGTTGCAGGCATCCGTACCCCGCAGTCGATCGAGACACTGCGTGCTGTGAATCCTGTGGTGTACGACCAGCTGGTGGATATCCGTTCCATCCTGGAGAACCACTACAAGGATATGCAGGATCTTGAGTTCACCATCCAGGAAGGCAAGCTGTACATGCTGCAGACCAGAAACGGGAAGCGGACCATTTTCAGTTGGTTGCGCACGCAGGTTGAGATGGTGGAAGAGGGTCTTATCTCCAAGGAGACTGCTGTAAGCAGGGTTCCTGCTGGTGAATTCGGCAAGCTGTTCGCTCCGATTCTCGATGGCAAGCACATCCGTGACAACGGCCTGAATGAAGTGACCCGCGGCTTGAACGCTTCCCCCGGTGGTGCCTGTGGTCAGATCTATTTTACCGCAGAGAAAGCTGAGGAAATGGCTGCAGAGGGCAAGGATGTCATCCTCGTTCGTGCCGAGACAAGCCCTGAGGACATCGGTGGCATGGCTGTAGCCAAGGGTGTGGTCACCTGCCGTGGCGGTATGACCAGCCATGCAGCGGTTGTTGCGCGTGGCATGGGTTGTCCCTGTGTCAGTGGAGCAGGGGAGATCAGGATCAATGAGCCGAAGAAGTTCCTTGAAGTGAACGGAACCACGCTCAGCGAAGGCGATTACCTGTCCATCGACGGATTCACCGGTGCTGTCTATGCATCCAAGATCCCCGTCAAGGCTTCCGAGATTGTCCAGGTGCTGAACGGCACCATGAAGGAGAGTGAATCCACCCTCTTCAAGCACTACAAGATTTTCATGAGCTATGTGCAGGATCTGAAGCGCCTTGGTGTCTACACCAATGCCGATACCCCGCACGACACCGAGATGGCTGTAGCATTCGGGGCAGAGGGCATCGGCCTGTGCCGCACCGAGCACATGTTCTTCGGTGGAAACCGCATCCTGTCCATCCGCAAGATGATTCTTGCCAACAACATTGTGGACAGGGAGAAGGCTCTTGCAGAGTTGCTTCCGATGCAGAGAGGTGACTTCGAGGCTATCTTCGAGGCACTGCAGGGAAGACCGGCTACCATCCGCTTGCTCGATCCGCCGCTCCATGAGTTCCTGCCCAATGACCACACCAGCAGGCATGAGCTTGCCCTGAAGATGGGTCTGACTGTTGAAGAGGTCGCCCAGAAGTCCAGTGCCTTGCACGAGTTCAACCCGATGCTCGGCTTCCGTGGTTGCCGTCTTGCCATCATCTATCCCGAGATTCTCAGGATGCAGGTAAGGGCCATCATCGAGGCAGCCATCAACGTGAAGCGCAAGGGCGTTCAGGTGCTTCCCGAGATCATGATTCCGCTGGTGGGCAACTCCAAGGAGTTCCTCTTCTGCAAGAATCAGGCACTTGATGTCATTGACAAGATCTTCAGTGAGCAGGACATGCACATCGAGTACAAGATCGGAACCATGATCGAAGTGCCCCGTGCAGCGATCACCGCCGATGAGATTGCCAAGGATGCAGAGTTCTTCAGCTTTGGTACCAACGACCTTACCCAGATGACCTGTGGTTTCAGCCGCGATGATGCAGCTTCCTTCCTTGGGGCCTATGTCAACGATGCTGACAAGCAGTTCTATGAGTATGATCCGTTTGCCACCATTGATGTGGAAGGCGTAGGAAAGTTGGTTGAGATGGCGGTCAAGCTTGGACGCAGCACGAATCCCGACATCAAGTTGGGTATCTGCGGTGAGCATGGTGGCGATCCGAAGACGATCTCCTTCTGCAACAAGGTCGGCTTGAACTACGTCTCGTGTTCTCCCTTCCGTGTTCCCATCGCCCGTCTTGCTGCAGCCCAGGCTGCCATTGCGGCGAAGAAGAGCAAGTAAGGCTCAAGCAATCAGATTCCATTCCCGGGCTTCGGCCCGGGGTTTTTTTCGTCTCCAGGCACAAAAAAACGGTTCCCGAAGGAACCGTGAGAGCCAAAAAAGGGAATTGAACCCTTGACCTGCTCATTACGAGTGAGCTGCTCTACCCCTGAGCTATTTTGGCAATATCTCTGAAAAACAGGTGCATTCTACCCGAAACAGGCAAGAAGGTAAAGTGCCGGTTTGACGCAAGATGAAAAAGCTGTGACAAAGCGTTTTGGAAAGTTGCTTCCTTTGTTGTCAGAGCCGGTATACACGCTTGGGGTTGGTATAAAAGAGCGCAAGGAGGATCTTTTCGGCTTGTTCGAGCGTGAGCTTCTCCTGGTCCACAAGAAGAGAGAAGGCGAAGGCTGCATGTTCCTTCGCCATGGACAAATGCCCAAAGAAGAGATCCGGCATGGACTCATCCCCACCAAAGGCAAAGAGCTTGGTATACGGCACCAAGTCGAGGCACTCGGTGAGAAAGCGGATGCTTGCCGAGGGGGAGATGATATGATTCCAAGCCATATCAAGATATACGTTGGGGAATGATTTGGCCAGGACACACGCTTCTTCCTGGTAGGGGAAGCCGAGATGGAGCAAACAAAATGATACCTGGGGGTATTCCAGGCACAGATTGCTCACAAGCAGCGGATTGGAATTGGCCAGATAATTGGCATTTCCCGCCTGCAGTCCGGTATGTATCTGCAAGACCTGATGGTTCTCATCGGCCAGTTCCAGTACATGATGAAGCAGGTAATCCTGTGCTTGCTTCTCCAAGCATATCGGCTTGTCTTTCCAACGTGGATACTGCTTGTTGGCGAAGATTTGGTTGAATGCCTGCTCGGCTTCTGCATAGGTGGTGCGTTCGAACCTGAGTGAGCGGGTATAGGCAAGACCCAGCTTGAACGCCTTGGATCCTTTTCCTAGAGCGAGTTGGATGATATGGTCCACCGCCATGAGGTAGGAGGAGAAACTGCAGATGCTCACCCCGCTGCACTCCTCGAGGCGGTTGATCTCTTTCCAGCTGCCAGGTGCCACCAGGGCATCGATCCTGCATACCCCTTGTGCATACGATGTGTCGCAATCGATGAGATAGTCATCTGCATCCAAGAGGCAGGTCTCCACCTTTGCTTGGGCGAAGAGTTCATGAAGATGGCGGGGGTTGCTGTTCTGCTTTGCGTATGCCTCTTGCAGGGTATCTATGGTGGATCGATCGATGCGAGCAATAGTGTAGAGACTCCTTGCTGTTGCATCGAGATGCTGTCCATACCCGGTACAGCGGCAGGCTTCCCAGTAGGGTTCGATCAGGTCCCAGCGATCGGTCAGTGGCAGGTCGCAATCCAGGGCTTGCTGATACAGCTCCTCGGAAAGTCCTGCGGAGAAGAGGTCGTACTTGAAGTAGTGACTGATATACTCCGAAAGCACATCAGGCGCCTGCTCCCTCAGATGCTCATAGCGGGGTAGGTGCTCATGGGTATCGATGATGGGGAGGGATTCCACATAGGTGCGGAGTGCTTCGATTGGCGTTGTTTGCTTCATATTCCTCGTCTCTGGTATATCAACTGGGTGCTACAGGTTTTTCACTGATTGGATCGCACTCATCCTTGCAGAATTCAGATGGGCGATGAATGCGTTGTGGATCTCTTGGAGATTTTCCTCCAGAATTGCCTTCACCATGCGATTATGCTCTTGGTAGGTCTGCTCGGAGGAACTGCTGGTATGGTTTTTTGCCCCCAGCATGCCGACACGAAGGCTTTGTTCGAACAAGGGCGTGCATACCCCGATCAACTGAGTGTTTCGGGTACATTCGATGAGATAGGCATGCAAGGCTATGTCTTCCTGATAGAAGGAGAGGATGCTCTGCCCATCAGAGACCGAACAGATGGATTTGAGGCTGCGGTCTCGCACCAGCAGATCCTCCAGGTTGATGCTTCGGACAAATTGGGTTGCCACATTCGGCTCTATCAGCTTTCTCAGTTCAAAAAGCTCATTGACCGACTCAAGGGTGATGGGTTTTGCGATCGTTCCGCTTCTTGGGTAAGCTTCCACCAAGTTTTCGCTCTGCAGCATGATCAGGGCTTCCCGCACCGGAGTCCTTCCGATGCCGAAGGTTTCCATGATCTGTTTCTCGCTGATCGCTTGTCCCGGCATGAACTCGCAGGTAAGGATCCTCTCCTTGATATATTGGTATGCATCACTCTTCAGATTGGATTTTGTTTCCATGCGTTGTCTCCCGTATATCAGTCAATTCATCATACCGGTCAATTCGTAAGCCAGCAAGTATCTGCATTGGATATTTTGCCAATGAGGAAGAAAAATGATTAGAATTTTCATATATCAATTTGCATCAAAAATCCATTCCCTCCTTACCCAATAGGCAAAAAACTGGAAATTTGCTTGCATTTCGAAGAAATCTGACGTAGTATGATATATCAGAAAAAAAAGATAGTAGGAAATTATACGCAGATAAGTATATAAATTCAAATCAAATAATAAATTAAAAAATATATTCAGAGGAAACCACATGAACAACCGTATTGTAGATGTTCAGCTGTTCTCAGCCGAATCAACCATGAGCCGGCCGATTGCCGATTCGACCCATGATATCTCAACCATCAGGTTCTATATTGTTGAGGTACGCACCGAGCATGGCATCACCGGCCAAGGGTATCTGCTGAGCTTTCATTATTCACCCAAAGCCATTGAGGGTGCCTTGCGTGATTTGCGTTCGTTCCTCCTTGAACGCTCATATTGCATCCACGAGATGCTTCGCATTCAGCAGGAGTATGAGATTGAGTGTGAGTATTTCGGGAACGTAGGGCTCCAGCGTTGGGCCTATGGGGCCTTGAACGTTGCCCTGTGGGATGCCTGGGGCAAGACACTGGGACAACCCATCCACCGCCTGTTGGGGTCCAACGGGAAGAAGATACCCGTATACGGCAGCGGTGGCTGGCTGAACTATACCAAAGCAGAGCTCTTGGAAGAGGTGCTCGGCTACAAGAAGCGGGGATTCACGGCGGTGAAGGTGAAAGTTGGAAGCCCTGATATGCAGCGTGATATCGAGCGGCTTTCCAAGGTCCGTGAAGCATTGGGGCCGTCGGTGCGGATCATGATGGATGCAAATCAGGGTATGAGCGTAAGCAACTCCATCAAGCTGTCCAACATGGTGCAGGGTCTTGGCATCCAATGGTTTGAGGAGCCGGTCTCCAATACGGACTTTGCAGGCTATGAGATCATCCGCAGCAAAACCGGCATCTCCCTGGCCATGGGAGAACGTGAATATGACCTGCAGGCGCTGAAGGAGTTGATCAAGCGCAATGCCCTCGACCTGTGGCAGCCTGACCTGCTCAGGCTCGGTGGCGTGGAGGCCTGGAGAGCAAGTGCGATGGTTGCGGATGCGTATCACCTTCCCTGTTTGCCGCACTACTACAAGGACTACGATGTTCCCCTGCTGGCAACCGTAGCGAACCCCTTCGGTGCGGAAAGCTTCGATTGGATTGACGGGATCATTGACAACAAGATGGTCATTGAGGACGGCTATGCCATGCAAAGAGACGGAAGCGGATGGGGCTTCACTTTCCTCAAGCAACATCTTTCCGAGCTCTCCTTGACGTAAGGCAAATGGGGTGGGGCAGCTCGTTCAGGTCTGCCTTATCCTCTCTTGCTTGGAAAGGATCTGGTTCTCCGGCTTCCCAGTTTCTGCTGCAGGAAGCCGAACAGCTCATGCTCGGTGACCCCCTGCTGGATATCTTTTGCCGGAAGGATGAAGCATTTTGCCTTGGTGAGGTACAGATAACAGAAGCCCGGCACCTGATAGGCTCCGTAGCACATCGCATAGGGGTAGGATGCGCGTTCCTTCTCGGTGTGAATGAGGATTTCTGATTCCCCAAGGTGTACCGTATACGCCAACCGCGGTTGATCGAGTTTGTACCGTTCGATTTGGTTGGCTAGAGCCTTTCGGTGAAATGCCACATAGCCAAGCGGAAGCAGGCCGCCGAGAAGGATGAAAGCCGTGCCCCACAGCAGGTAGTTGCTGAAGAGGTGCGCTGTTCCCAAGCCAAGCATGAGCACGGGGAACAGCTTGAGGGAAAGGGAACGGTGATTGAGCGTGAAGTTGTTGAATCTGCTGAACGTGGTGTACACATCCGCATCAACATACGTACATACCGTTATGGTTTGAGCCGGTTGCTTTTGACTGGTAGATGGTTCCATAGATGCATAAGTTTACCATAACGTTTTGGTAAATCAAGGGGAACATCTCGGAAATTTGTTGTAAATTGGAAGATTTTTTGCATTTTACACAGGTGTCGAGCAGGTATTGGAGAAAATATTCAAAAAAATGTTGTTGACAGAACGTGAATTTGCCCCGTATGCTACTACACAGACAACCAAAACGTTTTGGTAATACACAGGGTGGATGCATGGGAAATCGAATCACAATCAAGGACATTGCACAGCTTGCCGGGGTTTCGTTGGGGAGTGTGCACTGTGCATTGAGCGGCAAGCCAGGGGTAAGTGAAGCTACCCGACAACGCATTGTCCAGGTAGCTGCCGAACATGGATATCGTCCCAATGCCATCGCGGCCTCGTTGAAGCGCAAGAAACTGAAGATTGCCGCAGCCATCCCTGCACTCAGTGGGGAGAACCGATTCTTCTATCGTGCCATCTGGGAAGGCGTCACCGACTACATCAATACCCTCAGTGACTACAATGTCGAGCTGGTCTCGGCTCCCTATTATGATGATGCACAAAACAGCCAGGTGATAGAGATCCAGAACCTGATCGAGCGCGATGACATCAACGGCATCGTCTCGGTTGGCTATACCCCGACCAAGGGCCTGATTTCCCTGCAGGCAGTGAAAGAGAAGCAGATTCCCTTGGTATTGATCGGCAATGATGTCCCGGACTCCGGACGACTGTGTTGTGTGCTTCCCAACTACGTGATGGTGGGAAGGACGATGGCCGAGCAGATGATCCGCCAGGTTGGGCCGACCGAGCCGATCCTCATCTGTGCAGGATATGCCCAGATTCCCTCAAACTACTTGGTGGTTGAAGGTTTTGAAAGCTATTTGTCCGAAGTTGGTGCGGCCAATCCGGTGTACAAGGTGCATTCGTCCCTGTCTGAAGATCCCTCGCAGAGCATCTGCAGACTCATCGCCGACAAGTCCATACGGGCCTGTTGTGCAGTTACGGCAAGAAGCTCGGCGATGCTTGGCAGATTGCTGGAAAGCTGTTGCCCGGACCTCCAGCTTTTTTCCATCGGTATGGACCTGTTTGATGAGAGCATGGACTTGCTCCGCAGAGGGGTGTTCAGCAACGTCATGCAGAACAATCCGTACAAGAGCGCCTATTTGGCAACAAAAATCTTGGCCGAATACCTGATCAAGGACATCCGACCCGTCATGCCGACCATCTATATCGGCAGTGAAATGGTGTTCAAAAGCAATCTGCCCATGTATGAGAACGGATATTACCGGCTCTTGATGTAGCCGTAATAGAGATATTCCTAGGAGGATTTCATGAAGAAAGTAGTTGCAATGCTTGTGTGCTTTGCCGTCATCGGTTCGTTCCTGTTTGCAGCAGGAGAGAAGGAAGCAGGTGCTGCTTCAGAGAAGAAGAGCTATGTGCTCAAGTATGCGGAATTGAACCCCGATGGTCACATCATGGACCTGGCTGGTGACCATTTCGCGAAGCTCGTCGAAGAAAAGAGTGAAGGAAGAATCAAGATCCAGGTGTACCCCGCAGGTCAGCTTGGTGATGAGAAGACCATGTACCAGACCCTTCAGATGGGTGGTGGTGCCATCGACATCTGCCGTGGCAATACCAACAGCCTTGGCGACTTCGGCATGAAGAAGCTTACCCTGTTCGGCCTGCCGTTCATTTTCCGTGATCGCGCTCACCTGTGGAATGTTCTCAACAGCTCCCTCGGCCAGGAATTCCTCAGCGAGCCCAAGGATCTGAACTCCGGTTTTGTCGGCCTGTTCTACCTTGATGAGGGTGCAAGAAACTTCTTCACCGCAAAGAACGTGGTCATTGATAGTGTTTCCGACTACAAAGGCCTCAAGCTCAGGGTGCCCACCACTGACTTGATGACCGAGACTGTCTCTGCCTTGGGAGTCCAGTCCACTCCGATCAGCTTCAGCGAGCTGTACAGTGCACTGCAGACCGGTACGGTTGATGGTGCAGAGCAGCCCCACAGCGGTTACTACTCCAACAAGTTCTACGAAGTTGCTCCGAACTACATCCTCAGCGGCCACACCTACAGCCCTTCGATCGTCATCATGAGTGCCTCTGTGTACGACAAGCTTGACGCCGAGGCCCAGGCAATCCTGATGGATGCAGCCAAGGAAACCGCTGAATGGAACCGCCAGAGCATCGAGGTCCTTGACAACGAGCTGCTTGACAAGATCAAGGCCGCCGGAGCCAATGTCATCGAAGTCAATGACAAGACCCCGTATATTGAAGCAACCAAAGATGTGGTAAAGAAATATGCAAAGGGTTACGAGCAGTATTACGATGCAATTCTTGCGCTCTAGGGCTTGAACTGAATACGAGCTTTCATGAGGGGGACTTGTTCCCCCTCATATTTGGAGGTCCTGTGTGAACACCGTTACGAAGTTCTTTGATGCAATCTACTGGTTTTTCATGACTATCTGCAAACTGTTTTTCATTGCGATGGTCGGAATAACCGCCTTTGTAGTTTTCAACCGTTATGTGATCAAAAGCAGTCTCGTCTGGGGTGAGCCGGTTGTACTGATGTGCATGGTCTACATGTCATTGTGCAGCGCAGCGCTTGCAATCCGCAAGGATACCCATATCCGAATGCAGATCATCGATTATTTTGCACCAAAGCAATTTATCAGGTTTGTGCGGGGGGCTGCACATGTCACCATCTTTGCCTTTGGATTTTTCATGATCGTCTATGGTTGGCAATTCTCCATGCTTGCCAAACGAAATCTCATGACCGGCGTCGGCATCACCAGCATGTGGCTTTATTTGGCCTGTCCGTTCGCTGGAATTGCCGTTGTCCTGATGGAAATCGAGCGCTTCATCAATTTCTGTTACCGTGTCATGCATCACCAGACCCTTGATATGGTAACCCTTGCAGACCAGTCGAAGCAGATGGCTGATGAGGCGAAGGAAGAGCTTGCCCTGCAGAAAGAGGAGAATGCGTGATGGATACCAACGCTACAGCAGTCTTGATTTTGGTGGGGAGCTTTGCAGTCATGCTTGTCTGCCGTTTCCCCATTGCCTTTGCCATTGGTATTTCCAGTGTGCTTACCACCATGTTCTTGGGTCTGCCCTTGATGCAGATTGCCCAGCTCATGGTCAAGGGCGTAAACGTATTCACCCTGATGGCCGTTCCCTTCTTCATCATTGCAGGGGAACTGATGGGAGCCGGCGGCATTTCCAAGCGCCTGATTGCTCTCAGTGATGCCCTGGTCGGTTGGGTGCGCGGAGGCTTGGCAATGGTAAACATCGTTGCCTCCCTCTTTTTCGGAGGTATCAGCGGATCGTCCACAGCTGATACTGCGAGCCTTGGAACCATCCTCATCCCGATGATGCGCGAGCAAGGCTATGATGATGAATTCTCGACGAACGTCACCATGTGTTCGTCTGTTGAAGGCCTTCTGATTCCCCCGAGCCACAATATGGTCATGTACGCCATGGTTGCAGGAAGCGTATCAGTCGGACGCCTGTTCTTGGGTGGAATCCTGCCTGGCTTCCTCCTTGGCTTTGCCCTGATGATCTACAGTTACGTCTTGAGTGTGAAACGCAACTATCCCAAGGGTGCTCCCTTCAACCTCAAGCATGCACTTACCACGCTCAAGGATGCAGTGTGGGGTTTGATCACGGTCCTCATCGTCGTGTTCGGAGTGGTCAGCGGAGTCTTCACTGCCACCGAAAGTGCTGCAATGGCAGTCGTCTGGGCGATGATTGTCAGTGCCCTGGTCTATAAGGAGCTGACGTTCCGCAAGATGTGGCATGTGATCGAACGGTCCCTCGGAACCCTGGCCATCGTCATGATCCTCATCTCCACTTCCCAGGTGTTCGGATGGTTGCTCACCTATCTGAGACTGCCTGAGATGGTTGCCAACGGGATTCTTGGGCTCACCAACAATCCCTTGGTGATCATGCTCATCCTGAACGTGCTGATGCTGGTATTGGGTACCATCATGGATATGTCCGCCATCATCCTTGTTGCCACCCCGATCCTGCTTCCCATAGCCATCCAGGCAGGGATGGATCCGGTGCACTTCGGTGTGGTCATGATCCTGAACCTTGGTATCGGATTGATCACGCCCCCGGTCGGAGGAACGCTCTTCGTAGGTTCAGCCGTTTCGGGAGTCCCGATCGAGAAACTGATCAAGACCTTGCTTCCCTTCCTTGGGGTCATGGTGGCGGTCCTGATTCTGATCACCTATGTGCCTGGCCTGATCATGTTCCTTCCGAATCTGATCATGCCGGTGATGGGATAAGCAATGGTACATTTTTCCTGCCCCTTCTCGAAAGCAACCCTTGAAGTCAAGTCAGGTGCCGGGATGAAAGCTCTCGTCCTGATTTGCCCGGGGGGCGCTTACTCGTGGCTGTCGCCACGGGAGATGTGGCCGGTAGGGAATGCTTTCCTTGATAAGGGATATGGCGCAGCGGTCCTTGCCTATACTGTGGGCAGCGATCTGGGCACCTTGCCACTTCGTGAAGCTGGCTGGGCTGTAAGAACCCTAAGGGATGCATACCGGGGATTGCCTGTTGTCATCATGGGGTTTTCGGCCGGAGGACATCTTGCAGCAAGTCTTGCAGTGCATGCCCATCGGCTGGGACTGCCGTCTGCTGATGCTGCGATCCTCTGTTATCCGGTGATCAGCAGCGGCAGCTATGCGCATGAGCAAAGCGTGAAAAATCTTGGAGAGGGGCCGTGTGCGGATTTCTTCAGTCTTGAACACTGGGTTGATGCGCACACCCCTCCGGTATTTCTCTGGCATACCGCACAGGATGATGCGGTGCCGGTACAGAACAGCTTGCTCTTTGCCAATGCCCTGGTCGATGCCAAGGTGGTGTGTGCCTTGCATATCTATCCCTTTGGCGTGCATGGACTCTCCTTGGCCACCAAGGAGGTTGAGGAACCGGAGAAAGGCCGAATTGCTGACAAGCAAGTGGCCTCCTGGTTTGATCTCTGTATTGATTGGCTTGCCGATTTGCATCTGCAGAGCCAGAAGTGAGGATGAAAATGAGTATGTGGAACAATGAGACGGAAATGTTCGACCTGATGAAGGAAAAACTGTATACCCCTGTCGTTGGGGATATCCTGGATGTGATGGGCTATACCCACCAGTTCCTGCCCCAAGCGATCAGACCGATCAAAGAGGGGATGAAACTTGCAGGCAAGGCAATGACCGTCCTGATGATCGACGTGTATGGTCCCCAGAAAAAGCCTTTCGGTCTGCTGACCGAAGCTCTTGACCAGCTTTCGGAGAATGAGATCTACATTGCCACCGGAGGCACCAAGCGTTGTGCGTACTGGGGAGAGCTGCTTACCGCAACCGCACGTACCCGCAAGGCCGTGGGCGCCGTACTGGATGGCTGGCATCGCGATACCCCGCAAGTGCTTGAGCAGAACTGGCCTGTGTTCTCCTGCGGTTGCTATGCACAGGACAGCAGCGTCCGTACCCAGGTGGTGGACTTCCGCTGTCCCATCGAGATCGGTCAGGTGACCATCCAGGATGGCGACATCATCTTTGGCGATATCGACGGAGTGCTGGTCATTCCCAAGGCCATTGCCGAGGAAGTGGTGGTGAAGTCCCTTGAGAAAGCAAGTGGGGAGAAACTCGTCCGCAAGGCGATCGAAGGTGGCATGAGTGCAACCGATGCCTTTGCCAAGTTCGGCATCCTCTAGGAGATATTCATGCAAACAGCCTTTCAGATCGGCAGGGACGACAACGTAGCCACTGCCTTGACCGAATTGCAGGAAGGGCCGGTGCAACTCAATGCCGATGCATCCGTTGCAGGCCTTTGTGCATGTGAACATATCCCTGTAGGGCATAAGATTGCCCTGCGGGATATTGAGATAGGGGAGAAGATCGTCAAATACTCGGTGGTGATAGGAGAGGCAACTGCTCCCATCAAAGCGGGAAGCTGGGTGCACCTGCACTGCATGAAGAGCTGTTATGACGAGCGGTCCAGTCATCTTGACGTCCATACCGGTGCTCCTACCGATATCGAATACTCATGAGAGAGGGTAGCATGAACGATGTGAATCGGACTTGGTCCGCATACCTGCGCCAGGATGGGCGCAAGGGAATCCGAAATCGGGTTCTGGTCATCTATACGGTGGAGTGCTCGGCGTTCGTTGCCCAGGAGATTGCCAGAAGATCCGGAAACCTCGATGTCGAGTGTGTGGGGTTCGAGGGATGCACGGACAATGAGTATGCGGTGCGCATGCTCATCTCCCTCATCCGCCACCCCAATGTGGGAGCGGTGCTTGCCGTCGGCCTGGGCTGTGAATATATCCAGCCCGAGTGGCTTGCCAACATCGCCAAGGAAGAGGGAAAACCTGCCGACTGGTTTTATATCCAACAGTCAGGAGGGACCGTCTCCTCCATCCAGAAAGGATTGGATTCAGTCCAGGCTATGTTGGAGCAATTGCAGCAGACCCCCCGTGTACCCATGACATTCTCCGATCTGGTCATCGGCGCTGAGTGCGGTGGTTCTGATTACACCAGTGGATTGGCCGGCAATGTGGTCGTCGGCAACTTCTTCGATCTGCTCGTGGATGCCGGGGGAACCGCCATCTTTGAGGAGATAGTCGAAGCAATAGGTCTTGGCCATCTGCTTTCAGAACGGGCAGTTGATGAGAAGGCAAGAGAGGATATTGGGTGCACGTATGAGAAGGCCTTGCAGTATTGCAAGAGCGTTCGCCAGTACTCGGTGAGTCCCGGTAATTTCGCCGGGGGCCTTTCCACCATCGAGGAGAAGAGTATGGGGGCTGTCATCAAAAGCGGAAGCCGACCGATCCAGGGGGTGCTGAAGGTAAGCCAGAAGGCCGCCAAGCCGGGCCTGTGGTTGCTCGATTCCACACCCGATCCCCATTGGATGCAATTCGGCATTACCAATCCGAATGACAATGAGGGTTTGATGGATCTCATCAGCAGCGGTTGCCATATCACCTTCCTCGTTACGGGACGAGGCACGGTTGTGGGAAGTGCCGTAGCTCCGGTGATCAAGATAACCGGCAACAGTGCAACCTATGCAAAGATGATCGATGATATGGATTTTGATGCGGGCAAGGTGTTGGATGGCCGTACCACCCAACCTGCATTGGCCCAGGAGTTGGTGGAGATGGTTTGTGGGGTTGCCTCCGGCAAGCTGACAAAAAGTGAAGCGCTCGGACACAAGGAATACTTCATTCCTTACAAATTCCAGGAAAAGGAAGTCGTCCGCAGGGCATGTGAACAGTAAGATAGAGCAATGGAAGGAAGGAAGCGTATGATTGATATGAAAGTCATGTATTCCCTGGAGGGAAGAACCGCGATTGTCACCGGTGGGTCCACCGGTCTGGGTTTGTCGATTACCCGCTGCTTGGTTGCAAGCGGTGCAAAGGTGCTTGTCCTGAGTTTTGAACCGAAGGAGCAGGCCCAGGAAGCCCTTGCGGAGTTTGGCTCTGCCGTGGCGTTCTCCCAGTTCAACATCACCGAGACCGACAAGACCCAGGCTTTGGTGGATTCGCTCATCGCCGAGCACGGGCCGATCACCATTCTGGTGAACAACGCAGGCAACCACTGCAAGAAACCCATCGAGGAGATGTCGGTGGCGGAGTACCAGGGTGTGCTGGATGTCCATTTGGTCGGCGCCTTTGCACTGACCAAAGCCCTGGTGCCGCACATGAAGCAGCAACAGATGGGCAGCATCCTCTACATGGCCAGTATGACCAGCTACATCGGTCAGCCGGCTGTTGCCGGCTACTCCACTGCCAAGGCAGGATTGCTTGGCCTGGTGCATACCCTGGCAACCGAATGCGGACCGTACAACGTACGGGTGAACGCCATCGCCCCGGGCTGGATCGATACCCCCATGTTCCATAAGGCAACCGACAACGATCCTCCCCGCCTCAACAAGATTCTGGGAAGAATCCCCATGAACAAGGTAGGCGAGCCGTTGGATGTCGGCATGGCTGCCGCATATTTGAGCAGTGAGGCTGCTCGGTACATCAACGGGGTGTGTCTGCCGGTCGACGGTGGTGCGCTCATCGGGTTCTGAGGAGCAGGTCAGGATGGTGGACAACAGAGTGTTTGACGAAAATCTGTATTTGGAGAGCGATTTGGCGAAGCATCTGTACAACCAGTATGCTAAGGACCTTCCGATCATCGATTACCATTGCCACGTGCAGGCTCAGGAGATCTTTGAGAACAGGGAGTTCGAGGATATCGGGCAGATGTGGCTTGCCGGTGACCACTACAAGTGGAGGGCCATGCGTACCTTCGGCATCGAGGAGACCTACATCACCGGTTCAGCTTCCTATGAGGAGAAGTTCTGTAAGTTTGCAGAGATCGTGCCCTATCTGATCGGCAATCCCTTGTATATCTGGTGTGCCTTGGAGCTGAAGCGCTATTTCGGCATCGAGGAGATGCTCTGTGCCGAAAATGCAAAGCGCATCTACGCCCAGACTAAAGCCCTGATCAAGAGCAACCACATCACGCCGCAGTGGTGTATGGAGAAGAGCAACGTGGAATTGGTCTGCACGACCGAAGACCCGATTGACGAGCTCTCCTATCACAGGCAGCTGGCCGGCAAGACGAAGACAAGGATCTTGACTGCGTTCCGACCCGACCAGGCAATGTTTTGTGAGCGGGAAGGGTTTGCTTCCTACCTGAAGAAACTCGAAGCTGCCAGTGGCATCAGCATTGCAAGCTTTGCAGATCTCATCGGTGCACTGGAGAAGCGCTTGCTCTTTTTCAAGAGCATGGGGACAACCGTAAGCGACGATGGGATTCCGTACTTCTCCTATGTTGCTGCGACCGAGGCCGAGGTTGAGCAGATCTTTTCCAAGGCGCTTGGGAACAAGGATCTTGCCGGCTTGGAGATTGATGCCTACCGAACGGCGTTTCTCTCTGAGATGGGAAGACTCTATCACAAGCATGGCTTTGTCATGCAGTTGCATGTCGGAACGTTTCTTGATGCGAATACCTCAAAGGTTGCAGCGATAGGGCAGTCCACCGGCTTCGATTGCACGGATGACCGCAGCAGTGTCCACAGCATCGGCTTGCTGCTTGATCGCCTCACCAAGGCCGGTACCCTGCCCAAGACGATCCTGTATCCACTCGACCTGGCCAAGATTGAGACCTTTGCAGTCCTTGCCGCAGGGTTCTGCGACAGCGATGCCAAGGCAAAGGTGCAGTTGGGGGCTCCCTGGTGGTTCAATGATCAGGTGTATGGGATGGAGCATCAGTTCGAGAGCGTCTCCAACCTGTATCCTCTCTCCTTGGGCGTGGGAATGCTCACTGACAGCAGGAGCTTTCTCAGCTATCCGCGTCATGAGTTGTACCGCCGTCTGCTCTGCCGATACCTTGCAAGGCTGGTGGAACGGGGAGAGTACTTCGGTGGTGAGTCCTATCTGAGGGAAATCATCGAGAGACTCTGCATCACCAACGTGAAAGAGTATTTCGGATTCTGATCCAAAAAGGCGCTCCTCATCAGGGGAGCGCCTTTTTTGCTACCTACAGTCTTGCTTCCTTGTAGCTTCTGCAGCTGCGCTTGATGAGGTCCCAATCAAGGTCGACTCCAAGACCGACTCCTTCGGGAACCGTGATCATGCCCTGTGCATCAATGGGCAGCATCCCCTGCATGGGAAGCTGGTAGTTCTCTTCGGGAACAAAGTACTCGAAGTACTCGGTGTTCCTGATGGAACAGCCTATGTGCAGATTGGCAATATCCATATAGTTCATCGTGGTGGTATGGATTTCGCAGTTCATCCCGAAGGCTTCCGCCAGATGGGCGATCTTCATGGTGCCGGTCACCCCGTCCTTCCAGCTTACATCCGCACGCACGATGTCGGCGGCGTGTTGGGCTATCGACTGGGCGACACCCCAGTGGCATCCGCGGGTGGTTTCTGTTGCGGCGATGGGCAGGTCGAGTGCACTGCAAAGCTGTTGGTACTTGTCCAGCTCAAAGTCCCTGAACGGCTCTTCCAGCCAATGGTACCCCAACTCTTCCAGTTGTCTTCCCACTTTGATCGCCTCATGCAACGAGTATTCGGCTACAGGGTCGCTCATGAGCACATACTCATCACCGACTGCTTTTCTCAGCTCTTCATGCACTTTCATGTCGAACGAGATGGGACCGGCAGGATGAGCCTTGTAGCCTTTGATGCCACGCGCCTTGTATTTCAACGCTTCCTCGACATATTCCTCGATGGTTGCATGGAAATTGCCGCTTGCATAGACCGGCAACTGGGTTCTGTATGCCCCCAGATACTTGTACAGCGGAAGGTTCGCTTCCTTGGCTGCCAGATCCCACAGGGCCACATCGACCGGACCGGGGAGGTAGACGGGGAAAAAGGTGAGGTGGCGGTCAATGGTCCAGAACTCATGCCAGATTTTTTCCCGGTCATGGATATCACGCCCAAGCACCACCGGAGCAATCGTCTCGTGCAGATAGCTTTCGGTTATGCTGCCGCTTCGAGCCGCCAACGCCGTGGCGATACCCTCAAGGCCTGTATCAGTGGTGAGTTTGAGTACCACCACATCCCATGGCATGGCTGCATTGCCTTGCCGTTTTTTATCAAAGAGACAGCGGTTGCGTTCAACCCACCACGTTTCAAATCGTTCAATGCGCATGCTTGTTCACTCCTGTACCCTAGCGATTGTATGCTTCTGGGAATATCAAAGATATATTAGCATAAGCAACAATCGTATAGCAAGTACAAAAAATGCCATTCAGAAATTTTCAAATCACAGTAAATAAAGAAATTGAATGTTTATTTGAAAAATATATCAAAGGAATTCACATTGCTATATCCTCTGAGCACTACTCCATGCGGTATCCAGATGCCTGGTTTCTGAATTCTGCGGTTCAGTCAGCTTTTGTGGTGCGGATATCTGCATGAACTGCTTCATTTGGTGAAGAGTTGCAAAAGGAGGTTCACCTGATGCAAGAGAAATAGTACTTCCCCAAACGTTTGGGTATCCGATAAGATATATTAGAAGTATTCACTAGCGGCAAAAGCCTAGTCTGTACTCGCAGTTTTTCACTATGCAAAAACAGGGTACTTGCTTGAATTGACTGAATACGTGTGATATATTGAATTGTTGCCATGAATATTATGGATTATCCTTGCAATTTCAGAGAAATATCTCTGGTATATGAGGAGAATCACAAGGAGCGGTTGCATGATAGATTTGCAGGGTAGGAGAGGGATTGTCACCGGTGCTTCCAGTGGGATTGGTTTGGCTATTTCCGAGGTTTTGGCAGAATGTGGTGCCCAGGTGTTCTGCGTCAGCAGGACGGGGAAACCCAAGGATGAGTCCTCAAAGGTTCCCGAGCTCGTCACCCATATCGCCGGTGATATCTGTGATGCACAGCAGATGAAATCGATCATCGATGGCATAGCCGGCAGTGGTGGATTGGACTTTCTGATCAACAATGCAGGTATTACCATCAAGAAACGTGCAGAGGAGATGGGTTTTGATGAGTTTGCCCAGGTACAGCAGGTGAATGTCTGCGCTCCGTTCAATCTCTCGGTGCTCTGTTTTCCCTACCTGTCCGCATCAAAGCACAAGGGAAGGATCATCAACATCTCCAGCATGGCCGCTCATCTGGGCTTTTCGCAGGTAGTTCCCTACAGTGCAAGCAAGAGTGGCATTGTCGGACTGACCAGAGGTTTGGCTGTCGAATGGGCACAGAACAACATTACGGTGAACAGCATCGCACCGGGCTGGTTTCCTACCGAGATGACCAAGCAGGTCATGGACGAGGAACGCAAGCGATTCATTCTCAACCGAATGCCGATGCATGCCTTTGGTGAGGCCCGTGATCTTGGCTCTCTTGCCGCATTCCTGCTTTCCGAGCATGCCACCTATATCACCGGTGTGGATTATGCGGTGGACGGGGGAGCCTTGGCGTACGGATTCTAGCTTCCTTTCCTTGGGCAGGATGTACCATCCCTTTTGGGGAATGGTACATCACCGCTTCTGTACATACGTGTTTGCAGGAGAGCTCCGTCTCTGGTTTCAGGCTGGTGCAGTGCAAACCTTACCTTGACCTTCGCCCCGCTTGTCTTGTACGCTTACCCTGTAAGAGGGAATACGTTGAAAACACATTCTTTGTTCAGTCATGCCGTCGCCCAGGAGGTGGTTGTCTTGCTGAATACCGGAAAAAGCAAAGTGCGGACGAAAGTCGGAGTAGGCTGGCAGCCGGATGTTGCACAGTTCCTGCTTGACATGTTTCCTTCTGCGTTGGAAAACGGCCTCGAGCTTGCCGATATCGCCGCCTTGGTCAGTGAGGATGAATTCTCCTTTGACCTGGAAGACATGGACTTGCTCGACGATGACGATTTTCTCGATGAATTTGATGATGACGAGGATGATGATCTATGAGGGTGCTGGGTCTTGAGACCTCTTGCGATGAGTGCTCAGCTGCAGTGGTTGAGGATGGCAGAATCATTCTCAGCAATATCATTGCAACCCAGATAGAGGAGCACAAGCCCTTTGAGGGTGTTGTTCCCGAACTCGCTTCCCGTCTCCATACGGAATGGATTTCCACCGTGGTGCAGACCGCCTTGGACAGGGCTGGCCTCAAAAGCAGTGACATTGATGCTGTCGCGGTCACCAACAGGCCGGGTTTGCTCGGTTCGCTGTTGGTGGGTTTGAGCTTTGCAAAAGGGTTTGCCGCTTCGCTCGACCTCCCGTTCATCACCATTGATCATATCCGCGCACACCTGTTTGCCTCCCAAATAGAACAACAACTGGAATATCCCTACCTTGGGGTGTTGGTCAGCGGCGGCCATACAGTCATTTGCCGTGTAGATGGCTATGATACGATCGAAGTGCTGGGCACCACCATCGATGATGCCATCGGCGAGGCGTTCGACAAGGTCGCCAAGCACTATGGGTTCGGCTATCCGGGTGGCGTGGCAATAGACAATCTGGCAAAGCAAGGCAATCCCTTGGTTTTCCTCTTTCCCGGTTCTTCCCTGCATGCCAAGGACCATCCGTACGACATTTCCTACAGTGGGCTGAAAACCGCTGCCATCAACCAGCTGGACTCCTTCTGGGATGGCGTAAGTGAGAAGAGCCCGGAGAACATAGCAGCATCCTTCCAGCGCAGTGCAGTGAACATGCTTGTCAAGCGTGTACGCCTTGCTTTGCAGGAAACCGGACTCAGGCGCCTGAGCGTAGGGGGAGGGGTTGCAGCAAACAGCTATCTCAGAAGTGAGTTGCTCAGTCTGCGTGAAGGCGGCTATGAGGTCGCATTCCCCTCGCTCAAGCTCTGTACGGACAATGGTGCGATGATCGCGGCATTGGCCTACCAATATCTTCGTGATGGCATCACCAGCGATTTCACCGAGTCGGCAAGTGCTCGGGTAACAGCTTTCAAGAAACAATATCCCTAGTGAGAGGCAGTATGGACGCAAACTATGATTTGGACAGTGTAATCAGGAAGGTTCCCAATTTTCCCAAGCCGGGAGTTCTCTACTATGACATCACCGGTATTCTTGCCGTTCCCGAGGCTTTCCAGTACTGCATCGACAGGATGGCAGAATTGTGCAAGGGAAAGCCGATCGACAGCATTGCAGCAGTGGAGGCCCGTGGGTTTGTTTTTGCGGCTCCGCTTGCCCAGAAGCTCGGGCTTCCCTTGGTGCTGGTGCGCAAGATGGGAAAGCTGCCCAACAAGACCTACACCAAGAGCTTCGAACTTGAGTATGGCTGTGATGTTGTCTGTGTCCAGGAAGTGGATGTGATACCGAACAGCAATGTGCTGTTGGTCGATGATCTCATTGCCACCGGTGGAACACTGCAGGCCGCCGCTTCCATGTTCGAGGAGCATGGAGCGAAGGTGGTTGGCTTCCTTGGTGTCATCGGGCTGCCGTTCCTTGACTATGGGAAGGTGCTTGCAGGCTATCCTGTGGATGTCCTGCAGGAGTACCACGGCGAATAGCCCAACCTTCGGTCCGCACCAAAGCTGAGAAACCGTATTCACCTGTCGAAAGACGGGTGAATGCTGTCTTGAGGCATACTCCGTGCAATGGATCGGGCAGGCAACCGAGGTTTTTGCACTGAATTCTTGTTTCGGTCCTGACAAGAGGGGTGCGCCCTTGTCCTGCATAGGGTAGAATGGGGGAGCTTTCGGGGGAGAAACCATCATGCACAAGCGTGTTTCCTTGCTTGGGGTTTTCTCGGCAAAGGATGCAAGGTTGCTCAAATTCTTTCTCATCGTCTACGTGGCATCCTTTCTTGGTGCCACCTACAATCATGCGATGGACCTCATCCTCCATGGCCTTTTTCCCTACCAAAGGCTCAACGATGCAGTTTCTCCCCTGCTCAATGCCTATTGGACGCTCCTTACCCTTGCTGACCCGCTGGCCATCGTTTTGCTGTTCATCTCGATTGATCTGGGGTTGGTGGCATACGGCCTGGTCATACTGACTGATGTGATCATCAACTACACCTTCATGATCTCTACGAAAGGAATTCTCGGTGTGATCAATTTCGGACAGATCAGCCAGATGCTTTTTCTGATGTTCTATCTCTGCACCGTCAGGTACCTGCACGAGAAATCGCAGCAGATCAAAGAACCGCGGCATTGATGGGCGTAGCTCCCTACTGTTCATGAAGATGCCTTTGCGTATACCATGGGAACAGGAAGAAATTTGCAGGAATACTTGACAAAGCACCCGCATTTCCGTATCCTACCACAGGATTTTGAAATTGGGATGTAGTGTAATGGTAACACTGCAGATTCTGGTTCTGCCTTTGGGGGTTCGAATCCCTCCATCCCAGGCATCGGTTCCTTCGTCTAATGGTTAGGACAGGAGATTCTCAGTCTCTAAATAGGGGTTCGATTCCCCTAGGAACTAAAACAAGCGTGAGAAGGGGCAGCCTTGAGGGTTGCCCTTTTTTATCGATATACTGGAAGAAAGGACACGACAGCATGATTACAGCGTCAAATATCAGCCTTGCCTATGGGACCCAGGTCCTGTTCAAGGAAGTCAACATAAAATTCACCCCGGGCAACTGCTACGGCATCATTGGTGCCAACGGTGCCGGCAAGTCCACCTTCCTGAAGATTCTCAGCGGGGAGATTGAATCGGACACCGGTGAGATCATCATCTCCACCGGCCAGAGAATGGCTGTCCTGCGCCAGGATCACTTTGCATTCAACGACTACAGCGTGCTGGAGACGGTTGTCATGGGCTATGAGCAACTCTATGCCATCATGAAGGAGCGCGACACCATCTACGCCAAGGAAGACTTTACCGAGGCGGATGGCATCAGGGCAGCAGAGCTTGAAGGCGACTTCGCCGACATGGGCGGCTGGGAAGCCGAGGCGCAGGCTGCACAGATGCTCAGCGGTCTTGGTATTTCCACCGACCTCCAAGAGAAGAAAATGTCCGAGGTTGAGGACAACATCAAGGTCCGCGTCTTGCTTGCCCAGGCTCTGTTCGGCAATCCTGACATCCTGCTTCTGGACGAACCTACCAACCACCTTGACCTGGAGTCCATCCACTGGCTTGAGGATTTCCTGGCCAATTTCGACAACACGGTGATCGTAGTCAGCCACGACCGTCACTTCCTCAATACCGTCTGCACCCACATTGCGGACATCGATTTCGGCAAGATCCAGCTCTATGTAGGCAACTACGACTTCTGGTATCTTTCCAGCCAGCTGGCCGCAAAGCAGATGAAGGACGACAAGAAGAGAAGGGAAGAGAAGATAACCGAACTGAAAGAGTTCATCATGCGCTTCTCCAGCAATGTGGCAAAGGCCAAGCAGGCAACCAGCCGCAAGAAACTCATCGACAAGCTCACCATTGATGACATCAAGCCCTCCAGCCGCCGGTTCCCGTACATCGCATTCAAACCCAACCGGGAGTGTGGAAAGAACATTCTTGAAGTGAAGGGGCTGACCAAGACGATTGAGGGCGAAAAGATCCTGGACAACTTTGATCTGGTGCTGAACAGCGGTGATAAGGTGGCCTTCGTCGGTCCCAATCACTTTGCAAAGACCGTTCTGTTCGAGATCCTTGCAGGCAACATGGAACCGGACAGCGGTACCTACACCTGGGGTGTCACCACCAGCCTTTCCTACTTCCCGAAGAACAACAGCCACATGTTTGCCGAGCATATCTCCATCACCGACTGGCTGCGCACCTACAGCGAGGACAAGGATGACACGTACATCCGCTCCTTCCTTGGACGCATGCTCTTCAGTGGTGATGAGGCCCTCAAGGATTGTACTGTCCTCAGTGGGGGAGAGAAGGTACGCTGCGTACTCTCGAGAATGATGCTTGAGGGGGCGAACTGCCTGATTCTTGATGAGCCTACCAGCCATCTCGACCTTGAGGCTATCACGGCCCTCAACGATGGGCTCATCGACTTCACCGGTGTGTTGCTCTTCAACAGCCATGACCACCAGTTTGTCGAATCCATTGCCAACCGCATCATTGAGTTCACTCCTGATGGTGTGATTGACAGGATGATGCGATTCGAGGACTATTTCAGTGATGATTCGGTCAAGGTCCTGCGTGATGAGAAGTATCGTGGATCGCATCAGGCGATAGCGCTCTAGGAGGTCTTCATGCTGCTAGCTGTGGATATCGGAAACTCCAACATTGTCGTTGCCGTACATGATGGGCAGAAATGGGTGCAGTCATTCAGGATCTACAGCGACCAGAAGAAGACGAGCGACGAGTACTTTGTCGTATTGGACAGCTTGCTCAGTCATGCCCAGCTCTTCAAGCATGACATCAACCGGGCAGTCATCAGCAGCGTTGTGCCCAATCTCACCCGGTCGATCCAGAAAAATATCATCCGGCTCTTCGATGTCCAGCCTCTGATGGTTGATCATGCGGTGGAGACAGGATTGAAGAAAGAAACCATCCCTCAGGAATTGGGAAGCGACCTGCTGGCCAATGCTGCGCAGGCTCACTTCATGCATCCCCAGGGTGCGGTTGCTGTCGTGGATTTCGGAACCGCCCTGACCGTTACGACGGTTGATTCGGACGGGACGGTACTCGGAGCCGCCATTGCCCCCGGCCTTGTAACCGCGGTGAATGCGCTCTTCGGCAACACCGCCCAGCTTCCCCAGGTTGAGCTGAAGATTCCTCTCTCGGCCATCGGGCGGAACAGCCAGGAATCGATTCGGAGCGGCATCATGTTCGGGTACGCGGGGATGGTCAAGGCGATCATCGAGCGGACTGAGCTTGAGCTGGGCAAGGAAGTCTTTGTCATAGCCACCGGAGGACTCTCCCGGACCATTGCACCCCTTATCGAGAGGATCAATCTGATCTCAGGGATGCACACCCTTGATGGGCTCAAGCTCATCAGCGACCTCAACTAGAACGTAAACAACCCCTCTTTCATGATCTGGATCTCGTTTCCGTCCCTGGTATGGACGTATATGTCCATGTCATCGGAGCCGATCATGAAATCGATATGCATCAGGCTGGTATTGCACCCAGCTTGGTGCATTGCTTCCTGTGAGGTGAGCGAAACGCCGTTGGTGAGAGCGGTGCTGTAGCCTTCGCCCAAGGCGAGGTGGCAGGAAGCATTCTCATCAAGCAGGATGGAGTTGAAGACCAGGTTGCTGGCTGCAATGGGACTGCTCTGGTCCACCAGTGCCACTTCCCCAAGTCTTCTGGTTCCCTCATCGATGGAAAAGAATGCATCCATCGCTTCCTTGCCCACACGAGCCGTATGATCGACCACCTTTCCGTCCTTGAAGGTGAGCCTCACCTCCTCGGTGGTGTTGTCGAGTACGGAGACAGGTTTGGTGGTGGTGACGTATCCTTCTGCACGCAGTCTGTCGGGAGTGGTGAAAATCTCCTCAGTAGGAAGATTGGGGAAGAACGGTCTGCCGTCGGGAAGTGTCTCTCCCCCTCCGATGAACCTGGCTTCGCTTCTCAGTCCCAATACCAGATCGGTCTTGCTGCTCTTGAAGTGGATGCTGTCGATGCCCAGGTTGTTCAGGTAGGCCTGACGCTTGAGCAGCATCTGCTTTTTCCCTTCCCATGCTGCAAGCGGATCTTCCTGGTCGAGCAGGAGGATGGGCTTGAGTACATCCATGAGATCATCCTCGGTGGCTTGTTCGCCCAGCACCTGTTTCGCCCAGCGCGGGCCGGGTGCACAGCAGACACACCAGGCAAGCTCATGGCGCATGAGTTTCTTGGTTCTGGTCTCGCTGAACTTTCTCTTTGCGGTTCCCAGCACCTGATACTTCGCATTGTCAAATGGACCGTGGTCGAGCCTGTCCTCGGTGCTGTCGATCCTGATGTAGGACCAGCCTTCGCTGCACATCTCATAGTCGAGTGCTTTGAGGAAGGCAGGGTTGAAGGAGAGCTCATCGGCCTCCTGGTGCTGGAGCCGTTCTGCCAACACATCCAGGTCATCGAGCATGACCTGCACATAGCTTGCGCCGTGGCGATAGGCCGATTTCGCCAGCTGTCGGGCAAACGCGTAGGTTCCCGGTCCGGTGAGGATCAGGACGGCTTTTCCTTTCTGCAGGTTGATCCCCTTTCTGATCACCAGATCCGCATAGCGGTTCATCAAGAGCTCATCCATCATACGCCTCCTGTTTCTGTGTAGATTCCCTCGTACATGACCAGCTGCTCATCGCCATTGGCGTTGGTCAGCTTCAGCGAGAGATGGCTGTCTCCCACCGGGATTTCCAGGCGTACCAGGGAGCGGCACAGCTTGCTGGCATCCACATCCTCATCATCCATCTGAGTGGTCAGCACATCAATGGAGAATCCGCCCAAGACCACCGATGTGGTAAGTTCCTTGGCAAAGTGGGGATGTACGGATTTGCCCAGGTACCTGCTCTCCATCGTATCATTGTCGGCGATGGAGATTTCCGAAACTGTTTTTGCCCCTTCATCGACGGCAAAGAAGGCAGCGAGTGCATCCTCGCCCTGATCAGCATGGAAGGCGACAACCTTGCCATCCTTGATGGTGAAGCGTGCGCCGACCACCTCGCGCCCGAGCACCTGGAAGGGCCTGGAGGCGATGAAGCTTCCCTCTGCAGATGCAGAATCAACGCTTGCATGAATGCTTTGCATCGGCAAGATGGGAACGAAGCTTCGATTATTGCTCAGCTTGGCTCTCCCTCCCGCCCAGAGGGTCTGTTTCGCTTGGTCGGCACTCAGTGACCAACCATCCCCCTCCAGGACCAGCTTGCTTTCCCCCAGTGCGTTGAGCCGCTGCTTGCGATACTCAAGCATCATTCCCTGTTCTTCCCAGAATGAGGAAGCCCAGTCGTTCTCCAGGCGGTACAGGGCACTGAACAGGTTCCACATCTCCTCATCGCTTGCATGCTTTCCCAGAAGCTGTGCTGCCCAGTTGTATCCGGGGTAGGGGATGTTGGCCCAGGGTACCGCTATGCGGCGGTCCAGGAACACGGGTTCACTGAGCATGCCGAACTGGGAGAGAACGGTAACTTCATCCTTCGCCTGATTCAGATCGAAGTCACTGAGATAGGGCTTGCTGTCCAGGTCGATGAGGTGGCACATAACCACCATGCGTACCGGGGGACGGAAGATTTCTTTCTCTGCCGGGTCAATGGGATAGGCCTGAACGACCTTGCCATGGTTGATCTCCACGATCATGACGGTCTGCCGGGTGGTAAGCGTTGCTTCCTTGGCCAGCAGGCGGGCGAACTGTATGGTGCTCGACTCGGTATTGATGGAGAGCGTGTCTCCCTCCATCAGCTTGAGTTGCGCAGAAATGACAAGACGTGCATACCGTCTCAATAGGTTTTCCATGAGGCCTCCGTTGAACGAGCATACTATAGCAGATTTATGGGTGAAGCGACACCCTGTCAATGGGAAAACGCTGGTCCGGGTATACTGAAAATCATAGACAAAATTGATATCCCATGAACAAAATTAACGGTTTCTTGAGGATGAGCAATGGACATCGCTTGGAACGGCCACCTATACTATATGCACTTCTGAATGATTTCGAGGTGATATGGGAGCAAGCAAAGCATATGTGAATCGTGAATTGCGATGGCTGAGTTTCAACGAACGGGTGCTCATGGCCTCAGAGAATGAGTCGATTCCGCTGATGGAGAGGCTGAAGTTTGTGGGAATCTTCTCATCGAATCTGGACGAATTCTATGCTGTTCGTGTGGGGTCGATACACCGTGCCCTCATCGATCCGGAACATCATCCGCTGAAAGGAAGCGGGAACCTGAAGACACTGCTCAAGGAGATCTTGCATGAGGTGAAACGTCTGAATGCCCGGACCGACGCAGTTACAGAACATCTGTTTGAGGAGCTGCGCAAGCATCGCATCTGCATGGTTGACGAGCAGACGCTCTCCGATCGCCAGCGTGAGTTTCTTGACAGCTTTGCGGCACAGAAACTCAGGCGCAATCTCTTCCCCATCCTGCTCGATCCCAATCTTGCATTTCCCTACCTCAAGCATGTGACGCTCTACCTTGCCGTACACATGTACCACAGCACCCAGCCTTCCGATTTCCGGTATGCCTTGGTTGAAGTGCCCAACACCATGGATCGGTATGTCGAATTGCCTTCCCGCGGGGGCTGGCACCACATCATCAATCTTGAGGATGTCATCCGTCTCAAGCTCAATGAGATCTTCAAGGCGCTTCCGTATGATCGGTATGATGCCTACACCATCAAGATAACCCGTGACGGCGAATATGACCTGACCGATGAGATAACCCGAAGCCTCTATGAGAAGCTCTCCACCTCAATCAAGCAACGCAGCCAGGGGGACCCTGTCCGCTTTGTCTATGACCGTGACATGCCCAAGCACATGCTCAATTACCTCATGGAGAAAGCTCAGCTGAAGGAGTGCAGGATCATCATAGCAGGGGGAAGGTATCACAACGCGCGTGACTTGCTGCGCTTTCCGAAGATTGAGATTCCCGCTCTCTATTTTGAGGAACAGCGGCCTTTGAAGCACCACACACTGTCCGACCAGTTCAGTTTGCTCGACCAGATAGAGAAGCGGGACCATCTGGTCACCTTGCCCTACCACCGGTACGACACGGTGATAGACCTGCTGCGCGAGGCCGCCTTGGACAGGCAGGTCACCTCCATCAAAATGACCCTCTACCGGGTGCCGGAGAATTCAAGCGTGATCAACGCCCTGCGCAATGCAGCACGAAACGGCAAGGAAGTGACACTCTATCTTGAGCTTCAGGCACGCTTTGATGAGGAGATCAACATGCAGTGGACGGAAATCCTCACCCGTGAACGGCATATCAACCTCATCAGTGGGGTGGAGGGGATGAAGGTGCACAGCAAGCTCGCCCTCATCACCCGCACCGTCGGTAAGAAACTGAAACGTGTTGCACTGGTGGGGACAGGCAACTTCAACGAGAATACGGCCAGTCAGTACAGCGACCACATCCTGCTTACCGCCAACCCCAAGCTGACAGGTGAAATCGATCAGCTCTTCCTGCTTCTGGAGCGTGGGTTCGCCGATGTGAAGTTCAAGCACCTGATCGTCAGCCCGTTCCACACCCGCAAGCGGTTCATCTCCCTGATCAAGGCGGAGATGGAGCAAGCGCTTGCCGGCAAGGAGTCTGGGATTGTGCTCAAGCTCAACAATCTGGTTGACCAGCAGATGATCAAGCATCTGGTGAAGGCAGAGGCCAGTGGGGTTCCCATCACCCTGATGATCAGGGGAATCTGTTCGCTTGCCCTGCACAAGGACCAGAAGAATCTCAGGGGAAAGGCCCTCATTGACCGGTACCTTGAGCATACCCGTGTCGTGAAGTTCCACAATGGCGGCAAGCCGTTGTACTTCCTCGGTTCTGCCGACTGGATGGAACGGAATCTCGATACCCGCATCGAGGTGATGGTCCCTGTCTACAGCAAGGAAATCCAGGAGGAGCTTGAGGTATTTCTCACGATGCACTGGGAGGACACCTACTCTTCCTTCAGTCTGGAGCAAGGTTCCTACAACCAGCGGCTGCAGACAGGGATTTCAGGTGAGAAACGGGCCCAACAGGATCTGTATCGCTATTATCAGAGTTTGCTGGAGGTTGAATCATGAGAAGTGATGCAGGTATTACCCTTCTTCTGCGCACTGGTGTGGATGGCCTGGCATGGGAGACTGCCTTCGAACCGTTCCGCTTTATGTGGGGTGAGACAGAACCCTTGTATCGAGGCACCCTGCTTCAGGAGAATAGGGCGATTGCCGATGTGCTGTTCCATCCCGTGGAGAAGCGCATGGAGCTATATCCGTTGGAAGGTCAGTTGCAACTCTGTTTGGATTTGCTTGCTCTCCCATCCTTCCAAGCGCTTGCAAGCAACCCTGTCTCCACGTACGCAACAAACCAGATACGGAAGATGGAATCACTCATGCCACAGCTTGGCCACTATGAGGCCATGCATGATTTCCGCGTTGCCTTGCGCAAGCTGCGCACCATACTGCCTCATCTGCTTTCCTCCTGTTCCGACTCCCAACAGGAAAAGCTTTCGAAGCGGGTGAAAAAGATTGCCCGCCTCACCGGCAAGATACGGGATACGGAGGTGCAACAGCAGCTTCTGGCCTCCTACGGGGTGGTTGTTCACTCCTCTGGGGCGCGCCAGGATATGAGGAAGCATACTCTGTACGCTTTGCTGGACAGCACGGTGCTTGCCGACATGCAACATGCTGTTGATGTCTCGCTCTACCATTGTGCCTCCCTCGATCCTGCAAGAATGGCGGCCAAACGGTACGGGTCCCTGGTAAAGGCTGTGCATGCAGTACGTTCTGCACGCGACATAAAGGCGATGCATCGGGTACGCAAGAGTGTCAAGGCTCTGCGGTATGTGAGGGAACTTGCCCAGATCGAGCAGGATCCCCAGCTTGTTGCCTTGCAGGATTGCTTGGGCTCCTGGCACGATATGATCATGGTGCAAGACCAACTGCAATCGCAAAAGAAGCTCAGCTTGGATGAGAAACATTCGCTGGTTGCCTTGCAGCGGGATATCGATGAGCGGCTTGCAGAGTATCGTGCGCTTACCACCCCCTTCTGGGAGGAGCGCTTATGAAGGTTGTTTCCCTGTACAGCCCCAAGGGTGGGGTAGGCAAGAGTACGTTGAGTGTGCAATTGGCTTTTCTGGGTGCCCAGAAGGGGTATCGCACGTTGCTTGTGGACCTTGATTCTCTTGGCTCGAGCTCCCACTGCCTGCATGTGAAAGCACGCAAGGATCATGATGCGAGTGTCCTGCTGGAAGGGGGGAAGCAACTGCTTGCATCCATCCAGCCTACCGATGTGCCGCTGTTGCATGTATTGCCTTCATCTTCGGATTATTTCGCCTTGTCTGCCTTGATGGCAGGGAAAAAGCATCCGAAACACCGGCTTGAGAGAAGCTTCTCCAGTCTTGAGGATTCCTATGACCTGGTGGTGCTGGACGGTTCGACTGCACTGGATGTGCTTGCCGAGAATCTGCTCAATGTATCAACACTGGTGATAATTCCGGTGATTCCCACGCCTCTTTCGGTGCGTGCGCTTGAGCAGGTGCTCGCACTGATGATTGCAAAGGGGGCTTCGCAAGAGAAGATACACCCCTGCGTGTCGCTCATTGACCGGAGAAAACGGATCCAGGTGCAGGTTGCTGAAAGCCTGCATGCCATGGACGGGGTGTTTCGGACGGAAATACCAAGTACGGCGGATTTGGAAAAGGTTGCACAGCTTCAGGAGCCGGTGTTTCTCTTCCACCCGAACGGTCGGGGTGCAAAAGCCTGCAGGGAGTTGTTTGATGAGGTGCTTGTGCTGTTGGATGCAGAGGGGGAAAGACCTTCTGGCGAACACGAGACGAACGAGGTGAACCTATGAGCAAACTGATTGGCATCCTTACCTCCGGTGGTGATACACCGGGTTTGAACTCAGCAATTCGTGCAGTGGGGAAAACACTGCTTCATGAGGGCGGCTACACCCTTATCGGCTTTCTGGATGGGTATCGCGGGCTGATGGAGAATCGCTTCGTCGAGCTCAATGACAGCTATCTCAGCGGCATCATCACCCGAGGCGGTACCATCCTGGGTTCCAGCCGTGACAAGCCGCACAAGATGCCGGTGGGTGGGAAGATCATGGATATGACCGATGTCATCGTGCAGAACTATCATGACAACCATCTCAGCGGTCTTGTCTGTCTTGGGGGAGGGGGAACCCAGAAAAACTCCCACCGACTGGCGAGTGCCGGGCTGAATGTGATGACCTTGCCCAAGACCATCGACAACGATGTGATGCACACTGATGTCTCTTTTGGTTATGACACCGCCATGATGATTGCAACCGAGGCTGTAGACCGTCTGCACAGCACCGCCCACAGTCATCACCGGATCATCATTCTGGAGACCATGGGGCATAAGGTGGGATGGCTGGCACTTGGCAGTGGTCTGGCCGGAGGTGCCGATGTCATCCTGCTTCCGGAAATCCCCTATGATGAGCAGGTGGTGGCTGATGCAATCTTGCGCAGAAGCCGTGAAGGAAAGAAGTTCAGCATTGTGGTGGTGGCCGAAGGTGCCATCTCAAAGCGGATGGCTGCGATCAGGCAGGAAGAGAAGGATGGCGAGGAAAAGGTTGAGGCAATGCTGAAGACACGTACCGGCGAGTTGGCTGCCAATCTGGAGAAGCTCACAGGACGGGAGACCAGGGTCACCATCCTGGGTTACTTGCAACGGGGTGGCACGCCCACTCCCTATGACAGGTTGCTGTCCACAGCGCTGGGAAGCCGGTGTGCGTTGGAGATCATGGCTGAGAACTGGGGCCATATGATGGCATACCAGAAAAACACCATTGTTCCGGTACCCTTGAAGAAAGTGGCAGGTCCTGTCAAATATATTCCGGAAAACCACTATCTTGTGGAGTGCGCCAGGCACATGGGTGTTTGCTTGGGTTCCTGACCAAAAATCGACAGAATGGGAGCTGCTGCAAACCAGGGCAACAGCTCCCAATTGATATTCTGATGTAAATGTGGAATCAATCGAAAGACACAAAAAACCCACACGCAATTGTGTGGGTTTATAAGTTCTTGCAATGGAAGAAGTTCTTTCTAGAGCGCCCTACGGGAGTCGAACCCGCTTCTTCAGCTTGGAAGGCTGAGGTAATACCATTATACGAAAGG
The DNA here is from genome assembly GCF_963667405.1 of uncultured Sphaerochaeta sp. Classification (NCBI taxonomy): domain Bacteria; kingdom Pseudomonadati; phylum Spirochaetota; class Spirochaetia; order Spirochaetales; family Sphaerochaetaceae; genus Sphaerochaeta; species uncultured Sphaerochaeta sp. The sequence goes on along the minus strand of NZ_OY763408.1, from coordinate 1,495,952 downwards.
CGCGTGTGATGTACTTTATATAATTCATTCTCAAATCTTCGTCAAGTACCTCCAGTTGACAGGGATGGCAAAACACTGCTACAAGTAGCCTATACAAACGTGTAAAAGTTACGAAGCGAGGATATCAGCGTGGGACAGCGTGGAGAAGTGTATTCATCAAGGCTTGTCAAGAATGACAGGACCTATTTCTTTAATGTAAAAGAGAACATCTATGGCGACATGTTTCTGAACATGGTCGAAAGCAAAGGTACTCCTGAATCAGAACGATTCATCAGACAATCCATCATTGTCTATCAGGAAGACCTTGGAGAATTTCTGAAAGAGTTGCAGAAATCCTTGGATTTCATCAAGCAGAATACCAAACAGCAATAACAGAACAGGGCAGCCGGAAGGCTGCCCCAATCATTGGGGGCGGGAAACCTATGGAAGCGCTTTCTGAAAAAGATATCGTGGCCTTGTCATCCTTGCAGGCAGAAGAAGCCTGTGCGTTGGTACAACGGGTATTTGACGCGACAATCGCCGCTACGTATCAGAAACAAGGACGAGAGCACTTCCACAGCTTTGTCGATCCCATTGCATTTGCAAGCCGCCTGGCAACACCCGCTCACTTCGCCCTAGGCGCATACAGTGAGAGGCTTCTCATCGGTATGATCGAGGTTCGCGATCTCTCCCACATCTGCCTCTTGTTCACCGACCTGGCCTGGCAAGGAAAAGGGGTGGGCTCGCTTTTGGTGCAAAAAGCCCAAGAGCGGTGTGCAGACAGTTCCTGGATGGATGTGAATGCCGCACCGAATGCTGTGTCTTTCTACCAGAAAATGGGCTTTGTCCCGACTTCAGAAGAACAGGAAACAGACGGTATCAGGTTTGTCCCTATGAGAAAGTACCTGTCAGAATAACAGTTGCTGTTCGGCATGCTCCTGCTTGGCCGGAATCTCAATATGAAACGAGCGGCGGTGGATCGGGGATAGACCGTACAGAAGGCATGCTTTTCTATGTTCCTCGGTAGGATACCCCTTGTGCTTAGCAAACTGGTAGAGCGGCCACCTTTTGTCACAGAGCACCATATACCGGTCACGCTGGTTCTTTGCCAGGATGGAAGCAGCCATGATCTGGGGGATGGTGGCATCACCCTTGACAATGGTCTTGGTGGCACAGTCAAGATCCGGTCTCTGGTTTCCGTCTACCAAGGCAAGGGAGACGGGGACATCCTTCTTGATCTTCAGGTAACTGCGCTTCATCGCCAGCAGACTGGCGCCGAGGATATTGTAGCGATCGATCTCCTGGGCACTGGCAGAAGCAACAGCCCAATACAGTGCTTCGGCCTTGATCACCTCTTCAGCATACAGACGCTGTTTCTCGGTGAGCTGTTTGGAATCACCAAGAATGGAAAGAGGGAAGTTGGGGCCCAGAACCACTGCCGCAGCAACCACCGGCCCGGCCAGCGGACCACGTCCCGCCTCGTCGATGCCGCAGATAAGGCCTGGTGTCTCAAAGGCAAACAACTCACGCTCCATCCAAACTTCCTCCTACTTTTTTCCCGGGCAAACCTATGCTATAATCCACCGAATACTGCGTCAAGCGAAAAGAAGGTACATCTTGTTTCTGAAGAGTCTGGAAATATACGGATTCAAGTCCTTTGCCGATAAAGTGAACTTGGAATTTGCCGATGGGATAACCAGTCTGCTTGGTCCCAATGGGTGTGGAAAAAGCAACATTGTGGACGCCATCAAGTGGGTATTGGGAGAACAATCGACAAAGACACTGCGCGCCGGGCGCATGGAAGACGTCATTTTCAACGGTACCGACTCCCGCAAGCCCTTGCAGGTTGCCGAAGTCACCTTGGTTATTTCCAACGAGGAGCGCCATCTTCCCACCGACGATGCCGAGGTGGAAATCAAGCGAAGAATCTTCCGCAGCGGTGAAAGTGAATACTACCTGAACCGCAATCGTGTACTGCTCAAAAACATTCGGGAACTCTTCTTTGACACCGGAGTAGGGAAAAGTGCCTATTCCATTCTGGAACAGGGAAAGATTGACCAGATCCTCAGCTCCAAACCCGAGGACAGAAGGTACATCTTCGAGGAAGCGGCGGGAATCTCCCGCTTCAAGATCCAGAGCCAGGAAGCGGAGCGCAAACTGGTCAAGACCGACGAAAACATCCTGCAAGTGGAGACCATCCTCAAGGAAGTCAAGCGGACCTACGAGACAAAGAAGAACCAAGCCGCAAAAGCCATCTCCTATCGCGATCTCAAGCGGGAGCAGTTTTCCCTGGAAGTTGACGTACAGCTTTCCACCCTCAAATCCTATCTTTTGCTCCGCGAAAACAAGATTGAGCTCAAACAGCGGTGCGAGCGGGAGTTTGAGGCGAAGAAGGGGAATCTGACCGATAGGGACCAGGAGATCGAGCAGATGCAGGAACGCCTCCGATCCTTGGGCTCGGAGCGCATCTCCATCCAGACGGAACTGCAGCGCCTCGACGAGTCGACCAAGGGCAAGGCTGACAAGCTCGACCTGCTCACCCAGCGCTTCCGGGATTTCCTTCTGCAAAAGGACCAGGCAGCCCAACGGGCACAGGTCCTTTTGGAACACATTGAGCGGGACACAGCAGAAATTGACCAGAAGCTGAATGAGACAGCCGATATCGATGAATCGATCGAGGCCCTTGAAGCGGAGATGCGGGCCAACCAGGCCTCAGTGGAAAAAACCCGCTTCCTCATCAACAGCCAGAATCAGGAAATTGCCGGCTTGGAGTCGGAGAACCTTGCCAGCGAACAAAAGAGTGACCAGCTCTCGGAGCGCATCAAGCAGCTGACTGACGTCATCGTGGTTGAGCTTGAGCAAAAACTGAAGGAGAGCGGCTACAATCTGGAGCTGAAGAACGAGGCTCGCCTCTCCCTGCAGCAGAGCTTGGATCACCTGAAGTCCACCGTTGGGCAACAACAAGCTTTCCTGGAGAAATTGAAACACAGCCAACTCTCCTTTGAGGATCTGCTCTCCCGACAGATGCAGTTCCAAACAGGCCTGCTCGCCAGCTTGGAGCACATACAAGCCCTGTTCGCTTCCTATGAGCAGATGCAGCCGACGTTCATCGACGAGCTGATAGCCGAAGAGGGCACAATAGCCGAGAAACATCGCCTTGATGACCAGATGGCAAAACTTCGCCATTCGGTGCAGACAAACCGTGACCGCATCGTCTATCTGCGTGAGGAAAACAACCGCCTGGCCTTGGAGCTGGACCGATACCTGGAGACGATCAGCGACCAGAAGGTAGCCCTGAACCAGTTGCAGTTGCAGAAGCAGGCAGCAAAAGAGTGGGTCAACAAGCTGCAGCGTTCGGTGACCGAGCAACAGTACCAGTACAAGGATGCACTGAAGCTCAGCGAGACAGCCCAGGAACGCATCTACGAAACACAGGAAGACATCCGAAGCGTAGAAGGCGAGGTGCGGGAAATCAGGCAACGGATTGCCACCCTCAATGAGGATCTGAAAGCCCTGATTGCGGTTATCGATGAGCAGAGCCAGGAGATTCGTTCCAAACAGGAACAGAAAAACTCCGACTACGAGTTGCTGCAGAACCTCCGTTCGGAAAAAGAGAAGCTCGAACTGCAGATAGAGCAGCTTGCAAGCAACATCGCCATGCTTTACACCAACTTCTTCGACAGCTACGGAAAGAGCCTGAAGGAGTTCGAGTCGAGACTGGGTGAGGAGATCGTCGATATCCCCGTACTGAAAACCCGTCTTGAGGAAGTCAGAAGAAAGATTGACGGCATGGGCTACATCAACCAGATGGCTGAAGAGGAGTTCGGGGAGGTGAAGGAGCAGTATGACTTCCTCTCCAAGCAGCTCGACGACCTCTACAAGGCGAAGAACGATCTTGATGCAGTGGTGCAGGAGATCAAGAAGCGCAGCGAAGAGATGTTCCTCACTTCCTACAAGCAGATTTCCCAGAACTTTCAGGAGATGTTCCGCCGACTGTTCGGAGGAGGCAGGGCAGAGCTCTCCTTGGTCGATCCCGAGCAGGTCCTGGAAAGCGGCATCGATATTCTGGCCCAACCACCGGGCAAGAAGCTTACCCATCTCTCCCTGCTCAGCGGTGGGGAACGGTCGATGACGGCAGTAGCTCTCCTGTTTGCCACCTACCTGGTCAAACCCTCTCCCTTCTGCATCCTCGACGAGATTGATGCAGCCCTTGATGACCGCAACATCGGCTACTTCCTCTCCGTCCTGGACGAGTTTGCCGCAAAGAGCCAGTTCATCATCATCACCCACAACAAGCATACCGTCATGGGAAGCCAAACCCTGCTTGGCGTGACGCAGATGGAGGCAGGTGTCTCTACGATGGTCAGTTATCGCATCGGCAGGATGGAAGGGGAGTCGGTGATCCTCAACGATGAGGAGAAAGAAGTCGTCTTTGACGAGCAAGGAACGGCAAATGCCACGCCTTGACAGAAAAGACGGCTGTACGGTATAAGATGTAACTTGAGCGAAATCCACAATAGAGTAAGGTAATGTTTGATTCAATAAGCGATAAGTTCTCCGGCATCATGCGAACACTGGCCGGCAAGTCCAAAATAACCGAGAAGAATATCCAGGATGCCGTTGAGGAAATCAAGGTGGCATTGCTGGATGCCGACGTAAACCTTCGGGTGGTACGGCGCTTCATCAACGGCACCATGGAAGAAGCAATGGGGGAAAAAGTCCTCAAGGCAGTCGATCCTGGTCAACAGTTTGTGAAGATTGTCTACGACCGCATGGTTGCACTGCTCGGGGACGAAGAGAACCAGAAGCTTTTGCTCAAGGGTCCCGACACCACCTCCGTCATCCTGATGATGGGCCTGCAAGGTTCTGGCAAGACCACCACAAGCGCCAAGCTCGCCGCCCGACTGAAGAAAGAGGGACGGCGACCCATGCTGGTAGCCGCGGACTTGGTACGCCCTGCAGCTGTCTTGCAACTGAAGGTGCTTGGTGAGGCCGTTGGCGTTCCTGTCTTCAGCATCGAGGGTGAGAAAGATCCGGTCAAAGTGGCCAAGAGTGCGCTTGCCCAGGCAAAGAAAGAGCAGTATGACATCCTGATCGTCGATACCAGCGGACGCATGCACCTTGATGAGACCCTGATGGGTGAGATCCAGCGTGTCCGTGATGCGATAAGGCCGGATGAGACGCTGTTTGTCGCCGACTCCATGACCGGCCAGAATGCTGTTGCCATAGCCCAGGAGTTTGAGCAGAAGGTAGGCATTTCCGGCGTTGTCCTCTCCAAGTTTGACTCCGATACCCGCGGTGGTGCCGCCCTTTCCCTCAGGAGTGTGGTTGGCAAGCCGATCAAGTTCATTGGTGTCGGTGAGAAAACCGAGGATCTGGAACCTTTCTATCCTGAACGCATAGCCAGCCGAATCCTTGGCATGGGCGATATCGTCAGCTTGGTTGAGAAGGCTCAGAGCGCCATCGATGAGAAGGATGCCTTGCGCATGCAGGAGAAGATGGCAAAGAACACCTTCGACTTGCAGGACTATCTGGACCAGTTGAACAACATGGACAAAATGGGCTCGATGGAACAGCTTCTGGAGATGCTCCCCGGAGCAAAAGGCCAGATCAGCGAAGAAGACATCGACAAGGCGGAAATTCGCAGGGAGAAAGCAATTATTCTTTCCATGACCTATGCGGAACGGGCAAATTACCATATAATGGGTCCGACTAGACGCAAGCGGGTTGCAAACGGAAGCGGAACTACCGTCTCTGATGTGAATCGCCTGCTGAAAAAGTTTGAGAAAATGCGACTTACGATGAAGAAGTTGGCAAAAAATAAAAAATACCAGGCTGCAATGCTGAAACAGATGGGTATGTAGAGTTGAATTCGTAGGAGGAATTGACGTGAGCACAAGCATGAGACTGAAGAGATTTGGCAGCAAGAAGAGACCTGACTACCGTATCGTGGTGATGGACTCCAGGGCTAACACCCAGAGCAAGACCCTCGATGAGGTTGGCCAGTACCATCCTTTGGCCCAGAAAGACCAGCAGGTTATCCTGCAGGTAGAGAAGATCCAGGGTTGGCTTGCTAAGGGTGCACAGCCGAGTGATACCGTAAAGAGCCTGCTCAACAGAAATGGTGTACATGTAACCAGAACTGTCCAGGAATAACTTCCAGGAGATGGTTGTGGAAAAAGATCTTGTTGAATACATTGTAAAATCATTGGTTGATGTCCCTGACGAAGTCAGCATCAATGTGATCGAGGGCGAAAAGTCCACGATCCTTGAGCTGAAGGTCGCCAGCGAGGATGTCGGCAAGGTGATCGGAAAGCAAGGCCGCATTGCAAAGGCAATCAGGACCATCCTGAGTGCCAGCGCCACCAAGGGTGGTAAGCGCGCCGTGCTGGAAATCCTGGACTGACGTATGGAAGAGTTGCTCTGGACCGCAACCGTGAAGAGCCCATTTGGGATCAGCGGTGAGGTGAAGATACATCCCCATAACGAAGATTGTTCCTACCTTGGCAAGCTCAAGGAGGTGATTCTGCGTGCAAAGGATGGCACAGAGCAAACCCTTGCAGTCGAAACGTTCAGGATGCTCGGGTCCCAGGCCCTGATGAAGTTCTCCGGTTTTGATACTCCGGAGGCTGCCAGGGCCCTCAATGGACAGCATCTGATGGTACAGCGAAGCAAAGCGGCTCCCCTGAAAAAGGGCCAGTACTATGTGGCGGACCTGATCGGTTGTGACCTTGTGCACGACGGAAACAAGGTCGGCACCATAGTCAGCAGCATGGATGGTGCGCAGGCTGTTTTGCTTGAGGTCGAGGCGCTGGACAAGAAGCTCTATATGGTTCCTTATCTCAAGGAATTCATTGGGCAGGTCAATTTGCCGGACCGAACGATTGAACTGAAGGCTCCCTGGATTCTCTCATGAAAATGCAGATAGTCACCCTTTTTCCAGAGATGGTGGAGGGGTTCTTCAGGAATTCGATCATGAAGCGTGCCGTTGAAAGCAAAGTTGTGGAGTACGAGATAATCGACTTCCGTCGCTATGCAACGGACAAACACCAAAGTTGTGACGATGTTCCCTACGGTGGTGGGGCGGGGATGGTAATCAAATGCGATCCCCTGGCCAAAGCGCTTGAGGAGCTGAAAGCTTCCGATAAGCGGGTGGTCTTTGCTTCTCCCTCGGGCAGGCGATTCACACAACAGTATGCAGAGAACCTGAGCAAGGAACAGGAGTTGGTCTTCATCTGCGGTCACTACGAGGGTATTGACCAACGCCTGATAGACCTATATGTTGATGACGAGATTAGTATTGGTGATTATGTGATCAGCAGCGGGGAAGTTTCCACCTTGGTGATAATCGATGCGGTCTACCGCCTTTTGGACGGTGTGATCTCAAGCGAATCACTGCAGGAAGAGAGTTTCCACGGAAATCTGCTCGAATATCCCCAATACACAAGGCCGGAAACCTATTGCTCAAATGATGTCCCTGATGTATTATTGAGCGGTCATCATGCCAAGATAGGTCAATGGCGGTTGCAGAAACGGTTGGAGAAGACTTTGTCCCATCGACCGGATCTGTTGGAGACGGCATCCTTGGATGCGAACTCCAGAAAGATATTGAATACGTTGAAAGAACATAGTGCTAAGGGGACCGTAGACGATGGATGTGATTAAGGCTATTGAGTCAGAACAGATGAAGGAAAATGCAGAGAACTTCTGCGTTGGCGATACCGTAAAGGTATACTTCAAGATTATTGAGGGAACCAACGAGCGTGTCCAGGTGTTTGAGGGCTTGGTCATTGCGAAGAACAACGGGGGCATCAGAAGGACGTTCATCGTTCGCAAGATCTCCTATGGCGTGGGTGTGGAAAGGATTTTCCCGTTGCACTCGCCCCGTATCGAAAAGATCGAAGTTGTGCGCAAGGGCCGCGTCCGCAGGGCAAAGCTCTACTATATCCGCGACAAGGTGGGCAAGAAGGCCAAGGTCAAGGAACTTATCCGCAGAAAGAATGCCTAGTATTCTTAATCGGACAATCATGGGGACGGCAATCGCCGTCCCTTGCTTGTTTTCAGGGACCTTGCTCATCAAAGCAAAACAAGGTAGTCTGACAAGGACGAGGAAGAACTGATGGAACCAGAAAAGAAACCCCAGGATGCGGGACCTGCGAAGGGTCAGAAGAACCGTAAGGACAAACGCAATCGATCCAAGAAACAATCCAAGGGAAAAACCGCTCCCAAGGAAGGGGCGAACAAGCCGAAGAATACCTTGCTTCCCGATACCACCCGAAAGGCCTACCACAGCAACTTGCCCCAGCTTCCGGTGAAGCGGGTGGCTGAGCCCTTGGAGACCTGTGCATACTGTGGGCAGGTCATCGAGACCATCGCCAGTGCACTTACCCATCCTGAGGGCGGTTTCTGTCACTTTGATTGCGTGCTTGCGCACATTGCCGAAGAAGAGCACGTTACTGAGAAGCAGAAGGTGAGCTATATCGGACGGGGTACCTTTGCGGTTGTGGAACAGAACGAGGACGGCTCCTTCACGTTTGTGAAGCGTATAGTCTGGGAGAATGGGGAAGCCCTCGATGCCATGAAGAAATATGTGGAGGGTATCAAGCAATGATTGCACGTGAACGAACCGCCATGTTGCCAGGATCATTCGATCCTCCCACCAATGGTCATATCGACATCATTGAACGCAGCGCGAAACTCTATGAGAAACTCTATGTGGTAGTTGCTGACAATGTGCAGAAGCAGTGCTTGTTTACTCCGGATGAACGAATGGAGATGCTCCGTCAGATCCTCAAGGACCACACCAATATCGAGGTGGTCAGTTACCGTGGCCTGGTGGTTGACTTCGCCCGAACCCATGGGGTAGGGGTGATGCTCAGGGGTGTGCGGGCACTTGTGGATTTCGGGTATGAATTCGAATTGGCGATGACCAACAAGCAGCTCAACCCAGATCTTGAGATCCTGTTCATGCCCACCAGTCCCAAGTATTTCCAGCTCAGGTCGAGTGCCATCAAGGAGATGGCGGCATACGGTGCCGACATTTCTCCGATGGTTCCACCTTTGGTCGTACAATTGATGAGAAATCGAATCAAGTTGTTGACGCTTTAGGGCTTTTCCGTTATTCTTGCTTACGTGTCAAAAATTTGCATAGTGTAAGAGGATTTAAACATGGCAACACCCAAATATAAGACTTCAAAGGCAAGTGCAGCTTCCAGAAAGGCAGCCAACATGCGCCTTGCAACTCCTACTCTCTCTCGTTGTGGGACTTGTGGGAATATGGTTCTGCCTCATCGTGTCTGTCCGAAGTGCGGTTTCTATCGTGGCGTACAGGTTGTTGAGCTTCAGGACAAATAAGGTAAACCGAGGAGAATCGAAATGGATAGCAAGGACGTTTTTGAGAAAGTAAAGGCATTGATTGCCGATAAGCTGGAAATTGATGCAGCAAAAATCACTATGAATGCCTCCTTCCGCAAGGATCTCGGGGCAGACAGCCTTGACACCTATGAATTGGTGTATGCAATTGAAGAGGAACTGGGCATTTCCATTCCCGATGAGAAAGCAAATGAGTTCGAGACCGTGAAGGACGCTGTAGATTTCCTGTCTACCCAGCTCTAAGGTCTGATTGTTCATGGAGAGCACTCTCTTCACAAAGGCTCCCGCAATCTCGGCAGACCGAGAGCGGGAGCTTCTTGCATTCAAGCAAGCCAGTGGGATTTCGATCGGAAATCTTGAACTTCTCAATCTTGCATTCACCCATCGGAGCTTTGCCAATGAGACCAATCAGGATGTTGACAACAACGAGCGATTGGAGTTTCTCGGCGATAGCATTTTGGGCATGTGCGTAGCTGATTGGTTGTTCAGGAACCTTCCTGCCAAGCAGGAGGGAGATTTCTCGAAGATCAAGAGTGTGGTGGTCAGCGAGGACAGCCTTGCCATGATCGCCCGATCGCTTGGTGTAGATCGTTATCTGCTTTTGGGAAAAGGAGAAGAGCATACAGGGGGTAGGGATAAGAAAGCCCTGCTTGCAGACTGTATGGAAGCTCTCTTTGCCGCTTGTTATCTTGACAGTGGCTTTGTTGCCGCCCAGGAATTTGTCATGCGCTATCTGGAAAAGCAGATCCGATCCGTGCTTGAGGACGACTACAAGCGCGACTACAAGACCAGTTTGCAGGAGTACATGCAGAAGCGGTATCGCAAGGTGCCTACCTATACCTTGGTCAAGAAGACAGGGCCTGAGCACGACTTCACCTTCTTTGTGCAGGTTGATGTGAATGGCCAGGTGTTCGGACCTGCACAGGGAAACAACAAGAAAGAAGCCGAGCAAATGGCTGCCAAGATTGCCTACGATCAGTTGGTGAAGCCAGCAAATTCCTGATAGTTTTTCGCCAGCAGCAACAGGTGCTCGCGTGTATTCTGTTTTGGATCATCGAGCACTGTTTCAAACAGGAATGCAAGCGTATCCCCGATACGCTTTCCTTTCGGAATCCCGATTTCCATCAGGTCATTTCCATCTATAGTCAGATCCTTGATCGAGAGAGCGTCCTTTGCAGCAAGGATGCCTTCGATCCTGTCTTTCAATTCTCCCAGCAATTGGAGATCAGCTTTCCCGCCGATGGCAATCTGGTCAGCCATACGCAATGAGAAGAGCAGGGGGATGTACTCCAGTCCGATCCTGGTGATGAATCTGCGTACCGCACTGTCACTCCAGGATCTTTGGTAATCGAACATGTGGTGACGCACCAGATGGCAGACTGTCTTGGACTGTTCATTGCTGGCCTTCAGCCTTTTCATGATGGCCTTCGTCAGCTTCTCCCCGACAATCTCATGTCGATAAAACGTATTGCGATCCTCTCCCGGTTCGACCACCTCGCTTTTGCCGATATCATGCAGCAGGGCAGCGAGCCGTACTTCCACGCTATCGGTGAGGGCGGTGCTGGCAACCAGGGTTGAGATATTGTGTGAAAGAACATCCTCGTGGTGCAGTCCCCCTTGCAGGATGCCTTCACCCTTGGCCAGCTCGGGAAGGATGATTTCCAGCATGCCGGTGATGCGCAAATACTGAATTCCTTTGCCGGGATGGTCTGACCCTATGAGTTTGAACAACTCCTCGCGAATCCGTTCTGCACTGACCTTTGCCAAGGTATGCTTCAGAGTTGCGATGGCTTTGAGTGTTTGCTCTTCAATCGTGAAGTCAAGCTTTGCGGCAATCCTGCATGCCCTGAGCATGCGCAGTGCATCCTCCGCAAAACGTTGCTGTGGTTCTCCGATTGCCCTGATCGTCCGCTTCTTCAGATCTTCCATCCCATCGTTGAGGTCGATGATGCTCCCATTCGAGCAATCCACTGCGAAGGCATTGATCGTGAAATCCCTGCGCTTCAGATCCTCGGCAAGATTGCGCACATAGGTCACCGAACTGGGGTGCCTGCCGTCAAGGTAGTCGCCTTCGCTTCGAAAGGTGGTGACCTCAAAGAGCTGCTTTTCATAGTGTACGGTGACCGTGCCGTGTTCGATGCCGGTGGGAATCACATGGTGAAACAGGCCGATGACCTGGTCAGGAAGGGCATCGGTGGTGAAATCGTAGTCCTCGCACGGCTTTCCAAGCAGATGGTCGCGCACAGCTCCTCCCACGATGTAGAGGGAGAATCCTGCATTGGTGAACTTCTTTGCAAACCGTTGGATAACGGGTGGTATCGGGAACATGTGCATACTCAGACAGTAGCGTGACAAAGAGAGAAGGTCAACGGGAAAAACCCGCCCTGAAGGTTGTCATTTGAAGCCATTATGAATAGAATGGCAGTCATGCGACTGCATAGATATGAGGAGTAAGTATGTTTCGTCCAGTAACTACCAAAGTGGATTTCCCTCAGATGGAAGAGAATGTTCTGTCCTTTTGGGAGACAGAGGATATTTTCAAGAAATCAATCGAAACAAGGTCTGAGGAGAACGAATATGTGTTCTATGACGGCCCTCCGTTTGCCACCGGCCTTCCTCATTTCGGCCACTTGGTTCCTGGAACCATCAAGGATGCCATTCCCCGCTACCAGACCATGAAGGGCAAGCGTGTCAGACGTGGCTTCGGCTGGGACTGTCATGGCCTTCCCGTAGAATATGAGATGGAAAAGTCGCTGGGCATCAGCGGCTACTCAAACGTGGTGAATTACGGGGTTGCAAAGTTCAACGAGCAGTGCCGCTCCATCGTACTGCGTTACACCAGCGAGTGGCAGACCACCATCAACAGGATGGGTCGCTGGGTCGACTGGGAACACGGGTATCGCACCATGGATACCAACTATATGGAATCCATCTGGTGGGTGTTCAAGACCCTCTATGAGAAGGGCTTCATCTATGAAGGGTACAATATCCTTCCGTACAGCCCTGCCTTGGCGAGTCCGCTCTCCAATTTCGAGGTCAACCTCGGCGGGTATCAGGATGTGATCGACCAGGCCGTCACCGTGCGTTTTGCCGTTGATGGGCAGAAGGACACGTACTTCCTTGCCTGGACAACCACGCCTTGGACATTGCCCTCCAACCTTGCCCTTGCCTTCGGACCTGACATCGACTATGTCAAGGTGCACGACAAGACTGACAACAACTACTACATCCTGGGGAAAGGCCGTCTGGAGCACTACTACAAGGATGCCTCTACCTATGAGATTGTGGATGAGCAAAAAGGTTCCTTCTACAAGGGCATGCGCTATCAGCCGCTCTTCCCGTACTTCGCCTCCCTCAAGGAGCAGGGTGCCTTTGTGTGCGTCAACGGCGACTATGTGACCACCGAAGATGGCTGCGGCATCGTTCATACCGCTCCCGGCTTTGGTGAGGACGACTACCAGGTGCTCAAGGGCACCGGAATTCCGGTAGTGTGCCCGGTTGATGAGGAGTGCAAGTTCACCGGTGAGGTTCCTGATTTCCAAGGTCGTTTCGTAAAGGATACCGACAAGGATATCATCGCCTATCTGAAGGAACATGGACTGTTGGTCAAGCGCGAGAACTTCCTGCACCCCTATCCCTTCTGTTACCGCACCAAGAAACCCTTGATTTACCGGGCTCTGAGCTGCTGGTTCGTCAATGTGGAAAAGATCAAGTCCATGATGCTCACTGCCAATGAGCAGATCACCTGGGTTCCTGAACACCTGAAGGCAGGCCGTTTCGGCAAGTGGCTGGAAGGTGCACGTGATTGGGCCATCAGCCGCAACCGATTCTGGGGCAACCCGATTCCCATCTGGAAGTGTGACGGCAGCGAATACCTTGAGGTAATCGGCAGCCGCGCCGAGCTGGAAGAGAAATGCGGGCAGAAAGTGGATGACCTGCACAAGCACTTCATCGACGACCTCACCTGGCCCAGCCCCGACGGCAAGGGTACCATGCGCCGCATCGGTGATGTACTCGACTGCTGGTTCGAATCCGGATCCATGCCCTATGCACAGCTGCACTATCCGTTCGAGAACAAGGAGTATTTTGAGGAACACTTCCCTGCGGATTTCATCTGTGAGGGCCTCGATCAGACTCGTGGATGGTTCTATACCCTGACCGTCATTGCTGCAGGCTTGTGGGACAAACCCGCATTCACCCACTGCATCACCAACGGAATCGTGCTGAACGCAGAGGGCAAGAAGCTCAGCAAGAGTGAACGCAACTATACCGATCCCATGGAAATCGTACGCCAGTATGGTGCCGACTCGTTGCGCTTTGCCTTGATGAACTCGGCAGTCGTGCGGGCTGAGGATCTGAAGTTCAGCGAAGAGACGGTCAAGGATGTCCTCAAGACTTTGATCATCCCCTTGTGGAATGCCTATTCGTTCTTTGTCACCTATGCGAACATCGATGGCTATGTGCCTTCCGAGACCGCCTATGAGGATCTCACCAACCCGATGGACCGCTGGATCACCAGTGCAACGCAACGCTTCGTGCAGGAAGTGACTTCCGCATTTGATGCCTACGATATCCAGAAAGCCTGCGCGTTCTTTGTACCTTTCATTGATGAGTTGAACAACTGGTATATCCGCCGCAGCCGCAGGCGGTTCTGGAAAGGTGAAAACGACACGGACAAGAAACAGGCTTATGATACCCTGTACAAGGTCCTGATGACCTTCATCAAGGTTGCTGCCCCGATCATTCCGTTCACCACCGAGGATATCTACCAGAACCTCAAGACGGAAGCAATGGATGAGAGCATCCACCTGTGCATGTACCCTGAGTATCAGGAAGCCGAGCGTGACTTCACCTTGGAAAAAGAGATGTCCCTCACCCAGAAGGCAATTGCCATGGGCCGGGCTCTCAGGGCTTCCAACAACCTGAAGATCCGCCAGCCATTGCAAAAGCTCTTCCTGGTGGACCGGGAAACTGAGGAACGTGAGATTCTGGGCAAGATGGAGAGTATCATCGCCGAGGAGCTCAACGTCAAGGAAGTGCACATCGAGCAGGATGAGAGTGCCTTGGTAAGCTACAGCGCAAAGGCAAACTTCAAGGTCCTTGGCAGCAAGCTCGGCAAGGACATGAAGGAAGTTGCTTCCATCATTGCCGATCTTTCAGGGTCGGTCATTGCTTCCCTGTTGGATGGAAAGGACCATAGCATCTCCTACTCGAACGGCGAGATATCCATCAGCAAGGATGAGATCATCGTGCAAAGGACGGAGATGGAAGGGGTGAAGGTGCTCAACGAAGGCTCCTTGACCGTTGGTTTCGACACCAAGGTCACCGAAGCTCTGCTTGAGGAAGGCATTGCCCGTGATATCGTCCGTTCCATCCAGAACCTGCGAAAGGAGAGTGGTTTTGAGGTCTCAGACCGCATTGCGCTCACCTACGATGGGGATGAGGTGGTACAGCGGGTCTTTGCGAACTTTGGTCCGACCATTGCAAAAGAAACGTTGTCCAATTCGCTATCCTTCAGTACACTGGAGGGTGATGGGTTTGATTGTGGGGATCATATCGTGAGGTTGCGTGTAGAGAAGGAATAGGTCCATGCGCAGATGTGTCAGGTTTGCTTCATCTCTTGCCCTTGCCGTTGTGTTTCTCAGTTCCTGTGCTACCACGAGGGCCCCGAAAGTCCCGTATTTCGACTTCCAGGCCATGGGAGAAGAAGGGGTGATCGTTGTCACCGTGGATGCAGTCAAGGAACAGGAAATGGTCGCTCTGGCTTTCTCCGGGCTTGACGAGTTTGCCAGAAGGGCGGAGCGGGTTTCCCTTTCACTCAAACCCGGCTCCCCGGCGTATCCGCTTGAGATGGAAACGATTGAGGCCTATGGGGTGGTCAAGGGTGATTATCCGAAGTTCCTGATCAATACCGGTATGCTGTATGCATCGGAGCTGGAGAAGCAGACCACCAATGATGGGGTTTCCTACTTCACCCAGAAGGAGGGTCCCATCTCCCTGCATGTACCCAAGCGCGACACGTTGCTTTTCACCAATGCTTCGTATGAGAAGGCCTATGAGCGTTTCGACTCGAAACAAACGCTCATTGACCTGGAAACTGCACTTTCCATGGCTGATGCTTCCCTGGCAGTCTATGCCTTGGAACCCAGCACGTTTTTCGATTTGGGACTTGATCTTCCCGATACCGTCATCACCCAAGCCAAGGTGATGTTGCTGTTGATCAATCGGGACGAGCAAGGGCTCTACAGTTTGGATGCTTTCATCACGATGGATACCCCGAAGCTTGCCAATACGCTTTCGCAGATGGTAAGAACCGGGTACCTGGCCCGCTTGAAGCGGGAAAAGGTGCCGTACAAGATATCCGACCTGATGAAGATGTTTTTGATAGAAGATGATCTGGTAACGATCAAACATATGGAATTGGGCGAAGAGCAGATGGCCTTACTCAAAAAGAGCCTGACCGGATTGCTGTAAGCCGAGAGGAGAAACCAAGCGATGCCTTCCTATGAATATGAATGCCAGCTGTGCAAGGCACGGGTGGAGTTGGTCCAGTCCCTGGACAAGCATGAGGCCCCTGCCATCTGTCCTTCCTGCAATATGGAACACACGATGATGCGGGTGAATATTCCCTCTTCGTCCATTCCCGTAGAGGAGACAGAATCTACGGATACGACGAAGGAGTAAGGTTGTGGAAGCAAAACAGAAGAGAATCCTTACCGGGGACAGAACCACCGGAAAACTGCATCTGGGACACTATGTAGGGTCTCTCAAGAGTAGGGTGGAGTTGCAGGACAGCTATGATACATTCATCTTGCTTGCTGATGTCCAAGCCCTGACAACGCATTTTGAAAATCCTGAGCTTATCAACAGCAGCATCTATGATGTTGCCATCGATAACCTTGCCGTAGGGCTGGACCCGGCAAAAGTTACCTTGGTGCAGCAGAGCCAGATCACTTCGATTGCAGAACTCACCGTATTCTACTCCATGATCGTTACGGTCAACCAACTCAGGCACAACCCTACGATCAAGACGGAAGCGAAGAATTACGGCTATGCAGACCTGACCTACGGCTTTCTCGGCTATCCGGTAAGCCAGACTGCCGACATCACGTTCTGCAACGCAGATTTGGTTCCCGTCGGTGAGGACCAGGTTCCCCACATCGAGTTGGCCCGCAAGATCGTACGCAAGTTCAATGACCTGTATGGGACCTCCATCGTGGAACCTCAGGCCAAGCTCAGTGCAGTCGGACGGCTCAGCGGACTCGACGGCAATGCCAAGATGGGCAAGAGCCTTGGGAATGCCATCTATCTTTCCGATACCCCGGAGACGGTATGGGAGCGGGTGCGCAATGCGGTCACCGACCCGGCTCGCATCACGGTCAAGATTCCCGGCACTCCGGAAATCTGCAATGTCTACAAGTATCATTGTGTCTTCAATCCTGAGGAGAAGGATGATATTGCCGATCGCTGCCGCAACGCCCAGATCGGATGTGTGGCATGCAAAAAGCGGCTCAACGAGGTGCTCAATGCACTGCTTGATCCGATTCGTGAGCGCCGTGCTTACTACGACTCCCACCGCCCCTTGGTAAGGGATCTGATCGTGGAAGGCACGAGGAAAGCGAACGAGGTGGGCAATGCGAACCTCCATGAGATCAAGGAAAAGATGCACGTGCTCATCTGATTTTTTAAGACACGTGTCAAAAAAGCCATCATTGGGTACCTCCTGATGATGGCTTTTTGCGTAGAGTGTGCAGAAATTGACAAGAACCTCTCCTTTGAGGCGGGACAAACCGATGGTATACTGCCAATGGGTGGGTAATCTGCTCGAATTTGTGCCCAAAGGAGACTGTCATGAAAAAACTCTCTGTTCTGTTTTTGATTGCCTTGCTGCTTCCCCTCGGCTTGTTTGCCGCAGGAAAGCAAGAGGCTCCTGCTCCTGCCGCCGTCCCGGTGGTTGAGGAAATCAGCCATGATGAACTGGTTGCACGTGCAAAAGAAGAAGGAAAAGTCGTGGTCTATGCCACTTCCAGCCGTATTGCAAAGGCTGCCGCCGGTTTCAAGGCTCTCTATGGTATTGAGGTGGAATACTCCAACCTCAAGGATTTTGAGTTGATCGAGAAGGTTGCGAAGGAAGCCCAGGCAGGAGTTGCAGGTGCAGACTTCGTCTTGGCCCAGGATGCCGGTCGTCTGGTGGGTGAGCTCATCGAACCCGGTTACCTGTACAACTATGTGCCTCCCACACTCAAGGACGTTGTTCCCAAAAACATGCAGAATCCCTTGCAGGTGTTCGCCATCAACAAGGTGTTCATCTACAACGACGAGGGACTTGATGAGAGCCCGTACTACAACATCTGGCAGTTCGCCGACCCGAAGTACAAGAGCCTCCTGATGTTCAAGAACCCGTTCCAGGAAGGCGTGAACGCAAACTTCCTTACCATGATCACCAATGACTACTGGTCTGCAAAGATTGCAGCGGCATACAAGAACTACTTCGGCAAGGACATTTTCCTCACCACCCCCAATGCAGGGTATGAGTGGATCAAGGCAATCTACGAGAATGACCTGATCGTCGGTACCAGTGACACCACCATTGCCGAGAACGTCGGCATCAAGGGACAGAACGAGAAGCGCGAGCATGCCCCGGTAGGCCTCTTTGTCTATTCCAAGGCACGCTACGCAACCAGCAAGAACCTTGCCCTGAAGCCCGCCATGGAGATGGAACCGTTTGCAGGATTCTACTACAGCCTCTATGCACTGGTTGCAAAGAGTGCAAGAAGCCCGCATGCTGCAAAGCTCTTCATCGAGTATCTGTTCAGTGAGGAAGGATTTTCTCCCTGGGGCGCCGACTGCGGAACCTACAGTGCCAATCCCAATAACCCGATCCAGGAAGACATTGACTTCCCCTTTGAGGTATGGGCACCACTGTTGGTCGAGGAAGAGGGTGCATACTGCTTCGACAATCGCGCCGAAGTGGAAGAGTTCCTCAACCAGTACCTGTATTGATCGAATCTGACCATCATTGAAGCCTGCAGGGTTTCCCTGCAGGCTCTTTAGTAAGGAAGCTGTTGCATGAGTGCCAAAAGCAAGCTCAATCAAGTGAAGGCATTTTTTCGTAAGCCTCATAACATCATCCTGGTGGTGTTGCTGGTGGTTCTGGGGTATCTGACGCTTGTACCCCTCGTTACCATCATCTTCGATACCATCTCGGTGCATTCGTCGGAAGTCAGGTTTGTCAAGAAACCTGCTGGGTCTTTGACGCTCTACCATTGGACGAAGATGTTTGCCAGTGGGGTTACCAGCCAAAAGACGTTCTATGAACCATTCGTCAACACGATGGTGGTGGCTTTCCTGTCCTGTGTGCTTGCCATCCTCATCGGAGGATTTTTTGCTTGGACGGTTACCCGCACCAATATCCGCGCGAAGGCTTTCATATCCACCGTCTTCGTGTTTCCCTACATCATGCCGGCCTGGACCTTGGCCATGGCATGGCTCAACTTTTTCCGAAACTCAAGAATCGGGGGCGCCCCGGGGCTCTTCACCGTCTTTACCGGGATAGAGACACCCAACTGGTTTGCCTACGGCCTGTTTCCCATCGTCGTGGTGCAGGGTCTGCACTATGCACCCTTTGCCTACATCCTCATCGGAGGCATCCTCAGAAACATGGACGCAAACCTTGAGGAAGCGGCCATGCTGTTGCATGCCAATCGCTGGCAGATCATGCAAAAGGTCACCATCCCCATCGTCAGGCCCGCCTTGCTCTCCACTTTCCTTCTGGTCTTCTCCTCGACCATGAGCGCATTTGCCGTTCCTGCGTTCCTGGGCAGCCCGGTACGCTTTCAGGTGCTGACCACCCAGATGTTCCGCACGCTCAACGGGATGAACCCAGGCTACGGATATATCATGGCCTTGGTCATGATCGTCATCGGTGTGGGGATTCTCATGCTGAACCAGTGGATCACCGGCAGACGCAAATCCTATACCACCATAACCGGCAAGAGCTCCAACATCAGCCTGTTCAACCTGCGCAAGGCGCGCACCCCGCTCACGGTCCTGTTGGTGGGAATCCTTCTGATGATAGCCATCCTTCCGCTGGTCTCGTTTGCCATCGAGTCTTTCATCATGGCACCCGGTGACTATTCACTCTCCAATTTCACCACCGAGTTCTGGATTGGTCAGGGAAGGGCTGACATCGCCAACAGCGAGCCCGGCATCCTGCGCAATCCCAGCATCTGGCTCGGCCTTTCCAACAGCCTCAAGCTCTCGGTCATCATCAGTCTCATTGCAGGGACCGTGGGTATGCTCAGCGGGTATGCTATTGCAAAACGTCGCGGTTCGAAGCTTTCCACGTGGGTCAACAACCTGACCTTCTTCCCGTACCTCATGCCCTCCATGGCATTTGGGGCCATCTTCCTGTCGATGTTTGCTGTCAGGAGAGGCTTCATTCCCGCCTTGTACGGATCGTTCTGGCTGTTGGTGATTGTCGGTGCGGTGAAGTATCTTCCCTTTGCTTCCCGAAGCGGCATCAACGCCATGCTCCAGCTCTCCGGAGAGATTGAGGAAGCGGGAACCATCATGGGCGTCGGCTGGCTGAAGCGGATGACACACATCATTTTCCCGATCCAGAAGACTACCTTCATCAGCGGCTATCTGCTGCCATTCATCTCCTGCATGCGTGAATTGAGCCTGTTCATCCTGCTTGTTTCCCCTTCAACCAGGATTCTGACCACACTGCTGTTCCAGTACAACGAGAAGGGGTGGAACCAGTATGCCAACGCCATCAACCTGATGATCGTCGTGATCGTAGTCGGCTTCAACCTCTTGATCAACAAGCTCACCGGAGCTTCCATTGACAAGGGTATCGGCAACAACTAATAAGGAGTCTTGCATGCCAAGGATTGAATTGACCCATATTACCAAGAAATTCGGCAAGTTTGTTGCCGTGGATGACCTGAATATGGTCATCGATGACCGCTCCTTCGTGACCCTGCTCGGCCCTTCAGGGTGCGGGAAAACCACCACACTGAGGATGATTGCCGGCTTGGAGACGCCTACGGAGGGAACCATCACGATCAACGACAAGGTGGTGTTCTCCTCTGAGGATGGCATCGATGTTCCGCCGGACAAGCGCGATGTCGGCTTCTTGTTCCAGAATTATGCCCTGTGGCCGCACATGACCGTCTACAAGAACATTGCATTCGGATTGGAAAACCTCAAATGGCCGAAGGACAAGATCAAGGAGCGCGTGGAAGAGCTGCTCACCATGCTCAAGATCAGCGAATTCAGCCACCGCTATCCCTCCGAGCTCAGCGGCGGGCAGCAACAGCGTGTTGCCATCGCCCGAACCCTCGCAACCGGACCGAAGGTACTGTTCATGGATGAACCGCTCTCCAATCTCGATGCAAAGCTGCGCATGGAAATGCGCTCCGAACTCAAGCGACTTCACCGGGAAACAGATTCCACGTTCGTCTATGTCACGCACGACCAGCTAGAGGCCATGACACTCTCCAGCATGGTCTGTTTGATGAAGAACGGGTACATGCAGCAGTATGCACCCCCTTTGGAAGTGTACCGGAAGCCGGCGAACACATTCACTGCAGACTTTGTGGGTTCCCCGAACATCAACCTGGTCGATGGGACGGTACGCTCGACCAACCCTGTGGTACTCCAGCTGTCAGGAAATGTCTCGCTTCTCTTTGCCCCCACCACAGTGGTTGAGGTTGCCGCAGGGCAGGCCATCACCTTGGGAATCCGTCCTGAGCACATTGCCATTGCCGATGAGACAGAGGCCATGGCACAGGCGGAGATCGTCAGCTCGCTTCCCTCTGGGATGGAGACCATCATTGCACTGGACATGGATGGGAAACGGTTGCACTCGGTGGTGTTCGGTGATGTCGATTTTGAGGTAGGCAAGCAAGTTGCGCTTTCGTTTGCCCACGGTCAATTCAATCTCTTTGACAAAGAGAGCGGCACCAACCTCGGGCAAGGCACACTGAGCAAGGCCTAGGCATGGATACACAGATGTTTCGAGCTCATGATATCCGTTTTCGCAGGTCCTCGGTTGATGCTTCAGTGCTCAAGCAACTTGCCTGGGCACTGGCCCGCTACTACCGTGAGGTGCTGCAGGTCCCTTCGGTCGTGCTTGCCCGTGACGGGCGGCAGGGAGGGGAGAGCTTTCAACAGTGTTTGCTGGATGCATGTACTGCGAACGGGCTTGATGTCCATCTGGAGCCAAACCCCATCGGGACCTGCCAATTCTACTACCACTGCCTGACCCGAAAGGAGAGTGGCGGGCTCATGATTACTGCCAGCCACAACCCTGGAAGTTATCTGGGTGTGAAGTTGGTGGGTTGGAATCTGGAAATGATCACGATGGGAGGAGGAGCGGAAGGAGGACTTGAGAAAGTCCGTTCCCTGTTTGAGGAAAACGCCGAATGGATGCGGGCAAAACCGGAAGGCCGCGTCTATGTTGCCGATACCCTCGCTTCCTACATTGCCTATTCGACCAGACTGGCCGGAATAGGGAAAGGGGAACTGGAGGGGCTCTCTGTTGTCTGCGACTTTCTGCACGGCAGTTTCGGGGGTGCGGTCACCCGAGCCCTCCAAGGGTTGGGTGTGACCGTGAAGAGCCTGCATCTTATCAGCGACGGTTCCTTTCCGGCAGGTGATCCCAATCCCGGCAGGCCTGAGAGCCTTTCTGACGCCCGCTCATACCTGGAATCGCATCCTGCGAAACTTCTGCTCGTCTTCGATGGTGATGGGGACAGGATGGATGTCCTCTATGAGGGGAGGCAGTTGCCTCCCTCCTTTGTGATGCTCATGATCAGTGAGTATCTGCTGCAGATGGAGCCATCTTCCACGCCGATCCGATTCCTCTTTGATGTGAAGGCCTCTCCCGTGGTGCTGAAGGCGATGGCTGGGCAACACAAGCAGTATGGCATCGTGCAGAACGGCCATGCCATCATCAAGCGCATCATGCAAGCTGACGGATACCGGTATGCGGTGGAAGAGTCCGCACACTATTTTCATCAGTTTCCCAGAACGGTTGATCGCTCTGCCTCAGAACGGTTTGCAACCGAGAACACCCTGTTTTTCACCCTTGTGCTGCTGAAAGTCTATGCAAGAGAGCCTGAACGCTTCAAAGCCATGCGGGCGTTGCAGGACAGTTTCTTTCGCGTTCGGGAGTGGTCGGTGCAAATCAGTGACCAACAGAGGCTCAAAGCCTTGCTCGAAGGGGTTTCCACACTCATGCAGCAACTTGGGGCCGAACGTCTCACCAAAACACCGGAGGGAAGATCCTTGGGCGCAACCCTGTACCGCAAAGGACTTGGTCAGGATGCAGCATGGTTCCAGGTCTTTGAGCGCTTGAGCCAGAGCGAGGACAACCTTGTGCGCTATGAGATTCTCTCATCGGATGAATCGCTTGGATTGGAGATCCACCGTCTGCTTTCCCATTGCATCAGCGGATTCAGTCAAACCACGTGAAGTTGTTCTCCTTTGCAAGCTGGGTGGCGAAGCGCGGAAGGGTCCTGATCGGGTAGACCTCGACATCCTGTTCTTCGGCCAGCATGGGCTCGACGATTCTCCATGATTCGGTGATCTCCTTCATCGTGGGGAACAAGCTCTTGTCCCCGATGAGAATCTTCTGCACGATCTGCTCATAGGCCTCGGGGGTGTTCACCCCGAAGGTTTCGCTCTGGTTGAACCGGAAGCGCACGGGTTTTGATTTCCAACTGGTATTGGGCATCTTGAGATTCATGCTGATGTCGATGGTGAGCTCGGGATGGATGGTGATGATGACAGCATTCTCCGCTATCCCCTGATCGTGCATCACCTCCTTGGTGATGTTCTTGAACTTGATGTAAATCAGGGATTTGGCTTCTTTCTGCATCTTTCCGGTCCGGACGTAGATGGGAATGTCGGCAAAATAGTAGGTGTTCACAAAGAGCTTGAAGGCTGCATACGTCGGGGTTTGCACCACATGGCCGCTGTTGACTCCCAGCGATTCATACCTGCCCATGTGATAATCCTCGACAGAAGAGATCGAGCGCAGCACCTTCTCTTTTTCCACTGCGATATCCTCGGGAGAGAGGCTGGCAGGTTCACTCATCGTCAGGTAGGTGATGATCTGCATGATGTGGTTCTGGATCGTATCCCTGACCACCCCGATCTTCTCATAGAAACCCAGCCGCTGGTCCACCCCGTGCGTCTCATCGAAGATGATCTGGATGGATTCTATGGTCCGGTTGTCCCAGATGCGCCGGATGATGTCATTGTGGAAGCGCATCAGCAGAAGGTTCTGCATGAACTCCTTGCCAAGATAGTGGTCGACACGGAATATCTCCTTGTCTGTGAATGCTTTCTCAAGAATCTCATTGTAGCGTTTGGCACTTTCCAGATCAAACCCGAACGGTTTTTCCACCACAATCTTCTTGGTCAGCGTACAGACACAGTCAAGCGATGCATCAACTTCCTTGATCTGGTGGATGGCATCCTCATACAACGAGGGCTGCAGGGCAAGATAGTAGATGAACTCGACTTCCGTCTCTGTTCCCACCATCTCCTTGAGCTTTGCAGAGAGCAGCGCCACCACATTGGCCTCGGCCATGTCGTAATACAGGTAGTCGAGGTGGTCGGTGAAGGATGAGGGGGCATCGCTGTCCACGGAATTGGCGAGAAACTCCTCGCGTGTGGTATAGCGGCGACCTAGGGAGAGCACCTCGAAGGGGAACTCTTTTTCCATCAGATGCTGGTATGCCGGGTAGAGCTTTTTCAGGGCAAGATCCCCTGTGCCGCCAAACTGGATGATGATGCGTTTCATGCCGAACCCTCCTTGATGTCTGTTACTATGGTAGCATCGAAATGCTGGTCACGAAAGAAGGCACAGGGAAGGGTGGTTGCCCCTTCGGTGCCGCCGGTCAGTCTGGCTAGGGCTTCCTGTTTTGCTTTTCCCAGAAACAACAGGTATACCGGGCAGTGGTGTGCCAGCTGAAGAAACCCGGTGTAGGAGAGGGTAGCCCTCCGCTTGGGTGGTTTGGGACTCTCCTCCACCAAGATCACCTGCTCTTCGGTCTGTTCAGGCCAGGAGCCGGGAAAAAGGGAGGCAAAGTGGCCATCCTCTCCAATACCGAGATACACACGGTCGAACTTGATGTGGCTGAGCGTGCATCCCACTGCAGGGATATGCAGCTGGGAACTGAGGAAGACTCCTTGTTCGATGGCACTGCCAAGTCCGGCAGCCAGCAGGGTGTCCAGATTCAGCTCGCCTTCCAGCCGCTCATCGACCAGATACAGGTCAATCCGATTCAGCTCTGCAGGTTCGAGCATGAGGATGGCATGGATGAGAAGGGAAGCGCTTCTTCCACCGGGAAGTGCAAGCGCAATCCTGCCGCCCTTGCTGCGTACAAGCTTCTTCAGGTCCTCATGGACCACCACGCTGAGATCTTCACTTTGGTGCAATGACAGTATATCCATACCCCATACTATACTCAAAGTTTAAGTAGTAGAATAGTAGGATATATTGAATCAGGGGGTTTTTCCCTGTTCGAGCTTCTCTTTGGCAAGGGAAAGCATCAGTTTGATGCGGTTTTCCTGATTCACATGGGTTGCCGACGGGTCATAGTCGATGGGCACGATGTTTGCATCCGGTACCCGCTCGGTGACCGCCCTGATCATGCCTTTTGCAACAATATGGTTGGGCAGACAGCCGAAGGGCTGGGTGCAGACGATATTGTGGTATCCGGCATGGACAAGATCGAGCATCTCGGCGGTGAGCAGCCATCCCTCTCCCATCTTCACCCCATAATCGAGCAACCCCTCATCCAGCTTCTTCATCTCAGTGTAGGGAATGGGGACGGTGAATTTCCCGCTTGCACTCATAGCTGTGCGCATCATCTTCTCCACCTTGAAGAGCTGGCGCAGGATGAGCTGGGTGACGGTGGCACTGACCAAGCGTCCCCCGTAGTAGCTTCGGTCGGTGATGGCGTTGTCCGCCCCATAGTAGAGAAAGCCCATCATGGAGGGAACCATGACCTCGCACCCCTGTTGCTCAAGGTACTCCTGCAGGTGATTGTTTCCCAGCGGGGAGTACTTCATGTAGATTTCTCCGACGATGCCGACCTTGATCCGCTCTTCCTTGCGTGTCTGGATGGCGGCGAACTCGCTGCAGATTCTCTCAAGATTCCGTTTCATGGCCCAGCCGATGTATCCGCGGTTGTGGGCGAACCGCTCACCCAGATATGCGGTCCATTTGGCCACCAGCGCATCCGCTTCCCCCTTGTTCACCTCGTAGGGGCGAACCTGGTTGGACAAGGTCATCAACAGGTCCCCGTAGACGAAGGCCGAGTAGGCTTGGAGCAGCATGAAGAAAGAGAGTTTGAACCCAGGATTCTTCTCCATTCCCTTCAGGTTGAGGCTGATGACCGGGATTTGCGGCATCTGGCACTTCTCCAAGGCTTTGCGCAACAGGAACAGGTAGTTGCTCGCCCTGCATCCGCCACCGGTCTGGGTGATTACCAGCGCAACCCTGTTGGCGTCATACCCCCCATGCTTGATGGCATCGATGAGCTGGCCTATCACCAGCTGAGCGGGATAACAGATGTCGTTGTGTACATACCGCAGTCCCTCACGGATGACGTTCGGGCCCTGGTTTTCCAGCAACACCACCTTGTATCCATGGTTTGCAAACACTTCCTTGGCAAGGTTGAAGTGTACCGGGCTCATGTTGGGGATGAGAATCGTGTAGTCCTTCTTCATCGCCTTGGTAAACGGTACACTCATTTCGATTCCTCCGAGATGGCAGCGAGCAAGCTGCGGATACGAATCTTCACAGCCCCGAGGTTCACGATCTCATCGATCTTTATCTGGGTGTAGATCTTGTCGGTTTTGCGGAGGATGTCACGCACCTCATCGGTGGTGACGGCATCGAGGCCGCAGCCGAAACTGACCAATTGGATCAGATGCATGTCCTTTTGGGTGGCCACATATCGGGCAGCGTCGTACATGCGGGCATGATAGGTCCATTGGTTGAGCACCGTCCGCTTCTCCTTTTCCACCAGATGGGAGAGGGCATCCTCGCTGATCACGGCGCATTCACACTGAAGCAGCAGCTGGTCGATGCCATGGTTGACCTCCGGATCGGCATGGTAAGGCCTTCCGCAGAGCACGATGATGGGCCAGCCCTTGCTTCTCGCCAGATTGCAGATACGATCTCCCTGTTCGCGAATCGCCTTTCGGTACGAACCAAGGCTCTCATAGGCTGCTTTCACGGCAACACGGATGTCGCCTTTGGAGAGCTGGAACTCCTTGCCCAGTATCTGATGAAGGCGTTTTGGCAGGAACTCGGGGTCTGCAAGGCTCACATAGTCCGAGATGAATCGGATGCTCTTGTTTGCAAGCTCTGCGATATTGTGCTTGAGCACTTCCGGATAGTACGCCACCACCGGACAGTTGAAGTGGTTGTCACCCTTCTTCTCATCGACGTTGTAGCTGCTGCACGGATAGAAGATTGCATCGACTTTCGCATCGATGAGCTCCTGGATGTGACCATGCATCAGCTTGGCGGGGTAGCAGATGGTGTCGCTGGGAATCGTGGACTGTCCGTCAAGATAGGTCTGTCGCGTGGAGCTCTTGCTCACCACCACCTCGAAGCCAAGATGGGAGAAGAAGGTCTGCCAGAAGGGAAGCTGCTCGTAGAAATTGAGCTGTAGAGGCAGCCCGATTCTCCCCCTGCTTGCACTCCTTTCCTCATGCAGTGAAGCAAGATACTGCTGCTTGAAGGCATAGATGTTGAGATTTTCCGGATCGCTGACGAAGGTTTCGGGCCGTACGATGCGGTCGCACTTATTGCCGCTGACCAGCTTGCGTTCGCCGTCAAAGATGTTGATCGTCAGCAGGCAGGAGTTGGTGCATCCTTTGCAGTGGATGGTCTTTGTCCGGTGGGAGAAGTGCTGCAACTGGTCCAGGGTGAGCGTGGTGGTTGCCTGTGGTTTTTCCCTGTGCAGATTGCGTGCATGCAACGCAGATCCATACGCTCCCATAAGCCCGGCCTCATCGAGACGGACAACCTCACAGCCCAGCTCAAGCTCGAAAGAGCGGAGCACTGCGTCGTTGAGGAAGGTTCCCCCTTGCACTACGATGTGCTTGCCCAGCAGTGAAGGATCGGTCGAACGGATGACCTTGTAGAGGGCGTTTTTCACGACACTGATGGCAAGCCCGGCAAAGATGTCCTCGACACTTGCCCCATCTTTCTGGGCCTGCTTGACCGAGCTGTTCATGAATACGGTGCATCTCGAGCCGAGATCGACAGGGTTCTTTGCACGCAGTGCAAGCTGTGCCGCGTCTTTTGCGGAGTAGCCCAGTGCATTTGAGAATGTCTGCAGGAAGGAACCACAGCCCGAGGAGCAGGCTTCATTGAGGAAGATGTCGTCAATGGTACCGTCTGCAATCTTGAAACACTTGATGTCCTGGCCGCCGATGTCAATGATGAAATCCACGTCTGGTGAAAATGATCGTGCACTCTTGTAGTGGGCCATCGTTTCCACCAGCGAGTACTCGAAGTCGAATGCATTCCTGATCAGCAGTTCCCCGTATCCGGTGCTGCAGCTCTTGACCAGGTTGATGTGCGGATAGGATGCGTAGAACGTGGTGAGAAACTCCTTGACCGCTTGGACCGGATTCCCGTTGTTCTCCTGGTAACGGGAGTAGAGCAGGTTGCCCTCAGCATCGATGACACAGGCTTTTACCGTAGTGGAGCCGGAATCGACGCCAAGGAAGGCTTGCCCCTGGTACTGGTTCGGATCGAGTTTGGGAAGATGGGCCTTTGCATGACGCTGCACGAAGCTCCGGTACTCATCTTCGTTGGTGAACAACGCAGGGATGGAGGTGAAGGCCTTGCCTACCTGGTAGTGTTCGAGCTTGGAGACCAGTTCTGTGAGTTGCGTGGTCTGGTCGTTTGGGCTGAGTGCACTCCCCAATGCTACGTAGTAGAGGGAGTTTGAAGGGCAGATGCCTTCGATACCGAGGGTCTGGTCGAAGGCCTGTCGGAGCTGGGAGAGGAAGGTGAGCGGCCCGCCGAGGTAGACGACCTGCCCCGAGATGGGTCGCCCCTGGGCAAGGCCTGCAATGGTTTGGTTCACCACCGAATACAGGACCGAAAGCGCAATATCCGCTTTTTCAGCTCCTTGGTTGAGCAGCGGCTGAACATCGGATTTGGCGAAGACACCGCAGCGCGATGCTATGTGATAGCGTTGCTTTGCGTTCTTCGCAAGTTCGTCCATATCATCCTGGCCGACGTTGAGCAGGCTTGCCATCTGGTCGATGAACGATCCGGTCCCACCGGCACAGGTGCCGTTCATCCTCACTTCCATCACCTGCTTGAGGAACAGGATCTTGGCATCCTCTCCGCCAAGTTCCACCACGACGTCAGTGGAGGGGAGGAAATGGTTGACGGCAATGCGGGTTGCGTACACTTCCTGCACAAAGGGCAGATTGAGATTCTGGGCAAGCCCAAGACCTGCCGACCCGGAGACAGAAAGCAAGACAGGACGGTCGGAAAACCGATCGAGCAGGACTGAGAGCATCGTCACTGCAGTCTGGGATATCTGCGAATAGTGTCTGCGATACTCTGTATGGACAACGTTGAGCGTTTCGTCAAGCACAACGCATTTCATGGTAGTGGAGCCAACATCCAACCCGATTCTCACCGTGAAGCCTCCGATTCACCAAACCATAGCCAATTTACCGATAATGGTACAGCAAGCTTTCTTTGTATTTATACAATATTTGCATAAATGTCTAGAAACGTTGCTGACCGTCCGGTCCAAAGTCGAACACTTCCGTGTTTGTCACCGCCTCGTCAAGCAAGGCTTCGATGCCCATGGCATGATAGTGCTCGGTGACGGTCTTCTTGTCCGGTCTCACCAGCGGATGACGGGGACTGAAGATGACGCAACAGTCCTCATACGGAAGAATGGATGTCTCATAGGTTCCGATCTTCTTGGCGAGATCCATGATTTCCTGCTTGTCCATCCCCACCAAGGGGCGCATCACCACTTGGTCGCTCATGCTGTCGGTGAACGAGAGGCTTTCCAGGGTCTGGCTTGCAACCTGGCTCATCGCCTCCCCGGTCACGATGCACAGCCCTTCCTGTTGCAAGGAAAGCTTATTGGCTACCTTCATCATGCATGCACGGAACATGAGCGTGGTCTCATCCTCGGGGCTGTGCTGCTTGATCCACAGCTGGGCTTCGGTGAAGGGAACCACATGCAACCTGGTTCCCTGCAGATAGGGAGCAAGGAGGCTCGTAAGCGTCTTGACCTTCTCCAGGGCCAGTTCACTGGTATACGGATAGGCATGGAAGTAGATGCACTCCATTTTCAGCCCTCTCTGGGCCATGCGGTAGGCCGCAACGGGGCTGTCGATGCCTCCGCTGAGCAGGAGCATCCCCTTGCCGGCTGTAGAGACCGGAAGACCACCTGGACCGGGTTTCGCCGAGATGTACAGGTATGCCTTGTCACGGATCTCACAGGTGATGATCATATCAGGATTCTTTACATCCACGTGCATCTCGGGATAGGTGTCCAGTACGACGCCTCCCAGTTCGCAATCGATATCATAGCTGGTGAAGGGGAACTGCTTGTCAGCGCGCTTGGAAATGGATTTGAACGATCCTTTTCCCGAGGAGAACGGGGCATCCTCGATCAGAAGGCGTGCCGTCTCCTTGATCTGTTCCATATCCTTTTCGCAACGCAGGCAGCGCGAGTAGCCGACCACCCCGAAGGTGGTGCTGAAGGTCCGTTCGATGATCTCTTTCGGACAGTCATTGCTGATTTCGAAGAAGATACGTCCCTTTTGCTTGGACACCTGGGTCCTATAGCCCTTGAGTTTGTGCTTGATGTTGTTTTTCAGACGCTTTTCGAAGAAGTCGCGGTTCAAGCCCTTCAGCGATATCTCGCCGAGCTTTACCAGATAGAGTGTGGAATCGTTCATGCATGCTCCTGATAGAGGGAAATGATTGCATCGGCCAGAGCCTCGGCATCGGAAAGGGTGGTGTCATTGCTGAAAGAGAGCCTGAGGCTGCTCTTTGCCAATTCGCTGTGATAGTGCATTGCGGTGAGGACACCCTCTCCCTTTTGCTTTGCATTGTTCGAGCAGGCCGAGCCGCTGGATACGCAGAATCCACGGTCATACAGCATGCGGGTGAAGACTTCGCTGGGGAGGGGCTTGACCGAGAGGTTCAGAATGTAAGGAGAGCAGGATTGTGATGGCGAAAGGATTACGAATGATCCCAGCCGCTCGCGCAGGTATGCGTTGATCTCACCGACTTGTCCAAGATTCCGGTCAAGCGACGCATACGCTTCTTCCAGCGCAGTGGTCATAGCGGCAATCCCAGCCAGGTTCTCGGTTCCCCCGCGCAGTCCCCCTTCCTGGTCACCGGCCCTGCTCAGGTTCTCCAGTGCAGGATTGGCATTGTAGAGCATGCCCACCCCCCGCGGACCATGGAACTTGTGGGCGCTGAATGCTGCACTGTCCACCCCAAGCTCAGAAAGGGAGAACCGAATCTTCCCCAAAGCCTGCGTAGCATCGGTATGGAAGTGGATGTGCCTTCCTCCTGCCTGCTTCTCAAACTCGCGCACCGTCCTGACCAGCGACCTGATATCCTGGATGGAACCCACCACGTTGTTGACCAGCATCAGGGAAACGAACCTCGTCTGCTTGGTAAGCGCCTTCTGCAGGTCCTCACAGCGGATGAAGCCACCCGGGGCGTTGAGAAAACTGACACTCCAGCCCAGATGCTTCAGAAGCCGTGCAAACTCGCTTACCGACGGGTGTTCTATCGCGCTGAGGATCACATGACCCTTTTGCTGTCTCCAGATCAGGCTTTCAAGAACGATGGCGTTTGCTTCGGTGGCTCCGCTGGTGAAGATGAGCTGGCCTTCGCCGATCTGCAGCAAGGACGCAACGCGTGCGCGGTTCTGCTGGAGGTAGGCCTTGGCCTCAAGGCCTTTCTGGTGGAGAGCGGATGGATTTCCGATATATGCTGAGGCAACCTCCTGATAGGTTCTGAGTGAGGATTCACTCATGACCGTGGTGGCTGCATTATCAAAATACCTAAGTTCGTACATACAGGCCATTGTGCTTCAACACAGGATTTTTTGCAAGCACAGCTCAGCTGGTCCTCCTTGTCTTGCACCCCTTGGGTAGGGTATAACAAGAGCTATGAAGAACGTGATGAAAGCTACGCTTGCGCAGGGGAAACAGACTGACATCCTGTTTGCCGATGACCTGAAGGACCTCAGTTCCCATCTGGGTGGATATGGGCGTTTGGTGATGTGGGTCTTTGACACCAATACCGCCAAGTTGTTCAAGCAATTGCCACCCTCGCATGTCGTGCTTGAAAGCGGGGAGATCAGCAAGAACTTCGCATCGCTGGAGCGCATTCTTTCCAGTGCCCTTGATGAAGGTTTGGCCCGTGATGGGCGTATCATCGGGTTCGGGGGTGGGGTTGTGTGCGACATGGCCGCCTTCGCCGCCTCCGTCTACATGCGCGGTTGCCACCTTACCCTGGTTCCCACCACCTTGCTCTCCATGGTTGATGCGGCAGTGGGGGGAAAGACAGCCATTGATTTCCACGGGGTGAAAAACATCGTCGGTTCCTTCTATCCTGCGAGCGAGGTGCTCATTTGCATCGATACGCTGCGGACCCTCAGCGACAAGGAGTTCCTCAACGGGCTTGCCGAGGTGATCAAGCACGCCCTGCTCAGCCAGGACGAGGAGCTCTACAAGTTCCTCCTGGTAAAGAAGAACGAGATTCTCAACCGCGATACAAATACGCTTGGCCAGCTTGTTGAGCTCTCCCTGGCTGTGAAACAGTGGTACATTGAACAAGATCCGACCGAGACCCAGGGTATCAGGCAGATGCTCAATCTTGGCCATACCTTTGGGCATGCCTTGGAGTCGTCCTCCCATTTCGGCCAGTTCAGCCATGGTGCTGCGGTGGCTTGGGGTACGTGTCGGGCCCTTGAGGCCGGGGTGGCCATGCAGGTGACCGACAAGGCCTACGCAGGAGGGGCAACCAAGCTCTTCAAGAGCTACGGCTACCAGATAGACCACCGCATCGGGAGGGGAGACTGGATAGAGTTCAGGGATCACTTGCTCAAGGACAAGAAGAAGGTCGATGGCAAGGTACTGTTCGTGCTGCTGGAAAGCCAGGGCAAGGCTGTGCTGAAAAGTGTCGAGATGCCGTTGGTACAGCATCTCGTCATTGCAAAGCCTCTGTTCTGAACAGGATCTATTCGACCAGCTTCAGCAACTTTCCGTAGATTTTGTCCACTTGTTTTGCCAGCTGCTTCTGGTTGGAGGCTTCAAGCTCATCGGCCAGTTGCAGCAGGGTATACAGTGAGCTATCCAACGCATCAAAGCAGTCGTTGACTGACGTGAAGCGATAGTTGCCGTTGCCACTCTCTTCCAATGCCACAAAGTTCAGCTGCTTTCGATCCTTCTTGTTTTTGGTGAAAGCCAGGATCCAATCAAGGTTGTCAATCAGGTTCTGTCCCGACTCAATGGTGTAGATGCCGGAAGGTGGGTTGTCCAGGATGCCCTTCCCGGGATTCAGCTTGCCCTGCAACTCCAAAATGGAGAAGAACTTATCTCCATAGTGAATGTAGAAACCCTGGTGCAGCAATGTCGCGGGGAAGTTCTTCGGCCGCTTTGGGGCTTTCTCATTGGCCTGGGAGAGGTAGAAAAGGTCCTCAAGCGGAATGACGGCAACCAGTCTGTCTTTTTTCTTGCCCATAACGAGGGTGGGGTAGGTTCTCTTGTATACCGTGATCGTGGCTTTGCCCTTCTCCTCACGCTGCAAGACAGCCTTGCCTTTCTTGATCTCTTCCTGCTCCTCTTTGCGCGAAGGCCGTTCGCCCTTTGCAAGGGAGGTGAGCTTGCCAAGCAGTTCGGGGGAGATGTCATCCAGCCATGCCTTGTCCAATGGGCTGACTGAGCGGGCATAGAGCCTGCTGGTTTGCACGATTTCTCCCGCAATGATGAATTGGGGAAGCGTCTTGAAGTACGCACTGCCGGGATGGATGAATACCTGGTCGGCGGTAAGACTCTTGTACATGTTGCCTTTTGCCCTGATGCACACGTACTGCAGAAGGCCACTGGCAATGCAGCTGAGATACTCGCGCACCGAACCTCCGCTTGCAAGCGGAAAACCGATGTCCGAACAGATTTCGCCAAGCTGCTCGTTGACGTGCACTATCTCCTGCATGCCCTGGAAGTCGAGATAATTACGTTTGCAGAACTTCTGTTTTGCTTCCTTCGTCGTGTTCGCCGTATATTGGCGGAAAATCTGCAGATAGGAGACAAAGTCACCATACTCAGTGGTATTGAATCGCTTATGGGCTGCCCTGCTGAGCTCTTCCTCGCCCGGAATGAACAGGAAAGGGGTCTTGGTGGAGAGGAAGGAGACGGCAACCAACACCTCATCCAACACATCGATGTGGTTCATCATCGCTTCCACGATCACCCGTGAATGACGGGGCAGCAGGGGGAAGCGGCACATGAGTGTCCCGATGGTGGTCAGGCGGCGATATTCGTCGATTGCACCGATGAAGCGCAGGGTCTGTTCAGCACTGCTGATGGCACTGTGCTTCGGGCGGGTGATGAAGGGAAAGTGCTCATAATCATAGATGGAGAGGTCACTCATACGCAGAACCACCTCACTGAGGTCGGTTCTCAGAATCTCTTCCGTACCGTACGGGAGTCTGCTCTTGTAGTCGTCCTCGCTGTAGAGGCGGTAGCAGACACCGGGACCGGTGCGTCCTGCACGGCCTTTGCGCTGCTCACTGCTGGATCGGCTGGTGGGAAGCGGTACCAAAGAGGTGGTGAAATCCTTCTGGTTGTAGAAGTTTATCTTGGCAATCCCACAGTCGATGACGGTGGTGATGCCATCAATGGTGACCGAGGTTTCGGCAATATTGGTGGCAACCACCACCTTTGTCTTTCCCGGTGAGGTTTCATTGAAGACGGATTCCTGCTCTTCCTTGCTCAATCGTCCGAACAGCGGATAGATTTCCAAAAGCTTATCAGGATCTGCCATGTAGAGAGCATTCACCGTGGTGGTGATGTCAAACTCCCCGCTCATGAACACAAGGATGTCGCCGGAGTGTTTCTTTGCTTCGGTCATCACGATCTTGGTGATCTCTTCCACCTGGAAGTCCAACGATTCCCGTTCCAAGGGGCGATATCGCACATCAACAGGGTAGATGCGTGCATCGATGCTTACGATCGGGGCATTGTCAAAGAACTCGCTGAAGATCTTGGTATTGATGGTTGCGCTGGAGATGATGACCTTGAAATCCGGTCGTTCGTGCATGACGCTTTTGAGAAGGCCCAGAATGAAATCGATGTTCAGCGAGCGCTCATGTGCCTCGTCCACAAGGATTACCGAGTAGTTCTTGAGCAGGGGATCGGCCTTGAGTTCCATCAGCAGGATTCCGTCGGTCATGACCTTGATGCGGGTGTTTGGACCGGTGGTGTCCTCAAAGCGCATCTTGTAGCCGACAAAATCGTCGTCCTTTCCCACCTGCTTCTTGATGAACTCGCTGACACTGAGGGTTGCGATGCGCCTTGGTTGGGTAATGCCGACCTGCAGGGCGTCAGCGTACCCTGCCTCATGGAGAATGAGCGGAATCTGGGTGGTTTTCCCGCTTCCGGTCGGACTTTCTACGATGATGACCTGGTTTTGGGCAAGGCCATCGAGGATTTCCTGCCGGTGTAGATAAACCGGCAAATGTTTCATGTCTTTCAAAATAATTCCTTTTTGATGTGCAACGCTGCCTCATTGGTTGTCAGCGAGGTAATGGTTTCGCGACTTTTGAGGTTTTTCAGCGTAAGGGTGTGACCAGCAATATCCTCAGCCGAACAAAGAATGGCAAACGGTATTCCATTGGTCTCAGCCCACTTGTACTGGGCGGCAAGTTTCTTCTGTGCGAGATAGACCTCGACGTTCAGCCCCACGCTGCGCAAAGCTCGTGCGATACGGTCAAATTCGGGGAAAAGCTTCTCGTCTGTGTTCAGGATGACGACATCCGAAGACCTTGCCGTTCCCAGGATGGGGCTCTTGAGCTCTTCAAGAGCCGCAAGCAAGCGATCCAGCCCGATGGACGATCCCACACCGGGTAATTTCTCCTTGGTGTACAGGGAGGCCAAGTCATTGTATCGGCCACCGCTGCAGACCGAGCCGAAGGAGGGCAGGGAGGTGAGGAAGGTTTCATACACGATGCCTGTGTAGTAGTCCAGTCCTCGGGTGATCGAGGGGTCGAGGGTGAAGTGTTCTGCAATGCCGGCATTCTGGAGATACGCGTAGATGGTTTTCATCCGTTGCGTATGCTCTTGCTCCCCTCCGGCGAGCGTACTGAGCCTGGAGAGGGTGGAGAGGAAGGGTTCCGCCGGATCACTTTTCGTGATGTAAGCAAGGATCGAGTGCGCCTTCTCTTCACTGCCGATAAGTTGGGACAGGGTGGAGAGGACGGCCTCTTCCCCGATTTTTCTCAGCTTGTCAACGCAACGCAGGATTTCCACGCTCTGCTGCAGTACGCCCAGATGAGCAAGGAAGGCATTGAAGAGTCCACGGTGGGCGAGGCAGAACTGGTAGTCCTGTACACCCATCACCTTGAAGGAGCTGTCCATCATGGAGAGGATCTCGAAATCCGCCTCGGCGTTGTCGACCCCGACAATGTCAAAGTCACACTGGGTGAACTCCCTGAAGCGTCCTTTCTGGGGGTTCTCTCCGCGCCAGACCTTATCGATGTGATAGCGCTTGAAGGGGAGGGCGAGCTCGCTCTGGTGCTGGGCGAGAAAACGGGCGAACGGAACGGTCAGGTCGAAGCGCAGTGCAACCTCACGTTCCCCGTTGTCCTTGAAATGAAAAATCTGCTTGTCGGTTTCCCCACCGCCTTTGCCCAACAAAACTTCGGTATACTCAAGGACAGGGGTGTCGATGGGAACAAAACCATAGGATGAGAAATGCTCGGAAAGCTTGTTGGTGATGGCTTTTTTTGGAATTTCCATCGCAGGCAAGAAGTCCCGGAACCCTTTCAATACTTTCGGTTCGATTATGCTTCTGGCCTTGGTTTCGTCACTCATTGATTCATACTCCTGTTGTGTTTTTGCAGTGGATGGTGTACAAAGTGTATAACGAATCGCTTATCCACTGCAATATGCGGTTCTTTTTACACCATCCAAATTACCATTGAGAGCGATATGCTGATACGATACAAACAAGATGAAAATGGGAAAACCCTGCCTGTAGCAAATATCTACACCCAATCTGAACATAAGATACAAGCCAACCTCCTTGACCGTGATGCCCTTTGGGCAATCAAGAAGCTGCAGAGCTCAGGCTCGGAAGCGTATCTGGTAGGTGGCGCGGTACGGGATATGATGCTGGGAAACATCCCCAAGGATTTTGATATCGCCACCAGCGCATCCCCCAGACAGATCCAGCGTCTTTTCTGGAATGCCCGGATCATCGGCAAACGATTCAAGTTGGTTCATCTGGTCTTCAAGGACAAAGTGCTGGAAGTATCCACGTTCCGCAGCGGCGAAGAGTCTGAGGACGGCAACAACAACGTGTTCGGCAGCATTGACCAGGATGCAAAACGGCGTGATTTTTCCATCAACAGTTTTTATTATGATCCCTCCACCGGCCAGTTGCTTGACTTCAATCATGCAATGGAGGATTTCAGGAAAAAGAAAATAAGTTCCATCATCGATCTTGATGAGTCCTTCCAGGAAGATCCCGTGCGGATGGTAAGGGCGGTCAAATACTCGGTTTCCACAGGGTTTTCCCTTCGCTGGAATGTG
This sequence comes from uncultured Sphaerochaeta sp., assembly GCF_963667405.1. NCBI lineage: Bacteria > Pseudomonadati > Spirochaetota > Spirochaetia > Spirochaetales > Sphaerochaetaceae > Sphaerochaeta > uncultured Sphaerochaeta sp. The sequence goes on along the minus strand of NZ_OY763408.1, from coordinate 1,458,740 downwards.
AAGATGGCAATCCGCAAATACTCCAATGAGCTGAGCAGGGTTTCCACCAGCAGGCTTACCGAAGAAGTGAACAAGATTCTGGCAAGCGGTCATAGCTGCAAGATCATCAACGAATTGAAAAAATACAAGTTGCTGGTGTTCATGCTTCCGGCATTCTCCATCTACAGCACCTTTCCCCAGGTACAGAAGAGCTTGAAGGACTTGGATGAACGGGTGCAATCGGCAAAGCAGGGCAAGGGTCCCGAGGTGGTGCTTGCTGACATGATCAAGGCATTGGTGGATCCCTTGGTGGTCTTTGCGGACGACCAGCTTACCATCGACCAGCGGTTCAAGGAGACCTTCAGGCAGATCAAGGTTCTGATCAGCCCCATGACTCCCTCCAACTATGACGTGGAGCTTGCTAGTGAGAGGCTGCTCACCGAACGTGGATTCAAGACCCCACGCAACTGTGTGCGCAACCAGCGTCCTACCAATCGGATACCCAATCGCAAAGGCGGTCAGATGATGCGCAAGGGGAGGCCGGAAACGGCCAATGCCGAGGTTTCCTCAGTTACGAAGAAACGGAGAAACCGACGCAGAGGGCCGAAGAAGACCCCAGGCACAGGTAATCAGATCCCTATTGCGGAATCTGCAAATCCAAAGAGCAGTGCCGAGGCACATGACCTTTAGCCCCACTCCTCTATTTCTATGTTGACCGAGGAGACGAATATCCCCCCATATTTCTCAAGGCTGTCTGCAATGTACTCCTGCAGTTCTCCCAAGGTGGTGGAGATCTGGTGTTGCATCGGTACCCTGAGTTTTACCGTCAGCGCATAGCCTTCGGCTTTGATCTGCACCTGCACGCGCTTTACCTTTATCTGGGAGTCAAACTCATCAAGACAGTGTGCAACCATCTGGGTGAGAGCAGCCTCACTGACGGTGACTTTCCCGTATTTGGAAAACTCCGGACGTACAATCGTCTTCTCGAAGCTCACATTCTTTCGCTTGAAGGGGACATTTCTCTTGTTTTTCTGGAATACCCGCATGGAGTCATAGACAATCTGGGGGTAGTTGCGGGTAATTTCTATCGAGGGTACGGGAATGACATGCTTGCCTTCTGAGTAGCGGATGCGCATCGCGGTCTCAATCTGTTCCTTGGTGGCGATATCCTCGATGCGAAAGAGTTTTTCCGGTTGGGGAAGATTGAGTCGTGAAGCGATTTTGTAGACCATCTTCTCACTGGTGCCGATGATGAGAACCTTGTGGTATTTCTCCTTTTCCAGCGTTTCACGCACCTGTTTCTGGTGATCCGGATCATCGAAGACTGCAGTGCGGACAGCTGAGAGCACATTCTCTTCCCGCTTGGCGGATTTACCGGAAAGAATGCGGTCCCCACGTATCAGAAGCCCGTCATCAATAATCAGATCTATACGATATTTCTGGGCTACCAGCTTGGAGCGAAAGCTTTTGCCGGTTCCGCTTTTTCCGACAAGTGCATACACTTTCGTCCCTTTCAGTTTCCAGAAAGCATACTTAAATACTCGATTCATGGTTTTCATTATACAGAATTTCTTGTACAATAATACTGCATTATCATAATTTTCAGTCTGTTCTGACAATCATCTACATAAGGAGCGTTATGCATGCAGAAAGTACCTACGTTCAGGAAGGGTGGAGTGCATCCTGATGACAATAAGGTATTCAGCCGTTCCCAGTCGATTGAGCGATTACCCATGCCCGGGGAGTTGCTCGTCGCTCTGTCACAGCACCTTGGAGCGCCTGCAAAGGCAATCAAAGCCAAGGGAGATACCGTAGTTCGCGGAGAAAAAATTGGGGAGGCCGCCGGTTTCATCAGTGCTGACGTCCACTCCCCGGTCAGTGGTACGATCAAGGAAATCAGGAAAGTAACCCTTGCAAACAGCGTGGTGTGTGATGCGTTTGTCATCATTCCCGATGAGATCCAGCCAGAGCTCAGTGGCAACACTGAGGATTGGAAAACGACTTCCAGCAGTGACCTGCTTGCCAAGATCAAGGATCTGGGCATCGTGGGTATGGGGGGCGCAACGTTCCCTGCACACGTGAAGTTCTCCATTCCCAAAGACAAGAAAGTGGAAGCGTTTGTGGTCAATGGTGTCGAGTGTGAACCCTATCTGACGGCAGACTACCGCGTCATGCTGGAGAAAGGTGAGCAAGCCATTGAAGGCGCGATGATTGCTGCAAAGATCATCGGTGCAGAACGCATCATCATTGGTGTTGAGTTGAACAAGCCCGATGCCATCGAGCATTTGAGAACCCTGATCACCCAGAAGGGATATCCCATTGAGGTCATGGGCCTGAAAATAAAGTATCCCCAAGGTGATGAGAAGCAGCTGCTCAAGGCGACCATCAATCGTGAGATTCCTTCAGGCAAATTGCCCCTGGATGTCGGCGCCGTGGTTGCGAATATCGGCACGTGCAATGCCATCTATGAGGCTATCGTCCTGGGCAAGAGCCTGTACGAGCGGGTGATCAGTGTCACCGGCGAATGCATTGCAAACCCCAAGAATGTGCTTGCTCCGGTAGGAACCAAGGTCAGTGATTTGCTTGCCTTCTGCGGAGGGTTCAAGAGCGAACCGGAGAAATTGGTAAGTGGCGGACCCATGATGGGATTTTCCTTCTTTGATGTTGAGACTCCGATCACCAAGGGTTCGAGCGGCTTGCTCGCCCTTGCACCCCAGAAGAAAGTACGCCAGACGGCATGCCTCAATTGCGGACGCTGCGTTGCGGCTTGTCCGATCGGCCTGATGCCGGCAAAGCTTTACCGTTACATCACCCATGGTGAGTATGAGATGGCGATGCAGACCAGTCTTATGGACTGCAAGGAGTGCGGTTGCTGCTCATTTGTGTGCCCAGCCCATCTGCCGCTTGTCCACACCATGAAAACCGGAAAGAAACTGGGGAGAAAGAAGAAATGAATAAACCTGCCTTGACGGTTTCCTCCTCGCCACACTTGCATGCGAAGGCGGACACCGCATCCATTATGTGGAGTGTATCCCTTGCACTCGCTCCTGCCTCCTTGTGGGGCGTCTATGTATTCGGCCTGCGCTCACTCTTGGTTTTGGGAGTCTCGATTCTCAGCGCCATGCTTGTAGAGTATTTGCTCGGAAGAATGGGGAAGGAGTCCACCCTTTGGGATGGTTCTGCGTTCCTGACCGGCCTGTTGGTCGGTATGAACATGAGCCCTTCGGTTCCTTTGTTCATCCCGTTCATCGCCAGTGCATTTGCCATTTTTGTTGCCAAGTGGACCTTTGGTGGGCTTGGGGCAAACTGGGCAAACCCAGCCCTGGCCGGCCGTGTGTTCGTGTTCTTCTCGTTCACCACGCCGATGAGCACCTATGCAACTCCACGAACCCTTGCTTCGATCATGCCTGATGGTCTCAGTGGCGCAACTCCTCTCGGGTTTGCAAAGACTGCAATCGCTGGGGGAACCTTGGGAATGGACAGCAATGGCTTGCTCTCTTCTGCTGGGTATCCTGCCACAGGTTTTGCACAGTCCATCAGCCAGGCAACCGGTTTCTCAGCCTATAGCATCGACTCCTTCCTCGGCAATGTGGCCGGGTGCATCGGAGAGGTGAGTGCACTCGCTCTCTTGATCGGCGGTCTGTATCTGTTGGTCCGCAAGATCATCACATGGCATATCCCTGCAACCTACCTGTTGAGCGTAGCGGTGCTGTCTTGGGTGTTCGGTGGTCTTCCCTCCGGTCGTGGGGCATTCACCGGTAGTTTCTTTCCCTCGATGTTCAGCGGCGGACTCATGCTTGGTGCCTTGTTCATGGCAACCGACTATGTGACCAGTCCCATCAGCCACAAGGGCCAGATCATCTATGGTATCGGTTGTGGATTCTTCACGTTCCTTTTCCGCTACTTCGGCAGTATGCCTGAGGCTGTTTCCGTCTCCATTTTGCTGATGAACGTCCTTACCCCGACGATTGACCGTTATATCGTACCGCGGAAATTCGGCGATACCAGAGAACTTCGCAAGAAGCAGAAGGAGGCAAAGGTATGACCAAGAACATCAAATACGGACTGATTTTGCTCTCCATCTGTGCAGTCTGCGCTTTTGCACTTGCCATGACCAATTCGATTACGGCTCCGGTCATCAGGATGCAGGACGAGATGAACCAGAAGAAGGCTCTCGAGGCCGTCAGCAACGGTTGGACGATCGGTACCCGCACTGAGGTCGACGGCCAGGCTCATGTAAGCTATACGATCGACTTGCTGGACAAAGACAGCGTTGCCGGCTACATCGTAGGTCTGACCAGTTCCGGCTATGGCGGGCAGATGACCCTGGTTGCCTCGTATGCCAATGACGGGGATATGTTGTTCGCACAACTGTTGACCCATAGCGAGACCCCGGGTCTCGGCAAGAAGGCTGAACAGGAAGGATACATGGATAAGTTCAAGGGGAATGGCGCCGATACGCCGATTCCCACCTCGAAGACCATGCTTTCCGATGCTGACGCCCAGGCGGTCAGCGGCTCTTCGGTTACCTTCACTGCGGTTGCAAAGGCAATTGCAGCAGGGAGTGAGTATGTGAAAAGCCTTGGGGGTGCACGATGAAAGCCAATATGAAAGAACTTACCAAAGGAATCTTCAAGGAAAATCCGGTATTTGTCATTGTTTTGGGCTTGTGTCCCGTCCTCGGTGTCTCAAGCCAAGTCTCGAATGCCATCGGTATGTCAGCAGGAGTCATGTTCGTGTTGCTCTTCAGCAACATCATCATCTCTGCCTTGCGTAAGGTCATCCCTGGCAGCATTCATATTCCTGCCTACATTGTTGTCATCGCCAGCTTGGTTACGATCACCGAGATGGTCATGCATGCCTTTGTTCCCTCGGTCTACAGTGCCTTGGGCGTATATCTTCCCCTGATCGTGGTCAACTGCATCATTTTGGGAAGGGCAGAGGCTTTTGCAAGCAAGAATACGGTGTTGGACAGCATTCTGGATGCAATCGGCATGTCCATCGGTTTTGCCTTGGGCATCACCCTGATTGCGCTCATCCGTGAGCTGTTCGGTTCAGGAACTATCACGTTGTTCCCGATGGGGAATTTCAGTGGTGTCATCAATATCCCTTGGTTCTACGACAATCCGATCAGGGTTCTTGCCCTTGCACCGGGTGCCTTGTTGATCATGGGTTATCTGAAGGCGTTCTTCGACTGGAACACTTCACGCAAGAAGGACAAGTAAGATGAGTTATATCGCAATTCTGCTGACATTCATATTTATCAACAACTTCATTCTGGTTCAGTTCCTGGGGCTCTGTCCGTTTATCGGAGTATCCAAGAACAGCGAGAATGCCATCGGGATGGGTGCTTCGGTTACCTTTGTTACCACGGTTGCCTCGGTGGTCACCTGGGCCATCTACTATTTCCTGTTGGTCCCCTTCAATTTGCAGTATCTGCAGACGCTTACCTTCATTCTGGTCATCGCCAGTCTGGTACAGCTTCTGGAGATGGTGATCCAGAAGATCAGCCCGGCGCTTTACAAGGCTTTGGGAATCTACCTTCCGTTGATCACCACCAACTGCGCGGTACTCGGTATCGCAATCATCAACATCACCAACTCCTACAATGTGATGGAGGCTTTCACGGCCGGACTCGCAGCAGGACTTGGCTTTACGTTGGCAATTGTGTTGATGAGCAACATCCGAGAGCGTCTTGACCTGCAGCCGGTACGGGGTCCGTACCGTGGCATGCCGATTGCCTTCATCAGTGCAGGGTTGATGGCATTGGCATTCATGGCCTTTGACAAGTCGCTCATCACCAACCTGCATCTGGTATAAGGGGGAGAGACGTGAATATTCTTTTTGCAATACTGGTAGTGGCCGTGCTTGGCGGCTTGTTTGGATTCGGCCTCTCCTATGCGGAAAAGAAGCTGGCGATCAAAAAAGATCCCAAGGTTCTTGCCCTTGAGCCGATTATGCCCGGAGCCAACTGTGGTGTATGTGGCTATGCCGGTTGTAATGCCTATGCGGCCGCTGTTGCCTTGGGCGAAGCGGAAATCGGCCTGTGCAGTCCCGGAGGTCCCTCGTTGGTGGCCAAGATGGCTGAGATCATGGGCGCAAAGATTGATGCTGCCGGGGATACCCGCAGAAAAGTTGCCCATGTCATGTGCCGGGGTAATACGGAGTTCACCGTGAAGGATTACAACTATGAGGGGCTTGAGGACTGCAATGCGGCAGCATTGCTCTTCACCGGTGACAACAACTGCAAGAGCGCTTGTCTGCATCTGGGTTCGTGCATCAAAGTTTGTCCTGTTGGGGCTATCTCCAAGGACAAGGATGGGTATATCATAGTCGATGAGAAGAAATGCATCAGCTGTGAGAAATGTGTGCAGATTTGTCCCACCAATGCCATGCATATGATCTATGAAGATAGTGAATATGTCATTGAGTGCAATAGTCATGAACCGGGAGGCAAGGTGCGCAAGCAGTGCAGTGTCGGTTGCATTGGCTGCAAGATTTGTGAAACCAAGTTCCCCGAGAGTGGATGCAAGGTTGACAGATTCCTTTCGACGTTTGATCAGATGCTTCCCCACAGCCAGATACCTGAGGCTGCTGAGGCTTGTCCGACCAAATGTATCATCAAGCGGTAACGGATGAACGTATTGATAGGTGCGTACAGTCAGATTGCCCATGGCGTTCCAGTGCCCGTTTTCGAACGGGCACTGAATGCTGTGTTCAAGCCTTTGCTCACGCACTTGCACCACAGCCAGGCAGTGCTCCAATTGTCTTTGGGTGTTCCTGTCCTGGAGTGGCTTGAGACGAATCATCCTTCGGTCATGTTGCTGATGGCCGATTTGGCAAGGTCGGGGAAACTTGAATTGCTGACAGGTTCGTATAATCAGAGCATTCTCAGTTTGCTCTCTCCCAAAGACCGTTCAAACCAGATAGAGATGACCACCACCTATTTGCGCAAAAGGTTTGGACAGCGTTCCAAGACGCTCTTCTCCTATGGTCAGATCTTCAGCCCCTTGTATATCAATACCATGAACCTCTGTTGTGTGGATTCGATTGTCATCTCCTGCCACGATGTTGAGGATTCGAAACGAATTTTCACCGAACCGTTTCTCATGCAGGAGATGGGAAAGTCCATCACGGTGCTTCCGACCGATGATGTGGTCAGCCAACTGTTGTCCAGGTATGCCCAGAAGGAACTGGGGTTTGCGCAGTTGCTTGACAGACTTCGTCAGCAGCTTTCTGCAGATTCAGGATATCGGTTTGCCATGCTCAACCTGGATCATCTTTTGCAGGGAGGCATCAGTGAGGAACAGACCAATGAGCTTTGCTCCTTGCTTTTCTCTTTCGAAGGCTCTGCACTTGATGAGGTGGGTCTCAGTGAGGAGCTTCCCAGGAAAGGGTACCTGCGTTCCGGATGGTATGGTTTTGATTCTGTTCGCGATCACCTGGATTGCATCAATGACCTATTGGTGGAGGATGAAAGCCTTTCCTACCTGTATGGGCGCTACATCACCATGGTTGAGGTTGCAAGGACCTACAGAAAGGACAAGGATGTTCGCAAGCGTCTGGAACAACTGATTCAGAAAATGAGTTCCGGAGCTTCTTTTGTGTGTGATGCAAATGCCTCCATGCTCAGAAGTTCTGTCCGAAAACTTATGTGGAGATACATCAGTGAGGCAGATTGCGTCCTCTCCTCACTCAAGGATTTCACGTATCCTGTTGCCTTGGATTTTGATAATGACCAAATCGATGAGTATCTGGTCATCGGCAAATACCTCAGCTGCGTGGTTGATGCAAAAGGCGGTTCGCTTGCCGAATTGACCTATCTTCCTTCCCTCTACAACTATGGGGATGCTTTTTCTCCTCTCGCCCAGTTTGGAAGCAGTGCCCATATCCTCCATCCCATACGAAAGGGAGAGAAGCAGAGGTTGTTCACCGATGTGTTTCTTCCGATCAATTCGTTGGTGGAAGAGTATGCGAAACAGGATGGAACAGCATGTCTGGATCTGGGACAGTCAGTGTATGACTTGACCGTCATGGATCGGAAAAGTACTGAGTACAGGCTCACTTCCACCACCGGTCATTCTGATCTCTTGGGTGGGGAGATAGGGATTTCCAAGCATTTCAAGCTGAGGCAGAACACGGTACTGCTCGATATTACCCTGACCAATCTCAGTGACCACGAGATTTCGTGCATCTATGGTTGTGAAATACCGCTGTGTGTTGCATCCAACCATGAGAGTGTAGGGTTCATCCAGCTCGAGAACAAGAAGAATAGTGTGCATGAAGCTGCTGAGATCATGCTGGACAACGTCAAATCGATCCGCATCTTTGACGAGCCCAACTGCACCAGCCTTACCTTGGTCTCGGATACCCGCTTTACCTTGCTGAAGGAAGATTATACTATTGAAATCTCCACCATCCTTGGCGATGAGAAGCTGTATCAGCACACGCTGTTCATGGCTTCCTGGCCCATTCATCTGGAATGTGGTGAAGAACGAAAATTCACTCTGGGACTCAGGGTGGAGCGAAAATAAGACGAAGGAGCACTCCATGTTTTTCCAAAATAAAGGTCAGTTTGAAAGTGTAAAAGAAGAAGCCTATACCGTATGGAGGCGGCTTTGACTCCTCTGCAATGGTAAAAAAGATCCAGGATCTCGAGCAACAAAGTCTTGCCCCCGGATTCTGGGATGACCGCAATGGTGCGGAGAAACTCTTTTCCGAACTCAATGCATTGAAAGACTCCTACTATCCATGGAAGGAGTTGATTGAGCGTATCGATGAGATGGCTGAACTTATCGACCTGTACAGTGATGAACCTGACAATCCTGAAGAGGAAGCACAGATCAACGAACAGATCGAGGCTCTGTCGCACAGCTATCAGGAACTCAAGCTGAAAACTTTGCTGGACGGCAAGTTCGACAAGAATGACTGCTTTCTCACCATCCATGCCGGTGCCGGTGGCAACGAGGCAAGCGACTGGGCCAATATGCTCATGCGCATGTATCTTCGCTATTGTGAACGCAACGGTTTCAAGAGCCAGGTTCTGGACCTCCTGGAGGATGAGGGCGGCATCAAGAGTGCAACCATCAAGATCTCAGGTCCCTATAGTTTCGGCTATCTCAAAGGTGAGGCGGGAGTCCACCGTTTGGTGCGCATCAGTCCCTTTGATTCCCAGAAGCGAAGACATACCTCTTTTACCAGCGTGTACGCATCTCCTGTGGTGGATGACACCATTGAGATTGACCTCAAGCCGGAAGACTACCGACTGGATACGTATCGGGCAGGAGGAGCAGGGGGCCAGCATGTCAACAAGACTGACAGTGCCGTGCGCATCACCCACTATGCTTCCGGTATTGTGGTGCAGTGCCAGAACGAGCGCAGCCAGGTCATGAACAAGGAAGTCGCCTTCAAGATGCTCAAGAGCCGACTCTACGAGTACTACAAGGAAGAGAAGGAAAAAGAGCACCAGAAGGATGCCATCGAGAAAAAAGAGATCACCTGGGGCAGTCAGATACGCTCTTATGTCTTCCAACCGTATACCATGGTCAAGGATCATCGTACAGGTACTACCATCGGCAATATCCAAGCTGTCATGGATGGGGAGATCGGGCCGTTCATTGAAGGGTATCTCCACTGGGCCCAGAAGGAGGAGTAGGGTATGGTCAGGGTTGCGGCCCGAATCTTCCTACTCCTTGTGTTGTTCTGCGCTCCGCTTGCTGCGGAGCCGGAACCAACGTTTCGTATTGGTATTGTGAGCCTTGGCGAGCAAAACCAAGCGCTCTCCGAGCTTGTGTTCACTACCGCCTCCAGGTATGGGTCCACACTCTTTCCCGCATCTTCCCATGTTCGGCTTCTTGAATTGAAGCGTGCTCGTGCAGAGCAGAAACTATGGGAAGAGGAAGTGCACAAGGCATACGAGTTGCATGATCTGGATGCGCTCAATCGCCTCAATAGAGAAAAAATGACGGTGGACGACCTTTCGTTGGGGCCGTCCATTCCTGTTTCGTACACCTTGGTTCCCTATGATGAGCATCTCTCTCTTGCGCTTGCAAAGAGTGTTAAGGCACGCGATTGGTTGTTGTCCAAGGAGAATTTGGACGGGTTGTTGTTGGTTCGCTCCGAGTCCTTGGATCGCTTTGAACGGATAAGGATTGAATTTTCCCCTCTCAACCAACAAGAGCCACAGCTCTTGCTTGACCGTCTGGTGGATGGTGGCCGCTATCAGGAGCTTGCTCAGCCATTGGGAGAAGCCATCTTCTCGCTTGTTTCCCAGGACAAGCAGAGTGTGCTCGCCCTCAGTGATGAGTTGCTCCTTTTTTCCCTGGAGGTGGATGGCAAAGAACAGGTGAGCAGGCAAGGGCTTCTCTTTCTCTCCCCAGGAACACATAGCTTGGTTTTCCGGTCTGCCTCCTATGAGCCTATTGCCTTGACCGTTGACCTGAAGAGCGGTGCCGTGCAGGAAGTTGGGGCGACCCTGCGCCCGCTTACCCATCCTCCGCTTGTCGTGCACTCGTATGATGGGGTGGGAACCTGGGTGCTGGAAGGCAATGTGGTGGCACAAGCGGCGAGCATCTCCCTTTCCGTGCCATCCTATCCTTTGATGCTCACTTTCGAGAAAGAGGGTTTTTCCAGACGCATCGTCCAGTTGGAACGGCCGGTTGGAACTTCGCTGTCCATCTCCTCTCTTTCCCAGGAGCTGGATGATTCCTTGCTCATCAAGGATACCCAGAAGGACTTTTATAAACGGCTCAGAAACACTATCCTGTTGTTCGGAGCGTATGTAGGAAGCCTCTCGCTTTCAAAGACAGTTGGAATTGACAACCCATTGTGGCAGGTTGGCATGGTGGGTACAAGCTCAGTGGCCTTGGCTTCAGCGGCAGCACTGGTCATGGAGATGGCAAGGTATGCAGCATGGGCCGGTACACAATATTGAATAGGTAGGTAGGGTATGTTGAAAGGATTCGGAGCGAAACTGAAAGCTCTGTTTGGTATGAGCTCTTTTGATGAGGAATATTTTGAGACACTGGAAGATTTTCTCATTGAGGGTGACTTGGGTGCCAAGCTTGCCATGGATGTCTCAGACGCGGTGAGGAAACTTGCGAAGAGTGCAAAATCGAAGACACAAAGGGATTTGCAACTTTTGGTGAAGTCACATCTTGAGGACAAGGTGTCTGTTTTCTCCCATGAGCTTGATGAGAAGATGCCCACCGTCTTTCTGATCCTGGGTGTCAATGGGGTGGGGAAGACCACGTCGATCGCCAAGCTTGCAAACTACTACCAGAGGCAGGGCAAGCAAGTGTTGCTTGCCGCTGCGGACACCTTCCGTGCAGCGGCCATTGACCAGCTTGAAGTCCATGCACAGCGTTTGGGGTGCAGGATCGTCAAGCAGAAGAACGGCAGCGATCCTGGTTCCGTGGTTTTTGATGCCATCACCAGTGCACAGGCAAAAAAGGAAGACCTGATTCTGGTTGATACTGCGGGCAGAATGCACAACAAGGAAAATTTGTTGCGTGAGCTCTCCAAGATCGACAAGATCGTGAAGGGTAGGGGCATTGATGATGCTCACTACAAGAAATTCCTGGTCATCGATTCCACCACCGGACAGAACGGCATCAGCCAGGCAGAGTTGTTCAACCAAGCGGTTGCCCTGGATGCCCTGATTCTTACCAAGTATGACAGTCTTGCGAAGGGGGGAGCCCTGGTGCAGATAGGGGAGAAACTCCACATCCCCATCGCCTACGTCGGCACTGGGGAGACCTATGCAGACATGCATCCCTTCGACAAGGACGAGTTCCTTGATACCTTGGTGGGGCTGACGGACTGATATGAGAAAAGCACTGCTCATCCTGTTCCTGCTCTGCACCTTGCTTGCCCTTTCTGCTGCGCCGATGTATCGGCTGTCCAACAGCATTGGGCAGGACAAGGGGCCGTATCAGGGAGAGGGAGAGTATATCCTTGTACTTGAGGGAGACCAAACGCAACTCTATCAGGATCAGACCCTGCTCTGGACAAAAAAGCGTTTTCCTTCAACCGTAGGGGAGAGCCGTGTCACGCGCTATGCTGGTTCGGAGGATGACCTGATCCAGTGGTTTTCCGAAGGAGTGCTGATACAAGAGCAGAAAGGGTCGGATATTTGGTTCTACAGCTATGCTGAGGATGGAAAGCTGCAGCAGAGCACACACATGCACGACGATGTGCTGGCAAGTGCAACCCTGTATGCGTACGGCGGTGTGAACGGTTCGCTTACGACCCAGCTGCATATTGATGCTGCTATGCGCTCCTACACCTTGCTCGGTGCATGGGAAGACGAGCGCTTTCTTGTTTCCGCAACCGAAGCTGAGGGACAATCCTTCACCACTCTTGCCAATGGGCATACGGTTCACCAAGCTTGGAGCAAGGCCTCCTATGGCACGGCTTCCCGCATTGAGTATCTTGATGGGGGTGGTTTCATCCTGCATCGAAGCGAGGGATCAGAGGCCATCGAGGAGACGTACAACGCTCTCGCGCTTCTGATTTCCCGCAAAACTCCTTTCTATCTCACCGAATACCGGTATAATGAGGAACGACAGCTCATCGCCGAGCAAACCATCAAGGCAGATGGCTATCAGACTCTGACAACGTATGAAGGAGGGAGACGGAGCATGGTTGAGGAGCGAAGGAATGGACAACCAGTGAAGGTCACTCGCTTCTTGGAAGACGGTCGGAACATCGTGACGCTCTTCAGCGAAGGGAAGCCGTACAGCGATGTCACCTATGCCATAGATGGCAAGCGTGTGCTTTCCATCTCCTACCGCTGATATGGGTTTGCTGCTTCGGCTTTCAGCCCGATATGCCTTTTCCAATCAGAATAGGCATCGCTCCACCAGTGTACGCATCGCTCTGGGTTTGGCCCTTTGTCTCTTTGCCATCGTGGCGGTTCTCTCGTTCATGCAAGCGCTCCAGCGCGATCAGTTTGAGGACATCAGGACGTTTGAATCCTTTGATCTGCAAATGGAGCTTCAGATGAGCGACCTTGGGCAAGCAAATGCGGTTGCAGATCGTATTGAGGCTTTGGATTCGGTGACCTCAGCGTTTGTCTATGCAGATATCCCGGTCATCACCCAAGCAGAGGATGGAACAACCGTTGCAGGGCGGCTGAGGGCCATCCAGGCGGAAGGCCGCTTTGCTGAGCAGCTGAACAGTTACCGCGGAAATATCTTTACCGAGGGAAAGCTTGCTTCATCCTACTCAAACAGCCGATCGATCAGCGTGGGTGATGAGGTCAAGGTTACCTTGCTTCGCAAGGGTCGCCAGGCAACCGTCATACCAGTACAACGCTCTTTGGAGATAGGTTCTCTCTACTATACGACAAGTTATGACTTCGACCACACGACATTTCTCTCTGATCTTCCTACGCTTTTGCAACTCAACCCTGATGCAATGCTGAAAATCGGCCTGTACACTGAGCAAGATGCGGCATCGGTGAAGCAAGAACTTGTGGATCTGGGGTACTCCGAGGTCAATACCTGGCGGGAGATACATGCATCGCTCTATGGTGCGATGGAGTTGGAACAGAAAATGATGACACTGATGCTGTTCCTCATGGTCATCGTAGTGCTTGTGCACATCCGAAACAGTTCCCGCAGGCTTCTTCTGGCCAAACAAAGAGAGATTGCCATGCTCAGGTCGATGGGGCTTACCAAAGGCGGGGTACAGCTGCTTTTCGTAGTGCAGGCACTGCTTGTCGCCGGTATCGGGGTTGTGCTGGGATGTCTGCTTGCCCTTGTGGCCGTGAGCCTGTATCCGAATCTCTCGAACATCGTGTACCAGTCGATGGGGGTACATCTGAATGTGAGCATACGCAGTTCCGAGTTGTTGATACTCAGTGTTTCAATCCTGCTGTTCAGTATGCTTGCAGCCTTCCTGGGCACCCATCGGGTTTTGAAAGTCGATATCATGGAGATGTTTGCACATGATGAAGTCAGCTGAAGTATTGCGTTTGGAACAGGTGTTCAAAAGCTTTCCCGCAACCTTGCGGGGCGGCCCGCCGATACAGATTCTCGAGGGGATTGATCTGAATCTGGAACGTGCAAAAAGCATTGCCATCACGGGAAACAGTGGCAGCGGCAAGTCGACGTTGCTGCAGATCAGTGCTGGCCTCATGCAGAGTGACAGCGGTCGGGTCTGGTTTGAGGAACAGGAGATATCGCGTCTTTCCGATGACAGTCTGAGTAAACTGCGTAGTCGCACCATGGGCTTCATTTTCCAAAGCAGTCTCCTGCTGGACGATTTCACCGCCTTGGAGAATGTCCAGATTCCGGCAATGATAGCGGGGAAGAGCGAGAAGCAGGCCAAAAAGCAGGCAGTGGAAATGCTCAGTACCGTTGGCATGCAGGATAGGCTCCATCATACCAGCGACCAGCTCTCCGGTGGTGAGCGCCAACGGGTAGCCATAGCAAGAGCACTGGTGAACAGCCCTTCCGTCATCTTTGCGGATGAGCCGACAGGCTCGCTTGATGAGAGGAACGCCTCGGTGGTTGAGGACCTGCTCTTCTCATTGGTGGATCAACAGCAAGTGGCACTGATGCTCATCACCCATAACAGCAGTTTTGCCCAACGATGCGACATTGTGTATCATCTGCACGATCGCAAGGTGGAGGTAAGCTCTTGAAGCAAGCCCTCTTCGCCCTTCTGGTCAAACGCAAGCTTGGATTCGGAGCGAATCGTGCAGCCAAGCGAAGGATTCTCTTCAATCTGTTGCTCATCACCTTGGTGGTGAGTGCTCTCGTGTTTGCCCAGATGTTTGTGGTATCCATGAGCAGGGGGATTGCAGACAAGTACGCACTGCTGGGAAACGGGCACTTGCAGGTTCATACCGCACTGGATGCCGACTTCTCCCACTACGAGCAGGTCATAGATGTCCAGAAAGTGGGCCAGAGCTATGCCCTCATTTACAGCCCCTCAGCAAACAAGATGGTACGTCTCAAAGGGGTGCAGGAGTCCTATTTCTCCGAACTGAGGCTTGACCAGCTTACCATGGGTGAGCCCTATGTCCAAACCGACTCAAATCTTCCGCTCATTCTCATCAGCAGCACGCTGGCTTCAACGCTGGATGTCACGATTGGGGATAGGGTTGCACTGATGCTGGTGAGCCAGAACAGCATCAGGCCGCAATTGTGCATAGTGAAAAACCTCTATGACTCGGGGTATCAGGAGTTGGATGCCAATCTGGTATTCAGCGACTATGCACTGATGGCCAGGCTTTTCCAAGGTAAGGAAGAGACCTATTATGAGCTGCTCGTCGAAGCAGACGCCTTGCAGCAGACCAAGAACGAGCTGAAAGCGGATGGGTATGCGGTCACCAGCTGGGAAGAGGAAAACTATGCCGTGGCAACCAATCTCAACACCAGCAGACAGGCTGTACTGGGAGTCATGGTTGCCGTCGCGATTCTCTGTGGGTATTTCATCAGTGAACTCAGCAGGGAACTGGTGGAAGATGACAAGTACAAGATTGCAATGCTCACGCTGTTGGGAGCAACGAAGCGACTCATCCGTCGTTCCTATTTTTCTACTGTCATGGTGGTTACGCTCATCGCTGTCCTCTTGGGAACGGCTTTGGGGATGAGCATGGCTCTCAATCTCTCTCCCTTGCTCTCCTCCCTTGCTGCACGTTCCATCCCTTCGCTATCCTACTATCTGCTGGACTTCACCATTGTCATTCCCTGGCTCGATATCCTCACCATAACCTGTGTTTTGGTGATGGTGAGCATCCTCAGTGTGACGTTCAGCCTCAGAAGAGTTTCCAGGATTGAACCAATAGCATGTGCACACTTTGACTAAGCTCGGTTTTCGGCTATACTGCCTGCATGAATTTTGAAGTGTTCGTACTCGGGACCAGCGGCATGATGCCGCTTCCCAACAGATACCTGACCAGCGCCATGGTCCGCCGTGATGGGGACCTTTTCCTCTTCGATTGCGGGGAAGGAACGCAGGTCTCATTAAAAATGCTCAATCTGAAGTGGAAGAAAATCCATTCCATTTTCATCAGTCATATGCATGCCGATCATGTGACCGGGCTTCCGGGAATTCTCATGCTTTCCAGTCAGGTTGACCGTAATGAGCCTCTGACGATTTACGGCCCACCCAAGCTCAAGGAGTATATCGATGCAAATCGAAGAATCCTCGATATGTACATCAACTATGAGATAATCGTCAAGATTGCGGAACCGGGAATCATTCTCGACACAGAGGATTTCACCGTCTCTGCCTTTCCCTTGGTGCACACCAAGCCTTGTGTGGGGTATGTCATGCAGGAGAAGGAGCGGCCGGGAGAATTCCATGTGGAGAAAGCCAAGGAGTTGGGTGTTCCCATGGGTCCGATGTGGGGCAAACTCCAGAAAGGCGAGTCTGTCACCCTTGATGATGGTACCGTCATTTCCAGCTTGCAGGTCATGGGGGAGAGGAGAGGCGGAAGAAAATTCAGCTATGTGACGGATTCACTTTACCTCCCTTCCATTGCAGAACATGTAAAGGAGAGCGACCTCTTGCTGTGTGAGGGGATGTTCACCTCAGATATGGAAGAGACGGCCTCTGAGAAGAAGCATATGACTGCAGGACAGGCTGCCCAGATAGCAAAGGATGCACAGGTCAAGCAACTGGGATTGTTGCATTACAGCCCACGGTACAGTGATCATGAACTCAGATATCTGCATAAGGATGCCAAACGCATCTTCAGCGAGACCATTCTCACCAAAGATAGGATGGCCTTCGATATTCCTTTGAAGTCTTAGTCTGCTTCCCGTACATCGCAAGCAGCTTGTGCTTCGTGGAGCAACTGCTTGCTTTCAATCATACGGCCATTGCGGGAAGCAAAGCCGATTTGCAATGATGATCCGCTGAACTCACGTTTGCAGCTTTCGATCATCGAAAGAGTGAAACTGCGTGCCTCATCCCCATTGTAGAAGGGGAGGACCATGGCAATTTTGCCTCCCTCAAGCGTGAAGCTGTAGGCCAGTTCCCCACTGAGCATCATCAACTTGTTTGCGATAAGGGAAGCCGGTCCTTCGCTGACTTCAATCATCACCAACGTAAGGTCGTAATCCATATCCATGGAATTCTCAAGCTCGGCAGTGAGAATGCTATCAAAATCCGTCTTGTACACCTGCAGTTCTGCTACGGCAGGTGCAACAGGCTCCGGGGCCTTTTCCGCTTCCACGGCAACCGGTTGCACTTGGGGTTCAAGGAAAGCAGGTTTTGCCTGCTGGCTCATCATTTCGGTGACGCTCTTGATCACTACCGGTTCAATGACCTCTTCCTTCGTCTCTTCCCTTTCCACTGCCACAGGGGCCTTGGGTTGCATGGCAGGAGCTTGGGCATAGAGCATCTGATCACTATGGATGTGGGAAGGATCGTCATGAGGAAGTGTATGGAATGGTTTGTCGTACGCATTGGGGGGCAGTTTGTCGACCTGGTCGGCATAATCCTCGTCCCTGCGCCGTGCGACCATGACTCCCACCTCGATCATGACAAGACCGATCAGAAGGGGAAACAATTTGACCAGGATACCGTACAGTTGTTGTTGGTTTACATCGTAAAGGGGGAGGAGATAGCGGGATGCAAGATACAGGATTGCCAAAAGCAGGAAAACGGTAAGGAACAGACTGAGAAAAATCTGCCGCCCATAGTGTTTGTTCTCAGACATCGCAACCTCCCAACCAAACTTTACACCGATACAATAACTATAGTATCATATTTATTATAGAGGTTGAAGGATTGCATGACAAGAAAAATACCGTTGATATTCGCCCTAAGCCTAGGTATTTCCTTTCCTCTACTGCTCGCTTTTGCAGGAAAAGGTGGATATCTGCACAATAAATCCCTTATGACAGAAATTGAACAGTTGCGGTATGAGCAGGAAGTGCTGACACTGCAAGTGCAATCGTTATCCGACCAGAAGGAGCAAATGGGCAGCCGAGATGCTCTCAGGGATGCAGCGTTCAAATATGGTTACCAAAGCGACGGGGAGAAGGTGTATTACTTCGTTGATTCGGAAGAGGAAAGCAACGATCAGATAAGAGCTCAAACACGCTACGGGAATACGCCGCAATTCGAGGGGTGGCCGACGCTGGTGATTTTCGCGTTGGCTCTAGGCATTTCCTCACTTGGTACGGTATGCTATGCCCTGCTGGAGAAACGATGGAGACGACCCTATGAGTTTGATGCATGAGGAAGCGGAATTGCTCTACGCCTCGGTTGACGGGACCGTGGAGCGAGTGGTGCAGTTGCTGGAAGAAGGGCAGCTGGTGGTGCTTCCTTGCGATACCATCTATGGATTGAGTGGAGTCGTCGGCCAGACACTTTCCCGATTGCAGGAGCTGAAACCGGGGCAACAGTATGCAGTGCTGGCCAGCTTGGAGCAGGCGCAACAGCTGTGTGTGGTTCCTTCCGATTTGGCCATGCACTGGCCATGTCCGCTTACCGCAATCCTTCCCAACCGGGATGGAAACGGCAGTACCGCCATCAGGGTGCCAAAAGACCCCTTCATCCAGACTTTGCTTGCGCGTCTGGGAAAACCCATCTATTCAACGTCAGTGAATGACAGAGGCTACGCAATCACCAACATCACCGATATCATATTCACCTACAAGCAAAAGGTGCAGGCTATCGTCGTAGACCCAAACAGGAGGAGGGACACGCCCTCCACCCTTTTGGATTGTACGACCACGCCATACACCCTGCTTCGTTGCGGTGAATACGATGCTTCAGCACTGCTGTCCTAGGCCTGGATTTTCCTTGCTTCCATGTAGTAGCGTTTTTCGTTCGCCTCTCCCATGGAGAAGGTCTTCCGGGGAAGAGCACTGTCCTTGATGATGGTATCGAAGAAGGTGGCTTTGGAAACGTCCGGCAGTATCAGTCCGCAGTTGCCTTTCTTGCTTCCCAACTTCTCGGTAACCGCTTCCCCATGAATGTAGTCCACGGTTGCCAACTTCTGTGCAAGCAGTGAATCGATGACCAGTTGCAGTGTTCCTGCAGCGATGGATGCCATGCTGTCGGTGAGGCTGAAAACAAGAAGTCCCTCGCTGTCGCAGTAGCCGAAGCGCTGTACCCCGTCCACGGTATTGATCAGCGAATGCAGATGCTTCAGATCTTTTGCCGGTTCAGTCGTGTAGGAGGAGCAGACTTTTGCAATCTCGGAAATAAAGGTCTGTCTGTCCAAGCCGAACAGGACACGGTGGATCGGTTCAAACTCCAAGCCAGGATCGAAGATGTTCTCCAGTTCCACCAGTGCATAGCGGGCAGGATGGTTTTTGCACTCCTCTTCAGAGAGTGTTTTCCTGATGTCCATCCAGCAACTTTTGGCGGTGGCAAGGCTGTGATTCCCATCTCCCATGGCAAAGAGCAAGGGATTTTCGGGATCAAGCTTGCAGTGCATCGCTTCCACTGCGTCTGCAATGGCCTGCATGTCCTTTTGGGAATTCACCACCCACGCTTTGAGATTTCCGCCTTCAGCCATCAAGGGCGTATCATAGGCAAGATGCAATTCCGCACTCTTTGCAGCGAGCGGTTCAATGACCGAGCGCTTCTCGTCATTGATCAGGACCATGATGTGCGGCAACTCAAGCGGAGCATTCTTGCGGATCTCCTTTCTGGGAGGAATGCGTGAAAGGATGGTTCCTTCCGTGGCTCGGATGAGTGTCTTGGAGTCTTTTGCATAGTCATAGGCTTCCAGATCAAGGGCGACCAGAAGACCCCAACGACCGATGGCGCTGTGTGGGGTGGTGCGATGGATCAGGAAGAACGAGTTCGGGTAGACGGTGAACAGCTCCTTCTCCAGGTAGGAGCGCATCGTTGCATTGATGCTGTCAATGCGTACCTGCGGGTGTTCTTCCTCAAGATAGACCTCCGGGTAGATGAGGCGCAAGGTTGAAGGGGCATCCCCGACAAAAGCATCTGCTCTTTCCCAATAGTCCGGTTCTGAAGTATACTGGTCGCAAGCCACTACGGCCCATTTGTGAAGATCGACACCCTGTTTGGGAATCATGATATCGGCGCTTTTGAGCGCATACTGTGCGAGTTTGTCAGCTGCGTTGGACATGGTATATCCTCTTTGATTTATAAATATGGTAATATACTATTCCAATATTGATAAATCCGCAACATAAAGTGAGAAAATATGCGTAAAGCTATCATATTTACTGGCGGTGGTGCGCCGGCTTCCCTGAACAAATCCATCCTGTCAGATGCTGCTTTTGTCGTTGCCGCTGACAGTGGCTACGATTCGGCACGAATGCTTGGATGCAAGGTCGACTTGTGTGTGGGTGATTTCGATTCCACACGCTTTTCTTCGGAAATCGAAAAATTGGAACATGTGCGCAGCCTGCGGGACAAGGATGAGAGCGACACGTTGCTGGCGATGCGAAGTGTATTTGACAGAGGTATCGATGAGTATGTGCTGGTTGGGGGCGGCGGCTATCGTATGGACCATCTGTTCACCACATTTGCCCTCTTCGACTCCTGCGTTCCTCCCACACACTGGTTCACCGCCTACGAAACACTGGTCTTGGTACAAGGGTACCATCGGTTTGAGAACCTGAGTACCCGCGATACGATCAGTTTTCTCCCTGCAGGGTTCTCAAGCCCGGTGGTTGTCACAGCGAAACAGCTTCAGTGGCCGCTGGAAAACCATCTGCTCTCCATGCAGACGCTTTCCCTTTCAAACCGACCCACCAACTCCTTCCTCGATGTGTTCGTACAGGGCGGGAAATCACTCTTTGCCTGTTTCCCGGTTGCAGACAAGCAGGTGTAGGTGGTACCATCACCCTATGTTGCAAACTCGTCGGTTGCTGGCATTTTCCAGCAGGGTGCATACCTATACCTTGCTTTTGTATCTCTTTTTTTTCCTGGTATACATTCTGGGGAGTTTTTTTCCTGTCGACGCTTCGTTCGTGGCATTGTTGCAGTTCTCACTGCACTTGATCAGTTGGACAAGCCTTTTGTTCGGATTTTGGATTCTGGTTTTCTCCGTGGTCGTCTGGGTGAGTGACAGGGTCTTCCCCTTCAGCACCGCCATACTGACCGTAGGGAGGATGCTTGTTGTTTTTCTCCTGAGCCTTGTCGTGGCCATTCTGGAACAGGTGATACAGCAAGGTGTGGTAGTAAGTCTTTAGGGGAGTATCAAATGAATACTGGCAATATTTGTGCCATCAGAGGTGCCATTTGCATAGAAGCCGATGAACCGGACAGGATAGAGGCAGGTGCGGTCAAATTGTTTCGCTCCATTCTGGAAAGAAATGGTTTGCAAGAGGAGCAGATTGCCTGTCTTTTGATCACCCAGACTG
Source organism: uncultured Sphaerochaeta sp. (assembly GCF_963667405.1). Lineage (NCBI taxonomy): Bacteria > Pseudomonadati > Spirochaetota > Spirochaetia > Spirochaetales > Sphaerochaetaceae > Sphaerochaeta > uncultured Sphaerochaeta sp. Next base: position 1,437,444 of record NZ_OY763408.1, on the reverse strand, counting down.
GGGACCTCAGGAGTCGGAATCCGGCTACAGGTTTGAGAAAGGCTTCCCTGTGCGCGGTGACACCGCTTTTTTGTATGCAGGAGTTGGAGATAGAGGGGATGTTGGAACGGGTGATACGCATGTTGGTCATTCTCAACTGTTCCCTGGAAAAGACGGTTCCTGTCTTCCTTGATGGGGCTGAGAAGCTTCGCCCGGACCTTGCATTGCAAACGCTTGGTATTCAATAGAATATTGATTGCATAAATTTACCGTTTTCTGCATACTTCGATAAAATGGTACAGGTGTCTGGAGGACGGTTGGAATGCGTGTACAGGTCAGGCCGAGTGAGCTCAAGGGAACATTGCAGGTTCCAGGATCAAAAAGTCATACTATCCGTTGTGCCGTTCTTTCTTCTCTCGCAGAAGGGGAGTCGGTCATCAAAAATCCTCTTGCAAGCGGTGATGGTCTGAGCAGTTTGCGAGCTGCCCGCAGTTTTGGCATTGCAATAGAGGAAAAAGAGGATGGTTGGCTTGTGCAAGGCAGCGGCGGGCATCTCTCTCTTCCCCAGAATTGCATCGATACGGGAAACAGCGGAACCACAACCTGCTTCTTTACCAGCGTAGCATCCTTGGTGGATGGCTATACGGTCATCACCGGAGATGAGCAGATTCGCAGACGCCCGATAAGGATTCTGGTGGATGCACTCAATACGCTTGGAGCGAAAGCTTTTCTGACCCGCCCCAACCAAGCGGCACCTCCGGTGGTGGTGCGTGGCCTTCTCAAAGGGGGAAGCGTAACCATCGATGGGTTCAACAGCCAATATGTTTCCAGTTTGTTGCTCTCCTCGGCTCTTGCCCAAGGAAGTACCGTCCTTACGGTACGAAACGCACTCGAAAAGCCCTACGTACGGATGACGCTCGATTGGATGCGTCGCTTTGGTGTTGAGGTTGCAAATGATCACGACTGCGAGCATTTTGTGCTTGAAGGTGGCCAGACCTATCACTCTCCCGGAATGTGCATAGTTCCTGCGGACTGGTCCGCGGTTGCCTTTCCCTTGGTTGCGGCTTCCATCACCAACTCCAGCCTCACGTTGGTGGGCCTGGACTTTGCCGACAGCCAAGGCGACAAGCGGGTTGTTCACATTCTGAGAGACATGGGTGCACAGATAAGCGCGGATGAAGAAGCGGGGACCCTTTTCGTTGAAGGGGGGAAGCCGCTGAGAGGGGGGCTGGTCATCGATCTGGGGGACATCCCCGATGCGCTGCCGGCCCTTGTGGTTGCCGCTACCCAGGCAGAAGGCGTGACCACCTTCACCAATCTGGCTCATGTGCGCATCAAGGAGACGGATCGGGTACAGGAAATGTATGAAAAGCTGACGTCTCTTGGGTGTGATGTGCGCATCGATTCCGATTCGCTCACGGTATACGGGCCCTGCAAGATCAAGGGAGGGGAGGTTTCTTCTTCCGACGACCACAGGATTGCAATGGCATTGGTCTGTGCAGGACTTGCTGCACAAGAGGAACTGACCATCACCTCCATAGAGTGTGCCGACGTCTCGTTTCCCCGGTTTTTCGAAAAACTGATGGCATGTGGGGCCGATCTCAAGCTCATCGAGGATGACTTGGAAAAATGAAAAAGGCACATCAGATTGCTGATATGCCTTTTTGAGCCGACTGTCAGGATTGAACTGACGACCCCGAGATTACAAGTCACGTGCTCTACCGCTGAGCTAAGTCGGCTTGGACTGTTGCACTATACCGAGTGAAAAACGGTCTGTCAAGCTACCCCATTTTCCTGATCTGTGAGTGAGTTTTCAGAAATTCCCAAACAGTTGGTTGACAAAAGGAACAATACTTTGTAATGTACGTTTGTCTTTGGCATGGAGAGGTTCCCGAGTGGCCAAAGGGGGCAGACTGTAAATCTGTTGGTTATACCTTCGAAGGTTCGAATCCTTCTCTCTCCAAATTGGAGGCCTTCTTCTTTGAGGAAGGCCTTTTTTCCGTCAGATACGTGCAGAAAGGGGTATTGATGCATTGTTTTTATGAGAAAGGTCTTCAGTTTTCCTGTGTAGAGGGCTGCGTTTACTGTTGCAGCTGTGAACCGGGGTTTGTTTTCCTTTCCAAAGAGGACCTTGAACGGCTCTGTCGCTTTACCTCGCTTGATGAACAGCAGTTCATTGCTACCTATTGCCGAAAAGTGAACATGGGTTCCTTTTCGATGATCAGTTTGTTGGAACGAGAGAATTTCGATTGTATTTTCCTTACCAAGCAGGGTTGCTCGGTCTACGAAGCAAGGCCGAAGCAATGTCGCACGTATCCGTTTTGGAGAAGCGTGATGGAAAGTCAGGAGAGCTGGGAGGCTGAAAAACAGTCATGTCCTGGAATCGGGAAGGGCAGGCACTATTCGAGGAGCGAGATTGATGCGCTTCTGCGAACCAAGGCCGGCCAAGAACCGATCCTCTGTTCCTAGGAACGGCCATGGCAAAAGTATCAGACTCGGTCCTTGAGCAGATCAAGGCACGACTCAGTCTCAGTGAAGTGGTCTCGGATTACGTCACCCTCTCTTCGCGTGGAGGCAGGCTGTGGGGCCTGTGCCCATTCCATGAGGAGAAGACCGCGTCTTTCTCTGTCGTCGATGACCAGGGATTCTACTATTGTTTCAGCTGCAAGAAGGGTGGTTCCATGTTTGATTTCATCATGGAGATGGAAAAGGTGCCTTTCCTGGAGTCTGTGAAGATTCTTGCAAAAAAGGCGAATGTGGAACTTGAGGATGAGACCCCAGAGGACAGGAAAAAGCGCGACCTTACGGAAACCTTGTATGACCTCTATGACAAGATTGCGGGTTCCTTCCATTTTTTGCTGGTCTCTTCTCCCGTTGGACTGAAAGCTCGGGAGTACCTGAAGGAGCGCAAGGTCAATGAGGCCATGTGGGAGACCTTCAATCTGGGGTATGCGCCTTCCGATGCCTCTTGGCTCTACAACTTTCTGCGCAAGCGGCACTACAGCGACGAGCTCTTGAAACAGAGTGGGTTGTTCAGCCAGAACAACACCTCCTATCCGCTGTTTTGCGATAGGTTGATGTTCCCCATCCGTACGTGGCAGGGAAAAACCGTAGCTTTTGGAGGGCGCGACCTTTCCTCGACGAGCAAGGCGAAGTACATCAATACCCCGGAGACCGTCATCTACAGCAAGAAACATAATCTGTTTGGACTGTATGAGTCCCTGGAGACGGTCAAAAAGACGCAGAAAGCGATACTTTGCGAAGGGAATTTCGATGTCGTGGCACTGCATCAGAGTGGGTTTACCAATGCCATGGCCCCGTTGGGTACTTCCTTTACCGACGAACAGGCAAAGTTGGTCAGACGCTACTGCAATTCCCTGGAAATTCTGTTTGACAGCGATAGGGCAGGATCGTCGGCTGCAGAAAAAGCGTTGGTGCTTGCCCAGCAGTTGGGATTGGAAAATTCCGCCCTGCAGCTGAAATCCGCCAAGGATGCTTCGGAGCTGGTGCAGAACTACGGGGAAGATCAACTGAAAAGGGAACTGCAACAGCCGATGCAAGGGTTTCGTTATCTTGTAAACAATGCGGTAAACAAGTATGATATACTGACGTCCAAAGGCAAATCTGCAGTTTTTACCACTGTGAGACCATATTTGGATGCCACGCAGTCGTCTATTGAGAAGCAAGATATGATCAAAAGCTTGGCTGCAGTACTGAATGTGGATGAATCATCGATCCTCGATGATTATTCGCGGAAGACAACGCCCGCCGCAAGGACGGTCGAACCGGTGACTGGAAAACAGGCAAAGCCCCTGAACCCAGCCACCATTTCCGTGGATCTGTATGCGATGTTGACCTTGGTCAACAACCGTGAGTTGTATCTGCAGACACGATACAAACTTGCTGTGGAAGATTTGGAGGATGCCGAGGCCGTTGCACTCTATGATGTGTTGGAAGAAGCTGCTCGTGAGGATGTGGGAAAGCATGACGAGTATATCCTTCAGATGATTGAGGATCCGCAGTTGCACAGTGACGTTGCATCTTCTTTTGCCAGGGAGGAGTTCAAGCTTGCTCCCCAGAAGGTACTCAATGAAGCGGTAAACAGGATCCAGTTGAGGACATATGAGAAGAAACGGATGAGCAACAAGCGGCTCTTGGACATCAGCCTTCATGATGGCACTGAGGACGAAGGGATTGAGGATTTGCTTCGGGAGAAGACTGAGATAGATGCGAAAATCGCAGAACTCAAGAGTGCTCTCGGGCAGGATATTTAAACAGGGGTAGGTAGATATACAGATGCTTGATGAAAACATTTCGCAGGCCATTGTCAAAGACATGGTTGCGCGCTCAGCAGAGACCGGACATGTGACCAAGGATGAGATTCGCAAAGCCCTGGGACCACAGAATGCCACGGATGAGGCTGTCGATGAAATCATGCAAACGCTCAGCGATCTTGAGATAGCGATTTCTGAGAATGATGAGCCCCCTGCTGCAGGGCTGTATGCGGATGGTCCCTCACCGGACGAAATCGATACGGATCTGGAGGAAGAGCCCGATGAGGACGACCTGCTCGTTGACGACTCCCTTGAGGATGACGACGAACTGGGCGTTGATGCCTTGATCGATGACTTCCCCGATCATCATGAAGCCGACAAGAGTGCTGACAAGAAGAGCGGTAAGGATGACGGTGATGACGATGAGGATGAGGATGAAGCCAGCCTCGATGATGATGAGGATGGCTCTCCTTCGATCAAGCACGCCTGGAGCGGCATCGGAACCGATGACGACTCTGTGGGCAGTGGAGAACACTTTGTCGATATTTCCAGCCTTGACGATCATGATGGCGATATTGATCACATCCGGCACAATACGATTCTTGGGACTGATAAGAGCGACACCAGTGGTGACGATCCGATCAGGCTCTACCTACGTGAGATCGGCAAAGAGAATTTGCTGACTGCTGACCAGGAAGTAGAGTTGAGCAAGAAGATGGAAGATGGTGCCCTGATCATCAAGGAGGTCATCCAGGAGAGTGGGGTGATGATCACCCGTTTCTACGAGATCATCAAGACACTCAACACCAAGATCGAGGGGCAGGAAGAAGAGTACAACGCAAAGGACTACAAGGAGCTTGTCACCAACCAGAAGCGCTTCTCACAATTCTACAAGGAACAACTCAAGGATGTGCAGGCAGCCCTGAAGAACTATATTGCCAAGAAAGAGCAGATGATCAGCAGCGGTGAGGATGTACTCAACGATGAGACGCTTGCCAAAACGAGAGCCACTCTGCTCAAGAAACTCGCGAAAGTTGAGTTGCAGCCCGAGGAGATCACCTCCTTTACCCATGACTTTGTCGATGCTGAGAACAAGATTCGCTCCTACAAGGAGAAGAAGCAGCAGCTTGAGAACAAGCTGCACATCAGCTCAGCAAAGGAGTTGCGTCAGCTTGGCCGTGATTTGGCCACCCAGAGCCGCAGTGCAAAGATTGAGGAAGATCTTCACCTCAGCAGTGATACGATCAAAGATCTCATCAGGGAGCTTCAGCTTACCGACAAGGATCTGAAGCAGATTGAGTATCAGTTTGAGGAGACGTGCGAGAACATCCTGGTCCACTCGACCAAGATCAAGTATGGCCAGAAGATGATGAAGGATGCGAAGGATCGTCTGATCCGCGCAAACCTGAGACTGGTCGTCTCCATTGCAAAGAAGTACACCAACCGTGGACTTCACTTCTTTGACTTGGTTCAGGAAGGAAACATCGGTCTGATCAAGGCTGTCGAGAAGTTTGAATACCGCAAAGGGTTCAAGTTCTCAACCTATGCCACTTGGTGGATTCGCCAGGCGATCACCCGTTCCATCAGTGATCAGGCTCGTACCATCCGTGTCCCAGTACACATGATCGAGCAGATCAACAAGGTTGTTCGGGAGTCGAGGATGCTGATGCAATCCCTAGGTCGCGAACCGACCGATGAGGAAGTGGCTGAGAAGCTCGGCTGGACGGAAAGCAAGGTCAAGGCAGTGAAGAATGTTGCCCGTGAGCCGATCAGCTTGGAGACTCCCGTCGGTGAGGAAGAGGATTCGTTGTTGAGCGACTTCATCGAAGACAAGGAAGTCGAAAACCCGGCAACCCAGACAGCCTATTCCTTATTGCAGGAACAGCTGAAGGATGTGCTTGCCACCTTGCCTGCTCGTGAGCAGGAAGTGTTGAAGATGCGTTTTGGCCTTGAGGACGGATATTCGTTGACACTTGAGGAAGTGGGATTGTATTTTGAAGTAACCAGGGAACGTATCCGCCAGATTGAGGCAAAAGCACTCAGAAGGTTGAGACACCCCAAGCGCAGCAGAAAATTGAAGGATTTCATTTGAGAGATACAGGGAGAAGATGATGGAAGAAGCAGTAGTATTTGCAAAGCTCAGCCAATTGCAGGAAGACCTGACCTTACGGTTTGCCCTTGAGGATGAGATTGTCAAGTTGCCGAGGGATCTGAAGGTCAAGCAGGAGCTGCTGGACAAGATCAACTTGGAATATATTGATGAGCATACGAGAAGTGAAACTGCCAAGGATGATTTCAAGAGCCTTCGCATCCAGTACGATGATGCGGTGCATGCCCGCGAGAACTCTGAAAAGCAGATGGAGCTTATTTCCACCCAGCGCGAGTTCGAAGCCCTCGAGAAAGAGATCAAGGACGCATCGGCCAAAGAGCAGAATCTGCTCAAGCTTCTGCACGTGAAAGAGAAGCAGGTGCATGAGTTCAGCGAGAGGTTGACCGAGAAGGAACAGCTGATGACCCTGCAGAAGCAGGAAGTCGATTCCGAGGCCAGCAAGATCGAAGCTTTGCTCGCTGAGAAGAGATCTCAGCTTGAGGCGCTTTCCCAAAAGTGCGATGGCTACATCGGCGGGGATATCACCGAGGACCTGTACAACAAGTTCTGCAATATTGTGAAAAACAAGAAGGGCAAGGGGATTGTTCCCATCCATGGGCTTGTTTGCCAGGGCTGCCACATTGTGCTTCCGATGCAGTTTGTGAACGTGGTTCGTGCTGCCAAGGAAATTGAGTTCTGCCCGTATTGCAGCCGAATCCTCTTCTATGAAGAGATTGAGGGTGCTGAGGAGCAGTTCCGAAAGAGCATCGAAGACATTGATATCGAGGAAGGCGGTTTGGCCGACTTTGTCGACAGCAGTGAATTCGACGATTTGCTGTAGGTTTTTTTCAAGGTAGGCTAGATGATCGCGGGCGGCCTTCGGGCCGCGTGAGGAAAGTCCGGGCTCCATAGGACATGACGCCGGGTAACACCCGGGAGCGGTAACGCTATAGAGAGCACCACAGAAAATATACCGCCGGCTAGCCGGTAAGGGTGAAATGGTGGGGTAAGAGCCCACCGCACCACTGGCAACAGGGGTGGCAGGGTAAGCCTCGTCAGGAGCAAAACCAAGCAGCAGGTAGGGTAGTCCGTCCAAAACCTGCGGGTCGGTTGCTGCAGCCCTTTGGCAACAAGGGGCGTGGATAGATGATCATCATACACAGAACCCGGCTTATTGCCTGCCTTGTTTTTTTGTTGTATAGGGAGAACAGAGGATGATGAGAACACATAGGTTCGCCCTTCTTCTGTTCTCTTTTTGTTTGCTCTTCTTCGGATGTGCAAAGAAAACAGTGAGTCTGGAAGAAATTGCACTGAGTGGTGAGTGGGATACCCTGTTGCAAGCCTCACAGCGTGATTTTTCCCGGACATATCAGCGCAGTGCCCTTTACTATCAGGCATTGGCCCAGTATATGAAGGGAGACAGTGCGCAGGCCTTGGCCAGCCTTGAACTCTATCTTGCCCTCAGTGAGGGTGAACAGCCTTCCCAGGGAGCAAGAACCCTGATTGTTGCCACCGCCTCGAACAGGGGCAAGCCTGAGCTTGTCATCGAGCATGCCAAGGCCCTGGCCGAGCAGGATGCATTGCAAATTCCCTCAGCACAAGCTTGGTACCGCGCCTTGGTGGAGACAGGACAGGGTGATGAAGCAAACCGGGTGTTTCTCACCCATCTGAGATCCACCTTGGATGAGGCGCAGTATGCCCAACTGTTGGTAGAGAGCAAAGCGAGCGGCCCACAGCTCAAGCAGGCTTTTGCACATCTTTCCCTGCAACAGGTATTTGAACTTTTGCGTCTTGCATCTGTGCAGAACGGGGAAGTGGATTGGATGACGGATGTGCTCGCACTCGCTAGGGAGTATGAGCAGCTGGAGATGACACAGAGCCAGCGCAAGCTCTTGTATGCCCTCCTTGCACAGTTGAGTGCAAAGGCAGAGCAGCGCGTACTGGCAAATAAATATACCACCTTGGCTGAGAGTATATAAGAAGGAACGCCATGCAGATTTTGGATGCACTTGCAGATGATCTTTTGATGATAGAGAACCCCACACGCTATACCGGTGGCGAGTACCACTTTGGGAAGAAGGATTTGGCTACGGTAGAGTTCTTTGCGGCAATGTGTTTTCCCGACCTCTATGAGATTGGGATGAGCAACAACGCCATGCGTATTCTCTATGACCTGCTGAATCAGATGGAAGGGGTTCACTGTGACAGGGTGTTCTCTGTTGCCCCCGATTTTGAGGCTTTGCTCAAGAAACGCGATCTCCCGCTCTATACCCTCGACTTGCAGAAGAGTCTCTCTTCCCTCGATTTCTTGGGCATTTCCATAGGGTATGAGCTGTGTGCCACCAACATCCTGCAGGTCTTGGAGCTTGGACGAATTCCCCTACGCGCAAAGGATCGAGGTGATGAGCACCCAATCGTCATCTGTGGCGGTCCCGCTGCCACCAATCCTCTTCCATTCGCTCCGTTCATGGACTTTGTGTTCATCGGAGAAGCGGAAGGTTCCCTGCAGCAGGTGGTTGAGATTCTGAAAACCGCCAAGCGGGAAGGACTTGGCAGAAGTGAGAAACTTGAGCAACTCAAGGAGCTTCCGTTCCTCTGGTATCCAGGAAAGAAGAAGGCGGTTCGCTTTGTTGACACCACCTTTGCAGATCCTGCAACCAGCCATGCCTATGCATATTATGTGGTTCCCAATTTCAAGGTTGCACAGGACAATGGGGTGGTGGAGATCATGCGCGGATGTCCCAACAGCTGCAGGTTCTGTCATGCCGGCCAGTATTATAAGCCATACCGCCAAAAACTCTATGCAACCATGCGAGAGCAGGTTGAGCAGCACGTCAGCGACTTCGGCTATCGTGAGGTGACGCTCTCATCGCTCTCCAGTGGTGATCATCCGTACATCAAGGAGTTGATCGAAACCCTGAATGCAGAGTTCTCTCCCCGTCATGTGTCGTTCAGTCTTCCCAGTCTGAAGGTAAACTCCTTTTCCTTGGGAATTTTGGAGCAGCTCAGCGAAGTACGCAAAAGTGGGCTTACCTTTGCCATTGAGACCCCGAAAGACGCTTGGCAACGGGCGATGAACAAGACCGTCCCCGTCGAGCAGGTCATCGATATTGCACGCGAGGCAAAGTCACGCGGATGGAAGCTGGCAAAATTCTACTTCATGGTAGGCCTCCCGTTTGTTGACCGCGATGAGGAAAACCAGGCAATAGTTGACTATGTCGGTGCAATCTATGATGCAACCCGGTTGAACATGAACATCAATATCGGAACCTTCATACCCAAGGCCCATACACCGTTCCAGTGGTGCTCACAGCTTACGCCGGAGCAATCCTACACCCAGCTTTCGACGCTCAAGCGCATGATCAATGAACGGATCAGGGGATGCAAGGTCAGCTATCATGAGCCGAATATCAGCTACCTGGAAGGACTTATCAGCAGGGGGGATGAACGCTATGCCGATGTCATCGAATCTGCTTACCGAAAGGGGTGCAGGCTTGATGCTTGGGATGAGCACATGAAGGCTGACCTGTGGTTTGAAGCGATCAAGGAAGCCTCTTACGATCCAAATTCGTCCATTTTCGAAGCTTATGATCTTGAGCAAGAGCTCCCCTGGGATTCGGTGAGCATGCGGGTGAGCAAAAAATTCCTCAAGGATGAGTTTGAGATGGCTAAGGGCCTGCTGCTGACCGAACGATGTTTCGAGCATTGCGAACATTTGTGCGGAGTCTGCTCCAAGGCAACTCCTGTGGTTGATACATCGTTCAAGGATGATCTGCTCGAGCAGGTCCGCAACAAGACGATCAGCTTTGCCCCGGCAGCAACTGCTGAGCAAAAAACCGTACAGGTCCTGATTACCTATCGGAGATTCGGCTCTTCACTCTATGTGAGCCATATCAATGCCATGCGCAACTTTGAGATGGCATTCCAACGCGCAAAGCTCAATCTGCAATTCACCCAGGGTTACAATCCCAAGCCGAAGCTTGAGTTCGTGAATCCCCTGTCTGTAGGTGTCACTGGTGAGAATGAGGTGATGCTTGCAGAGCTGATGGTTGAAGAGGGTGTGGATGGCTCTTTGGTGCGTACGAATCTGCAGGCAGCGCTCAATGATGGGTATGAGATCAAGGAAGTGTTGTTTCTCGAACCGGGAAAAAAGGAAACCTTGGCAAAGTATCTCAAAGGCAGTCTGTATACGATAGATGTGCGTGAGGATGATGAGAGCAAAGCCAAACTCATTTCCTTGCAGCAAGCTCCTCAGAAGGGCTATTCGGTGAAGCGCTCAGGCGATTCGCTCTTTGAGGTGGAGTTGGAAGGGGAGAAGAACCTGGTCAAGCTGATTTTCGGACCTGAAACCGACAAGTTTGCGCTTGCCAGCAGGATACGCATCACCCGCCAGGCCCTGTATGCCGGAGAGTGGGGAGTGCTCTATCCCGAGTTCTTCCAACGCAAGCAGCAAGAGGCCCCATCAGTCCAGTAGCATCCGCACCTTGGGCAACGTCTCTTCGCCGCCCACCATCATCAGCGTGTCATACGCCTGGAGCAGTACTTCCGGTCCTGGGGAGAGGGTGATAACCCCCTCCCTGCGGATTGCAATGACGGTTGCTCCGCTATGGTGCCAGAAATCCAGATCAGAAAGGCTTTTGCCGATGGCTTTGCTCTCTTCCCCCACCATGTACTCATGGATGGGGAAGGGGTTGGCTTCATGAAAACGTGTGTTCAGACTGAACAGCTGTTTCGCAATGGAGTACAACTCCTTGTTGAGTGCCTCGTGTTCGTCAAGAATCTCCCGCATACGATGCAGCAGACTTTTGGAAGCATCATTCTTTCCATACTTATCAACAAAGGTCTTGGCCTTCTCCCGGCTATTCACCAGGACACCGCTATTGTGCATGACATGCACCACATCCATCTCCTCGAGCAGTGCAAAACTGCGTCGGATGGTTTCCGGTGATACTCCGTACTCACCACTCATCAGGGTACGACCACTGAGTCGGACTCCTTCAGAAAGCTCCCCTCGTTCAATACGTTTTGCGATATCAAGGGCAATCCGTTCATACACAGCCCCTGCTTCACGCTTTCTGTCGCGTGCCCTATTCGCCTGCAGTTCCATACGATTCCCTCGTTTCATGAGCCTTGACTTCGTTCCAGAGCACATCCATCTCTTCAATGTGATCCTGGTCAAGTTGAATATTGCGCTGTTTTGCCAGCTGATACAGGGCATTGAACCGATCTTGCATTTTTTGGTTTGACCGATGCAAGGCAACCGAAGGGTTGCATCCCAGATAGCGGCAGAGATTCACCACAGCAAAGAGCAGATCCCCAAGTTCCATCTCCAGGTCTTCGCCGAGTTTATCCGGATTGTCCTTTGCCACCACCACTTCAGAGAGCTCTTCCTTCACTTTCTCCACCACACCCTCAACTGTCGGCCAATCAAAACCAACCTTGCGGATCTTTTTCTGGATCTCGTTGGCTTTTTCCAGAGGGGGGAGGGAACGAGGAACCCTGCTGAAGAAATCGTCACTGTCGTGGATTTTTCCCTCTACATTCACCTTGATGGAGTTCCAGACATCCAAAACTTCCAAAGAACCGGAGACTACCTTGTCGGAAAAGACATGTGGGTGGCGACGAATGAGCTTCTCGCAGACTTCGTTGAGCGAGCTGATGACAAACTCAGGATCGGACTCCTGATGCATCTCCAGAAGCATCATTGCATTGAGCAGTACATCCCCGATCTCTTCTCTCTGACCTTCCAAGTCTTCACTTATGAGCGTATCGATGTACTCATACGTCTCGTCAAGAAGATTGGTGGCGACACTTTTCTGTGTCTGTTCACGATCCCATGGACAGCCGTCCTTGCTTCTCAGCATCCGTACGATCTCGAAAAGCTGCATGAGCGCTTCATCGAGGGTGGTTTTCTTTTCCAAGGTGTAATCAATCATAGCATTGAGTATAGCCGGAGAAGCTCTTCTTGAGAACAGATTTGCATGAGGTATTGACATGGTGCTATAACTGTATATACTGTGCATGAACAGTAGGAGGAATTCAGTGGATATCATTCTCTCAAACAATAATCCTGATCCAATCTATCTGCAGATAGTGGAACAAATACGAGCTCAGATAGTACAGGGCATCCTCCCGGAAGGAACCTTGTTGCCTTCGATCCGCAGCCTCGCAAAGGATCTGAGGATCAGTGTGATAACCACCAAGCGAGCCTACGATGAGTTGGAACGGGAGGGATATATCCAGACCGTTGCAGCGAAAGGAAGCTATGTGGCTGCACGAAGCCACGAACAGTTGAAGGAAGAGTACCTGAGAAAGATTGAGGAGCACATGCGTTCGATCAAGTTGCTCTCAGACTTTCTTGGGTTGAGTGATGAGGAGTTGGGTATGATGTATCAGTTGCTGACAAAGGGGGAAGCGTAAGATGGAACATGCCATAGCATGTACGAATGTACGCAAAAAGCTTGGATCATTTTCCTTGGACCTGGAGCATTTCTGTGTGGAGAAGGGAACCGTTCATGGTTTGATCGGTGCGAATGGATCGGGAAAAACCACTACGATCAAGTTGCTGCTTGGCCTGATGAAGCCTGATGAGGGTGTTGTTTCGGTTCTCTCATCCACCGATATTGCGCAGGATACCGATGCAAGGAACCGGATGGGATTCACTGTTGATGATGCATCGGTACCGAGTTTGCTCAACCCAAGGGAGATGGGAGCTGTTCTCGCAGGTCTGTATCATGATTGGGATGACACTGCATACCACCAGCTGCTCAAGCAATTCAAACTGGACGAGAAGAAGCCTTACCGCGCTTGCTCGCGCGGGATGAAGGTCAAGATTCTCTTGGCCATAGCGTTGAGCCACAAAGCCTCCTTGCTGATACTTGATGAGCCTACCAGCGGACTTGACCCGCTTTCGCGTGACGAGATTCTCAGTCTTCTGTCCGAATACAGCAAGGATGAGGAGCATACCATCCTCATCACCAGCCATATTACCAGCGATTTGGAAAAGTTGTGTGATTACATCACCGTGCTTGATGAGGGGAAGATACGCTTTACCGAGGAGAAGGATGCCTTGCTTGATTCCTACCGCTTGGTGAGAACAACCCATTCCGCCCTGGCGGATTTTGATCCTGAGGCAATTCTGGCAAAGCGGGAAGGGGAGTTTCAGATAGAGCTCTTGATGCATAAGGAGCAGATTCCTTCCTTTGCAGAACCGATCAGGGTCACCTTGGAAGAGTTGGTCATTTTGCTTGCAAAAGGAGGATTCAAAGGATGAAAGCACTGCTGTTGAAAGATTGGTATCTGCTACGCAAGCGTTGGGGACTCCTGTTTGGGGTTGTTTTGCTTTTCTCCGTGCTCTCAGGAGCGCAGGCAAGCATGCTCTACACCCTTATGACCACCATGATGTTGCTGATGATCAGCCTCAATACGTTGGCATATGACCAACACGATGGATGGGATGCCTACGCCAGTGCGCTGCCCGTCTCCCGTACCCAACTCGTGCTCAGTAAGTATCTCCTTGCCGGTATTTGCATAGTGATATCGGTGATTCTTGTCCTGCTTGCAACCATTGGCTTGGGAGACAGGCGTATGGACAACCTCCTCGGAAATGCTTTGGCACAAGTTTCGTTCGGTTTTTTCTTTGTGGCCTGCAATTTCCCCCTGATCCTGAAGTTCGGGTTTGAAAAGAGCAGGGTGTACTACTTGGTCGTAACAGGTGTGCTGATAGGATTGACAAGCCTGCTCAGCCAGTCGGCCCTGTCATCCTCATCGTTTCCTGCGTTGCCGTTTGTTGTTCCTTTTTCTGCTCTTCTTGCAATACTGCTCAGCTTCAAACTCTCGGTTTTTCTTCTGAAGTCCAAGGAATTTTCTGAAACATAGGGGAAGAGAGGTAGCTATTCAGAGACGTTTTATGCTACTACAGCTACAGGAGAACGCTGTATGTGTGGCATAGTTGGTTATATTGGTGACAAAAACGCCTCCCCGATTTTGCTGGAGGCGCTCAGGAAGTTGGAATACCGTGGCTATGACTCAGCAGGTATTGCCGTCATTTCAGCGGATAAGAAGCTGCTGGTCCGGAAAATCAAGGGGCGGCTTTCAAATCTGGATCTTCTGGTGCAACAGAACCCTGTGGAAGGGAACTGTGGTATCGGGCATACCAGATGGGCAACCCACGGCGAACCCTCTGATCTGAACAGTCATCCCCATACCGATGGTTCACAGACCATAGCTGTTGTCCACAACGGCATCATCGAAAACCATGCCCAGCTTCGCACGTGGCTTGAACGCCACCAGGTGTCGTTTGCCAGCCAAACAGACAGCGAGGTGATCGCCCATCTGATAGATTTCCACTACAACGGGGATCTTCTGCTTGCGGTGAGAGAGACGATCAAACGTCTGGAAGGTTCCTTTGCCATTGCCGTTGTTTGTTCCGAGCACCCCCAGACCATGGTGGTAGCCAGAAAGGACAGCCCTCTGGTGATAGGCCGTTGTGACCATGCGAATCTGGTTGCCAGTGATGTTCCTCCGCTTTTGAGCCATACCCGTGAAGTCCAGTATCTTGAGGATTTGGATGTTGCGGTCATCACAAGCGAGGATGTCAAGATTTACAATCTCGACGGCGAACGATTAGAGCGAGAGGTCCAGCATATCGATTGGGATATGGAAGCTGCGGAGAAGTGCGGGTTTGAGCACTTCATGCTCAAGGAAATCTGCGAGCAGCCCAAGGCACTCAGGGATACGTTGCGAACCCGGTACAAAGAGGATGTCTTGGCCTTTCCTGAAGGGGTGGAAACGCTGCTCAAGGGAGCCAAGCATCTTTTGATCACCGGGTGTGGCACTGCATATCATGCAGGTATGGTTGCCAGCTATGTGGTTGAGCAAGTGGCATCGATACCGGTTGAGGTGGTAGTTGCCAGCGAGCTTCGTTACCGCCCGCATGTCAAGAAAGAAGGCGAGGTGTGTCTGCTCATAAGCCAGAGCGGAGAGACTGCCGATACCATAGCTGCCCTGAGGATGCTCAAGGAGCTCGGGATTCCGACGCTGGCCCTGACGAACGTCATCGGCTGTACGATCAGTCGGGAGGCAGACTGGACGCTCTACACCCAGGCGGGTCCGGAGATTGCGGTTGCATCCACCAAGGCGTTCACCACCCAGTTGCTCTGCCTGTTCACCATAGCAGCATTGCTGGCCAAACAGGAGTCATCCGCCTTGATCCAGGCCTTGGAAAATCTTCCATCCCAGGCACAGTTGCTTCTCGACAGGCAGGAGGATATCCAGCGTTTCGCTGCCAGCCAGTTCAACAAGACAAAGGTGTTCTTCATGGGAAGGCTCGTGGATTTCGCCATCAGCCTTGAGAGTGCCCTCAAGCTCAAGGAGATCAGCTACACCCACAGCGAAGCCTTTGCCGCAGGAGAGCTCAAGCATGGACCGATCGCCTTGGTCGATACGTCCACGCTGGTGGTCGCCCTGTGCACACAGCCATCGCTCTATGCAAAGATGGACTCCAACATCAAGGAAGTGAAAGCACGCGGTGCTACGGCCCTGGTGATCACCTTCGAGCACGTACATACCTTCGATGAGACTGCCGATACGATCATCCGTCTTCCGCAGACGCATCCACTGTTCAGCCCGATACTCAGTGTCATTGTAAGCCAGCTGTATGCATATTACTGTTCGGTGCTCAAGGGCAACGATCCAGACAAGCCGAGAAATCTGGCGAAGTCAGTTACGGTAGAATAGTCTTTGAAGGCTCTTCCAATTACTCAGTGATTGGAAGAAAGGTTTCTAGTTGACAGAATATATATTATCACCTAATAGAAATAAATATCAATAATATAATATTAGTGGCGTATTACCCTACTGAAATCATGGGCAAGTTGGAATCAGTTGAGTTCGATGTATCCGATATATTGTAAGTCAGTCCAGAAATTATTGGTGAAGTCGCCTTGGGAAACGTTCACTGCTGCAAAAACATGGCAGTACATCTTTTGTTCTGTATCGGAGATGGTATAGTCTTTATAGGTTGATGCTGAGTCTCTGATGGTTTGGGTATCTGTAATAAATGCTTTGCCATCAAACCGTGCAAGTCTGGAAGAACCTGATAACGAGTAATTCCCACTGGTAAATGAAAGGTCAAGATAATTGTCACCAGCTTTGGTAAGTGTTACGGATAAATCTGGGGAACTGGGAGTATTTGCATATGCTACATATTCTGGGCTGCTGAATTCAATTCCATTCTCATCAGAAAATCGATGAAGTCGATAGATATATGCACCGCTTTCAGAGGTAAGCATTAAGTCATCATCAACAGGAATCCCATTGTTGTTGGAACGTTTGTAAGTTGATGAGAATAGGCTGGAAAGACTGGGAGGTGTTTGAGAGTAAGTGACGATATAGGAAAGCAACAAAGAAGGCCCTGTTCCCGGATCTATCCAACTCAGGTTTCCATGAGTATCAGTGAAAGAAAAATTACCAGTAACAGAATTGGAAGATTGAGACTTGGAAAATGAATAGGTTACATAGAAATACGTAGGTATCCCACAGGAAAAGAGCAGGGTGATCAGGAGCAGAAAAAAGGCAGATGCCTTGAGAAGAAGTGTTTTGTTCATCTTCATAGCATCTGCCTCCTTATGGTGTGGGTCTCTTGGACTACCCTACCCCGTTTGCTTACAGGAGTGCAAGTCTGTTGGTTGCAAGCTTTGCAAACTCTGAGGTCGGGAATGCATCAGCAAGCTGCTGGAACGTAGCTTTTGCAAGCTCAGCGTTCCCACTCTTCTCCTGCAGGCGAGCCTGTGCGAAGAGAGCCTTCGGAGCCTCGGCGGCAGTCATGCCAAACTCATCGATGACCTTGGTATAGTACTCAAGAGCCAACGAATCGTTGCCAAGTTCCTCTGCACTGACTGCAGCATTGGTCAAGGAAAGGGATCCGAGGTACATGTCAGAGGACTTGTTGTAGACAGCAATGAAACTGTCCAGGGCCTTCTGATGCTCTTCTTTCTCAAAAGCAACCATACCAAGGAGGTATTCTGCCTTGAGAGCAGGATACTTGTCTCCCTTACCTGCCAAATCCTGCAAGCCGGCGAGCAACTCGTCGTACTTGGCCTGATAGGCTGCATCCTCACTATCCATGACCTGCAGATCTGCATAGCTTTTCTCAAGTTGGTCAACCTGATCAAACTGTGCTTGCAGATTCTTCTCGTTCACTGAGCTGACAATTCCCAAGGTAATCAAGGCAACGATAATCACTGCCGCGATAATGATGAGAATCATCTTGTTCTTGGCAAGAAAATTATTCAGTGATCCTTCAATCCGTTCAGCCAAGGTCATTTCGGCTGATTCCTTATTGTTCTTACTCATGGCACTTCTCCGTTATCAAGGATATACAACACAGGCGGCAGTGTGCCGCCTGTTTGGTGGAACACAACGTACGTTGTCTTCCCTATTCCTTGTCCTCATCCTTGTAACGCATCATGTCTGCCAGGGAGAAGGTATCGCTGTCATCATCATCCTCATGGATGTACTTTGCAATTTCCGACTGCTGGGAGCGCTTGACCATCTCCTTGATGGAGAGGGAGAGCTTCTGGGTAGTCGGGTTGCATTCCACAACCATTGCGGTGATCGGATCGCCGACGTTGAACTTCTTGAGGACCTCATCGGTGTACTCCTCATCTGGTCCAACCAAGTTGTACTTGCTGATCAGCCCCTCGATATCCCCCATGACCTTCACGAAGACTCCAAAGTCGGTGACATTGGTGACCACACCACTGATGGTGCTGAACTTCGGATAGTCGTGGCGCAGAGTCTGCCAGGGGTTGCCCTCCAGCTGCTTCACACCAAGGCGGATGCGGCGATTGTCCGGTTCCACGCGGATGACCACAACATCGATCACGTCCCCTTCTGCACAGAAGGAAGCCATGTTCTTCACTTTCTTGGTCCAGGAAATGTCGTCAATGTGGAGGAATCCATCGATTCCTTCCTCGAGGTTGACGAAAGCTCCGCTGTTGGTGATCTTCACCACAGGCTTGGACAGGGTCATGCCGACGGGATAACGTTCTACGATCGTATCCCAGGGGTTTTCCTCAAGCTGCTTGAGACCGAGGGAGACGCGCTTCTTGTCGAGGTCATAGCCAAGAACCTTTGCTTCGACGACATCACCGACATCCAGGACTTCCTTGGGGTTGTTGACCCGCTTGGTCCAGGACAGCTCGGAAATGTGGGCAAGACCCTCAATGCCGGGCTCAATCTCGATGAATGCACCAAAGGTGGTGATCTTGGTTACGGGTGCCTTCACGACATCACCAACGTTGTACTTCGTCTCGAAGGTGGTCCAGGGATCTTCCTGCATGTGCTTGAGCGACAGGTTGATCTTCTGGGTCTCAGGGTCGATGTTGATGAGTCTGAGCTGTACAACCTGTCCCTTCTTCACGAAATCCTTGGGACGGGTGACATGGCCCCAGCTCATGTCATTGATATGCAAAAGTCCGTCAAAACCACCGAGGTCGATGAAAGCGCCGAAGGAAGTGAAAGACTTCACTACACCTTCAACCACGTCACCAATCTGGACGGTAGAGAAGAACTTCTCTTTGTTTTCTTTGATCTTCTGGTCAAGATACTCACGTCTGTTCACCACACTCTTGAGTTTGGTGCCGCCATGGAACTTGTCGATGATGAAGTAGTCAGTAACTCCAATCAAAGTCTCAGGTTCTTCAACGCGGACTACGTCAGCCTTGGAGAGAGGGCAGAAGCCCTTGTACTCGCCTCCGAGATCGATCTCGAAGCCACCCTTGATAACTTTCTCGAACTTGCCCAAAACGGGAGATCTGCTTTCAGCAGCAGCCTTCAGTTCATCAGTGCGTTCCTTGAAATCGGCGCGCTTCTTGGAAACGACGATCTGACCGCCCTTCCCTTCCTTATTGATGATGACGACTTTGACCTCTTCACCAACTTCAGGAACTGTCGCGAATTCATCACGAGAGATGCGTCCCTCGCTCTTATAGCCGACATCCACGAATACATACTCGTTGTTTACCTGGACAACAGTACCGGCCACGAGCTGACCGTCTTCGATTCCATCAAGAGATTTAAGATACTCCTCCTGCAGCATATCCTGCATTTTGGTCTTCTTTTCATCCATTTCTTGTTCTTCAGCCACTTGATTTCTCCTGATCCTAAATTTACCTATTTACTTCGCCCTTAAGCGCAAAAATAGCAGATAACACTTTCTCACAAACTTGCACCATAGTCAAGTACGAGGTGTCGATGTACAGGGCATCAGAAGCCACTTGGAGGGCTCCTACCGCCTTGTTTTTATCGATCTTGTCGCGCTCGATGATGCTCTTCAGGACACTCTCATAATCCTGTCCATCAGGATGCTGCCTGAATCTTCGTTCAGCCCGCACCTCTGCATTGGCATCGAAATAGCATTTCAGCTCGGCATCGGGGAAGACCACCGTAGTGATGTCCCTTCCCTCAACCACAACATCCATATCCTTGGCAATAACCTTGAGCTGGTCATTGACATGACTGCGCAAGGGAGCGTAGGCGGAAACCTGTGCAACCACACTGTCAACCTGGGCTGTGTGCAGCTTGTCCTCAATGTCCTTGCCCTCGACCTGGATATGGCCGTCGGACACGGAAAGAACATGGGCCTTGGCTGTCTCCAGCACGGAAGGAAGATCCATCGGATCTTTCCCCTCACTGAGATGCAGATACGTGTAGGCACGATAGAACGAGCCGGAGTTCAGATAGTAGAACCCGCACTCCTTCGCAATCATCTTGGCAATGGAGCTCTTGCCGACACCAGCCGGCCCGTCGATTGCCACTACCATGCACTGCTCCTCTGCTTCTTCACCGGCTCGGTCTCGCCTTTCAGCATCGCCTCAATCTCGCTCGAGGCGACAATGCGGAATTGCCCGGGTTGCAGATCGCCGATCTCAATGCAGCCGATCCTCATGCGAACCAACTGTTTCACATCGTAGCCGAAGTAGCTGAGAATCTTGCGGATCTCGCGATTCTTGCCCTCGGTGAGAATGATCCGGACCCATTTCTTGGAAAGAATCTCAAATCGCTTGATGCGATACGGCTGGGGCAGGTCAATATAGACTCCCTTCAAAGCCGCTTCCAGGTCTTCCCTTCTCACTTCGGTGGAACAACTGACCAAGTACTCTTTCTCGATCTCCTTGGATGGATGCATCACTTTCTGGGCAACAGCACCATCGTTGGTGAAGAGAATCAAGCCGGTGGACTCCTTGTCGAGCCTGCCGATGTGGAACAGAAGGTTCTTGTCAGCGATGTCGATCAGATCGCGGGCATACAGCTTCTCATTGGGATCGAAATTGGTGCAGACATACCCGCGCGGCTTGTACAGCGCATAGTAGTAGGTTCTGTCGCTGGGCTCAATGAGCTCGTCATCAACCATCACCACATCATCCTCGTTGACCTTGGTCCCGAGTTCGGTGACGCGTTTGGTATTGATCGAAACGCGTCCTGCGCTGATCAACGTTTCGCAGAAACGGCGTGAGCCGCAACCGCTTTTGGCCATGTAGGCCTGCAATCGAATTGGATAGTCTATTTTCATGTTTCCTCGTTCTCCTCCATCGTATCCGCTTCGAACCGCTGTCGGTCGATATCCGAGAGCTTTGGCAACGCACTGATGCTGCTGAGGTTGAACTCGAAGAGGAATTTCCTTGACGTTCCATAGAGACAGGGATGGCCGGGAACGTCCTTTCGACCAACCACCTTGATGTACTCCCGCTCCCTCAGCAACCTGATGATCGTATCGCTGGCAACCCCACGGATATTATCAATCTCCCTACGGGTTATCGGCTGGCTGTAGGCAACGATGGAGAGAGTTTCCAAAGCTGCTCTGGAGAGGCGTCTGTCGACACGCTTGCCATAGCAGCTGCGGAGCTTGTCATGAAGGTCAGCAGAAGGAAGAAACTGATAGACACCCTGGCTTTCCACCAAGTCCAAGCCATGAAGAAACCGAGAATAATGCTCCTTTACTTCTTCAAGGGCAGCTTTTGCACCCTCTTCGGACAAGGAAGTCATTCTCATCAGTCGTTCCAAGCTCAGAGGCTCATTCTCCAAAAAAAGAATAACCTCCGCCAAGCGTGCCTCTGTACTCAAGAGGGGGCCTTGCTCCAGCATCTCGTTGCCGGCGTGCCTCTTCTTCTCCACTACCCATGCTCCTATTCATCATCGTCAAGGTTGATCTGCTCAACCTCACTCTCATCATCATACAGAAAAACCCGACCGTCGTCAGCAGTTGTGACTGATGAATCTGCATCTTGCAAAGAATCTTCTGCAAAAAAGCGTGCTTCCTCATCTTCGCTGATGGAAATTGGGGAAAGAAATGACTCTTCCTCCTCAAGATCCTCATCAAACACCTCGTCAAAGTCCTCTTCAAACGACCCTGCCCGCTTGCGAATGAGAATGGGAGCAAACGGTTTCTCCTGCACCAGCAGGATCATCCTAAGCTTGCAGGCATCAAGGATTGCCATGAAGGAGCAAATGATGTGGAGTGCGTTGTCCAAATGAATGATCAGCTGCTCGATGGTGAAGTATTCACAGGTCTCAAACAACTCCTGCATCAGGGCAATCTTCTCGTTGACCGTAACGGACTCATAGACGTTGAACACCTTGTTCGGAGTGATGGTGGTCATCAGCCGGGTAAAGGTGGAGAGAAGATCGGAAAGCGAAACATCCCCAAAAAGCTCCTCATCCCCGAAAGGAAGACGGAACTGTGAGCTCTTGCGGCTGATGAACAACTCTCCTCCGGTATTGGTGTTGGTGAGCAATTCGGTATACTTTCGGAATTTCTGATACTCAAGCAACCGTTCCACCAGCTCCTGGCGGGGATCCTGGTACTCCTCATCGAACTCAAGGTCTACCGGGAGCAGCATCCGGCTCTTGATGTACAATAAGTCGGCTGCCATCTTGTAGAACTGGGTGAGATCCCCGAGTTGGACAACTGCCTGTGCATCCTTGAGGTAGGAGAGAAACTGCTCGGTGATTTCCCCGATGGGAATGTCATAGATGTTGACTTCGGATTTTTGGATGAGAAAGAGCAAGAGATCCAAAGGACCCTCGAAAATGGGAGTATGGAACGTTTTTCCATCGCGCTCCAGCTCGTCTGTTCTTTCCATCTCTTGCACACCACACCCCTAGCGTGAGTATAGCCAAGCTTGGCCCGGATGACAAGAAAGCGGGCTCTTGCCCGCTTTCTGCTTACAGTTTCTCAGTTTCAGGCTTCTCAGCCTTGCTTTCCTTCACCTTCTTGGGAAACATCTGCGCCCGAAGCCTGACATCAAGATCGGCAACGATGTCGGGGTTGTCCTTCAGGAAGTCCAAGGTCTTATCCCTGCCCTGCCCGATCTTCTCCCCGTTGTAGGAGTACCATGACCCGCTCTTTTCCAGCATCTCGTACTTGAGTGCCGCATCGAGCACACTGGAGATGTAGCTGATGCCCTCTCCAAACATGAGGTCGAGCTCAACTTTCTTGAACGGTGGGGAAACCTTGTTCTTCACGACCTTGATCCTGATGCGGTTTCCGATGATGTCATCCGCTCCCCTGCTCAGCGATTCGATCTTCCTGACCTCGATACGGACGGAAGCATAGAACTTCAATGCATTGCCGCCGGTCGTGGTCTCAGGATTCCCAAACATGACCCCGATCTTCATACGGATCTGGTTGATGAAAATGATGGTGGTATTGCTCTTGGACAAAAGGCCGGTGAGTTTGCGCAGGGCTTGGCTCATCAGACGAGCCTGCAGACCCATATGGCTGTCTCCCATGTCACCATCGATTTCCGCCTGTGGGGTAAGGGCTGCCACGGAGTCAACCACGATGATATCCACTGCACCACTTCGCACAAGTGACTCGGCAATCTCGAGCGCCTGTTCCCCGCTGTCCGGCTGGCTGATCCACAGTTCATCGATGTTGACCCCGAGCTTCTTTGCATAGGATGGATCCATTGCATGCTCTGCATCAATGAAAGCGGCAATGCCCCCCATCTTCTGGCTCTCGGCAATGGCATGCAAAGCAAGCGTGGTCTTGCCGCTGCTTTCCGGCCCATAAATCTCAATGACCCTGCCTCTTGGATAACCGCCGATGCCGAGCGCCTCATCAAGCAACAGGGAACCGGAAGAGATGTATCCGATGTCCATTGAGTCCTCGTTGTCCCCAAGCTTCATCAGCGATCCCTTTCCGAACTGTTTGTCAATCTGCAGCCTGGTGGCTTCCAAAGCCTCCCTCTTGTGGGCCAGATCGGTAGGGAATGATGTTTCTTTACTCTTTGCCATATGTTGCTCCTCAGGCTTTCTCTGTCTTGCCCACTAAGTGAAAAGAGGGCAATCTTTGCTTCAGAATCACGATTCAAGAATGAACGTAACAGGACCGTCATTGGTATACGTTACATCCATATGTGCTCCAAACATGCCGCTTTGCACCAAAAAGCCGTCCGCTTTGAACAGACCAAGGCATTTTTCATACAATGCTTCGGCCTCTTTCGGATCAGCTGCCGAATCATAGGAAGGACGGTTTCCTTTGGAAAGATTGGCAACCAACGTGAATTGGCTGACCACCAACAGCGAAGCGCCCACATCCTTTGCAGAGAGGTTCATCTTACCCTTCTCATCGCTGAAGATGCGAAACTTCGCAATTTTTGCACACAACCATTCCAGCTGTTCAAGCGTATCACCTTTCTGTACACCAAGATAGATGAGCAGGCCGAAACCAATGCGGCCCACCACTTCCGAGTCTACAGATACCTGTGCATTCCTGACCCGCTGGATTACCGCCTTCATAGGCCCTTCATCTGCTGTACGAACATCTTTCTGTCAGCAGCGGTGAAGAAGGCATTCCCGCATACGGCAACGTCAGCCTTTGCCGCAGTGATTGTGTTGACCGTGGACAGGTTGACCCCACCATCGACACTGACCAGATATGCATATCCCTTTTCCTCACGGATCTCTGCAAGCCTGGTGACTTTCTCCAAGGTGGAAGGTATCAGTGCTTGTCCGCCAAAACCTGGGTTTACGGTCATGACCAGAATGAGATCGACCATATCAAGGATAGGCTCAATGGCACATACAGGGGTCGAGGGAACGAGGGAAATGCCTGCCTTGCAACCACTTGCCTTGATCATCTGCAAAGCACGGTGGACGTGACGGGTGGCTTCCCCATGTACCGTAATGTAATCACTCCCGCTATCGGCGAAGAGCTGGATATACCGTTCCGGTTGCTCGATCATCAGATGGGTGTCAAAGACCAGGTCGGTATGTTGCCGAAGGTCCTTGATGAATTTTGGACCGAAGGTGATGTTCGGTACAAACATGCCGTCCATGACATCAAGGTGCACCCAATCTGCACCACTGCTTTTGATGGAGGCCACTTCCTCAGCAGTCCGCGAAAAATCAGCAGAAAGCATGCTTGGGGCTATAATCAATGATGAATGTTCCATACCCCATTTATAGCAGGTAGCAAGACGTTTTGCAACGTCCTCTTCCTTTGTAATACTATATATTTGTTAATATGTTTAAGGTGCTTTCGGAAAATCAATTGCTCGTTTGTGCAATTCATGGTATAGTAGGTAAAACTGAGAGAAATGACAAACCCGAGCAGACTTTGACCCGGTCTGCCCGGTTTCTTTTACGTCTGAGAAATGGACAAATATGTTTGGAGGAAGCCATGGGATTCCAGGAGATTGAGAACTTACTGAAAGAAGAGCAATGGACAAGAACAACCGTCAACACCTATACGGTTACCAGTTTCCAAGGGCTGGATGCCCAGCTCTCTACGCTCGATGAAGAACAGAAGACAGAGGCAAAAGCCTTGTGTGACAAGCACCTGTCCGAGAAGGAGCGCAACAGTATCATAGCCATGTACATCAGCGGTTCCATTCAGTTGGAACGCAGGGGAGCTGATGACTATTTGCAGTTGCTCAATCTGATCGAGATGTTCATTGACAACAAGAAATGGAACATCGTTGAGCTGCTGTGCCAGAAAGTTCTTTCCAAGAGTGAGAACAAGCATGCATTGCGATTGCTCGCAGATTGTTATGAGCAGACAGGCAAGGAAGAAGAGAAATATGTGTTGTGGGAACGCTTGGTGAAGGTCGATTACGATGAAGTCGAAATTGTCCGTCAGCTTGCCGTGCGCACGCTGCAGAAAGGAAACAAGGAAAAGGCAGGGGCTTACTACAAGAAAGCCATCCATCGTCTGATCAAGCGCAAGGATGTTTCCTCGGTGCGCTCCCTGTTCTCCGCCCTGCTTGAGATCGAGCTGGAAAACTTCGGGTATTTCATGTCCGTCGCAGATCAGGTGGGCAATGTGAGCAGAAGCACTGCCATTGCATTGCTGCGCGATCTCGAGCTTGCGAACAAGGAAAACATCGACCTCCAGATTGAGGCACAGAAGAAGATGCTCAGTCTCGATCGTGAGGACTCCTTTGCGCGCGAAAACCTCATCAGAAGCTATCGGACCAAATACAAGAACCACAGTAGGCTGAAAAGCTGCCTCGATTCCAGTGCGCTGACGAGCAACATCAACCGTGACATCCTGCACAGCATCGAGGATTTTGAGACCAATATTGCCTTTGACAAGGGAACATTTGTATTCCAGAACAGCACCAACCGCATTGGGCGCATTCGGTCCATCGATGAGAATGATGTCATTGTAGACTTTGCCGGCCAGGGTACAAAAGAAGGCGCACGCCTTTCCACCGCCATGGCTTTCAAGAGTTTGCAAGCCCTTGCCAAGAGCCACATCTGGGTGCTCAAGAGTGCCTTGAGCCGCGAGAAGCTCAATGCAAAGGTGCTTGAGGATGTCAGCTGGACGCTCAAGACGCTTATGTCCAGCTACGGTGGCAAGATCAGCCTGAAAGAGCTGAAGAACGAGTTGGTTCCCTCCATCCTTGATGTCAAGGAGTGGACGCCCTGGCTCAACCAGGCAAAGAAAGAGTTGATGACCAATCCCCTCTTCGATCTCTCCCAGAATGAGACCGATACCTACCTTTTGCGCTCAACTCCGGTCAGCTATGAGGAGAAACAGCTCTCTGTCTTCCGCAGCGAGAAAGACTTCTATGACAAGATCAGAAGCCTGAGAGACTTCCTGAATGCCAAGGGAGACGTGGAAAGCGACTTCTTCTTTGAGATGGTCAAGTACTTCAGTGACATGTTCCTCGAGGAGAATGGTGCATTCAAACCAATCGTTGTCGCTGGTGATACCACCTTCAGTTCTTTCTTGTTGCTTGAGGACCTGGTGAAGAAGCAGAACATGAATTTCATCAACCGTCCTGAGAGCCTTACTTTCTCCATGCTCTACGAACGTGCAGAGAGTATTGAGGACGTTTTTGCAGCTATCCGAGATCCTGAGCTCAAGAAAAGCTTCATCGACCATGTGGTTGAGGAAATCCCCAACTGGACGAAGGTCTTGGCACAGCTCTTCCATTCGTACCTTACCGGCTATATTCCTGACATCTTCCGCTCAAACAAGAAGATGAATGATTTTGTGAAGGTCTATCGCGATGCGGTGGAAAACTTCAAGGAGCGAAGCACCACCCTCATCTATCTGTTGAGGAATGGTGAACCAAAGCTCTGGACAAAAGCGGGCATCAATGCTGAGCAGCTCCTTTTCACGGAACTTCAGCTGTTGGACTACATCAACCGTTGCATTGACAGCCGCAAGGACGTGCAGGAAAACCGTAAGAATGCCAAAATTCTGATGGGCCTCCTCTTTGATGAGAAAGCAGTCCTCAACTACATCGAGGAAGGCACAGAGGAGCATGCACAGAAGATCTACAGCTTGGTAGCGAATGTTTTTGACCTCCCTGGAGGAAGGAAAATCGAGATCAAGCATGCCATCAGTGTAAAGTTCCCTTCGTTCCGATTCTTTGATGAGGTGCAACCGATCGACAAGGAGTCTGTGATTCCCACCGGTCTTTTCTGCACACTTGCATCCCTTGAGGCAAAGAAGAAGGAGATGGAGAGAATCCAGCATGTCGATCTTCCCGAGGTTGCCCGCGAAATCGGCACTGCCCGGGAAATGGGCGACTTGAGGGAGAACAGCGAGTACAAGTACGGCAAAGAGAAGCAGAGCTTGCTGAACAACACGCTCAGACGTCTCAGTGAGGAAGTCGATCGAGCTACGGTCATAACCCGTGACAAGGTCGATCCTTCCAAGATCGGATTTGGTACGAAGGTGACCTTGTTGGACAACCTCAAGGGCGAAGAGGTGGTATACACCATCATGGGCCCGTGGGAATCCAACCCCAATGAGAATGTCATCAACCTTTCGGCTCCGTTCGGAAGGGCTCTGCTCAACCATGAGGTGGGTGAGAAATTCACCTTCACCCTGAATGAGCAGATGTATGACTTCACGGTCAAGGATATCTCAGTCCTGGAGTTCTAGCACAACAATAACCCCCTTCCTCATCGGTCGGGGGTTTTGTTTGCCATTTTCCCAGCCTGTGATAGGATACAACCATGGTAAATCGTTATCCTGTCGACTCAGCTCATGTTCTGGAAGAATATCCACGCCCGCAGATGGTACGAGACACGTATGTATGTCTGAATGGTATCTGGGAATTGCAAATATCCGCTTCACCCCAGATGCCCGACTTCTACCCCTACTCCATTCTTGTCCCCTTCGCTGTTGAGAGTTCCCTTGGCGGGTGTGAGAGACGAGTCAATCCGGAGGATACCCTCACCTATCGCAGAACATTCCCGTACCCCGCATTGGGAGCTGACAGGAGGTTGTTGCTCCATTTTGAAGCGGTGGACCACCAGTGCATCGTCTGGTGCAATGCAAAAGAGGTCGGCAGGCACCGGGGGGGATACCTTCCCTTCTCGTTTGATATCACCGATGTGCTCGAGCTTGAGAACGAGCTCATCGTGCAGGTGACCGACCCGAACGACACGCTTCCCATCATCCGGGGCAAACAGTCACTGCATGCAAAAGGCATCTTCTATACGGCACAGAGCGGCATCTGGCAAACGGTTTGGCTTGAGGAGGTTCCCTCCTCATACATACGAACCATCGTGATCAGGCCCAATGCCCAGCAACGCTGCTGGCATATCGAACTTGAGTGTGAGGGGGATGTCGATGAGGTGGTCATCGACTACCTCGAAGGACAGAAACAAGTAAGAGGAAAAAGCAACCAACGGATTTGCTGTCAGGTGGAAGAGCCACATCTTTGGACGCCCGAAGATCCTTATCTCTACCCGTTCACTGTTCACTACAAAAGCGATGAAATCTCCAGTTATGTTGGGCTCAGATCCTTCGGCGTGCAGGACGGGTATCTCACCCTCAATGGAAAGCGATACTACCACCATGGCATTCTGGACCAAGGGTACTGGCCTTTCAGTCTCATGACCGCTCCGTCAGACCAAGCCATCATCGACGACTTGTTGCTGGTGAAGAAGCTTGGTTTCAATATGATACGAAAGCATGTGAAGGTCGAGAGCCGAAGGTGGTACCACCATTGTGATCGCTTGGGCCTTCTTATCTGGCAGGATATGGTGAGTGGAGGCCGGAAACCCATCCAACCGTTCATGAGCGGCCCCTTGCTGGTTCCGTTCTTTTCCGTAACGGACAGCCTGCGAGCCTGCCTCGGCAGCCAGGATGCATTCTACCGATCTGACTTCGAGACAGAGCTTGCAGCCATGATCAGCCATCTGTTCAATGTCCCTTCCCTAGCCATGTGGGTCATCTTCAATGAGGGTTGGGGCCAGTTTGATACCCAGCGCATGCTCGATCGTGTCCGTTCCCTTGACCAAAGCCGAACCATCGATGCCACCAGCGGCTGGTATGATCGCAGGAATGGGGATGTGCTTTCCCAACATGTCTACTTCAAAGAGTATTCCTTCAAGGAGGATGCAAATGGCAGGGCGGTTGTGCTCTCAGAGTTCGGTGGATACGTCTACCGGGAACTCGGGCATGACGAGCAAAGCCGCATATTCGGTTATCGTACCTTTGCTGACAGGTACCAGTTCAATGAAGCCTTCTTCTCTCTCTATCAATCCCAGGTGTATCCGGCCAAGAAGGCCGGACTCTCTGCTTCGGTGTATACGCAGCTGAGCGACGTGGAGCAGGAACTGAATGGTCTGGTCACCTACGACAGGCTCTCGGTCAAGCTGGATGAGGCTGTCGGGCTACAGGTTGCGTTGCTGCTTCTTGGAACGGAGTAGCTCAAGCAACGGTATGTGTGCAACCTGGTAGGAAATGAGTACCAATGTACAGCCGGCAAGGCCGAAAAGTGCGAGCAGCAGGAACGAGGCAAGCGTCGAGCCTTGGTGGTGCCAGGTGGGGGCGAAGGATGCGTACAACAAGCCAGCTGCAAGTACAGGAAGATTTGCCAGAAGAATTCGCAACAGTTCCTTGAACAGAAGACGGTCGGAGTGCACCCGATAGAGGTCTCTCAACACGATGCATGCGATCAGCAAGCCCACCAGGTAGGAAAGCCCATTGGCAATGGGAAGCGAGATGATGCCCCACCCCATTGAGATGAACAGATACATCAAGGCAATATCCAGCAGGTTCTGCACCAGGGTAATCTTCGTCATCAGTGAATGCCGGTTTGCACTGTATCCAAGCCTGAGGTACATCCCATACCAGGCTGCGGTAAGCATGAACAGCAGATACGGCCTGAGCACAAAGGCGGTAAGATTGGCATCGGCAAGGGTGAACCTCCCTGTCTGCAATACCACACTCACACTCTCGTTGCTGAGAAAAAACAGGATGATGGTGCTCGGAAGCAGCAAGGCTGTGAGATTGACCAGGGAGGAACGGGTATAGTGATTGAGCTTTTCCGTGTGCTTGAGCACATATGCACGGCTCATCAAGGGAAGGCTCACGGCACTGATGGCATTGAAAAAGATACCATAGGGCGTCTGATAAAAAATGGTTGCATTGGAGAAGGCTGTCACACTCCCCTTCTCCAAGCTTGAGGCAAAGAGAAAGCTGACCAATTGGGTGACAATTTGCATGCCCATGCCCAGCGTAACCAGGGACCAGGCTTTCACCACTGGCCTGAACGGTGTGTCTGCTGTTTTGAGAGCGATATGCAACCGATAGCCATAGCGACGGACCATCAGGTAGGAGTAGCTTCCCTGCAGGAGACCTCCTCCAAGCACGGAGTATGCCATGCTCATCGGCCCGAGCGAATCGGAAAGATGGGTGACCCCAAAGATGACGGCAAGGGAAAAAAGCAAGGGAGATAGGTAGGCATGCAGAAAATTCGCATGGGATTGCAGTACCCCGTTGAACGTAGCCGCCAAACTGATGGTTGCCAGATAGACCATGAAGAAGGGAAGCAACTTGGCTCCCAGCTCAATTTGCTGGCTGTCGAAGTCACTGAGAAAGCGTATCAGTGGTTCTGCGAACACATAGGAGACAACAACCAACGGGATGAGCAAAAGGGTCTGGTAGGTACACAGAAGGCTGAACAATCTCAGTGAACGCTTCTTGTCATCGAGGGCGATAAGAGAAGAGAACGCGGGAATCAAAGCAGAGTTGACCGCTCCTTCCGCAAAAAGCTTGCGGAAATTGTTGGGAATGTTGAAGGTGAAGTTGATGACATCAGCCACAGCCCCGGCTCCGAAGACGGAGCCGAGTACGCGCGCTTTCACGATGCCCAGCAGGCGGCTGAGCAGCGTGCAGATCATGATGACGAGACTGCTTCTTGCCGAACCCTTACTTTCCGTAGAATCGTGCAAGGTAATCCCTCTTGAAGGAGGCAAACCGGTTCTCCCTGATCGCCAGTCGAACTTTTTCCATCAAGCGATAGAAGTAGGTGAGATTGTGTTCGGTTGCAAGCATGCCTCCGAGCATCTCCCCGGTCTTCACCATATGATGCATATATGCCCTGCTGTACTGGGTGCAGGCTCTGCAAGTGCAACCTTCCTCGATGGGACCATGATCGAATTTATGGATAGCTTTCTTCAGGGTTACCACCCCATCATCCGTAAAGACCGCCCCATTGCGGGCCATCCTGGTGGCGAGCACACAGTCGAACATGTCGATGCCGTTTTCCACAGCCTCGAGGATGTAATCGGGACTTCCGATTCCCATCACATAGCGTGGCTTATCTTTGGTCACCAAATCAGCAGTGTACTGCAAGAAGTGAGTGAACTGCTCGCTGGTCTCCCCTACCGAAAGTCCGCCGATGGCAATACCGGGGAAATCCATCTCGTTGAAGAACTCAGCACTTTGTTTGCGCAAATCCTCGTAGAAATTGCCTTGTACGATACCAAAGAGATTTCCCCTGAATGATTCGCCAAGATTGGTGCGGTGTTCCAAGGCCCTCTTGGCCCAACTATGGGTGATGTTCATTGCCTCAAGTGCAGCGCGATGATCGATTTGGGGAGGGGTGCAGACATCGAGGCACATGGCGATATCGCTGCCGATCACCTTTTGGGTGTCGACGACACTCTCGGGAGTGAAGATATGCTTCGATCCATCGATATGGCTCTGGAAGGTTACTCCCTTCTCCCCTATCTTGCGCAGTCCGCTGAGGCTGAACACCTGAAACCCACCACTGTCGGTAAGGAGATTGCCATCCCAGTTTGAGAAGGCATGCAAACCTCCGAATTGGTCAAGGACTTCAAGGCCCGGGCGAAGATAGAGATGATACGTGTTTCCCAGTATCAGCTTGTACCCGATCTTGCGAACATCCTCATGGAACATTCCTTTCACCGTACCATTGGTGCCGACCGGCATGAACACCGGTGTTTCCACTTCCCCATGGCCGAGGTTGAGCAGGCCAAGGCGGGCCTTGCTGGTGGTATCCTGATGTAACTGCTTGAATATGTGCATGCTTACCCCTATCTGACGGCAGCTCGTTCTGCCAGTGCTATGCATACTATCACAATCATCGGGATTACCATACCCCACACGGAGCCGATGACGCCCTGCCTGGCCATAATGAGCGTCACCATTTGCACGACATAGTAGATGACCGCAATGCCGAGGCTGGTGATGATGCTGAACAGCAGGATGTTTTTCTTGTATCGGTAGCTGATGGTGCACGCAATGAAGAGCAACACCAAGGGACTCAGATTTCCCAAGAGCCGTTGGGCAAGGTCTGTTGCTAGCCCTGGATGACGCAAGGGATCCAATTGTTCGATTCGCTTGAGGTACCGCAGTGCTGCCGACAGTTCCATGGTCTTGATATCACTGGAGAGATTCCGAAAGTATGCAGGCTCGAGGGTGAACTCTTCAACATACAATGTCTGATATTCTGTTGTGGAAACGGCAAACTCCCCAGAGGGTATGCTTTGCTTGCGCACGCGCTCAAGCCTCCAGATTCCCTTCTCTTCTTCCCAATAGGCAAAGGCAGCATCAAGACGACCGGTCAGGGTTCCTTCTTCATCAAGAAACACAAGCATGACTTGGGTAAGTCGGCTCTCCTCATCCCTGTATTGCTTGGCATGCACAACATAAGATCTTCCTGGATCGGTAAGTGTGATGTTTCGGTTGTCATAGGTGCTTCTCAAACCAAAGAGCTCGTCGCGCGAACGCTCGCGAAGCTGGGAAGCAGGAATGTGGACATATTCGCTGAAAACGAATTGCCCGGCTGAGAGAACCAAACCCAGGATGAGAATCGGCGTCACAAGCCTTCTGTAGCTGAGCCCGCTTCCCAGCAAGCAGATCAGCTCGTTGTTGGCCTGTACTTGGGAAAGGAAAAATGAGGCGCTGAAAAGCAAGGACGGGCCCAATGCGAAGAGAATGGACTCAGGAACACCAAGCAGGGTTATCTTTGCGATGGTGAGAGCGGGAACCTCGCCTGTCAGGTAGGAGTCGAGGTTTGCGAACAGATCGACACTGACGAGCATGAGCGTGCACAGGATGAGGGCCATGCAAGCGACAAACGTGACGGAATGGATGATGTATCGGTCGAATACCTTCATAGACGCCTCGCATGCAACAGAAGCAAGAGACCACAGGAAAACAGGATCAGGTTGGGAGCCCAGATGAGAAGGGCTGGGGAGAAGGAGATGGAGAAAATCTGCATCTGGGCAAAGAAAAGCAGATACCAGTAGAACACCGCCACCAGCATCGAGAGGCCGAACCCAATGAGCCTGCCGTGCTTGACGCGGAAGAATGAGAGGGAGAACGTAAGAAACACCAGCATGAAGCAGGCGCTGGAGAGTGCAAACTTCTTGTGCAGTTCAGCCCTGTAGTACTGGTAGTAGAAGTTGATCGGTTCCCGTTCCTCCAAGCGCCTCAACTCGGTTTGCAGGCGCTCTATGGTGGTGAGATCCTCAAGCTGGCTTTCCACTGGTTTTTCCTGCAAGGTTGCCAGTTCCAGGGCGAGGTCCTTGATGCGTTGTTCGTGTTGCAGCTTTTCTTGCTCGTATGCGGTCTTGTGACTTGCAATGTTCGCTCTTAGTTCCCTGATGGAAAGCTGGCTGGGAAGTGCAGAGGCCAGTGAGGCTATCTGACCGGAAAAATTGAGGAAGAATTGTGCCTGTTCTGCTTCGGAGAGAGCCCATTGCTGTCCGCTCTCACTTTTGAGAATCAGGGGATTCTGCAAATCCAGCTGATAGATGAAGGCGTTCAGGTCATAGAGGCTGACCACCGCAGTGGGGGCGGAGAGCAGTTGCCCTTCCCTTGGCTTGGCGGTGTCAAAGAGCAGGACGTCATGGACCGTATTGCCCTCAACCAATTTGTTTACCATGACCATATCGGCAATGGTATTGGTGCTGTTGCTCACCAGTTCCAAGGTGGGAAGGTCGCGCATGAGTTCCGTGTACAGCTCACGATATTTTTTGGTACTCCAGGGGAGCGCCTTGTCGGCTGTGATGAACGTCAGGAACGAGAAGACCAGGGAGATGATGATGATGGGAAAGAAGACGTGCTTGAGGGAGATGCCGCTGCTTCGGATGGCCAGGATCTCATTGTTTCCCGAAAGGTCTCCGATGACCATGCTGGATGCGGTAAGCGAGCTGAAGGGGAAGGTGTAAAGCAAGAACTGGGGAATGGAGAGCAGCACCAACTGCAAGACGGACAGGTAGTCAACTTGCTTGAGCAAAATGCGTTGGGCAATGAGCAGAATCTGGTTGATGAAAAAGATGAAGAAGAAAAAAAAGAACGCCACGACGAAAGAGAGCAGATACTCTCTTCCTACGTGGCTGTATACTAGGCGAAATCGCGCGGATGAAGCCAAAACTACACTCCTGTAGAACCGAATCCTCCGCTTCCCCGCTCTGTGGCATCAAGAAACGATGCTTCGAGAAAGGAGGCTTGCGCACACGGTGCCACCACAACTTGGGCGATCCTGTCGCCATGATGAATGACAACCCTCTCCTTCCCAAGATTGATCAGAAGCACTGCCACTTCACCTCGATAGTCAGCATCGATGGTTCCCGGGCTGTTGAGCACCGTCAAGCCGAATTTTGCGGCAAGGCCGCTTCTGGGGCGAACCTGTGCCTCATATCCTTGCGGCAACTGTATGCTCAATCCGGTAGGGATCTTTGCATACAGTGAAGGCTCAATGACCAAGTCCTCATCGAGGCAGGCGCAAAGATCTGCACCAGCACTCTCCCGTGTACTGTAGACCGGAAGCACAGCCTCCGGTCTCAGTTTCAAAACATGTACAGGTATTGATGCGCTGGTCATCGTTACTTGGATTCAAGGGCATCGATATAGCTGAGGTTCAGGCGATTCTGCCGGTCAATCTCAATGAGTTTTACCGGAACAACCTGTCCTACCTTCAGTACATCCTCAACATTCTGGACACGGGTCTTTGCCAACTTGGAGATGTGGCAGAGGCCTTCCTTGCCGGGAAGAATCTCGATGAAGGCACCGAAATCCATGATGCGCTTGACGGTTCCTTCGTAGATGCGTCCGACTTCGGGCTCTTCCACGATGGACTTGACCAGATCCTTGGCAAGCTGGGCGGATGCATTGTTCCTGCCGTAGATGGTAACCGTACCATCGTCGGCAATGTTGACTTCCGCACCGCTCTGGCTGGCGATTGCCTTGATCGTCTTGCCACCGGTTCCGATGACAGCACCAATCTTCTCCTCATCCACTTTCATGGTGAGAATCTTCGGAGCATACTCGCTGATCTCGGTCCTGGGAGCATCCAGAGACTGCTCCATGATGCCGAGAATGTGCATTCTGCCCTGCTTGGCCTGCTCAAGAGCCTTCTTCATGATCTCGGGAGTAACGCCCGCAATCTTGATGTCCATCTGGAAAGCGGTGATGCCATCGCGGCTGCCGGTCACCTTGAAGTCCATGTCGCCGAGGTGGTCTTCCTCGCCGAGGATATCGCTGAGAACCACATATT
Source organism: uncultured Sphaerochaeta sp. (assembly GCF_963667405.1). Classification (NCBI taxonomy): domain Bacteria; kingdom Pseudomonadati; phylum Spirochaetota; class Spirochaetia; order Spirochaetales; family Sphaerochaetaceae; genus Sphaerochaeta; species uncultured Sphaerochaeta sp. The sequence continues at coordinate 1,401,811 of NZ_OY763408.1, read as the reverse complement.
TGGAGTAATCGGCACCTTCGGTGATCAGACCCATGGCGATACCAGCTACCATCTTCTTGATGGGAACACCTGCATCCATGAGGGAGAGACAACCGCCGCAGACAGAAGCCATGGAGGAACTGCCGTTCGATTCCATGATCTCACTGACCACACGTACGGTGTACGGGAAGGACTCCTTGGAAGGAATGATCGCTTCGAGTGCCCTCTGGGCAAGATGTCCGTGACCAATCTCACGGCGTCCGGTTGAGAGACGGCCGGTTTCACCGACGCTGTACGGAGGGAAGTTGTAGTGGAGCATGAACGAGCTGAAGGTCTTCTCACCGTCAATGGTGTCAAACATCTGCTCGTCGCTGGCAGTACCGAGAGTGGTGACTGCAAGGCTCTGCGTCTCACCGCGGGTGAAGAGTGCGGACCCATGCGTCCTGGGCAGCAAGCCTACTTCGCAGGTGATCGGTCTGATCTGGTCTACGTTTCTTCCATCGGTTCTCTTTCCGTCGTTCAGGATTGATGCACGAAGGATTTCGTACTCCAAATCCTCAAACAGGGAGGAGAGCTGTCCATCACGCTTCGGGTCTTCCTCAAGCAGTGCGGCGAACTTCTCACGAATCTCGCCCTGCACCTTTGCAAGTGCAGCATACCGCTCCATCTTGCCCTTGACGAAGGAAGCTTCCTTGATCAGGGGATGGGCATACTCGCGCACAGGCTCAAGCCAGGAGAGATCAACCGTGCTCTTGATGATGGGAAGCTTCTCTTTTCCTGCAAGCTTGCGCAGCTCAATCTGAGCGTCACAAAGTTTGGTGATGAAGGGCTGGGCGGTGGCGATTGCGTCAAGCATTGCCTCCTCACTCACTTCCTTTGCACCACCTTCAACCATCGTGATGCCATCACGGGTACCCGCAACAACAATATCCAGGGTGGAGCGCTCGATCTGGCTGAAGGTCGGGTTGACCACATACGTGCCATCAACCATGGAGACACGAACGGCGGCAATCGGGCCATTGAAGGGGATGTCGCTGATCGTGACTGCAGCACTGGCTGCATTGATGGCGATGATATCAGGGGTATTGTTCATGTCAGAGGAGACTACGGTGGGAACAACCTGGATCTCACGGCCGAAGGCTTTGTCAAACAACGGGCGCATCGGGCGGTCAATCAGGCGGCTTACCAGAATTTCCTTATCCTTGGGGCGGGACTCTCTTTTGAGAAACCCGCCGGGAATTTTGCCGGCAGCATAGTATTTCTCATTATATTCAACACTGAGGGGGACATAATCCAGAGCTTCGTTGGGCTCTTTGCCGCAGCAAACAGTGGCTATGACCGCACTTCCCTCATAATGGGCGTACACGGTACCGTTGGTTTGCTTGGCGATTTTCCCGGTTTCGAACACCAGGTCGGATTCGCCGATCCGTACGGAAACTTTCTTTACTTCCATTTTCTTTTCCTTTCTTCGTTCTTTCTTAGTTCTTTATACACTATATTGATAATGAAAAATAGCTCCAACGGCCTGAAAAGCCATCGGAGCCATTCATAAAATCTTACAAATGCAACACCACCGTTATTTTCTCAGGCCAAGCTCAGCAATGAGAGCGCGGTATGCGTTGATATCATTGTTCTTCAAGTACTTGAGCAGCCTTCTGCGCTGACCGACCATCAGAAGCAAACCTCTGGTACCAGCGTGGTCCTTCGGGTTCTTCTTGAAGTGGACCTGCAGATCGTTGATGCGAGCGGTAAGCAAGGCAATCTGTGCCTGGGTCGAACCGGTGTTCTTCTCGTCACCACCAAACTTGGCGATGATTTCCTGTTTCTGTTCCTTAGAGATCATGAACTACTCCCCTTGGCATACAAGCCAAGTCTTTTCGTACGCACATTCTTCCAGTCCCACATTCCGTCTTTGGCCAGAATCAGCAATTCTTCCTCGGTTACCCGGGCAAGCACTGCCACTTCACAGTCATCCGAAAGAATCAGATGGGCATCATACTCCCCTGCTTTTGGCAGAAGTTGCATGAAGGAAGAGGTGCGATACAGCAGGCCGTTATCCACAAATTTGGAGGGGTAAGCCACCAAATCCAACTCATACGGTCTGCCGAGCATACTTTGGACTTCTTCCAAAGCGCCCTCAAGAAGTTTTTTACGCACCAAGGTGCTTGAGGTTATCTCTCCTGCATCCGTTCTCACGAAGGGAGGGACATCCACGAAGCTTCCGGGTGACAATCGGGATAGATATTCCTGCAGCTGAACAGGTCCGGCACTCGAAGCCGGGGCACCGCAGCGGAAATCCTCACCGACAACCATCGCTTTGACTTGGCAAAATGCACAAACCAAAGTTAGGAACTCCTCAGCTGTGAGTTTACTGAAATCAGCAGAAAAGTCAATGACAACCAAGTGATCAACCCCACTATTTGCAAGGATTTCCTCCATTTGCGCATCAGTGGTAAGTCGTGAGTGGTAAGGCTGGCTTTGCATGGCCATCTTGGGATTTACATCAAACGTGATGACCATGCTCTCCCACCCGTTCTGCCGGGCAAGGCCAATGGCATGATTGAGAATACTCAGATGCCCAGAGTGCATGCCATCAAAGACGCCAATGGAAACAACCATCGGTTGCTGCCAAAGCATCGGATGTGCTGACAGATGCATGAAATCGTACCGTTTCATTCCTCACTCCCCCTTTTGTAGGGATGAACCTGAGCTATCAACTGATGCTTGTCCATATCTGCGACGGCCCTAAGTACACCATCTCGGCTGTACAAGGCTCCATACAGTTCGTGCTCGCTCAACCGGACCTCACGCAATGCATTGGGAAAGCTCCCGTTGGCAAGGCGGAAAAGCTGGTCATCGGGAACTTCGAAAATGCTGACCGAAGGGACACGGGCAAGATAGCTGTCTGTATGGTGCATTGACGCGAGAAGCGCTTCCGCATCATCGGCATACACACTTTCTTCAAGCGAGAACGGACCGATGCTGGTGCGCTCAAGAGCTTGCAGATATGCTCTGCTGCCGCAGGCAAGACCCAGATCGCGTGCCAAGGACCGGATGTACGTGCCCTTGGAAACGTGGATATCTGCAACCAGCACACCCTCGTCGTAGCTGACAAGCGAGAAGTCATGCACCGTGATCGGTCGCTGCGCCATTTCGACGTGTTTGCCGGAGCGGGCAATGTCGCTTGCACGCTTTCCCTGGATATGCAGTGCACTGTAGAGAGGCGGTGCTTGCATGATCTCTCCCAAAAAGGAAGGGATGGCAGATCTGATGGTTTCCAGCGAAGGAAGATCAGCACGTGCAATCACTTCCCCTTCTGGGTCCAATGTATCGGTCTCGCTGCCGAACCGTATGGTGGCACGATAGGATTTGTCCATGGTGGAAAAGAGCACATTGAGCTTGGTCATGCTTCCGGTGAGCACAACCAACAAGCCCTCCGCAAATTTATCAAGCGTACCAGCGTGCCCCACTTTGGGGTCCACCGTACGCTTGATGGCATTGAGCGAAGAGAAGCTGGTAAGCCCGCTTCTCTTGTTGACCAAAAGAATGCTAGCGTGAGTTCCCATCTTCCACCAAGGAATCAATCAGGGCATTGATCTTCAATCCTTCCCTGAGTGAGATATCAGCCTTGAACTTCAGCACGGGAGTATTCCTGGTCTTCAGGAACGCCCCTACCCGCTTCTGGATGAAGGCACTGGCTTTCTGCAGTGCTTCAACACTTCTCGCAAGCGATTCATCATCCAGTACACTGGAAATGAACACCGTGGCAAAGGAGTTGTCAACTGAGAGTTCCACCCGTGATACGGAGCAGAGCGTACTGACCTGATGGTTCTTGATCTCTCCTGTGACGATCAGCGTGCTGATCGCCTCAGAGAGTTTTGATTCTATACGTTTCTGACTGTATTCACTCATATCTTTTGGTTGCTCTCCAACTTGCGTGCGACTTCCTCAGTATCGACAATCTCAAGAATATCGCCGACACGCAGGTCATTGAAATTCTCAAGTCCGATACCACATTCGAAGCCTTCCGCAACTTCCTTGGCATCATCCTTGAAACGCTTCAGGCTCGAAATGCGGACCATCTGGCTGTTGAGCTGGATGGAATCACGGATGACCCTGACCAAAGCATTGCGCTTGACCTTGCCCTTGGTGACCATGGCACCTGCAATGGTACCGATTCTGGGCACCTTGAAGGTGTCACGCACCTCGACGGTTCCGATCTCAATCTCACGCACTTCAGGACTGAGCATGCCTTCCATTGCCAAGCGGATGTCATCCACCACATCATAGATGATGTTGTACTTGCGGATCTCGATTTTCTCCTGATCTGCAAGAGCCTGGGCACGTGGGGTCGGTCTGACATTGAATCCGATGACCAATGCATCAGATGCACTTGCCAAGGTGACATCACTTTCGATGATTGCACCGGCACTGGCACGGATGACATTGAGATGGATCTCATCAGTGGAAAGTTTCTCCAAGGAGCCTTGCAAGGCTTCGACAGAACCTTGTACGTCACCCTTGATGATGACATTGAACTCCTGGATGGCTCCTTCCTTGATCTTGGAATAGAGATTGTCAAGCGTGACTTTCTTCACGTTGCGGCTGTCGCCGAGTCTCTCCAGTTCCTGTCTCTTGGCACCAACCTGGCGTGCCTGTCTTTCATCCTCGGTTACCTGGAACGGATCGCCCGCACCCGGAATATCGCTCAAGCCGATGATCTCAACCGGTGTGGAGGGACCAGCAATCTCAATCTTTCTTCCCTTGTCGTCAAACATGGCACGTACACGTCCGGGATAGATGCCTGCAACGTAGTAGTCGCCCTGTTTGAGTGTACCGCGTTCGATGAGTACCGAAGCCACAATACCACGACCCTGGTCTATTCTGCTTTCGATGATCTTTCCTTCCGCCCTGCAGTTTGCATTGGCCTTGAGCTCAAGCATCTCAGCCTGCAAGAGTACCGTATCCAACAGTTCGTCGATACCAATCTTCTTGAGTGCGGAAATCTGGCAGTACAAGGTCTGCCCACCCCATTCCTCAGGCATGAGTCCGAGGTCGGAGAGTTGCTGCATGACGCGCTCGGGCTTTGCCTCGGCAAGGTCACACTTGTTGATGGCCACGATGATGGGTACATTCGCAGCACGGGCATGGTCAATGGCCTCTCTCGTCTGCGGCATGACACCGTCATTGGCGGCAACGACAAGGATGACGATATCCGTAACCTGTGCACCACGGGCACGCATCATGGAGAATGCTGCGTGACCCGGGGTATCGAGGAAGACTACCTCGCCCCTGTCATCAAGATTCACCTTGTATGCACCGATATGCTGGGTGATGCCACCATATTCGCCTTCAGCGACCTTGGTGGAACGGATTGCATCGAGCAGTTTTGTCTTACCATGGTCTACGTGACCCATGACGGTGACGATCGGAGCGCGGTCAACCAACTCCTGATCCTCATCGGACTCGCTGGCGATCAATGTCTCGTCATAGAGCGATACAAGATGGACCGAGCAGTTGTACTCACTGCAGATGATCTCTGCCGTTTCGTAGTCGATCTGCTGGTTGATGGTTACCATCATGCCCATCTTGAAGAGCTTGGCGATGATTTCGCTCGCCTTCAAATTCATTTTCTTGGCCAGATCGCTGACAGTGATCACTTCCATCATGTCAATGGACTTGGGAACAGAAGCAAGCTTTGCCGCAGCCTGTTCCTTGCGTCTCTGGATCTGGAACTCCTTCTCTTCCTCTGCATTGCGCTTTTTGTACGATGCATTGGTCCTCTTGGTGAAGGTTTTCTTGGGAGTTCTCTGATTCAGCGAATCCATTTCCTGAGAGCCTGAAGAAGGAGCAGGTCTGCCCCCACCAGGTCTCTGACCGAACGGAGGACGCTGACCACCGGGCCCACCTTGGGGTCTGAATCCACCAGGTCGTGCACCAGGTGCACCACCTGCAGGTCTACCCTGATAGTTGGGTGTACGGCCTTGATAGCCGCCGGTGCGGGGAGCCTGTCCCTGATAATTGGGGTTCTGCCCCTGATAACCGCCGGTGCGGGGAGCTTGGCCCTGGTAATTGGGGTTCTGTCCCTGATAGCCACCGGTGCGGGGAGCTTGGCCTTGGTAATTGGGGTTCTGCCCCTGGTATCCACCAGTTCTGGGAGCTTGGCCCTGATAGCCGCCTCCCTGCCCTTGGTACCCGGGATTCTGCCCCTGATAGCGGTTGTTCTGACCTTGATAGCCGCCGCTTCTGTTGCCTTGGTACGGAGGACGGGATCCCGGAGCGGGTCTGCCTCCAACAGTTCCTGCAATACGAGGACCACTGCCCTGAGGAGAACCTTGGGTTGCTGGTGTTGATTCAGGAGCGCGGCTTTGCAGCTCTGCATGGTCCTTAACCGTAAGACCCTGATTCGGAACAGGCGGAAGATTGGTCGGCCTGATGACTACCGGTCCGTTATGCAACGGCGAAGCTGAAAGCTTGTCTGAGGATGAGCGCTGGCTCCTGCGCACACCAAGCCTGGTGGAATGGGTGCTACCCTTTTCCCCTTCCTTGGTACTCTCTATCGTGGAAGTCTTTGCCTCCGGTTCCGAAGTGTTCTTTTCGCTCTCTTCATTGCGAACCTGGACCTGGGGTTTGACCACCACTACTTTCTTTTTGACTACAACCACCCGACGTTTCTCGGGGGCCTTGGGTTTGGAATCTTGTTCCTTCACAGGCGCCTTCTGCTCTTCCTTGTGCTCCGTGGGAGCTACTACATGCTTGATCAACGTTGCTTTCGGCTTGTTATTCTCTTCCGTCATTATTTCCTCTTGGATGGTTTTACTCTACCTCAAATACCAGACCTGTACCACAGTTTGGGCACACAGTCATATCTTCTGTGATGGAAGAACCGCAATTGGGGCAGACATACTCGGTTTCTCCCTCCACTTCATCCTCAACGATATCTACATACTCGTTGATCGTATCCTTGATGGCGATGATCTCTTCCTCGCTCAAATCGTTGAAGCTGGCCAGATCCTCTTCCGTAAGGTTGATGAACTCCTCGACACTATACACATCATGGAACTGAAGCTTGCTGAGCAGATTCTGATCCAAAGGCAGTTCGGAGAGGGCAATCTCGTCCTCATCAACAAACGTCTCCTCGGCAGCAACCGCCACTTCCTCGTTTGGCAGCTCAACAGGTGCAACACCCTCTTCTTCAAAGAACGGTTCCTCATCACGGAAGATGCTTTCTGCCCTGGACCGTGCTTCCTTGGCGATGTCCATCTCATCAAACTGTGCCTGGGTCTTGACATCAATCATCCAGTCAACCAGCTTGTTCGCAAGCCGTACGTTCAATCCCTGCTTTCCGATGGCAAGTGAAAGTTGGCTGTCCTCAACAATTGCCACTGCATGGTAGATGTTCTTGTCCACCACCACTACATCCTTGACCTGAGCAGGGCTGAGGGCATTGCGGATATAGTTGATCGGATTGGGATCATAGCGAAGAATATCAATCTTCTCGCCTTCTATCTCACTCATGATAGTCTGAATTCGATTTCCCTTCAACCCGACACAAGCACCGACCGGGTCGATGTCATCATTGCGTGATGCAACAGCAACCTTGGTGCGGTAGCCGGCCTCACGAACGATCTTGATGATGTCGATCTGGTTCTGTGCAATTTCAGGAACCTCAACCTCGAAGAGCTTGCGGATAAGCTCGCCGCTGGTGCGGGAAAGGATGACCTTCAGGCCGCGTTCGGCTTTCTCGACTTTCTCAACATAACATTTGATCTTGTCGTTGTTTCCGTAGCTTTCCCTGCTGGATTGGTTGCGGCGTGGGAGCAGACCTTCGGTCGTCCCGATATCCACATAGATGTCGCCATTCTGAACCTGGCGGCGATAATAACCGATGATCAGCTGGCCTTCCTTGGCCTTGTACTCACTGTACAGGGTATCCTTCTGGATGTCCCTGAAGCTCTGGTGGGCCCGCTGCTTTGCGCTCTGTACGCTGATGCGGTCGAACTCCTTGAGATCTACGGGAATGAGCAACTCATCACCGATCTCACACTCCTCATGGATTTCCTTGGCTTCACTGAGAGGAATCTCGGTGACCTCATTGTACCAATTGTCATCGTCGACGATTTGACGACGACTGGAGAGCTCGACTGAGGTGTAATCCTCGCTGAACTCTATGACGGCATTCTCTTCGGTACCGAATTTTCTCTTGTACGCTGCACGAAGTATATCCTCGATGGTGCTGATGACCAGCTCTTCGGAAATGTTCTTTTCCGCTACCATACTTCGGATAGCGTCACCAATTTCAGTTGCCATGTGAATTGTCCTCCCATCTATAGTCGAGCTTTGCCTTTTGGATGGAGGCAAACTCCACAACCATGTTCTCTTGCATATCTTTGTTATCTTCGATGAAAACCTCTGTAAGGGTCACCGATGTCTCGTCACTATCTTGTATGATGCCACTCAACCAAGCTTCCTTGGCGGTGTCATACACGCGGACCCGCTTGCCAACGAAAAGGGAGAACTCGTACACATCCTTCAGATTGCGCTGCAATCCAGGGGTGCTCACCTCAAGCTGAAGATCGCGTTCTGCGAGCTGAAGTTCCATTCTCGGATACACGAGGCGGTACACCTTGGCACAATGGTCCACAGTCACCTCTGCATCCTTTGCAAGGATGACAATGCTCACCGAAACGGTCTTGCCCCTGTCGAGACGATTGATTTCCACCAATTTCAGACCCATTGCGGCAAGCAAATCCTCATATTCCCTAAACAAGCTGGTCGTTTGAATTCCTGTTGCTAACATACTATTCCTATTAAAAAAATTCATAAAAAAGGGATACGCCTGTCGGCGATCCCCCAATAATCAAGTACTATCCTGCTTTGCATACTACGCACTTGCTGCACTTTTGTCAACTGCAGGGCTCTTTAGGCTTTGCACAACACCACTATCTTCACTGATGCATGGTATGTTTGCTCAAGATGAGCCTTTGCGAAGGCACAGGTTGCTCCCGTGGTGTGGATGTCATCCAATACATACACGTGCTTGCATTCACCAAGATATCCCCTGTCCTTGGACTTTACCCCCCCTTTCTCACGAAGTGGTGCTTTGACCAATCTTGCCTTCTTGGAAAGCAGTGCATGACGCCCTTTTGTGTGGTGGGTAAAAAGTCTCACGACATGAGCGCCGGTTCTCGCAGACAGGATACGCGCAACCAGAAGCATCTGGTCAAAGCCCCTTCTTCGCTTTCCTTCCAAGGAGGCCGGTATCGGAACAAGAACGGAAGAGTCGTCGAATACAATCATGTGCTGGAACAAATCGGCGAGCAAGAAGGCCAGAAACAGTTCTCCTCCACTCTTGTATCGCAACACCAAGGAAGCCAACACCCCTTCATAGGGACCATAGGCGAGCAGGTCTTCCGTACACCAGGGACAAGGATAGCAATGGTCCATGATGGGGTTCCCGCACACCTCACAACGCAGTTCATAGCACTGGTCGAAGGATCTCCCAGCCAGGGCAGCCTTGCAGTCGCTGCATAGACGTGTATCACAGGGTTTTTTGCAATTGGCACACCACATACTGGATAAGAGGTGAGGCTGGTTAGGTTGCTTGCAATTTCTCCTGGAGTTTCTTCAGGAACAACAAGGCTTCCACCGGTGAGGATTGGTCGAGACTGAAGGATTGCAAGAGATCGAGTACTTCCTCTTCCTGTTCGGATATCGTGGAGTAGACTCCGCTCTCATCCACCACAGCACTGAAAAGGTCAGGCTGCAGGTTCTGCAGGTCGTAATCGGCAAAGTGTTGCTTCTGGAAATTCCTTGCTTGTTTCAGCACTTCCCTGCCGACACCAGCCATTTTGGCAACGTTCAGACCATAGGAACTGTTTGCAATTCCTTCCATGACCTTACGCAGGAAGTGTATCTCACTCCCCATCTCAGTGACCTGGAGAGTCAGCAACTGCAGGTCGGTGGTATCAATCCGTGCAAGCTCATGATAGTGGGTTGCAAACAGTGTCTTGCTCCCGATTTTCATGAGCTGCTGCATCACAGCATAGGCAATGGACATGCCGTCCTGTGTGCTGGTTCCCCTTCCCAGCTCATCGACAATAACCAAGGAACTTCTGCTTGCCGTACGCAGGATGTGGGCTGCTTCCTGCATCTCAACCAGGAAGGTGGACTCCCCACGGGCAAGGTTGTCAGAAGATCCAACCCTGCAATAGAGCCTGTCCACGATTCCCAGGCGTGCCGATCGGGCAGGCACATAACTGCCTATCTGTGCCAGAAGTACGATCAGGGCGGTTTGCCTGAGGAATGTCGACTTGCCCGCCATGTTTGGGCCGGTGATCAGGCAAAAACGCTTGCCGCTGCTGCCGATGGAGAGGTCATTGGCCACAAACTCACCGACATCCATATGCTGTTCAACCACCGGGTGCCTGGCTTCCTCCACAAAGAGGACATCCTCATCGGTGAAAACCGGTTTGGTGTACTGGTGGGTGATGGCAACACTTGCAAGGCCCTGCAGGCAGTCCAGGTCACTGAGAAAGGTGCTGATGCACAGCAGTTCCGCCTGAAGCTGCTTCGTCTGCTCAACAATGCTTTCATAGACTGCCCGTTCCCGTTTTTCCGCCTCGAAGGCGCTTTTGAGAATTTTCTGTTCGTACTCCAGCAGGGTATCGCTGGTGAAGCGCTCTGCATTGACCAGTGTCTGCTTCCGGTAGAAAGAAGGGGGAACCTTGTCTGCTTGTGCTTTCGAGACTTCCAGATAGTGACCAAGGATCTTGTTCTGGGAGAGCTTGAGTGTGCTGATTCCCGTCTCCTGACGCACCTGGTCCAAATAGGAATCCAGCAGTTGCTTCCCGCCGCCCTTGATGGACCGAAGCTCATCCAATTCCGCGTCATATCCGGTTCTGATGACTTTTCCTTCCTCAAAGGCACCCTGCCACTCACTGTTCAGCGCGTCATTGATCCGTTGGGCAAGCGAGACAAGTGCCTGAAGTGCATCCTGATTGAGCTCGGCGGGCAAAAGTTGCTGATACCGTACGTCAAAGAGCGTAAAGAAGGCAACAATGGTCTGGGCAATGCCGACAAGATCCTTGCTCATATGACGTCCCATTGCCAGTCGGGAAGTAAGACGCTGGATATCCAGCACCTGCTTGAGGTGTGAACGCACCCTACCCAATTCATCCCGGTCCTCGTACAAGAGGGTGACCCAGTGCTGCCGGCCAAGGATCTGGTCAACATCGGTGAGGGCGTTTGCGATCCAGTTCTTCAGCTTGCGTTTGCCCATGCTGGTAAGGTTTGCATCGATGGAGGAGAAAAGCGAATATTTTTCACTGCCGTCGTGCAGATTGACCAAGAGCTCGAGGCTTTTCCTGCTTGCCTCATCAATGCTCAGCAGATGCTCCTCACTGACCACCTGAAAGGACTCTATCTGCCTGAGACTGGTTTTCGCTGTCTCTTTGAGGTACCAAAGCAAGGCTCTGGCACTGCTGAGCCTCACATCCTGCTCATCCAGCCCAAAGGCTTTCAGACTCGCGGAACCTACCTGCTCACACATCAGCGGATAGGCATCCTTGATGCGGAATCGCCAGGGCGGCAACTTGGTCACCATACAGGAAGAGGAGTCTATCAACGCCTGGAAATCCTGATACAGGAAGTAATCATCCTCATTGACCAGAATTTCTCTCGGACCAACCTGCTCAAGCACACTGAGCAGATGCATAAAGCGGTCATCCTTGCCAACAAAACGCAAAAGGAAGGTACCGCTGGTGATATCGGCATAGCTCACACTGAGGCCTTGTTTTTGGAAGGAGATGGAGAGTACGTAGTTGTCACGATCGGATTGGAGGAAATCATCCTCAACCACGGTTGCCGGTGTGACTACCTGCACCACTTCCCGCTTGGCCAGTTGCTTTCCGCCCTCGCTCAGTTCGGTCTGCTCGCAAATGGCAATCTTCTTGCCTGCATCAAGCAAGCGTTTGATGTAGGTCTTTGCAGCATGGTAAGGAATACCACACATCTTCTGGTTGTTTCGCTTGGTAAGGGTGAGGTTGAGGATGCGGGACACCTCAACTGCATCCCCTTCAAACATCTCATAGAAGTCACCAAGACGAAAGAACAGAACACTATCCGGGTTCTGATCTTTGATCTGACGGTACTGAACCATCATGGGGGTCAGTTTTTCTTCTTCAGCCATACTCAATACAAGGTTGTCGTAATGGCAAGCACCAGCTTCAGACCGCTGTCATCGCTGCTGCCCTTGAAGATGGTACCGCCATCCCATGCAAAGGTATTGTCGATGTAGCTGGCATTCTTGACCAGATAGAGTCCCAAGGGGAACCCTGGAACCTTCAGCTTTATCCCTGCACCCATGGAGTAGTACCAGGACAAGTCGCTCATGGTAAGCCCATCAAGGACAGGGCTTACTGCTGTGGCACTGCCATAGATTTCTGCAGACAAGACATTGTGTGCCAAGGGCCAGGTGATGGCCACCTGGTTGTCCCACAGGAGCGCTTGGTCGAAGACAACGTTGAAACCCCGGGCGGTGTTCATGCCATCGATGTAGAGCATCTCATAGCGCGTTGCCCCCATCTTGGCATCGTACCAGCCCCATGCATCTTCATCCTGGTTGTAATAGTATTGGGGCAGCATCGCACTGATGCTGGACGTGACGCCCAGCACCACATTCGCAGGTTTCTCATCAAGATCGAAGGTGAAGAGCGTCGTATAGGCACTGGCACTCGTGCTGGTCTTGATGTAGTTGGAAAGACCAAAGAGAATACCGCCGGCATAGGTGAAGCCTTGGCTGAGGTAGTAACCCCTGCTGGTGTTCTGGATCCGGTCCCTTCCATCCCAGGCAAAGGAGAGATTGATACGGTTGCTGAACTGCCAATCGCTGCCGTACCGTTGAATGAGTTTCTCGTACGGATCATAGAGGTTCTTGTCATAATCTGCGTAGTTCAGTCCAACCGTCGCACCCGCGCCTACGATCAGGGAACCTGGCCGGAACATGAACGTATAGCCTGTGTTGTAGCCGAGCGAAAGCCGGTAGTAGGTATAGGTCATGAGATACCGGCTGGAAGGAAGTGCCTGGTCGGCAGCAAGATAGCTTGCATAGCTCTCGTAGCCGTACGGATACGGATTGTCTGCAAGATTTTCCGCATCGTGGCCGGTGTAGTAATCACTTCCGGTGCCTCGCTGCAAGGTGGAATCCTTTACGCTGCGTTCGAAGGTGAAGGTAAAGCCATTTGACCACCTGCGGTCCTTGAACCAGCCATCAGTGAAGGAGACGGAGAAGGTCTGGGTATCGGGGCTGAGATTGGTGGCGATGGCAAGATCCTTGCCGGTGCCTCCCAGGTTCTTGTCAGACCACTGCAGGAAACCCGAAACAGGGAATCCATCGACGTTGCCACCGAACGTGGCACCGAACTGGATGTCCATCTGGTTCCCCTCCACCACGGTGAAGACAGGAATGACCTTCCCTTCCTCGGTTCCGTTGAGGATATCGAACTGTACATCGGTGACGATCAGGGTGTTGTAGATGTTCTGGGCACTGCGAATCAGTTTTTCCTTGGAGAAAATATCACCCTTTGCGAAGGTGAGCTCGCGTTCAAAAACATAACTCTTGGTCTTGGTAAGACCCTCGATCCTGATATCTTCGATGACTGCCTGCTGATTCTCCTGCACATTCAGGACATAGGTGATGCTCTTCGTTTCCTCATCGCGAATCATGTCGGTGCTGATCAGGTTGAAGATGTAGCCGTTGTTCCAGTAGAGATCGGTGACAGCGGTGATTTCCTTCTGTACACGGGACACATCAAGCACGGAACCCACTTTCATGGAAATGAGGTTCTGGAACTGCTCATCGGTGAAAACCGTATTGCCTTCCACCTCTATCCCCCCAAAGAACCACTGCTGGCCTTCCTCAAGGGAGAACACCACCCGTTGTCTTGCAAACTTGTCGTCCTCTGTGCTGATATCCTCGATTCTGACATCCGTAACCTGCGCATCAACATACCCACGGCTCTGGTAGAAGTCGAGCAGCTTCTGCTTGTCGGTTTCAATGGTAAGCGGATTGTAGTAGCCGGAATTGAAGTAACTCACCGGTTTGGATTCGAGTTGCTTGACCAGAACGTCGGAACCCAGGTTCTGATTTCCTTCAAAAAGAATCTCCCCTATTCTCTTCTGCTGACCTTCGGTGATGGTATAGGAGATGATGGTGCTGTTTTTCGCCTCATCCACCGTATATGCGCTCTCTATGGACGCATCGGCATACCCTTTCTCCTTGTACAGCTCGATGACAGCCATCTTGGAAAGCTCGATGTTCTGGTCATCCAGGAACGTCCCTTCTTTGGCTGTCAGTTTTTCCGTGATGTCCTTGAGCTTGATCCCTTCGTTGCCGGCAACGGTAATGCTTTCCACATACGGCAACTCATAGAAGCTCATCGCTATCTGTAAGTCATTGCCGCCTTCCCCAGTGCGCTGGGCCTCTGCAAGAAAGTAGGAGAAATATTCCAAACCATACAATTCGCCTTGCAGCTCATTGAACAATTCATCGGTAAAATTCTTTCCCACATACTTGAACTGAATGTCAAGCACGGTATTTTCAGGGACATTTTGCAGTCCGGAATTGGTAAAGGAAGCGATGCGTTTTCCCAGGTACCAAGGATCGGAGTCAGCGGCAGAGAGAACTGAGAGAGAGAAAAAAAGTATCAGGGTGATGCATGCAAATGCTCGGACTAGACGCTTATCCATGATGTCTCCTATAAACCTGTTTAACGCAAAACAATTCGTTTGGTTACACTAAAACCAATGGTATCCAAAATATTGGTGAACGACAACTCGTTCGGTTGGGTAAAGAATGAGATTGTTCCCAGCGGATTCATCCAGTCAAGGGAAAGCTCCAGATCCAGGGAGAGGTCTGGCGAGAGGAATGAACGCTGGACCTTGGAACGATCCATGGCACTGAGATGGAGCAGAGCTTGCAGGAAGAACTGCCTTCCTACGTATTTGCCCATGAATATGGAGGTATTGTTCAGATATCTGGCCAGTGGACTGAGCACGCCTCCCAAGGTATTTCCCGGCAGTGCATCAAAGAGGATGTTTTGCAGGATGTTGCTTCGCAGGCTGAACATGTCCAAGCCCAGGGAGATGCGGATGGATTCGGTAAGCTGGGTTGTCTGGGATGCATCCAGATAGCCGAGGCGCTCAGCTACATCGGTGGCAGCTGCAGCCAAGCTTGCCACGCTGTACAGGTTCACCTGGCCATAGGCACCAGTGGGGAGGATCGACTGGCCTAGGATTTCCAGGATCTCATTGACATCCTTGGAGGGGATGGACTCGAATTGGGGATTCAGATTGGTAAGGCTGGATTCGCGCAGTACAAGGAAGATGTCCACACGATTTCCCTCGGTATCAAAATCCGTCAGTTTTGCGCGCAGGTTGATGATGGGCTGAATCTGGCTTTGGCCGCTGAGCGCATCGGTGTGCAGCGAGAGAGATCCTTCGGTAATGAAGAAGTTCTTCTGGAAATAGTAGATTTCCCCACTGCGGAAACTGAAATTTCCGTCAATCTGGAATGCATCGGTGATATGGTCGTACGCGAACGAGATCTTCTGGTTCTCGGTGATGGTTGCCTTGATGAAGGGGTTTGGGGTATTGGGATAGAAGAAGGTTACATTCTTTCCGGTCACCAGATCAAAATCGGTGGTCGTAAGATTATTTGCAACATACCAGAACGGGAGATCCTTGATCCCAAGGCTCATGGTTGTGTCCTGGATGACAACCTGACCATCAAGCCACGTCTCGAACCCTATGCCGAAGAGATTGAACGTTCCGCCTGCATAGGTGCGGATATCGGCATCAAAGCCTTGCATCGGAATCCAGACATAGAGCATCTCATCCCCACTCTCTGCATGGATCTCATAATTCTCCAGGCGAAGGCCATCGAAGGAGGCGCCCACCTTCCCAAATCCCTGCACCGTTTTTCCGGTGACCTTGTTGGTGGAGAAGAAGGGAACACGGGGACTCACCCCACGATTCCCATCCAAGGTCACGGTCATGTTCTTCATGGTGATGATGTCCTGGGGAAGCCAGAACAACTCCATCCTTGACGAATCGACGGACAGTTGCCCATACAGTCGGATTGCTTCAGCACTCCCTCCGACCATGAGCTCCCCATTGACGGTTCCATCAAGGAATTTGAAGATGGGTTTGAGGAACGTGCGATTGATCAAGGCAAGCGGGAAATGGATGGATGAGATGGACAGGCCGAAATCATCCGGAGCCAAGGAGCCCTTTGCGGCAAAGCCTATGCCGAAGGAGGGCCTGAGCAGTACATCCAATGATTGCGAGGCAAGATCGTAGTCCAGATCCAGATGCTCCCCTTCCACCCTGATCACGGAGTCAGCAAGATTCACCTCATAGGATCCATCGCTGAATCCTTTCTCCCCGTAGATCTGGATGTCATGCACAGAGAGCTTGGCTTGCATCTGTCCTGCAAGAATGGGTTCCAGGGCTTTGGGCAACTCGAAGATGCTTTGCATGGTTCCCAAGTCAATGGCCAACTCGTAACCCAATGTTGAGAGCTGATCCTTATACGAGAGATGCCGGATGTGTTCGAAGGTTCCTGTTGAAGTCGCTTCTCCTTGGCGTATCTGCAATGCATCACCTGTGTAGGTGAAGTCCGGCTGACTGAAGCGTGAGGAGAAGAACCTAAGTTGCTGAGGGTCTGCACTGAATTTGGAAACAAAGGAAGCCTCGCCTTGGGTGAGGGTGATCATC
Source organism: uncultured Sphaerochaeta sp. (assembly GCF_963667405.1). NCBI lineage: Bacteria > Pseudomonadati > Spirochaetota > Spirochaetia > Spirochaetales > Sphaerochaetaceae > Sphaerochaeta > uncultured Sphaerochaeta sp. The sequence goes on along the minus strand of NZ_OY763408.1, from coordinate 1,385,056 downwards.
CCATCCAAACCCAATTGGGTTTTCCTATCGGTGTAACCCAAGGCAGTAAGGTCAATGAGGAGTTCGCTGGAAGCAGGCACAAAGCGATCAAGGGGCAATGCACTCAGCGCGGCTGTGCCAGACAAGCGATCGGACGAACCCATGAGGGCAAGGGCGATTTTTTCCTCTTCCTCAGCTTTCAGGACGAAAGAAGCATCGAAGGGTGTGAACAGTGAGGTGGCATAGAGTGATACAAAATCACTTCCTGTGTAGGAGAGCCTGCTGAGAAAGGTCTTGTCCCCATCCATCAGGAGCATATCCTCCATGAGCAGAGAGTTGTTGGTTGCCTTCACGGGCGTTTCCAGCGTGTAGGTACGACCTTGGAATGAGACGTCAGAGAGTTGCAAGGCATCACTCTCCACCGAAAAATCAAGAAGTGAGAAGAAGTCAAGATCAAGATTTCCTGAGAGCTTGGCGTTGGCAAAGAACCCACGATTGGGAAGTGCAAATCCATTGGCGGAGAGTGTGGCTGAAATCGGGGGTGCCAGATTCCCTGCCAATCTGAGGCGATCTTCCTGGGTGAGGATGAACTGGAGATTGGATGTATTGAACGAAAGGGAGAATGGATAGAGCGAAGAGAACAGGGTGATGCTCCCTTCTGCGTTGAGCAACTCCCTGGATGCTCTGCTGATGACCCCCTCTATCTGGAAGCTGGGCTCCAAGGGAGTGCTTGCCTGGAATCGATAGCTGGCCGGAGGCTGGTCGAAGAAGGTGGTGGAACCCAAGAGCTGTCCATCCTCGACCCGATACAGTTCAAGTCTTCCTCTGGGAAGCCAGTGATTCAACTCAGTTTGGCCGGAGAACACCAGACGATAGTCATTGACAGCAAGGGTCATTGCCTCCACCAGCACTGCATCGGCCTTGATGTCGGAGAGGAAGGTGAAGCCTGCATCAACTTCCAGTTTGCCGACCTTTGCAGAGAGCAAGGCCAGGTCAATGGCAGCTCTTCCATCGAAAGGAAGCACGGAACCACCCCCGCTGGTAGATTGGAACGAGAGGTTTCCGATCAGTTTGGTGCTGTCCTGGTAATAGGGTTGGAGAAATGGTGCATAGCGACTGAACAAAGGAGACAACATGGAGAGAGTAAATCCATCAAAACGTGAAGAGACGTACAGACTGCCCTCCCCCGTTTGCGGAATATCATAGATTGCTCGGAAGGAGAGTTGTGACAGGTATGCCAATTCCGCTTGCAATTGACTCCCTTCCTTGTTTTGCTGATAACTGAAACGGGAGGAGATCGGCTTCGTGGTGAATGAGGAGGCAAGATCCGGCAGCAGGACCGAGAGGGACAGGGATGCGGTGTCAACCTGATAGGAGACGAGAGCTTCAAGGTTTGAGGCAAGATTGATCTGCTCACTGTCCAGCTGCAGTTGTCCATCTGCACGGAGGGATGCCTCAACCGATGATAGCTTTCCCTTCTGCAGGATAGCATCCCCTTCAAAGATGACCTCTTCCACCTTGGCCTCGAGATCGTCTTGCATAAACGTGATGGATCCCAAGGATAGTTGGCCACGAACCTGCTCAGAATCCTGATACCATACATTTGCGACAAGATCGCGCATCTGGGTTTTGGCTGTACCGCCATAGGAGAATTCCAGGGGATGCCCGGCTCTGGTTACCAACGCAAAGGAGGGGTTGCCATCCTGCCAGCGCGCGCTGAGGGTGGTGGTGGGGACCATGAGAGCAAAACGCCCTTCCTTGGCGTCAAGCTGGTCAAAGGATACATTCGCCTCCCCCATCTTCCCATTCATAAGGGAAAGCGATGCGCTCAAGGTAGGGATGCGTACCGCATACGATGAAAAGTTTGCATCCAACTGTACGAGGGATAAGGAGATGCCAAGATTCTGGTTGGCCAGATCAAAGTTGTCGATGCGGGTGATACCCACCATGGAATCGAAGCCAAGGTGAATGGTATCATACTCAACGGTCGTCCTTGCACTGGACAAGGAAAACTCGCCGGATCCTGTCAGGGAGGCAGTCGCCCCATGCAGTGTGGTTTCGCCGTCCTGGTACGCTACGGTGAGAGAGGAAAGCGTGGCTTCTATGGCAGGGAGATTGCGATCGGGAGCCATTTCAAGCGAGAACGTGGTTCCAAGCAGGCCGAGAGAGAGATTGCGCAGGTTCAGGTCGGCATCCATTCCCTCGCCGGTAAGTGTCAAGGTATTCTTTTTCAGCCACTGTTGGGCGAAACTCCGCAGCTTTGAATCCTTGCCATTCAGTTGTTGTGATCCGAGCATCTGAGCATCAAGATGCACCGTTGGTTCGGTGAAGGAAATCTCCACCTCCTTTTGTCCAAACAATACCGATTCCAGCAAGGAAGGAATGCCGCCAGGTATGCGCATTTCCTCTGCACTGATAAGCGTAGTGTCAGCACTCTCAATCTGTGGATTGACCAGAACCAACTCCTTGAGGTAGGTGCGCTGAACTTTTCCGGTTGTCAGCGTATAGGCTCCTCCCTTATCAAGTGCTGCAAGAAGATACGTGGCAAAATACTGGCTCGGGTTGCCCATACCAAGATGCACCATCCCATAAAAACAGAGAACGGCGCAGGAAAGCAGAACAAGAACAGAAACGGCAATGTCTTTGAGCGTTGTATGAAATCTCAACCTGAAACAACCCTTTTTGGCAGTATAGCCCATTGTGCTTGTCTTGGGCACCTCTTTTATCGGCTATCATGAGCGCTTTCCTCCCATGATACGGATTTACCTTATGGCACTTTTCCCGTACCATGGAGGTACGATAGGAGATAGGAAATGCCTTCAGTATTGACGAATTTTGTGGTGTTCGAGGGATTGGATGGAGCGGGGACCACCACCCAGATGCAACTCCTGGCTGAGTATTGTGACAAATCCGACCGCCCATGCCGTCCTACCTTTGAACCTACGGACAAGCCGATCGGACGACTGGTCCGTTCGGTATTGCAAAAACAGTTGGTAACGACTCCCCTGGCCTTGGCAATGCTCTATGCGGCAGACAGGGAAGATCATCTGTACAACCCGGTCAATGGCTTGGTCCATGATCTTGAGAAAGGAAAGCTGGTCATCAGTGATCGGTATCTCTACTCATCGCTGGCGTATCAGGGTGTGGAGTGTGAATATGATAAGATTGCGAGCCTCAATGAGTTTCCGGCTCCTGAGTATGTCTTTTTCATTGATACACCGGTGGATGAGTGCTTGAGACGGATCAGCGGCCGAGGCAATGAGACTGAGCTGTTTGAAAAGCATGAATTCCTTGAACGGGTGAAAGAGAACTACGAGAAAATATTCAGCTCCCTTCCCCAGGAAGTCCATCTGGTTCGCATCGATGGCCTTTTGGGAAAGGAAGAGATTGCTGCACAGATCCAGAATGTCTTGTTCAGCAAATGAACATTGCATCCCCGTAGCTGAAGAACCGGTAGGCGTGGTCGATGGCATGCTTGTAGGCTTGCTCGATATGCTGCTTTCCGGCAAAGGTGGATACAAGCACCAGCAGGGTTGACTCGGGTGTATGGAAGTTGGTCAGCAGTTGGTCGACCACATTCCAACGATAGCCTGGGCGGATGAAGAGATTCGTTCGCCCTTCCCCACTGAGCACCTGATCTGAGCCTGCATCATAGGCACTCTCAAGGGTGCGGACACTCGTTGTCCCGGTGGCGACGATCTTCCTGCCCTCTTTCCGTGCTTGGTTGATCAGGTTGGCACTTTCGCTGGTGATCTCATACTTCTCAAAGTGCATGTGATGATCTTCCAGCCTTTCGGTTCTGACGGGCAAAAAGGTACCGGCTCCTACATGCAGGGTAACAGGAACAATGGTGCACCCTTTCTTCTCGATGGACGAGAGAATTTCCTGGGTGAAATGCAGACCTGCTGTGGGAGCTGCAACCGAACCCTCTTTCTTGGCGTAGATGGTCTGATACCGCGTCTCATCGCTGAAACTGTCCTCACGTTTGATGTAGGGGGGAAGCGGAACATGTCCCAAGGTCTGGAAGAAACGCTCGTCGAGGCTTTCCTCAAAAGCGATGGAACGGGTGCCATCCTCATGTTCTTCAGTTATCCAACCAGTGCGTGAGTAGGAGCCATCTGCATTGGAAAACGTGTAGCGTTTCCCGATATGCTGCTTCTTGGTCTTGGTTACCATGGCATTCCAGCTGTGGTCGAGATTCTCTTCCAAAAAGAGAAACTCAACCCTTCCGCCGGTTTCGCTCTGGGCAAATACCCTTGCTTTGCGGACCTTGCTGTTGTTTACGACAATGATGCTGCCCTCTTCCAGGTGGGAAGCAAAGTCCGTCATCATCTGGTCGATCAGAGATCCGTCACGCTTGTGGAGAACCAACAGCCGATCCTCACCACGTCTATCCGCGGGAGTTTGGGCTATCAGGTGCTCGGGAAGGTCAAAAGAGAATTCCTTGATTGTCATCCATATTCCTCTTGCAGGGAATCCCCAGCAAATCATACGCTTTTTTTGTTGTCATTCGTCCACGCGGAGTACGCTTGAGGTACCCCTTCTGGATCAGGTACGGCTCGTAGAAGTCTTCCAAAGACTCTATTGCCTCCCCTACGCTGATACTCAGCGTCTCCGCCCCGACCGGTCCACCGTCATAGAACTCGATGATGGTTCTCAGGATATTCCTATCCTGGGTCTCGAGGCCGTTGGAGTCGATGCCCAGTCTCTCCATACCGTGGTCAACGACCGCAATGGTTATCTTCCCGTCACCCATGACCGAGGCAAAATCCCTGAGCCTGCGCAGCAAGCGATTGGCGATACGCGGAGTTCCGCGGCTGCAACGTGCAAGGTGGCGGATCGCCTCCTCATCAATATTGATATTCATGATTTGTGCAGAACGGGCGATGATGGAGGAAAGCTCCACCTCATCATAGAACTCGATATGGCAGGTGATCCCGAAGCGTGAAGAAAGGGGACTCGATACGGATCCTGCTTTGGTCGTCGCTCCCACCAGAGTGAATCTGGGAAGAGGAATGCGCATGGTACGTGCTGCAGGCCCCTGGCCGATGACCCAATCGATCTCAAAATCTTCCATGGCTATGTAGAGCATCTCTTCAAGCGCTGGCTTGAGACGGTGGATTTCATCGATGAAAAATACGGAACCTTCGGTGACGTTGGTCAGAATGCCGGCAAGATCCTTCGGCTTGTCCAAGGCTGGTGCGCTGGTCATCCGGATTTCTGCCCCCATCTCATTGGCAATGATGCTTGCCAGGGTAGTCTTTCCCAAACCGGGAGGCCCGATGAGAAAGGTATGGTCCAAGCTCTCTTTGCGTTCCCTAGCAGCCTGCACAAAAACCGCAAGGTTGTCCTTCAGGCGTTGCTGCCCTTGGAAATCCTTGAGGAGCTTGGGCCTGAGGATATTTTCCTGCCTATCCGCTTCCTCCTGAAAGGAGGTGGAGACGACCGAACTTTGCATCAATCCATCCAATTCATCCATTGCCATTACCCCTTAGCCAAGCATCTTGATGGCACTGCGGAACAACAGCTCCTCAGCATCGTGGTGACTGACTTTGCCCAGTGACTCAGCCATCTCTTGGCTCAGCCCTTGGATTGTCTCTTCCACCCGTCTCCTATCGTAGCCCATATCCACCAAGGCATTGACGATATCTGCCCACAAGCTGTTCTTTTGCCCGACTCTTTCTCTCGTATCCTTTTGCTTGTCATCGTCGAGCACCAGCACATTGCGCAACGCAAGAATCATCTTTTGGGCGGTTTTCGGACCAATTCCCGGTATGGAGGAGAGCAGTTTCAGATTCCCGTTGTCCAAGGCCTCAGCAAGATGCCGTACGCTGATTCCCCCGAGGATCTTCATGGCTTGTTTCGCCCCCACTCCAGAGACGGTCTGCAACTGAAGAAAGGCTTCCCGCTCTTCCGCTTGAAAAAACCCGAAGAGAGACATGCTGTCTTCCCGGTGTACCAGGACGGTGAGCAGTCGAATGGACTGCTTCGCTTCCCCTACGAGATTGCTCAGCTTACTGGCTGTCTGATTGGATACGCTGAGGCTATATTCCAGGTGTCCTGCACGCAAGATCACCTCACCTTCATGAATACTGACCAAGTCGCCGATGATTGCATTGATCATACCAATTTCATCCTCATGTGGGAAAAGTCATATACTGCAAGGCAAAGAGCTGCTGCCAACGCGTCCGAAGCATGATCGGGTTTTGGTATGGTCTCAAAACCCAGAAGAATGCGCACCATTTCCTGCACCTGATGCTTGTCAGCCCCACCATACCCGGTAACCACGGTCTTGATGGTCGGCGGGCTGTACAGACGGACAGGTATCTCTTGTATGCCAAGCTGGTGGATGCAGGCACCGATTACCTTTGCCACCGGAATGGCCGAGCTTACATTCTTGGTGAAGAAGATATCTTCCATGCCACACATCTGCACCTGGTATTGCACGGCCAATTTTCCGACCGCGGTTGCTATGTAGTGAATCCTGTCACTATCGCTTTGGTCCGTACCAGTCTTGATGACACCAAAAGAAACAGGCCGGTTCTGCTGTCCATTGGATTCGACAACACCCCAGCCTGTCTGTGCGTATCCTGGATCAATACCTAGGATTCGCATGCGTTAATCTTCGTCGCCATCCTCAAAATCATCAGGAAGTTCAAGGTTGGAGGAAACCTGCTGGACATCGTCCAACTCTTCCAACTTGTCGATGATCTTGAGCACCTTGCGAGCTTTTTCACTGTCAAGGGCGACAGTCTGGTCAGCCACTTTCTCAACCTCTGCGCTATCCTGTTCAAACCCTGCGTTCTGCATGGCTTCCAGGACGTTGGCAAAGTCAGAAGGAGTGGTGATGACTTCAATGACCCCGTCAGACGTGGTTACATCATCCGCACCGTTCTCCAATGCGACTTCAAAAATCTGCTCTTCGGAATATTTTTCTGCATCATAGGTGATGATGCCCTTGGTCTGGAACATGTAAGAAACACAACCACTTGCACCAAGTGTGCCACCATTTTTGGTCAGGGTGGAACGCACATCGCTGGCAGTACGGTTCTTGTTGTCGGTCAAGGTGTCAATGATCAGAGCAACACCACCGGGTGCATACCCTTCATAGGTGAGTTCATAGTAGGTGGAGTTGTCAAGTTCCCCAGCACCTTTCTTGATAGCCCTGTCAATGTTGTCCTTGGGCATATTCTCAGCTCTTGCTTTGAGTACAGCAGTACGAAGCCGTGCATTGGTTTCAGGATCCGATCCCCCCATCTTTGCTGCAACGGAAATTTCCTTGATCAACTTCGTGAACTTCTGGCCGCGCTTTGCGTCGGCAATACCCTTCTTGTGTTTGATAGTAGCCCATTTACTATGGCCGGACATAATTGAACCTCTTAACTTTTAGAATACGTGAATGATCTCAACCCATTTAAGCTATCATAACGGACTATGGCGGTCAAGGGGTTCTGGAAGCTGCATGACGAATCGAAGCAGTATCTCGTCAAGCAGGAGAAAGCCAATTTCTGTCAGTGAAAAGGTATACTGTGTATCGAAATACCATTGTGGATCAAGTGTTTCCACCATCTTCGCAAAAGCAGTTTCGAAGCAAAGCGAGTACCGGTCCTGCAACAGTTGCTTGTCAATTCCCCATCTGGTTCTGAGTGCCATCATCAGGTATTCCTCGATGCTTTGCACCAACGAGAGTTCCTCCTTCTCGTAGCCGGAGAAGGGAGGCGAATCGGAAAATTGCCGCAGGTCCTGTATTTGGGTGTAATGGTACCAAGCCTGCTCGTTTTCAAGCGTCGAAGCTGCACTGCTGCCAAGGCCGAGATACGACGAAAGGTTCCAATATCTGAGGTTGTGTTGGCAGTATTTCTCTTCCTTGCAGAAGTTTGAGACCTCATAATGAGAAAATCCAAGGTTGGCCAACTCTTTCCAAATGCCCTTGAGCATGGTTGCCTGGCCATCCTCATCAAGAACCTGCACTGTATGCATACCAACTTGCCGGGCAAGCTCAGTCCCCTCCTCTACCGTCAGACAATAGAGACTGATGTGGTTGGCATCTGAAATGCTGAGCACTTCATGGATGTCATTGATCGCCATCTCAAGGGTTTGTCCCGGAAGACAGACCATCAGGTCAAAATTCAGTTCAATGCCAAACTCTTTTCTTGCTTGCTGCGCCAGCTTCAGTGCCTTGATGTTGTCAGATCGGCTTGCATTCCTTCCCAGTCGCGAGAGCAACTGGTCATCCATGCTTTGGATTCCCATGGACATGCGGTTGACCAATCCTTGTGAAAAGAGCGGGAAGAAGTGTTCTCCAAAGGTTTCTGGATTCATCTCAATGGTTACTTCACGGCTTTTCCCGTTTCGTTGGGCAGCTTGGAGCAAGCGTGCGAGCTGGTCGGGAGAAAGGGAACCGGGGTTTCCTCCTCCGACGAAAATGGTGTCATACACGCGCTCTGAAGCGGTACATTGGACGATTTCTGCCAGAAGGCGTTCCGTGTACGCCTCCTGGAACCCTTTCCATGCAGCATAGGGTTCCGAGTAGAAGGCACAATAGGAGCAGCAGGTCGTGCAGAAGGGAATGTGGAGGTATAAGGAGAGTGGAACACCAGACGGAAGGCTGATCACTATGCGTTTCCCAACGGCCTGACCCTTCCCAGCGGCCAGAAGAGGAAACGTACGCTTCCGTTGATCTTGGTCTGCTTGACAGGTCCAAAATACCGACCGTCACGGCTGTTGTCGCGGTTGTCACCCAAGGGAAGTATATGACCTTGCGGGACATAGATGCCATGTTTGTAGAAAGCATATTCACTGCGGGCTGAACTGTCCGAAGGGTTGAACAAATGTTTCGTACGGGATTTTGAGGCTTCGAACTGGAAGTAGTCATCAGGATAGTTGTCGCCCTGCACTGAAAGATACTGATTCCTCAGGTACGCGGGGACTGCCTGCATGTTCACCTTGCTCTCCTGGTACCCGAATAAGGCTCCCCAGGCTTTGATACCTTCATAGGTTGATGCATCGATGCTTCGGTGCGGTCCGTCAACCAGGGAGAGTTCCGAACGCTGCTTCTCTTCCTTGGTAAAGACAGCGGAACCGGCTTGGCGGACTTCCACGTTGCCCTCACGAAACCGGATGACCTCAGTGGGGAACCCGATGGCACGCTTGACGTACAGTCTTTCTGCAATGGAACCATCCTCATTCTTGTCGATGTTCACCAGGCTGAAGGTTCCCATATAGATGATTTGTGAGAGGATGTCGAAGAAGGGTCCCTTGCTTACATATTCAGGATTGTAGAAGGTGATGATATCGTCACGCTGCACTTGCCGGTTTCGGCTCGCAATCTTCGGACCTCCGGGATAGATTTCCACCCCATAGATGGTTTTTGAGACAAAGACACGATCCCCTACATTGAGTGTCGATTCCATTGAGGGAGTGGGAATGACAAAGAACTGAAAAATGTATTGGTTGATCAGCAGTACGGCGAAAACAGCAAAGACCAGTGCGTCAGCCCAGCCCTTCAGCTCACCTACGAAAGTTCTTTTCACCGGATGTGCGACCGCATAGGCTTTCAGAGCCTTGCGATGGGTGAGGATGCGTACGGTCGTATGTTCAAGAAAACTCAAGAATCGTTCCATAGCAAGCACGCTATCACAATAGGTCTGAGTTGACAAGTGAACATCAGGTCGATACCTTGTAAGCTATATGAAACGACGAATCGATCTGCCTCAGGTTGAAGAGGTAAAGCTGCCTGAGTTGCTGCATATGCGACCTGGTGTATACATCCTTATCCTGCTTGTTCTCGCCCTGTTGCTGGCTGTCTATCTGATAGCCTTCTATCCAGGCATCCGCAACGGCGGTCGATACGTCACCTTCACCGGCTCGCTTTCCGAGAGCGGTGTCCTGCTTGACGGAACCTACCTGGGTTCCACCGAGTACCAGCACTTCGTGAAGAGCGGCACCTATGAGGTATCACTTGTCAAAGCTGGCGAAGTCTATGCCACCTACACCCTTGAAGTCGATCATCCGGTGTTTCTTACCTGGCTTTTCCACCGAACACTGAAGACGGCTGAAGCACCCATCTCTCTCAGCGATGAGCAGAAAGCAACGATCAATCGCTTCAACCTTGAGCAAATCGTGGAGGCGAGCGCCATTCTCAGCTATGATGACCGGAACCGGTACCCTCCCCTGTTTGCCAATCTTGTCAGCGACATGATGGCATTGGAACTGGATGCACAAACAAGGCTGGAAACAGTCAAGCTTGCAGTGTTGTACATCAGCAACGAAACCATGCTTGAGGAAGCAAAGCGTGCCATCATCGATTCCAAGACTCCCATAGACGGGGATGTGACGACCTTGCTTGATACTGCCAATCTGTTGTTTGCAGACGATTCCCAGCCCAAGTCGATCGGATCGGAAAGTTCTTCCCTTCCCTTCAAAGCTGAGAAGACCACCCTGAAGGCAGGTGATTTGGAAATTGAGGGCTACCGATACCCACCGACCACCTTTGTCATGGGCAAGGACGTGCTTCCAATCTATCCTGAATCCACCATGCTTGGGGTTGAGGTCAGCACGGAAGCCTTCTCATTGGCAACGCTGGAAACAACGCAATACCAATGGGCCCTGTTTCTGGAAGAGCACCCAGAGTGGGCTGCAAGCAATCGTCAGGCGCTGATGGATGAGCAGCTTGTGGATGAGTACTATTTGCAGGGACTTTCCGTTTCTCCTGTGTTTGTAACATCAAAACCGATGTATCAGATCAGCTACCATGCTGCGCTGGCTTTCTGTGATTGGCTGGGCGAGAAGAGTGGAAAGCAAGTGTTCCTTCCCAGCGAAGCCATGTACACCCTTGCAGCGCTCTCTCACCCGAATCTGAAATACTCCTCTTCGCTCAGTCCCTCACCTTCTACAGAAGAAGGTCCGGTTGCACTGCTTGGCGGGGTATGGGAGATGACAAGCTCGCCTTACATTCCCCTCTCCCGACTGCTTTCCGTACAGGAGTCTGAGACATTGCTGAAGCGATTCGGTTTGTCCGTACAACCGATCGTCAAAGGTGGAAGCTACCTGAATGAAAGCGCATCGGTCTCCCTTCACACCGTTGGTGTAGTCGAATCTGATGCATGTGCGGACCAGATAGGTTTCCGCATTGCCTGGTATGAATAAATGAAACAAGACAAGAATACATTCAAGCCTTTGCAAAAGAACAGAAAGGCATATTTCAATTATGAAGTGATTGAGGACCTGGAGTGTGGCATTGCACTGGTTGGTACTGAGGTGAAATCACTACGGGACGGCAAATTCAGTTTTGCTGACAGCTATGTCACCGTTACCGATCACGCCCTGACCTTGGTGGGTCTGACCATCCAACCCTACACCCACGGCAACATCAATAATCATGAACCTTCCAGGAACCGAAGGCTGCTTGCCCATAAGAGCGAGATCAAGCGTCTGAAGCGCAAGGTGGAGGAGAAAGGTTTTACCTTGGTTCCTACTTCCATCTATCTGCGAGGCAACCTGGTCAAGGTGCAGGTATCCCTCTGTAGAGGCAAGCAGTTGCATGATAAGCGTGCTGTCGTAAAAGAGCGTGATATGAATCGTGATATGAGGCGAGAACTGAAGCAGCTTCAGTACTGATCTTGCCCAAGAGTTTTTCTTTCCTTACGGCCCTATCCTTCGATAGGGTCAATTTTTTGTCACAAGGCAACAGTACATAAACACCTATCGTATATTTTACAATTTACAAAATAATGTCAAATTTGAAATTTGAGTATGCAAATAAAATAGCAAATACATGCAACATGCATAAAAAAAGCAATATAATATTAGATTTGTAAAATTTTATAAAGTTAAAATACTTATTATAAATTGCAATATAATAGTTATTATGAAAGTAAAATAGAAAGTTAGCTATTTAAAATATGCGAAACAGCATTTTAGAATAGTTTATAGTTTTATAAATGAGAATATCATATTATATAAAAGTAAAACTGTGTAAGCATAATAACTGCATAACCAGTGAAAATACATAAAATATGCTATTAATAAAGAATTATCCAATTTATACCTACTTACCTATAACAAGTAAGAATGATAAAAAAATTCTAGACATTGAAAACATTATAAAGTACTATACTAGCATAAACTATAAAGCTTTTGCTGATTTTTGCTATCCTAAGACATTCGCAGATTGAACAAAAGATTGCACAAATACATTGCACAAGGAAGAACCATGGCCAGTCCAGCACCCTTCACGCTTTGCAGAATCCAGCGGGATGAACGTACGTATTTCTATGCCCTCTTCAGGAATCCTGAGACAGGAAAGCGAACGAACAAGAAGAGCGTAGAGACGCTGCGTAAGCAACTCGGGATATTTGATACCTCTCCCATACGCCGTAGGGATGAGGCTATTCGTATCTGCCAGAAGGCTTTGGAGGAAGGAATCATCTTCAATAAGCGGCAAGAACAGCTGTTTGGAGAATATCTGGATGAATTCTACACGTATGAGATCAGTCCCTATGTGCGTAGACGTAACCTTCTGGAACCAGGTTCACTGTCAAAAGACTATCTGGCGACAAGGAAAAACCTGGTGATGAACCATGTGATTCCTCTCATCAAACCAAATCTGTATCTTTCAAAAGTAACAATGGAAACTCTGGAAGAGATCCAGCTTTCTTTGGTGGAAAAGCAAACAATAAGCCATAGTACCGTGAACGTATGCATGAGTGCTGTCATGGTTGCCCTTCGTGAAGCACAAAGAAGAGGCCTTGTACCCGCTACGGTTATGCTCAGTCTCCAGCATTTGAAAAGTTTCCATGCAATACGGGGAATCCTCAGTGAGGAGGAACTTGCAGATTTCATGCAGTATGCCAAAGCTCATGCAGAAAAACGAATCTATCTTGCATGCCTTTTGTCGTTGCTCACCGGAATGCGCTCGGGTGAGTTGCGTGCCTTGCGTTACCAGGCAATTGGGGAAGACCTCATTACCATCGACAGTGCCTATGCTGATAAGGAAGGATTGAAGGTCCCGAAAGGGAAAAAGACACGATTGGTTCCCTGCCCCACCTTCCTGGGGAAAGCTCTGCAGCAGTTGGCAAGTGAGAACCCGTTTTCCAATCCACTCCTCCTCGTCTTTTGGAGCAAGCGCAATGGCGGTTTTGTATCGAGCCACTATTTCAGTGAACGTTTCATCCAGGAGTTGGTTCGGTCAAAGGTGTTGATGCTGGAAGAAATCGTGGAACGAAACATCAGCTTCCACTCCTTGAGACATATGGCCAACACACTTCTGAGAGGGGCTGTGGATGAGCATGTGCTCAGGATGACGATCGGGCACAGCAGCGAGCAGCTCAGCGATCTCTATACCCATCTCAGCCAGCGTGGGCTGAAGAGTGTTGAGCTCGCCCAGCAAAAAAACATCCTTCCGCTCATCGGAGAGATGCAAAATCTTACCATACAAGATGAATCAGAAGGAACAACAGAACAAAGAGCAGATTGAAGAGCGTGAACACCGCCAGGTAGCGAAGCGTCTTGGTCCTGTCGTAGTGTGCGTAGATCTTGAACGAAATGACTGAAGCCATGGATGCGATCAAAGTGCCGCAGCCTCCTGCATTCACGCCCTTGAGCAACTCTGTTGCGTTGTGGGTGAATTGGGCGAGCAAAAGAGTGGCCGGTACGTTGCTGATGAACTGACTGGCTGCAAGAGAGACGAGGAACTCCCGTTTATGGAGCAGTGACTGGAGTTTTTGAACCACAAAAGGAATGCTTCCAAGGTTTCCCACGAAGATGAAGAAGCCTATGAAAGTAAGCAGCAAGGAGTAGTCCACATCCTTGAGCAGAATCTTCTCACTGAAGACGATGACGATGATTACGACAAGCTGGTACGGCACCAGGTCAAACACTGCTGCAAGCGACAGCAGGAAAAGCAAGAGATAGCGCACCAACAAGCGCTTGTCCAAAGGTGGTACTTCTTGTGTCTTAAGTGCAAAAGCTTCCTTGTTGTTTGGGATGAACAACAAGCAGGCGGCCAACAGGAGAAGCCCCCCAACGACATAGGGGAGCATGGCACCGAAGAATTGCAGCAAGGGAAGCTGGTAGTATGAATAGATGAAAAGATTCTGGGGGTTTCCTACCGGTGTCAGGCCGCTTCCCACATTGGCTGCAATGGTCTGGAGGATTATGGTAAGCAGGATTGGTTTCGTATCCTTGCAAAGGGAAAAGACTACGATGGTAAGGGGAACAAACGTGATGAGGGCAACATCGTTGGTTACCAACATGGAGAGAAAGAACGTAATGCCTATCAAGAAAGCACTTACTTGCCTGCTCGACTTCGCAAAACGAAGCAGATACTGGGAAAGGAATGTAAAGAGGTAGAGCTTGCGAAAGCCTGATACCACCAGCATGAGGGCAAAGAGACAGCCAAGGGTTTTTCCATCTAGGTAATGCGCATAGTTGGGATTGGGGGGCACAAGGAACATGGATATTCCTGCCAAGAAAAGAGCAATGGTCAACACCGGTTCACGCACAAAAAAGGCCTTCACCTGATCACGTTTCATCTCATCTGTACCTTTACGGCGGAACAATACCGCGCTTTTTGGAAAAGTGCAATCACGATAAGAAACCTATTGCAACAAAATGCTGATGCGAGCCACTGCAAAGGTTACCTAGCTTTCATGGGTATGATACAGTTAGATAAACATCCTGCAGGAGGTCCTCCATGAAACTGGCTGTAATTGGTGATATTCATGGCAATGTGAGGGCATTGGAAGCAGTGCTCACTGATGTTAAGGCTTGCGGTGTCAATCAGATTCTTTTTCTGGGAGACCTGGTTTTCATGGGTCTCGATCCTCAGCTTTGTTTTGATTTGCTGATGGAGCAGAAACCGGCAGTACTGGTCAAAGGCAACACGGATGCAAATCTGGAAAAGATATCTTCCTATATAGCGAATACACCATTTGAAAAGCATATGCTCAAGCTGATGAAGTATACCAGCATCAGGATGCATGAGACTTCAAAGAAGACAATTGCAGAGTTTGCACCGACAAAGCGTTTGGAGCTTGAGCAGCATTCAATCCTGTGCTGTCATGGAACACCGTTCTCCGATACCGAGGGAATACTGGCAAATGAGCCGTTTTCCCCTGCCATGGCTAAGATGGTTTCAGAGGAAAAGCTTGATATCGTTTTCTCCGGTCATACCCATATTCCTGCTGATTTTATGCGTGATGGGGTACGTTTCATCAATCCAGGGGCGGTTGGATACTCCTTTGATGGTGACGTACGGGCCAGTTACGCCTTGGTCACCTTGGAGGATGGTTCCATTAGGTGTCAGCATCGCAGACTGGAGTATGATGTCAAACGGTACGCCATGGAAGTTGAGC
Organism: uncultured Sphaerochaeta sp.; assembly: GCF_963667405.1. NCBI lineage: Bacteria > Pseudomonadati > Spirochaetota > Spirochaetia > Spirochaetales > Sphaerochaetaceae > Sphaerochaeta > uncultured Sphaerochaeta sp. Next base: position 1,369,721 of record NZ_OY763408.1, on the reverse strand, counting down.
ATGCCATGGAAGGCTTTGTTCTCTTTGAACGTCTTCTGTATGCATTGCAGAATGGAAAACCAATCCGCCAATAACGCTAGGCTGCAGTACCTGTCAGGAGAATGATCGTATAGGCGATATATACGACGATGAGTCCTGCGCCTTCGAAACGGTTGACCCTTCCCTTTCTCCCCTTCCTGAAGCCATAGCCGATGATGAACAGCGATATGGTGAGGGCAGACATGACCACCATGTCCCGTGTCAGGACGAGTTTGTCCACCGCAAAAGGATTGATGGCAGATGCAATGCCAACGACAGCAGTGGTGTTGAAGAGGTTGGAGCCAATGACATTACCCATGGCAATGTCATGCTCACCCTTCTTTGCAGCGAGAATGGAGGAAGCAAGCTCTGGCAATGAAGTTCCCACTGCGACAATGGTGAGCCCGATGATCAAATCGCTTACACCGAAAAACTTTGCTATCTCCACAGCTCCCCAAACCAAGATGCGGGAGCTGATGATGAGAAAAGCCAGACCAAAGATGAGGTAGAGAATCCCCCGTTTGAGAGAGAGCGGTTGGGGAACTGCATCATCCACTTCAAGCGAGAGCGCATCATCCTTTGAGCGCAATCCTTGGAATATTGTCCACACCAGCAAGGTACCCAGAAACACGAGCAGAACGCCTGCATCAAACAAGGAAAGTTCGAGATCCCAAAGCAGGGCGACGGAAATGAGGGTAATGAGGGTGAGGATCGGCAATTCCTTGCGAAGGATGTTCGAACTCACCTGAACAGGGTTGATAAGCGCCGTAACGCCGAGGATAAGGGCAATATTGGCAATGTTTGAACCGTATGCGTTGCCAAGTGCAAGGCCTGGATTGCCCTGCATTGCTGATAAGGTGGAAACGACGATTTCCGGGGCACTGGTACCGAAGCCAACGATAACCATGCCGATAAGAAGCGATGGCATGCCGAAATATCGTGCAGTTGAAGCAGCCCCATCGATGAACCGGTCTGAGCTGATAACCAAAACAACAAGACCGACTATCACGGCCAAAACAGGTAGTAGCATATGATTCCTTTCTCCCCAACTTGAGGATGTCGCCCAAAAAAACCGGATTACCCTTTAATGAGCAATCCGGTTTCGGTGTTTTGGAGGTGGGGGGATTCGAACCCCCGTCCTAACGTGCCACCCAGGGACGTCTACAAGCTTAGCTGGTGATCAAATTTTCCGAAGGATGCTGGGTTCACCAACAAGACGTTCACCCTTCGTATCCTACTTTGGTGTCCCCTCCCCCCATAGGCCCTGGGTTGGGTAAGCCCTTGTTTTTACAGGTATCCGTTTCTTAAGAGCGGCAGAAAACGGGCCTGTACGTTATCGTGCTGTTAGGCAGCGAAAGCGTATTCTGCGTCGAAGGAGACTTCGTCTTCTTTTTTGGCAGTTAAATGTTTTGCTAGTTTAAGGAGTTGGCGCTCCGCTTGCAGCCACTGGCCTGATCTAACGCCAGTCGAAACCGAAACACCCCCTTTGGATCACTCCATCGAGGTAACTAAACTATACTAAGAATGGATAAAGAAATCAAGGGAGAGGTATTGCCCTCTCCCTTGACAGAAATCCTTCGGTGATTACAGCGTTGCTTTCGTCAGTACCGAAACTCCGGTATCAAAGTAATCAGGGCTGACCGTTTCACCCTTCAAAGCCTTGTAGGCGGTCTTTATACCCTCATACCCCATGACATCCGGATTCTGGGCCATGGTAGCAAGAAGGTGACCACTCTTGATCAGCGAAAGAATCATGTCGCTCTTGTCAAAACCAACACCAATAATGTTTTTCCCAGCTTCAGCAATTGCATTGCCAACTCCGACTGTTGATCCTTCGTTCGCACCAAACAGTCCGACGACGCCCTGGGTAATGAAGTTTGCGCTCATGTCCTTTGAACGAGCCGCATCTCCATCACAGTATTGTGTCTCAAGAATCGTAAACGCAGTCCCTTCAAACGCTTTGCGGAAACCGGTTTCACGAGCAACAGTGGATGCTGTTGCACTATTTACCGAAATGACGCCGATTTTGCCATTCTTGATACCCTTGTCCGTAAGAGCCTTGAGCATCTCCTTGCCGGCAGTCGTTCCTGCAGCAGTATTGTCTGTTGCAAGTGTCTGTACGGCAGGAAAATTGGCTGCTGAGTCAACATAGACGATGGTGACACCGGCTTCAGTGGCTTCCTTCAAGGCAGCGGTCACCGCATTAGGCCCATTGGCTGCAAGCAGAATTGCATCAGCTCCACCAGCAACAGCATTGTTGATGCTCTCAATCTGCTTGGCATCATCCTTTACGTCCGGAGCAAGCCACTTGTATTCGATACCACCCAATTCCTGTGCTGCCTTCTGGGCACCTTTGTCAACATTCACCCAATGCTGGTCCATCTGGTCCATAGTAATCAGATACACCTTGAACGCAGAGCTTTCCTTTGTTCCCTGTGCAAACATTGCACCAGCAAGCAACAGCACCAACAACAAGACACTTAGCTTTTTCATTCTCTTTCTCCTTTTATGTTCGTATCACTTTACGTGATCATTCTCACAATGAACTTACACAGGTTTCTTTTTGGTCATCTTGCCGGAACGTACAATGACATCGAGCAGTACAGACACGACTACGATGATACCGATGACAATATTGCGTATTGCTACAGGAGCACCGGCGAACTGAAGCCCATTCTGCAAAACGCCCCAAATGGATGCCCCTATAACAGTTCCGAAAAGCAATCCTTGTCCACCCAAGGTTGATACACCGCCGATAACCGATGCAGCCACAGCATACAACTCATAGCTATTGCCTGCGTCCATGGTTCCCATGCCGCTGGTGGCAGTGGTTATCAGGCCAACCACACACGACACGAAGGCTGATACCAGATAGGCTTTGGTGGTGGTACCGACAATATTCACTCCACTCAACCGGGCAGCCTCGGCATTCGATCCGATGGCATAGATATGCCTGCCGCTTTTGGTCCTGGTCAAAAGGAAGTTGAAGACTATCCATAAGAGGATGGCAATCCAGATGGTGTTGTACAACCCCAATGTCTTCCCATAGTAAAAGAAATCACGGAAGGATTGTGCAGATTCACCGATTGAGTCGGTGTTGTAGTTGTTGTTGGCAATCTGTGCAATGCCACGAGCAATGGTCATGGTACCCAAGGTTGCAATGAACGGCGGTAGTTTTGCAAAACTGACCAGCAATCCATTTGAAAGACCCAGTGCCAGACAACAGATGATGGTTATGAGCACCGCAAACAAAGGTGATACCCCTTTGGTCATGAGCGTTGCACTGATCATCGTACTCATACCTACCACCGATCCTATGGAAAGATCGATGTTTCCGGTTATCAATACATACGATTGTCCTATGCCGATCAGGAGGATCGGAGCAATCTGTCTCAAAAGGTTTGCAACGTTGCGGGATGAGAAGAAAATGGGATTCATGATGCCAAATACGATGCACAGCAGAATCAGGCCGACGGTTACCGTCAATACCTGCCCTATTCCCCTAATTGCCAACAGTCTTTTCAAAGGTCTTTTCAACGCACTCATCATCTGTATAATCCTCACCCTATCTGTGTTGCCAGTTTATTCTCAAATCGTGTAGCCATCTCCAGGATCTTCTCTTGTGTCGCTTCTTCCTGCAACAAGGAACCGGTTATCCTTCCATCGCACATGACAACAATCCTATCAGCAATGCCAAGGATCTCGGGCATTTCACTGGACACGAACATGACGGCAATGCCCTCTTGTTTCAGCTGGTTCATGAGCTGATAGATCTCTACCTTGGATGCCACATCAATCCCACGTGTCGGTTCATCGAATATGACAACCCTGCTGTTGCGTGCAAGCCATTTGCCGACTACCACTTTCTGTTGATTTCCTCCTGACAGCGAGGAAGCATTGACTTCTGGGCTTGCAAGTTTGACTTTCAGATCCTGTACTACCTTATCCACCATGGCAAGTTCTTTCTTGCGATTGACTATGCCCAAGCGATTGCACAATTGGTCCAAATTGGGAAGTGCAATATTTTCCCGAATGGAAAGCTTGGTACACAACCCATCTTTCTTTCGGTCTTCCGGAGCAAGTACCAGCCCCTCACGGATTGCATCTTCCGGGCACTTGATGGAAAGCAACTTTCCGTCCACGACGATGCTGCCCTCCTCTTTTGCATCAATGCCAAAGATGGCGCGAGTGGTCTCGGTTCTTCCTGCACCCATCAGGCCAGCCAAACCAAGGATTTCCCCTGCATAGACATCAAGACTGATGTCCCTAACCAGGTTTCCTGCCTTCAGATTGCGTACTTCAAGAACTTTCTTCCCACGAGGGGTTATGACTCGTGGAAATTTCTCTTTGATCTCCCGGCCTACCATATTGGCAATAATCCGGTTCATGCTCAGATCACGGAACGGTGTTTCCAGAATGAATTTCCCGTCACGCATGATGGTCACCGTATCAACAATATGCTGGAGTTCCTCCAACCGATGACTGATGTATATGATCCCACACCCTTTTTCCCTCAGTTCCTTGATCAGCGTGAAAAGCTGATTGATCTCCACACTGGTCAATGCACTGGTGGGCTCATCCATGATCAGGATTTTTGCCTGTGCCTGGAGAGCCTTGGCTATCTCTACCATTTGCTGTTTGGAAACGGGAAGATCCCCGACGACAGTATCAGGATCAATGTCCATATGCAGGGAATCCAGTACATGCTTCGCCTTTTTCCGCATACTCCTATTGTCCAACAGGGAAAGAGGAGCTTGCTCATGCCCCAGGAAGATATTCTGCTCGACTGTCAGGTGCGAACACATATTCAATTCCTGATGAATGATGGAAATACCCAACTGCTGTGCTTGGTGTGGCTTGAGATCACCGGGTATTTCCTGTCCAAACAGTTTTATGGAGCCGCTGTCACGGGTATACACACCACTGAGGATCTTTACCAGCGTTGATTTCCCGGCACCGTTTTCTCCCAACAATGCCATGACCTCTCCACTTCGAAGGCGAAACCGCACATCGTCCAGAGCCTTGACGCCAGGAAATGTTTTGCTGATGTGCTCCATCTCAACGATATAGGGACCTTCCATTGCAGTGCAACTCCTTGTAATCAGTCTTGCATGGGTCATTGCACTTCGCTAGGTATGATAATTTTGGAATCAGGTGGGTATTCTTTGGATTATTGGGGAATGGAACCGGCGATGCCTCGATAGAGATGAAAGTCCTGCCGCAACAACGTTCGTTGTACCCGTCCTTCTTTCAGGATGAGCAATCGATCTGCTATCTGAAGGCTGTCGGACAGCGACACGGCAAGGATAAGGATGGTGGTTCCCCGTTGTTTGAAGAGATCAAACCAAGAGATGAGCTCCATTCTTTGATACATGTCAACCGACGCAAAGGGTTGGACTACACACAGGAACTCTGGTTTTTGCAAAAGCAGTCGTTGATATACGAGCCTGAGTCGGTAGGATTGGTCAGTATCACCAATAGAGCGATGAGCAAGATGATCTCCAAGACGGGACTCAAGCTCATGCCCAAGAGCTGTTCTTCTGCGCGTATTGAACCAGAGATGGGAAATCTTATGGTCACTGGTGAACAAGACATTGTCAAGAACCGAGAGCTGTGGGAACAGCAATGAACTATCCGGCTTGGTGGGAATCAAGGCCAAGGAACGAGCCCCGCGTTTGGGCTTTGTTCCCTTGAAGGTTATGGAGCCGGAGGAGGGAAAAGCATCCTGACACAAAAGGCGAAACAATTGGTGAATCAAAAGATTCTCACTATCCAGCAGAACCACAGTCTCTTGCTTGTTTACAACAATATCCAGGTTCTTGATGTTCCCATATGAGAGCTGATTGATAACCAACAGGGGGTTCTTGTCATGTACCTGATGGTATTGATTTTGCCGATCGGAAAGTTCAACCGATTCAGTAAACTCATAGGCGTATCGATTGATGATTTCGTCAGTCATTTGTTCTGCATAGAGATGCTTGATGATCCTTCCTTCTCGCATGAGGTAACAACGGGTTGCAAAGCGAAAGGCTTCCTGATGATGATTGCATACATACAGGAATGTCATACCCATCGTTGAGCTCAGGTACATGAGAATGGGTTTCAATCGTATGAGGTCCACTTCACTGACGAAAGTCGATATGTCTCTCAAAATAACCAGAGCACTCCGGGCAAGACTGGCCTTGAGAAATTGAATGACCAACTTTTCAAAGGAAGAGAGATCCTTAACCAGTGTTTTGGGTTCAATCTTGAGTCCAAGTGGTTCCAACAAGGTTTGCATCTGATGAGAGAGCATGCGGGGACGGATAAGGTGTTGGCGACACCCCTTTCTCAGGATAAACAGGTTATCTTCCACTGTCATTGTTTCGATGAGCATTGCATTACGCTCGATGATCGTCACAGGATTCATTTTTCGACTGTTGCCCAGATAGTCGTTCACCAATGTTTCCCTGCAATAGACGTGGCCATAGTGCAAAGCCACGTTTTTCTGAAAGATTTCCAATAACTCATCGATGCCTAAGGCGTTTACACCAATAAGCGCGACTATTTCCCCTTTGTACAAGTGCATGTGAATGTCATGCAGGTAGGGGGGAATCGAGACCTGTTCCAGGCGAAAGACCTCTTCCCTCATCCCTTTGCTTCCTCATCCTTGCTTCTCGGCAATGATATCATCACGTCGGTGCCAACCCCAACATGACTGGTGACAGTCAATCCATACTGCTCCCCAAAGAGAAGTTTGATTCGATTGTTGACATTCACCAAGGCTATGCCTCCCTGATGCTCATCGCGTTTCACATACTCAAAACTGCGGGTACTGAGGCTTTGCTGCATTTGCTTGAGTACCTCTTCCTGCATGCCCACCCCATCATCCGAGACAGTAAGGAAGAGTCTGGATTGAGAGGTCTCAATACGAATAAGCAGATTCCCCTCACCTACCTTGCACTCCAATCCATGCACTATGCAGTTCTCTACGATAGGCTGGAGAGTCAATTTGGGGATCTTGTATTGGAGCACCTCTTCCTCATCATCCTCAAAGAGTATATTGAGCTTGATTCGATTGCCAAACCGGAATTGCTGGATGAAGAAGTAGTTTCTGGTATTTTCCAGCTCTTGCTGCAAAGACACCAGGTTTTCCACATTGCTGATGGTATAGCGGAAGAATGTAGAGAGTGCTTCCGTCATGGTTGCCACAGAATCCAGGCCTGCAAGCAACGCTTCACTGCGAATGCCTTCCAACGTATTGTAGAGGAAATGTGGGTTGATTTGGTTTTGGAGAGCCAGAAACTGGGCTTGTCGCTTGCTTGCATTCATGATTTGATCAGTATTGAGCAATGTCTTCAGCATCTTGTTCAGATCAACCATCTCTTTGTTCAGGGGAACCTTCTCATCAACAATTGCTTGGAAGGTATACCCGGTAGCGAAGAGTTGCATAATATGCTTTGTCCTGCTATAGGGCACATAGATACGGTAGTACGCTGCTGCAAATGTTACCAATGCGAGAAGCAGTACGCACAAAAGATAGAGTGGGCTCTCGATTCTTCCTTGTCGGTACAGGAATGCAAGCATCAAGCTGGATGCAAAGAGCACTGTAATGGCCAGAGCAAACAAGAGAAGTCGTGTTTCCAGATACTGCTGTTTTTTAGCCATACAGTTTCCTGTACTCATTGGGCTTTATCTGACAGCACTTTTTGAAGAGTTTTGCAAAATGCTTGGGGTCCCTATAGCCAATTTGCATGGCAATATTGGCTATTGAAACATTTGTTTCCACCAATAATTCCTTGGCTCTTCTGATGCGCAAATCCACGATGTAGTCGGCAAAACCCTTGCCAACGCTTTTCTTGAACAAGGCACTGAAGTAGGAACTGTTCAGCTGGACTATTCCACTGACGCTTTCAAGGCTCAGCAATTCATCCTGGTAATGCGTGGAGATATATTCCAATGCAAGGCGAATGGGTTTTGCTATAGCTGTCTCTTGCATGGCTAGGAATGATGCATGCAGTTTGGAAAAAGCAGCATGGAACTGCTGTATTGCCTCCTCCAAGCTTTGGGCTTGTTCTATGGATTCCATGTCGAATGCAGCCAAATCATCATTTCCATGGTCCCTGATAAATGTTATGGCATGGTTTGCAGCAGTGCTAAGGCTTTCCAAAATGGTATAGGGTTGTTCATGATTTTTCTCAAATTCTGAGAATACCTGCGGACACCATTGCAACGTCTCACTGTTGGTTTGAGCGCAAGCCTGGGCAAAGCATTCGTCCAGTTGACGCACATAGGCTGCACTGTGTTGTGCATAGACTTTTTGTGCCTGATAGACCGAGCCGTGTCCCTTGACCAACCTGGTCGCCAAAGCTTGCCTCGCTGACAACAACGAAGCTTTCAACTGTTCCAGATCTGCAGCTTCAATACCCAGTGCAAGCGTACAGCGCAGATCCCCAAAAATCTGTGTTTGGATTTTGAGCAAATCCATGATTTGAGATATATAGGCCTCACTGAGCGGGTTTTGTCGGGCAGGATACATCCATAACAGGTAAATATCCCCTTTATACATCTGAATACAGGGTGTGCATGGCAGTTTGCTCATCATGTCCTGCAGCTTGCTGCTGATCAATTGTCCTACCTGAATGCGTTCTTTTCCTTGTACTCCGACAATGCCAACAAGCATACAGGATTCGGCAATGTGCCAAGGCCTGAGCATCCTGGGGTCCTGCATTTCGAGGAAGGAAGAAAAGGCTGTCATTCTCAGATGGTCTCGGTCTTGTTGGACCTGTTTTTCAAGATTGAGTGAGTGTTGCTGTTGTTCGGTTTGTCGAATATGGTTCTCACGCATTCTCAGCAACGTTTGATGCAATTCGGTTTGTTTGATGGGTTTGAGCAAATACTCTGCAACCCCGAATTTTATAGCACTCTGGGCGTAATCGAACTGCTTATGCCCACTGATGATGATGAATTGTATATGTGCATCTATACGTTTTGACTGTTCTATCAGTTGCAGGCCGTCGAGACCAGGCATCCTGATATCCGTAATAACCAGATCCGGTTTCTCTTCTTCGATCAAGTGCAGGGCACTGATACCATCATAGGCTGTTCCAACCAATTCCAGGCCAAGCCCTTCCCAATCGATGAGTGCGCAAATCAATGCACAAACTCTCGATTCATCGTCCGCTACTACTACCTTCATAGGCACATTGTACGGCCAAATACCGGTAAGCGAAAGTCAAACCAGACGCTTTCTCACCTCAAGCGTTGCAAGATGGGAAGCCAGCGCTTCACCGAACTGGTTCAGGTCAGAGAAATGCAGGGTGGCAGCATTGTCGTAGCCGGTTTTCTGGGCATTCACCACGACAAGAGGAGCTCCATGTTGCAAGGCATGGGACGGGAATGATGCTGCGGGCTGCACAACCAATGAGGAGCCTAGCACCAGACAGAGATCGGTGTGGCTGAACATCTCATAGGCGCGGAACAGAATCATGGAGTCAAGGTTCTCACCATAGAAAACGATGTCGGGCTTTATCACCGAGTTGCACTGTGTACAGAGGGGCACCTCTCCCGAGCGTACGATCGGGGCTATCTGCTCATAGCTGTAATAGGCATTGCAATGGGTGCAGTGGTGGTGCTTTGCACTACCATGCACCTCATAGCATCTCTTGCTTCCTGCTTTGCTGTGGAGCATGTCAATGTTCTGGGTGAAAAGGCCTTCCAAATAGCCTTTCTCCTCCATACTAGAGAGAGCTTGGTGCACTATGTTGGGTTGGTAGTGTTCCAATCCATACCAGACGTCACGTGCCCATGCATAGAACACTTCAGGATGTTTTGAAAAGAAGGAGAGCGAGAGTATCTCCTCAACAGCAAGGTTTCCCCACTTTTCTGAGTAGAGCCCTTTGCTGCTGCGGAAATCGGGTATGCCCGAAAGCGTTGAGATACCGGCACCCGTGAGAACAACAGCTGACCTTGCCCCCTTGATCATTGCCTCAAGGACAGAGAACTTCTTGGCAAAGACAGCTTGTTTTTCCACCATGCTCAGTTCTCCCCCACCTTTTGTGCCGTATAGGTGTTACCCGAAAGTCCGGTGAGCTGAACGTGCACCAAGGAACCTTTTGCATCATGAGAAGGGAAGACAACCATTTCGTTGTGCTCGGTCTTCCCGAGCATGCTTTCCTTGTCATGTTTGGAGACTTGGGTAACCAGGACTTCAACTCTGGAGTTGCTGCGCTTGAGTTTTTCCTCTGCAAAAATTGCGTGCTGGAATTCAATCAATGCTTGCAACCGTCTGCCCTTCTCTTCTTCCCCTATCTGTTCCTGCATATCCACAGACCTCGTCCCCTCGCGAGGATTGTAGTAGTACATGAACGCCTCTAGGCAACGCATGTGACCAAGTACAGCCAATGTTTCCTGATACTCTTCCTCGGTCTCGGATGGAAAGCCCACCATGACATCGGTTGAGAAGGTTACGGAAGGAATCGCTTCCCGCAAATCATCTATGAGCCTGATGAACTGCTCTTTGGTGTATTTGCGGTTCATCAGGGCGAGAATCCTTGATGATCCGCTTTGCAGGGGAATATGGAGATGACGGGCAATCTTCTCCTCTTCTGCTATCACTTGGATCAGCTCATGCGTGAAATCCTTCGGATGAGGACTTTCAAAGCGGATCCATCGAATGGAAGACAAGGGAAGGGCACACAGATGCTTGAGGAGTTTCGGGAAGTTGATGATGCTTTGCTCATGCTCATAGTGGTAACTGTTCACATTCTGCCCGAGCAGTGTCACTTCCTTCACACCCTTGGAGTCAAGGAAGGCCATTTCCTTAAGAATATCATCAAGAGGACGCGAAACTTCCCTTCCCCGAACATAGGGAACTATGCAGTAGGAGCAAAAATTGTTGCATCCATTCATGATGGGGATGTACGAGCTGAACTCCCCTTCCTGATAATATGAAGAGCCAAAGGAGTAGGATTGGGAGTGCTCGTCCATTTTACCGTCTACGCTGGTAAGAATGTTGACGATGCGCTGCTTGTCGTTTGTTCCGATGACGTAATCGACCTGGGGAGCTTCATCCTTGAGATCTTCCTGCAAACGTTCAGCCATACATCCGGTAACGATGAGGGTGAGTTTGCGCTGGGTTTTGATATGCGCAAAGTATCCCAGTCTTCCCCAGATGCGATTATCTGCACTCTTGCGAACGGTGCACGTGTTGAGAATGGCACAATCCGCTTGGTCGGCTTGGGTCGCAGGAACCAACCCTGCTCCCTTCAGCTGAAGTTCCAGTGCGTTGCTTTCGGCAACGTTCATCTGGCATCCATAGGTTTCCAGCCAGTACGTGTGAATCATTGAAAGTCCTTGGATGCAAGCTGCAATGCAGCTTGCATAGTGTTTTTCATAAGCATGGCTATGGTCATGACTCCGACCCCACCGGGAACCGGAGTGATGGCCTTGCAAAGCGGGGCGACCTGTTCATAGTCGACATCCCCTACCAGCCGGTAGCCACGTTTCCGACTGGGGTCCTGCACACGATTGATTCCGACATCTATGACAATACAACCCTCTTTGACCATGTCGGAGGTGACGAAGAGAGGCTTTCCAATGGCCGCGATGAGGATATCTGCCTGGCGCGTGATACCAGAGAGGTTTGCTGTTCTGGAATGGCAGACGGTTACGGTTGCATCACGACCTTTCTGGATCAGGAGACTTGCCATGGGTTTGCCGACGATATTGCTTCTTCCCAGAATGACCACATGCTTGCCAGCAGTCTCAACCTGATAATAATCGAGCATTTCCATCACTCCCTGGGGGGTGCAGCTGACAAAGCCGGGATGCCCGATCAGAAGGTTGCCGACACTCTGGGGATGAAATCCATCCACATCTTTTTCAACGGATATGGCTTGGATGACGGCATCCCCATCAAGATGTGATGGAAGTGGCATCTGAACGAGAATTCCATGTACCATGGGATCTGCATTGAGCGAGTCAACCAAGGAGACCAATGCTTCTTGACTGGTTTCGGCAGGAAGGTGATAGTCCTTATGACCGTAGCCAAGTTCCAGACAGGCTTTTTTCTTGCCCGCAACATAGCTCTCGCTTGCGGGATCGTTGCCTACCAGGATGACAGCCAAGGTTGGTGCATATCCATACTTCTTCACAAATTCTGTGCATGATGCAGCAAGTTGGCTGTGTACGCCATCCGCCACTTCCTTTCCTGTCAGTACTTGCATGGAAAACTCCTCATCTCTGTGTACAGTACCCTAAAAAGCTTGTTTTAGGCAACAAACTGGTTTCCATGGTTTGCCTTTCATGGGTACTCTCACTATACTTGTTTTAGGTATGCAATCTTGCCATTTTGGTATAGGTATACCAATCCTACTGTAACGGCACACCATGGCGGTTGTTCTCTCTTCATATACTGAGGTACCGAATGAAAAAGTTTCTTTTGCTAGGCACTGTTCTTTTGCTTGTCATCCCTTCGCTCTTTTCAGCCCCATATTATGATAAGGGGAGCCAGATGTTCTCCTTTACGGTAGGCACAACAGTCCCGAGTTTTACCTATTTTTTCAATGACCAGGAGTTCATTACTGGTGTTGGAGAGGATAATACCGGTATGAAAGTCGGTGGGTATGGTGCCATAAGCTTCCAGGTGTTCAATACCCAGAGAACAGCCATTGGTGGTGAAATTGGATATGACTTCAATTTCGCTGCAGACGAAGAGCTGTTCACCGCAGTACCCTTCTTTGCTAAGTACAGTTATCTTCCTGTCCAAGGCCAGTATGATATTCCCATCTCGTTCGGGCTTGGCGGTGCCTACATCAAATACAACGATGCTGCATTGATGACCTTGTATGCCAACATGCAGATCGGGGTGACCTGGTACCCGGGCAAGAATTGGGGCTTTGGTTTGAATACGGGTTTGTGGCTCATTCCTGAGTTCAACTACATTGATGAACTGAAACAGGACAATGCCGTTGCGGGCCTCATTCCTGTCACCCTATCCATTACCTACAGACAATAGGAGAGCAATGCATGAAAACGAAGAAACATATCACCCTATCCCTGGCAGTACTGCTGCTCCTTCTTGCTCTTCTCTCAGCCTGTAATGCTGATGCTTCGGCAGGACTCTTCAGGCAGATTGCAGATTCACAGGCTCCCATTGGGATTGTGTATAGGCAGCTACTTGGATTGGAGACCACAGGAACCAAAACGCTGTATTACCGGACCAACGAAGGTATTTACAAAACTGACTTGAGTACAAGGACCCAGATGAAGGCAAGTGTAGCTGGAGAAATTATCCAAGCTGCTCATTATGCAGGTTCTGACACGGTTCTTTATATCACGAATGATTCAAACGAAGTGAAGGGAACAAACAATTCAACATATTCTCATACAAATGCTGCTATCGTTACAACCAATGATAGATTTGTGCTAAAGAATCTCTATGCAAATGGGATGGTCATGCTCAAAGGTGATGCAACGTCTGATTCAACCAAGACACAATTTGTTTTGACGAAGTATGATAATACTTCCCCATTGGTTTTTCCTGTTATGGATGGATATGGTCTTGATTCTGTTCTTCAATTGACTGGAAGAGAGGATAAGTCAATTTCTACGTCAGACCCTATCGTAATTTCATTTGTCGATATAGATGGGAATTATGTACACTATTACTATGATGGAACACCATTGGTACAGCTTACAGGTTTGAATTCTGAACGTCTTGCTGCTATATTTGTTGTTGGTACAAAACTATATCTTCTTACTGCTGATGGGCAATTGTATGGAGGACCCAACGGTTCTGCAGCAATGACCTCAATGTATGATGGGTCAAAAAATTACGCCAAACATGCATTCTTCTATGGGGTTACTGATGGGGCAACGACTCATCTGATCTCAAAGACCAATTTGAAAAATGAAGATTTGTATGTATATAGCTTCCCGAAAGATTCGACAACCAGCAACGTCACCACAGCAAGCATTGATGAAGGCTATGCAGAATACCTTGCCAATGCAGACATAGTCAGTGCACTTCGTATTGATACTGCTGGCGGAGCTGATTATGTTTTGGTGGCAACTAACGATAATGGATTATTCAAAATCGAGATTAATCATGCTTTTGCAAACATCAACTCAATCGCCAATGGTTCCAGTACAAAATCTGAGGAGTATAACTTCGATCTCTTCTAATAGCCTACTCACAATAATTCAGGCCCTGCAGCTTCTCGCTTGCAGGGCCTTATACTTGGTTTCTCTAGTTACCTACGTTGGTTCTTACTGATTATCCCCACGTACTTCGTGCAGGATATCCCGTACTTCCTCATCAGTGAACTGCTCGTCAATCTCCTGGGAGCTGAGACCCAGGAACTCATGGCAGTTGTAATGGATCCACCGTTCGTCCTCAGGACTGTTGAGAACGTGCTTGCGGCAGTAGTAGTCGGGTTGTATCGGAAGCGGCTCCTCTTTCTTGTAGAGAGGCACCTTGTAGTCATAGACAGCAATCTTCAGATCCTCACGGGGAATACCCTTGGTCATGATGATATTGGCCAGAGCATTCACGGTCTTGCCTGTATCGAATATGTCATCAACCAACAGAATCTTATCCCCGGTTCTCAGATGCTCCGGCGAATAGGTCCAGCCATCAACCATGACATTGGTCTGGCTTCTCAGGAAACCATAGGAACGAGCTACAACGGCTGCATAGAACACAGGCCTGCCCTGCTCACGGATTCTTACCATCTTGTAATATTCACTGAACACATTGGCCATATAGGCCCCACCACGAAGGGATGCATAAATGATATCCGGTACAAAGTGATCTTCCTTGTACATGTGATGTGCTAGCTTAAGGGCACTGTCCCGGATTGAGTCACAACTTATGAATTCCTTAACCACCATACAGTCTCCCCTATCAATCGAGTACGGTCAAAACTTCCAAACCATTCTTGGTACAGGCAACAGTATCCTCAAAATGAGCCGATGGCAACCCGTCCATGGTAACAACCGTCCAATCGTTGGCAAGCACCTTCACTTTGTGGGTTCCCAGATTGATCATCGGCTCGATGGCGAGCACCATGCCTTCCCTCAGCCTGGGATTGGGAAGATAGGAACTGGTGTAATTGGGAATCTCCGGCTCCTCATGTACTGCAAGCCCTACCCCATGTCCGCAATAGTCACGAACGACACCGTATCCATGCTTCGAAGCATGCTTGTAGACCGCAGCGCTGATATCCTGTATCCTTGCGCCCTTTGCCTGTGCTGCCTCAATTGCAAGCTTCAGTGATTGTTCGGTTACTTCACACAGCTTGCGATACTCATCCTTGGTCTTGCCGATGATGAAGGTACGGGCCATATCAGAAAAATGTCCGTTCAGGTTTATCCCAAGATCAACATCAACCAAATCACCTTCAGCAATGATGCGCTTGGAAGACGGAATTCCATGAATGACTTCCTCATTCACCGAAATACAGGCAGTGGCAGGGAATCCTTCATAGTGAAGGAATGCGGGAACACCCTTGTTTTTGATGATGAACTGATAACAATACTGATCGATATCCAACGTGGACATTCCCACTTCGATATACCTTGAGAGTTCATCCATGAGACGGGCAGTCAAATGACAGGCCTCACGGATGTGTTTGATTTGTTCTTCAGTCTTCAGACGTATCATGCTTTGCAGACTCCTGTACCGGAAAGAGCTGCTTCTGCATGGTATCAAGAATTCCGTTGATGAACTTGTAGTTCACTTCGGTGGAGAAATCCTGACTGAGCTTCACAGCCTCATCAATGACGATATGAGGATGGATATCCCCATAGAGCAGGCAGAACACACTCATGCGAAGGATATTCCTGTCCACCAGGTCGATGCGTTCCAAGGGTCTGTTGAGGGAGAATCTGCTGATCAACTCGTTGACCTGTTCCAAGTTCTCCAGTGTACCTTTCACCAGGTACATACCATAGACCTTAACCTCATCTTCCAATTCAGCATATTCAGCCTCGGTGGTCCCGCTGAAAATATCTGGGATATGCGTACCATCGAGCTCCTTGTTGAAATCAAGAGCGTAGAGGGTCTGTACTGCCAATTCTCGTGCTTTGTGTCGTGTTTTCATCTTACTTCTTATACAAAATATTTACGGAAGCGCTCTTGCGAAGCTCATCCACCAAACTGTTGATCGCCTGATAATAGGTTTCCTGCTGCTTCGTTTGCGAAAGCTGGCTTCTGATATAGTCTCTGATGGTACTGGTGGTATTCGGGCTGATCTGATCATCAAGAGCCAGAATCTTGGTCTCGTTGTAGGCCAGTATCTTCAGGATATGGTACCCGTTGAGAGAGGTCACCACATCACTGGTGGTTCCGACCTCCGTCGTGAATGCCACATCAAAGAACGTATCTCCAAGGCCAGCCAGTGCCTCGGTATTGTCCATGGTAAGCCAGCCGATATCACCGGCCTTGTTCTTGCTCTGGGCATCCTGTGAGTAGTCGACCACAGCCTTTTCAAACGTCAGCGAACCGTTCTTGATCCTCTTGGCAACATCATCCAACAGGGCTTTGTTGCTTTCGTTTGTCGCTTGGTCTTCCACCATGGGAATGTAGATATGGCTCAACTTGACTGTTTCAGGACTCACAAACTGTGTCTTGTTCTTGCGGTAGAAAGAGAGTATCTCCGCATCGGTTATGGTAACCGGCTTACCCAAGACGTCCGCCTTCTTCAGCCGTACATAGGAGTCGACCATCAGCTGTTCACCAATCATCTTGCGATAGGCCTCAACAGAACCGAAATTGTTTGCGATGACCTCTGCAAATTGTGCATCGGTCAAGGCTTGGCCATAAGAAGCCTCAAGACTGGACTTCTGGCTCTTGTATGCGCTGTCAATCATGGCATCGGTGATCTTCACACCATCGCGTGCCGCTCCCTGGCGGAATAGCTCATTGTTGATCAAAAGGTTCAGAACCTGCAAAGGATCAATCTGGGCCGGATCCTGGCCAGCAGATTTGGCACTCTCCTGATACTCCTTGACTTCTGCATCGAGCTCAGCCATCGTGATCGGAGTTGTCTTGGTAAGTCTTACCGTTGCGGCAGGTGCGCCGATGGTGGCTGCCGTAAGGGCGGAGCCGATGAGAAGAATGAGGACCATCACTACAGCGATACGTTTCATGTACACTACTCCTAGAGTTATTCGTTCCCTAAAAGGTACTACCTTGTAGGATGAGAATCAATCAAATCTGAATATGTTTGCCAACCGCGCGAGCAAAATCCACTTTTGTGAGAATCTCACTCTTCTTGAGGAACATCCCCTCTTTTTCCATGGTCTTCATGAGGGCCTGCAAGGTCTTCATGCTTCTCAATCCACCCTTGGTGATGAACGCCATGCAGCGCTTGCCCGAAAGCGTCCCTGCGCCTTTGAGAAACAGAGAAACAGAAGTAGGAATCTTGCCCCCAAAGAAATTGGCACTCTCTGTCCCAATAAGCAGGTAATCGTAATAGGAAACAATCTTGCCACCCTCAAGTGTCATATCAAGCACATCAACCATATGGCCCTGGCTGCCGATACCTTCGGCAAGAGCCTTTGCGATGGCCTTCATTTTCTCATTTCCCTTTGACTGCGATGCATAGAGGACACAAACTTTCATGCAAACTCCCTTGAAACAGCTACCGACCGCACTGCTGCGGCCGGTAGTCAATGAATATGTGGCAGCTACCGTCCTAGTTGGCAGTACCAGGAACCTGCTCAGCAGCTGCAGCTTCGCTGCTCTTCCACCAATCGGTGGTTTGCTGAACCTGCTCGGTAGTCACGGAGTCGAGCAGTTTGTCTTGAGACGGAGTCTTGTTGACAAAAGCTACTACGAGGGCAAGCACCAGAAACAGTACCGCCAACGTTCCCGTTGCCTTGGTCACGACACTGCTGGCATGCGAGCCAAATGCAGTATTGCTGCCACCACCGAAAATCCCGCCAAGACCTTCGCTCTGTTCATCCTGTACTGCTACGAGGAAGATCAGGAGGAGGCTCACAATTACAAACAAGACCAACAGAATAATGCTCAAAACACCCATTTTCTCTACTCCGGTTACTTACTTATCGAAGTTCACGATCGGAAGGAACTGTTCCACAGAAAGGGAAGCTCCACCTACCAATGCTCCGTCGATATGCTCCTTGGACATCAAGGCTTTCGCGTTCGAAGCCTTCACTGAACCACCATACTGTATAATCAGCTCTTCTGCAACACCCTTTGTGTAGAGTTTTGCAACAAGTGAGCGGACAAATGCATGTGCAGCATCAGCATCCTCAGGAGTGGCAGTCTTGCCGGTTCCGATCGCCCAAACAGGTTCATACGCAAGGGTGATGTGCTTCATCTGTTCTGCACTCACGCCCTTCAACCCTTCGGTGACCTGACGGGTAAGAACTTCCTCAAGCTTGCCGGCTTCTCTCTCCTCAAGCGTTTCGCCAATGCACAGATCCACATCCATCCCTTCGGAAAGGGCAAGCAGGACCTTGCGGTTGATGAACTGATCATTCTCATGGTAGAGAGCCCTTCTCTCACTGTGACCAAGTATTACATTGGTGACACCGAGATCCTTGAGCATCTTGGCACTTACCTCACCGGTATAGGCACCACTGAGGTTGTCACTCATATTCTGTGCGGCAACGATGACCGAAGAACCTTTGACAGCCTCAAGCACAGCGGGAATGGTGACATACGGCGGTGCGATCATCACCTTCACCGAACTGCCTTCGAGAGCCTTCACCAACTCAGCGGCAAATGCCTTGCCTTCGCTGGGGGTCATGTTCATCTTCCAGTTGCCTGCAATATAGGGTTTTCTCATCTTATTTCTCCAATGCCTTGATGCCCGGCAGAACCTTGCCTTCGAGGAACTCAAGGGAAGCTCCACCACCGGTGCTGACGTGACTGATTTTGTCAGCCAGATCGAATTTATTGATTGCGGCAACCGAGTCACCACCGCCAACAACGCTTGTAGCACTGCTCTGTGCAAGTGCCTTCGCCACGGTCAGGGTTCCCTGGGCAAAGGAATCGAACTCGAACACACCCATCGGGCCGTTCCAGACGACACTCTTGGCACCAAGCACAGCTTCGACAATCTTCGAAACCGTCTTCGGACCAATATCCATGCCGATCAGGTTCTCAGGAATATCCACCCCATCGACAGCCACCACTTCGGTATCGGCACTGAACGCCGCACCACAGAGATGGTCAACGGGAAGAATGACCTGCACACCTTTCTCCTTTGCTTTTGCAAGGAAGGATGAGGCCGTGTCCTTATACTCCTCTTCGACCAGGCTCTTTCCGATGGAATGCCCCTGGACAGCAAGGAAGGTGTAGGCCATGCCACCACCGATGACAATGGTGTCACTGGTGCGGATAAGACTTTCCAATACACCGATCTTGCTGGATACCTTCGAACCACCGATAATAGCCACAAACGGCTTTTCGGGATTATCCAACAGAGGACCCATGAACTTAACTTCTTTCTCGATCAGGAAACCTGCATAGGAGGGAAGATAGTGTGCAACACCTTCCGTTGAGGCATGCGCACGGTGAGCGGTGCCGAAGGCATCATTCACATATACATCACCAAACGAGGCAAGGCTCTTTGCAAAGGCTGCATCATTGGCTTCTTCTTCTGCATAGAAACGGACATTCTCAAGCAACAGTACATCACCAGCCTTAAGCTGTTTTACCTGTGCTTCCACCTCACTGCCGATGACATCTGCGGCAAGGGTGACGTTCTTGCCAAGCAATTCGGAGAAACACTTGGCGATGGGGGCCATGGAGAACTCAGGGTTCTTCTTCCCCTTGGGGCGGCCGAAATGGCTCATCACAATAACTGCAGCACCACCGTCAAGCAGATACTTGATGGTAGGAAGGGCAGCACGAATACGGGTATCGTCAGTGACGACACCATCTTTGAGTGGTACATTGAAATCTACACGTACCAAAGCTTTCTTGTTGGTGAAATCACACTCACGAATGGTATTAAGAATCATAGTGTTCCTCTCTTCATCGATCGCGTCTTGGCCTGCAAGACAGTCCCCAGCAAGGAAATCAGGCCTGTTTTCGACAGGCCTGACTTCATTCTGCATACTTCGTTATTTCACCAGCTTTCTGGCAAGGTCGACAACGCGGTTGGAATACCCCATCTCATTGTCATACCAGCTGATCACCTTGAACATCTTGTCGCCCATTTTCATGGTAAGTGCGGCATCGAAGATCGAGGAGTGCTTGTTGGAAACGATATCGTGGGATACGATCGGGTCCTCAGTGTACTCCAGGATACCCTTCATAGCGCCCTCAGCGGCCTTCTTGACTGCTGCATTCACTTCAGCAACCGTCACATCCTTCTCCAGCTCAACCACGAGGTCGACAACGCTGCCGGTCGGGGTGGGTACGCGCATGGCCATGCCATTGAGCTTGCCCTTCAGCTCGGGAATAACCTCACTGACAGCCTTTGCAGCACCAGTGGTGGTGGGGATGATCGACACAGCACCAGCTCTTGCCCTTCTCAGATCACTGTGGGGCTGGTCAAGCATGACCTGGTCATTGGTGTAGGAGTGAACAGTGGTCATGAGACCCTGCTTGATGCCAAAGTTGTCCTGGAGAACCTTTGCCAAGGGAGCAAGGCAGTTGGTGGTGCAGGAAGCATTGGAGAATGCGAGCAGGCTGTGGTCGATCTTGTCGTCGTTTACGCCGCAAACAACAGTCTGGTCAATCTTGTCCTTTGCAGGAACGGTGAGGATGACTTTCTTGGCACCAGCCTTGATGTGATCCTTGTAACCGCCCTTCGGGCCCTCGGCTACTGCGAACACGCCGGTGGATTCGATGGCTACATCAACACCAAGCTCTTTCCAGGGAAGTTCTGCGGGATTGCGCAGTGCGTACACGGGAATGGTCTTCCCATCAACCACAATAGCGTTCTCTGCGACAGTCACGCTCTTATCATATACTCCATAGGTGGAGTCGTATTTCAGAAGATGGGCAAGCGTCTTGGGATCGGTGAGGTCATTGATGCCTACGATCTCGATGTTCTTGTCTTCAAAAGCAATTTTGAAAACATTGCGGCCAATTCTTCCAAAACCATTGATTGCAATTTTCATTGTTGTGTTCCTCCGGGAATTCATTTTATGTATCGATATTAATATACTGTTTTCCGCATTTACGGGTCAACGTATACCCTTACGTTTTGACAACCAATTTCAGTTGGTTGATCTTGTGTCCATCGATGTCCTCGACCGTGAAGATGGCTTCATCGTCTTCCACCGATTCATCCTTGAGGGGAATCCG
This sequence comes from uncultured Sphaerochaeta sp., assembly GCF_963667405.1. NCBI lineage: Bacteria > Pseudomonadati > Spirochaetota > Spirochaetia > Spirochaetales > Sphaerochaetaceae > Sphaerochaeta > uncultured Sphaerochaeta sp. The sequence goes on along the minus strand of NZ_OY763408.1, from coordinate 1,348,429 downwards.
TCCGAACAACTCGAAGACATAGCCTCCGATGGTTTCAAACTCTTCCTCTCCCAAATGCAACCCGATCGCCTCATTGATCTCCTCAATGGACGTACGGGCGTCAACGACGAAGGTGTTGTCATCCAATTTGCAGATGCCGTCATCCTCGTCCTCATCAAACTCATCCATGATGTCACCGACGATGACCTCAAGGATGTCTTCCATGCAAATGATGCCGCTCACCCCACCGTATTCATCAATGGCAATGGCAATGTGTACCTTGCGCAACTTGAACTCACGGAGCAAATCATCAAGGTGCTTGCTTTCGGGAATGAAATACGGCTTGCGCATCAGCGCCTTTGCACTGAAAGCCTTTTCGATACCGTGGCGGAGTATATCCTTTGCATAGAGCACACCGATGATGTTGTCAATGGTCTGCTCATAGACAGGATAGCGCGAATACCCTTGCTCCTGGATGATCGCATACAAATCATCGAGACTTATGTCGCTGCTGATGAACTGGACATCCACACGTGGGACCATGACTTCCTTGACCGTCTTGTCCTTCAGCTCACTGATGCCCTCAATCATGGTCTGCCGTTCTTCCATCTCAGCCTTCGACCGGTTTTCCCTGTCTTCCCGCTCCAGGCTCTTCCTAAACAGACCTTTCCATGGCAAGCTCAACGTTTGCTCCCCCTCACTTGATTAAGCAACTGCTCCTGTTTGATCAACATAGGCTCATGCATATCATTGCTTTCATGATCTTCACCCAAGAGGTGCAAAAGGCCATGAATCAACAACCGAGTCAGTTCTTCCTCTTCTTCTACACTAAAGGATTGTGCATTTCTTTTCAAGGTATCAAGGGAAATCACCATGTCCCCAAGCACCTCAACCTCCTCCGGAAGACTCTCCTCACCTTCATACTGCACTTCAGGCCAACTGAAATCCTCCACCTCATCCTGCTGGGCAAAAGAGAGGATATCGGTCGGCTCATCCTTGGAGCGGTACTCCTTGTTCAGTCCCTGTATCGTAGCATCACTGACAAAACTCACCGACAACTCACAACTTGCCTGATTGAGCAAATCCAGCGTCTTGGTAAGGGTGGAGAGCACCTTCTGCTCATCAGCCTCCAACCGATATGCTTCCTCTTCGTAGGAAACATCAATGAAATGTGTTGCGCTCATCATCCCTCCGTCTTGGGTCTTTCTTCTTTGGCTTCATCCGGGTATTCGATGCGATGGTGATCCCTTCCTATCAAGGTTTGCACGAAAGCATCCTCAATGACATCAAGGTCAGTAAGCGAGAGCTGAGAATCCTTCAGCTGGTCACGCTCAATTTTTCCCATAATGACGGAATGAACCAATTTCTGATATTTCGAGTGGTTTGGTTTCTTCATTGTCCGGCTCGCAGCTTCCACACAATCGGCAAGCATTACGATCGCTGACTCAGGAGAGGCCGGGACATCGCCGGAATAAGAAAAATCATCCTGCTTCACATCCATACCCGCCTTGAGTGCCTGTTCCTTTGCCTCGTTGTAGAAGAACTGGATTACATCATTGCCATGATGCTGGGCAATGATATCAAGCACTTCCTGGGGAAGGCCCACTTCCCTTCCCTTCTCCAAGCCGAGTTTGACATGACTCTTGATGATTGCCACCGATAGGCTCGGCTTGATGTCATCATGTTTGTTCTCCGTCCCCTGATTCTCAATGAAATACTCAGGATGATCGGATTTCCCGATATCATGATAGATTCCTCCTACCCTGGCAAGCATTGCATTCGCCCCAATGGCTTTCGCTGCCTTGTAGGCAAGGTCGGAGACATAACGGCTGTGGTTGTAGGTACCCTGGGCGACGGTACTCAAGCGTTCCAACACAGGACTGTCACTGAAGGCCAGCTCACTGAGACGGTATGCCGTGGGGATATTGAACATCCGTTCGCACAGAGGAACCAATGCCTCGGCAAACACCAAGCTGATGGTCACGTTCAGGACAATTCCCCCTATCAGAGGGAGCACGGAGGTGAGCTGGATACCCACCACTACATTCAACGCAATGGCAGCAAAACTGCTGATGACGATTGCATAGAACCAATTGAACAAATCCTCAAGCCGCTTGATGGTATATTGGAAAAAGTAAAGACAGATGCCACTTACGCTCAAGCTGAAGAAAAATGTCATGGAAGAAGCCTGCGGCATGAGGGTGACAAAACTGGAAAGCAAGAACGCGGTCACCAGACCCAGCCGTTTTTTGCTGGTGATGTGGGCAGTGAACAAAGGAGCAAATACAATGGGCAGATAGGAATCCAGAAACACGATAGTCCTGTTTTCCAACAAATAGCCGATCATATACAAGGCCAAAAGGGAAAGAATAACAGACACAAGCATCAGATTCAAATACAGGTAGAGGCGCTTGTCATTATGAAGGAATTGCAGAAAGACATAGACCGATACAGCACTCGCGAACAAGATGAAAATGGCTCTTCCGACAAGCTCAAATACCGTATACCCGAAGGATTGTTCACCCATTCGTTGCAGCAAGGCAAGCTGTTCCTGGGTAACCACCGTATCCTTGGCAAGAATTTTCTGGCCACGCTCGATCGTCACTATGACCGGCATGACGGTTTGGGCGGCCTCTTCCCGCAAGGAAAGTGTCTTCACTTCCTCATAGTGAACATTTGCTTCAATAAGCAAGGAGAGCGCATCAACAATCAGATGAGACTGAAAGGACTCATTGACCATCTCATACCCTTTCAGCCAGGAGGAGAGGGAGTCAAACAAGGTTTCACCGGTCATTACGGCATCCACCGATCTCTGCTGCGCCGTTTGCTGTGTGTCCATCGATACCGTATTGTCCAGAAGGAATCGTTCGTAGCCCTGTTGCCTGATCGTCTCAATCTCTTCGGTGCGATAAAGGCCTTCCTCGAGTACTGCATGACTGGTCTCCTGCAGTGCCTGCAACAAGAAAAGCCGCTCCTCAGGGGAAAGGTCGGCAATACGGGACACTACATGCTTGGAATCAGAAAGGGCGAATGTATCGAGGAGAAGCTGGGCTTCCTCTTGCCCCTTCCCCAGCCAGGCCTGCACAAACTGTTGTACCCGTTGGGTGGATAGCGTGGTGGAGCGTAACATGAATGAAAAGTACGGAAGTACAGCCTTCTCCTGGGCAAGAATATGCTGCTGGGTCTTTGTTTCATCTATGTACTGGAATGATGAGGTGGCGAAAACATCCTGTTCTGCCAGTTCTCCTGCAACATAACGAACCGAAAGGGATCGAAGTCCACGGTCTGAGGTTCTGCTTGACCCAAGCGGAATGAGCATTGCAAGCAGGACGGTACAAACCATCAGTACCAATGAGACCTTCCGCTCGATTTGCTTGCTCTTTTTGCCCCGATCCAGAGAGGCTTTGTTTTGCTTCATCGCCTTTCTCCCTGTCCATGAGCACCTTGGTCTTTTGCATACGCATCTATGATCTGCTGTACGATCCTGGAACGAACCACATCCTGGGAATCAAAGAGGATGAAGTCCAAGGCATTGATACCCTGCAAAATGTTTCTTGCATGTACAAGGCCACTGCCCTTGTGCTTGGGAAGATCGATTTGGCTGATGTCACCGGTGATGATGGCCTTTGAATTCTCCCCAAGACGAGTCAGGAACATCTGCATCTGCTCAATGGTGGTGTTTTGCGCCTCATCAAGGATGACGATGGCATTTTGGAGCGAGCGACCCCGCATATAGGCCAGGGGGGCAATCTCAATACTCCCGTTCTCTTCAAGCTTGCGGATGTTCTGCACGCTGATCATAGCTTCCATTGCATCATACAACGGCCTGAGATACGGATTGATCTTCTGTGCCAGATCTCCGGGAAGAAAGCCAAGGTTCTCTCCTGCTTCCACGATAGGTCTGGTAAGGATCAATTTTTGCCGTTTTCCACCCATCAGCTGGCTGAGAGCGTAGGCAACAGCCAGAAATGTCTTTCCTGTTCCTGCTGGGCCGATGCCGAATACAATCTGGTTCTCCTCCATGCTCTTGATATAGGCCTCTTGGCGTGGACTTTTGGGAAACGCGAAACGGTTGTGGACCAAAATGAACGGCTTGTCCTGCTTCTCCTCAGAGAGCAACTCCTCAAGAGGTCGGTCATGCTTCAAGCTTTGGAACTCCATGAAGATTTCGGCTTCACTGAAATAGTGTTGGTTCTCGGAAAGGGTCCTGAGACGTGAAAGCAATGACAAAAACCGGTTGGCAACGAGTTCATCCTTGCTCAGGCAGGTCAAGATGATGCCTTTTACAAACAGATCGCATCCTAACAATGCCTCAAGATATGGAAGGTTCCGGTCGTTTATTCCCAGAACCCTCTCCATTTGCTCCTCATTGGAAAACTCGATGCTTCTATCCATGCACATTCCTATGATGTACTGGAACGAATCCAATCGTTGGTTGGTTTCGTCCAGGTTTCCTCTACATCCAATTCGGGTATGGTATTCCATCGTACGAAGACGGAGACCGTGGGAACCCAGCTATATTGGTTGTTCGATAATACAACACTTCCCGTGTATTTACAATTCAAGGACCAGTCATCCAGGTCATGGACCAGGTCGAAGGATATCGAGCTGAGGTTGAAATTGGTGGCATTCCTGCCATTGCCCGCAAAGTCAAAGCTCCGTACCAGATCTTCCCACATCCATGCCCATACAAAGTTCTGTTGGCTGTCATAATACTGCGAGAATCCGGAGTTTGAGCTCTTGATGGACAGCGAACAGGAGAGGAACTCAGCAATTTCCAACCCTACGGAAGCCTGGACATCCAGATTGGTTGCCCAGATATCCTGAAAATGCAAGGTGAATGAGGATTCAAGCCCAAGCGATACCGCAACCCTTCCCTTCCACCAGCGCAGAGTCACATCCTTTGCTGAGACAGTGGTCTTCAAACGCTCCGGTTGCAAATTACCCACCTGTCCTTCACTGATGTAGGTGACCGAGAGATACGGTATCTTGAAATCGAGATTCAATTGGTCGATATAGTGGTCCACACCCTTGCTTGACCTTCCCTGATAAGAGAGCAGTTCACTGATGACAAGTCTTGAATCCAGAATCGAAAGCTTTGCACTTTGGTCGATATCAAGAGCCTGGAACCATGTCTGCACACTTTTGGTGTAGTCATACGTTTGTTGGGTGGAGAAGGTGAATTTCTTGGATGTGAAAGAAAATGACGTCGTCGCCCGTTCCTTTTCGAGCACCTGATTCGTTTCGGCGTACTGCAGTGAAGCTCCCAGCACAAACGTCCCTTGGCTGTAGGTAAGGGAAGGAATGAGACTTTGCCGTATGGGGTAGAGGTTGGCCGTAAGGGAGGGCTTGAGTGAGCCCTGCCCCATCGACAACGATTTTTCCACCTTGATCTGATGCACCGTAACCGACTCAGCATCAAATGAGTAGGTATCGATTTCCTCATTAAGCTGTGTTGCATAGGTCTTTTGGAAGCGATGCATCCGTTGGCTCAGGGTATAGGAGAAGCCCAGCAAGGGTATTGCTGCCTTGGTAACACTGAAAAGTTGGAACTGTTCGGTACGATAGGCTTCCTTGCTCTGATCATCCAGACGTGTATATTGGGGCAACAGCTCCTCACTGAAGGTAAACAGTGCGCTGTGGGGAGATGCGGACAGAAGCACCGAACCTTTTGTCTGCGCATACAGATAGGCGTCATCTTCCCAGTCGACCTGCACCCCATCCGATTGCAGCGTATGAGTTAGCTTCTGATCAAGCGAATAGGTCAGGGAGAGCGAGCGTGTCTGTTGTGCCTGCTTCGATTTCGTTTCAGTCTGGCCTATCCGATAGGCCGAAGGAAGCAGTGCATCAGTCTCCAAAGTCTGGTTGGCTGGCTCCACAACCGTAGTGTCTTGTTGCTTCTGTGCAATGTTGGAGGAGACCGAGAACAAGGTTCCGCCGAGAGAGGCGGAAAGATCCGGCAAGGTAACCGAAACCAGCCGGTACGCATAGCCGCTTCCCGCACTTTCCTCCTTCCAGTCCCATCGGCTTCGCGCAGTCACCGAAGAAATCCTCAGGCTCGACAGATAGGGAGAGAGCTTGGAAACAGGAAAGGAGAAATTGCCTTCCAACTTCCAGGTATAGCTGGTGATATCGTTGAGATAGGTGGTGGGAAACTCTTGGTTCTTTCCCAACACCGAATCGAATGAGAATGAGGTCAGGCGGTTTGCATACAACCGTTTCACCTTGGGATCGGAATAGGCCGGGGTGTCGAGCGTGAGATCAGCCCATGATGTATCCATCTTGAGCGTGTGCTCGCTCATCCAGCGAAACAGAGGAGCCTGGGAATAGGTCAGCGTCCCCTCCGTTCCCTCAGGATAGAGGGCAAATGAACTGAACCCCTCCAATACCAAGCGCTTTTCAAGCCAAGAGAGTTTGGTATCGTACCCAACATGCACACCACTCAGTTCATAGGCATCCATCAGCAAGGCAAAATAGCTGTCGTTCTCCCTAGCCCATTTCTCAAGGGGCGTTGCTTCTCCTTGTTCTGAATGGATTTGGCCGTCGCGGAAGGTCTGGGTGCTGTTTGGGGAAGAAAGCAAACTGGCGAAACTGCTTGTGCTTTCTGATTTGATCTTTGGATAGGAGCCGAAGAGTTCAAAGGTGGTGGAGACGAACATTCCCCTCTCACTGGCAAATCCCATCGATGGATTTCCTACCATCCTGTTGCCTGGGAAAAAGAAAAATGGGGTATAGAAGACCGGTACCCGGCCTATGGAGAGGGTTGCGTTGGTGACCATGAGATCACCCCCGTTGAGAAACGTGAGCTGTTTGGCCCGAATGGATGAGAGAGGATCTTCCTTCCTGGTACCGATCCAGCCTTGCCGATACACAACGCCGCCATCTTCTCCCTGGAACGAAATCTGCTGCCCTGAGGTATACAGGGTAACTTTCTTGTCCTCGCTGTTTGTCTTCTCGCTTGATGTGGTTGCACCGCTGACCAACAGGGTGTTCCTGTCCCAGTTCAGGGTGACCAAGGAACCCTCCAACGATTGTACGGCACTGTCTGAGCTGTCCTCATACGAAACAAGACCTTGGGCGCTGAGCAAGTTGCGATCGAGATCTATGAGTACCTTCTGTGCCGAGAGATGTTTCGGAATCTCCTCGTCTTCAAGTCTGAAGGAGATGATGACATTACCCGTGAGCAGGACAACAGAGGATTTGCTGTCCGACTCGAGCGAATCGGCACTGATGATTTCCATCTCATATGACAAGGAATCTGCTGTATCGGATTGGGAAGCGGCTTCTTCCACCTGATGATAAGAGAGCAGTGAAGCCTGCATTGCTTCCTTGTCGCTTTCCGGCAGACCGCGTAGCCGGACCATCTCCCGCAGTTGCTCCTCATCAGCATCGGTGATGCGGAAAGAGAGGAGCAACTGATCCGTCTCAGCGTACAAAACCTGCCCTCCTGTACAAAGCAGGGCAAGCAGCACCAGGATGAGGATGGGTCTTCTCTTAGCCTTTCTCATGGAACATCTGAGCAAGATAATACCCTGTGTGGGATTCCTTGCATAGGGCAAGGTGCTCAGGAGTTCCAAAACCAACAACCATGCCTCCGCCATCACCACCTTCCGGACCCAAGTCAATGAGATGGTCGGCTTGCATGATGACATCCAGGTTGTGCTCAATCAGAATGACCGTATTGCCGGCATCCACCAGGCGGTTGAGCACTTCCATCAGCTTCTTCACATCTGCGAAGTGCAGGCCGGTGGTAGGTTCATCCAGCACATACAGGGTTTTGCCGGTCCCGTATTTGGAGAGCTCCAGGCCGAGTTTCACTCGCTGGGCTTCCCCACCGCTGAGCGTAAGGGCACTCTGGCCAAGCTTGATGTACTCCAAACCGACAGAGATCAGGGTGTCTATCTTTCGCTTGATCCTGGGAATGGCGCTGAAGAATTGGGAAGCCTCTTCCATGGTCATCTCCAACACCTCATGGATGTTCTTTCCCTTGTACCGGACAGAAAGGGTCTCCTTGTTGAAACGCTTTCCATGGCATACGTCGCACGTAACGTACACATCAGGAAGGAAATTCATCTCGATCTTCAGATTTCCATCGCCTTGGCAGTTCTCGCAACGGCCACCAGGGACATTGAAGGAGAAACGCCCGCTCTTGTAGCCGCGTGCCTTGCTGTCGGGAAGCGAAGCAAACAACTCACGAATTGCAGTAAACACCCCAACATAGGTGGCTGGGTTGCTTCGGGGAGTTCTTCCGATCGGGCTTTGGTCGATATTGATGACTTTGTCCAAGTGTTCCACACCCGTAATGGAAGAGTATCCTTCGTAGTTGGGACTCTTGCGTGCAAGCTGTCTGCGAACCGCAGGGAGCAAAACCTCATTGAGGAGAGAACTCTTGCCGCTGCCGGACACTCCGGAAAGCACAATGAGTTTTCCCAATGGGATGTCAACATCGACATGTTTGAGATTGTTCTTGTTAGCTCCTTCGATTCGCAGCACGTTGCCATTCCCTTCCCTTCTTCGGGAGGGAATCTGCATGGAGATCGTACCGGCAAGATACTGGCCTGTGATACTCTCCGTATTGGCGGCAACCTCCTCTGGTGTCCCTTGTGCCGTGATATACCCACCATGCACGCCCGCCCCTGGACCAAGGTCAATAAGATAGTCAGCCTCCCTGATCGTTGCCTCGTCATGCTCAACCACGAGCACCGTATTGCCAAGATCGCGCAGGTGCTTGAGGGTATCGATGAGCTTCTGGTTGTCCCGTTGGTGCAGGCCGATGGAGGGCTCATCCAACACATAGAGAACTCCGCTGAGAGCGCTCCCGATCTGGGTGGCAAGACGGATACGCTGCGCTTCTCCCCCACTGAGTGTTGCACTGCTGCGGTCAATGGTAAGATAGTTCAAGCCGACATCACGCAAGAAAGAGAGCCTGCTGCGGATCTCTTTCAGCACCTGGTAGGAGATGGTCATCTGATTTTCCGTCAGGACAAGCTTGGCAAAGAACTCATTTGCCAATTTCACGGAGAGTCTGGTGGCCTGCATGATGTTCAGGTCATTGATCGTCACAGCAAGTGCTTCTGCCCTCAATCTATCGCCATGGCAGACCGGGCAGGTCTTGGAGGTCTGGAAACCGTTCATCCACATCTTGATCTGCATACTGTTGGTTTCGTAATACCTGCGCTGCAGATCGGGAATGATTCCCGGGAAGGGCTTCTCCACACGATATGTCTGTTGGGATTTCTCCCTGGTATACTCAACGAAGACCTTGTCATCCGATCCGTAGAGAATGGCTTGGATTGTCTGGGCGGAAAGCTCAGAGAACGGAGTGTCAAGGGTGAAGTTCAGATGCTTTGCCAATGCCTTGAACTGGGAGCGTGCCCATTGGGCATCAGGATTCATCGTTGCGATGGCTCCCTGGTTGAAGCTCTTGGAGTAGTCGAGAATGACGAGGTCAGGGTCGAACTCTGTCTTGACCCCAAGCCCATTGCACTCCGGACAGGCTCCGTAGGGGTTGTTGAAGCTGAACAACCTAGGCTCAAGATCCGGCAAGGATATCCCGCAATGGGGACAGCTGTTGCGTTCACTGAACACTTCCTCGTGTTCCTCACCTTCCTCAGAAAGAAACGTGATTTTCACCAAGCCCTGGGTCATCTCATTGCACGTTTCGATGCTGGATGCCAGTCTTGCCCTGATGTCATCCTTGAGGATCAGGCGGTCGACAACAACATCAATGGAGTGTTTTACCTGCTTGTCCAGAGAAATCGGCTCGTCAAGGTTGAACATCTGACCATCCACTTTGACACGCTGAAAGCCTGACACCTTTGCATCTTCAAAAACCTTCTTGAACTCCCCTTTCTTGCCGATGGCCACCGGGGCGCTGACAATGATACGTGTCCCTTCACTGGCCTTGAAAATGGCGTCTATGATCTGGTCAACGCTCATCTCGCTGATGGGACGGTGGCAGACATGGCAATGCGGGGCACCCACACGTGCCCAGAGCAAGCGAAAGTAGTCATAGATTTCCGTCACCGTACCGACAGTGGAACGGGGATTTCTGTGGGTCGACTTCTGCTCAATGGCGATGGCAGGACTCAGTCCTTCCATATAGTCGACGTCCGGCTTGTCCATTTTGTCGAGGAACATACGTGCATAACTGGACAGGCTTTCCACATACCTTCGTTGTCCTTCGGCAAAGATGGTATCGAAAGCAAGACTGCTTTTTCCGCTTCCTGACAAACCGCTGATCACAATCAACTGGTCTTTGGTCAATTCAAGGTCGAGGTTCTTCAGATTGTGTTCCCTCGCCCCCCTGATGATCAATTTATTCTGCATGCTCTATCGCTTCCAATAATGCTTGTTTTGCTTCATGTTTCTCGACTTTCCGTACGAGCTTTCCTTTCTCATACAAAAAGATGCTGTTCCCAATCCCGGTTATGGCCAAGTCAGCGGATTTTGCTTCACCAGGACCATTCACCTGGCAACCCATGATGGCCACCGTCAAATCCTTGTCTATCGTCAACAGTTCCTGTTCAACCGATTGCAGGAATCCCTGGCTGTCAAAGCTGTGTCTTCCGCAACGGGGGCAACTGACCACCCTGATCCCTTTCTTGCGCAGGCCGAGCGTCCTGAGAAGCTCCACTCCTGCCTGGACTTCCGTCTCAATATCGCCGGTAATGCTGATGCGCAGGGTATTGCCTATACCTTCACTGAGCAACTGGCCAAGTGCCCACGTCGACCGTGTGATTGCCGAGACAACCGAACCAGCCTCTGTTACGCCGAGGTGCAGCGGATAGTCGCTTAGGCTTGCAAACCGTCGGTTTGCCTCCAGGGTAAGATCGGTATCACTGGCTTTGAGCGAGACGACCGTATTGGTGAATCCGGCTTGTTCGAACCAATCCAGATACTCAAGTGCCGTATCGCTCATCAGCTTGGGAACAGGATCATTGCCTTTGGGAAGCGACCCGCTGTTCAGACCGATGCGGATGGCAACATGATTGTCCAATGCACTTTTCACCACCTCATCAACTTTCCAGCGTGCCCCGATGTTTCCCGGATTGATCCTGATTTTCTGGCATCCGCAGGAGATGGCATCAAGAGCAAGACGGTAATCAAAATGGATATCAGCCACCACTGGGATGGGGCTCTGCTTGCAGAGATAGGAGAAGCTTTCATGATCGTCTGATGAGGGATAGGAAAACCGGATGATATCGCAACCCATCGAATTGAGCGTACCGATGCGACGCACCAGTTGCTCTAGATCCTGCCGTTCGCGCGGAAGTGCACTGTCGTACATGGTCTGGACCAGAATGGGCAAGCCTCTGCCAAGCAGCTTTCCCCCGATCATGACATGATTGTCACCTGTCATATGCAATCTCCTTCTCTACCTTTCTCACTATACCCCGAAGATTCTGTTTTGTTAAGCTTTTGCTACACATTTGTAAAGCTATAATTACTTTTCCAACTCTATCGTAAGGGTTCTTGGCGGGGAAGCTGTCCCAGCGGTCTCAATTCCCAGACAGTACGGCTCGGAAGGCATAAAGATGACAACATCCCCCTTGCGGAGAGTCAAGGCTGCGGCAACAGGTCCATCCTCAATATGGATATGGCCGTTCCCATCAGGTTTCTTTCCCTTGGAAAGCTCGTGAAACGTGGTCGCCACCAACTCGCTTCCTGAAAGAACCATATGGACCGTCACCGAATCCTTGGAAGCTTTGAAACGATGGGAGAAGGGCGTAAGCTCGTCCTCACTGCGTCTGATGTGCATTCCTTCCAGGGCTTGTGTGCCGACCACCCAAGGGGTGTGCAATTGTTCCCCAGCAGAATCAAGGTGATCAATCACCGATGCATACTCGTGAATATGGTCGATCGTATCGTAGATCATGCAGTACCTCACAGCGGCCAGAATATACCTAAATCCCCATCCCTTACAAGAACAGGCGGCTTTGCCTCCCTTGCCAACCAAGGTAAGTGCCTATAGGATGAAACCATGTATCAGATAACCTATGAAAGCCCAGTCGGCAACCTTTTGCTTCGTGCAACTGCCTCCCACCTGCTTGAGGTTGGGTTCGGTGAGTCGGACCAACAACAAACCTGTGATGTGCTTGAAGAGACAAAGCGCCAGCTTGCTGCATACTTTGCAGGTTCCTTGCAGACCTTCTCCCTGCCCCTCATGCCGGAAGGCACACCATTCCAGCAAAAGGTATGGGACCAGCTCAGGACCATTCCCTATGGAAAGACCGTAAGCTATGCCGATATTGCCCATGCAATCGGCAAAGAAAAGGCGTTTCGAGCGGTTGGCATGGCCAATAATCGCAATCCCATAGCCATCATCATCCCCTGTCACCGTGTCATCGGCAAGGATGGAAGCTTGACCGGCTATGCTGGCGGCATGGGTGTCAAGGAGAAGCTCCTGGCATTGGAAAAGAAACAGTTGTCCCTTTACCAGTGAAAACAGGCACCCCTAGGGGTGCCTGTCGATAGAATGAACCGTTGTTCGGTAGCACGCTTATTGCAGTGCGAGCAAACTGAAGACCAAGGTGAAGAGAGCGACCGTTTCTACGATACCGATGACGATGAAGTAGTTGGCGGTACCCTTGCCGGTTTCAGCAAGTGCATCACAAGCACAGGCGGCAGTCTTTCCCTGCATCCAAGCAGAGAGCCCGATGGCAGCACCACCGAATACACCTACACCCAATGCGAGTGTGGAGGAAGCGCCTGCAGCAATGGCGGCAGCGATGAAGTTCATCAGCAAGAAGCCATAAATGGTCTGGGTCAGGGGAGCACCTGCAAATGCAACCATGATGAACGGAGCGGGCTTACCGTTTGCATAACACTTCTTCCAACCACCGACCGCAGCCTGGGCAGCAGCACCAGCACCAAGTCCTGAACCGAGTGCAGAAAGAGCAAGTGCGCATGCCAATCCAATAAATTCCAAGTTTCCCATGTTTTTCTCCTTAGTTGTTACCAAACAACGATCAGTTTTCTTCTACCGTTTGTGCAAACGGTTCATATGCGATCCCAGTCCACTCCATACCGAGCTGACCGGAGAACTCCAAAAGATTGAGGCGTACCCCATGCACCACCACACTGAGCAAGCCCATGACTAGATTCAGTGAGTGACCGATGACCAAGACCAAGATTCCCGCCACCATGGCAAAGCCGCTCATCATTCCACCAGCCATACTGTTGAAACTCTGGGCGATGGCCACGGAAGCCATACCGACCGCGAACAGACGAATATAACTCATGATGTTCGAGAAAGCACTGATGGTATTGAGGAAGGTCGTGAAAAACCCACCAAGACCGCTTGCCAATCCTTTTCCGAATGAAATGCCCGGTCCCTGGGCACCAAAGACAACCACAAGCAGGAATCCCAAGCCAACCAGGGCAAAGACAACGGAAATGTTGGTAGGTTGGCCTACTACCAACTGGAGCACCACAAAGTAGAGCGCCAGAATGTCTATCAGCCATCCGATGTCTGCAAGGAAGCTGAGATTTTTCTCCCGAATCTTATGCACGACATTGAGGATGCACGCCAATGAAAGCTGTATCGTACCAATGATGAAACACAGCTCCATCACCTGATTTTGGGACTCAACCGCAGTCAAGCCGAAGAGCTCAGGATAGTTGGAGATGGAAGGGATGACCAACGATTGCAGCAGTGGCAACGAAAGGAGGATCTGCTTTGAGCCGAACCACGTTCCTGTCAGACTTCCCCACACAATGGTGGCGATACTCAGCACATAGATCAGCATCACCAGGGTGTTTGCCTTTCTGGCCTTGGCATGCATGCCGATGGCTGCAAGCAAAAAGACCAATCCGTACCCTGCATCACCGATGATCATGGCAAAGAACAGGGTGAAGAACAGCAAGAACCAGGTACTGATGTCATTTTCACGATACCCAGGTACCGTTCCAAGGATATCAAACACCGGCTTGATGATTCCAAATCCCTTGCGATACTCCACCAAAGTAGGAGGATTGTCCTCCTCCCCCACCGGTTCAAGCAGATAAGCCCAGCCATGATCTTGTGCGTAGGACATGAAGGCCTCGCTCTTGGGTTCGGGAAGATATCCTTCGATCCAAGCAAGATCCTCCCCACCCTCCAGATGCGCTCCAACCTGCTCAAAACGCATGGCCATTTCCATTCTCTTCATCTGGTGGGAGAATGCATCAAGATACGTTCCGCCCTGACGCAGACTGTCCTGGATGGAAGCAAGTGCCGATTCAGTCTGCTTGATCCGTTCAAGCAAGGCATTCAGCCCATACTCAGGAACGTGCAGCTGGCTTGCAGAAATCTCAGCAGGAAGCGGAGATCCGATGGTTGCTATTGCTTCCATGCCCGCCACGGGTGCAAGCTGAATGTAGGAAATTGAGGCATCCAGCTTGGCAAGGTCCTTCTTGCCAATCGTATAGAAGAAAAGCTCAAGACCCTTCTGACGCAAGTAACGAAGATCTTCGGGATCAAAATCCCCCCAACCCTTGAGTACTTCCGCCTGGCTTTTGAAGTGTACCAGATTCTGCTCGTGTTCCTTTCTGGAATCCAACAGCCCTGTGTACCGCTCCAGTATTTCGGCAAACGCCTCATCAGAGACTGCCTGCTGCCCGATTTTCTGTTTCTTGTCCTGCAAGTCAGCGATGGCTGAACGAGTCTGACTCATACGGTCATACTCTTTTGCCAAGCTTTCCAGCTGTTCATTCTGAACCGTCTCGGTGACGATGTGCAGCAGACCCGCCTTACGCAGATCCCTGAGCATGGAACGGCTGTTATGCTCTTGTACCACCACATAGGCTTTCTTCATCGGTACAATCATCTCAAGCCCCCTGCATCAGCTTTTTCTTCGCGATCTTGCCCCGGACAACAGCAGCTGTCTGCTGATCACCGAGGTAAATTCCAATTTTGCGGATGTTGGTCTTTGCTTCAGGTATCTTCACCTTCTCAAAGAGATTCACCCGCTGGCTGGTAGTTCTCAGCTCCCTGCCCAACAATTTGATCTGTTGCTCCAGGGTTCCGATCAAGGCGTCGTAGCGAGCACAGTCACGAAGACTTTCCAATGCCTTGTCCACCCAAAGCGGATAGGCATTGAGATCGTACGAAATGGGGATGAAGGTAAGTTCCTTGAATACAGGAATATTTACGCCGGCAATATTGCCTTTGGCCTTCACCACCCGATCAACCTTGATCAGGTTCTCCACTTTCAGCTCATCACTGAACGCCGTATTTTCGTTGTACACGGCAATCCAGGACTGCATATCCTGAACCAGCTTCTCCTGCTTGGCTCTCAGCTTCGCAACCTCGGCTTCTATCTGCCGTATGACCATCTGCAACTGTTGTTTTTTCAGCTGCAGGGTCGGCAGATACCGTTGGTATTGCTTCAGCCTGTCCTTTTGCAGTTTCTGCTCGTTCTTCGTCAGTTTGACGGCCATCTCAACTCCTTAGTCGTTCAACTTCTTCGGCCAGCGGCTGAGGATGAGGTCACTCTTGAGTCCGGTTTCATTCGGCTCAAAACAGTCTGCGAGAATCTCCCAACCCAGGTCCAAGGCCTGCTCAAGGGGAATATTCACACTCAGGTCCATCAGCTTCGTCTCAAAGAACCGGCCATACTTGAGAAGCTTCTCGTCCCATTCGGTCATCATGAAGCCCATGGACTTCTTCTCGACAGACTCCTTGTAGGAGGCATAGAGCTTGATCATACCATCCATCAGCGCACGGTGGTCGTCACGGGTGTCCTTGTTGACCTGCTGCTTGAGGCGGCTGAGTGAACCGAAAGGTTCGATTCTTCCGCCCTTGAGATAGTACTGGCCTTCGGTGATGTATCCGGTATTGTCCGGAACAGGATGCGTTACGTCATCACCAGGCATGGTGGTAACAGCCAGGATGGTGACCGAACCGGCACCCTCGAAGTCGACAGCCTTCTCATAGCGGGAAGCAAGGGAGCTGTACAAGTCGCCCGGATACCCTCGGTTTGAAGGAACCTGATCCATGGTGATGGCCATTTCTTTCATGGCATCTGCAAAGTTTGTCATGTCGGTAAGCAGGACAAGCACCTTCTTGCCATCAAGGGCAAAGCGCTCGGCTACTGCGAGGGACATGTCAGGAACAAGCATGCATTCTACGGTCGGGTCACTGGCGGTATGGACAAACATGATGGTACGACTCATGGCACCACTTCCTTCCAGCGTATCGCGGAAGAAGAGATAGTCGTCGTACTTCAGGCCCATGCCACCGAGCACAATAAGGTCAACCTCAGCCTGCATGGCGATGCGTGCCAACAACTCGTTGTACGGCTCACCGCTGACGGAGAAAATCGGAAGTTTCTGGCTTTCGACCAGGGTATTGAACACGTCAATCATCGGGATACCGGTACGAATCATGTTCCGGGGAATGATGCGTTTTGCCGGATTGACCGATGGACCGCCGATGTCAATCATGTTGTCGGTAAGGCTCGGCCCGTTGTCACGGGGAGTGCCGGTACCGTCAAACACCCTACCCAGCAGATGCTCGGTATAGGAAACCCGCATCGGGACACCCAAGAACCGAACCTGGTCACCGGTTGAGATGCCCTGGGCACCACTGAATACCTGCAGCGATACAAGATCGTCATCCAGCTTGATGACGTTTGCATAGCTCTGGGATGCAGGAGAGGTTACAATTGCAAGTTCACTGTTGCGTACCCCCTGGGCACGGACAGTGATGACGTTGCCTACAATGGATTCTATCTTCGAATATACTTTCTGCATCTTCAACCCCTTAGATCAGCTTTTCGGCATCCGGGTCAACACTGACCTGCTTGGCCTGGTAATTGGCCTCAATCTTCTTTTCTATCTGCTTGAACCGCTCACTGTTGAACTCAACGTTGTTCCAGTCCAGGAAGTCCTGACGGATCGTATTGAAGAAGGAACGAACCTTTTTCTTGTCCTCCAGATCGAACTCACTTGCGAGTACCTTGAACAGAAGATCAAAGCTATGGCGCTGGCGCTCGACAGGAACCGAGGAGTCAACCGGGTCGAAGGAGTTCTGCTGCAAATAGAAAGCGTCAATCAGCTCACTCTTCTGATAGGTGATGTAGTCGGCTACCGAGGTACCCTCTTCACCTACGACCTTCATCATCTGGTTGATCTCGCTGCCTCTGAAGAGAATGTTTCTGGCATACTCCACTTTCGCCTGCTTGATGACTCCCTGGTACTTCGACCATGAGGAGAGAGGATCGATGGCTGGGTACTTTCTGGCATCACTGCGTTCACGGGAGAGACCGTGGAACGCTCCGACCACTTTCAGTGTTGCCTGCGTCACCGGTTCCTCAAAGTTACCGCCGGCAGGACTGACCGTTCCACCGATGGTGACAGAGCCGATCCGTCCATCACGCAACCGTACCTTTCCTGCCCGCTCGTAGAACTCTGCAATACGGCTTTCAAGATAAGCCGGGAACGCTTCCTCGCCGGGAATCTCTTCCAGTCTTCCGCTCATTTCGCGCATTGCCTGTGCCCAGCGGCTGGTGGAGTCGGCAAGCAAGAGGATGTTCAGACCCATCTGGCGATAGTACTCGGCAATGGTCACTGCCGTGTATACCGAAGCTTCGCGGCTTGCCACCGGCATGGAAGAAGTGTTGCAGATGATGATGGTGCGTTCCATCAGGGATCTGCCGGTTTTCGGGTCAGTCAGTTCAGGGAACTCTTTCAGAACCTCTACAACCTCACCTGCACGTTCGCCGCAGGCGGCGATGATGACGATGTCAACATCAGCGTTTCGGCTGGTCATATGCTGCAAAACCGTCTTTCCAGCACCGAAAGGACCGGGTGTACAGTACGTCCCGCCCTTTGCAACGGGAAGGAAGGTGTCAATGATCCTGATTTTGGTTACCAGGGTCTCATCAGGTCTGAGCCGCTCCTCATAGAGCTTGATGGCTTTCTTGACCGGCCAGGTAAAGACCATGGAAAGCTCTTTCTTGTTGCCTTTCGGATCCTCTACGGTGCAGATGGTTTCACGCACTCCGTATGTACCCTTCTCCACGATCGAGACAACCTTGTAGGTTGTGTCGGCAAACGTAAAGGGAACCATGATCTGGTGGGTGAACAACCCCTCGGGAACCGTCCCGATGGTGTCCCCTATGCGAAGCTGAGCGCCAACGGCAACGGTGGGAGTGAAATCCCAAGAGCGATTGGGAATGGCATCAAGATAGACACCACGCTGCAGAAAGAATCCACACTGGGAAGCAAGCTCAGGAAGGGGGTTCTGCAACCCATCATAAATCTGCTGCAGCAATCCAGGTCCCAAGGTGACGCTGAGCATCTCCTGGGAGAATTCAACAACATCCCCGACACGAATGCCGTTTGTCATCTCAAAAACCTGAAGACTGGCGGTATTGCCGTTGATCCTGATGACCTCACCCTTGAGCCGGTCATCCCCAACATGGATATACCCGACCTCGTTCTTCGAGATGGCGCTGTCAAACTCGACTGTAACCATGTTCCCATTGACGCCCAGTACACGCCCACTTGTATTTGCCATATCCAACTCCACTAATTGTTCTCTATTTCTGTCTGTATATTGGAGAAAAGCCGCTTGAACTCAGCATTGCCTTCCTCGCGGGTAAAGAGGCTCTTTCTCTCGAGCATCCTCAGCTTGATCGCATACCCCAGCACTGCCTCAATATCGAAGGTATGCAAAGCACAGAGCTCATCAATAAAGTTCCAATGCAGTTGTACCAGAAGCATTTCTGCAGCCAACACATCCTCCATCGAAAGTGCTTGGCGCACCACATCCGCAATGTGTGCTTCCCTATCCCCATCATTCTTGTAGGAAGAATCGGAAAGAGAGAGCTTTCGGCTGCGTTGCTCAGTAAGTTCCTTTTTCACCATGGAAGCAAAGTGCTCATAGGAATGCACAAAACGATGAGAACAAGGCTGACCAAGCAACACTGCACGGACCATTGCAAAATGGGTATCGCTGAGCTGGTTGGTACAGAGCTTGAGAAAGGACTCTGTGGTAAACGGCAGACTTCCTTCATACCGAAGGGAAGGCAGACTCGCTACCAGATAATAATAGGAAGCCACTGACTGCTCCTTATTTAGCCTGACCGAAGACGATGTCTGCGATTGCAGCAGAGAGGAACGGCTTCAGCAGTGCAGCTGTTTCTTCAGCACTGAAATCATAGAACCCCGAACCATCCTTCTCAGCAAGCCTGAAGCCCGAGGAGACGGAAGCAACCGGTTTGATCTCAAGGCCTTCCTTCAGGCTCTTCTGCAACTGGGTCTTCAGCTGGTCAGCCAAAGCTGAGAAATCTTTCTCCGACAGCTGAACCTGTTTGGAAGCGGCATTGCCATCCATGGAGACAACTTTCTCGATGAGGCTGATGAGATCCTTGCTTTCGAAACTCTTTTCGACGGTCTTCACCAACAAGGCATCAAGCTGGGTGAGAATCTCTTTCTTCAAGGAGAGCTGCACATCCCTGCTGGCCTGCTGAAGAGAGGAACGAGCACTCTGATCCCGTGTATCCATCTCTCTCTGGGCATTCTCCACCAATGCTGCAGCTTCCTTGCGTGCTTCGCGAAGCAGGGCGTCCGCCTGTTGCTTTGCATCGGCAATAATCTGCGCTGCTTCTTTCTGTGCAACCTCAATCCCATCCTTGCGGATGGAAGCAACCAAATCCTGAATCTGTTGAGCCATCTGATTTCCTACCTTATGCTGAGCCTCATGATAGGGGATTAGGCAATCTTATGCAAGAAAAGGCCAAATCCCTGCCCCGTGGACAAACTAGCAGAATTATGGTCCAAGCACACAAAATTTTCAACATCTTTCATCAGGATTGTGATTTCTTTTTCCACACATGTGAATTTTCTGTCAATACATCTGCCGTTTGTCACACAATAACGACTCTTTCTTGCTCCAAAGAGCAAAATTCACCCAATGGGGACGATATCTGAAAAATATGTGGGGTACTGCAGGCACCCGTGTACATCCACAGGCATATTTTGTACTATCTGGCCATGGAACTTCACACGCGACATCCCCATCTTTATGCCAGCAAGGCCCAGCGAGGCTTGCTTTGCATCCGCAACCTTCAGACCAATCGCATGCATCTTGCAAAAGGCGAAGATCTTGCATCCTTGATAAAAACCACTCGCTTTACGTTGGATATGGGCACGTACCCGCATCCTGTCTTGCAAGCAGAGTATGAGGCCCTTGGCCTTGAGCTGTTTTCCATAGAGGTGTATCAGCGTGCTGACGACCACGAGGATCTTGATTCACTGCTTGAGGCCAGCCTTGACCGCTTGAAGCAAGAGGGTGCCAGCCTGTATTGAAGCAAAGCTGCATCGCCTCCTACTCAAGGAATAGGAGGTTCTCATGCACTACTACCTTCTCACTTCAAAGCCTGAATTTCCCATGTGGCACGCAGAACGCGTGCTTTTGCGCCTCTCCCTTTCCTTGCAGAATCAGAACATTCACGTGCTTGATTACCTGCTGGAGCCAGGGCTTCTGGAATTGTTGTGTGCGAGTCCTATACCGATGCGGTGTTCAGACACCAACAGCATGGTTTCAGAAGAACAACTGCTCAGCATCATCTCCCACCTGGGAAGAAACGGCACGGCATATCGCTACTCAGGTAGTTATGAACTCTTTCACAGAAGTTCTTGCTTCTGCCAATTGGGCAAGACAGGCAACCCCATCCTGCCCTTGGCATTGGAGGCAATCATTGCCGAAAAACGGCGGTATTCAACGACCAAGTTCCCGGTCGCGCGCGATGAGATTGCGTAAGCCCTGCACCGTCAGGCGGATGGCATCCTCCGTATCATGCAGTTTTGGGTTTTCCAGACCGAGAATCTCCCGTTCCTGGTTTCCTACCACAAAGAAGGCACTTCCGCATCGTGCGCCCAGACGGGCAGCAACCACAAAGAGAGCGGCACTCTCCATCTCACTGGCAAGCACCCCCAGCCGTTTCCATGCTTCCCATTTGTTGATCAGCTCATAGCTGACCGGCATGATGGCCGGGTCGTGCTGTCCATAGAAGGAGTCCTTGCACTGCACAACTCCGGTATGGCTGCGCTTTTTCAGTTGCCTGCCCGCCTCAACCAAGGCTTCCACCACCTCAAAGGAGGCAACGGCTGGGAATTCGATCGGTGCATACTCACGGCTGGTGCCTTCCATCCGGACAGCGGCAGTGGCAATGACCACATCCCCACCCATGACATCAAGGGCAATGCCGCCGCAGGTTCCCATCCTGATGAAGGTGTCGCTTCCGCACTTGTACAACTCTTCCATCGCAATGGATGCGGAGGGTCCCCCGATTCCCGTCGAGGTGACCGATACACGCTCCCCATCCAACATGCCGGTATAGGTGACATATTCGCGGCTGTCGGCAACCAGCTTTGCGTCGTCGAGATAGCGAGCGATGAGCGGGACCCGCTTGGGATCCCCGGGGAGAATGACATACCTGCCGACATCCCCTTGCTTGATATGCAAATGGTACTGGATTCCCGTTCCTTCCATGTAATCACTCATAGTAAACTCCTCTTACCCTTGCATAGTAGCATCGCCTCTTGATGAGCTCAATAGCCCATTCGCTTGAGCATGTCGCTGAGCAAACGGAACCGTTCACCCAAACGCTCGCCCTCTCCTCCCAGCACATCTGCAAGCAAGCGGATATCCGTATCGATCATCTCGTTGGTGGTGCACACCTCAACAGTCATGGCATCGCCTTGCATGCCGATGCGGTCGATCTGTGGATCCGCAGGGTCATAGTACTTGGGGAACCGGTAAGCATCCTGGAAATAGAGACTTGTCCTGCAGATGAGCAGCGCCAAATCCAGCACACGATGCAAGGGAAGCTCCTCACTCTGACGTGACCACTTCTCCCCCGTATGTCTCCAGACCTTCGCACTCGCCTCAACCGAGCCACGGTCATTCCATTGGGCCAGCCCGATGGACAAGCCTTTTGCGTCGCTCTCATTGGCGACCTTTCCATCCACGTGCTCATAATTGTTTACCACAATCACCGGCTTGTGTTTCAAACTTGTGGGAATCTTCATACCAACAACTCCTTTGCATCTGCATATCGTTCCAGGTACAACGCTTTCAGCGTTCTCAGCTGCTCATCGTACGACTGTACATCCTCTTCATACTCCAGCTCTTCCAATACGGTGAAGGGAACCTGCGAAGGGCCGAACTTCGTGTAGTGACGCTGCAATTCGGGATAGTTCTGCAGGGCCCCGATACTGAGACGGAACATCAGTGAGTTGCGGGCCGCCCCAAGGTTCTTGGTGCTTCCGATGTATCGGGTTCCATCAGGAAGGCAGGTCAGGGAAAAGCAACCCATCGGGGGTTTGCTCTCCTTGTACTGTTCTTTCAATTGTTTCTTATCAATCTTCATTTAAATACCTTTAGTAAATTACTAAATAAGTTATACCACTAAAAAGCCCCTCTGTAAAGAAGGGCTGGAAAAAACCTAAAGCATCACGTATGTTTTGCCCATGCCGCCGTCCTCGGGCAAGGCGAACCGATGGTCCTTGACCGATCGCTGTGAGCGAAGATACTCACCGATTCCTTTGCTCAGAATGCCATCCCCATAGCCATGGATGATGGAAAAGGTGGTCATCCCATGCACCAGGGCACTCTCAAGCTGGGTATCCAAGGCGGCCAAAGCCTGTTCCAAGGTCATTCCCCGTACATCCAATGTCAGCTTCGGCTCGGCTGCCGAGGATTGGAACATCACCGAAACCGCTGTTTCCTGCCGTTTCGGCACCGAGAGCTGGGAAGCTTTCAGTGTCATGCGCATACTGCCCAAGGCAACCAGAAAGCGTCCCTTTCCCAGATCCTTGAGGATTTTGCCTTCGCGTTTTGCCGTACCGCACAGTACATCCATGCCTTCGCTGAGGACAACATCCTCACCGCTTATATCTTCTTCCAACGCTTCTTCGGCTTCCCCCAGCTCTTGCTCGCTCAGCTTGACCTTCTCCTCAATGGTCTGGACAAAGGTCTTCACACTTTTGGTCTTGGTCTTGGTAAGCTCCCCCTGCTTGAGATCGCTGACCAGATTCTCAAGCTCCTTGCGTTTTTCCAGAAGGAAACGATTCAGGGAGGTGGTTTGTTCCTGCTTGAGCTGTGTTTCCCGTTGCTTGATCCTCAGTTCTTTCAGCTGGATTTCTTTCACTTCACGCTGAAGGGCGAGAAAACGCTGGTGCATTTCGCGTTCTTCCCGTTCAAGTTCCCGTCGCTTAGCCTCAAGATCCTTGATGATGGAGCCGATCTGCACCGCCTCACTACCCAGATACTGTTCGGCCTTGGCAAGCACCTCATCCGGAAGCAGCATCAGTCTTGCGGTATCGAGGGCATGGCTCTCCCCGGGCAAACCCTGGATGACACGGAAGGTGGGAAGATGGGAGTGCTCGTTGAACTCCATGGAAGCGTTGATCACCTCTTGCTTTGCATAGGCAAACTGCTTGAGCACACCATGATGACTGGTTACCAGGGTAAGCGCTGCATGCTGGAGGCAGTACTCAAGGGTTGAGCGAGCGATCGCAGAGCCCTCCACAGGATCGGTGCCGCTGCCCAACTCGTCAAGGATGACCAGGGAGCGGGAAGAGATGCTGCGCAGGATCATGCCAACCTGTTTCATATGCCCGCTGAAGGTGGAGAGCGCAGCCTCAATGGACTGCTCGTCACCGATATCGGTGAACACATTGTCGAAGAGAGGGAGACTGCTCCCCTCCTTTGCAGGAAGATAGCCGCAGAACTGGTTGAGCAAGGCAAACAATCCCACCGTCTTGATGGTAACCGTCTTGCCTCCGGCATTCGGACCGGAGATGACCACGGCCTTGATCACCTCATCCAGCTTTATGCTGATGGGAACAGCCTTTTTTCCCAGAAGTGGGTGCCTTGCTTCGAGCAGATTCACCTGGTCGCATGACAAATCGGTGGCATGGGCATCATAGTTCTCCGTCCACTGGGCAATGGAGAGCAACGCATCGGTTCTTCCGACTTTCGCAAGCAAATCGATGAGCTCAAGACGGCACATCCCCGCCTTTGCGTTCAGCTCGGCGAGAATCTTGGCAATTTCAATGAGGATCTGATTCTGGGCCATCACCACCGAGTTGTTCATCTCCACCAGGGCATACGGTTCCATGAAGACGGTACTTCCGCTTGAGGAAGTGCTGGTGATGAACCCTTGCACGGCTGCACGCCGGTCACTGCGCACAGGGATGACAAGCCTGCCGTCACGCAAGGCTTCCTGGTCCGACTGGACAGCTTCCTTGTTGCGCTGGATGAATTGGTTGCAGTAGCGCGAGCGCTCCTGCTTGGCGGCTTCAACCTGCTTTCGCAAGGTGCGAAGGGCCGGATGGGACTCTTTCACCTGGCCGGAGGCATCGAGGGTATCCTCAATCGCCTGGGCAAGGGTGAGCAGTTCTTGGGAAAAGCTCTCCCCCATCAGTGGGTGAAGGACCGCAAACGTGGTTCCGTCGTCGAGAGCGCTGTGGCAGAACTGATGCAGCTGATGTGAAGAACGGATGTACCATCCAAGATCATACAGCTCACTTCCCTCAAGGCTGAACCTGGGATCAGAGAGGTGCTTCACCTGCTCTGTCACTGAAGGGAACGAAGAGAGACTGGTATTCGGCTGGAGCGACCTGAGCCTGAGAAGCGACGCCAGTTGCGTCTGCCTCTTTCCCAGGCTTTCCTTGTCATAGAGAAACGGAAGTTTGGGCAGTTCCGTACGTCCCTCTTCGGAGAGGGCCATTGCTTGTATCTGTGACAGGACCTGCTGAAAAGCAAGGTCCTCAATACTCTTGTGATGCATCGGTATCCATTCTGGTTTGCCAGGATTTCGAACGATCATGCTTGCCGACCCATGCAGGTTGTTTCTCATCAAGGGAAGCAAGCATCCTCAGGTAACTCTCATAGCGGTCGTAGTGGATCAACCCCTCTTCCACAGCCTCTTTCACCTTGCAATCGGGCTCATCCTGATGCAGGCACCCTTCATAGGCGCAACCGGAGGCATACGCTTCAAACTCCGGGAACGCAGAAAGCAAGCGGTGAGGATCGGTATGGGGCACCATGATCTCCCTGACTCCCGGGGTGTCCACGATACGGAAGGGTCCATAGGTGAGCAACAACGCGTGATTGGTGGTATGCCTTCCCCGATTGTACTTTTCGCATACTTCGGCTGTTCGCTGTTCGCTGCCAAGAATACGGTTGATCAGGGTGGACTTCCCTACTCCGCTCTGTCCGACGAAGGCAACAAGCTTGCCTGCAATCGCTTCCTTGAGTTCCTCGATATTCTCTCCGTTGAGTGCGCTGACTCCCAGGATGCGGTAGCCGAGCTTCTTGTAGAGGACGAAGCGCTCATACTCATCTTCGGTAAGCAGAATATCGCTCTTGTTCATGACAATCATGACTTCGACAGCCTGGCTGCAGGCGATGACACGATCGATGAAACGCGGTCTGAAGGGTGGAGTGTCGGCACTGGTTACGCAGACGATCATGTCCATGTTCGCAACCACTGTCTGGTTCGTGGAACCCTTGACATTCCAACGTTGGAAACAGTTTGCACGGGGCAGGCGCTCAGTGATGAGGCCTTCCTTCTCATTGGTGGGGACCACAAGCACCCAGTCACCCACAGCAAGGGGGTTGTACTCCTCCTCACTGACCGACAACTGTTTGCCCTTGATACGGCACAGCAGCGTTTTTCCCTCTGCCTCAACCGTGTAAATATTGTTGATACCCCTGAGTATCCTGCCCTTGAATTGTTCCATAGCGTTACTGTATCCACAAAACGTTCTCTTGACAACCTGAGGTTCTTTGATACTGTTATGCTATGTTCAATTTCAAAACGTGCAGCCATGCAGGCTGCCACACCTATGTCTGCGAAGACGGCCCGTATTGCTTCAGGCACAGCAGTGACCAAGAACGCCTGAAACAAAACTGGATCGAACTGTTGCTCAGTGACCGTGATATGGTCGACTTCTCCCTTACCGGCTGCGAACTGGAACATCTTGTACTGCCCAAAAAGTCCATCGTAGCCTCCAATATGGCCTGGTGTACCTTCAGGAACATCGACTTTTCCCATGTGACGCTGCTCAATACCTTTTTCGATTTCTGTCTCTTTGAGAATTGCAAGTTCAACAATATCCTCTGTCGTTACAGCGTCTTCTCAGGAAGCAAGATGATCGATTGCGACTTTTCCGGATCGGTCATCATCCATACGAACTTCTGCGGCATCGATACGTACCGTTGCAACTTCAGCGACTGTGATCTCTATTTCTCCACCTTCAACTCCAGTTTTCTCAGGGATACGGATTTTGAGGACTGCAATCTCAAGAAGGCTGATTTTGTCTTTACCGACCAACGCAGGGTCTCCTTCCGCTACTCAAACTACGAGGAGGCCCGCCATTGAACATCTACCAGCACTTCAGCGTCGTAGGGTTTTGCAACACCTATCTGGTGGCACCGAAACACGGCTCCGAGGCCCTGCTCATTGACCCGGGCCATGTGGATCTGGAGCTCATCCACCTCATAGAATCCAACCACTACAAGCTCAAGCATGTCTTGCTCACCCACCGCCATACTGCCCACATTGAAGGCTTGGGGACGCTGAGAAAGATTTATGACATCACCGTACATGCCTCGTCCTTCAGCGCCTATGAGTTCGCCTATGAAAGTCTGGAAGACAAGGAGATTCTGGATATCTGCAATCTGTCGGTTGAGGTGATCCATGTGCCGGGACACAGCCTGGATAGTATGGTCTACAAAATCGATCACGCACTGTTTACCGGTGATACCCTGCTGTGCGGGAGGATCGGCTCAACGCCAGGCTACCGTGAACAAGCCTTGCTGCTGAATTCCATAAGCCAGAGGCTGATGAGCCTGGATGAGAATATCCTTCTGTTTCCCGGTCATGGAACGGCGAGCAAGCTGCGCATAGAGCGCATGTTCAACCACGACCTTCTGCAACTCGGTACTATCGAGACCGAACGGGAGCACTGGAGGGACGAGGAGTAGCTCGCAAATAGGTGGAAAACCGACTGGGTAGCGGTGCCTTGCACCTGATCCGCTTGCCGGTGGAGGGGCTTTCCACCTCAAGTTCGAGGGCGTGGAGCATGAGCGTCTGCCCATCCTCTTTGCCATAGATCGGATCCCCCACCAAAGGGTGGGCGATGGATTTCAGATGCACCCTGATCTGATGGGTGCGCCCGGTATGCAGGACTATCCTGAGCAGTGCACATGAGGTGTATTGGCGAAGTACCTGGTACTCGGTTTTTGCCGTCCGTCCCTCCTCATCGCCGCAGGTGGTGAATCGCTTGCGGTCAGCACTGTCCCGCTTGAGATGTGCCTCTATCACGCCTTTGGGCTGGGAAAACCGACCTTTTGCAACCGCAATGTAGACTTTCCTTGTGGTTCTCTCCTTGAACTGGTCACTGAGATGCCGATGCGCAGCTCTGTTGCGGGCAATCACCAAAACGCCGCTGGTATCCTTGTCCAGGCGATGCACAATACCCGGACGCACCGCTGATTCCTCTGGTTCAGGTTCCTCATCATCATCGGATCCATTCAGCTCATCGGCAAAGTTCTCCCCATACCGGTAAAGAAGGGCAT
The DNA here is from genome assembly GCF_963667405.1 of uncultured Sphaerochaeta sp. NCBI lineage: Bacteria > Pseudomonadati > Spirochaetota > Spirochaetia > Spirochaetales > Sphaerochaetaceae > Sphaerochaeta > uncultured Sphaerochaeta sp. The sequence goes on along the minus strand of NZ_OY763408.1, from coordinate 1,320,867 downwards.
TGACCACCGTATCTTCGGTATTGCCAGCCCCTGGGTGCACCACCATACCCTGCTTCTTGTTGATGACCAAAAGATCTGCATCCTCGTACAGGACATCCAGTTCAATCTGCTGGGGCTTCAGACCTTCAAAGAAGGTTTCTGCATACGTCACCACAATGACATCCCCATCACGGACCGGTTTGCTTTTCTTCGCGCTCTTGCCATTGAGCAGGATGCAGGTACGCTCATCACTGAGGGTGGAACGGGAAATACTGGTTGTTGCTTGGCCGACATACGCATCAAGGCGTTTTTTCTCGTCCCCCACCCCACTTACAACCAGTTCGATGCGCCCGTCTTTCACTCCCATCAATTGCCTCCCATCTCACCGATGACATAGTCGGCAACGCTGATGCCCAGGGAGAGCGATGCCGCGATGGAGGCCTGAACAAGCAGCTGTGAAAGCTGATCGTCCTCGGCGGGAAGCAGGTCGGTGGAGAGGGCAAGGCGATAGAGCAGTGCTGAGACCGGCAAGGTGATCACCAAAGAACCGAAGAAGAGCGTCTCGGCTCGTCGGATCTTGTACGTCCAAAGCGGAAACTCATCCATCTCATAGGGCGTATAGGACGGTAAGCTCTCGCTTGCCAGCGGAAGAGGCATCAGGAGACACAGGATGAGCAACCAGGCAAATACCTTTCTCATACATACTCCCGTGCACCGAAGAGAGCAGTACCAACCCGGATGCGTGTCGATCCTTCCTCAATAGCCCACCCAAAATCCTGGCTCATCCCCATGCTCAAGGTGGAGAAGTCCATGGCAGGGAACCGGAGCTTGGCTTGCTCGGCAAGGTTGTACAGTGCGGCAAAAGCCGCTCTTGTTTCGCGCTCGCCTGCTCCCAATGGTCCGATGGTCATCAGCCCCCTGACCGTGAGATGGCGATAATCAGAGAGTTTCTCCAGTGCAAAAAAAAGCTCATCCGGCGTTGAGAATCCACTTTTCTCACGATCGCCGAGTGCCGTCTTGTACTCAAGCAAGATGGGAAGCGGCCGGGAGAGCAGGCTCTCCAGCTTCTCTGCGAGTTTCACGGAATCGACACTGTCGATGGCATCAAAGAGAGAAACCGCTTTCTTCGCCTTGTTCGACTGCAGATGGCCGATAAGGTGCAAATCCATGCCAACAGGTCTGGCAAGGGGAAACTTCTGCTCTGCTTCCTGCACCCGGTTCTCTCCGAACAGAAGCTGTCCGCATGCAAAAAGTTCGGAGATGGCCTCATAGGGATGGGTTTTGCTCACCGCCATCAGCTCAATCTCGCCTGCATTTCTCCCAGCCTTCCCTGCGGAGAGGGAAATGGATTCGAGAATGGCCTCCCAACGGCTGTGTACATCATGCATGATTGTTTCTCCTTTCACTGAGCTTCTTCCGGATGCGCAGCCTCTGCTCTCTTCTGAGTACTCTACCCTCCCTCGCTCTCTTCTTCAACACCTCAAAGAGCTGTCGCTTCTCCTCGTTTGCACTGGTAATGGAGGGGAAAGCATCCAGGATGCGCTTGCTTGTACGCTCCAGGCGTTGCCGCAAGACCTCGCGCTCACTGTCAAGGCGCTCACGCAAAGTCTCCAGGCTCTCTGTGGTCTTGAGCTTGGAAAGCAGGTCAATGCGTTCCTCAATCTCCCTGACCTTGAGCCTGAAGTCGGCAAGCTGTCTTTGGAAGGCAGCCATCCTGAAGATGGAACTGGTGGTGTCGATGCTGATGACCAGAAGAATCAGGCGGGCACCCACAGAGAGCGCTGGATCACTGAGATGGGTGAAAAGCCGTGCGAGAAAGGGGTGTATCACATAGATGAGACTGAGGCTGAGCAAGCCGAACAGCGTGGAATTGAGAGCACACACCCTGCCCCGGATATTCAGCGGATAGGTCGAATAGTCCCAGAGCTTTGCATGAAAGAATACCTCTAGCAGATAGCTGGTCAGATATTCAAGCGCACTGGTTCCCACTACCGAGAGAAGAAACAGGACCATAACATTGTCAGAGAAGCGGGAAAAGGAGAGGAGAATCAAGAGGGCTCCAAACCCATAGATGGGCAGATAGGGACCATGCAGAAAGCCTCTGTTGACCAGACGCCTCTCGCCTATCGAGCAGTACACCACCTCGACAATATAGCCAAGCAGTGAGTAACAGAAGAAATACAGGATAAGCAGGTCCAATGTCATGGAAAGATTCCCCCTGAATCCACTATACGCACCAGCTGTATGGGTGGCAATACAAAAACAGCGCACCCTGAAGGTACGCTGTATGACCGGAGAGGGATTTGAACCCCCGACCAGTTGCGTGTAAGGCAACCGCTCTCCCGCTGAGCTATCCGGCCGACATTCGTGACCGTATCACAAAGCCAAATGTGATGTCAACCACGCCCGAGCAAAGACTGAAAGGTTTGTACATCAACTGCCTTGTGGTAGAGATACCCTTGCAGGTGATTGCACCCGAGTCCCACCAGATACGTTTCCTGCTCCTCGCACTCAATGCCCTCGGCAATGACTTGGAGTTGCATGCTCTTTCCCAACTGCACCAAGGTGGAGAGGATCTGTCGTGAACGTTCGTTCTCGGAAAACGTGCGTACAAACGAGCGGTCTATCTTCAGGATATCCAAGGGTAGATGATAGAGCATATGCAGCGAAGAGTAGCCGGTACCGAAATCATCCATGAGGATGGTGAACCCTGCCTTTTGCAATGCTTCGACTACCTTGCACATCTGCATCGGATTGTCGATGTAAGCCGATTCAGTCACTTCAAGCTGGATCAAATCGGTCGGCACGCCATACTTGGTCACGATGGCAATGATGCGTGATACGATGTCACGACTGGTCAGATCCACCCGTGAGAGGTTGAGCGAGATGGGAATCGGCGCAGTTCCTTGGGAAATCAATGCAGTCTGGAATTTGCAGATCTGCTCCAGAAGGTACAGATCCAACGTGGTGATGAATCCATACCGCTCAAACACCGGGATGAATTGGATAGGTTCGATGATGCCCCGCTTGGGATGCAACCAGCGTACCAGGGCTTCGCCGCTTATGATCTTCTTGTCCGGAAGCTGCATGATCGGTTGCAAGTAGAAGGTGAACTGCCCGCTCTCCAAGGCCTGATGCATCTCATTGAGCACTTCCTGCTCATTGAACGTGTCGGAGCGGAAAGACGGCTGATAGAATGCATAGCCCTGATGATAGGTGTTTCTGCTCTCTTTTGCTGCAGCATAGGCACGGTCCAGCAGTTGGCTCACCTCCATCGTTTGGTCTTCGATCTCATAGAGACCGAACACCACGGTCAAGGTGTATCCTATGTCGGCACTGAGCTGTTTGGTATTGATCACCGTGCTGAGGTTTTGCACATCACACAAGCGGGTGGGCAAACAGGCTGCAAAATGGTCAGCCTCAAGATGTGCATACAAACCCTTGTTTTGGACAAAGGACCTGAGATCCTTGGCTATCCACTGCAGTACCTGATTGCCTGTTTCAAAGCTGAGCAGCTCATTGAGGACCGAGAAACGCTCCACATTCCAGAACACCATGACATAGCGTTCAGCAGGATGCGCATCCAGCAGACGACGGGTCTCCTCATAGAAGCGCTGACGGGTGTAGAGACCGGTGAGCAGGTTGTGATTGAGGGCGAAGCTGAGTTGGTCAACCGTCTTCTTCATCTCCTGCTGATTGGCCATTTCCTCGGTAATGTCATCAAAGAGCAGGCTGAAGGGCTCTCCCCTCCCCACAATTCCCACCTGGCGGAACATGATGTCACACCATAGGCTTTCTCCCGTGCAGGTCAACAGGCGCAGCCGGAAGGACCTGTGTTCCCCTCCCAGACTCTGGCTGTCGATTTCCCGGATCAGGATCGCCCTATCCTCAGGATGGAATATCTCCATGGAATTAGCATCCAGCAGCGATGAAAGCTGTACTCGCTCATAACCAAGCATTCGTGCCAGGGTTGCATTCACATAGTGTATCGAAAGCGTATCCGTCGTTCGTTTGCAAACTGCAATGCCCTGCAAGCCTTCCTCAACAAGATTTTGCATCCTTCGGTTGATGGCAACCAGTTGCCGCTCCCGGCTTGTATCCTGCAGAGTCAGGGTCACCACTTGGTCTTTGCTGTAGCAAGGACCCAGATGGCAACTTACTTGCAGGAACTTCCCCTTTTGGGTTTCCAAGAGATAACTGGCATTTCGCTCCACATTGAGCTGCAATTTTGCCAGTCTCTCCAGGAGCTGGTTTCTTCCGTTCTCTTCCAGCCATCCCAGGACATCAGCATGCAACTGCTTTTCATCGAGGTCGAGCAAGGTGTGTGCCATCCTGTTGGAAAATAGGTAGTGAAGATCGCTGCCGAAAGAGAGGACGATCAGGGCCACTGACATCTCAAAGAGAATGGTAGGCATCAAGCTCGCTCTCTTCTCAAACCCATACGCTGCAAACCTGATCAATTGCCCACCGATGCGAACGATATCGTTCCCTGCATCAACGACGGGATTGCATTTCAACAGATAGTATTCGTATTGATCCATACCACTGAGCAGTCTGACCATGGTTGGTGCATTGCTTGCCGTATGCAAACGTTCTGTGATGAATGAGCTGAAAGTCGGAATATCATTGGGATGGAGCATGTGTGCATCTGTCGGGTTGAGCAGAAAATGATTGATCACAACATGTTGGGTTGTCCTGTCATGGATGCGCAAAAAGGTCAACGTGTCGGAAGCTGCATCATAGTCCCAGCTCTCCCCTCCATAATGCAGGTCGGCGAGGTAGGAAGAGAAGTCAGGGAACACCATGGTCGGCTTTGCCTGGCGATGCATTGCTATGGTCTTTGCTTGCTGCACCTGATCAACCAATACGGCAATCTTGGCTGTGCGCTCATTGAAAAGCACCAGGGTTTCCTTGCACAGGGTTGAGTTTCCCTGTTCATCATGCATCTCCCAGTGCAGGAAGGCATTGCAGGAAAGCTCTTCGATCTTGCAGAATGGACAGGGTTCTGTTCTCTTGTACAATGCCTCATAGCAACGCTTGCCTTGGTAATTCCTATCCTGACCAAACCGCAACCTTGCTTGCTTGTTGAGGAAGAACAACTCATAGGTCTCAGCATCGCACAAGTAGATGGCATCGGGGAGATTGTCCAGGATCAAGGCGTGGTTGGTCAGTACAAAGGGTTTGCTTCGGTCCATCGAATGATCGAAGCGCGTACACTGGTTTCTTCCCTGTTCCTTCGAACGATACAACGCGAGATCCGCACAGTGATAGAGGTCCTTGAACGTAGTGCCTTCTGTGGGGAAAAAACTCAAGCCGACCGAACACGTGCAGGCAATCCCGGTCGTCCTGTTCTTTGCGACATGGCTGCAGAAGGCCTTTCCCATCTCAAGATATGCTTCCTGGTTTTCGCAACGAGGAAGAAAAACGACAAACTCATCGCCTCCAAGCCGGCCGATGACGGCTTCCTTGGGAAAGAACGTCTGCATGAGGTGCGCAAAATGCCTGATGATCTGATCGCCCAGGTCGTGGCCATACGTATCGTTGATCTGCTTGAACAAGTCAATGTCGATGAGAAAGAAAGCTCCGCCTTTGTCTTTCTCTTCCTCCAAATGCCGGGTGATCAGCTCTTCCATGGACAGACGGTTGAACAACTGGCTCAAAGGATCACGCTGTGCACGTTTGAGCAACTCCATCTCAGACTGTTTGCGCTCATGAATGTCCTGGACAGCTATGTAGGCAATGCTGGTCCCACCGAAGGAGGAGATGCTCAAGGAAAAACGGACATAGCGATACCCTTGTTCAGCATGCGAAGGATGCTGCATCCTTGTTTCGATGGTGAGTTCCTTCTTCCCCGATGATACCAACTCCTTGAGGTGTTGGGCTGTGCTGATGCTTGAGAATTGTTTCCTGCAGTCGGGATGCAAGGAATGGAAAAGGATTTTCTCATACACATCATAGAAGTTGCCATTCGGTCCAAGCATCAATCTGACTCGCTCATTGGCGAGCGCGGGACGACCGGTCTCGATATGGAAGGCGCTGAAAAAAGAGCGATGCTTTCCCACCATCTGCAGACGTGTCTCAATCTCATCATGCACATCCGAGAAGATTCCCAAGGCAACATCAGTGCCCTTGATGAAGGTGTAACTGGACCGTACCCATCGATAGCTTTGGTCCATGGATCTGACGAGGAAGATGGAATCAGCTTCCAGTCCTTGCACAAGCAAGGCAAAATCATCCTTGACGGTAGCCAGATAGGAAGGATGGATGATGCCACTCTTTTCAAGCAGATCGAGGGGATTCTCGCCATGCATAGGAGGATTGCCCGAGAGAATTGTCCGTGAAAGGGTGTGTACGGTGTTTTGCTTGCTGTGGAACTCCCACATCTCCAAGGTAGAATGGGAGAAGGCAAACTGCCATCGGGCATTCTGCTGTTCCAGCAAGAGGCTGCTCTGCCTTGCTTCGGTGGTATCGCTGGCAACCAGGTAATAGACGGGAAACTGCCCGTGGAAGCGTGCGAAGCGGCCAAGAATGCGAATCCAGTGGTCTTCATCGCCTTTGAGGCGGAACTCAAGATCAAGCTCCCTATGGTTTCTGCGAAGTCTCACAAACGTAGAACGAACCTGTTTCAGGTCCTGCTCATGAATGCTGTCCAGCAGATCCAGTTCAGAATAGGTATGGTAATCCTTGCTGCTGTACCGTAAGAGTTTTGCCAATCCCCGGCTCAAATAGGTAGCCCTGATGCTGTCCCCCAGCTCATAGACACCAACTCCGCCCGGTAGATTGTTTATGGAGAGAAAGGCCCCTTGTTCCGGGGCCTTTCTTGCCTCTTCTTCCATACCTCCGACACCTCAACTCCCAAAATTACCCATACTATACCACACCAGATGTCAGAAGTGAGGACAAAGTATCATTTTTTTGGAAGATCATTCGTATCCTTGAGCAGTACGTCATGCGCACCTCCCTCAACAATGGAGGTGGAGGATACCAACGTGAGTTTTGCTTTCGCCTGAAGTTCTGCGATGGTGAGGGAGCCGCAGTTGCACATGGTCGACCGCACCTTGCTCAGACTCAGCTGGACATTATCCTTGAGCGAACCTGCGTAGGGCACGTACGAGTCGACACCCTCAACAAAACTGAGTTTGCCATCCCCTCCCAGATCATAGCGCTGCCAGTTGCGTGCACGTGCTGACCCTTCGCCCCAGTACTCTTTCATGTAGGAGCCCTTCACGTTCACCTTTTCTGTGGGGCTTTCATCAAAGCGAGCAAAGTACCTTCCCAACATGAGGAAATCTGCACCCATCGCCAGGGCCAGGGTCATGTGATAGTCAAGGACAATCCCTCCGTCAGAGCAGATGGGAATGTAGGTTCCTGTTCGCTCATGATACTCATCACGGGCTTTTGCAACCTCTATGAGCGCGGTAGCCTGCCCTCTTCCTATACCCTTTGTCTCACGGGTGATGCAGATGGACCCACCGCCGATGCCGACTTTCACGAAGTCAGCACCACTTTCGGCAAGGAAGAGAAACCCTTCCCTGTCGACCACATTTCCGGCTCCGACCTTAACCGTTTCCCCATAGTGTTTGCGAATCCAAAGAATGGTTTGTCGCTGCCATTCGGAAAAACCTTCCGAAGAGTCGATGCACAGCACATCAGCACCACTGTTCACCAATGCCGGCACACGCTCAGCATAGTCCCGCGTGTTGATTCCTGCCCCTACCAGATAGCGTTTCTGCTGATCAAGCAGTTCATTGGGGTTTTCCTTATGGCTGTCATAGTCCTTTCTGAAGACAAAGGCTTTCAGGTGGTTCTCCTCGTCAACGATAGGCAGGCTGTTCAGTTTGTGGTCCCAGATAATGTCATTGGCCTCAGAGAGGGAGACTCCCTCCCGTGCATAAATCAGATGATCAAAGCATGTCATGAATGTGGAGATAGGCGTATCTTCACTCATACGGCTCGGTCTCCAATCGCGCGAGGAGACCACACCCAGCAAGACGCCATTGGGACTTCCGTCATCGGTGACGGCAATGGTTGAGTGACCTTTTCTCTTCTTGAGTTCAATGAGATCACCAAGGGTCTGATTCGGCCTGAGATTGGAATCGGAGGGTACAAACCCAGCCTTGAAAGACTTGACCCTGCTGACCATGGCACATTGGTCCTCAACAGATTGGGATCCGAAGATGAAGCTCAAACCCCCTTCCCGCGCCAAAGCCTTGCCCATTGCCTCGCCGCTGACCGATTGCATGATTGCACTGACCAAAGGGATATTGAGGGTGAGCGGACAGACAGACCCCTTGGAGTATTTCACCAAAGGCGTTTTCAGGGAAACATTGGAGGGGATGCACGTGGTGTCCGAGTAACCGGGGACCAGCAGGTACTCACTGAAGGTATGGGAGGGTTCGTCAAAAAAGTAGGCCATTACGCAACTCCTTGGAGGGTTTTGGCACTGTATTTTGCACTCATTGGAAAAAGAAAGCAAGGTGGATGCAACAAATTGTCAGAAATTTGTTGCATCCGGTTCCTATCAGCGGTTCCCCACAAAAAGCGAGGAAGCCTTCGGTTCCAATCGTATTTGCAACGTATCCGATGCACAGGAGACTTCCCCTCCCAGAACATAGTCGATGGACTGGATGAGAAGCATCTTGTTGGGCAAGTGAAGCGTCAGCGGCTGAGCGCTTCGGCTCAAGACGCAGACCATTACTGTGTCTTCGTCAAACCGCGCAAAGGCAAGGCTCTCCTCATCTGCATGCAGAATCGTATATGCCCCGTCTGCAAGCACCGAGGCATACGTCGTTCTCAGCGCTCCCAACTTCGTATAGAGGGAAAAGAAGGCATGGTTCCAAGCCTGCTCGTCCCACTGCATCGGATAGCGGGCGCGTTCGGTGCTGCCGTAAGGACCGGCGAGTGCTATCTCCTCCCCGTAATAGATGCTGGGCATGCCCGGCAGGATGTACAGCAATTTGACGATGCCTGCATAGAGCCCCCAATCGAAGAGTTCTGTGTTGTTGTAGAGCCTTGGGGTATCGTGGCTGTTGATCAGGTTCATCTGCATGCCAAGCATTTGTGCAGGCATGGAGCTAAGATGACTCCCAAGGGCCTGAGCGAACTCTATGCCGGTAAATGGTCTGGTGGGTTTTGGCTGGTGGCCCCACCCACCGGTCATATAGCGGTCGGTCTCTCCCATCCACGAGCGCATAGGCCTGCTGCTTCCCAGATAATTCATAGTTGCATCCCACATGTCACCTTGCAGGAAAGGCGTTGCGTCAACCCAGTCCTCCCCCACAAGGTAGGCTTGGCTGTTCTCCTGTTTCACCGCTCTTCGCACTTCCTTCCAGATCTCCTCACAGAGTTGGTCCTCTCCTCTCCTTCCCACCTCGCTGGACACATCAAGGCGCCAGCCATCCTGCAGGTAGGGAGGGCGAAGAAATGAACGCATCACCGACTCTTGGGAGCGATAGATTTTCTCACGAAGGGTATCGCTTCGGTAGTTCAGCTGGGGAAGCGTCGGCACATCCTGCCAGCAGGCTACCGAGCCATCGTCTTGGAAATAGTAGAAGGAGGCTTCCTCACTGCTTCGGTCAGCAACCGCCCGCTTGTACCACGGATGCTCGGTTCCTGTGTGGTTGATGGAGATGTCCACCACCACCTTGATGCCTGCATCATGCAAGGCCTTGCAAACCTGTTCAAAGGCTTCATCCCCTCCGAGCTTCTCGTCAATATGGAAAAAGTCAATGCAGTCGTAGCGATGCGTAGTCATGCTTGCACCGATGGGATTGAAATAGACGACATTCACTCCCAACTTCTTGAAGTGCGGGATGGCATCCTCCACCCCTTTCAGATCGCCGTTGAAGAAATCCAGGCATCTGCCTTGTGCAAATTCCAGAGGTTTCTCGTCAAAGGCATGGACGCTTACCGTACCCCCATCAAACGCGTACTCACCAGCTTTCGCCCCGCACGAAGCATCTCCTTTGCGAAACCTATCAGGAAACACCTGGTAACAGGTGGAAGAGGCAACCCACGAGACAGGGACAAGCCCGGCTTTGAGCGAGAAACATTCGCGAAGCGGCACAACAAAGGCCTTCAGGCCGGAAAGACCATAGGAGTATGCCCGATCATCTGCAACCAGCAGAAAGTACCAGTACATCACCTCGTCATGCAGCGCCACCTCTGCTGCATAGTACAGCTTGCTTCCTGATCGCTGTGCCTGCATGGGATACTGCTTCTCTCTTCCCAGCTGAAAACTGACCAGGCGAACATCCGAAAGTTCTTCAGAGAGAGGAACCTGGATCCTTATGCGTATCGTCTCCCCTTTTTGGGGATGCAAGGGCTGCACATACACCGAACTGACCGAGCTGTGAACGCCTTCTTTCCATGATTTGTCTTGCATTGCTACCTCATTGTAAGCCAACGAAACGTTGACTCTGTAGGAAAACCGGTTTAGTATCAGTGTAAACAAAGACTGTGGGCTTTGCAACAGTCTTGATTCCCCCTAGGATGCAAAGTGTGATAGGATTTTGACTACCAAAAAGGATACGTGCATGCAAGGATCGAAACGCCCTACCATCAATGATATCGCCCGTGAAAGCGGATTCTCCAAGACTGCTGTCTCATTCGCCTTCAACGATCCCTCACGAATCAGTGAGAAAACTTGCCGGACCATCCTTGAAACAGCCAAGAGACTTGGATACATCCCCGACCCCATGGCACGCAATTTTTCCTTGCGCAGGCATCTTTCCATCGGGTTTCTTCTTCCGCAGGTGGTGCAGTACTCCTTGCAGAATCCTTACACCATGCAAGTCATCCAAGGCATCGGCACGGTCTGCGAGAATCATGGCTACACACTCACCCTGATCCCCCCCCTTCACAAAAGCATCACCGAGGCTGTTCGCAATGCGGCTGTTGATGGATTGATCACGATGGGCATGACGGTGGATATGGACATCGTCTCGGTCATGCAGACCCGCCTGTTGCCCTACGTCACCATTGACGGCACCCCCGATGAGCTCATGCCCAGCGTCAACATCCAGGACGAGCAGGCTTCGTATGATCTGATGCAACTGGTACTGGCCTCAGGGCATACGGATATCGTGGTGGCAGCGCTTTCCAGCGATGCCTTTGCAAAGGAAGGTCAGCCAGACAGTGTACCCTCCAAACGTATGCAAGGTTTCCGAAGGGCTTTGGCAGAACATAATCTCCAGCTCTCCGACGACAACATTCTGGTTGCAGAATGTACCTTGGAAGATGGAAGGAGAATCGGGAAGCAGATACTCCAACGCAAGCCCCTGCCTTCGTGCGTGGTCGCTATGAGTGATATCGTTGCCATCGGCTGCATGCTTGCATGCAAGGAGGCAAACATACAGGTGCCCTCCGATATGTCCGTGGTCGGTTTTGACAATATCGACGAAGCGGCATGCATCACTCCTCCGCTTACCACGATTTCCCAACCGTCCAAAGAAAAAGGGCGCCTTGCCGCTGAAGCCTTGTTTCGGATTCTCAACAAGGAGGAGCTGGCAAGCGCCCATATGCAAGTTCCCTACACCCTCATCAGGCGTGAGTCCCTCGCGGACCGCAAAAACTGAAACCTTACTTTTTCAGGGCCTCAACCAAGGATGCGAGCACCACTTGTGGTGAGGGCGAAGCATCGATGTCGATCAGAAGGTTCTTTGCCCGGTAGTAGGCGATAAGGGGTTCTGTCTGTGCCTCGTATACGCTGAGGCGATTGAGAATAGCCTCAGGCTTGTCATCATCGCGCTGGATCAGTTCTTCTCCGGTCTCATCGTCGATGCCTTCCACCTTGGGAGGGTTGTACAGCACGTGATAGGTTCTTCCGGTGGACTTGCAGACTCTTCTTCCGGAAAGTCTGGCAACAATCTGCTCACGGTCGAGTACAAAATTGATGACAGCATCAACGTCTCTCATACCTGCAAGCGCATCAGCCTGGGCAATGGTCCTGGGAAATCCATCCAGGATGAATCCTTTCTGGGCATCAGACTCTGCAAGCCTCTGCTCTACCATGGCGATGGTGACAGAATCGGGAACAAGATCCCCGCTTGCCAATATGGCCTGCACTTGCTTGCCCAACTCGGTTCCGCCCTTGATGTTGCTGCGGAACAGGTCCCCGGTGGAGATATGGGGAATGTCAAACGTACTCTTTGCTTCGGACGCAATGGTCCCTTTTCCGGCTCCCGGAGGGCCGAGAAATACTAGATTCATGATTCACCTCACAGCAGAAGATGGCCCATAGTAGCACAATGATTGGTATTTGTCCTCCCCCAACATAAGAAAATCCTCTGCTCCTTGTAGCTATGCACAGGGGTGACATACTCCTGATTGTGGGGTAGAATCGTTGCAACTACAGGAGAATTTTCATTCATGAACAAGATAGTCCTACATGCAACCGACCTTGATGGGTTTCTCAAGGATTCGGACAAAGAGAAGATTGCGCACGTCGACGAACTGTACAAGAAGTCCTTGTACCACTGCTCGATATTGGAGAATGCCACTGATGTCATGCAGCTTGAGGAAGCCCGCAAAGCTCTGGTCGACAGCGCTGGGGAAATCGGGAAGTATCTGAAGAAAGTCTGCGCAGAAGAACCGGCCATTCATGTATACTCCTTTGAGACTCCGCAAGAGCAACACGGACAGGCCAGCAGACTCATTGCAAAGCTTCGTGACCCGAGCACCGCTCATGAGGAGTTTCTCTACTATATCCAGCGTGCCTATGAAATGTTGTTCTCCCACGTCTTTGCCGATGCAGCCCTGCCGACCAAGCGCTCCATCATCACCAAGACCCCGGTTACCAGTCCGGTCCGCAACTATGCGGTGCACCGTATCCCAGATGTTGACTCTCTGATCCACAACAGTGTCATGTGCGTCATGCTTCGTGGTGCCTTGCTTCCCAGCATGATTCTCAGCAAGGAAATCCAAGAGTACAGCGCCGACGATTTCGTAGCCCCCTTCGCCCTCTTCAAGATCAAGCGCGATGACTCGAAAAAAGAGTCAAACATGGACTACATCCTCGACTTGGACAAATCCTATTTCGACCTTGCCTCCCTCGATGACAAGGATCTCATCTTCGCCGACCCTATGAATGCCACAGGCGGTTCATTGGTAACGATTGTCAAATACCTGAAAGACAACAATATCAAACCGCGTTCGGTGAAGTTCATCAATGTCATCAGCGCCCTGAAGGGATCGCTTCGCATCGCCAGGGCCATTGAGGGTGCTGAGGTCTATACACTCTGGATGGACCCCGTGCTCAACGATGCCGCCTACATTCTCCCAGGTCTTGGGGATGCCGGCGACAGGCTCAACGGAACCGATTCGCACGACAATCCGAGAAACATCATCCAGCTCATTGCCGATTATGGTTCTTCCATCACCAATCTCTATCGTGCCCAGGTACGGGAGATTGAGAAGACCGTATTGGAAAACTGATGCTGCGCACCCTTGTCTGCCTGGTGCTGGCTACGCTCCTTTTGGGATCGTGTGCCAGCACACGCGCACAAGATGTCGCCCAAGAGGCTGCTGTGCTTTTTGGACAGGGAGAGAGTTCTGCTGCCCTTGATCTCTACGAAAGGGCACTGGACCTTGCTCCCGACAACAGTGAATACCGGTACAACCACCTTTTGGCTCTTCTGGAAGTGAATCCGAACGAAGTGCCAATGCAAGCCGAAGAGGCGTTCGCCCAGTTTCCTGCGCATTTGGAATTTCTTCTGGTGAAAGCACGTGCCTATGCCCTGGAAAGGGCATATGAGCAAGCCCTGATCACCTATGACAGGATTTTGGATTTGGATGCTGGGAATTACGAACTGATGGCAAGCGTGATGCTCCTGGCCAAAAGCTGGGGCTATCGTGAGAATGCACTTGCCTTGGCAGAACATCTTGTACTGAACCATAGGAAAGAACAGGAAGCCTCAGCTGTCATCGAAGAGCTGGCTTCGGAAGTTTCCTATCTTCGTGACTTGGCAACCTATCTTACGAAGGAAGCTGAAACAGAAGACCCGCAACAGCTCCTGCAAGAATCCAAATGATCGGATGCACCTTCTTCCAGACAAGTACACAACAAACCAAGACTGCATAGAGCACTGTCTCGATGGGAAGGACTGCCCCTCCATTGAGGAGGGTCACCCCCATGAGTTTGAGCAAGGCGTAGGTGATGAGCGCCACCACTGCAGGCCTGAGGCCGTAGAAAGCATCCTTGACCTTCTGGTTCTTGTCGAATGCCGTAAGGAAGCGGGCGATCAGGATGATGATGATCACGCTAGGGGTGACCTCCCCCAATGTTGCAATCACGCCACCTACCGCACCAGCTGCCTGGAAACCGGCGAATGTGGCCATATTGATGCCGATCGGGCCCGGGGTAGACTCACTGATGGCAATCATATCTGCAATCGCCTGTGCACTGATCCAATGAGGATGCGTTTCCGCAAGCTTGTACAAAAACGGCAACGTAGCCAAGCCACCGCCCAAGCTGAACAAACCTATCTTGAAAAACTCCCAGAAGAGAGCAAGGTATATCATGCTGCCCTCCGCTTGAAATACTGGACTGCAAGACCGTAGACAATCGCAATGGGTATGACGGCCAGAGGAGAGAGATGGGCAAAGAGGGACGCTCCCACCACCAGCAGATACAGCACGATGGTCTGCCAGTCCACCAGGCTTTTCCTTGCAAGGTTGATGATTGCTTGCGTAATCAGGGCGCAGACAGCCACACGGATGCCACCGAAGGCTCTCTGGATCCACACCGAATCCTGCACACCCAGCAACAGGCTTGCCAAGGTGATGATGATGACCAATGAGGGAGTCACCTCACCAAGTGTTGCCGCAATTGCTCCCAACACCCCTCGCTTGCGATACCCGATCATGGTGGCGGTATTCACCGCAATGATGCCGGGGGTGCATTGTCCGATGGCATAGATGTCCAACACCTCCTGCTCATCAACCCAGTGATGCCGATCTATCACTTCCCGCTGGAGCATGGGAAGCATTGCGTAGCCGCCGCCGAAGGTCAGGCCTCCAATTTTGAGAAAGGAGATGTAGAGCTCCCACAGTCCGGCTTCCCGCTTCTTCATGTGATGCTGTCCATTGCCTGGCGTACCAACTGGTCGCATCGCTCATTGCCTTCAATGCCTGCATGGCCTTTCACCCAGTTCCAGCTTACCGGAAGCAGGGCATTCAGACGATCCAGTTCAATCCAGTACTCCTTGTTCTTGACCGGGTCCTTTGCGGCTGTCCGCCAACCATTGACTTTCCATTTCTTGATCCATGCGGTGATGCCGTTTTTCACGTATTGGCTGTCGGTGTTGATGACAATCCGTTTGGCACCAAGAGTTTGGCAAGCTTTCAACGCCTCTATGACGGCAGTCAGCTCCATACGATTGTTGGTGGTGGCAGGATCTGAGCCACTGGCCTCTTTCTCGAATGTTCCATCCGCCTTCAGTACATATGCCCATCCGCCCTTACCCGGATTGCCGATGCAACCCCCATCGGTATAGATCTCTATTTGTGTATAATCCATAGACCGGATAGTAATATAGCGCCCCTTTCAGGTCAACCACATTTGGCCTTGACTAAAGCAAGGGCAAGCACGTACGATAAGGTGTTCATGCCAAGGGAAAGGGGTTCAAGCCCCTGCGGTCCCGCCACTGTAGAGGTTGGGAGTATGCATCATGACACTGCCTAGGGGTGGGAAGTCGCATATTCCGGTGATACCTGAGCCAGGAGACCTGACATGAATAAATTCCGACGGCCTACGGAGTATAGGTCAGGGTATATACCATGCCCGTTTCTGCAAGGGGCGTTATGCACAACACATCATTTCGACAACTTCTGATCCTGCTCATGTTGACCTTCAGCGTCTCACTTCCCAAATTGGCAGCTCTTCCGATTTCGGAAAAGCAATTAGAGCCTGAAACAACGGTACAGAGAATTGTCAGTCTCTCCCCCAATGTGACCGAAACCCTGTATGCACTTGGTGCCGGGAATCTTCTGGTAGGGAGAAGCGATTACTGCAACTATCCCGAGCAAGCCCTGGCCCTTCCCTCAATCGGAACGCTGTACAATCCCAGTCTTGAGAAACTGCTCTCACTCGAGCCCACCCTGGTGATCAGCAGTGCATTTGTCAGTGATGAGCTTCTTGCCTCAATCACCCAGGCCGGCATCGAGGTGCTCTCCTTGCATACGGACCAGAATATGCAGGGAACCTATCAGCTGATCCGTGCGATTGCAGAAGCAGTAGAAAAGCAGAAAGAGGCTGAACTGCTCATTCTCTCCATGCAGAATGAGATTCGCTCCGTCTATATCGAAGCGCAGCACAAACCGAAAATAAGTGTGTATGTTGCGCTCGATTTCGTCTCGTTTGACGCTACTGCAACCGGTGATACCTTCCTCGGGGAGATGATTGAACTTGCAGGGGGAACCAATATTGCCAAGGATGCCACCAATTGGACCTACAGCAAGGAACTTCTGATGCATCATGACCCAGAGGTGATACTGCTCAGCCCGCGATGGGGTGAGAGTGGGGAGCAGACGCTTGCCGAATTCACATCCACCAAACCGTACGCTGATTTGCATGGGGATATCCGCATCTTTGATGCAGACATCATCAGCCGACAGGGGCCACGCACAGCAGAAGCTCTCAAGCAACTCTATGCTTTGATCCATCAGGAGAGCGAAGAATGAAGCGCACGCTGGTGCCTACCCTTCTGATTTCCAGCTTCATCCTGATGGTGCTCTCCCTCACGCTCGGCCCCTCACACATCACGCTTTCCGACACTCTCCAAGTATTGCTGGGCAACGGGAAACGGGCCAACCAAGCATACATCATTCTGCAACTGAGACTTCCACGCATCCTTGGCTCGTTTTTCTGCGGTGCAACGCTCGGAGTAGCAGGTGCTGTCTTTCAGGCATCCTTGCACAACAGCATGGCTGACCCCTTCATTCTGGGAATCAGCAGCGGAGCCTCCTTTGGAGTGGCACTCGCCCTCTTTCTGGGGCTTGCTCCCCTCTTTGGCTTTCCCCTCAGCGCACTTGCAGGAGCTTTGACCACCACCATCCTGATCGTAACCTTATCTTCACGGAGACGGGGCAGCAGCACAACACTTTTGCTTACCGGGGTAGGTGTGAACTACATTCTCTCTTCTGCCATGACGCTTCTGATGTTTCTGCACAAGGAGCAGTACCAGAGGATTCTCTTCTGGACGCTCGGTAGCTTCTCTTCCAGCACGTACAATCAGGTGATGATCATCGGCACTGCATTTCTTTTGATGTACGCTGTGCTTCGCGTATCCCACCAGACCATGGACATGCTGCTGCTCGATGAGAGCTCTGCACGCGCAGGGGGGCTTTCCGTATCCAAGGTACGCACCTCATTTCTGTTGCTCTCCTCCTTTGCCACCGCACTCTGCGTTGCCTACTTCGGCGTCATCGGGTTCATCGGTTTGATGGCACCCCATGTCAGCCGCCTCATCGTAGGTCCCAAGCATGCAAAATTGCTTGCTCCCTCAGCCCTCTTCGGGGGTCTTTTGCTGCTTGCAAGCGACACCCTTTCCAGGATCCTGCTTCCTTCGGGAGAACTTCCGGTAGGAATCATCACCAGCCTGATCGGGGTTCCCCTGTTCATTCACCTTCTCAGGAAAGGCAGGTACCTGTATGCCTGATATCCGTTTTGAACAGGTAAGTTTCGCCTACGACCAGAACAGGGTGTTCGACAAACTCACTATCCAATTGCCCACCGGCTCATTCATTGCCCTCACCGGGCCGAACGGAAGTGGGAAATCAACGTTGCTGAAATTCCTCTTTCGCCAACTCAAGCCCGAATCTGGGGCGGTATATCTGGGAGACCTCGACGTTGCACACCTCTCCCAGCGGGATTTGGCCCGCAAGCTTGGCTTCGTTGCACAGAACGGGAAACTTGATTATGCCTTCAGTGTAGAAGAAGCGGTGCAGATGGGGAGGTTTGCCTACGGGGGAGCGGATGAGCAGAACCAGGCCGAAAAGGCAATGCGTGTGTGCGACATCTGGGACCTCAGGCACAAGTTGGTGACTGAACTCAGTGGGGGGGAGATGCAACGGGTGTTTCTTGCACGGGCGTTGTGCCAGAATGGCACCTTGCTGTTGTTTGACGAACCGGTGAACCATCTGGATGTCCGGCACCAGAGAGCGATGATGGAGCTGCTGACTTCCCTGGTTTCCCAAGGGTATACGGTTGTCTGTGTCCTGCACGACTTGCTGTTGGTCCAGGTGTACAGCCAGATTGCGTTGGTGCTCAAGAAAGGGGAAGTGGTCTCCTTTGGACCGACCCTTGAG
This sequence comes from uncultured Sphaerochaeta sp., assembly GCF_963667405.1. NCBI lineage: Bacteria > Pseudomonadati > Spirochaetota > Spirochaetia > Spirochaetales > Sphaerochaetaceae > Sphaerochaeta > uncultured Sphaerochaeta sp. Next base: position 1,302,582 of record NZ_OY763408.1, on the reverse strand, counting down.
GTGTTCAATGCACATCTGCTTGAGGATGTCTATCATATCAAGGCACATCAGGTGTATGACCCTACCCTCGGTCGCTCGTTGTGGATGCCGACCTGGAAAGAACACCATGAAAACGCATAGCCGGATTCTGCACCGCATCTACCGCAAGGTGGTCAAGATTCTTTTGGCACTCGCCTATGACTTCCAGACCTGGGAGGAAGAAGAGCTTCCTCCGGGTCCCAAGATTTTCTGTTCCAACCATTTCAGCAGCAGTGATGCCCACTTTGTCACCACCCTTACCCGTGATACGCTGCATATGGTCATCGGACCAGGATTCGGCATCCCGGTGGTGGGATCGTTCCTCGGCTGGACCGAGCAGATCAAGGCACTGGAGAAAGAGGACCGCAAGAACGTGGTTCCCAAGGCCGTCGAGTATCTGAGGAAGGGAGAAAGCGTCTATATTTTCCCGGAGGGCGAACTCAATGTACAGGAGACCCTCAAGCCGTTCAGAAAGGGTATTGCCCTGATGTACCTCGCATATCCCTGTCCCATCATACCCATCGGCCTCATTGCCCCCAAGCGAAGGGTGCGCAACAAGAGAAGCCGTGCAGCAGGGCGATCCATGACCGTGGTGAGCCGAAACTATTACGCAAACATAGGAAAGAGCATGGAGTTTCCCGAAGCCCTTGAGATGGCCAAGGAAGACAAGGATGAGGCGTGCAGGATGATAACTGAACGCCTCAGCTCGACCATTGAGACCTTGATCGAGCAGATCAAGACAGACAAGTTCTGGAGCTGAGCATGAAAGATTTGGAGACGGTATTCAAGGAGTTTCAAAACCAGGTGGAGGAGATATCCTCCCACGCCCAGCAGGTGCAGGATCTCGTCTTTCGTGCACATCTGAAGAATGGGACCTCCTTTCGGTTCACGTACGACGCCGAGCGGTTTGCCAAGCAGCAGGGAGAGCGCATACACGCCCATCCACTCTCTGTTTTCAACGGTATTCTCGATATCGTAGCCGCACTGCTTGCCATCACCTTGCTGGTGGTGCAACTCTCCCTGGATTTTGAGAATATCTTTTTGCTGCTCTGCTTCGCTTCCTTCATCCTTACGTTCAGTCTCTCCTCCCTCTTTCATTTCTTCGAGCCCGATACCCGTTCCCATCTGGTGTTTCTCAATCTTCGTGAGATAGCAAAGCTCATGTCCCTCTTTCTGGTAAACATCAGCATCGCTTACTCCTTCGCTCCCTTATCCCTGATAGGGGTGAGAAGCATCTCCCTTCTCCTGGTCGCAGCAAGCCTCCTGTTCCTCTCGGGTCGCACCCAGTTGAGCCAGCGGGTCAGTTACCTGCTCTCTTCCCTCTTGCCTTTCGTCAGCCTGCTCAGCCAAATTGGCATGGAATCCCTGTTGAGGGTGTTCGTCTTCTCGTTCTGGTCTTTGGTTGCCCTCCTCTTCAGGAAAGAGTCAAGAATGCACAGCTCTTCCATATTTGCCCTGATAGGCCTTGTTTTGTTCACCTTTGAACTGCGCATGATTTGACTTTGCATTTCCTCTGGACACAGCCTATACTATGGAGGAGAGGAGGTGCCTATGAAACTGGCAATTCTAGGAGCTGGCAACATAGCCCGAAAGATGGCAGCAACTGTTGCTGAGATGGAACATGTGGAAGCCTATGCCGTCGCGTCACGCGACATCCAGAAGGCTCGTGATTTCGCCCAAACGTATAAGATCCGCAAGGCCTATGGCAGCTATGAAGAGATGCTCAACGACCCTGAGGTTGACCTCGTGTATATCTGTACGCCGCATTCACTGCACTATGAGCACATGATGCTTGCACTGAAAAGCGGAAAACATGTGCTTTGTGAGAAAAGCTTTACGATGAATGCACAGCAAGCACGCAAGGTGCTCTCCTATGCAGAAGAGAAAAAGCTGTTGGTAGCCGAGGCAATCTGGACGCGGTACCTGCCCATGCGCCTGGTGCTGGACCAGATACTCGAACGAAGGGTCATTGGGGAACCACACTCCCTGACAGCAAATCTTTGCTATCCCATCAAGGGTGTCAAACGACTGACTGATCCTGAACTTGCAGGAGGTGCGTTGCTTGATGTTGGTGTCTATCCCATCAACTTTGCCATGATGGTCTTCGGCAACGAGATTGAGAGCATCGAGTCAAGTTGCATCAAGACGGACAGCGGGGTAGATGAATCAAATTCAATGACCCTGACGTTCAAGGGTGGCAAGATGGCGGTGCTTCACTCTTCCATGGTCAGTACCTCTGACCGGAGAGGGGCCATATTCGGAAGCCGTGGTTTCATAGAATTCCTCAACATCAACAACTGTGAGGGCATAAATGTCTATGACCGCGACTACAATCTGGTGGAGACGTACAAGCCATTCAAGTACATCACCGGCTTTGAGCATCAGGTGGAAGCCTGCAGAAAAGCCATAGAGGACGGACAGCTCGAGTGCAAGCAAATGCCGCACAGTGAGATCATCAAGGTAATGGAAGTCATGGATACGCTCAGGGAGCAATGGGGTATCCACTATCCAGGGGAGTAAGGTATGGAATTGGAAGAACGGTATGCAATCGTAAGTGCCCAGGAAGAGCTCTTGAAGTTCGAAACCTTCACCCACGAGGATGCTTGGGAGCTGGGAAAAGTATTTGTTTCCGAAGCTATGGACAAAGACCTCAAGATTGCCATCGCCATTCGGTCTCTCAGCGGTCTGACGCTCTTCCAATATGCTGCGGAAGGTACGAATTTCGGGAACGAAGGTTGGATCGACCGCAAGTTCCGCACGGTCCAGCACTTTGAGATGAGTACGCTCAGATATGCCCTCTTTCTGAAGAAGCGGGGAGCCACACTGGCTGAGCGCGGCTTGGATCCATCCAAGTTTGTCGCTTGCGGTGGTGGCTTCCCGATTTTCGTGGAAGGAGTCGGCTGTATTGGGGCTGCCATGGTCAGCGGTCTTACCGATGTCGAGGATCATGATGTCCTGATCAGCTGCATCAGCCGCTATCTTGGGGTGGAGAGCGTTCCTCGTTATCCTGTGGTCTGATTCTTGAGCAGGTGCATGTAGTACCTGCTTTCAATCTGTTGCTCCGCTACCCCAAGCTGGGCAAGCACTGTTCGAAGGAAGGTCCTGGCTAGCGGGACCTTCTCTTCGTCTGCAAGGACAAACTCCATTTCCAGGAACCATCCCAAGGTACCCACTTCCACCAATTCAAGGTGCAAGGGAGGGAGGCTTTGGTCCACATTCCAAGTATAGGAGTAGCCTTTCTTTGTTTTCCGTATGTACTGCTCGAAGCCCAGACTGAGAAAGAAGGCATGTGCTTTTTCCGACTCTTTTGCCTCACAGCAGAATTCCAGCTCCTGATTGACCTCAATGCCCTGATGCATCTGCTTGTACTTGCGGGTGAACACCACCTGCCCCTGCAAGGAAGAAAAAGACGGCCCTGACTGTTCCAAGCGCAGGCGAAAGAGCGCATCTTCGCCTGTTCTGCAGTAGTAGATGTCATCCTTGACCTCACACAGAGGCCCTGCAAGGTCTTTTTGCTTTTCGATCCGGTCCTTGAGCAGTTGCCAATCGGTTGCATGAGCCTTCAGTTCCACCTCAATGGCCATATCAGTCCTTCCAGGGGAAAATCATGTTCTTCAGTGACCGATGTCCTACACACTCCCGTTCCTCATAGAGCAACTCTTCCCAGGGAATTTCCTTTCTCGTCACCTGCGGATGCTCTTCCATGTAGTCGTATTTGAGCATCAGAAGTTTCACCGCATCGCTGTTTGCCAGCATGACACCAGCAAAGGATGGCGCAAGTCCTGCCAACAGAAGGGAAAGAACCAGGTTGATCATCTGATAGACAGCAAGAAACAAGGTGAAGAACAGGTTGTCAAAGACCAACAGGAAGCTTTTCTTCAACGTTTTCAGCGGTCTGTCACCCTTCATGACGGTAAAGAGCGGGAAAAAATAGAAGAGGGCAAACGTCAGACCCAGAAACAGCCAGAACAGCAGGACACTCAACAAGGTCCCGATGATCGAGCCATACGAGAGATAGAAGGGAATGACAAAGGTGATGAGGCTGATGTCCAGGATCAGGAGCAGCCAATACAGCAAGGCATGTCTCCATGACTCCCTGATTCCCCTGCGAAACCCTTCCCACCCGGCATGCTCGTAGTTTGCATAGGAGTAGGCGGATGCAGCAGTTCCTGCACTCATGAAGGAGAAGAGAGCAGCACTGGCAAGCAGGGCAAGAAAGCCAAGCGGACCGTTGATGCCCATCAGCGACATACTGCCCATGATTGCAAGCAATACAAGCAGAAACCCAAGATTATGCACAACCATCGAGATAAGGTTGTCCCAGCCATCGAAAAACGCTTTTTTCAGAAAGAATCCAGTCATGCACCTAGAGTACTCATACCGTGCGATGAAAGCAAGAGATTTGGTGAAACGGGCTTCTTCAATTGGTAAAAAAGTCGAAGATATTCCACCCCATCTGCTCAGATTGCCGGTACAGTTCGGTGTATCCGCACTGGGTGCAGGAAACGGTAACGAATCGCTTGTTCTGCACATCAAAGATCTTGGCAAAATTGCCACCCGTAGCCTGGAAGCGATCGCTCTCATAGTGAGTGCAACCGCATTTGGGACACACATACTGTTTCTTTTCCATAGAGGTGAGCATAGCACACAATTGGGTAGGAAAAAAGTGAGAAAAACCCTCTTGACTAAGGTTGAACGCTTGGCTATAGTGCAAGAGTTGTTATGGCGGCATAGCTCAGTTGGTAGAGCAAACGGCTCATATCCGTTCGGTCAGGGGTCCGAGTCCCTTTGCCGCTAAAGAAGACCTCCTTGGGAAACCAGGGAGGTCTTTCTTGCTTCTTGGCAAAAACGCACTTCCCTCCTATACTCAAGACATGCGACTCTTCTATGGCGTACTCTTCGATGCAGCGACCAAAGACAACCTTTACAAGGTGCAGGATCGCCTCGAGCCTTCCCTTGCCAAAGGCACAAGGACCCGTCGGGAAAATCTGCATCTCACGATGTGCTTTCTCGGAGAACGTGACCCATCCTTGGTTGAACCACTCGCTTCATTGCTTTCCCAGATTCCCCTATCCCCGCTCGATCTGACGTTCACACACCTCGGGAGGTTCGCCAAACGGGATGGGGATGTCATCTGGGCTGGGGTTTCTCATTCAGAGGTACTGCATGAGTTGCAACACCACTTGGTATCACTGCTGATGCGCGAGCATATCCCTGTCGAAGACACCTCCTTCCAAGCACATGTGACCCTCTTTCGCCGTGCACGATGCCCTCAACTCGTTCCTGTTCATCCCTTTGGCACCAAACAATGTGCGCTTGCCCTTATGCATTCACATCAGGAAAAAGGGTTGCTCACCTATACTCCTCTGGAAACTAAATTTCTACAATAAATACAGTTGTTTTTCATTGGTTGCATACTTATGCCTTCCGTGCTATGGTCTGGCCATGGAAACGTACGTACAACACAATGCCACAGCCTGGGACTGGGAAGTCGGGCAGAAGAATATCTGGACCGATGGGGTGACTGAAACACAGATCGAGAAGGCCCGCAACGGGGAACTCGATATGGTCCTCTCTCCTTTCAAACAGGTCCCCCCCCATTGGGTGGCAGATCTTAAGGGCAAGGAAGTGCTTGCCCTTGCCTGTGGAGGTGGGCAGCAAGCAGTCCTCATGAGTCTTGCTGGAGCACATGTCACCGTGCTGGACATCTCACAAAAACAACTTGACCAGGACAAGTCCTATGCAGACTCGCTTGGACTGGACATGGAATGCGTGCAAGCGGATATGCGTGATCTCTCCTTGTTCGCTGACGAGCGCTTTGACCTGATCTACAATCCGACATCCACCTGTTTCATCGACCAAGTGCACACCATGTACCGGCATTGCCATCGGATACTCAAACAGGGGGGCTGCTTCCTCACCTCGGTCACCAATCCGGTGCTCTATATCTTTGATGAGAAGAAGGCCATGCACGACAAGCTTTGCGTCAAATACACCCTTCCCTACAGTGATCTCACCAGCCTGGGAAAGAAAGAACTTGAAAAGCGACTCTCCAAGCACGACACCGTCGAGTTCAGCCACACCTTGGGTGATTTGCTTGGAGGCCTCACGCAGGCAGGTTTTGTGATAACAGACCTCTATACCGATCGTTCGGGTGCAATGATGCTGGACAGTTACATCCAAGACTGCTATCTGGCGTTGCGTTGCAGAAAACCTGGAACAAGCTTGTAGCAAGAGCCGCAGGCTGTATATAATCCGAGTATGGAAAACTATTTTGCCAAATTGCTTTTGACCAGCGAGCTCGATGACCCGGTGTACTTTGCAAAAGTGCAACAGAACATTGCGGACCTGGAGAAGAAGCGGGTTGCTCACTTCAATGCACATGGGCCGATGAATCAGCACTATGTACTTTTGATGAGTGAACTGAATATGGCATACCTTGAGGCAAAAGAGAGTGAGCGTGAGCTCGAGGTAGCCCAGCAGATTTACCAGACGAACCAAGCACTCCATGGGGATGGCAGTGATCTCACCTTGGAAGCCCTGCTGGCCTTGGGACAGTCCTATCTGGACAACAGCCAGCTGGAGGAAGCGGAAGGAATCGTTGCCTCCCTGCTTGCGTTGCCGTGGTCTGAGGAGAACGGCCCATCGTATGATCTTTATATCGACGCCCTCTGCCTTCAGGCAGACATCATGCACGCCAAGAAAGAGTACACCCGGGAGGTGGTCATCCGCAGGCATGTGCTCAGCCTGCTTGAGGAGCTCAGTGGTTCTGTCTCCAACCAGGCCATCATGGCCCGCTGTGCCCTTGGCTTCTGCCTTGAGCGGATGAAGAACTACCGGGAAGCATTGGAGCACTACATCATTGTCCGCTCGTATCTCGAAACTGAGCAAGATTTCGCCACCCAGGCAGAGTTGATCGGCCTGATGGTGCACATCGGCCGCTGTTATCGGAAGATCGGCAACTTTGAGGATGCAAAGCTCATCTATCGCTGGGCACAGAAGAAAGCTGATACCCAATTCGGGAAGGCTTCCTCCTTGTCACAGAAAATGCAACGTCTCATCGAGATGAGTGAAGGGAACAAAGCTTAATTCTTATCTTTCTGCTAGGTATTGACCAAGCCTCCTTCTTTCGTGTATCAAAGATATGTTAGCGTATGCTAATTCATTTCTGATTTGAGGAAGGCCGTGTCAGACGAACTCTTGGTGCGTTATGCATCCCCAACGCTTGCCGCACTGAAGGTGGGCAACCTGATCAGTTACCGGTACCATGATACACAGGCGGTTGTCGAACAGGTTGCAACCTGGAACCGGATGCTCAACGACAAAGGGGTTGCCATCACCCTCTTGTCCAGCAAGGATGATCTGCATCTCTTGTATGTGCATCGTCCACACCTGCTTGATGCAAAACTGAAGGATGAGGAAGTGCAGACGCTGCTCTGTCCCTTGGGGTATCCCATCGGTTCCTGTCCTCATTTGCTGAAGCATCTGCAGGAAAGGCTTGATAGCCAGAAGGAGCAAACGTTTCCCCATGAGATCGGGCTCTTTCTGGGCTACCCTACCCAGGATGTAAAGGCATTCATCCAGAATCAGGGTTGCAGAGGACTGTGTGACGGGTGCTGGAAAGTCTACAATGACGTAGACACAGCAAAACGCATATTTGCACAATACAAACACTGCACCAAGGTCTATCTCGAACTCCACCACAAAGGGTGGAGCATCGATCAGCTTACGGTGCGAAGGAAGGCTCTATGAACAAAATTGCAGTCATCTACTACAGCGGTACGGGAAATACCGAAGCGATGGCGAAGGCTCTCATCGAGGGTGTGAAGTCCTCGGGAGGAACGGCTCTGGTCATCCAGGCAGGGATTTTCTCTGCTGATATGCTGGACAGCTACGACGCCTATGCCTTTGGGTGCCCAGCCATGGGCTCCGAAGGCTTGGAGGATGAAGTGTTCGAACCGATGTTCGAAGGACTGCTTCCCCACCTGTCCGGCCGCAAGCTCGTGCTTTTCGGCTCATACGGCTGGGGGGACGGCAAGTGGATGGAGGATTGGAAACAGACAGCCCTCGATGCGGGGGCACAGCTGTTGGCCCCGCCTGTCATCGCACTCGATTCGCCCGATGAAGAGGCCCTCTCAGCATCACGTGAGCTTGGCGTTGCGCTTTGCCGCTAGTCCCATCAGGAAATAGGTGAGCTTGGCCGCAGTATACGCAGGATGATGCAGGACAGAGGGAGCAAGCTCCACCACATCAAGGCCTACGATGGTGCGGCCCTGTGTCAGTTGCCCCAATAGGGTGATGGCATCCCACCAGGCGAGTCCGCCTGGGTCAGGGGTGCCGGTTGCACTCATCAGACCTGCATCCAGAGCATCCACATCAAAGGTGAGGTAGAGCTTTCGGGGAAACTTCGGTGGCAGGGACAAAGAGAGAAAGCTCCCATCGAGCTTGCTTTTGTAGAGTGCAGAAGCATCAAAGTGGCCGATATCGAACGTTTTCCTTGCCTCTAGGTCCTCTTCGCTGTAATTTCGGATACCGACCTGGAACAGGGGAAAGCCAGCTTCTGCCACCCTATGCATGACACACGCATGGCTGAGTTTGCTCCCCTCATAGCTGTCACGCAGATCCATATGGGCATCGAACTGCAGAAAACCGACCTCCTCCTGGCGATATTGCTCCCTGAGAAACCCTATGGCTGCGTTGGTCACCGAGTGCTCACCTCCGAGCAAGACAGGCAGAGACCCATGTTTTCCTGCTTCGATCATGCGCTGCGTCGCTTGTGCCAGGGCTTTCTCAGCCGAAAATGCACAATCGATGGCCTGTGTGGTATGGATTCCCAGCTTACCGGGATTGCCGAAGCCTTCCACCAGCTGTTCGAGCTGCGAGGATGCATCGATGAGTGCGGCAGGACCCTGTGAGGTACCCCCCATATAGGAGACTGTCTCTTCCAGCGGGAAGGGAATGACATGAAACACAGCATTGTGTGCTTCACTATTGGGAAATTCGGAATCGAGAAACCAATGGTCCATCGTCATCTCCTAGCTGAGTCTTCGCTGATAGTCATCAAATCCAAATGATTTGACGATGCGGTACTTCCCCTCTTGCATGATGCCGATATCTGGCAGGGCAATGCCGTTGAACATGGTCGTTTTGACCATGGTGTAGTGCATCATATCCAACAGGACCAGACGGTCACCCACCTTCGGTTCTCCCCCGAAGGTGTAGGAACCCACCCAGTCGCCGGCAAGGCAACTGCAGCCACCCAGCCGAATCCCGCTCTCCCCTACCGTGGCTCCCACCACATTCGGGGCGTAGGGCATCTCCAGGCAATCGGGCATATGAGCTGCAAACGAGGTGTCGAGCATCAGGGTCGTATATCTCCGGTTCTTCACGATATCCAACACGGTGGTTACCAAGTACCCGGTTTCCCACACAAAGGCGGCCCCGGGCTCAAAGTAGAGGGTGAGATTGGGATGTCTTTGCTTGAAAGCAAGGATTGTTTCGCGGAACAGGTCAAGGTCATACCCTTTTCGGGTAACCAGGTGGCCTCCCCCAAGATTCAGCCACACAAGCCCGTCCAGCAGATGTCCGTAGTGCTGTTCCAGCGAAGCAAGCGTGGAGGCAGTATCCTGGGCACCACTCTCGCACAGATTGTGCACATGCAGGCCCTCAATCCCCTCTGGAAGGGTCTTGAGATCTTCCGGCAGAAGCCCCAGCCGCGATCCAGGACTGCAGGGATCGTAGAGCGCTGTGGAGACGGTGCTGTACAAGGGATTGACCCGCAATCCCACAGAAGCATGGGATACCTCTTTGCGATGTTTCTCATACTGGGACAGTGAGTTGAAGGTGATATGACTTGCAATGCGTGCTATGGCTTCAAATTCACGCATCTGATAGACCGGTGCATAGGCATGCACTTCTGCAAAGTAGGGAGAGGCAAGCAGTGCCTCATTGAGTGAGGATGCAGTTGCCCCATGAGCGCAGGAAGCAAGTTCCGGGAACACTGCATGCATGGCGAACCCCTTCAGTGCAAACAGGAACGAGACATCCAGCTCTTCTTGCAGTCCCTTGATAAGGCGCAGGTTGTTTTGCAGAGCCTCATACTCCAGCACAAAGGCTGGGGTATGGGTGATTGCCTGTGGATCAATCATGCTCAGACTCCAAAGGCAAGCTTGCCGTCAACCACGACTTCCCAAGGAAGGCCCATGGGCCCGAGCTCGGCAAGGAACGGATCGGGATCGAACTGCTCCATGTTGTTCACCCCGCTGCGGTTCCAGACACCCCGTGCAACCAGACTTGCCCCGAGCGCGGCAGGGACACCGGTTGTGTAGGAGACAGCCTGGGACTTCGTATCCTGATACGCCAATTGATGGCTGCAGTTGTTGAAGATGTACAGGCTCCTCGGATTTCCGTCCTTCTCGCCCCGTATCTGGCACCCGATGGATGTCTGTCCTTGGTAGTTGGCTCCCAGTGAGGCAGGTTCCGGCAATACAGCCTTGAGGAATTGCAGGGGCTGGATCTCCATCCCCTGGAAATTGATCGGCGTGATACTGGTCATTCCGACCTCTTCCAGAACACGGAGGAAGGTCAGGTACTGCTGGCCGAAGGTCATCCAGAAGCGGGCCCGCTTGAGCGTGGGAAAGTGTTTGACCAAAGACTCCAGTTCCTCATGGAAGAGCAGATAGCTCTCCTTGGCTCCCACGCGCGGGTAGTCAACGCTCTGATGGATTTCCAGCGGCTCGGTGTTGACCCACTCCCCCTTCTCATAATACCGGCCATGCTGCGTGATCTCACGTATATTGATCTCAGGATTGAAGTTGGTGGCAAAGCTCTTGCCATGATCACCTGCATTGCAGTCCACGATGTCCAGATAGTGCATCTCGTCAAAGTAGTGCTTGGCCGCATAGGCTGTGAACACGTTGGTGACCCCAGGGTCGAAGCCACTGCCCAGAAGGGCTGTCAATCCCGCATCCTTGAATCTTTGTTCGAAAGCCCACTGGTAGGAGTACTCAAAGTGAGCCTCATCCTTGGGTTCGTAGTTGGCCGTATCCACATAGTGGGCTCCGGCAAGCAGACAGGCTTCCATGATGGAAAGGTCCTGATAGGGAAGCGCTACGTTCAGCACAACATCAGCCTTGAAGCTTCTGATCAGCTTGGCCAGTTCCTCGGCATTATCCGCATCAACCTGTGCTGTCTGTACCGGCACCGGTCCTGCTTCCTTGGCGATGGCATCACACTTTGCTTGTGTCCGACTGGCCAAAAGAATCTCCTCATAGAGGTCTTCCATTCTGGCGGACTTGCGCACGGCAACATTGCCCACGCCACCTGCGCCTATGATCATCAGACGTTTCTTCTGCATCATTTACTCCTCTTGGTCGGTCTCATAGTAGGTATATCCTCTCATGCCGGCTGTATAGGCTGAGATGATCTTCCGTCGTTCGAGCGGGGTGATCCTCCCCTCTTCCACTGCTTTCTCCGCTTTGGCGCGGATCATGCCTTCCAAACGCTTCGGTTCATATTCTACATAGCTCAGCACATCGGCGACAGTATCGCCTTCCAACTCATTGTGAAGGCTGAAGCTCCCGTTCTCAAAGGTAACGGTCGCCACATTGGTATCCCCAAGCAGGTTGTGCAGATCCCCCAACGTCTCCTGATAAGCACCAACCAGAAACACACCCAAGATATAGTCCTCATCCTCAGGAGGGGTATGCAAGGAGAGGGTGTCTGCAGTCTCACGGTCACCGATGAACCGGTCAATCTTTCCCTCGCTGTCACAGGTGATGTCAGAAAGCACCGCCATGCGGTCGGGCTTCCTATCCAACATGTGGATGGGCATGATGGGAAAGAGCTGGTCGATCGCCCACACATCCGGCAGGGACTGGAACAGGCTGAAGTTGGCATAGTAAATATCAGAGAGTTGGTGTTCGAGCTTCTTGAACTCTGTGGCATTCACATTGCCATACTTATCCTGGATTTCCGCCACGATTTCCCAATAGACATGTTCTGCAGCAGCACGCTCGCGTATGTTCACCTTGCCATACAGAAACTTGTTGCGGATTTCCTCACGATAGTAGTTCAGATCGTTCAAGCACTCTTGTGCGTTCTTCTCATTGAGCATGGTCCGCACATACAGAAGATTCTCCAACGCAGGAAGGGCATTATCCTCGAACGGGGAAGCCTTGGAAGGAGAGCGGAACCGATTGGTATCCAGGACATTCATCAACAGCACCGAATAGTAGGTAACCAAGGCTCGTCCAGACTCACTGAGAATGGTGGGGTGAACGATATGTTCCTCTTTGCAGATGGTCATGATTTCCTCAACCACGTCATCACAGTACTCCTTGGTGGAGTAGTTCCTGCTGTTGCTGGAATCTGAATGGGTACCATCGTAATCAATCGCAAGTCCGCCGCCGATGTCCAGCAGCCCCATGGGAGCACCTTCATGGATGAGTCCTGCATAGACTCGTGCCGCCTCCGTGGCTCCCACACGAATATCATGAATGGTGGGAATCTGGCTACCCAGGTGGTAGTGCAACAGTTTGAGGCAGTCAAGCATTGACTCACTCCTGAGCCGATCGACCACCTCGATCACCTGCGTGGTGTTCAGTCCGAACACGCTGCGGTCTCCGCCGCTGTCCGTCCAGTGACCGCTGGCAACCGTTGAAGGTTTCATACGTATCCCGATGTTGGGTTTGATGCCCAAGGCTTTGGAACGCTCAAGGATAATTCCCACTTCCCCCGGCATCTCAATGACAAGCACGGTCTGGATACCCAAGGAGAGCCCTCTCAGGGCGAGATCGATATACTCCTCATCCTTGTAGCCGTTGCAGATCACATACGCTTCATGATCATCGATATGGGCAAGGGCTATGATCAGCTCGGCCTTGCTGCCGGTCTCCAGGCCATGGTGGTATTGCTTGCCATATTTGCAGATCTCCTCCACCACCTGCTGTTGCTGGTTCACCTTGATCGGATACACCCCACGATAGGTGCCCTGGTAGCCGACATCTGCGATTGCCTGCAAGAAGCTTTCATTGATGTGCTGGATCCTGTCATCAAGAATATTGGAGAAGCGAAGCAACACAGGAAGTTTCATGCCGCGCATCTGCAGACCCTTGGCGATGGAGAGCAAGCTGGCCGATGAGTCCGGAGACTTGTCCTTCAGGCGCACTTCCACCTCGCCTTGCTCGGAAATATGAAAATAGCCGTTGCCCCACGCATTGATGCGGTACAACGCTTCAGCATCCTGTATAGTCCAATGTTCCATTGCTGCTCCTTTGATGGTATCTTCCCACAGTATAGCAGAAAAAAGAAGGTCTGCACACAGACCCTACTGATTTGCTGGGTTGGAACCATAGGTACGATGTTTTGCAGAAGATGCGTTGTTTTCCCAAATCTCATGCTTCATGGTATTCTCATGCATCAAAAAGTAAATACATAGATTGGGCGTTCCTGCAACATACAACCCACCTTGTACCAAACCGCCTATTCTCTGCAGCAATGCACAAGACGATATCAGACTCTTGACAAAACATACGGAAGGGAAGAATATCTAGATGATATCAATTTGATATCTTAATGTATTACCAATGGAGGCAATCGCATGAACGATTCCGTCTACTCACAGGAGAAGGTTCTCAATCGAAAAGCCAACGGCATGGCTGTTCTGATCATGAATTCGCTCTTGATCCTGCTCAGCATCTTTTTCTTCGTCAGCGCTTTTGCATGGGACATTCCCCTTGTAGTGAGGGTTCTGCTGCTCATTGTCACCGCCATATACGGGTTTGTGGTAGGTCCCATCCTGTTTGGCGGTCTGAAGGTTATCAAACCGAATGAGGCATTGGTGCTGACCCTGTTCGGAAAGTATTATGGCACCCTCAAGCATGACGGCTTCTACTTTGTCAATCCGTTTGTCACTGCCATCAACCCTGCCACTGCCAGCGAAGGCACCACCATGACTCCGAAGACAGAGGCAAAGAGTGACGGGGCGAAGGCTGTCTCCAGCTACTCCATCCAGCTTCCCAAGAAGAAGATATCCCTGAAAGCGATGACCTTGAACAATGACAGGCAGAAGATCAACGATGCACTGGGCAATCCCATCATCATCGGGGTTGTGGTGATCTGGAAGGTTGTCGATACTGCAAAAGCTGTCTTCAATGTCGACAACTATGTGGACTACCTCTCCATTCAGTGTGATTCAGCGCTTCGAAACGTGGTACGCCTCTTCCCCTACGATTCGGAGGACGACGAAAAATCCTTGCGCGGAAGCAGTACCGAGGTTGCGCATGACCTGATGGAGGAACTGCAGAGCAAGGTTGAGGTTGCAGGTCTGGAGATTGTGGAGGCCAGGATCACCCACCTCTCCTATGCCCCGGAAATTGCAGCAGCAATGCTCCAGCGCCAGCAAGCCTCCGCCATCATTGCCGCCAGGCAGAAGATTGTGGAAGGGGCCGTGGGTATGGTGGAAATGGCTCTTGAGCAGCTGAGCCGCAACAACGTGGTTGAGCTGGATGAGGAACGCAAGGCGGCCATGGTCAGCAATCTGCTGGTGGTGCTCTGCGGAAACCGGGATGCCCAGCCGATCGTAAACAGTGGATCAATCTATTGATGCAAAGGGGATGACGTATGGATGCAAAGGATAAGGCGAAGAAACAAGTATTGCTGCGTCTGTCGTCATCACTGTGGGAAGAGCTTGCCCGATGGGCGGAAGACGATTTCCGTTCCATCAATGGGCAGATAGAGTATCTGCTCACCGAGAGTGTCCGAAAACGCAGAAATAAGGATCTCCAGGATCCTGACCAATAGCAAGAGGAGGTGGCTTTTGCCACCTCCCCTCTTATGTGCAGTTATTTGATGACGCCTTGCTTTTTCAGTTCGTTGACATTCAAAGCCTTGGCATAGGGTACTTCAAGCTTCCCCTCATTGACCATCTTCACCAATTGGTCACGATACGGGCTTGCAAGGTTGACGCCTACGATCTTCCAGTTGTTGTCGACCTTCGGCTGGATGACACCTTTGCTCTTGATGTACTCGACCAACATGTCGCGGATCGAGTTCGGGCTCTCCCACTCCTTGGTCCCAGCAACAAGCTTCTGGGCTTTCAGGGCTGATGAGTAGCGATAGTTGTTCACCGCAAGGGTCAGCTCCTGCTCGTCTGAGAGCAGCTTGCCCTTGAAGCGCACATTGCGTATTCTCTGCCCCACCGGCTTGGAGAGATCGATCTCATAGTCGACACCACTGAACATATCATACAGGTACCCGGGCTTCTCGGGATTGAAGCTGATCGACACATCCCCTTCCACCCACTGGTTGTAGCAGGCGGCCGACCATTCCATGTAGGATTTCAGCTCCTTGCCTGTCACCTTCACGCGATAGAGCGTGTTGTCGTACTTGTAGATGCCGAAAATGGTTCCGTAGTTGATATCCCCTGCCTTGATGTCACTGGTATCGGCAAAGAGGGCGGCAGCAGAAACATCGGCTCCGCTGTTGAGCAGCTGTACGTCATTGATCAGATCCATGACTGCGGTATCACGGAGCTTTCCTTCCGGAATGCCGGCGATCTCGTTCTTCGGCTGGAAGTCCACTGCAGCCTTGCCGAAAATGCCTCCGCTGCTCTTTCCATCTGCCGTGGGTGCTCCACCACTGATGAAATCACGAGTTGCCTTGTGAGCTTCTGCAATGAAGGCATTCTTGCGGATCAGGTCACTCGGCTGGTAGTTTGCCATATCCACCAGCTCGATCTTCCGGTCTATGACTTGCTTCTGCTTGTCCAACGTCAGGTCGATGCGAATGACTTCACGACCAAGGTTACGTGCCCCGCCGATGACGGTGGTGCCTTCGAACTCCTTGATGGCATTGTGATCATGCCCGACGATGAGCACATCGACTTCGGGGCACAAGGACAGAATGCTGTTCGCCCCGTCACTGCCCCCTTCCTCGTCATACTCAGGATAGAGCCCGACATGGCTGACAACGATGATGATGTCCGTCTTGTCCTTGATGATGTCCACCACCCTTCTTGCTGCCGGACCTACCGGAGCATAGAGGAAGGGGTCGGTTTTCTCCCCGTCCCAACGCGGTGCGTTCGGATTGGTCAATCCGATGATACCGATCTTCAGTCCACCACGTTCGATGATGGTATACGGCACCGCGGCCATGGTTCCGTCGACGCGGGCAAGGTTGGCCGAAAGAATCGGGAAATTCGCCAGGGTCTGGATCCGCTTGATCAGATTTTCCCCGAAGTTGAACTCATGATTCCCCAGCGTCATGCTATCATAGCCGAGCAGGTTCATTGCCCGCATGACCGGATGTTCGCCTTCGCGTTTGTTGTACAGGTCATCGGTCATGATGTTGCCTTGGATGGTATCCCCATTGTCCACCAAGACCACATACGGTTCCTGCTTGCGAACTTCCTCGACATAGGATGCGATCCTGGCCATGCCGGTGTTGGTCGTATCCTTGTCGTTCTCATAGCTGAACCCCCAGACATTTCCATGAAGGTCCGTGGTTGCCAGGATGACAAGCTTTTCCGTACTCGGCACTTCCATCATTGGTTGTGCTAACGTAAAGCTCGCGATGAGGCACAGAACCAGCATGAACAGAACTGGTCGCTTCAATCCGTTTCGTTTCATCGTACGCTCCTTTGGCCGACCGTATTGGCCGACATGTGTGCTGTTGACAGTATACCACCGCTTGGTGGATTTGAAAGCTTCAGGACTCAGTGGTACAGCCGTTTAGAGACTTCCTTCCCCTCCTCAAACAGGGCCTCATACTCCAAGGCTCCCGCCTTGTTGTAGCGGACCCATGGCCCATCCTTCACCCCCTTCTTGTAGGTGCCCACCTGGTGGACCATGCCGTTTTCCCGATAGAAGTGCCATTGGCCATCCATCAGATTCTCTTTCAGGGGACCTTGGCTTTTCACGATGCCGCTCTTGTAGTAATGGGTGAGAATGTTTCCTGACTGCATCATCTCCACCTGTCCATTGGCATACCGGCTCTCCTCGCTCATATGGTGCCTCCTCGTTACCAGTCCATACACCCCTCATATACGGTGACAGCAGATCCGGTGATGGTGGGCACATCCCCATCCATTTGGACATGGATGAACCCGAACCTTCCCCTGCTGTCCTCTTGCCTGATTACACACGCATGCGATGCGTCAATCTTCCCATAGCTTTTCAGGTACACGCCCAGTGCTCCCGCCGCATTGCCGGTGACAGGATCCTCATCCACCCCAGAGCCTGGACTGAACATCCTTGCATGGGCATCAACACCCTCTTGCGACGCTTCCAATGAGAAACAATAGAAACCGGGGCACCCCAAGCTCTTTCCCAAGGCTATCAAGGCTTGGCGATCGGGCTGGAGTGCAGAGAGCTGTGCCAAGCTTTCCAGGGGAACCAGTATCTTCGGATTCCCTGTGGAGACCCATTGGATGGGAAGAGTTGTGTCCAGGAAGTCGCAACCCAAGGCCTCAAGAACCAAATCAGGGGTGAGAACCTGACCAAACCGGGCTGCATTCTGGCGTACGGAAATCGTGGGATGGGAACCCTGCTTTTCAACGTGGATGGAGAGCTCCCCTGCCTTGCACACCATCGTGTGCTTTCCGTACGGAAGCCCAAGCATCGTTGTCAGCACATGGTAGCTTGCCACTGTTGCATGGGTGCACAGCGGAACTTCCTGGACTGCGGTGAAAAACCGTACGGTTTGCCTGTCGCTGTTGATGAACGCGGTCTCACTGTTGCCCAGCTCCCGGGCAAGCAGCACCATCTGCTGATCTTCCAACCCGTCCGAGGGGAACACCACCCCTGCAGGGTTTCCTGAAAAAAGCTGCGTGGTGAAGGCATCGACTTGGAAAATACGGCGTTTCATGTTCAGCTCCAAAGGAAAGCCACCGATTCCCGTTTCAGGATCGGCTTGTTGAAGATCAGCTGTGCCTGCCTACCGGCTAGGCCCTGACAGACATGCAGGGGAAGCAGATGCTCCTCGCGTGGATGGCAATACCGTGCATACGGGCCGGACTCCCAGTTGACCAAGGCCTGCTTTCGCGCTTCCTCCCCCCCTGGCTGTGTGCAGGATTCGATCAGGAATTGCTGGAAGGCATGGTTTTGCTCGTCATCCTCCTTCCAGAACAAGCGCATATTGTGGAAGGAGAATCCCGAACCTATGAACAGGATCTCCTCATCAAGCAGGGGGCGAAGCGCCTCCCCCATTGCATAGTGCTCGTGTGCGGAGAGGGATGAGAGCAGCGAAAGCTGAATGGTTGGGATGTCCGCATCAGGATAGAGCAACGTCAGGGGAACAAACATACCATGGTCGAACCCACGGATCTCATCCAATCGTGCATTGCCCACCAAGGAAGCGATGCGTTCAGCCAGGAGCGGATTTCCGCTGGCCGGATACCTGATAGCATAGGCATCACGGGGGAAGCCGTAATAGTCATACAAAAGCGGAGGATATTCGGCGCTGGTAAGCGTAGGAACCGCTTCCTCCCAATGGGCACTGATGACCACGATGGCCTTTGGCCGCGGAAGTGTCGTACCCAATTGCTTGAGGAACTTCACCATATGTGCATGCAACGCATCTCCGAGCAGGGGAAGCGGCCCACCGCCATGGGACAGATACACAATCCTGGCTTTCATCCAGACCTCCTCAAGTGAAGTGTATTGGGTGTGCTGCAGGAAGGGTGACACATGGCAGCCGGTGCCATTGTCGGAATGCGAGTGAGGATGTCATCCTCTCTATGCATGAAAGCCTCCCTTTCTAGCTCTACGCTACCACACTGTGACTCATTCGCATAGGGTTTTCCTCCCAAGCAGGGCAACCAGCTTCTCAATGGTAAGCGGAGCGCTGCCCTCATAGTGGTTGTTCACATTCACGAAGATGGTTCTCCCCTGCTTCGCCAACTTGAACAGAAGCGGAGCGATCACCTCAAGTTCATCCTGTTTCGACTGCACCAAAGCATCCCATCGGGAACCTGTTCTCTGCTCAATCCCTGATCGGTCATCCCCATGCAAGCGGATGCAAAGCTTGGGAATGGATGTCTCGGCTACCAAGGCAAGCGTTTTTGCAAGGTCATCCATCCAGTACCCGCTGAGCAAAACAGGGCTGATGTTCAGCGCTTCCAATGTCTTGAGATAGTCCCTGTCCAACCAGGCAGGGTTGCGGATCTCCAGCCCATAGGGAAGAGCATCGGGCAGCAGTGAGATGAAGCGGGCAAATTGCCCGAGAAAGGCTTCGCGGCTCTCCATCTTTTGCTTGTTGAGGTATTCAAACTGAAACATGAACAGGCCGACCTTGGGCAGGAGGGTGGTAAGGCTTTCCAGAAACTGATAGAAGACTTCTGCATCAAGAAACCAACGGTTTCGCTCATCCTTGCTGTGATACGCAAATACCTGGGTCAATGTATTGGGACATTTGATGGTAAAACGAAAGGAGGAGTCGGTAGCCCTATCATAGGATGCAACCACAGAACTGTCGGGAAGTCCGTAGCTGCTTTTGCCCAAAGACCAGAACCACTGGTCAACTTCCACGGTTCTGTACCTTCGCTGGTATTGCGACAGATATTCGTCCTCACCAGCCTCTGTGTAGACAAGGCCTTCCCAGGAGGGATACTTCCAGGAACAGGTTCCGATATGCACTCCGTCCATACACCGAATGTAACAAAACTCAAGAAGTTGAACAAGGCCGGGACCTTGAGGCCCCGACCTTGTAAAAGGAAGGTACATGAACTCCGCCCTTGGGCAAAGAGGCCAGCCTAGAGAAGCTCATCGGCACGCTTGCCGGTTCTGGCTGAGATTTCAACCAGATGGGACAGCGATTGAGCGAGAGAATCCGTGCATGCATGCTTTTCCATGCGCCAACTCCAATTCCGTTCGTTGCAGGTGGATGGGTAGTTCATCCTGGCCTCCTCCCCTTTGCCCAGTACGTCTTGCATGGGGATGACCGCAGTACGTGCATGGCTGAGCATCAGGAGGCGCAGCATCGACCAAAGCAGATCGTTTTCCTCACACCCCAGATAGGAGAGAACAATATCCTTGTCCTCCCTGCCCAGGCTTGCAAACCACCCTGCGGTGGTGTTGTTGTCATGGGTTCCGGTATACACAACAAAGTTCTCCCCCCAGTTGTGAGGCAAGAAGTCATCATGGTAGTTTGGCATCCCGTCCTTGTTACGGGTGAATCCAAACTGGAATATCTTCATTCCCGGCAAATCATTGCCATCGCGGAGACGACGCACGGACTCGGTCATGATTCCCAGATCCTCGGCAATGATGGGAACCGATCCGAAGCGTTTTCGCACGGCTTTGAAAAAGGCATCACCATCCACGTTCACCCACTTTCCATGCTCAGCAGTCTTCTCACCACTGGGTATCTCGTAGTAGGCATCAAACCCTCTGAAGTGATCGATCCTCAGAATATCAGTCAACGAGAAAAGCCGCTCCAGGCGCTTGAGCCACCAAGCGTACCCTTCCTGTTCCAGTACCTTCCAATCGTAGACGGGATTGCCCCAGAGTTGGCCGGTTGCACTGAAGAAATCAGGGGGAACACCGCTCACGGCACGGAAGTGACCCTTCTCATCCGTCTTGAACAGATGCAGGTTGCTCCAGGCATCCGCACTGTCAGCAGCCACAAAAATCGGCACATCACCAATGAGCTGGATGTTTTTGCTGTTCACATAGTGCTTGAAGGCTTTCCACTGCTGGGAAAAGAAAAACTGCAGGACTTTCCATTGCATGATTTGCATCTCATGATCGGAAGCAAACTGCCTGAGTGCTTCCCCTTCACGCGTTGCATACTCCTTGGGCCAATGGCTGAACCAACGTCCATCACCATACTGCTCCATCAGCACCATGAAATGGGCATACTCATCCAACCAGAAGGAGTGCTGAGAGCAAAACTCCGCAAAGCATGCCTGCTTGTCCTTGCCCTGGTCCAGGAATGCGGCTGCAGCCTGCTTGAGCAGTGGCAGTTTCCACCTCTGCACTGCATCAAAGTCCACCCGCTGGGCAGGGAACGTAGGATGATCGGCCACATCCGAAGCTTTGAGGAACCCCTGCAGAAGCAACTGCTCGAGGTCGATCATCAACTCGTTTCCGGCAAACGTGGAGCGTGCAGCATAGGGGGAGTTTCCATACCCGGTAGGTCCGAGGGGAAGCAACTGCCAGAGGTTGATGCGGGCTTTTGCAAGCCAGTCTGCCATAGCATATGCCTCAGGACCCAAATCTCCGATGCCATACGCTGAGGGAAGGCTTGTGATATGAAGCAGGATACCTGCATTGCGTACATTCGTACTGTTCATCGTCTTTTCCTCAGCCCTTCACGGCCCCTGCCACCACACCACGGATGATGTACTTCTGGGCGGAGAGATAGAAGAGAATGATGGGTATCATGGCCAGCACCAGCATGGCCATCATTGCTCCCATATCCACAGCCCCGTATCCACCCCTGAGGTATTGGATTGCAACGGGGATGGTCTTGTATTCGGTACCGATGGTCAGATAGGGAAGCAAGTAGTCATTCCACACCCACATGGTGTTCAGGATCGCCACCGTGATGGCAGTGCTCTTGAGCATCGGATAGACGATGAGAAAGAATGTTTTCACCGGCCCCGCCCCATCGATCATGGCAGCCTCTTCCAAGCTGAGGGGAATGCTCTTGATGAACCCGCTGAACATGAAGGTTCCCAGTCCGGCTCCAAAGCCGATGTACAGCACGATGATGCCGATCGGATTGTCCAAGTGCAGCATGTTTGCCGTCTTGCTCATGGTGAACATGACCATCTGGAACGGGACGATCATGGAGAAGACCAACAGGTAGTAGGCAAAACTGGTGAATTTTGTTTTCACCCTGGTAAGGTACCAGGCAAGCATGCTCGTCACCAAGGAGATGCCGATGACGGCAAACACGGTGATGAACAGCGAGTAGCCGAATGCATTGAGGAATTTGATCTTCTGCGAGCCGCTGATATAGTTTTCGCTTCCGGCAAAGGTGTCTGCATTGGGAAGCGAGAAGGGTTCGTTGGAGATGAACAACTTCGATTTGAAGGAGTTGACCAATACCACGAGAATAGGAGTCAGAAAGATGAGTGCCAGGGCAGCCAAGAAGACCACCAAAGCCATATTTGTACGTTTCTTCTGGGTTTGGATACTCATGCTTCCACCTCCTTGCTGCGGGTAAGCCGAAGCTGGGTGAGGGCTATAATGGCAACCAGGACGGTGAAGAGTACTGCTTTCGCCTGTCCGACCCCTTCAAAGCCGGAACGTCCGTAGAAAGTATTGAAGATGTTGAGTGCAAGCATCTCGGTCTGTTTCCCCGGATCGCCTGCGGTGAGTGCAAGGTTCTGGTCGAAGAGCTTGAACCCGTTGGTAAGGGTAAGGAAGGAACAGATGGTGATGGAAGGCATGATGGAAGGGAGAATGACCGACTTGAGCATGGTGAACTTCCCTGCCCCGTCAATCTGGGCTGCCTCGATCAGGTCATGGGGAATGTTCTGGATACCCGCAATGTAGATGACCATCATGTAGCCGATGTTCTGCCAGTTCATCAGGACAACCAGGCCCCAGAACCCATATTTGGGGTCGCTGACGATGGTCACGCCGCTTTTGAGCAATACACCGTTGATGATGACCTGCCAGATCCAGCCAAGGACAATGCCTCCGATGAGGTTCGGCATGAAGAAGATGGTTCGAAAGAGATTGGTTCCCTTGATTTCCCGGGTCAGCAGCATGGCAAGGAAGAAAGCCCCCACATTGATCGTGATCACCGACACAACGGTGAATTGTACGGTAAACCACAATGCTGAGGTGAAGTCATCATTGATGAAAATCCTTCGGTAGTTTTCCAATCCGATGAATGTTCCGTCGGTTACGGTGCTGAACTTGAAGAATGAGAGCACCACGCCCATCACCATCGGTACGAGGAATGCAATGGCGAAGCAAAGCAAACCGGGCAAGGCGAACAATGCAAAATATTTTTGTATGGATTTCTGCATGGATGACTCCCAGAAAATGGGCAATCCGCCTTGCCTTACACAGAAGGCAGGCGGCTTGTCCTCGGTACGATTGCTATCAGTTGGTCAGATCGAATTCG
Source organism: uncultured Sphaerochaeta sp. (assembly GCF_963667405.1). Classification (NCBI taxonomy): domain Bacteria; kingdom Pseudomonadati; phylum Spirochaetota; class Spirochaetia; order Spirochaetales; family Sphaerochaetaceae; genus Sphaerochaeta; species uncultured Sphaerochaeta sp. The sequence continues at coordinate 1,279,482 of NZ_OY763408.1, read as the reverse complement.
GTCTTCCAAGCGTCGACAGCAACTTTCTCAACCTGTGCCCAGGTCTTCTTTCCTACGCTGTATTCAGCAAGAGCGGCACCAAACTGGTTCTTCCACTCTTCGGAAGGAATGACGGTGAAGGCCCAAGGTACACTGTTCACACCAGGCTGGTTCATCCAGCGGATGACTTCCTTGGCAAGGGGATCGGTCGGCAACTCATTGTCCTTGAAGGTATTGAACGGAGTGATGAACATCAGGTCGTTCTTTACGAACTGCTTGCCGGTCTCGCTGGAGAAGAGCCAGGTCAGGAACTGGTCGGCCATTGCCTGCTGCTCGGCACTTGCGTTGCTGTTGATGCACAGGTAGTTCTCGGTTCCGACATTCAGGCCTGAGTTTTCCTCGCCGGCAATACCGGTATAGATGGGCAGGAACTTGATGTCTGCGTCAGCAACCTTGTTGCCCTTGACACCAAGAATCTGGCTTGCGCCCCAGTTGCCGTTCTGGACCATGGCAGCCTGACCGAGAGCAAACTCAGCCATGGAGTCGTCAACGCTCTTGGAACCAAGCAGGCCGACGGCGGTGGTGCTGTTGTTCAGGTACAGATCCCAGATGTTCTTCATGTTCGCACTGTAGGTGAACTTGATCTCAGGGACCTTGCTGCCTGCAGGAACATTTGCATCGCGAAGCTCGAAGTGCAAGGGAACGTTTACGAGGTGGGTCTGCCATCTCCACTGGTTGCCTGCAGAAAGGCTGGTGGAAGCAAATACCCCCTGGATGCCCAGTTCACTCTTGTGCTTGGTCATATCCTCGACAACTGCCTTGAGCGTTGCAAAATTGCGGATCTCGTCGGCACTCTTGATGGAGACGGCCTTCGAGGGAAGTGCAAAGTACTTTCTCATGATGGCGTCGTTGTAGATGATGCCATAGCCTTCCACGGCATAGGGAATGGCAAGTACCTTGCCATCATCCGTAAGGGCCATCGACTTGTCACTGAGGATCTTGTAGAAGCCTGAGTTGGTCAGATCGGCGGTGTAGCCCTTGCTCTCTTTCAAGCCCACAGGGCCATTGGTCTGGAAGATTACCGGAGGATTGCTCTTGGCAATCTCACTCTTCAGTGTCTGGGCATAGGTGCCGCTCGCTGCGGTGACAACCTTCAGCTTGATGCCGGTCTCTGCCTCGAACGCAGGCGCGATCTTGGACTCATAGACATCGGCAATTTCTGGTTTGAAGTTGAGGAAGTAGACTTCCTTCGCAGATGCAGCTTCCTTGGAACCTGCAGCAAAGAGTGCAGTGCTCATTGCCAGAGAGACAATCATCAGGGCAATCAACAAATGTTTTTTCATGGATTTGTTCTCCTTTGGTGTTACCGGAACATCAGGATAAAGGTTTCCTGATGTTTCTAGGTACATAGATATACTAAACCGGTTTTATAAACCGGTCAACTTAATTCTTTCATAACTTTAGGCTTATATTTATTGTTTATTGGTTATCTTTATTTCCTGTAGTAGTTCCCTTTCCCTTTTCAAAAAGAAGCGGTACACTGGTTCCATCGACGTGATTTACCACCAACTTGCAGCGTCGGAAAAGAATTTGCTAAAAAGGAGCAGTCATGCAGTACACACCCGTCTATGCACTGAAGGGGTACCGTGTCACCGAAACCTATGTGATCGATGATGTCGTGTTTGAAGCCGAAATTGAGGTGAAGAGCCAAGGCTGGTCAGCCGGACTTGCGGGTTACGACCCCCATGGTGTTGAAGTGAGCCTCAGCGCAGACAATCAACTGGTTGGGGTGGTGATCATTTCGTTTCCCTTGACCAGAAAGTCAGATCCTGTGCGGTATGTATATGGAGATCTGCATCGACCCACTTTTTCGGAAGAAGCCAAACACATTCTCTCCAAAGCTGTCTGTGCATTCCTTGCAGAAAAACGTTTGTATGCAACGATCAATCGCAATCTGGAACGATTTTCCTATCGGGCCGGTCAGGAATATACGACCTGATTTCTCCCCATCTGCTTTGCTTGGTAGAGATTTCTGTCAGCGCATTTGATGAGTTCATGCACACTCTGTTTGGATTTGCATGCAGTGACGCCGAAGCTTGCCGTCACCGGGATGGTGTCGGCGAACTGGTGTATTTCGATTGCATGTCGAAGTTGTTCTGCCAGTGCGAGCCCGTCCTCATGGGTGAGAATGAGAAACTCCTCCCCTCCCCAGCGGCCAACCACATCACCACTCTTGATGGTGTTCTTCATGATGGAAGCCAGTTCAATGAGTACACGGTCGCCTTTCTGGTGCCCATAGTTGTCGTTGACGGTCTTGAAGAAATCGAGATCGAAGAGGATTGCGTACTGATACTTCGTAAAGCCGACCAGATACACATCGAGCTTTCTTCGGTTGTAGAGGTTGGTCAGCCAATCGTGCTCGCTGAGCTGGGTCAGCTGCCTGTTCTTCTCCTCGATTATCTCACGCTGTGTTTCCGTCTTGAGAAAACTGGCATACGTCAGTGCCGAAACAGCCCATGCAATGGCTCCGTTGACCAAGAAATCCGCCCTGAACGGAACGGTAGGGTCGAGCGGCAACCGTGAGTATGAGCCGATGATGGAAACAACGGTGATTGAGGTATAAAGGATGAGCGACTGCTTGTACTCCAACAAAAAGATGACGGCACCACCAAAGAGCACTGCCAGGTAGATGGTGGGGATGCTCTGGTACACTGTACCCGCATAGAGCATGCGCACATAGGCAATTCCCAGACCTACTCCCAGGGCAAGCATGTCAAACAGATCGTAAAGAACACCCGCTCTGATAGGAACAAGCCGGGGCAGCACCATGCTTATCAGGAAGAGAATCCCCAACACGAGAGAGCTGCTGAAGTAGATGCGTTGCAACACCGATCCGCTCTCTGCAAACATGAATCCATATATGGCTTGCTCAAGACAAAAGACAGCACTGCCCACACGCGTAGCGCGTACATTTCTTGTATGCTTTCTTGTCAGTGTCGTTCTATTGTTCATTTTGTAGAGGTATACTCTATTTGGTTTCAAAAGTCAGCATCTGCATACCCGCAATACCCGAAAAAATAGGGGGCGTTTCCGCCCCCAGAGAAATCTTCCAACGATACGGTTACTTTGCAATAAGACGCAGCAGCAACTCGTAGATTTGCTGTCCACCTGCAGCAGGAGTGATTTGTCCGAAAGCTACTCTTTGGTAGATCAGGAACAACGTACTGTTGAACTCAGTGTCGTTCGGTACGTGATCAGTCTCCAAGGAGGAGTGGGGTCCTGCAACCTGCATGTAGTCCAGGATCTTCTGGTCAACAGGGCTGGATGCCCCACTTGCACGTGCAGAGGCGGATGCTGAAGTACCACGGTTGCTTCCCAGAATGCGGGCAGCCTCTGGATCATTGACCAGGAAGTTGATGAACTTGACCGTCTCATCAGCATTCTTTGAGTCCTTGTTGACCGTATAGAACTGGCTGGGAGCCTGCCACAGAGCCTTGGTTGCCGCAGCTCCGGGGAACTCAATGAGAGCAAGCTCATCGGTGGTTGCAGCCTGATACCCGGAAAGCTGGTTTGTGTACAGATAACCGATGGCTGCTTTTCCGGCAATCAGGGCCGAAGAGTCTGCATTGCTTTCTGCATATCCGGCAGCTACATCCGGAGGAGGAATGAGTCCGTTCTTGCGGTAGTCGGCAAACAACTCAAGATACTTCTGTGCATCCTTGGCAGTAACGGAAGTGGAAGACGTAGCGGCAGTGTACAACGGGGTGCCATTATAGCGAGTCCAATACCCGAAGGGAGTGGAGTTGGTGGACATGACACCAATATCCTGCATCGGATACACACCGGAGGGAAGCTTGCTCTTGAGCACCATGAGATAAGCACGGAATTCATCATACGTCATGGAAGGCTTGGGAAGCGGAGCTCCGACTCTCTCGATAAGTGACTTGTTGTACACAAGGGCAGGCATGGTTACACCGGTGGAAACACCGAGCAACTTGCCGCCAATGGTCCCACTGGCTACAGCGCTGGGGTCAATGACTGCTGTGTCAAGCAGATTGCCCGAATAGCTGTCCAAAGGAAGCAGAACACTTGCATAGTCGTAGATGTTGCCGCCCATCTGGATGATGTCCGGACCGTCTCCACCAGCAAGTTGGGTATCTACCTTCACGAAGTGATCCCCTGCTCCACCGGAGACCTCAGGGTTGACCTTGACGTTGGGATGGCGACTCTGGTACAGGTCAATCGCTTCCTGACTGATAGTCACACGCTCACCGCTGCCCCAGTAGGCCCAGCGAATGGTGGTTGTTCCATCCCCAGTAGAAGTTGCCTGCTCCTTGGTGCCTGCACCAAAGACCAGAGAAACACTTAGTGCGATGAAAAGCATTACCAATACTGCTTTTTTCATAAAATCCTCCTTACAAACATAAGGGATACAATTACCCCTTGATTCCAGTAGTCGCGATACCCCGGACAAAATACTTCTGCAGGGAAAAGAAAAGGATGAACGCCGGAATCAGGGAAAGCACAGACATGGCGAACATCGGTCCCCACGAAGACATACCCGAGGAGTCCAGGAACAAACGCAATCCCATCGGGACTGTGTATCGGTTCGGACTGGTGAGATAGAGCAGCTGGTTGAAGAAATCATCCCACGTCCAGAGAAATGAGAAGAGCAAGGTTGTAATCAGTGCCGGAACCGTCAACGGCATGATGATCCTTACATAGATACCGAATTTGCTGCAGCCATCCATCAAGGCAGACTCATCGATATCTCTCGGCAACCCTCTGATGAACTGCACCAGAAGAAAGATGAAAAATGCATCGGTAGCAAAGAATTTGGGAACAATGATCGGAAGAAAGGTATTGATCCATCCAAAATTGCGAAACATGATGTAGCGCGGGATGGTGGTCACATGGGAAGGGAGCATCAGGGTGATCATCATGACAGCGAACCAGAACTTCTTCCCGATGAAATTCAGCCTTGCAAATGCATAGGCAGTAAGGGAACAGAACATGGCATTCGCGAAAGCACTGAGCAGGCAGATGACGAAGGAGTTCTTGAAGAAGGTATCAAACCCCACGATGCCGATACCCTTCCATCCGTTGAGGTAGTTCTCGCTGGTGAAGACTTTCGGCCAGATGCCCGGGTCGGTGAAAATCATGTTGCTTGGCTTGAAGGAAGCTCCGATCAACCAGAGGATTGGATACAGCATTCCCAAACCCAGTGCGATGATGAAGGCGTTGAGCAAGAGTCTTCCGAATTGGTCCTTACGTGTATGCATGGCCTTACTCCCCGCTTCCGTAGGAAACCAAGTTTCCCGAGGCCCTGAACGAAAGGGCCGTCAGACCGGCTATGATGATGAGCAGCACCCATGCCATGGCAGCTGCATAGCCCATCTCCGAGAACCCGAAGCCCTTGATGTAGAGGTAAAGACTATAGAACATTGTTGAATCCAAAGGACCCCCTGAACCTCCACTGACTATGAAAGCTTGGGTGAAAGACTGGAAAGCACTGATCATCTGCATCACGAAATTGAAAAAAATGATAGGAGAGAGGGATGGCAAGGTGATGGCAAGGAACTGCCTGATCTTACCCGCCCCATCAACACTGGAAGCCTCATAGTATTCACGCGGTATCTGCTGCAACCCAGCCAGAAAGATGATCATCGGGGACCCGAATTGCCAGACAGCCAGTAGGATCAGGGTAGAGAGTGCGTACTTGGGATTTGAAATCCACGCCGGCAGGTTTTCTAAGTTGAACACCGTGGACAGGATCATGTTGATCAGGCCGTCACCTGCGAACAGACGCCGCCACAACACCGCTATGGCCACTGAACCGCCGAGCAAGGTCGGAATGTAGTACAGTGCCCGATACAGGGGGATAAGCTTGAGTTTCTTGTTCATCAGCATCGCGACTGCCAAGGCAAAAACCAGCTTGAGCGGAACCGAAACAAAAACAAATCTGAAGGTTACCAGCATGGAATTGAGAAATCTCTCATCCTTGGGCAACCGGTCTGTGCCGACAAACATAACCAGATAATTGCGAAGACCGATCCACTCAGGTGGCGTGCGGATATTGAATTTTGTAAAGGAAAGATAAAGCGAATAAAACATGGGATAGAGCGTAAGTACCAGGAATCCCAGCAACCAAGGGGTAAGGAATGCATAGGAGCTGAGGTTTTCACGCCAAACTTTTCTTCGATGCAAATCAGCCATGCAATACTCTCCATTCTGTGAACAACATTTTGAATACGACAATCGTATCACAGATTTTGATGAAATCAAGGTAGTGTGCACGGACACAACAAGAATTTTCGGGAAGGATGCTAGTCAGATTCCTGCCCTTGTACAGATTCTCCGGTACCACCGAACTCACTGATGGTCTGGAGAAACACCTTGACTATCTCAGGATCATAATGGGTTCCTGAACAACGCTGAATTTCCTCGATTGCCTCTTGGTGGCTCAGCGGCTTCTTGTAGGAACGCTCACTGGTCATGGCATCATAGGAGTCGGTTATCATGATGATGCGCGCTTGGTAGGAGATCTCCTCCCCTTTGAGCCCACGAGGATACCCTTTGCCGTCCCAGCGCTCATGATGTTCCAGTACCGCTCGTGCCAGGTCGGTGAATTCACTGGATGCGGAAAGGATACGATAGCCTATTTCCGGATGCCGCCGCATGACCTCCCACTCAGCTGCATCCAATCGATCGGGCTTGTTGAGGATGGCCTCATCAACACCGATCTTTCCGATATCATGCATCAGACCGGCAACCTTCATACGGTTCACCTCACGTTCAGAAAGCTGCAGTTGTTTGGTGAGGTACGCACAGAGTGCACTCACCCTGCGCGAGTGCTGCGACTCACGGTTGCTCTTCGCAAAGAGGGAGTTGATCACCAAAGCTATGGACTTGTTCTTCGCACTTGCACTCTCATAGAGCTTGTTGCGGTTCATGGAGTCTTCCGCTTTCTTGAGAACTTGCTGCAGATCTTCCTGATGAGAGCTTCTCGTTGCATGACCAAACGAAAGGGAGAGATGTATCTCTTCAATGGAAACAAGCTTTGCCGCATCCTCGACACGCTTGAAATAGGCTTCTGCCGCCAAGCCGTCCTTGCCGGGCATCACGAACACGAACTCATCCCCCCCGTAGCGGGCGATCAACATCTCCTGGTCACCCTGCATCTGAAGCAGTTGTGCCGTCTTCTTGAGTATGGCATCACCCATCCTTGACCCGAACGAATCGTTGATCAGTTTCAAACCATTGATATCAACAATTCCCAAAGTCACCGGGTACATCGAACGCATGGTTCTCAGCTCACCCTCCAGATAGGTTCTGCTGAACAGACCGGTAAGATAATCGTGGTTCCGCTGGAAGATCAGGCGTTTCTGGGCTTCCTTCGTCTCGGTTACATCCCTGCAGACCACCACTGCCCCAAGGCTCTTGCCTTCCTTGTCTATGATGGGAGCGTAGCTGTAGCTGCCGATCCAACGCTGTTTGGTATCCCTCTTCTCGAACACATACTCCTTGATGCCGGTCTTCCCCGAAAGCGCAAGGGATGAGGACCATTGTTCGGCTGGCAGGATCTCCCCATTCTCCTGGTAGGCTTCGAACAACTGCTTGAATGCATTCAGTGTAGGGGGACACTCGTTTCGTGAAGTGAATCGGTAATAGGTGAGAAAAGCTTTGTTGTAGAGAATGAACCTTGTGTCGGTATCGATGATGAACAGTGCGTCGGTCATGCTGTTGATGGCTGCGTGCAGGGTGGCATTGCTGCGTTCAACCACCTGATGCATCTGTTTTTGGTCCTCCAAGGCACTGAGGATGATCCGTCTAGCATGCTCAGCTTCCTGATTCAGCGTCCTGAGCTCCTCAATACGCTGCTTGCGCTCCGTTATGTCGATGAACGTCACCATGATGCAATCCGAGAGCAACGTGCCCGATATCTCCATATCGTATTGCCTGTCACCTTCAGCATGGACACGGTACTCATGCTTCTCAATGACCGGAGTGTTCCTCTGCTGTGCATTCTTGATGCTCTCATTCCAAAGGGTCCGTACTTCTGCCCGGTAGGAAGCTTCGGGATAGGCTCGTTCGAACCATTGGTCAATAGTGGTGATGGTCTTTGGCTGATATCCGAATACCTCATACCACATATCATTGGCAGAAAGGACATCCCCGGAGAAATCAATCAGAGCCATCGGCATGGGGGCGGAACTGAACAGCTGCTTGAACTTACGTTCACTGCTCTCCCGCTCTGCTTCCGCGTACTCCCTTCGCTTCATTTCCCGTACCAGGCTCCAGATCCAGAAACCCAGCAAGGCCAACAAACCAAATCCAATGCCAAGAATGAGATAGACCGTAGAGAGGGGAATCGTACGCTGCCGCTCAAGCGACAAATGCTTGCGGTAAATGCTGCTGCGCTGTTCGGAATCAATCTGCACCAGAGCCTTCTGCAGGATGGAGGCAAGGGGGGCGATGCTTTTGTGGACTGCCATACTGAGGTTGTTGGCATAGGGGGTATTGCCCACCACCCTCAGTTCTGTGTTCAGGTTGAGAAACGTGAGATAATGATTGGTGACCAACAGATTCTCAATCATGCAGAAAGCTTCGCCTCTCTGCACCAACCGAAGGCCTTCCTCCACATTTTGCACCGGAACAAGGATAAGGTCCGGGTAGTCCTGCGCCAGCCACTCCGCAGCACCATACCCTTTCACCACGGCTACCTTCCGATTCGCCAACTCCTGGAGGTTGCCGATATAGCCAACCTGATTCCCTGCAATGATGGCCAGCGGGATGGTAAGGAAGGGCTCGGTGAAGACAAGCGACTGGAGACGGGTGGGTGTGGGGGTAACCGAGGTTGTCATGTCGATTTGCCCTGCAAGCAAGAGCTCATACCCTTCCTGCCAGCTCATCCTCGGCGCAGGAACAAACGTGAGACCAGTACTCTCTGCGATACGGTCCAGATATTCCTTGGACATTCCGTTGGGATTTCCTTGCTCATCAAAGTACTCCAAGGGAGCCCAACCAGGATCAAAAAGCACGGAAAACTGGGTATGGGTGGCAAGAAACGCTCGCTCGTCGTCGTCAAGGCTTGCCTCAAAACGTGTGCGGGCATCATTGCCTGCAAGCGGAAGCAGCACCAGAAGGAGAAGCAACAGGATGAGACTTCGTTTCCTCATACCGTATCTTCCTTCACCGACTCATATCTTGCCGGCCGATGCAATTCAGTGAGCAATTCATTCACCTCACCCTTGAGGTCCAGGATGCGGTCCTCACGCTGGGTCATGAGAGCAAACCACCGTTTCAATTCATCCAGTTGTTGCCTGTTGGCACGCTCAATCTTCTTGCGATCGGTGATATCCTGCCCTTGGGCAATGATGGCAAACCAACCGGAGGCATCAGATCCTTTAACTGCAGCAGCGTTCCAAAGAACGGTACGGCCAGGCCCATGAGCGCTGGGTATCTCCATTTCCTTGTTGGAGAGTTCCTTGGAAACCTCAAGCTGTTGAAAGATTTCCTTGACATCGTCCTCAGGAACAAAGGAGAACAGCGTCCCCAGTTGTTTCCCGATGACCTGGTCCGTCGACAGGTCCAAGAGATCTGCCAAGGCCTTGTTGGCATGCGTGATGACAAAGGAAGCATCCCAGACAAGGATGGGCGCATTGGCATGGCTGATCAGGGCTGCGAGGTAGTCATGTGCCTTGCGCAGCTCCACCTCGATCTCTTTCTGCTTGGTAATCATCTCGGTATAGATGATGATGCCACCAACCTCCCCTGATTCCTCATACCAGGGACGGCACTCCCATCGTGTATACTCGGTGTGCCCGTCGGACCGTTCATATGCATCATCATCTGCTCTGACCACTTCCCCAGCCAAAGCCCGTCTGTGAACCTGCCGCCATTTCTCCGGAAGATCGGGAATCACTTCGTAGTGATGCTTTCCTATGATGGCTTTCCCATCCGGGATGTGGTACTCATCCAGATACTTCTGGCTTACGTACAGATACCGAAGATTCCTGTCGTGGATGGCAACGGAAGATTGCGTATGCTCGATGACATAACGCAACAGATCGGTTGAATGCTGCAGGGCGGATTCAGCTTTGAGCCGCTTGCTGATATCACGATAAAAACACATATAGGCGAGAGGATGTGCTTGCACGGCAGTGATGGAGACCTCCAGATACAGAAGATTTCCATCCTTGCAACGATGGGTCGTCTCAAAGAGCTGGGAATGTTCATCCTCAATTTGCTTGAGATGCTGCCCAAAGTCCTCTCCTTCGTGAAGCACGATGATTTCCTTGAAGTACCTGCCTACCAATTGCTTTCGTGTGTACCCGGTCATCATGAGATAGTTCTCATTTACCTCAAGGATCCTGGCTTGTGCATCAAGACCGACATACCCTTCCGGCATGAAACGAAAAAGTGTATCAACCTCTGCTTTGGATGGCTGGATGGAGGTACTTTGCAGTGCGCTCCTCTGGGCACGAAGAAGAAGAAAGGCAAGAATACAGAGACCTGTACTCATAACCAGAAGGATGAGAACCCCGTAGCTAGGAAGGGCTGCCAGCACCATGAACTCTCCTTGGAACCAGGAAAAACCTTATCTACACCCTATCATAGCTTGGACCTACCATCCAGAGAAAAGACCCCAAAACAGATGCAATCAGGCTTGGATAAGAGAAGAAATGGTTTCCACCAAATCATGGCAGAGCTCAAACTGATGGGCTTTCACCCCATCATGGGCTTCTCCCATAAGGTAAGCCTTGCCTGCTGCCCGAAGCATGGGAATGTCATTTTCCTCGTCTCCGAAGGCATACGTCCGCCCCCGGTCGATGCCAAAGTATTTGCTCACGGCAACCAGCGAGTCCCCTTTGCTCGTAGGACAGATGTCAAAGATATCGGTTCCGGTGGTAACCACATGATAGGAAGAACCCCAAAGCTCTCGTGCCTGCATGACAAGGCTCTGCTTCTCTCCAAGCACAACGGCCGTTATCTGCAACACGTCGTCCTCTATCTCGTCATAGGAGCCGAACCAATTGGTGTATCCCTTTGCTAAATATCCTTTTGCACGTTGCGTCTCTTGCGATGCAAGGGGAAGATGCATGGCCTTGTCCCCACTGATCAGGGGAATGGCATTCCAAGATTGCAAGGTATGGGTTATGGTTCTTGCAATTGAGGCATCAATACCATGGTTTGGGATCAACGGCTCATTCCTGTACAGGATCTTGCATCCGTTGGAAGCCGAGAAAACCACCAAGTCCTGCACCTCTGCAAAGAGGGGGAGCAAGGAACGGTGGAAACGCCCGCTGGAAATGCAAAACAGGTATCCCTTTCCATATGCTTCGCGAACCAAGGAAAAAAAGGCTGGGGAGACCTCCCGTTGTCCATGGGGAAGAATGGTCCCATCCACATCACAGAAAAACATGCCCTTGTATGCCTGCACAGCTATCCTCCACAGGTTTTGGACCAGTATGGCGAATAGGAAAGGAAAGCTCAAGGGCAAACAAAATGCCCATCCTTCAGAATCAAAGCAAAGGATGGGCAGGAAAAGGGTCTCAACCTCTTGCCCCGTAGGTCTCCTTCATATTCACTTCAGCGAGGGGAAGGCCCAAGGCTTTGGCAACCCCTTCGCCATAGGCTTTGTCAGCAAGATAGCAGTGCCGTATATGCCGCTTCTGCACCAGAATGGTGGTTCCCTGCATATTTCGTGCGGTATTCCCGAACAATCGTTGCTTCTCGTCATCCTTCATCAGGTTGAAGAGCTTACCCACCTGCTCATAGTAGTGGTCGTCATCCTCGCGATAGTCGTAGTGGTCCACCGGTCCCTGTCCATCATACGGTGGCTCGGTAAGATTGGGTTGGTCTTTCCACATGCCGTACGAATTGGGGTTGTAGTGGACACTTCCCCCATAGTTTCCATCCACACGCATCGCTCCGTCACGGTGATAGTGGTTGGTGTCGATCTTGCTGCGGTTGACCGGTATCTGGTAGTGGTTTACTCCCAATCGGTAGCGCTGGGCATCACCATAGGAGAAAAGTCTGCCTTGCAACATGCGGTCCGGCGAGTATCCGATGCCAGGAACAATGTTTGCTGGATTGAATGCTGACTGCTCCACGTCCTGGAAGTAGTTGTCTGGGTTTCTGTTCAACTCGATGAAGCCCACTTCATGCAAGGGATACTGGTCATGATACCAAACCTTGGTCAGGTCAAAGGGATTGTCCGGATGACGCTTCGCCTGTTCCTCAGTCATGATCTGCACGTACAGGGTCCAGCGGGGGAAGTCTCCTCTCTCGATGGATTCGAAGAGATCCCTCTGATGGCTTTCCCTGTCATTTGCGACAATCTCGGCGGCCTGTTCATCGGTAAGAAAGGCAATCCCCTGCTGTGTCTTGAACGTGAACTTGACCCACACCCGCTCGTTCTTGGCATTGAGGAAGGAGTAGGTGTGCGAACCATAACCGTTCATATGCCGATAGCTCAAGGGAATGCCACGGTCACCCATGGTGATGGTCACCTGATGCAAAGCCTCAGGCAGGTTTGACCAGAAATCCCAGTTGTTCTGTGCTGAACGCATGTTCGTTCTGGGATCGCGTTTGACTGCATGGTTGAGATCGGGAAAGAGCATCGGATCACGGAAAAAGAAAACAGGGGTGTTGTTGCCCACCAGATCCCAGTTCCCTTCGTCGGTGTAGTACTTCATGGCGAACCCACGAATGTCACGCTCTGCATCCGCAGCGCCCCGTTCCCCCGCTACCGTGGAAAACCGGACAAACATGTCTGTTTTCTTTCCCACTGCCGAAAAAAGAGAAGCCTTTGTCCACTTGGCGATGTCATGCGTTACCGTGAAGGTACCGAAGGCTCCACTGCCTTTTGCATGCATCCGGCGCTCGGGAATGACCTCCCGGTCGAAATGTGCCATCTTCTCCAGATACCAGCTATCCTGAAGTGTTACCGGGCCCCGTTTGCCTGCAGTCTGTATATTCTCGTTCTGGGCAATGGGGCGACCACTGATTGAAGTCAGCGGCTTCTTCTGTGTCTCGTCACGTCCATCTCTGTCTGCCATAGGGCCCTCCTTGTTGGTTTTCGCCTATCCTAAGTATCGCATGCATCTTCATCCATTACAAAGGTTTTCGCCTGTCAGCAAACAACACGCATACGATGAGGTCTTCTTTTCAGCAACTTGGAAACACCATAATCTTGTGCTACACTGCCTTCAGGAGAGTTGCTTCATGCCTGATACAACCACGGACTTGCGTACTCGACTCTTGCGATTGATCCATCCTCTCATGCTGGTCATGATTCTTTTTGCGTTTACCCTCACGATTGCCCCACTCTCCTTTCCCTCCCCCAACAGACATGCCTACCTGTTGCTTCTGCTTGTCCTCCTTCTTTTGCTGATCCTTGCCATGATTGCCCGACATCGCAACCACTACCTGCTCTCCGCCTCTTTTACCCTGGGCCTTGGATTGGTCGGCACCTGGTCCTCTGTCCTGATAAACCTCAATGCAGGAACCCCCGATTTCTTCCCCCTTTGCTATGTGACCATCACCATCATCATCTCCAGCCTCTTCCTGCCTGCGCTTTTCACCATTCTGCTTTCAGCGACACAGATAATCCTGTTGGCCGTACTGGTTGCAACCAATGAGACACTGCTCCAACAGAATTGGCCCAGTTTTTTCTTCTTTGTCATTCTGGTCGCTTTCCTGAGCATGATCGCAAACTACCTGATCAAAATACAGATGCTCCAGTTGAAAGAGAGTGCCATCCGTGACCATCTTACCGGCCTGTTCAACCGCCGCTACTTTGACGAGACACTCTCCAACAAGCTCAAGCGTGAGCAGAAAGAGGGAGAAGTGTGGGGCATCATCCTTCTGGATATCGACTACTTCAAGCACTTCAACGACCAGTACGGGCATGATGCAGGCGACTTCGTACTCACCAGGCTTGCCCATGAGATGCTCTCCTACTTCAATCTTTCCGCAACCATCTGCCGCTATGGGGGAGATGAGTTTGCCATCCTGCTCCCCTACTTGCAACAGCAGGAACTGGGAACTCTTTGTGATAACCTTGTTGAGCGGGTGCATGCCCTTGATCTTCCGTATGCAGGAAAAAGCTTGGGCAGCATGTCCATCAGTGTCGGCTACGTCCGCTACACAGAACAGCTCTCTTCTGCCGAATTGTTCCTCAAACAAGCCGACAGCTATCTCTACCATGCCAAGCAGGCAGGAAGAAACCAGGCAGTAGGAGCCTCTTGATTACTTAACATTTATATAGTATATCTGAAGTATGAGTACGATATTGATCGGCACATCAGGCTACAGCTATACGGAATGGGTCGGTCCGGTGTATCCCCAAGGGACCAAGAACGAGGAGTACCTTGCCCTCTATGCACGCCTCTTTCCCACCGTTGAACTGAACTTCAGCTACTACCGTATGCCTGAAGCGACCCAGCTTGCAATGATGCACCAGAGTGCACCTTCCTTGCTCTTTTCCATCAAGGCACACCAAAGCCTGACCCATGTCATTGAGCCGGAGAAGTGGCGGGAGCAAGCTACGCTCTTCCGTCGCTCCCTTGAGCCCTTGCTTGCCGCCACGGTGCTGGAAGCGGTGCTCCTGCAGTTCCCCGCCTCCTTCCACTATGAACCGGAGAGAAGGCGGTATCTCGATTCCCTCTTGCGGGTACTCTCCCCCCTCCCTCTTGCGGTGGAGTTCCGCAACAGCAACTGGTACAACAACAGGACCCTCGACTCACTGAGGGAGCGCAAGGTGGCCTTCGCCTCCCTCGACCTTCCTTCGGTCAGCGGGAACCCTCCGGTCATGGATGTCCTCACCTCTCCGCTTGCCTACCTGAGGCTGCATGGGAGAAACAAGGAGACCTGGTGGGGTTCTGATGCTGCAAGCCGATACGACTATCTGTACAGCGACAAGGAGCTTGCTGCCATAGTGGAACGTATCCGCTCCCTTGCTGTTGGTGCCGATACCGTTCTGGTCTATTTCAACAACCATCGCAGAGCCCAGGCAGTCGTCAATGCCAGGCGGCTCAGGGAGCTGCTTGCCCAGGATAAGGGGGGTGCATGCAAAGAGATCGTGCAAGCATCATCCATCTCAATGTGACCGACTTCGCTGCAGCCGTTGCTGTTGCCAAGGATCCCCGGCTTGCTGACAAGGCCTTTGCCATTGCCCTGGAAGGTTCTGCCCGCAGAGTCATCCTCACCCCCTCACGGAGGGCATGGGAGGAGGGAATCCGCACAGGCATGCCGGTGGCACTGGCAGAGCGGATGCTCCCCACCCTTCGCATCCTTCCTCCTGATGTACCGGCAACAACCAAGGCCGAGGAGGTCATCACCTCAATCGTACAAGCCTACACCCCCCACTTCCAGTGTGACAGAGGGGGCCATGTGTATCTGGACATGAGCGGTACCACCCGCCTTTTCGGACCTGCCGTGGATAGTGCCGTTCGCATCCGCAAGGAGATCCGCGAGCGTATCGGCCTGGAAGGAGCAGTGGCAGTCGCTTCCAACAAGCTGGTGGCGAAAATCGGGACGCGCACCATCCGTCCGTATGGCCTTGCCCAGATCAGGGAGGGAGAGGAAGCCTCCTTTCTTTCCTCACAGGACATCAGCCTGCTCAGCGGGGTGGGACAGGCCATCTCCTCCCTGCTTCGGGTTGCCGGCATCACCCAGATCGGACAGCTTGCCCAACTTGATGATGAGCAGACCCTGGCGTTTCTGGGCAAGAAAGGAGTGGCCCTGCGAGATGCCGCGCGTGGGCTTGACCGTTCCTCTCTCGGCCCAAGCCTGACAAAACAGAAGCAGATCATCCGCAAGGTCAGTTTTGCCGAGCCAATCCTCGACCATGCCTCGCTCAAGGCAGCCTTGGTAAGTGCAGCTGAGGATGCTGGGCTCGAGATGCGCAGGGAGAACCATGGATGTTCACACATCCACCTTACCCTCCTGTGGAGCGACGGAAGATCCAGTGAAGCCTCAAGGCGAACCAAGGATCAATGGATCCTTGACCTGGAGATCGAACGGGTTCTTTGGGATTGTGCCCTGCAGGCTGCGAACCGAAGGGTCAGCCTGCTTGCCTTCACCCTCAGGCTCTCCGACCTCAATCCCGCCTTGGGCCAGAGCGATCTCTTCATCCCCACCCAGTTGGAGCACTCCAGCTCACTGCAAAGTGCAGTGGACCGGGTACGCACCAAGTTCGGTCCGGCAATCCTTTGCCATGCTGCGGCACTCTGCCATGCACACTAGACTCGGACTGTACACTGCCTACTCCCTGCTCTGGGGACCGGTGGGAATTGAACGCCTGTTTGCACGTCTCAAGAAGGAAGGCGTGACAAAAGTCGCCATCACCGACAGGGACAACCTCTACGGCTATCCTGCCTGCAGGGAACAGGCACAAAGTGCAGGAATTGCACTGATCTGTGCTGCTGCACTGACCGAGCAAGACCAGATCATCCACGCCTTCGTCCAGGACCAGCAAGGCTATGAGCGGCTCTGCCTGTTGCTCTCATTGCGCGAGCAGGATCCTGCGTTTTCCTATCTGCAGGCACTGCAACAGGAGAGTGGCGGCTTGGCCCTTGCCACCACGCATCACCCGTTCCTGCAAGCATTGGCCCACCACACCAACGTGTATGCAGAGGTTACCCCCACCTGCCTGAAGGCAATCAGGGGGGCATCACAGCTTGGCCTGCCCCTGCTTGCCGTGGATGATGCACTCTTTCTGGAGAAACAGGACGAGGAGAACCACAGAATCCTGTGTGCTATCGCACTGCACAAAACGCTCGGCTCGCTGCAGGAGGGAGATACGGTGGAAGCACCCAAGTACCTGCTGACACAAAAGGCTTGGGAAGAAGCCTTCTCGAGTTGGCCTGAGGCGGTGGTGCATGCAGACTCCTTGCTTGCCTATGACCCATTCTCCCCCAAGCTGATCTTCCCGACCTATGCACTGGACGAAGGCGTCAGCGCCGAAATGGAGCTGCGCATGCGGGTTCTCGAAGGAGCTGAAGTCCGCTATGGGGAGATCAACGATGCCATCTTTGAACGCATCGACTATGAGCTTTCCATCATCGACAAGAAGGGCTTTGCTCCCTACTTTCTGGTTATGCACGACATCGTCAAGATGAGCAGCAGGACCTGCGGCAGAGGATCGGGCGCAGCTTCCATCGTCTCCTACAGCCTCTTCATCACCAATGTAGACCCCATAGCCCACCATCTCTACTTTGAGCGTTTTCTCTCCCTTGAGCGGACCGACCCACCGGACATCGATGTCGATTTTGCCTGGGATGAGCGTGATGGGGTTTTCGAGGCGGTCCTGCAACGATTCGGGTCGGAGCACTGCGCACGGGTGGCCAACCACAATACCTTCCGCTTCCGTTCCGCACTGAGGGAGACTGCACGTTGCTACGGCTTGAGTGACAGCCAGATCACCGCTGCGGAAAGACAGCTCTTTGTCAGCGGGCTCTCCTCCCTCACCGATCCGCTCTGGTCGGTCATCTGCAGGGTTGCAAGCTCGCTCGAAGGACTTCCCAAAGAGCTTTCGATGCATTGCGGCGGCTTGGTCATTACGCCCAAGCCGGTTACCTGCTATGCCCCCATCTGCCGATCGGCCAACCAGTACCCCCTGCTCAGCTGGGAAAAGGAAGGGACCGAAGCCGCAGGATTCGTAAAGATCGACCTCTTGGGAAACCGTTCCCTTGCCGTCATTCGGGACTCTCTGGCAAATCTCAAGGAAGACGGCATCTTCATCGATGAACGCACCTGGAATCCCATCCAGGACAAACCCACCATAGAGGCCCTTGCCCGGGGGGATTCGATGGGAGTGTTCTACATCGAATCGCCTGCCATGCGCCAGTTGCAGAAGAAGACAGGCAGGGGGGATTTCGAGCACATCGTCATCCACTCCTCCATCATTCGCCCTGCTGCCAATGCATTCATCAATGAGTATGTCCAGCGGTTGAAGGGAAAAAGCTGGGAGCCGCTGCATCCACGCCTTGCGGCCATCCTTGATGAAACCTATGGGATTCTTTGTTATCAGGAGGATGTCTCCAAGACAGCGGTAGCCCTTGCCGGGTTCAGTGAAGCAGAGGCAGACCGCCTGCGCAAGGTCATAGCAAAGAAAGCGAACGGACAGAAGCTTCGCCTCTACCAAGACCAGTTCTTCTCAGGCTGCAGAAAGAACGAAATACAAGAGCCTGTCATCGAAGCAATCTGGAAGATGATGCTCAGCTTCGACGGATACTCCTTCTGCAAACCCCATTCGGCCTCCTACGCAATGGTCTCGTTCCAGAGTGCCTACCTCAGGGTCCACCACGGCCCGTATTTCATGGCGGCTGTACTGAGCAACCAAGGGGGCTACTACCGCGCCCAAGCCTATATCAGTGAGGCAAGAAGAATGGGCATCACGATAGCTGGTCCTGACATCAATACCAGCCGCATCACCTACCATGCACACCGGAACACCCTCTTCGTGGGGTTCATGGCCATCGCCAATCTCAAAGGTGAGGCAATGCAGCGCATCATGCAGGAACGAAAGCAGGGAGGCCCGTTCGTCTCGCTGGAGGAAGCTGCATCCCGACTGGGTCTTTGCCGTGAGGACTGGGTGGCACTGGTCAGTGCCGGTGCTCTTGACTCACTCAATCCTTCCCTCGCCCGCAGTGAGCAACTGAGGCTGCTGCTGACGTGTGCAAAACCCCGCTCAGAAGCGTTGCAACCCGATCTTTTCGCCAAGACGGTACGGACTTTTCCCACCCGGAACCTTGCATGCAGGAGAAAAAGCAGTGAGGAAGAGTTGCACCGTGAGTTCTCGGCCCTCTCCTTCTTGCGCGACCATCATCCCTTGCTGCTGTTCTCACACCACCTTTCCCGACTGAAACGGGTCAAAGCCTGCGACCTCGCTTCCTATGAGAATCGCTACATCACCCTCATCGGGTATCAGATTACGCAGAAGCAAGTGCTCACCAAGGGAGGAGAGAACATGAGCTTCGTTTCCTTTGAGGATGAGACTGCGTTGTATGAGACGGTGCTCTTCCCCCAGCTCTTCGCCAAGTATCATCATCTGCTCAGCACCCAGTGGCCCTTGGTGGTGCTTGGGCTGGTGAAGAACGATGAGGGTGCCTTGATCGTGGAGATCGAGCACCTGAAGAAACTGGGAAACTAAGTGGACAGTTGCTCTTCTATCCGTTTCACATATGCCTTGATGTTGAACTTGCGTTCCAATCCCTTGTCGTTCATATAACGGACATTGCCGAAGATGGCCCGTTCCGTCCACGGCCTGTCGTGCTTGCCAAAGCACCAGGCAACCCCCGCATACCCATTGGGGTCGCGTCCATCCATCTGATACCGGTTGTTCAGCGAAAGCGCAGTGACAAAGGCTTCTTTTGGGGTTGGGCTCCACTCCAGGATTTTTTTCCCCCAATACATGCGCAGGTAGTTGTGCATGGTGCCGAATTCCACCATCTCCTTCTGAGCGGCATTCCAGTAGGGGTCGTGCGTCTGCGCAGCTTCCAACTGTGGGTAGGTATAGCGGTACTGCCTTTTGTCTGCCTCATGCAGGGAAAGTGTTTTCAATGCCCAGGATGGAAGGCCTTCATACTGGTCATACAACGGGTTGAAAAACACATAGTTCATGGCAAGCTCACGCCTGACGATCAGTTCCTCGAGAAAGACCGGGACATCCGGCAGGTCGAAGCTGCGTGTCCTCAGGTAGATATCGACCGGGCTGATCTGCCCGAAATGCAGGTAGGGACTCAAGCCGGATGACCAGTCCAGGGAGGGATCGCTGCGCTTCTGCGCATACCCATCCAGACGTGTTTCAAGAAAGGTGGAAAGTTTGCGTTGGGCTTCCTTCTCCCCTCCCCGAAGCTGGAGCGCTTTTCCTCCCCTGTCCTTCACCCCCAGGATGTTGAACAAAGCAGGTAGGTCAGAAAGATCTGCACTGGAAAACGGAACAACGACGGAGAGCGAGGAGATCTTAACCTCCTCCGGTTCCACTTCCTGGGCGAAATAGGAGATCATGGGCTCGATCTTTCGTCTCAGCGTTGCTGCCGAATACTCTTCTTTGGTGCTGACAGCTTCCAGGGGAACCACCACATTCGACTCCACCTGGATCAGGGAGACTGGAAGCAATTCGGCTGCTGTCTTCCTCCACTGTCGCTCTGCTCTGGTGTACCCGCGGTCGACCACGACACCGCCGGCAAATGGGATGAGTTTTTCCAGCCCTTCCACGACCCCTGCCTGGTGGATCACCATCCTGATCGATCGCCTCTTCAGCTCTTGTTGTACTTCTGAAAGTCCTTCTGCCAAGAAACGGTAGTGACGTACACTGGCTTCATTGAAAGCAGCGGCAAGGCCGAAATAGACGAGCAAGGGCATATTCAGAGAATTTGCCAGCTCAACAGCATATGCCAGCGCATCATTCTGTTTCACTCGTTGGGAAGCCTGCATCCAATACACCAGATATCGGGCCGTACCATCGAGCTGCTTATCATTGAGCAGTTGGATCCTTTGTGCATCTATCATGGATTCAGCATACCATGGAAACGCTCATTTGAGAGAGTCCAGTAGGGCGAATAACTCCACTTCATCCTGTACTTTGTCATAGTCTCCGACCAGTTTTCCCTGATAGTGATAGTGCAAACCGTTTTGCTCACCCGCATGCAAGGCCGCAAGCAAGGCGTCCTGTCCGTACCGGGCGACATAGGATGCAAACGTCCGGATTCGTAGGGACGAAAAGAGAGTGAAGTCACAGGGAAACTCCGTACACTCCCAGCATCCAGCATGCCCCTTTTCCACGGCACACTGGTAAGCCTTGCACCCTAGCGCGTCTGGGCAATCTCCCTGGCGACACCCTTTGCAGGAAGGTTTCTCCTCGCAAAGACAGCAGGCAAGGCCGCAAAACGCAATACCCTTTTGCTTATCCATGGACGGACTCACGTCTTGCTGCCTTGATGGCCCGGTCACTGGCAAGTTTTCCCGTCATCACGGATATGGGCAGGCCGGAAGGACTGAATGACCACTGACCAGCCTGGCTGATGGTGGCGAACTCCGTGCGTACCGATTTGGTGATCTCCTGCATGGTGTGGACTACCGGAATAGTACCACCGGTAAAGGCCCAACCGGTAATGGCTCCCTCACTGTTTGCGGTAAGCCGTTCCAAGGTGGTGGGTGTGGAACTGAAGCTTTCCAAGACGTGTGCCGGAAGTTCAGGATACAAGTGTTCGGACAACACCCTGAGGATGGTCTGTTCACACAGGCTCTTCGCTTCTTCGTACCATCCCAGGTTTTCGATGCGCCGGGTCAGCTCATAACTGAACAGGCAGCTGACAAGCAGGGCACTGCAACCCTTTGGTGCGAGAGCGGGATCACGCAGGACAGGAAGGGAGATCTCGAAAGTGGTATTCTCCAGATACGAGATGAGATACTGCTCAATCGCCGTTCTCTCATCGCATGCAGGATCGAGTGCTGCTGTGGGAACACACCCAAGCCCTGCCTTGGTGGGGGTATAGAAGAGGTGTGGGCTTGATTTCTGGGCAAAGTATGAAGGGGGAAGGGAGCAGGCAACATAGAACGAGAAGATGGAGTCACCCCCTACTTGTGCTTCCATCTCGGCTTGCCGCCCAGGCAGCGCTTTTTTCAGCGAGCGATAGAGACTCTTCAGGTCGGCAGCCCAAATGAGATGCGTGTAGGAGAACTCCTCATTGACAAGTCGGTTTTCTGCATCAACCGATGTGACCGAATATGCGGGTAGCAGAACAACACCTTTCTCCTTCAGATACTGTTCCATGGCCTGCACCAAGGCTCCGGTTCCCCCCAAGGGGTATTGGTACTCCAGGTAGAGCCCGAAATAACTGAGGGCAAAGAAGGTCGGGGTGTCGGCAAAGAAGTGCTGGGCGATGATGTCGATCAAGGCCTGGTTCTTGGTGAGCTGGGAAAGGAATTCAGTGACCGGCATCTGCAGCTTCTTGATCTTGCCCATGGTTTGCATGGACTTGAACAGGAAAGGAACCAATGTTGACAGAACATAGCGAAGATCTTTGAAGTTTTCCAGGAACAGCGGGTTGTCCACGCCATACAATACCTGCATGGCATCGGTTATCTTGTGGATCTCTGTCATGATGGAGGCTATGTCAGCTTTGCTCTCGGGATAGAGACGACAGAGCATCTCCTGATATCCATCCAAACTGTGGATGTCCTCTATCAGCAGTCGTTCGTCACAGATCTGCAGTGTTACCGGGCTGCGTACAAAGGGTATTTCAATACCCAATTGCTTGAGCATGGGGAAGATGATGCCGGAGTTCTCGATCGCGCGTATTCCCTGGTCGTAGACAAACCCATCACGCTCGAAGGAGTTCACCAGCCCTCCCATGCGCTCCTGTTTTTCGCAAAGCAACACAGAAAGGCCTGAACGGGCACAATAGGCCGCAGCAGTAAGACCGGCCACTCCCCCACCAACCACCACCACATCATAGTGTTTGGATTCCATGCGTCCTCCCTCATCAAAGAACCGCGATCAGGTCACTTCATGCAACACACCCACGATCCTGTTTTTTCCACAGTAGCATGAAATGAGCCCTGCAACACCAGAATTTTTCTGATGCCGTCAACGTTTCTTGAGGTGGAAAACCGGCATCTTGGGATGGAAGCCTTTGTCGCCATAATATGTAGTTGAAACGCCCCCGGTAGTAGGACCGAAATCAAGATCTTGGTTTTGTCCGTAGGTAGTATCAAGCAAATTTTCATAGAAATTGAAAGAATCCGCTATTTTGACTGTCAGTAGGATGCTTGCAGTTGCTGAGATGGTGAGCACATCCATTGTTGCATCCAACCCCCCTGTAGTTTCTCCGCTACGAATGGTTATTTTCACATCAGGATCATCATACTTGTCAGAACTACCCCAAAATGCCACGTCATCAAATAAATCGATGCAGCCAACTGCAGGATGGGTTTCTGTCGTAAGGAAAAATTTCCTATTCCCATCAGAATCTTCCAATTCCCTTCGCATCCATGCCCATTCCGAATCGGTCGTACCAATATCAACTACCATATCCCGCTTATGAAATTTTCCAGATGCATTGAAATACTGCCGCAATGTTGCGTTTTGATGAACAATATTCCCGCTTCCATCGTGAGTTCCTGTCACCAATACATGAGAAGTATCAGTGGACCATGTTGGAACATTGAACGATGCCATCAGATCCATTTCCAAATAGGTAAACCGCATTTCATAGCCAGTATATGTTCCAGTTGGTATTTTCTTCGTTCCCAAAAGGGGGGTGAAGACATTTTCTTGGACTCCATAAGGAGGAGAGAATGTATTCATACGAAGATAGGAAGAAAGCCGTTGAACTTTACATAAAGTTTGACAAGAGTGCTTCTGCTGTCGTAAGGGAACTTGGGTATCCCACCACCAGGATGCTTACGCTATGGTATCGGGAATACCTTGAGAATGGAGACCTGCACAAGAAGTCTCGAATGCAATCAGGATATACAGCAGAGCAAAAAGCGGATGCTGTCAAATACTACCAGGAGCACGGGAGAGGACTCGCCCGTACGGTCAAGGCTCTCGGATATCCTTGCCGCCAACTTCTTGGAAAATGGGTCAGCCAAGACACTTCTTGCGATTTTCAACCTTTGAAAAGGGAACAGCCTGTTGTAAAATGCACAGACAAGCAAAAGATGGCCGCTGTAGTGTCTGTAGCTTCCGGTGAAAAGACTTCAAAACAGATCCAAGCAGAGATCGGAGTGTCCCGGAGAACGGTCTGGCATTGGAAACGGCAATTGCTTGGGGAGGTAAGCAACCCCGAGATGAGAAAGAAATCCCAAAAAGAATCCGTGAAGGCTTCATCAGAACAGGAGATTCAGCTGAGGGCTGAATGCGACGAGCTGAAAGAAGAACGGGACAGGCTGCAGAAACAGGTACATAAGCTCCAAATGGAGAAGGACATTCTTGAAAAGGCGGCTGAAATAATAAAAAAAGATGAGGGCATCGGTATCGATACACTCTCCAACAGGGAGAAAGCCATGATTATCGATGCCCTTACAGGCAGGTACACCATAAGGCAGCTGCTACCCTCCCTGCATATGGCGAAAAGCAGTTACTTCTACCAGATCCAAGCCATGAAGAAAGATAAGTATGAGCTTGTCAGGAAAGACTTGAGGAATGTGTTCTCTGAGAACCGGCAGTGTTACGGCTATCGCCGGCTGCATTCAGTCATCACATCCAATGGAAGCACCATTTCAGAGAAGGTAGTTCTTCGTCTTATGCATGAGGAAAACCTTGTCGTTCCTTCCATGAAGAGAAAGAAGTACAGCTCATACAAGGGTGAGCTCAGCCCTGAGGTCGAGAACGTCATCAAGCGTGATTTCCATGCCGATAATCCCAATGAGAAATGGCTGAGCGATATCACCGAGTTCAGCATTCCCGCCGGCAAAGTGTATCTTTCTCCGGTGGTTGATTGTTTTGACGGCTACGTCACCTCCTGGACCCGTGGTACGAGCCCCAATGCTGAGATGGTGAACTCAATGCTGGATAGGGCTGTAGAGACATTGGGAGATGATGAGCACCCATTGGTCCATACCGATCGGGGTAGTCATTACCGTTGGCCCGGCTGGATTGAGAGAATGGATAATGCCGGGTTGGTTCGTTCAATGTCGAAGAAAGGCTGCTCACCCGACAATTCGGCATGCGAAGGCTTTTTCGGCCGATTGAAGAATGAGATGTTCTATTCCCGCTCCTGGTTTGGGGTATCAATCGAAGAGTTTTGTGCTCTGCTTGATGATTACATCTATTGGTATAATGAGAAACGAATCAAAATGTCCTTGGGAGGGAGAAGCCCTCTTGAGTATCGCAGGAGCCTTGGTCTAGTATCATAGAAAAGTCCAACTTTTTGTCCGCACCCCCAAAGTAGTGGTGGAGAAATAACATGCCCACTAAAATCATATACAATCGGTTCTGTCTCATTGATTAATGGAATGAGAGTGCCATCATCTCGTTCCAAGGCAAAATAGGTGAGTGCAATCTTGTATGATGAAGGAGTAATATTCCTGGATGCTTCATCACTTGCACTTCGAGCGCTCCGTGATGTTGTGTCCACCACCGCAAGCAAACTGACATCCACATCCCCCGGGGTTTCCCCATCACAGGCTGTCATACCCAAAAGGACGGCCAGGAACATCAGAACACCAAACCCACGAACGAGGTACTTCATACACACCTCCAACGTACATCAGGATAAATTCAGTATAAATTGTCTGTGATGTTTTACAATATGTGAAATATGACCAAAAGAACATTTTACTTTTTTTGTAGGCTCTTGATGACTTTGTCAGTACACTGGAGGCATGAAAAAACATCGTGGCTATCACGGAGCCGGCATCATCTTCTGGAGCAGGGATGATGACCATCAGGTTCGTATTCTCATCGGAAAGCGAAGCATGAGACCACAGAATCACTGTTGGTCATTCCCCGGCGGTGGATGGGAATTGAAAGACGGCTTTGATGAGAAAGGCAAGCCAGCGTATAAGGAAGCTGCCATCCGCGAATCCGGGGAAGAGATGGGCATGGCTGTTGAACAGCCGCAGAAACTGGTGCTTCTCTGGGGTTTGCATGTTCCTGGTTTCCACTACCAAGTCTATGGCTATGAACTGGAACGAGTGAAAAAGCCTCCCTTCATTTCCGAGTTCTCCGAAGCCAGATGGGTGGGTTTGCACCAGTTGCCCTCCCCGCGTGTCTTCTTTGTAGCAAGTCAGGTCAGACGCCTCGAGCGCTATCTCAAACACAAATCCAAGTGAAGAGTGGGCTGCCCTTTGCAGGACAGCCCGTTGCTCTCTATCGTCCATTCACTTCACGGACCGGTCTTGCCTCTATGTACCCGCGGTAACCCAGCGGCGCCAACTGGAAGCGAGGCCCATCGTCGTCTGCCCACTGATACCCATAGAGCATGGGATCGTAGGTCTTCATCACTTCCCACAGATCGGTGATTGCATCCTCAAACTTCTCCTCATCAAAGGGAGGTCCCTGGAAAACCATCATCTTGCAGGGCTCAAGTTCAATGACATCGAAGCCTTCAGGAACAGCTCCGGCAAAGTCCATCGGCACTTCTACTCCCTGTACATATTCACTGCTTCCTTGTCTTCTCAATTTCTCAGGCATCCACATGCCGATAGGCTCATTGAGCGCCCCCTCGATGGAGGAAAGGATCTCCCACACATCACACCCAACTTCCTCACAGTAGGAAAAATATTCGGTTGCCTTATGGGCAAACTTCACCACAGCTTTCCGCTTTATGCGCTCCACTACCTGAACAAACACTGTTTGCATCTTGTTTTCTCCTTCTTGTCTGCTGTACTGGGAAGCCCGCTCATGGTATGCAGCAAGAGCTTTGCGGAACTCGGAGGGGTTCATGCCGAATTGCTTGCTGAAGGCACGCGTAAATCCTTCATGCGAGTCGAACACAAACGAAAACGCTACATCGATGATCGCAATGTCATTAAGTTAGCAAAATGACATTCTTGTGAGACCAAAACAGCAAGGCAATATGTGGCTTCGGCTATGTGTTGCCTTCTTTTTTGTACATTTTATAGTATCAAAATAATATAGATATGATATAATTAAATAGAGGTAAACAATTATATCATGAGGAATTATCTAGAAAACAAAATCGCTAAATCCGTCGCCAGATTGGACCTTGACCCTGATGATTTCCGGATGCATTTCAGCAATCCCAAAGCCGATTTCACCCGGTTCAGGCGTCAATCTTTCAGTGATGTTGTCAAGCTCGGCTTGCTTTCTCCCGGAAGCTGCATGAAGGAGAACCTGAGGCATTACTTCGGTGTCGGTCCTGACAGGCCCTCAGCGTCAGCATACATCCAGCATCGTGACAAGCTGGGCGTACAGGCATATCGGGCCCTGTTCGACCATTTCAAGGATACTGATGTGCCGTTCACGCTGATCAAGAACAAGTATCTGCTGGTGGCCTGCGATGGTTCCGCCATCAGCATCCACCCGAACAAGGATGATGCGGGTACGTTGCTGCACATGACCAATAATCCGAACGGAAAGGTCTGCAACCAGCTTCATCTCAATGTCCTCACTGCCGTACCCGATGGGTATTTCCTGGACTACGTCATCCAGGACCACAAGGACATGCATGAGATACAGGCCTGCGAACAGATGGTCGAGCGGATGGCTGGATGCCCCAGTCCCTTGCCGAGCATCATCACCTGCGACAGGGGGTACGAGAGCTATAGGCTCATGATGTGGGTGTCCTCTCTGGGGTTCCATTTTTGCATCCGGGCAAAAGACCTCAACTCCCCAGGCATCAGCCAAAGGTACCGGAACATGGTAGGTGAGGACGGTCTGATGGATACTGTTGTCACCAGGAAATACACCCGATGCTCTACCGTGCACAGGAACCCAGCAATTTATCCTGACTATATTTATGTCCCACAGAACGTGATCAACGAGTTCATCCCTGCAACAAGGAACCCTTTGGGGAAGGTCCTGAAGAGCCGTCCGCTCATTATCGATTTCTTCGAGTATTCTTTCAGGCTCGTCAGACTGCAACTTTCCGAAACCTCGTATGAGGTCCTGCTGACCAGCCTGCCTCAGTCGGAGTTCTCGATGGCCGACCTCAAGGAGTTGTATCATTTGAGATGGGGCGTGGAGACCACCTTGCGCCAATTGAAGTATGATGACTGTTCGTCATTCAGCAACACCAGGAAGAAGGTTGCAGCCATTGGTGAAATAATCCTTTCGATGATCTTCCACAACATCTGCACATCGGTACTGGTCGCTTTCGGCAGGAGTCTGTCCCGTAGGATAAAAAACCGCAAGCTCCTGTACAAGGTCAGCTATTCCGACCTGTCCAAGACACTGAGACTGTACGCCTCGGGAAGGGACCCGACTATCACGATCAAGAAAATAGTCAAGGAGCTCACGATGACCATTCAACCGGTAAGGAACGACAGAGCATTTTCCCGAATTCTCGAACACCGTTCTTTTATCCCGTTCATCT
This sequence comes from uncultured Sphaerochaeta sp., assembly GCF_963667405.1. Taxonomy (NCBI): domain Bacteria; kingdom Pseudomonadati; phylum Spirochaetota; class Spirochaetia; order Spirochaetales; family Sphaerochaetaceae; genus Sphaerochaeta; species uncultured Sphaerochaeta sp. Next base: position 1,251,484 of record NZ_OY763408.1, on the reverse strand, counting down.
ACAGAGCAGCTTGACTTGTTACATTCTAGCGGAAACCCATGCCTCGCACAATTCCAAATGTTCGCAGGCTCGGATCATCATGCCCCTAATAATAACTTCGGAACTGAAAATGAAAGCTATCAAGTCAGAAACGTTGGTTTCTTCATTGATAGCTTCTTTCTTATTCAGCTTGCCGTTCTTAACTTAATGACATTGCATCGATGATCGTCTCTTTTCCTTTCCCCAACAGATGGGCGGCCATGGCAAGCCGCCTGCTGCGGATATAGGCAAAGGGGGTGCACCCCGTTGCTTGCTTGAACAAGCGTGCGGCATGATAGGGTGAATACCAAGCCGCCCTGGCCAGTTGCACCAGGGTGATCTCCTCCTGCAGATGATCCTCAATGTAGGCGAGCATCCGCTCCACCGCATCGTACGTCTGTAAATCCATGTGTTTGCTTCCTCGACCCCATCCTATCCCAAGCGAAACGGAAAACCTTGACCTTCCTTGCTATTGTTTCCGGGTGTATCCGGATACGTTGTGTGAATGCTCATATGCAGGGTATACTGTCTCTACAAAGGAGCATACCATGACAGAAGAAACCCTGCGAGAAAACGTACTGCAAATCATCGGGGATGGGGCAACCCGCATTGCCCAGGCGTATGCACAGTTCGGCAATCTGTCGGCCCTGCTCCTTGGACAAACTTCTTCCGCATTGCAACTTGGGCTCTTTCGTCCCCTTGCACTGGAACTTGCTCTCTATCTTACCTACCTGATGGAATCGAAAGAGAACAGGCAGATATCGCTTGTCCTGGATGAAACACAACAGATGGCGGAAGAAGCCGGCTATGAAGCAGTGGAATTTACCGAAGAAACACGGGAAAGTTATCGAGTGGCCGAGGATGCACACCAGCTCTTTTGCACCCGATGCCAAGATATTGTCGCCAACGATCCCCTATGGAGGAGCACCCAAGCACGAAAGACGAAACCCCAGGCCACTATCAGTGACCCGGGGTACATCGCCATCATGCAGGTGGCAAAAGAGTTGGAAGCTCTTGCATCAGAACCTGATTGAGAGGGCAACAGAAAGCCTTTGCTTCCCGTTGCCCGGTACATTGGTCAATACACCAGTTCCAACACAGGCTCGATGATCGACTGTTTGAGCACGTCGATGAAGCCCTTGTCGGTGATCGCATACTCAGGAATAGCTGCAAGCCCGATGAACGAAAGGAATAGGAACGGGAAACCAATGGTTGAACCTGCATCCTGGGATGCCTTGATCAGCATTTTTTTCTTCTGGGCAAGCTCTTCTGCACCCAAGTCACTGAGCAACCCGCAGATTGGATAAGAAATCTCCTCAACCACTTTGCCGTCGACCACCATGACCTGGCCACCGTCAAGTGCTGCCACCCGGTTCACAGCCAATGCCATATCCTCAAGGTTTGTACCCAAGACGATGATGTTATGGTTGTCATGGGCAACAGAGGATGCCATTGCACCTTTCTTGAGGTTGAATCCTGCCATGAAGGCCTTGCCGATATTCCCGTTCTTTCCATACCGTTCGACCTGGGCGATGAGCAACAGGTCTTGGTTGGTATTGGCTTGGATATACCCATCCTTGACCGGGAGCACCCCTTCCTGGGCAATGGTGATGGGAATCCAATCCAAGGTTCTCATTCCCAAGACCTTGGCCTGTTTTGCCTTCGGATCGACGGCAATGCCTAGATCTTTCGCTTCTATGCTTCCATGCGGCAGGGTAATGGTCTTGAGCAAGATCGGGTCATGCTGCTGAAGGGGATAATCGACAAGAAGCTTGCCCTTCTCCACTACCAGCTTGCCCTTGGAGATGACGTCAGTCACCTTCGGTTGCTCACAACTGTCAAGAATGGTGATATCGGCCCGTCTTCCTGGGGCAATGGCACCGATCTCCCAATCAAGATGGAAACAGCGGGCAGCATTTATGGTAACCAGCTGTACAGCTTTCACAAAGTCGAGTCCACAGGAAAGGGCTGTCCTCAGCGATTCATCAAGATGCCCTCTGTCAACCACATCGATGGTGTGCAGGTCGTCGGTGACGATGGAGCAGAGCGTGGAATCAAGGTGATGTTCGGTCAGGATCTTGATCAGGTCCGGCATATTGCGAGCCGCCGATCCCTCACGCATCATGACATGGCAGCCCTTGCGAATCCTCTCCAAAGCTTCCTCCGCATGCAGACACTCATGGTCGGTATTCACTCCCAGTGCAAGACAGGTATCCAAGGCAGGTCCTGAGGCCTCGGGGAGATGTCCCTGCAAGCTCTTGTTCTGTAGCCGTGTCAGCTCCATAGCCTCCAAAAGATCAGGATAGCCCATCACCACATAGGGAGCCACGATTTCACTCAAACCAACAGCATCCTCCCGGTCCAGGGCACGGGCGATGATCGAGGCATCGAACTGGCCACCGCTGGTCTCCATGTTCGGTGAGAAGGGAACATGGGAAGGAACCACAAAGTAGAGTGAAAGGTCCGTCTGCTTTGCTTCCTCAAGTGTTGCCTCAATACCTTCCAGCCCACAGACAACCCCAATCTCGTGCAAATCGGTCATGATGCTGGTAGTGCCATGCTTGAGAAGAATCTTGGCGAACGACCGCATGGAGAGGTTCGAACTTTCGGGATGAATGTGGCCATCAATGAATCCGGGAGCAACATACTTGCCGCTGGCATCCATGACTTTTGTCTGAGGCCCGATGTACTGCGATACATCACCGGTGGTGATGATACGGTCGTCCACGATTGCAACATCAGCAAGGTACAGCTCTGCAGAGAGTACATTCACCAATGTTCCGCCCTTGATGACCAGGTCCGCTTTTCGATGGCCATCATACACTTGCTTCATTTCACTCCGTTTCATACGTTCCTTCCTTCAAATCTGCAATCTACGACAGGGAAGCGATGCTTCAACCTGATACCTGCCCGCTCTCGAATACTGTCCGCCCGTTCTTGAGCCTCTTTGAGAATCGAATTCTCATCGAGGGTCAGCAAGACCCGGTCTTTCATCAGCCATTTGCCGTCACACATCGTACTCTCCACATTCGAAGAATGCATGCTGGTCACCAGGTTTGCTATGCTGTCGTGCAAAGGATACATACCTGCACTGGCAGGATTGATGACAACAAGATCTGCCTTCTTTCCCGGTTCCAGGGAGCCGAGGGACTTCTCATCCATCAAGGCCTTGGCACCATTGACTGTGACCATCTCCAGGATTTGTTCTGCCTTCACCACCGTAGGATCGAGTCTCCACCCTTTGTGGATCAACGAAGTGAGATACATCTCATCAATGAGATCCATACGATTGTTCGACGGGGCCCCGTCGGTACCCAGGGTCACGCATATGCCTTTGTCCAGCATTTGGGGTATCTTGGCGAACCCCAGAACCCGCATGGCAGCCGCAGGATTGTGGGAGACCTTTACCTCACGTTTGGCAAAGAGGTCAACTTCATCGTTGGTAAGCCATACCGTGTGTACTGCCAAGAAATTTTTATCCAGAACGCCAAGATCCTCAAGATGCTGCACAGTCCCCACCCCAAACTTGGCTTTGCAGAACTCCACTTCGTCCTTCACCTCAGCGACGTGCATATGGACTCCAACCTTGTACTTGTCGGCAAGCTCTTTTGTCCTCAGGATCAGTTGATCGCTGTTGTTGAACAGGGTCCTGAGCCCGAACCATACCTGTACCCTGCCATCAGCACTGCCATGCAGGGCCTTGAGATCCTCAACCTGGGTGGCAAGCTCATCCTCAGTGCTCCGTTGCCAAATCTTGGGCAAGCCTTCCCCGCAATCCATGCTCGACTTTGCAAGTTTGGCTCTCAATCCGGCTTGGGAGACAGCCTTTGCCATGGAACGCACGAACTGCCCTCCGGGCTCGGCAAAACTCGTAACACCGGCTCGGATCTGTTCGATGCAGCAAAGCAAGGTCGAAACATAGGAATCCTCTTCGGTGAGGGAGCTTTCGTAGGGGAAGGTACGTTCATGCAGCCAGGAGAGCAGATCGACATCATCACCAAGTCCCCTACCCAATTGCTGGGATGTGTGCACATGGGTGTTGATCAGGCCCGGAAGGATGATTTTCCCCGTGCAATCATGCACCTGAGCACCGTGTGCGATCAACTTGGGGTCAACCTTGCCCACTGCAAGGATGGAATCATGATCAATCAGGACATCCCCATCCAGGAAGACCTGCCTATCCTTGTTCATGCTGACAATCAGCCCATGCTTGAGCAGTATCTGTGCCATCAAAACCACCTCATCATTGCTTGATGACCAGAGCGTACAGCATCTAGCAACTAGAGGTGCAAGGGAAAAACACTGCAATCAGGAAAGAATCTGCAACTGCACCTCAGTCAGGTAGTTTGCAGTGTCCGGTTCCACGAACTGATCGATGATATTGAAGCAGACACTACGTTCGGACACTGCCAATCCCGCTTCCTCTGCAAGAGACCTAAGCATATCGATGGTGGAGAAGATGGTTTCGTACGAACCTTTGTGATAGCCGCAGAAATAGCGGCCGGCATCTATTCGGGACAGCTGAGCCAAAGGATGTTCTGCCTTGAACTCCTCGGTGACATAGACACCGAAGGATTTCCTTCCAGCCTCGTGAAAGACCACGGTCGGATAGACGTAGAAGTAATCGTTTCCAAACTGGAACTCATCCCCCTCAGCCGCCACATAGAAACGGGGAGAAAACTCTAGGATCTCAACTTTCGTCGGGTCGGTTTCCTGGATGACGGAAAACTTTTGCCTGAGAAAAGAAATCTTTTCCTCCAGCATCTTTTCCACCAGTTTCAACTCTGCGACCTTTTGATGCACTGTCTCCATCTGTTGGTTCAGGTCGTCAAGCGTACTGGCAATATTGCGTGAAGCAAGGTAATCAGCAATCTGAACAAGCGATTTTCCCAGTCTTTGCTGATAACGGATGGTAGTCAACTTGTAGACTTGATCGAAGGTGTACAGCCGTGCTCCATCACGTGCCCTCCTGCCGGCAGGTTTGAGCAACCCTATGCGGTCGTAATAGTGCAATGTCTGAATGTGAAGATTGCACAACTGGCTCAGTTCCCCTGCAGTCACATATCGTTGCATGCTCCTATCCTACTTTCCTGCAAGCAAGGTATCCACCACCGTGTCCCGACCAGCAAGCAGATCCTCAATCCTTGTTTCAAGATACAGATCGGGAAGCAGTGAGGTTCCTGCGTAGCTTTTGTCCATGACAAAGTATTTGGTTGAGTAGAATACCGGCAGTTTGGTGTTGGGAAGCGTGAAATGCTTCACCTCCCCATAGTGATTAACACTTCCACCGGTTGGGGTTCCGACCAACCTGCAGTCCAGCCTTTGTTTGCACTGCTTGGCATTCATCAACGCCGAAGAGAACGTATTTTCCCCGATCAGAACGTCAATCGAAAGGCCATTCATTTGCTGCATCTGCTTGAGGGAAGCGATCATCGGCTCAAAGACGCGGGAATCTCCTCCCCCATTGTACCTGAGGTCAATGATCACCTTCGGTATATCCTTCTCATGGATGAGTTGAGAAACAGCCTCATTGAATTCTGCAAACGGAAACTCTGGATTTTCCGCACAGGCATTGTATTGGATGAAAAGGACAGAATCCCCATCAAGCAGCAAGGCCCGGTAATAGGACCTTGAGGGTCCTGTTTCAGGTAGATTCTGATTGAGGGTGACGAAGGAGAGGTTTCCGTACTCACCAGCCTTCACGGGCTGCAGCACAAGCTTTTGTTCTTCATGTTCGTGCAAAGGAACGACAGTCAGCACCACCTCATCCGTCGCTTGATTTGCAATTCCCAGATACGTATACAGCTCGGTAAGGTTGAGCTGACCTGCAAGACTGTGACGGAACCATACCTCGTTGTCATGGCCGAACAACGCGCTTGCCAGCTCTTCAACTTCTTGCATCGGCATACCGTTGATGGCCTCCACACGGGCTCCCAGCAAAGAAAGGTTTGAATCTTGCAGGACACCCAGGTGCCAGGCACCCTCCAAATAGGCCATCTGTGCCGGAATGGCATGGAAAAGCTGCACCAGTTCCTGGGTCAAGCCAACACTTGTGTGGCTGTCCTGTGCAAAGGAAGCAAGTTTTCTGAGCGTGTAATACAACTGTCCGACATCCATGGCAGGAGCTGCCGCAACAGCCTGTTCATAGGAGGCTTGGAAAGGTTTTTGGTCTCTTCCCTGGAAGAAATCCTTATGAGCCGAAGGAAGAGTGGAATACAGCTCATGCAGATCCTGCTGGTAGGGATGATCTGCAACAGCAGTAGTGCAACCGATAAACAGAAAAACAACAAGCATGACAGAGCACAGTATTGGCATTCGTTTCATACCGCTCAGTATATGCATGTTTTGCAGATTGTTCCAGTTTTGCGATGCTTTGCAGAACACTATTCCAGGACTACGTACGTGGATTCAGTGATACTTTTCCAACCCATCGGATAGCCAAGGAGCCTGAGACGGGAACCAATGCAACGTCGAGGCCAAGCGTATCGGAAAGGTTTTTATCCAGCAGGAGCCCCTTGCGAAGAGCCTTGTTGTAGCGAGCTCCAAACGTAAGAGGAATAAGAGCTTGGATGAGCCGCCCCACAGCAAAAGCACCACCTCCGATTGCCATGGCCGCAATGCCGAGCTGATTAAAGGGATCATCGGGATTGTTCAGTTGCATCGAATCATTGGATGCGCTGAAGATTTGTACAAACAGGATATCCAGCAGGATTATCCCCATTCCAGCCCCTGCAATGGACAAGGTAGTCCAGTCGCTGATCTGGCCGAACAGCATGCCCCCAAAATCCCCCTGCAGTTTTGATCCTTTCCCGAACCCTACCAAGAGGTTTTTCCATGCGGGCCAACCGAGGCTTATCTGAGCCTTCCCGTAGATCTCTTGCCGCTGCTGATAAGAAACCTGGGAAAAATCGTGTTGCTTGAATGTACGCTTCAAGGATGCGATTCCCTTTCCGCCGAAACCAATTTCCTGTCCATCGATTTGCACAACAGTAGCATAGTCCGATGCAGCCATGTCCAAACTCGAACCAACTATGGATCCAAGCGCATCACCAACAATGGAAGCAAACAATGTGTTTACCATCAGAACCAACAGGAACGCCATACATGCTATCCGCTTCATAGACCCCCCCCATATCAGCCTGTTCCTCGTCATACTACCACACACGTGTCTAGCACTGGCAGATTATTATTAGTTTCTTTCGGCAGAGGCTCTGTTCCTATGGATCGGCTTCAGGAAAATCATCACCATCACTTAGTATTTTGCTATACTTTACAAGTATGCACCCTATCCTGTTGTGAGGAAGAGATAAGGTCCCTACGCACATACCCTTGTGCTTCACTACGTTATTAAAACATTCCATCAGCGATATTTACATCATTACTAACTACTTGACATATTAGCATTTAGGGCTTCTCCTTTGAAGAGGATCACTAGCTAAAGGAGCGAACTATGTACGACCATGGAACACAAGGAAAGCCATTGCTTTCCGTTCTCCTGGTCCTGTTGCTGTTGCTGCCCTTCACATCCTGCTCTTCTACACAACAAGAGGACAATCTGGCCCTGATGTACTCTCCAACCTACAAGAAGTTGGAGACGGCGCCGCTTACCCTGCCTACCGAAGCAGCAGGAAAAACTTGCGAATATGAACTGCTTGGAGTGGAGGATTTCTCTGCAGTCATCCACGCCCCCACCCGTGGCTTCCTGGTGGGAGAAATTGGGACTTTCCCAAAAGAGGATGAGGACCCTTGGGTACTAGGAAAAAGCGATGGATCGCAAAAATACATGCAATACTATCGAACCGATCCAAACATCATCCCACTGAATCCCGGTGGCTGGTATGAGGTGAGTTATCGCTACAAAGTGCTCGAGACCCCCGATGAAGGCTTCGAAACAATCCTATTTTCCAACACCGGTGCCCAGCAGAACAATTGGGTCGAACAATCGATCTTCCTAACCGAACCTGCAGGAACGGAAGGCGTTGCCACCATGCAGGCACAACTGAAGCAGTATTCAGACTACCAGCTGCTGATGAATGTGGTCAGCAAGGGTGCCATAGCCGTTACAGAGATTACCATCAAGGATATGGCAACCAATGCAGTGGTAGCCTACGAGGACTGCAAAAAGTATCAGCACACCCATTCGCTGATGCTCCGTGGTGATGGCGACTTCACCATCGGTAAAAGCACTATCCCCACCGGCAATGCAAGTATAATCACCACAGGGTGGCTGAAACTCTGGACAAACTCCTCTGTGGTCAAATTGCCCAAGGATACAGTCATCCTGCTCGAGTTCGACTACAAGGTATTGAAGAATCCCAAGAACCTCGACCAGTTGGGTTGGGTGCGTATCTACAGCGGAACCAACACCAAACTTGACAGAGGAGCCATGGCCATACCGGCCTATCAAGTCACAGAAGGCCACTATACAGGCGCCGTAAAGACGGGTACCGAGGATGACATCTATATCCTTGAGGCAAATTTCTCCGGTGACGTATCTGTTGAACTGACAAACTTCAGGGTCTCCAGGCAAATCACCGTACCCCAATCCATCGAGGACAGCCCTGCCCAGAAACTGAAGGATGCTCCCTACCCAAGGCTTGGCAACTTTTTCACTTCCATGGCTGAGTGGGTAGCCCGTGATGGCAGCGGATCGGCACAAGGGGATACGCCTTGGATGTCATTCGACGAGCTGGAACGCAGACTTGCACTCAGCGATGTAGTGGTAGGAATGCATGCGATGTACTCGACCAACGATCCGGCTGCTTCCCTGCGGCTGAGAACTTTGAACCCGAACATTGTATTGCTTCCTGCTTTTGAGACGCATATAACATCACGTGATGGCAGCCTTCCACGGCCTCAGCTTCATCAGCTGAGCAATGCAGAACAGGCGTTTATCGCCGGCATGAGCAAGAGTTGGTATCTGACCAATGCAAAGGGAGAGACTATCAATGCACAAGACGGGTGGTCCTCCATTCCCATGAATGTCTCAGCTTTCTGCCCGTACAATGAGAAAGGCGAACGCTATCTTGATTATTGGAAAAGATCTGCGGTTAACCTCCACCTTGCTGACGGCAGCTGGGATGGCCTCATGTTGAACGACCTGCTTACACGCGGAAGTAATTTGATCCCTGGGATATCCACCAAGAGAAAAGTTGATGCCGACTACAACCTGAACAAGGTCAAGGACGAAACACCTTTGTGGATTACCGAAATGAGCACGGCAGCTTCCCTGACCATGCTGCGCAGCTTGCGGGAAAAGGTGGGTAATGACGAGCTTCTGATATCTCACCAATACCTTGATTCAGTAATCGCCCCCTTGGTAAACGGAGCTTTCTTGATTTCCTTCAACTGGAGTTGGTACGAACAGCAGGATCCTGAGAAATTCCTTGAGACCCAGTGGAGCGGCTTCCTCAGCGACTATCAGCAGATGAGAAAGCTCTATCGGGATCCTTCTTTCATGGTCCTCCAGGGCACAGCGCAATTCCCGGAGGAAGTGCCTGAGAACAAGCGGGAAGCAGATGAGGTGGACATTGAACTCAACCGCCTTGCCTTCGCCACTGCATTGCTCACCGATGGATTCTATGAGTACGATCTGGTCGACGGCCGCAGTGCACCCATCTTCTTCGATGAGATGCTTGTTGATAAGCAAGGCATCAGCACCGATTCGATTGAAGGAAAGGGATACCTAGGGATGCCTTTGGGTGAAGCAGAGCACCTGGTCACGAACCAGACCGAAGTATTCTCACTGGCCAAACCGGTAGTGCTCGGAGACAAAGGAACCAAGAGCAAAAAGATTGCTACAGTCCGAAACAAGGATGGTGAGAGCAAACAGTTCCTGCTCGAGTTTGACTGGAGAAACCTCAGTACACATACAAGCCAAGCAAGCATCGGCCTAAGCTCAAACAATATGTGGAAAGGATACTACCTCATGCCATCCCAGGTGGAAGGATCCAACGGTCATGCATCCATTTTCATTACGGTGGAGAAGAACAAGGATCTGATCACCACGTTGTATGTGGGTCGCAAGGGGGCTTTGGAGTTCTCGAACCTGAAGATCCATCAAGCCGATGCAGGCGTTTTCAGACGTGACTTTGAGCATGGTATCGTCTTGGTGAACGCAACCAATGAGGAAAAGACGATCAGTCTCAGTGACATCAAGGGAAGGTTGGGAAGAACCAACCTCAGACGCATCAAGGGTCAGCTCGATCCGGCTACCAACAACGGAAGGCCGGTATCGGAGGCTGTCACCCTCAAGGCGCACGATGCCCTGATTCTGCTCGCCGATTGACAAGCTTCACGGGGCGGGATGTCCCGCCCCGTGAACTCTTTGTAGGACCCAAAAGACCGAAAGACACCATGGACAACCACAATTGACCATCTTACACTACAACCAAGGATAAGGAGATTGTTGTGCAAGAGACAGAGAGCTATGCAACCTATTGGCAACGATGCTCAGCCTATCTGCTGGACCATGTCATAACAGCTGTACTGCTCTCACCTCTGGTTGCCTGGTATCTGAACGGGCTGTTCGGAGAGAGAAGCGGCATCTTTTTGCTTGGCTACAGCATACCGGTACTCTTGGTGATGCTGCTGGTCCGCCTCTTCTACCTCACCCTTCTGTGGACCAACGATCGTGGTACCATCGGATGCAGGCTCATGGGCATCAACATCACAACCGAAGTTGGTATGCCGCTTCGTTTCCCCCGCGCCTTGCTTCGTTACCTGGGCCTATTGGTCTGTACGATGCTGCTCGGCCTGGGAAGCCTGCTTCTCCTCTTTTCACGGAAGAAGCAGATGCTGCAGGACTCTATGGCCAACACCGTGGTGGTCAAGAAACAGCCACCTTCTTCTGCAGCGAAGGACGAAGAAGCAGAACTATTGCCCCCAGGGAAATGAGCAACAAGCCGATAAGAAACAATCCCTGCGATTCAGATCCTTGTTTGGTAACCGTTCCACTGAAATTGAAGAGGATGTGGAACACAGCCCCAGCAACTACACTTCGTGTTCTGGCCATGATGAGTGAAAGCAAGATGCCGATTGCAATGGCCAATACGATTTGTCCTGCCAGTTCAGATGCACTGTACCCTCTGAGTAGGTTCACGATATGCCCCAGCCCAAAGGTGACGCCGCTGATGATGACAGCCCGCCGGGTAGTGCTGGTCTTCTCAATGGCCTGGAAAAGCAAGCCGCGGAACAACACTTCCTCGACAAAGCCCACCCCCAGCATCAAAAGGGCCGCCTCACCCATTCCAGAGGCCCCCATACCAGGCTCAAGGCCGTCAAACCACTGGATGAGCACCATCAACAGCAACGGCAGATAGTACACCACACTCTGATAGTTACCCACATGGGGGAGCACAAGCCCAAGATCCTTGCGTGACTGGGTTTTCACCAGGACCGCGGCAAGTGCCAGCACAAAGAGTGCGGTGACAACACTGCCCAAACCATACTGTGCTCCCAAGGCATCCCCGACGTTGACCAACGCGATGTAGATGAAAATTGCGATGAGTGCTCCCCGTAAACCCTTCTTCCTCTGATCAGTGTGCATTGGACTGTTCCCCTTTTTCATATTCGTGTTTCAAACCGGTAAAGGTGTGTTTCAAAAGTGTTTCGATCTGTGCCTCATCAAGGGTGCATTCATTGGTCGCCATCATGGAGGCAATTCCGTGCACCATCAGCCAGATTCCCAAGAATATCTGCTCTGCTTTTTGGAAATCCAAGCCTGTCATCTGTGAGATGATGGCGACTATCGGCTTGTTCTGTTCATCCGAAACAAGATTGGCGACATGTTGGTTGGGCAGCTTGTCGCTCATGAAAAGAAACTTGAACAGTTCCTTTTCCGTTCTTGCGAAGTTGATGTATGCAAGCCCCATTCCCAGAAATGGGATGGAATGGGAACCAAGACCCTTGTTCAGGTGTTCCTCAAACAACAGATTAGCCTTCAGGTGCACCGCTTCCTTCAGGCTCTCCATGGAGGAAAACTTATGGAAGATGGGCTGGACGGAGCATCCGAGTCTTTTGCCCACATTCCTGGCATGCAGTGCTGCCAACCCTTCTGCGCGAACCAAAGAAAGGGAAGCTTCCACGATCGCTTGCTCAGTAATACGTTCCTTTGGGGGCATGGCCGTCTCCTTAAGATATCGACTGTTATATATCATATGGTATTTTCAAACAAGTCTACACCTCGCAAAACACAAGAATCTTTTCCAGACAGCAATCCTATTCAAGAATTTTAATGATTATGCTTGGCATGCGTGATTCTTGACCCATGCATACCCTCCTTTTTTCTTCTCTCCTCCCCCTTTTTGTCCTATACTCTCTTGCAAGGGGGATGTGGCATGCGAATCCAGGGAACCGGCTGCTGTCTCATTGATTCAATCTATCGGAACTGCTCCTATCAGAGTGAGGCATTCACCAGCCTCTGGAGCAAGAAGCGCGGGGATGGGGGGCTCATTGAGGGGGGCTTGGTCTTCACCGAAGACCTCGAAGCCTATGCCAAGCTCAGCCACCAGCAGATCATTGCATCCCTTGGCAACAACCGCGAAGCCGATGGAAAGAACCTCGGCGGTCCTGCAGTGGTGGCCCTGGTGCACGCTGCCCAGATCCTTGCAGACAGCGATGCAGAGGTCATTTTCCATGGGGTTGTAGGCGTTGATGAAAATGCCGAACTGGTGCGTTCCACCATTGCAAGAACTCCCCTTCATGCCAAGCTGAAAACCGTACAGTCAATGAGCACGCCAACTACCGAGGTGTTCGATGACCCCTCAATGCGAAGCGGCAAAGGGGAACGATCCTTCATCAACACCATAGGATCAGCGTACGCATTCGACGCAACTGACCTTCCTCCATCCTTTTATGATTCGGACATAGTACTCTTGGGTGGCACTGCCTTGGTCCCGAACCTGCATGACCAGCAGCACGAGGTGCTCAAGAAAGCCAAAGAGCGTAGTTGCATCACCGTAGTGGGAACGGTCTATGACTTCCGCAACGAAAAAGCAAGCAACACCGGCCGATGGCCATTGGGGTCCACTCCTTCCTACCCTTTCATCGACATCCTGGTCTGCGATGAACAGGAAGCGCTCAGGCTGACCGGAACCTCCAGCGCAGAAGACGCTGCCCAAATGCTCATGGACTTTGGCGTCGGTGCCTTCATCATTACCCGGGGAGCACTGCCGATGCTGCTCTGGTCGGGAGGGACCCTCATCGAACCCACCCCGCTTTCCACACTCCCGGTAAGTGCCTACATGGATGAGTTGATGCGCAAGGATCCCTCATTGCGCAAGGACACCACTGGCTGCGGGGACAATTTCCTCGGCGGGGTGTTGGTCAGCATCGCAAAACAGCTGAAGAATGGTACCCCGCTCTCGATGCTGGACATCTGTGCATGGGGAGCCGCATCCGGTGGCTATACCTGCACCTATCACGGGGGGACCTACCTGGAACAGGAGAAGGGAGAGAAAGCTGCACAGCTGCTGCCGGTCGTGCAGGCCTACCTGCAAAATGGGGGAGCTGTACAATGAAAAACCTGTTTGTCCAGTGGGGAGGGGGAAACATCGGCCGTTCCTTCATCGCCCAGGTCTTCTCCAGGGCAGGCTACAGGGTTGTCATCATCGACATCAACCAGGCGCTGGTGGATGCGCTCAACACCCAGCACTCCTATACGGTGGAGACCGTCTTTGACCAGGATGTGCAGCACCTGCTCATTGGGGATGTCTCTGCTGTCCATGCATCCGATCAGGAGGCGATCAACCAGGCACTGGCCGATGCAGATCTGCTTGGCATCTCGGTGGGACGTGGTGCCTGGCCACACATTGCAGCCTCCCTTGCCAAGGCCATCATCTTCCGCCATGAACAGAAACCTGAAAGCCCATTGGACATCATCCTGGCCGAGAACATCCACGCTTGCAGGCAGTTCGCCAAGGATCTGCTCATTCCCCATCTTGGCAACCATGTTGATGTGGATGCCTATCTGGGCCTTGCCCAAACCAGCATCGGCAAGATGGTTCCCATCCAGGATCCGTCCAAGCTCCTTGTGGTACGAAGTGAACCCTACAACGAACTGATTGTCGACAGCGAGGCCTTCCATCATCCGCTGCCATCTTTTGCAGACATCCATCCCGTCGCTCCCATTGAAGCGTATGTGGACCGCAAGCTGTTCATCCACAACATGGGTCACAGCACAACCGCGTATCTCGGGTTTGCCCTCCATCCGGAATGTGCCACCATAGCACAGGTACTGGAAGATACCAGTATCCGCGCTGAGGTGCGCCGCACCATGCAACAGAGCCGTGATGTGCTGCTCGCTCTCCATCCCTCCGTCTTTTCGAAGGAGGAGCTCGATGCCCACATTGAGGATTTGCTCACCCGTTTTTCCAATCATGCCTTGGGCGATACCGTGCATCGGGTTGGACGGGATCTTGAGCGCAAGCTGCGCTACGATGACCGGCTGCTGGGCATCATCATCGAAGCGGAACGAATGGGCAAGGGTTGGGATGCCATCGGAAGGGCATACCTCAAGGCTCTCTCATTCACTGCCAAGGACAGCGAGGGAAGAACCTATCCGCAAGACCTTGCTTTCCTGCAATCCCTTGCTTCCATCGAGTGGCCTGAGAAACTGTACAAAGCAAGCAGTTGGGAGGAAGGAGACCTGGAAATCAGTCTCTGCATGAAGATTGCAAAACAGCTCCAGGCCTTGGAATAGGGCCTAGATATTCACACTCTTCACCGTGGTGTTCTCCACGAGAAGCGTATTGATGAGCTGGCGCAAATCAACAATACCGGTGCTGATATCCTCATCCTGGGCAATGATCTTGAAGATCCTTTGCGTGATGTAATCATCGATCACGGGGTATTTCTTGAAGTCGGGATCGATGTAGGAGTCGGCGATGACCGATTCGATGAACTCCCTGTCCAGGGAGCGCATCCCATCGCGTTGCATGATGCCCGAATGATAGATGCGGTCGAAGGCTTCCCGGTTGACCGGAAGCATGTTCGAATACTCCCAGATCTGGTATTGGAACTCTTGGTCGCTGGAGATGAAGCGCAAGAATTCAAAGGCAACATCCTTATGCTTCGAGCGGGAACTCATTCCCAGTTGTACCGTATAGAGCTTGGATTTGCTGCTGCCGTGGGGTCCATGGGGAAACGGGATGGCTTTCCAATCGAAATCGTCGTACCTGAGAATCCGATAAGGATAGGAGCCGTAGACGCGGAACTCGGAGAGATTGAACGTCTTGAACCCTACCCGCCCCTCTTCGAACATTCCTTCACGCACAACCACGCCTTGGTTGAGTGCGTGCATCTTCTTCAGAAAACCGAGCATCTCCGCCATGTGCTGGGCCGTAAAGCCGGCTTGGGAACTTTTCTCATTGAACAAGGCACTGTCGTTGGTGTAGAACGCTTGGTGCCAGTCATACCCTTCCACTCCAAAGCGGTCAAGCTCCCCATCCCCGTCAAGATCGCCGGTAATCTGGCTGCAAAGCCGGTAAAACTGTTCCCACGTCCAATGTTCCAGGTCGATGGAGAGCCCCAGGGAGTCGAGCAGGTCCTGATTGTAGATGAGAAATGAGGGAACGATGCCGATGGGCAAGGCGTATTGGGAACCTTGGTACTGACCAGCCTCCAACGCATTGCTGAAGAAATCATGCTCGGAAAGGTCGCTCTTGATGATGTAGTGGTCGAGTTTCTCCAAAAGCCCGATAGCGGCAAAGGTGGTGAAGTCCTCCTCTATGATGAGAAAGAGGTCGGGTTCCTTGCCTTTGAGCACCTGCTGGGCAAACCACTCCGAGTAATCCTTGTACATCATGCCGGTGCGCAGCTTGAGGTGGTACCCCTTCTCTGCATACCGTTGTTCGAAGAGCTCCACAGCCTTGTCATAGATGGCATAGGCGAAGTTCTGGGGAACCCCCCAGCTGTTTCCCGAATACAGGGAGAGTTCAATGACCACCGTCTTCTGGCGATAGACTCCGACAGCTACGGCAGCCGCCACCACCAGGATGATCAGGGCAACAAGAAACAGAAGAAGCATGCGCTTCCTTTTCGCTGTCTCAGCCATCGAGCCCCTCCAGGTTCTTGAGCATCAGGCCGGATTGGATGGCAAGAATGGCTATCTGGGTCCTGTCCCGCAGATCAAGTTTCTTGAGGATGTTGCTGATGTAGTTTCTTACGGTGCCTTCGCTGAAGTTCACCTCACTCATGATCTCCTTGTTGGAGCACCCCTTTCCGATGAGCTGCATGATTCTCAGCTCCTGGGGAGTGAGCGATTTGAACGCCTCATCAGGCTCCTGCAAGGAGCGGAACGGGGTATTGGCCAAGCGGCTGAAGAGACTGAATATTTTCTGTGCAGTATGCGGGTCGACGATGGTCCCCCCGCTGTGGACGGTGGCAATGCTCGAGAGCAGGTCGTTCTTCGATATTCCCTTGAGCAAGAAGCCATCCGCCCCGTACTTCACCGCCTCATAGACATACTGGTCGTCATCAAAGGTGGTGAGGATGATGATCTTGATGGAGCTGTCCTTCTGCTTGATGAGCTTCACGCACTCAAGGCCGTTGATCTCGGGCATGCGGATATCCATGAGAATGACATCCGGACGCAACTTCTGGGCAAGTTCCACCACCTCCCTGCCATCCTTGGCCGATCCAACAAATTGGAATCGTGGATCGAGGCTGATGATTAGCTCCAAGCTCTCGCGAATCAGCTCCTGGTCATCAGCAATCAAGACACTGATCATGACTGGAATCCCCCTTTTCGTAGTGGTATGCTGGCCTTCGTCCTGAATCCCTGTCCTTCGGCCGTCTCAAACTGCACCGATCCGCCGAGCAAACCTATCTGCTCCTCGATGTGATCGAGACCGAAATGTCGGCGTATGGTTTTGCATCCCCTGCCGTTGTCTGCAATCATGACATTGAGCTGGTGGGATATATAGGAGAAAACCACTTCTATATCAGCACCCCCGGAGTGTCTGAGAGAGTTGGTAAGACTCTCCTGCACCAAACGATACACAGTCTGTTCCTCATCCTCATCGAGCTGGGCGACATTGCCATGGATGGAGAAGCTTACCAGCCTGTCTCCCAACCCATTTGCATCGTTGATGAGCTCCTGGACAGCACTGAGCATGGAGGACTTCTCGATGGCATCGCTTTTGAGCTCGCGCACCGAGCGGCGGATCTCTGTCAGCCCCTTGTCGGTGACCCGCTTGATCTTCGCAAGGCGTACATACAGTTCATGGGTGGTCTCCTTGCTCAGTTCAAGGCAGGCTTCCAGTCCGATGGAGATGGAAGTCAGCGAATGCCCCAGGATGTCGTGGATCTCGTGGGCAAGACGATTGCGTTCCTTCAGCCTGGCACTCTCCTCAAGCTTGGCCTGCAGGACCTCAAGCTGATGCAGCTTGTCCGCCAGCTCATTGTTGACCTTGATGAACTCCTTGTTCTCCCTGACCTTGCTTTGGATGAAGAACTGGAAGAAGAGGATGACCATCATCAGGTTGAGCGACTCCAAGGTACTGCGCAGGCTGTACAGGGGAATCTGGGTGCTGGGGCCGTAGAAGCTGATGTAGTCCTGCAAGGAGACAAGGTTCAGCTGCACCGAGATGATATCGTAGTCACTGAAGATGTACCCAAGCATGGCCAGGATGATGCCAAGGTAGCGCAGTTTGAGATTGCCTATGAAAAAGAAAGCTCCTACCCCGATGAAGAGGAACAGCCCTTTGTAGGAGAAGTTGATATTGTAGGAGATGAAGAAGGCAATGAAGATGTCCAGCACAAAGAGGAAGAAGGCAAGCAACGAGTGCGACTCTGCGAGATAGCGCTTGAAAAAGGAGGAAACGGCAAGCAGGAGGAAGCTTCCGATGGCATAGATGGGGACATGCCAGGGTACGTGGGGAAGATAGCGCGCCTGCTCAAGAAACACCCGCGCCTGATCCGAATCGCAGATAAGGTAGGTAGTCTGGTAGACAACCATGCTCAACAAGCCGATGATCACCAGATTGAGGATGAGGATGATGTTGTAGACATAGGTAATCGGTTTATCCATAGTATGCTCATCAGTCAGTGTAGCATGACTTGTTTGGGAACTGTTTTGTTTTTCTATCATCAGATTTGTGACATTTGTCATGAAAGTCATGACAATAAAGTGTTTGATTCCTCCTCTATTGCTCCCTAGAATAAGGACATAGATAGGATCCGGTACCATCCTGTCCAATCATTGCATCACGAATTTCAATAGGAGGAATTATGAAAAAAGTACTGATGTTGAGTCTGATTCTCATTCTCGCATTCGGATCGGTGTTCGCCCAAGGGACCAAGGAAGCAAAAAGCGGTTACACCTTCGGCTACACCTGCATGACGATGAACAATCCGTTCTTCATCATTCTTGAGAAGTCCATCCGTGACAAGGTTGAGGCCAACGGCGACAAGCTGATCACCATGGATCCTGCCATGGACGTTGCCAAGCAGATCAACCAGATCGAAGACCTGATCACCCAGGGCATCGATGCGATCTTCCTCAATCCTGTTGACTGGGAAGGCATCCGCCCCGCTCTCGTTGCTCTGAAAAATGCCGGCATCCCCATCATCAACTTCGACACCGAAGTGAAGGATATGGATTATGTGACCGCGTATGCTGGTTCCGACAACTTCAACGCAGGCTATGTGTGCGGTGTTGACTTGATCAAGCGCTATCCCAACGGCGGAAACATTGTCGTGCTCGACTCCCCGACCATGAACTCCATCAACGACCGCATCGCCGGTTTCATGGAAGCCATCAAGGGAAAGAACTTCAAGATCGTGGCCCAGCAGGATGCAAAGGGTGACCTCCCCACTTCCATGAAGATCACCGACGACATTCTCCAGGCCCATACCGACATCATCGCCATCATGGGTGGCAATGACCCGACCGCTCTCGGCGCCCTCGCCGCCTGCAAGGCTGCAAACCGCACCAACATCCTGATCTACGGTGTTGACGGTTCTCCCGAGGCAAAGGCTGAGATCGCAAGCGGAAGTCAGTTCGTCGGATCCGGTGCCCAGAGCCCGATCAGCATTGGTGTTGAGTCGGTCAAGCTGGCATACCAGGTCCTCAAGGGCGAAGCCTATGAGAAGCGCATTCCTGTCCAGACCTTCATGATCAACAAGGACAACGTTGCTCAGTACGGTACTGACGGCTGGCAATAAGCGGTGTATACTGGTTAGCAGTTCTTTGGGGCCGGGGAACACTCGGCCCCTTTCTCAAGTGAGAGGGAGGATGACTCAGGGTGAGTGAACAGATTCTATTGGAAATGAACCACATCCGCAAAGAGTTCCCCGGCGTATTGGCCCTCAAGGATGTCTCATTGCAGCTGCGCAGCGGTGAGGTGCATGCGCTGCTGGGAGAGAATGGTGCGGGCAAGTCCACCCTGATCAAGATTTTGGGTGGGATTTACAGCAAGGATGCCGGAGACATCATCATTGATGGGAAGTCGGTTGTCATCAACTCGGTACTCGATGCACAAAAGCAGGGAATCAGCGTCATCCACCAGGAATTGGTGCTCGTTCCCCACATGACGGTAGCCGAGAACATCTACCTCGGAAGGGAGCCCATGAAGGGCACCCGTTTCGTTGACTTCAAGAAAATGGAGGAGGATGCGCAAAAGCTGATCGACTCCTTCGAACTCGATATCAGAAGCGGGATGGAGATCAGTGACCTGACCATCGCACAACAGCAGATTGTCGAGATCATCAAGGCCCTCTCCTTCAATGCCAAGATCCTGGTCATGGATGAGCCTACTTCCTCCTTGTCGGAGAAAGACGTGGATTTCCTGTTTGACAACATCCGCAAGCTCAAGAAAGCACAGGTCGGCATCATTTACATTTCGCACAGAATGAGTGAGCTCAAGCAGATTGCCGACAAGATCACGGTCATTCGTGATGGCGAGTACATCGGCACCCGCGATACGCAGGAAGCAACCACCGATGAACTCATCGCCATGATGGTCGGCCGCAAGCTCACCAACTACTATACCCGTACATTCGGCAACCCCTCGAAGAAAGTGCTTGAGGTCAAAAACCTCAGTGCAGGCAAGTTGCTCAAGGAAGTTTCGTTCCATCTCAACAGTGGGGAGATTCTTGGCTTTGCAGGCCTTGTGGGTGCCGGCCGCAGTGAAGTGATGCGGTGCATCTTCGGCATCGATCCCTTTGAGAAGGGGCAGATCCTGCTGGACGGGGAGGAAGTCACCATTTCCAACCCAGAGGAAGCAATGAAGAAAGGCATTGCCCTGGTTCCTGAGAGCCGCAAGCGCGAGGCCCTCTTCCTGGCCCAGTCGGTGAAGTACAACATCACCATCAAGGCACTGGGAGAGTTCATCCGAGGCATTCATGTGAACAATGCCCGTGAGCATGAGATTGCCAAGAAGTATGTGGATGTGATGGCCATCAAGACCCCATCCTTCCAACAGACGGTGGGTAATCTATCCGGAGGCAACCAACAGAAGGTGGTCATCGGCAGATGGTTGGCAACCAACCCCAAGATCCTTATTCTCGACGAACCTACACGTGGTGTGGATGTCGGGGCAAAGGCTGAGATCTATTCCATCATGAATGATCTGGTGAAAGAGGGAGTTGCCATCATCATGATCTCCTCGGAGTTGCCCGAGGTCATCAATATGAGCGACCGTGTCGTCGTCATGAGCAATGGAAGGATCACCGGGTGTCTTCCCCGCGAGGGACTGACACAGGAAAAGATCATGTACCATGCCACACAATTTTCTACACCTGATCGTTAAGGGGGACCTATCAGCATGAACACCAAGACCACCAATGCCGCATCGAAAGGCCGAACGTTGCAGCTTGCACATAATCCGATCGTCGCTTTCGGCAAGGAGAACCTGGGCATTCTCATCGGACTGCTCGTCCTGTGTGCCTTGCTCTCCTTCTTCTCACCTGTATTCCTTTCCAAGAACAATATCCTGAACGTGCTGCGTCAGGTTGCCACCAATCTGTACATTGCCTGTGCGATGACCATGGTCATCATCCTGGGAGGCATCGACCTTTCGGTTGGTTCCACCATTGCACTCAGCGGTGTCATTACCGGTGGGTTCATCGCCTTTGAAGGCCTCCCCTTGTGGGTTGCAGTCCTGTGCGGCTTGCTTGCCGGTGTGGTTGTCGGGGCATTCAACGGCTTTCTGATCTCAAAGACCACCATCCCCCCCTTCATCGTCACGCTTTCGACCATGAACATTGCCCGTGGAGCCTCGTACGTGTACACCGGAGGACAACCCATCCGCGTCATGTCCGATTCCTTCAACTTCATCGGTGCCGGATATATCGGAGACATCCCGATGCCGATCATCTATCTGGTGATCATCGTCATCATCTCTGTCTTGATCATGTCCAAGTCAAAGCTTGGCCGCCATATCTATGCTGTGGGAGGCAACCCTGTTGCTGCCCGCTTCAGTGGTATCAAGAACAGCCGCGTGCTCTTCTTCGCCTACCTGTTCAGCGGCATCATGAGCGCCATCGCCGGCATCGTGCTTGCTTCGCGCATGTTCAGCGGTCAGCCCACCGCAGGTCAGGGAGCTGAGATGGACGCCATCGCTGCTGTCGTTCTGGGTGGCACCAGCATGAGCGGCGGTGTAGGCAAGATCGGCGGTACAGTCATCGGTGCCCTGATCATCGGTGTGTTGAGCAACGGTCTGAACCTGCTCGGCATCAACTCCTTCTGGCAGTACATCGTCAAGGGTGTTGTCATCCTGATCGCTGTCTATGTTGACTTCCTGAAGAAGGGCAAGGGCAAGTAAGCAGGCAACACAAAAGATCCCCCAGAAAAAACAGGTTCCGAAGAACCTGTTTTTTCTTGCCCGATCGCTTGCTCAATACTCGGTGATCAACACATAGCGGGGTTTCTCATCCTCCTCGATGAGGGGGAAGCGTGGCAGGTTCTCAAAAAAGCGATTGTCGATGTTGTCATCGTTGACCGCACTCACCTCACCTATCAGCACCTTGCCCGTCCCTTTCTTTGCGTAGAAGCGGTGATACATGCCCTGTACGAGGGTGATGCTCATGCCCGGGTGCAAGACGACAGGCTCACCGGCTTCAAAGACATGGCGCGTACCGTCGATGCTTACCTCAACCGGCGTATCGAGCTTATGTTCTTCGGCGTTGCTGTTCCACAGCTCCACAACCAGATCCCCTCCCCACGATTGATGATGTCCTCCATCTTCGACCAGTGGAAGTGGATGGGGGTTTCCTGCTCCTCGTCAGAGATGAGCAACTTCTCCGCATACGGCTTGGGGTAGGTCTTCTTGTCGTGCTGGTTTCCATTGCGGATGGTCAGGACAACCAGACCCCGATGGGCAAAGTCATCGCAACCGAAGTCGGTGATGTCCCAACCAAGCATGTTGTCCTTGATCTCCTGGCTGCTCTCCTTTTTCTCCTCCCAGATTTCCGGAGTCCAGTAGGCAAATTGCGGTATCTTGAAGTTGTGACTGTCAATGAAGCTGATGGCCTCATCTATGAGGCGGTTGATTTCCGATCGTTTCATGCTGTTCCCCCTGATGGTAGTCTCACTTCCATGATACCCCGCCTCTTGTGCCAACTCAACAGATACTTGGGCTTGCAGTTGCCACATTTCTTGACTGTAGGCGATATCCGTGTATACTGAAACTTCCCACATCCATTATGCAGACAAGACAAGCGACATCGATGGACACAAGCCCTGTTTTCCTCTCCTTCAAGCACGTAGGATGCATCATCCTCATGGTGTCTTTTCTGCTCGTTCCGTTGCAAGCACAACCAAAACGAAACCCAAGTATTCGGCAGGGGATAAGTCTCTCCAGCAATATTGTGTACGACCAGGCACCAACCTCGGTGACGCTTGTCACCACATCCGTCGATGCTGTCAACCTCTCTCTTGGACTGAGAGTACTGAATGACTTGAAGGATCTAAGTGCGCAAGCACAGTATGCATTGCCCTCGCAGATTCCCTGGGCACAAGGTGTCGTATCGACGACAGCACATATTGGATGGGGCTTGGTGAACAGTACACTCTTCGATGTTGTGCTTGTTTATGCCCAGCATCTCAAGGCAGGCTCCTTGGTGTCAGCAAGCCTCTCCTTGGGTTTGCAAGCGCATGCTTCAGTGATTCCTTCCCTAGATGACCCGCTTCTCACGTTGCTTCCCTATGTCCAACTGCATCTGCGCATCACGCCCATGGAAAAACTTGTGCTTGACACATCGCTGTCCACCACATCTTTCTTTGATTTCAGTGGCCAGTGCTGGACGCCCGTCGTTGGCCTTGAGGCTGCCTATCGGATCACCGATTCTTTCACCGTTGGTGCCAATGCTTTTCTGCGATTTTCAGATATCCGGCCGGAGACGGTGCTCATCCTTTCCCAGGAGGTAGGCGTGTATGTCGTACTCCAAAGCTAGGTTTTGCATCCTTTTCCTGGTGTTAGGCCTTTTGGTAGGGTGTGCCCCACTTGAACTTTCAGACATTGAATTGCATGCACCCTCTGCAAGCTTTGACGAGCCTGTCGGCAGTGCAAGTCGCTCCTTCCCTTTTTTGGTTTTCACCGATCTGCATTTCGGCAGGGACGACAGCGGTGTCTACTGGAAGCATGAGGTTTTCCTTGATTGGCTGGACAGCTATCCCACCACCTTGGAATTCGCCTTGAACCTTGGGGATATGACCAGCGATTCGCGTGAAATTGAGTATCGGATGGCGGCAGCCTTCTTGCAGGAACTGGAAAACCGCGGTGTTCCCTCCCACTCACTGGTGGGCAACCACGATGTACGGGATGGGGGAAGAACCTTGTTCAGGTCGTATATCCATGCCAAAACAGCACGCAGATTCAGCTATGGAGGCATCTCGTTCTATTTGCTGGACAGCGGGAACGCCAGTTTAGGAAGAACCCAGCTCAGAACACTCATTGATCAGGCTTCATCAGATCACAATCCCAAGATTTTCTGTTCCCACATTCCCTTCTATGCTGGGCCTGATATGTACTACTTCGGCCTTTCCGATGCTTGGGAGCGGACCATGCTGGTGAACACCATGGTGAAGGCCAAGGTTGGCTTGGTACTCTCAGGACATCTGCATCTTACGGAGAAAGTGCATCACTTTACCGAAGAAAACGCAGAACTGGTCTGCGCTTCCTTCCATGGCAGGGATTCATTGTTTGAACAGACGTTGCCGACCTGGTACGTCTGTTCGTATGATCAGGGAACGAGGCAGTTGACGGTCACCCGTTTCCAGGTGACCGACGAGGATAGAATCACCACACACGTCATAGCGACGTTTGCCATCCCTTCCTGAGCCTACTGCCTGAAGCCATCCCAGGTACCGCCATCGGTTGAGCTCAGATCCTGCCGGGGATCAATATCCCGGTAGGACCAGTAGCCGGTGAACTTGCTCCTGTCGGGTGGGAAGACAAAACGGATCCTTCCATAGGCTTCACCCTCATGCCAGGTTCCCCAAATAGTCAGGCCATCCAGCGTACCTTCCAACGTACCGGTACCGGTAGAGGTGCTATACGTTCCTTGTACGGACGTGCCGTCCTGCATCAGCTCCATCATGCCGAAATCCGTGGAGTAGGTCCCACTGATATCCCACAGCGGACCTTTGGCAGGTGCTGCTGAACTTTTTTGCTGTACTGCAGGAGGAGCGTCTCCTGTGCGGTTCCCTACCCACGTGTCACCTGATCCCGCATTCGGCTCCAGGTCGTTATAGGACCAGTATCCGGAAAACGTGCTCATATCCGGGGCAAAGACAAATGCTATGCGTCCCTTCGCATCCTCATCCTTCCAGGTGCCACGGAGGGTATTCCCTTCCAACACGCCTTCCACCGTCCCGGTTCCGGTGTGGCCTTTGTAGGTACCGCTGACCCTGCTGCCGCTCTGGGAGAGCTCCATCATGCCGTAGGTCGTATCATAGGAGCCGAGCACTCGGGAGGCCTGGTACGCTTGGACAGGTTGGGCCGCTGCCTGGGGTTGCATGGCCACTGGTGGTTGGGCTGCCGTATTTCCGATACGATAGCCATCCCAACGATCCTGATTGGGGACAGCAGACCCATAGGACCAGAATCCTGCAAATGCGCGTTCATCTTCTGAAAACACAAAGCGAATCTGTCCTGACGATCTCGAATCCTTCCAGGTACCGATAAGGACATTGCCTTGCAAGGTCCCTTCCACACTGCCATCACCCGTATAGCTCTTGTAGGTTCCGCTCACCTTGTTGCCATTCTGATGCAACTGCATGTTGCCATACCCGGTTTCATACGTACCACCTACTTGCAGCGGTGTTTGGACAGGCTGTGAAGCGACCATCTTGGAAGCACTGCCTGTGCGATTTCCTACCCATGTGTCACCCGAGCCGGCTTTCGGTTCCAGGTTGTTATACGACCAATATCCGGAAAACTTGCTCATATCCGGATTAAAAACAAATGCTATGCGGCCATTTGCATCCTCATCTCTCCAGGTTCCTCGAAGCGTATTGCCATCGAGCAACCCCTCCACCGTGCCCGTTCCTGTGTGACCTGTGTACGTACCGCTGATCATGCTGCCATTCTGGAAGAGCTCCATCATGCCATACGTTGTGTCATATGTACCAATTGCATAGCCAGTTTTGCTTGAGGCGACTTGTTCTGTTTCCAGAAATATTTCATCAAGCATTTCCAATGTTGACATACATCCAGAAGAGAGAATGATGCATCCTAGTACCAGAATTGCCATTTTAGCCTTAAGTGTTGTCTTCATACAAAAAGCTTCAGCCCATTTGCGTCATATGTCAATTCTTTCACTCCCTTAGACAAACCAATAATACTGTCTAATAGAGCCAAAGACCTCCTCACATTCTGCAGACCGGATATTTTTTGCCAAGCTTTCCTTAGCCATACTTCACTAATCGTTTGAGGAATGCTCCCATGGACAAATTTTTTCCAAAATCGCATCTTGCTGCCAACATCCCAACAGAAAACCGGACACACTGTGGTGTCCGGTCTTGGTATGACGAATAAGAATCGGGTCTGATCAGCGCTGTCTTGCCATCATCTGGTGCAATCCACCACCGTTCTCCACATCGGTGAATCCGAGCTGGCGCAGAATACGCATTCCGTAGCTGGAGCGGGCACCACTAGCACAGTAGACGATGATCTTGCGATCCTTGTCCTCAAAATTCACTGCCCAGCTCTGCAGGTCGTCAAGCCCTACGTTGATGGCTCCAGGGTAGGCACCCATGGCAAACTCCATCGGGGTGCGTACATCGAGGATGACCGGTCCGTCGTTTGCGACAGCTTCTTCAACTTGCTCTTCTTCGCCAGATGCTTTCTCTTTCTTAACAGACTTCTTTTCAATAGGCAGGAGTGCAACATCAAGATGCTCATAGCCAATGGCACGTGCATGACGTTCCATACTGATGTATCCACCACTGAGGTTATAGACCTCCTCAAAGCCTGCTCCCTTGAGCATCCTGAGCACCACATGGCCTTTCTGCCCGTCATCGCTGATGAGCAGGATTGCATGGCCTTGGGGGATCTTGTCCAGATTGTCCCTGAGCATTGCCTGGCTGAGGTTGTTGCTGCCCCTCAGGCTTGCTTTGCCGAAGGTGATGGGGTCGCGGAGATCGATGGCGATCGGCTGCTTCTCCAGTACGAAGGTTTCCAGATCCTTTGCAAGGATGGAGGGACTGAAGTTGCTGAGATGATTCTGTGCAGTGAAAGCTGCCATGTTCACCGGCCCGTTGGGGGAGTTGAACGGAGGTGCATAGGCAAGGTCAAGTTCAGCAAGATCGTCGATGGTCAGACTGCCTGCCATTGCGGTTGCAATGACATCGAGCCGCTTATCAATACCTACCCTACCCGCAGCCTGAGCACCAAGCAGTTGCTTGGTTTTCTTGTCAAAGATCAGCATCAGGCTCACCTTTTCGGAACCAGGGAAGTAGGAGGTATGGCTGGCCTTGTGCACCACGACCGCATCGGCATCAAGCCCTGCATCCTTCGCTGCTTTCAGATTCAGTCCCACCGATCCTGCCACAGCCTCAAACACCTTTACCACGGAAGTGCCGGAAACACCCTTGTAGGAGCGATGTGCACCCAAGGCATTCTCTGCTGCCAGTCGGCCTTGCCTGTTTGCAGGGCCGGCAAGCGGCATGCGGACGGTCTTGCCAAGTACGGTGTGCCGCACCTCAGCCATATCACCGGCTGCATAGATGGACTCATCGCTGGTTCTCATCTCACTGTCGACCTCCAGGCCTCCGGCGGGCCCGATGGCAAGCCCTGCGTCCTTTGCAATCTGCAAGGTAGGTCGTACACCAACAGAGAGCAGTACAAAGTCGGTATCCACGGTAGAACCATCGTTGAGCAACACCTTCGTATCCTCGATGGCCTTCAGGGATTTGCCGAGCTTGAGTTGTACGCCGAAGTCCTGCAGCTCCTTGGTGATGAAGCCTGCGAACTCGCCTTCAAGGTTGGGCATCACCTGCTCGGCCATCTCAACCAATGTCACCTTGATGCCACGCTTGGTAAGCGCTTCCACCATTTCCAGGCCGATGAAGCCGCCACCTACAACAACAGCTTTTTTCGGCTCATGCTCTTCAATGTAGTGGTCGATACTGTCCATGTCTGCAAGGGTCCACAGTTGGAATACATGCTTCTTGTCCACGCCGGGAAGCGGTGGGACAACAGGCTTGCCACCCTGGGCCAAGATCAATGCATCGTACGAATATACCTCTTCCTTTCCGGTTTTGCTGTTGCGTGCGACCACCTGCTTTGCTTCGCGGTCGATCTTGGTTGCTTCGGTATGGGTATGGACCTTCACCTTGTACTGGTCGTCGAAGGTCTCTTCACTGGCAAGAATCAGGGAGGAACGATATTCAATGTCCCGTCCAAGGTAGTAGGGAAGCCCGCAATTGGCGAATGACACGTCTGCTCCTGCTTCCAAGAGGGTGATTTCCACGTCATTGTCCAAACGACGAGCTCTAGCTGCTGCGGTGGCACCTGCGGCGACTCCACCTATGATCAAAAGGTTTTTCATCAAATTCTCCTCACTTGTTTCGAGAAGAACAATACACATTTTAATTGCTATTGACAAGTATTTATAGTAGCAACTACCTGAAAAGATAAAAAATAATCGATAAAAAGCAATTCTGTAAAATTTTATCGGTCACTTTCCTCTTCGCAATACTCAAACAAGTCCCCTGGTTGGCATTTCAAGGCCTTGCAGATGCCTTCCATCGTACCGAGCCGCACCGCACTCACCTTCCCTGTCTTGAGGTTCGATAAGTTTGCCAGGGTGATACCTACCTGCTCCGAGAGTTCGGTTAGGGACATCTTCCGGTCAGCCATGACCCGGTCCAGCCGTATGATTATTGCCATGCTATCACCTATACCGTTTGTTCATATTCATGTTGCAAGCCAAGCCCATAGGCAAATACCTCTGACAAGACAAGCAGCAACAGTGCATAGAGTGCCTGGGAAGGAAGCAATTGGAACTGATAGGAGACAAGACCTGACAGAGCTCCCCAATCCTGGCCGAAAGCCAGCAGGAACAGAAGCTGGCGAGCATAGGCTAGCACCAACAACAGCATGCCCATACGTCTGACCGAAGCAGGCAGATTCTTGGGTAGGGCTTTCTCTTTGTGCAGGCCTACCAGCATTGTTCTGAGCAAGGCGAGTGCAAGCAGTCCCAGGATCAGGCAAACCTCAAGCAACAGGGAGTACATCACATACGACCCCACACTCGATGCTTTCACGGCAACGGCAAGCTGAAATCCCTCCGAGAAGACCAGAGGCAACGTATATTCGCCTTGCACCGCATTGAGGACCAGATGGATGCCAAGTCCCAGGATGGCTAGTCCTCCCAGGATGATACTGAGGGAAAACACGAAGATGAGCAGACGCAAACCTTTTCCGGATAGTTGAAGCATAGCAGCCTCCTATATTGTTTTTCAACTATTATTTATCGTTTTACGATAATTTTGTCAAGGAGTCTTACCTGTATAGACAATAATTCTGCACTACTTTTCCACTTTGTTTTTGCCTGTTTGCCCAACGCATGCAATACTGTAGGACATGGAAATGGCTATTGAAGTGCACCATATCAGCAAGCGATTCAAAGCTTGTACGGCACTATCAGATGTATCTTTCAGTATTGCGAACGGGGAAATCTGCGGATTCGTAGGAGAGAACGGTGCGGGCAAGACTACCCTGCTCCGTATCCTCACTGACCTCCAAAGACCGGATGAAGGCGACTATGCCTTGCTGGGAAAGACAAGGAGCAGTGGGGAGATCGAGCGAAGAAAGATCGGTGCCCTGGTCGAATCTCCGGCTTTCTACGCTGACCTGTCAGCAGAAGATAACCTGAAACAGCTGTGCAGGATCAGGAAAGTCCGATCCTTTGAGAGCGTGCAACCCCTGCTCAAGCTCGTAGGTCTTGAGGGAACCAAAACGAAAAAGGCCAAAGCGTTCTCGCTGGGCATGAAGCAGAAGCTCGGGTTGGCAATGGCGCTTGCGGGTAATCCTGAGGTACTCATCCTTGACGAACCAATGAACGGGCTCGACCCACAAGGAATCATCGCCCTCCGGAGCCTTATCCTGCATCTGAACCGTGAACAAGGGGTGACCTTTCTGATCTCAAGCCATATCCTGGAAGAGCTTACCAAGATTGCCACAAGTTACATTTTCATCCATGAGGGAACCATCGTTCGCCAGATGAGTGCTTCCGAACTTGCTGAGACGTGTACGCGTTCACTGCTGCTCACCGTCTCCGACCCGGTAAAGGCTGGAGAAATCCTCACCAAACACACCATCCGCTGCACCGTGATGCCGTACTCCCAACTGAAGGCAGCTACCGAGAAAAGCGTCACAGAGCTGGTCATGCTGTTGCATGAGCAGGGCATTGAGGTTTTGAAATGCCATGAACGACAGGAGCAACTCGAAGCGTACTTCATCAGTCTGGTAGGAGAAAAATCATGATGCGCGCAGATATCTACATGATGTTCCGGATGAAGTGGTTGAGGCTTTCCATTCTCTTCATGCTGATGGTTTCTTCTGCACTGGTTGCCATGCAAAAGAGTGCCATGGACTACGTCGTGAAAATCGACAGGGTGCTGTTTCTTCCCTTGGTCATGTACGGAATAGCTGCAGCTGCCCTGATCAGCATGACCACCGGCTGTGATTATGCACAAGGGTTCATCCGAAACAAGCTCTTCACAGGAAAGGGCAGAAGAAGCATCTACCTCTCCCAGGAAATTGCAAACCTGGTGGGGGCGTTGGTGCTCTATTGCGTAACCGTACTCTTCACCCTTGTGCTGGGCATTCTGCTGTTTGAGATCAATGTGACAGCCAAGACCATAGCGGCCTATTTCCTGCTCGGTCTTGCCACGACAGTGGCATATGGCTGCATATTCCACATGCTGGCAATGCTTGCAGGCCATTCCACCCTCTCAGCAGTCACTACCCTGGTATTGGCAGTGCTCATGTTGCTTATGAGCATCTACTCCAATTCAGCACTTGTACAGGGAAATGGAACAAATATGGCCCACCAATTCCTGTATGATCTGAATCCTACGGGACAGATTGCACAGCTCTCTTCCCTGCACTGCCTCAATCCCATCAGGTACATCGCCCTCGATGGTTTTTGGATCCTGGTCACCCACGCCATAGGCTTGCCTCTCTTCTCTAAGAAGGAATTCCTGTAAGTGCACCATCACAGAAAAGTGGGAGTATCTGATGCGGCACTGCCATAGCAACATGGTACAAGCAGAACGGAAATGATAGGATGCAGAAGATTTGCTTGATCTGTTTGGCATAAGCACGTGTCCCTACTGAACCCTGTTCCATGGAGTACATAGCATGAACGAGAGATTTCATCCGATTCATTGGGTCTGCGCAATCATTCTAATCCTGACGGTATGGGTGGCATCAGTGGGGTTGTACTCCGCTGACGGGGGAACCCCCTATGTCTATACAAACCAGTATGGCACTGCAATAACGCTCTATGGGGATGGGCTCTATGCCAATGACTCCTTCTTCAAGGCCCCCATTTTCAGAGCATCGGATGCAACAATCCTTTTTGTCGTCGTCCCGATCTTTCTCTTCTTTCTCATCAGAAACATTGCAAAGCAAGACAAACTCAGTCGCTCCATCCTCACAAGTAGTATAGCTATGCTGCTTTACTACTCCGCATCCCTCTCGTTCGGTGTGGTATTCAACGAGTTGCACCTGCCCTACATTGCTCTCTTTGCGGGAACGTTGTTTTCCCTGATCTGGTTGCTTTCCCAGGAAAAGACTGACTACTCATCAATTCGGCTGCCCTACAAGTCCATCCATGCGTTTCTGATTGTTTCCGGCGTAGCCCTTATCGTCGCATGGTTGCCGGATATCATCACAGCCATGCTCAAGGGGACCTCGCTTGCCCTCATAGAAAACTATACGACGGAAATAACCTATGTATTGGATATGGGCATCATCGCACCGGCTTGTTTTGCAACGGTGAAGTTGCTTCGAAACAGAAAGCCCTTGGGGTATGAGCTGCTTGTCATCTTGCTCTTTGTGTGTTCGATGGTGGGTATCATGGTTTGTGTACAGACAGCATTCCAGTCGGCTGCCGGCATCGTCCTGCCCATCGGCGCACTCATCACCAAGATGGCCATCTTTGTCGCACTTGCAGCCTTTTCGATATCGCTGTTGTACCGGATCCTGAAAAGGACCTCCAGTTCTACTGCCAAGGTGTAAAGCAGGAGAATTGCCTGAGCTGATGCTGTAAGCAGGTAGTGCAATGGGTATGGTCTTGCTTGTAGCCTGTACGCTCTTTTGTTGCTGAGCTCTCGCAGTCTTCTTTCCATCTCCAGGTCCTTCAGGGTAGGAGCGGAGCTCAGGAAATCCGAATACATAGGAATGGACTATGAAATCAATCATTGGGTATCTTGAAAATGAAGAGACAAAAAGACGCATCATCAAGGTCATTCGGGAGAATCTGTACCTCTACCAGTGCATAAACACCGAGGAAAAGATACAGAGTCTTACTGGTTCCTTATATAACTATCTTGTCATGGAATGCGTTCAGAACAATCAGTATGTATCCCTCTCGACACGTACCATCAATGCCCTCAATACCCTATACAGGGAATTCATCTTGCAACTCCGGGCATTCGATGCAGGTGGGGTGACTGAAGAGAAGGCTCTTGAGGCGATTGTCCAAAAGCATAGGGAGAAGCTCATCAGTGTACTCAAGAAGAACACCTACAATAAGAATCTGGAGCAACTATTCATTCCTTGTGCAGAGTATTCAGGGAGCTTCCAATTCTCCTTGCTGCACTTGCAAGATCGTGTGCTGAAGCAACCGATACTTGATTTGGGTTGTGGGAAGAACCATGAATTGCTCTCCTACTTGAAGAACATCGGGTATAAAGAACTGTATGGCATTGACCAGTATTTCAGCAATGAGCATCAAATCCTTTGCGGCAACTGGTTTGATCATCACTTTCTTCCCGAAACATGGGGAACGGTAATAGCCCATATGTCATTCTCCAACCATTTCCGAAGAAGCATCATCAATCACGATCCTGATCAAACGCTTTATACCAACACGTACAGGGAAATACTGTGTTCGCTTTTGGTAGGGGGGTGTTTTATCTACAGTCCTGCTGTGAGGAGCGTGGAAGAAACCCTTGATACCCAGAAATACTCTATCGAATATTTCCCAAATCTGGAGGATAGGAATCTTGATAGTGTTTGCATAACCAGAACATGCAGATAGTACACCTACCCGCTTGCTGATACTGCAATGTGGGGTGAACTGGATGGGAACATCACCATACAGTTCACTTCAGGAGGTGACCGATTCTGAAAGACAACATACTCTATAGTGATTTACGCTGGAGACTGTTGCCTTCCTTTATACTACACGGTGAAGCGTTGCTGGATATGACCATCATCCGTACATACAATACGAAGTTTGCCTACCCTGCAAAAAATTGAGTTCAAGACACATAGCCAATAGACATTTTTCTTCCCCATCACCTGATTTGTGATAGGATGATACCCAAAGTATGAAACATAAAGCGTGGTACCTCTCAACCAGTATACTCATTCTCATAATTGCAACGCTTCAGGGATGTGTGACAGAACAAAAAGTATACCCAACCATTCAAACACAATCTCCTGAAGTAAATCTTGAAGAATCAGAAAGCATACCTATCGATGGAGAGGATAGTGCTGGAGCACCGTTCTCTGCAGCTATCGATACGCTTGAATCTTCAGCTGTGGCTGAACCGGTACAAAATCTGGGAGAACTCTCAGAGGAAATCGATGATTCGATAAGCTCCGAAACCACTGCTGCAAACCTTTTGGAGAATCACATCAGGCCTCCAGACAAGCCTATTGAACAAACGCTTGAACTCACCCCCCCACCCCCTCTTGTCGAAGAGCCGAGTGCGGGAAATAGTGAACAAATTGTTATTTCAAACATCATGGAGCCCATCTCGGAAAACGCTTTCGAGACGGTTCAAACCGAACCGATCCTGATTGAGCCAGAACTATCGAATGAGAGGTCCCCTATGCAATTCGGTTTCATACTCTTAGCCATTATCGCGGCACTTATCATAGTGTTGGTTATACTTTTCAAGAAAATCTCTCGGATGAAAGAGGATATCTCAACGGCGAACCATCGGATTACCGTCTTTGGGATAGAGGATTTGGAAACCGCCCAAAAGAAGAAAAAGGAGTTGCAAGATACCATCGATAGTGTTGAATCACAATTGATCCGCGTAAAAGATGATTTTGCAAGTTTGAAGGGTGATCATTGGCGCTTGGAACAAAGCTATACTCAGCTGGAAAAACGGTCAGACAATCAAAAACAGAAATTGGCAAGAGCAAAAGAACTCTATACTGCAGTGGAACATGCAGTAGCACGATTTCATGAAACCGAAATACCTTCAATGTACTATAGACCTCTGACCGATGAAGAGAAAATTGATTTGGAGACTATTGCCCCATCTGTCATGTTGAATCTCAATTATATGAACTACCAAGAGCTCCGAAAGGAGTTTAGGGCAAATCAAAAACAGATAGACGCTCTGCTGGAAGAATACGCACAACGTTACACAACAAAGGCGAATCAGGCGATTTACAAACTCATGGTCATATCTTTACGCTCAGAACTACAGAATATTCTCTACAACCTAAAATTCGAGAAACTTGACACCGCCTTATTGCAGGTGCAATCACTCATTGCAAAGTATTTGGCGATTGCATCCGATGGAAATCAACAGATAGCTGGAACCATGCGAAAATTTGTTGGCGAACTGGAACATTTATTTCAGAATGCTGTAAAAATCGAGTACGAGTATTACATCAAGAAGGAGCAGGTCAGGCAAGAACAACTGGCTCTGCGTCAACAAATGCGTGAGGAGGCTGAAGAGAGAAGGCGACTGGAAGAACAAAAGAAACAAGTTGCCTTTGAAGAATCAAAATTCCATGCAGAGATCCATAAGGTAGAGGAATTATTGCAATCGGAACCTCTTGAGTCTCCTAGACGTGAAGAAATCTCGCTGAAATTGACAGAGCTACATGCCCAACTCGCACAGGTTGAAGAAAAGAAAGATGAAATCACCAAGCTTCAGAATGGCAAGGCCGGCAACGTATACATCATCAGTAATCTTGGTTCTTTTGGAGATCATGTTTTCAAAGTCGGTATGACTCGTAGATTGGATCCTCAGGACCGAGTAAACGAACTTGGGGATGCAAGTGTCCCCTTCAAATTTGATGTGCATAGCTTCATTTTCTCTGAAGATGCAGTAAGTTTAGAGTACGAATTGCATCGTCGCTTGAATGCGTGCAGGCTTAACAAGGTAAACCTAAGAAAAGAATTCTTCACCATCTCTCTAGATGAATTGGAACAGTTGGTGCAAGAAATCAATCCAACTGCAGAATTCAATAGGACCATGCTTGCAGAAGATTACCACCAGTCATTATCCATGGGAGACCAAGAGCTTCCACCTGTTGATTTACGTGATGAGAATGAAGAACAAGAAGACGAGGAAGCACTTGAAGCCTAAGATTACAGAGAATGGTTCATAATGAGATTCATTCGCTCTCACTTGCATGCCCAAACCGTGTTTTGCTCACCCCATACATGCAACAAGAAAGCCCAGATGCTTCGAGCAAACCATTCTCTGACTGAAGAACAGCCCCATTGATTCGAAAACTCTCCAAGAGTCCTTCCCTGCTATACAATTTTCCTGGTTACCTTGCCCGGATAGAAGATGAGATAGATACCCAAGCCGATCAATGCAGGGATTGCAAGGAACTTCATCATGGTAAGAATGCCGTAGCTCTTGGAAAGCATGCCGGCCAAATAATTGCCGGCCATCCCGCCAAGGCCTGCAGTCAGCGCGGCATAGAGCGTCATCCCCAGATAACGCACCTTCGGAGGAAGGATGCTGTTCATGTAGTACAGGATGGTTCCAATATACAGCCCGAAGCCAATGGGTTCAGTCAGATAACTGCTCACCGTACCCAAGGGTGTTGTTGAGAATACCATGATGGCGTTGCGCAGATTCAGGCCGATGAAACACACAAGCAACAAGAATGGCGGGGAGAACTTCCTGGTGATCTGAGCATTGAGCAGAAGCGGAATCAGTTGCAACATACCCATCGTCAAAAGCGCAAGACCCGTAAAGAAATCTCCGCTGCCCATAACCTCGAATTTCCTTGTCAGATAGTTCTGGTTTGCAATGCTGGTCATCTCAGAGAAGGTGTAACAGACAAGCGGCACCACATATGCCTTGTTGCTGAAAAGAAGCCTCAGAGCCTCCAGGACAGGCAGCGACTCTTCATGAATCTCTGACAGTGCTATGCCATTAGGAGCATGTACAAACAAGGTCATGACGATTACAAGCATGGAGAAGGTGCAGAAGCAAGGAATGATGATACCCGTACCGAACCTATCGATGGCACTGCCGTAGAACACCGCACTGACTGCGTAGAAGACGGCACCGAAGGAACGGGTGAATCCATAGGAGAAATCGTCGCACTCCTTGCTGACCGCAAGACTCCAGAGGTCTATGATGTAGACAAGCGATCTGAAGGAGCCGAAGATGACCAGGATCAGAAGGTAGACCACCAACGGATAGTCATGAAAGGCATCAAGCAGCAGGGCGGAACCACAGGCGATCAAGAGGCAGGTGATCAGCAACTTCCTCACCGAACGCACGCTGTCAGCCAATCTTCCGACCAGCGGCTGGATGACCAGTGAGGCAAGCGATGAGAACGTCAGCGCAATACCCGTCTGGTAGTCGCCGTATCCATAACCACGAAGGAGTCTCACCAAAAAGGAGACAAACACACACGAGGCCATCCAATAGAATCCCTGGACCAGCCCCAACGTAAGATTTGTTTTTGTACGCACCTGTTGCCTCAATGGTAGAGACGCTTTACCGACTGCTCAAACTCAGCATAGATTTTTTCCTTGTCCAAGGTACGATACTCACCGTCCTCGTACAGGATCTTCCCGTCAACCATGGTCATCGTCACATCGCTGCCCTGTGCCGAATACACCAGCAGTGCCATCAGGTTCAGGGAAGGTTTCATGTGCGGAGCATCAAGATTGACAGCAACGATGTCAGCCTTCTTCCCCACCTCAAGACTTCCCGTGTCAGGTCTGCCCTGCACACTTGCCCCATTGAGGGTAGCCATGGACAGGACAGTTTCGGGTTTCATGATGACAGGGTCCAGCGTATAGCCGTTGTGGATGACCGAAGCAAGATGCATCTCCTCGAACATATTCAGGTTGTTGTTGCTTGCCGCTCCGTCCGTACCCAGTGCTACATTGATACCAAGCTCAAGCATCCTGGGGATGGGAGCAAACCCACTGCCCAGCTTCATGTTGCTTTCGGGGTTGTGGACCACACTGACGTTATGCTTTCTGAGAATCCTGAGGTCCTCCTCAGTACACCAGACACAGTGTGCAGCATAGGTGGGAATCCTGAAGTACCCCCGCTCCTCAAACCATTGCACAGGCGTCATGCCATACCGTTCAATGCATCCCTCATGCTCACGTTTTGTCTCTGAGATATGCACATGCAACCTTCCGCCGAGTGAGGTTGTCTCCTCAGCCCATTTGCGTGCGATCTCAGGATCAATCGTATACTCGGAATGAACCGACCAATCGGCATGCAGCCTGCCATCGAAGGCACCGTCATAGTCCCGTGCAAAAGCCAAGGCCTCAAGCCTGTTCTGGTAGGAACGATACTCGGTATCCTTCGAGCCTCCCATCACCACCCGGGTTAGGTTTGCCTTGATTCCGCTCTTTTCAATGCTGGCCTGGGTAACGGTAGAACGCATATACATATCACAGAAGCTTGTGGTACCGCACCTGAGCATCTCCAGGATTGCCAAATCCATGCCGCTGGAAAAGTCTGCATCCGTCATCCTGTCTTCAATGGGCCACATGATGCCAAGCCACTCCTGCAGGGGAAGGTCACTTCCCAACCCCCTGAGCAAGTTCATGGCCGAATGCCCATGACAGTTGATCAGTCCGGGAATCAGGACCTTGTCATGCATGTCCTTGGTCTGTGCATACGTTTTGGTTGGCATCTCTGTGCCGATATAGTCAATCCTATCCCCTTCCACCCCAAGATAGGCATGTTCCAAAACCTCAAACTTGCCCTCTCTGGTGGAAAGGATGGCTGCATTCCTGAACAACAGTGACATGGCTTACCCCTCTATGCTTTGCACGATATCGAGCAGGAAGGAACTGAATCCATCCGCAGCTTGTGCTGCGACTCCCTCAACCTCAGAACCATCGACATGCTCGGAGGTGACACCGGTGCACATGTTGGTGATCAAGGCAACACCAAGCAACTTCATGGAGCAGTGGGCTGCAGTCAGGGCCTCGGTGACGGTGGACATGCCTACGGCATCTGCACCCATGAATCGGGCCGCACGAATTTCTGCCGCTGTCTCGAACTGGGGACCGGGAAAGAACATGTAGACGCCTTCATGAACCTTGATCGAAGCGCGCTTGGCGCAGGTGCGGGCAATCTCCCTGAGAGCCTTGGTATAGAGGTCGGAGACCCCGAAGAACCGTGGTCCAAGCTCGGGAACATTCGGGCCGCGCAACGGACTGCCCATATTGAGCTTGATATGATCCTCTATGATCATGGCATCCCCTGGCTCATAATCGGGATTCACAGCCCCGGCTGCGTTGGTCAGGATGAGGGTCTTCACTCCCAGGACATGCATGACATGCACCGGAATATCGAGCTCTTCCATGCTGAACCCTTCGTAGTAGTGGAAGCGTCCGCTCATGCAGATGACCTGCTTCCCCCCCACGCTTCCTGCAATCATCTTGCCCGCATGGGATGCATTGGTGGTGACCAGGAAGTTGGGGATGTCTGCGTACGGAAATTCGATCGGGTTCTCGATGCGCTGGGCAAACGGGGCACAGCCGGTACCCAGAACAATGGCAATCTCAGGGGTAAAGCCTATTCGCTTTCGGATATACTCTGCAGCCTTGTAGTAGAACTCATAGGGTTTGCCGGAAATCATGGGTTGCCTCCTCAGCGCATTGCTATTTCACAAGGTGTTCCGATGCAGCGTGCAAGATGGATGATCTTCGCTGCATCCTCTACATAACATGCACGAACATACGCCAAATCAAGGGAATTTGCTACTGCCACCACCCCATGATTGGCCATAAGGCACGCGCCTTTGGTGCCGATCGTGTTGGCGGAGTTCTGTGCAACCTCCACGGTTCCGAGTGCAGCATAGGGGGCTACCTCAACACTGCCACCCAACCAGGGTTGCATCTCTGCAAGTACCAGAGGGATTTCTTCCCGAACCGAAGCAAAGGCGGTAGCATAGGGCGAATGCGTATGCACCACGGCAGTCACCTGCTCTTTTCTCCGGTAGAGTTCTGCGTGCAGCCGCCACTCCGATGAGGGGTGCGCCCCCTCGGGGCAGGAGAGCAGCTCGCCATCAATGGTCATGATGACGATCCGCTCTGCTGTCATGCGCAGATAGCTCTCCGAGCCCGGGGTGATGGCAAAGGCATCAGGTCTGTCGGGCAGGCGTACGCTGATGTTCCCGCTTGTGGCGGACACCAGCTTTTCGTCGTACATCCGTTTTGCATAGTCAACGATTTCTTGTCGTATGGTTTGGTAGTTCATGAATCTTCCTTACAGTCTTTTGAGAGCTCTTCTCTTTTTGATCGAGATGATCACTCCATAGATGGTGATGGCAAGTACGGTACAGAGATAGGGAATAGCTTCAGTGAAATAGGAGTTGATGTACCCCTGCAACGTCTTGGAAAGAGAGAGCATGGTGCCGAAGAACAGGGAAGAGGCAATGGCTACAAGGGAGTGTGACTGGGCCATACTCGCAGCGCCCATGGCTATGAAGCCCCTTCCACTGGTCATGTTCTCCGCAAACACCGTGACATTGCCCATTGCATGCACTACGCCACCGAACCCGCACAGGATCCCGGATATCACCACAGCCCGTATTTGTATTCGTTGGCTGTTGATCCCCAGACTGTCGGCAGCGGTACCGCTGATCCCGACAGACAGGTGATGAAAGCCACTGACGGTCTTGTAGAAATAGAGGAAAATGATGATGGCTACAATGTACCCAAGGTAGTCTATCGTACTCAGGTCCTCGAACATCCGGTACAGGAAGGGCGAGAACTTGAGAAAGGTGGGGTCGATCTTGGTAAGCGGGACCATGCCGAAGCCTTGTACCGTACCCCGGGAACCGAAGATGACCTGCATGAGGAAGGCTGTTACGCTTTGCACCAGCAAATTCATGGCAGTTCCGACCACCATATCCCTCACCTTCCATTTTATCTGGAAGACGGCAACGATCCAGGCGATGAAGGCTCCCGCCCCTACTCCCGCCAACATGCTGATAAATGCGTTGTTGGTGTAGTAGTTCGCCACGATTGCCACAAACGAGGCGGCGAGCAACTGCCCTTCCAAGGCAACATTGAAGACAGCGGCCTTGGTGCAGAAGAGACTGCCCAACGCAGCAAACAGAACGGGTGTGGTATAGCGAAACGTCGTATTGATGACTGCAGCAAGGTACAGGTCGTTCATGCGGTACCTCCTTTCCTTGATCCGACAGGTATGGGCGTTTTGTTTGCATGCATCTTCTTGAATTCGTGGAGAATCCTGACCGAGACGAACAGGGTGATGCAGCACTGGATGATATCGGCGATCTGCATGGGAACCCCTACGGTTCTCTGCAGTGCCGTACCTCCGATGTTCAGCCCCGCAAGAAAGATGGAGTACACAAGGGTCAGCAAGGGATTGTAGCCGGCGATGAGCATTGCCATGAGCCCTGTCCAGGCATAGCCGGTACTGCTGAACATGCAGTTCACATACCGGTATCGCACGCCAAAGATCTCTATGCAGGCGGCAAAGCCGCTGAGTGCCCCGGAAAGCGCCATGGTCTGGAACATCGTCTTCATGCTCTTGATCCCGCCGTACTGGGCAAAGTGCTTGTTCAGTCCGGTTATCTTCGACTCATAGCCGAATTTGGTTTTCGTAAACACAAAGTACATGAGCACGACAACAAGGACTGCCACAAAGACACTGCTGTTCATGGCATTCTTGTTGGAGAATCGGAAGAATCGCATGGACTGGGCTATCTGCACCGACTGCTGGGCCATGCCGTCCCCGGCCGGGTCGCGCATGGGATAGGCGACAAAGTAGTTGGTGACATGGTTGATCGCATAGTTGAGCATCAGGGTGGTGATGATCAGCGATGCATTGAACTTGTAATCGAGATAGGTGGGAATGAGGGCAAACAAGGCAGCGGCGGTCATGCCACCAAGAAAGCACAAGGCTGTTCCCCACCAGGAGTCCATCGGCAGGTAAATGGCCATGATGGTGGCCACAAGGCCGCCGACGCACATCTGGCCCTGCATGCCAAGGTTGATGTACCCTGCTCTCCAAGCCACCGCGGCGGCTACACCGCTGAGCATGATCGGAGCGCTGCGGACAAGCGTTTCGGCAAGGTAGTACGGTTTGAAAAACGATTTGGAGAACATCTGGGCGTAGGCATACAAGGGATCGGTGCCGGTGAGAAGCATCACGATGGCCCCTACCAGAAGACCTGCCAGGATGGCAATCATGGGGGAGGCGACATCATCAACCAGTTTTCTTTTCTTGAACTCATCCATTGAGGTTTCCTCCCATCATCACCAGGCCGACCTTGTCACTCGTTGCTTCCTCACGGGAGAATTCTCC
Source organism: uncultured Sphaerochaeta sp. (assembly GCF_963667405.1). Taxonomy (NCBI): domain Bacteria; kingdom Pseudomonadati; phylum Spirochaetota; class Spirochaetia; order Spirochaetales; family Sphaerochaetaceae; genus Sphaerochaeta; species uncultured Sphaerochaeta sp. Next base: position 1,210,254 of record NZ_OY763408.1, on the reverse strand, counting down.
GGCGATTTTTCCTTCATACATCACGTAGATCCTGTCGCTGAGTGCAAAGATTTCCGTAAGCTCAGAAGAGATGAGCAGGATGCCGTCTCCTTTCTCCCGTTTCTCAAGCAGCTTCCCATGGATGAAATCAATGGCTCCGATGTCTATGCCACGCGTCGGTTCTGCCGCGATGAGAAACGGAGAGTGCTGGGAGATCTCCCGGGCAACGATGAGTTTCTGGACATTGCCGCCGGAGAGTTCCTGGGTGGCCTGCCGGTCGGAGGAGTATCTGACGTCAAACTCAGCCATGCAGTCATTTGCAAATTTCCGGGTGTTCTTCTTGTGAAAAATCCCATAGCGCATCAGGTTTGATTTCTTGTAATGGGACATGATGGCATTCTCCACCAGGGTGGCTTCTGCTGCATTTCCCCAATAGTACCGGTCCTCGGGAATGCAGGCGCATCCGCTGTCCCTGATCTCCTGAACCGAACGATTCGATACATCCTGGTCATTGATGATGACGCTTCCGGCTTGGAATTTCAGGATGCCGGTCAGGCACTGGATGAGCTCGCTCTGTCCGTTGCCAGAGACGCCGGCTATGCCGACGATCTCACCGCGCCGTACGTAAAGGTTCACATCATCAAGGGTGTTTCGTTCGCCGGAGCCTGCAAGGGTGAGGTGCTCCACCTTCAAGACGGCACTGCCCTGCCCTATCTTCTTGATTTCCCGTGTTTCCAGTTTGTGGCCGACCATGAGAAAGCTCATTTCCTCAATGCTTGTCTCTCCGATGGGCATGGTCTTGATCAGTTGGCCAAGGCGCATGACCATGACGCGGTCTGCTACCGCCATGACCTCGCTCAGCTTATGGGTGATGAGGATGATGGACTTCCCTGCCTGTTTCAGGTCCTTGATGGTCTTGAGCAGTTCCTTCACTTCCTGCGGGGTAAGTACCGCCGAGGGTTCGTCAAAGATGATGATCTCAACACCTTGGTACAAGACCTTGAGAATCTCGATTCTCTGCTGCAAGCCTACCGGACAGTCGGCAACCTTGACGTTGGGGTCTATGTACATGCCATAGCGCTTGCACAGCTCCTTCACCTTGTCTGAAGCTTCTGCACGGTTGAAAAGGATTCCCTTTCTCTTCGGTTCATGCCCATAGACGATGTTCTCTGCGGCGGTGAACGGGGGAAACAGCATGAAGTGCTGTTGTACCATGCCGATTCCGCTGTCTATGGCATCATGCGGGGAGCGGAATTTCCTGCTTTCCCCGTTGATCAGGATTTCTCCGCTGTCGTACGCTTCCAGGCCGTAGAGTATCTTCATCAAGGTACTCTTTCCGGCACCGTTCTCGCCTACCACAGCAAGTATCTCACCTTTTTGGAGCGTAAGATCGATACTGTTGTTTGCAACCAAAGCCCCGTAGGTTTTGGTTATGTGTTTCATTTCTACCAGCACTGTGCACACCTATCTTACAGAATGGCAAAGCGACGGGTGTCGCTTTGCCCTAGCAAACGTATGATTCCCTATCAGATAAGAGGGATGATTCCAGCTACTTCCTCGGGCATGTCACGCATGTTGATCTTGCCGCTTCTGATATCCTCGACAGCCTGCTTGATGATGACCATGTCAGCATCGGAGAGCTGTGCAGGACGGGTGGTGATCTCAGAATCCTTGGTTGCCCAGATTGCACCGATGGCTCCATCTGCAACACCAAGGGTCTCGTTGTCCGAATTCCACTTGTCTTCCATGTAGAGGTCGATGAGGTATGCGATCGACTCGCCTGCTCCCTTGAGCTGGCAGGTGACAATGTACGGGTTGTCCTTGCTGGTCAGGTCAACATCCTGGCCTGCGGTGTAGAACTTCTTGTCGAGTGCAGCCTGGAAGGTGCCGGTGTCGCCACCTGCTGCACAGCTGTTGATGAAGAGGCATCCCTTCTCATACTGCTGGCGGGCAAGTTCGTTTGCAAGAGCCACTTCCGAATAGCCGTTTACGTAGTTGAAGGTGAACTTGGCTTTCGGGTCGAGCGAGAGGACACCCTGTGCAAAGCCGTATCTCCACTTGAAGGAGGATGCGCTCTGGCTTACGTTGATCGAGCCGTAGTTGTGGCTGGCTCCGTCAACAGTAAGGGCTGCGATGACACCAATGAGATAGGCGCCTTCGGCTTCATAGTAGTTGACGCACTTTACTTTCGGCGAATCCACCATGGTGTCGATGATGCCGAACGCGATGTCGTCGTAGATTTCAGCAAGTTCACTGATGATGGAACCTGCTTCCCAGGAAGCACCCAGGATAAGGTCGTACCCCTCATTGGCTGCTGCACGAGCGTTCGATTCGTACTCAGAGGTATCTTTGCACTCAACAACGGTGCCCTTGATCCCCCATTTTGCACAAGCGCTTTCAAAGCCGGCAATTCCTTCATTGATGAAAACGGACGTTCCCTTGGGATTAGTGATAAGGGCGGCAGTCACGGTCTTCTTGGCAGATGATTCCTTGTCCCCACTGGCAAATGCGCAAGAAAGAGAAACAGCAATCACCAACAGCACCATCAAAATCTTTTTCATTTCCCACTCCTTTCATGAGCAAACATTGCAATTCGTCTATCAGTATTGACTCTGTTTGTGCACAAGTCAAATATTTTTTTTGGCCAAAACCAAACTTTTTCCCCATATTTGTGGGAGTAAACAGATTTTCTTCCATATTTCCGCAAATAAATGTTTATTTGCCAACAATTGGGTGGTATATTTGTTGAGTATGAAGAGCAAGGAACGAATACAGAGCATCATCAACCAGATTCCGTACAACGGGTTCATCATGATCAAGGACCTGAGTACGAGTTTCAATGTCACCGAAGAAACCATACGCAGGGATCTGAACAAGATCGTGGATATGAATATCGGGGTGAGAAAAGCCCATGGGGGGGCATACCGCATCCATCAGAGTGATCTGGCCGCCCCGCAGTGTTTCAGGCAGATGATGCTGCCGGGCATCAAGCAGCGTTTTGGTGCGTTCTGCGCTTCACTCATCACCGCAGACAGTTGCATCATGCTGGATTCCAGCACCACCTCCTGCTACATAGCGAACAAGATCAAGGAGATGAACAAGCGTGTCACGGTCATCACCAACTCCATTTCCACGGCAGGTAGTTTTGGTGATTCTGAGAATATCGAGGTCATCTGTGTAGGGGGGAACCTGCGCAAGCTCAATGGGTCCTTGGTGGGGCCCAATGCAATCGCTACGTTGGAGAAGTATTGTGCCGACTACTGTTTTGTCAGCCCTCCTTCGGTTGATGTCAAGTTCGGCCTCACCGATCACAATGAGGAAGAGGCCCGGATACGGGAGTGTATGATCAGGCAGTCGAAGAAGTGCTATGTGGTGGCGGATCATACGAAATTCGGTTGGTCCGGGGTGCATCGCATTGCCACCATCGATTCGATGGATATGATCATTACCGATAGCGAAATTGAGCAAAAATGGGTACAGTGGTTCAAGACCATAGGAATTGAATACAAGTGTTGCTAAGGAGTCGAAATCATGGAAAGAGCTGACAAAGACCTTGCGTTCATGCTTCAGTATGAGAATGTTGCTTGGTATGATGCTGGTGAAGTAAGAATCCTGGACAGGAGAGTCTATCCTGCAAGAAAGGCCTTTGTGGTGTGCAAGCACCATACCGAGGTGATGCAGGCGATCAGGGATATGGTGACCCAGAGTGCCGGTCCCTATACTGCAGCCCCGATGGGCATGGCTTTGGCTGCCTGGGAGTGCAGGAATCTCGCCAAGGATGCACAGCTTGCCTATCTCAAAAAGGCAGCAAACACCATCGCTGATGCACGCCCAACTACCAAGACAAGGATGATTCAGGTCACCGATGCGTGCATTCCAGTGGCTGAGAGAGCCCTTGAAGCGGGAATCCCTGTCGATATCGCAATTCGCGAGCATGTAGTGGAGGCGAACAATGCCCGATACAACAAGATTGCGAGAACCGCTGAGTATCTGGTGGATATGTTCCCCCAGAATGGGACGGTCATGACGCAGTGTTTTGCCGAGACCATCGTGGGCATGATGCTCAAGGTGTGCAAGCAGCGGGGAAACAACATCAAGCTGTTCTGCCCGGAGACCAGACCCTATTTCCAGGGGGCCAGGCTTACGGCAACGGTTTGCAGTGAGATGGGTTTTGATACCACGGTCATCACGGACAACATGCCGGCTTTTGTCATGGCCAATGAGCATGTCGATGTGGTTACCTGTGCTGCCGACGCAATTTCTTGCGATGGCTATGTGTTCAATAAGGTGGGGACCAGCCAGATTGCCATTTGTGCCAAGCACTTCGGAATTCCTTTGTTTGTCAGCGGTGCTCCGGATATCGGGCATCCCACCTATGATACGGTAACCATTGAGATGCGTGATCCCGATTTCTCCCTCCAGGCTATGGGAGTGAGAACTGCCATTGAGGGAACGGGAATCAAAGGCTACTACCCTGCTTTTGATATGACTCCCCCCCACCTGATTTCCGGTATCGTAACAGAGAGGGGCATTTTCTCACCCTATGATCTGAACAGGTATCCTTCAGCTGGTGGCAGTGGAGAGTTTGTCTGCTGATATAACGACAGATCCAATAAACTTCTGACTATGGTAATCGGGGGAGAATCCTTCGGTTACCATTGTTGTATTGGGCGGCAAATACAAAATGTTGAGAGTGGTATTTATCTCAATATGGAAGACAGTTGAAAACGGATGCAAGGCATTTACCCAAGACATTAGCTCCAGTACCAATGGGAACCTTTGATACTGTGTCTTCCCTCTGTTTTACTGAATAGCCATTCCAGAACAATTCTTGTTGGACATACTCCTATCTGGGGTGAGTTTACTGAGGAATTCTTGAGAACAAGCAAATGAATGCGAGTCCAAGGCTTCGACCCTTCGGCAACGACTGGATCCAAGTGATTTTTCCTGTTTGGTTTGTTCGGTTCTTATCCATAAATATATGTCATACCTAATGTCTTTTCTCAAAATTTTTCATGGGTATTAAAATCCTGCATACATTTGTGAACTACTAATTTGCAATTATATAAGTATTTCTTCTATACACTACTACATTTTTTTGACATGTCATAAGTCACATGTTAGAGTGTATTCACAGAGTTGAGAGCTATTATTACCAAGGAGGTCATTGGTATGCAGAAGAAACACAGGATGAGTAAACTGATACTTTTAGTGTCACTATCGGTATTGATTGCATTGGTTGGCTGTGATTTTGGCAGCATCGATACCTATGCAGCCAATGAGCTCGCGAGCCGGGGCAAACCTGCTCCTGCAATTGCCACCAAGCAGGTGGTCACTCCCCCCGTTGTTCCCTACGTGGGGCTACAAGGGGATGTCATATCCCTTGAGGTTGATTCCTTCCTTTTCTTGAGAGAATATACAGTAGATCTGGATCCATATGTTTTGAATCCAGATGTCCCGATGGAGTTTATTCCTCTCACTGATCTTGTCTTCTATGATGTGGATGGGAATGTGCTGGAATCTGGGGATTCTGTTTCTTATACCTACCAGGATTATCAGGGGGTTGAACAGACAATCGAGGGTCCTGCCGGTGCGGTACGGGTGAAAATCGGGCAAGAAAAAACCCAATATTTCACTCAGCAGAGAATGGAGGAGTTCATCACAGGGTACTATGCACAATCCTATGGCCTATGGGCAGGACAAAACAATGATGCCGGTACAGTGACGATCACCAACGATTCCACGAACTTCCATATCCTCATTGATACAAATGATGCTGCTGACCTTCAAGAAGTTCATATGGAACTGTATGTGAACGCAGGTGATCTCCCTTCCAAGAGACCAGCTCCTGGACAGATGACGTATTCACAGGAACAGATCAATGCTGATTCTGTTGAATTCATCATTCCAATACCAGAAGGAATCTCTGTGAATGAATACGGACAAATCATCAAAAGCGATTTCTATTTCATCATTCATGCAGCCCTCATTGAAGATAGTGTAGGATTGACCGATGGTACTTCCCTTGCTGGTGAGACTGCTTATGCTGCAGGAAACGAAGAGCCTGGATATGAAGGGAAAGGCGCCTGGTTCTATGCCATTCAATACAACGTGGTTCCTTTCGTTGAGAGTTTCTTTGCTGGGTATTGCACACCGATTGATGTTTATGTAGATGTATTTGCACCTCTTACGGTGGTGGAAGACAATAACGGTGAGGATCCCTTCGTAGGCCATGGGGAAACTGCGTTTGCGGGTAATTCTGCGGGAGCAGGCAGCTCCTGGTGGTTCTACATTGACGCAAGCGGCAATTATGATGAAACAACCGTGCACTCAATTTACGCTGGACAGAATCTGGTTGAAGGGGCAACGGTTACCTATGAGAAGAGTGATGGATTACTGAATATCATTCTCGGGGATAACATGCGGCTGAAACAAACTTCTGAAGCGGTGAAAATTCAGGGGTACGAGACACTTCCATCAGGCCGTCCTTCTGCAGGACAATTTGATACCAAACTGAATTATGGAGACACACTTGAAGGTATAGAAGTGGGAACACATACTTACTTGGTGGTACATTTCGATGCGGTAATTCGCAATTAGCATCTCTCACAAACAGATCATCATAAGCTGCGGATTGAATTCCGCAGCTTTTTCTATTAGAAAAGAATTGAACCAGTCGTTATGAGTGGGAACATCACAGGATCAATACCTAATGCTTCCCTATTCATATCTACAGGAAGCAATTACTATCAGGTTTTCTGCTATTCATCGGCTGTACTATCTTGCATGTTCGCATCATGAATTGTAGTTAGGGTCTTTCGAGTGCTACCTTCACACGGTAGCACTCGCCTTGAGATGACAAAGGACCAGTCCGAAGACTGGTCCTTGATGGGCGCGATTGTGCTATTATAATAAACTGTATCTATTAGTCATGTCTAAATTCGTTTTCGACTATTATTTACTGAAAATGAGTTTTATACTAAACAAATAAAATAGAAAAAGCGTCTTATAGCTAACTAGATTAATTATCAGTTCGTACAACTTGTTAGGCAACCGTTTCATGTAGTTGGGAAATGTAGATGCTCAAGTCTTGTATTTTGAAAGACGATTAATTGGTTAGGAGAGCATTTATGGACGAGCAATTGGATATGGAAGAGACAATTGGACCGGAATTTGAGATTCAATTAACACCAGGAACAAATTTCTGCTATTCACAATTTAGGTCTAAAATACCATTATTCCTGCATTACCGAGTTAAGAATAATGCTGAAGACAAAGTCACAAATCTCCAAATCAGAATCTCACTTACAGAATGTTTCGAATCCGTATCAGATATACATCTAAAGACGCTAGGCAAATGCAGCTCCTACTCTTCCGAAGTGAAAGGATCAATAGAACTCAAATTAAAACCTAATGAAATCAGATCATTGACAGAAGAAATTGAGGGTAGATGCTATGCAAGGTTGATGACTAGTGACGGAATTATTCTTGAAACAAGGATTTCGGAATATACTGTACAACCATTCAACCAGTGGAGTGGAATAGCAAAAGAACTGCCGATTTTTATAACACCAAATTCACAGGAAGTTCTTGACCTTGTTGCTTGTGCTCGGAAATTTCTGCTCAAAGCCACTGGTAGAGATAACTTTGATGCATATCAATCAGCTGATAAGTCTAAAGTCATTGATCAGATAGCTGCTGTATTCGAAGCTGTTGCTTCACAACATATAGGATACATAGAAATGCTACCAAGCTTTTCTGAAGGACAAAGAATTAGGCTCTCTGATGAAATTATCAGCCAGAAAAGTGCGAATTGTCTTGATATGTCCCTTCTATTTACTAGTGTTCTTGAAGCAATTGGCCTACGTCCAGTGGTAATAATTACTAATTCTCATGCCTACATTGGAGTACGCTTGTCAAAATCTTGTGACTATTTCGTTTTCTCTAGCGATAGTTCAAATTTATCATTAGCAACACTAGGAAATGATCAGGATATGATCCTTATTGAGCCAACAATGGCAAATGGTGAGAAACCGGCTTCATTTCTTGAAGCTAAAAATAAAGGAACTGAAAATTTAGAAACACTCGATTTTAATTATTACGTTGATATTGCTTTTGCTAGATTGGACGGAATTCTTCCATTCCCAATCAAACAGATTTCTGAGAATGGTGAAATTATATATGTTGAACCAGAGACTGTGAATACAAGTTTTGCGAATATCTACGATGAGCCGGTAGATATTACTGCTGAACTTATTGAAGTCGAAGATCAAAAAGACAAAATCGGATTATGGAGCAATAAACTTTTAGAATTAACGACTAGAAATCCATTACTAGCTATGCGACTAGCTAGTAAAACCTTTCAAGTTCTTGCTCCTGATCTAAATAAATTAGAAAACTTGTTAATGGCTGGAAATGAGTTTTCTTTGACTCATAAGCGAATTAGTGCTCCAATTACTGATTATAGATGTACTGAAATTAGACAACATGCAGAAATTTTCACCCAAATGATTGAGAGTGTAAATCATTTATTACCTCTTGATGCTTCAGAAAAAGATTTGAAGAAAAAGCTATCAACTATATATTTACAGTCTAGAAAGGATCTTGCTGAAGGCGGGATAAACACCCTTTACCTTGTAATTGGACACATCGAATGGTTTGAAGAAGATAAAGATATTGTGAGACATGCTCCTATGCTTTTATATCCTGTAACATTGATAAAAAAAGGATCTAATGATTATCGAATTATGATCCGGGATGATGAAGAACCACAGATTAACATCACATTCTTTGAAATGATGAGTATTTTTTATAAAAAATCTCCAGGATTTGATATCTATTCATTACCTTCTGATGAGTCTGGACTTGATATTGCCAAAATTTTCGCTCTTGTTCAGAATGCAATAAGAGATATACCTAATTGGGATTGTCAGAAAACCTGTTATCTTGGTCTTTTCTCATTTGGGCAAATGGTAATGTGGAAGGATTTAAAAGATCGTGCGACGAAGCTCAAAGAAAACAAGGTTGTCTCGGCCCTTATAAATAGTAAAGTATTTAATGAAAAAACTTTACCAGAAATTGATGATTATGATTTTTATAAGTTGAAGACTCCATTAACATGTGATGAAACACAGCTTAAAGCCATTAAAGCATCATCTGGAGCTACACGGAGCTTCATATTGCAGGGGCCTCCGGGCACTGGTAAATCCCAAACGATCACCTCAATTATTGTAAATGCACTTCTTGAAGGAAAGCGAGTTCTTTTTGTTGCTGAAAAAATGGCAGCCTTAAAAGTAGTTTATAGAAATCTGAGTAAGGCGAATTTGTCACAGTTCTTGCTTGAATTACATTCTAATAAAGCTTCAAAAAGTTCGCTTATAGAACAACTTGATCAAGCTATGAATAGAGAGCATTGCCAAACTATTCAAGATTCCATTTCCTTAGACGTTCTTGATACCAATACTAAATATCTTTCTGCATACTATGCAGGACTTCATAGAATTAATTTGAATGGTATGTCTCTATATCAGATGATAGATGAGTACTTTAAAATCAAAGATACCAATTACAAGAACTTATCTTCTATAGTTCTGGATTTCGATAAGATTGCTTTCCTTACGAAAGAAGATTTAAAAGCAATTGAAATTGGATTTGAGACACTTTATTTCTCTGCAAAAGAGTTCCAACCAATAAAGACCTCATTTATTGGAAAATTCGAGTTTGATAAATGGGATGAAGAAATTCAACAAAGTACAACTAAAAGTATTGATGAGCTGAATGTGATTAACGATACCGTGAATAGAACTTTTTCTTTAATCAGAGATTTTTTAGCTTGTTCGAACCTACAGCCATCTTATGAAATTTCATTGTCTCTAAATGAATTATGCAAAATTGTACAAACAATTCAAGCGGAACAGATTCCTCAAGAATTGATTCGTAAGGAAAGTACAGAGCTTTCGCTTATGATGCAAAAGGTAGCTGGACTGTTCAAAAAAAGAGAAGCAATCCTACAGAAAATCAAAGAAAGTTGGATACCAACAATCTTAAAAGAAAACATTCAGAGAATGATTTTTGATTACGATAATCTTTCTGGAATATTTAAACGAAAATTGAGAAAGCGATTATTAGACAAAATCAATTCATTCAGAATAATTCCTTTGGATCAAAGCAATGTTCCCGTATCACTACGATCGCTTCTACTTCCACAATCGGAGCTTCTAGATATAGATAATGAATTGCTTAATCTAGGGGCTGACGATCCTATCCTAAGCCTAA